>NZ_CAAHFN010000065.1 GCF_900961225.1 Modicisalibacter radicis
TTGTTAAAGAGCGTCTCGCTGTGCTGTCGCGCCACCGGGTGGCTCGCCAGCGCCCTGCGAGGAAGGCGTATTCTACCGATCCGGGCCGCGCTGTCAAGCGCCGTGTCCGCCGTGGCGATCCGAAGCCGGGGCTTCGTAGCCTGCCCGAGAGACTTTGCTGGAAAGCCGACTCGAGCCGTCGGGCGAACCCCGATCGAGTGGCGCATAGCCTACCGAATCCGGCGTCCCTGTCAACCCCGCCTTGCTCAATCGAGCGAAGAAAAACCTAACGGGAACAATACCTTGCGCTACCTCCACCGCCGGCGACGTGTGTCCGTCGCGAGCAGCGGATGCGTACTTTACGGCTCGGCAGCGGCGAACGCAAGGGCTTCAATCAAATATTCTAGTCGAACTCTCTTCATGATGCCTGCCGACATCAAAAAAACGCATGCGGCGACCTCACCGCGGCCCGGAGGGCTTTCATCGACACTAACGCCAGAAGTCGCGTATCGATGCGATGCCCTGGGCGCCAACCGCCCTTGCGTGGTTGGCATCGTGCCGGGTCATCCCGCCAAGCGCGAAGACCGGCATACCGGCAGGCTCCACCAATTGCTGAAAGTCATGCCAGCCAAGAGGCGTTGCGTCGGGGTGCGTCGGCGTCGTCCGCAACGGCGAAAGCGTGACGAAATCACAGCCGATATGTGCGGCCTGATCGAGCTGCTCGGCATTATGCGTCGATGCCGAGAGCCACTTGCCCTGCACGATAGGCCGGCGATCGAGGGTCATCAGGCGATCGCTGGTCAGGTGGATGCCATCGGCGTCGACACGATCCAGCAGTTCGGGCTCGCCATTGAGCAGCAAGCGGGCATTGTACCCGCGACATAGCGCCAGCGCCTTTTCGGCACGCTGCACGAATGCTTCGTGCTCCAATGTCTTGGCCCGCAACTGGACGAGGCGGATGCCATCTTCCCGCAGGGCTCTTTCCAGCTTGCCCAGAAAGGCCGCATCGTCGGCTTCCTCGGCACTGATGAGATATTCGGTGGGCAACATCACGGCACGCAGGATGGGCAGGTTTGCCGCCGGGAACGGATAGTTGAACAGCTCGTCGAGCTTCACCCAGCGCACGGCCTGCCCCTCTCGTCCATAGGGCTCGCCGCTGAAGGCGCGCACCTGCCAAACGTCGAGCAGGATATGCTTGTCGGAATATTCATGATGGACACGGATCAAAGGCTGCGCCCGGTCGATCGTGACGCCCAGTTCCTCGTAGAGCTCTCGCTGCAAAGCCACGAAACCGGTTTCGTAAGGAGCCAGCTTGCCACCGGGGAATTCCCATAGCCCACCCTGATCGACCGTAGAGGGCCGCCTGGCAAGCAATACTTCCTGGCCGTCATCACTGAAGATGGCGGCAGCCGCCACGTGCACCCGTCGCTTGATCATGTTGCCTTGCTACCCTTGTCACGTTGCTGACGCGAATTCAGGCGAATTCGCTCATTATGATGCTTCGATCGCTACTAGCTACGATAATCGGCATTGATCGAAACGTAGCCGTGAGACAGATCGGACGTCCATACCGTGGCCGCGGCGTCGCCACGCCCCAGGATAATGCGTATGTCGATCTCGTCGCGCGCCATAACCGCGCTGCCGGCCTCTTCGGTATAGCCAGGAGCACGCCCTCCCGACTCCACCAGGCGCACATCCCCCAGGTCTATGGTCACGCGCTCGACATCGAAATCCTCGACCGGCGCCCGGCCGACCGCCGCCAGGATACGCCCCCAGTTGGCATCCGAGGCATACAGCGCGGTCTTGACCAACGGCGAATGCGCCACCGTGAAAGCGACGTTCAATGCCTCGTCGCGGGAAAGCGCCCCCTGGACATCCAGCGTGACGAATTTGGTCGCGCCTTCACCGTCACGGATGATTGCCTGGGCCAGCTCCCGCATGACCGCATCCAGCGCTTCGCGAAACGCCGCGACGGACGCCTCGCTGACGACGCTCGCGCCCTCGCCAGTGGCAATCAGCATGCAGGCATCGTTGGTCGAGGTATCGCTGTCGATGGTGATGCAGTTGAAGCTGCGATCCACGCTGTTCCGCAACAGGCTATCGAGCAACGTCGACTCGATATCGGCATCGGTAGCCACGAAGGCCAGCATGGTAGCCATGTTCGGCTTGATCATTCCCGATCCCTTGGCGATGCCGTTGATGGTCACCGTCTGCCCATCGATATCGCACGTCGCGCTCGCCCCCTTGGGACGCGTATCGGTGGTCAATATGGCCTCCCCCGCCAGCTGCCAGGCGGCAGCCGAGTCGTCCAGGTTCGCCATGGCCTCGGGAAGACTGTCGCAGAGACGGTCAACGGGCAGGCGTTCGCCGATCACCCCGGTGGAGAAAGGCAGCACATTGTGATCGTCCACGTCGGCAAGCTGCGCCAGGGCCGCGCAGCAGGCCTGCGCGTCCCGCATGCCCTGCGTGCCGGTACCGGCGTTGGCATTGCCGGTATTGATCAGCAGATAGCGACTCGCCTGGCGCTGCAAATGACGCTTGGCGATCTGTACCGGGGCGGCACAGAATGCGTTGCGCGTGAAGACACCGGCAACGCGCGCCCTTTCCGACACCTCTATGATCGCGACGTCACGGCGCCCTGCCTTCTTGATTCCCGCCTGCGCCGTACCGAGCCGAACCCCGGCGATCACCGGCATTTGCGGGAAGACTGCTTCGCCTACCGCCATCCACTAGCCTCCTGAAATCGATGCGTCAGGCCTGCGGCGGCCATATGACCGCCGCCAGGCACGCTCGCGGTTAATTCAACTTGCCATGACACTGCTTGTACTTCTTGCCGGAACCGCAGGGGCACGGGTCATTGCGACCAACCTTCGGTCCTTCGCGCCGCACCGTCTGGGATGCTGCGGTTTCATCCCGTTCATCGCCCCGCGCGGCTTCGTTCTCGACCGCTTCGTGCTGCTGCGTTGCGGAGGCCTTCTCGCGCTCGAGCGTTTCGCGACGCTGGCGCTCCAACTCTTCGACCTCTTCCTGCTTGCGTACCTGCACGTGGCTAAGGATGCGGGTAACGTCATGCTTGATGTTGGTCAGCAGGTTCTGGAAGAGCTCGAAGGCCTCGCGCTTGTACTCCTGCTTGGGATTCTTCTGGGCGTAGCCACGCAAGTGGATACCGCGCCGCAGATGGTCCATCGATTGCAGATGCTCCTTCCAGCGGGTGTCCAACACCTGAAGCATTACCTGCTTCTCGAAGCGGCGCATCAACTCGGCTCCCACCGCCTCGACCTTGGCGGCGTAGATCTCGCGATGCTGGTTCTGCAGGCGCTCGCGCAGCAGTTCCTCGTGGAAATGCTCATCCTCCTCGGCCCATTCCAGTAGCGGCACGTCGAGGTTGAATTCACTCTTGAGATGATGCTGCAACCCTTCCAGGTCCCACTGTTCGGGCAAGCTCTGCGGCGGCACGTAGGCGGTGATCGCCTCGTTCAGGACTTCGTCGCGAATTCCTGCCACGTTCTCGGCCACTTCATCGGCGCCGAGAATGGCATCGCGCTGATCGTAGATCACCCGACGCTGGTCGTTGGCCACGTCGTCGTATTCCAGAAGTTGCTTGCGAATATCGAAGTTACGCCCCTCGACCTTCTTCTGAGCCCGCTCGACGGCGTTGGAAACCATCTTGTGCTCGATCGCCTCGCCATGCTCGAGCCCCAGCGCCTGCATCAGGCGCTGCACCCGATCGGAGCCGAACAGGCGCATCAGGTTATCCTCCAGAGAGAGGAAGAACCGCGTCGACCCGGGATCGCCCTGACGTCCAGCCCTGCCACGCAGCTGGTTGTCGATGCGCCGTGACTCGTGCCGCTCGGAGCCGACGACGTGCAACCCGCCAGCTTCCAGTACCGCATCGTGACGTTGCTGCCATTCCGCCTTGGCGGCATCGATCTGCGCCTGGCTGGGATTGTCCAGCTTGGCGACCTCGGCTTCCCAGTTCCCCCCCAGAACGATATCGGTACCGCGACCGGCCATGTTCGTCGCGATGGTGATGGCGCCGGGACGGCCGGCCTGGGCGATGATTTCGGCCTCGCTCTGGTGCTGCTTGGCGTTGAGCACGTTGTGCGGGATCCCCCCCTGCTTCATCAGGTTCGCCAGCAGCTCGGAGGTCTCGATCGACGCCGTGCCGACCAGCACCGGCCGACCGGCCTCGCGCTGAGCCTTGACGTCCTCGATGATCGCCTCGTACTTCTCCTGGGCGGAGAGGTAGACCAGATCGTTGTAATCGGTACGCGCGATGGGCTTGTTGGTGGGGATGACCGTGACGTCGAGCCCGTAGATCTGGCGAAACTCGAAGGCCTCGGTATCGGCCGTCCCGGTCATGCCGGCAAGCTTTTCATAGAGCCTGAAATAGTTCTGGAAGGTCGTCGAGGCCAGCGTCTGGCTCTCTTTCTGGATGGCCACACCCTCCTTGGCCTCCACCGCCTGGTGCAGCCCCTCCGACCAGCGACGCCCGGGCATGCTGCGACCGGTGTGCTCGTCGACGATGACCACCTCGCCGTTGCTGACGATGTAGTCGACGTCACGGTGGAAAAGATGCCGAGCGCGTAGCGCGGAATGCATGTGTTGCAACAGGCCCAGGTTCTGCGCCGCGTACAGGGAATCCTCTTCGGCCAGCAGCCCCTGGCGACGCATCAGCTCTTCCACCTTGTGGTGGCCGGCCTCGGTCAGTTCGACCTGCTTCTGCTTTTCCTCGAGGGTGAATTCGCCACTCTCGGGGTCTTCGGGATCCTCGCATTGCTTGAGCTCGGTGGCCAGCCGATCCACGACCTTGTAGAGGTCGGTATTCTCCTCCACGGGCCCGGAGATGATCAGCGGCGTCCTGGCCTCATCGATGAGAATGGAGTCGACCTCATCGACGATCGCGTAATGCAGCTCTCGCTGAACCTTGTCGCCCAACGAGAAGGCCATGTTGTCGCGCAAGTAGTCGAAGCCAAACTCGTTGTTGGTGCCGTAGGTGATGTCGCAGGCGTAGGCCGCGCGCTTCTCCTCGGACGTCTGTCCCGCGTAGATGACGCCCACCGTCAAGCCCAGAGACTCGTAGAGCGGGCGCATCCACTCGGCGTCACGCCGCGCCAGGTAGTCGTTGACCGTGACCACATGCACGCCTCGACCCGGCAAGGCATTGAGATAAACGGCCAGGGTCGCCACCAGGGTCTTGCCTTCGCCGGTCTTCATCTCGGCAATGCGGCCTCGGTGCAAGGTGATCCCGCCGATCAACTGGACGTCGAAGTGGCGCATGCCCATGACGCGTTTGCTGGCCTCGCGTACGCACGCAAAGGCCTCGGGCAGTAGCTTGTCGAGGCTTTCACCGCCTCTCAGCCGTTCGCGAAGCTGCTCTGTACGCTGTTGCAATTCGTCATCGCCAAGCGCGCCGATGCTCTCCTCGAAGGCACCGATCTCGCCGGTGAGCTTGCCCATGCGTTTCACTTCACGGTCGTTCTTCGAACCGACCATCTTGCGTACCAGGGTGTTTAGCATTGGATATCCTGAATAACGAAGTAATCATCTATCGCGAAGCGCCGCCTGGCGCCTCGACAATCGGCGTACTGGCTCTCCGGCCAGATCAACTCATGCGCCGAGGTGGACCTCGTCGATTCAGGACATCAAGCCCGGCACAGGGCAGCCCCTCGCGCCGCGTACGGACGGTTCCCCGACATGACCTGACATGCCGGCGGCGCGGCACACTACGTTGCGCCCGGCGGCGCGCCACACGACGCGATTCGGCGCGAATGGCCGCCGGCGCCATCAAGCAGATCTGGGTCAATTGCTCGGCAATGCGCACCGCTTCCGCATGCACCAGCGACGAGGGCAGCAAGCAACCGACCAGCAAGCCGGCCAGCCACCAACGCGACAGGCGCCTTGAGCGCTGCCGGCTGCCGCTGGTTTCGGCCTGATGAGCGAACGTCACATCGGTCATGCTGTTGAAGGACTCCGGGGCATGCTAGATTGAGGGCACCGTTCATCAACAGTGCAAGCCAATGAGTATAAAGGCTAAGCGTTTTCGCGCCCAGCCCACCACATCGCTACTCGATGGCAACAGTCGCCGCGCCTCTGAGCTCAACGGCCTGATGCGCGTGGCCAATGTGATTGGCCGCGCCCAAGAACACCTGCGCAGCCATTTGCCCCAGGAGGTGAGAGCACACCTCTTTGTCGGCGGCTACCGCCAGGGCAAGCTCACCTTGATTACCGACCGGGCCGTTTGGCTGACCTGGCTACGCTACGAGCAGGCACGCCTACTCGAACTACTGCGTCAGTTGCCCGAACTGGAAGCCGTAACCGGACTGACTTTCAAGGTACGGCCGGTCGCGCCGCCCAAGCCCCCGCTCATCCAGCCACGCACCCTGTCGAGCCAGGCGGCCGACGAACTCTCGAGCTGCGCCCGCGATACCGAGGATCCGCGCCTGAAGCGAGCCCTCGAGCGCCTGGCCGCACACGCCGAGCCGCCGACCGAAGCGCGCTGATCAAGCCCCGCGAAGGGGCCCCCTGGGGCGCTCACGGCCAAGCCTGCATTCGCAACGAAAAACGCCAGCCCGATGGGGCTGGCGTCAATGGATGACATGCCAAAGCGTGTACCGTCGCGTCCCTACATGACCATTGCCGGAGCCGAGTAGGAGATCGGCGCCTTTTGAGCGGCCCCTTCGAAGGTCACGATTTCCCAGGATTCGGGATTGGCAAGCATGGCGCGACATAGCTGGTTGTTCAGCGCATGCCCGGATTTCACGCCCCGGAATTCGCCGATCAAGCTGTAACCGAGCTGATAGAGGTCGCCGATGGCATCGAGCACCTTGTGCTTGACGAATTCGTCATCGTAGCGCAACCCGCCCTCGTTGAGGATCCGGTAATCGTCGACGACGATCGCATTGTCCAGGCTGCCACCCAGCGCGAGGTTGTGCGAACGCAGGAATTCAAGATCGCGCATGAAACCGAATGTACGCGCTCGCGAGACTTCCTTGACGAAAGAGGTCGTCGAGAAGTCGACACTGGCCGTCTGCTTCTGGTGCTCGAAGACCGGATGGTCGAAGGCGATGGAAAAGGAGACCTTGAAGCCATTGTAGGGCAGGAAGATCGCCTCCTTGTCCTCGTCACGCACCACGATTTCGCGCTTGATGCGTATGAACTTCTTGGGCGCCTCCAGCTCGGCGATCCCCGCGGACTGGATCAGGAAGACGAAAGGCCCGGCGCTACCGTCCATGATCGGCACTTCCGGCGCGCTGAGTTCGACGAAGGCATTGTCGATCCCCAGCCCCGCGAATGCAGACATCAAGTGCTCGACTGTCGCCACCTTGACGCCGTCACAGGACAGCGCGGTACATAGCGTCGTATCGGTAACGCTCTCGGCGCGGGCCGGAATGTGCACGACGGGATCGAGATCGGTGCGGACGAACACGATCCCCGTGTCGGCCGGAGCCGGGCGCAGCGTGAGGTAGACCTTTTCACCGGAGTGAAGACCCACGCCCGTGGCGCGCATGGTGTTCTTGAGTGTTCTTTGCTTGATCATGGGCAATGGCCAGGCTGTCATCAGAGTTGCGAAACAGTGTTCACTATAACATCGAACGGCTGTTTAAACAAAATAATGTCATCCGACCACGCCCCTTGTCACACTGTCGGGCTCAATCGGCTTGACGCCGCAGAAAGGCCGGGATGTCCAGATAGTCGTCCATATCCTTGTTCTTGCGGCGCTCCTGACGTGCCTTGGCCGCCTCTTCCTGGTCGGCCTTGGCAGCCTGCTGACGCATGACCGTCGGCTGTTGCAGCTTGCGATAGTCGGTCGTCTCCGGCCGCGTTGCGGCCTCGCGGCCGGCCGGCTTCTCGCGACGGCCATCGAGCCCCGCCGCCACCACGGTGACGCGCAACTCGTCGGTCATCTCCATATCGATGGCCGTGCCCACCACGATCGTCGCATCCTGCGAGGCGAACTCCTGCACGGTGGCACCGACATCATTGAACTCACCGATCGACAGGTCGGGCCCGGCAGTGATGTTGACGAGGATCCCCCGCGCGCCGTGCAGGTCGATATCCTCGAGCAAGGGACTGCGGATCGCCTTCTCGGCCGCTTCACGGGCACGATTCTCGCCGGTGGCGCCACCGGTGCCCATCATCGCCATGCCCATCTCGGACATCACGGTACGCACGTCGGCGAAATCGACGTTGATGATACCGGGGCTGGTGATCAGCTCGGCAATCCCCTGCACGGCTCCCAGCAGCACGTCATTGGCAGCGCTGAAGGCACTCAGCAGGCTGGCGCTCTTGCCCAGCACGGCCAGCAGCTTCTCGTTGGGGATGGTGATCAGCGAGTCGACATGCTCGGAAAGCTCGCGCATGCCCTCCTCGGCGACACGCATGCGCTTGGGGCCCTCGAACGGGAAAGGCCGGGTCACCACCGCGACCGTGAGGATACCCAGCTCCTTGGCCACCTGGGCAACCACGGGCGCACCTCCGGTACCGGTGCCACCGCCCATGCCCGCGGTAATGAACACCATGTCGGCGCCCTGGAGAAGCTCGGCAATACGCTCGCGATCCTCCATGGCGGCCTGGCGCCCGACATCCGGACTGGCACCCGCGCCGAGCCCCTTGGTAATCTCGCTGCCTAACTGGAGAACGGTCTTGGCGGCAACTCGCTTGAGCGCCTGCGCATCGGTGTTGGCGCAGATGAACTCGACGCCATCGATGTTGCTTTCGACCATGTGATTGACGGCATTGCCGCCGCCTCCACCAACGCCGATCACCTTGATGACCGCGCTGCTGGAAGGTGCGTTATCTACCAGTTCGAACATTTGCCCCGTCTCCTGTGACCGCGCAGTGCGGCCCTGTCAGAAATTTCCTTTGAACCAGCCTTTGACCCGTTCCAGCGCCGAAATGCCGTCCTTGAGACCACGCCGCGAGACTTCCTCTCTACGGGGCTGGGCGGAAACTGCACGGCTCTGCGCCTGTTTGGCATCGCGCATACCGTAGAGTAGCAAACCCACGCCTGTGGAATAAATTGGATTACGTACCACATCCGCCAGACCTCGCACATTCTGCGGACTGGCTATGCGTACCGGCATATGGAAGATCTCCTCCGCAAGCTCGACCACGCCTTCCATGCGCGACGTGCCTCCGGTCAGCACCACGCCCGCGGCCACGAGATCCTCGTAACCGCTGCGTCTCAGTTCCTCACGTACCAAAGTAAAGAGTTCCTCGTAGCGTGGCTCGACCACCTCGGCCAATGCCTGCCGCGACAGGTCGCGGGCCGGTCGGTCGCCCACGCTGGGAACCTTGATCATTTCGTCGCTGGAGGCCAGTTGGGTCAACGCACAGGCGTACTTGACCTTGATGTCCTCCGCGTATTGGGTCGGCGTGCGCAGCGCCATGGCGATATCGTTGGTCACCTGGTCGCCGGCAATGGGAATGACCGCCGTGTGGCGAATGGCACCCTCGGTGAACACCGCGATATCGGTCGTGCCGCCGCCGATATCCACCATGCAGACGCCCAACTCGCGCTCATCCTCGGTCAGCACGGCATGGCTCGACGCCAGTTGTTCGAGAATGATGGCATCGACCTCGAGCCCGCAGCGCCGCACGCACTTCTCGATGTTCTGCACCGCGTTCAGTGCCGCGGTGACCAGGTGCACGCGGGCCTCGAGCCGCACCCCGGACATGCCCAGCGGTTCACGAATGCCTTCCTGGGTATCGATGGCGAACTCCTGAGGCAGCACGTGCAGTATCCGCTGTCCTTCGGATATCGCACGCGCTCGCGCGGAATCGATGACCCGGTCGATATCCGACGGCGTGACTTCACGATCCTTGATCGCCACCACGCCATCGGAATTCATCGAGCTGATGTGGCTGCCGGCAATACCGACATAGACCGAGTGGATATCGCAACCGGCCATCAGCTCGGCCTCTTCCACGGCACGCTGAATCGACTGCACCGTGGACTCGATGTTGATGACCACGCCCTTCTTCATCCCCCGCGAGGGATGCGAGCCTATTCCGGCGATCTCGAGACCACCATCGTCGGTAGGCTGCCCAACGATGGCAACCACCTTCGATGTTCCGATATCCAGCCCGACCACCATATTGGAAGCGTTGGATTGTCCTGGCATGGGTCGGGATTACTCCTCGATCTTCACTGAATTAAGAATCCGGTTATCAACCTAAATAGATACTGAGCCGATTATAGTGAACAAGCTGCGTTTAAAAACCGGTTCAATGGAATACGCGCTCAGAATACGGGTATTTTTCGTCGAAAGAAATACCCTCACGCCTTTGTTGATGGGCGCTAGCCGTATTAAAGGTATCAATGTGAGCTCAGGGTTCGTCGATCTTACCGTCGCTCTCTCCATGCCAGGCTATGGCAACACCGTTGGGGTAACGCAGATCGATGTAGCGAATTCGCGACGCCTCGCCGCTCAATTCACGTTGCCATGCAGCGATGAACCGGGCCACTCGCTCCTGGCGATGATTGCGCCCCAGCATGATCCAGAAGGCATCATTGATCTGGACGCGCCAGGCCCCGCGGTCTTCCATGCGCAGTTGGGAGACCTGCAAGCCCAACGGCACCAATCGACTCTGCAGCCGATCATAGAGGGCCAGCACCTCGCTACCGCTGCCTTCCGGGCCAGCCAGATCGGGCAGATCCTCGGAAACCGGCACGTTGTCGCGATGAAAAGCGACACCCTCGGGATTGAGCAGATAGCTGTCGTTCCAGCGTGCCACCGGCTGCTGCTCGTAGAGTTCGAACGTCAGCGAGTTGGGCCATTGCCGCGATACGCGCGCCTCGGCGATCCACTCGGTCGCCCGGGCATGCCGGCGCAGCTCACCCAGATCCACCGACAGCCAGGTCTGGCCCCGCACCACCGGCGTGAGCTTTTCACGCAGGTAATCGGCGCTGACATGCTCCAGGTCCCCCCGGATCGAGACCCGCTGGATGGGCCGGTCCAGCCACAGCCATAGCGTCCGGCCGCCGGCCCCCAGCAGGACCAGCAACAGCACGAGCCCCAGGATCGACCCGCGCGCGCGGAGACCGCTTTCCGCCATGCGGTCAGGGCTCCATCGTGGTATCGAGAATACGCAGCACCAGACACTCGAAGCCGAGCCCGGCATGCGCTGCGGCCTGCGGAACCAGGCTATGGTCGGTCATGCCGGGTACGGTGTTCACCTCGAGCAACCAGAAGCGCCCCTCGCCGTCGCGCATCACGTCCACGCGCCCCCAGCCACGACCGCCCACGGCGAGGAAGGCATCGCGACACAGCTCGCCAAGCGTTGCCTCGGTCGCCGCATCCAGACCACAAGGCAGATGATAGAGCGTCTCATTGGAATGGTACTTGGCCTGGTAGTCGTAAAACCCGCTCGGCACTTCGACGCGTATGGCCGGCAGGATGGCGTCCCCCAGCAGCGACACCGTATATTCCTCGCCCTGGATGAAGCGTTCGGCCATGACTTCGGCGTCGAAGCGCGCCGCTTCATGATAGGCCGAAGCCAGATCGCCGGCATTCTCGACGATGGTGATACCCAGCGTCGAGCCCTCGTGTATCGGTTTGACGACAAGTGGCAAACCCAGCCGTTCGACCACCGCCGGCCAGTCGCAATCGGGCCCCAGGGTAACGCTTGCCGGGGTAGGCAGATCGTGTGCCTGCCAGAGCCGTTTGGTGCGCTGCTTGTCCATGCCCAGCGCCGAAGCCAGCACGCCGCTCCCGGTGTAGGGGATCCGCAGCAGCTCCAGTGCCCCCTGCAAGGTGCCATCTTCACCGCCACGTCCATGCAGGGCGATGAAGACCCGGTCCGGAGCCAACGCCTCGAGCCCGGTCAAGCCGCCGGCGGCCAGATCGTAGCCCTGGGCATCGACGCCACACCGCTGTAACGCCGCGAGAATTGCCCCGCCACTGGCCAGCGAGACCTCGCGCTCCGCCGAATCACCGCCGTAGAGAACCACGACCCGCCCATAATCCCGGCGAGAATCGCCATCCGTCGGGGCCTGCGTATCACTGTTCATAATGCGATCTCATCCATCTGGAGCCGGCCGGCTGCGAGCGCGACGGCGATCCCGCCGATATCACCGGCTCCCTGGGTAAACAGGATATCGCCGTCGTGCAGCACATGACTCAGCAGCCTGGGGAGTTCATGCTTGCTCTCGACGAACACGGGATCGACTTCGCCACGCTGGCGAATCGAGCCGGCCAGGCTGCGCCCGTCGGCTCCAGCGATGGCCGCTTCCCCGGCGCCATACACATCGAGCAGCAACAGCACGTCGACACCGGAAAGCACGCGCACGAAATCTTCATAAAGATCATGGGTGCGCGAGTAGCGATGCGGCTGGTAGACCATCACCAGCCGGCGTTGCGGCCACCCGGCACGCACCGCACGTATGATCATCTCCACCTCGCGCGGATGATGACCGTAATCGTCGACCAGCATGACCTCGCCCTGGCCGTGGGCCAGCCTGTACTCGCCATGCACCTGGAAGCGCCGGCCGACGCCGGCGAAGCTTGCCAGGCCACGCTGGATAGCCGCGTCATCGACGCCGGCATCGGTAGCCACCGCGATCGCCGCCAGGGCGTTGAGCGCATTGTGCTCGCCGGGCATTGCCAGGCGCACCTCCAGGGGGGCGTAGCCCTCGGGGCGCCAGGCGGTAAAGCGGATCTCCCCGGCCTGCTGGACGAAGTCGCCGATGCGGTAATCGGCCTGGTCGTGAAAGCCGTAACTGACGAACTGGCGCTGCACGCGCGGCAACATCTCGCGCACGTTGTCATCGTCGATGCAGACCACGGCGAGCCCGTAGAACGGCAGGTTGTGCAAGAACTCGACGAAGGTGTCCTTGAGCCGTGTGAAATCGCCGGCATAGGTTTCCATGTGATCGGCGTCGACGTTGGTTACCACCGCAACCATCGGCTGCAGATGCAGGAAGGAGGCATCCGACTCGTCGGCTTCAGCGACCAGATACGCGCCCGCTCCAAGACGGGCATTGGTTCCCGCGCTGGTCAGCTTGCCTCCGATCACGAAGGTCGGATCCAGTCCGCCCTCCCCGAGCAGCGTCGCGGTGAGGCTGGTCGTGGTGGTCTTGCCATGGGTGCCGGCGATGGCGATGCCGTGACGAAAACGCATCAGCTCGGCCAGCATTTCGGCACGTCGCACCACCGGCACGCGATGTTCGCGTGCCCAGGCGATTTCCGGATTGGCCGTATCGATCGCCGTCGAGACCACGACGACATCCGCCCCCCGGGCATTTTCCGCGGCATGGCCGATCGCCACGTCGATCCCGCACTGACGCATGTGCGCGACGATCGGCGACTCCCTGATGTCGCTACCGCTGACACGGTAGCCCTCGTTGGCCAGCACCTCGGCGATGCCACACATGCCGGCCCCGCCGATCCCCACGAAATGGATATTGCGGGTCCGCCGCATGCCTAGCCCTCGATGGGCCCTGGCGGGGCTGGAATCGCGCCTGTTATCGCTCAAAACGTATCTCCATACAGCCAGCCACCAGCCGCTCGACAGCGTCGAGATGCGCGCGGCCGCGTGCCGCGGTCGCCATGCCGGCGAGTCGCTGGGGGTCGAGTGCCTCGCTCAGCGCCTCGCCCAGCGTCGCGGCACTCAAGGTTTCCTGGGGTAACAGTCGTGCCGCATCGGCCTCGACCAGATAACGGGCGTTGATGGTCTGATGGTCGTCGACGGCATGGGGATACGGCACCAGCAACGATGGCTTGGCCGCCGCAGCCAGTTCCGCCACGGTCAATGCGCCGGCCCTGCAGACCACCAGATCGGCCCAGTCGTAGGCTTCGGCCATGTCGTCGATGAATTCGCTGACGTCGGCATCGACGCCCGCCGCTCGATAGTTGTCGCAGGTGGCCTCCGCTCGCTCGCGCCCGGCCTGATGGCGCACCGCCGGACGCTGCCCTTCGGGCAACAGGGCAAGGGCCTGGGGCAACAGGTCATTGAGCGCCACCGCCCCCAGGGAGCCACCCACCACCAGCAGCCGGAGCCGGCGCCCCTGCATTGCCGAGACCCTGCGCGGTGACTCGCCGAGGAGCGCTATCTCGTCGCGCACCGGATTGCCGATGACGATCGCCTCGCGTCCACCGAACTTGCGGAAAGCACCGGGAAAAGCCGCGTAGGCGCGCGTCGCCAGACGCGCCAATACCTGATTGGTCAGCCCGGCGATGGCATTCTGCTCGTGCACGATCAGCGGCCGCCGCGACAGCCATGCTGCCAGGCCACCCGGGCCACTGGCGAAGCCGCCCAGCCCGACCACCAAGTGGGGATCGAACTCGGCAATCACCCGGCGCGCCTGAAGAATCGCCCTCGTCAGGCGTACCGGCACCGCCAGCCAGCCAGCCAGCCCATTGCCCCGCAACCCCGCCACGTCGATGCGATGCAGCACCAGGCCGGCCGCCGGTACCAGGCGATTCTCGATCCCCCGCGGGCTACCCAGCCACTCGACACGAGCGTCCTTTGCCGCCAGTGCCTTGGCCAGCGATAGCGCGGGAATCACATGGCCGCCGGTACCGCCGGCCATGATCAGCACGCGGAGCGAACTGCCCTCGGCCGCCTGGGCCACTGCTTGCTCTGTCACCGCCGAGTACTCCTTGATCTACGCCGCCGGCTTTTCACGGACCGGCGAGCCGCGACCGCGCTTGCGCGTATCGATATCGACCCGCAGCAGCAGGGCCACCATCACCGCGCTGACGACCAGGCTCGAACCACCGTAACTCAGCAACGGCAGCGTCAAGCCCTTGGTCGGCAACATGCCGGTACTCACGGCGATATTGATGAACGCCTGGGCGCCGAAAACCAGGGCGATACCGTAGCTGAGGTAGGCCGCGAACGGCAATCGGGCGAGCTCGGCTCGCCGGCCGATCAGCAGACCGCGGTAGACGAGCACCGCAAACAGCGCGATCACCATGACCGCACCGACCAGCCCCAGCTCCTCGGCGATCACCGCAAAAACGAAATCGGTATGCGCCTCGGGCAGATAGAACAGCTTCTGGACGCTGTTGCCCAGCCCCAGGCCCAGCCAGTGACCGCGACCATAGGCGATCAGCGCCTGGGTCAGCTGGTAGCCGGAATCATACATGTCGGCCCAGGGATTGGCGAAGCTGGTAATCCGCTCCAGTCGATAGGGTTCGGCGACCGCCACATAGCCACCTAGCAGGATCACCGCAATCATCAGCAGAATGAAACGTATCAACGGCGCCCCGGCCAACAGCAGCATGCCCATCATGCATCCGGTCATGACCACCAGCGCGCCGTAGTCAGGCTCCAGAATCAGCAGCCCACCCAGCGGCACCATGATCACCAGCGGCTTGAGAAACTCCCACCAGTGCCGGCGCACTCCGGGCAGGAAACGCTCCAGATACCCGGCCAGGTAGACGATCAGGAACAGCTTGGCCAGCTCCGAGGCCTGCACGTTGACCACCCCAAGCGGTATCCAGCGCCGGCTGCCGTTGATCTCCGGGCCGACCAGCAGCACCGCGATCAACACCACGAACCCCAGCACCAGCAACCAGGGACCATTGTCCCGCCACCATGCCAGGGGGATTTTCAAGGTGATTGCCGCAACCAGCAACGCCAGGAGATCGAAGACGCCATGGCGCAGGCTGAAATAGTAGGCATTGCCGGTCAGGCTGGTGGCGATCTCGGTAGACGCCGAGGTCACCATCACCCAGCCCATCAGCAACAGAGCCAGGGCGGCAAACAGCAGCCAGCCGTCATAGGCCTTGCCGGCCGTCGACAGGCGTCGAGCCAGGGCGGTCATTGCGTCTCCCGTTGATCGAATGCGTTCATCCACACCGCGACGCCTTCGCGAAAGGCCTCGCCTCGCGCCTGATAGTCGCTGAACTGATCGAGGCTCGCACAGGCCGGCGAGAGCAACACGCAGTCCCCGGGCTCGGCGACAGCGCTGGCGCGCGCCATGGCCGCCCGCAGGTCGTCGCAGCGGGTCACCGCCACGCGGCCCGCCAGCGCCTCGGCCAGACGCGGGCCGTCGGCGCCGAACACCACCGCCTCGCGGGCGTAACGCGCCAGCGGCTCGACCAGGGGGGCGAAATCGGCGCCCTTGCCGACGCCCCCTCCCAGCCAGATGAGTCTCCCGTCGAGCGTCGGCCCCAGCCCGGCGATCGCCGCCAGCGTGGCGCCGACGTTGGTCCCCTTGGAGTCGTTGATCCAGCGGATGCCGCGCGCCTCACCGACCAGTTCGCCGCGGTGCGCCAGCCCGGTGAAGCGCGCCAGCACGCGACACATCGCCTCGCGGGCCAGCCCCAGGCGTTCTCCCATCGCCAGCGCCGCCAGGGCATTGGCCTGGTTGTGGCGCCCGGCCAGGCGCAGCTCACGCACCGCCATGAGCGGCCTTTCGCCCTGCATCAACCAGGGTTCGCAGGCGGCGCCGGCGCCCTGCTCGGCGATCCCCCAGTCATCGCCCTCCGGTGGCCGGGTCGTGAAGCGCGCCACCGGCAGGTCAGGCGCATCGGGCCAGGTCAGCCGGTCCTCGGCGTTGACCACCGCATGGCTCGCACCTCGGAAAATCGCCGACTTGGCGGCACGATAGCCGGCCATGTCGCCGTGTCGATCGAGGTGATCCTCGGAGAGGTTGAGAAAAGCCGCGGTGCTCGCGCCGAGCCGTGGCGTCGTCTCGAGCTGAAAGCTCGAAAGCTCGAGGACGTAGAGTTCGGCGTCGGGGCACTCGACCAGCAGATCCAGCGCGGCGGTGCCCAGATTGCCGCCGACCGCGACGCGCTTGCCGGATTCACGGGCCATTTCGCCGAGCAGCGTGGTTACCGTCGACTTGGCATTGGAACCGGTGATTGCCGCGATCGGCGCCCGGCAGGCGCGCACGAACAGCGCTATTTCACCGACCACCCGGGGCATGCCGGATTCGCCGGCGCGCGTCGCCTGCCAGTAACGGGCCAGCCCGGGGGAGCCGGGATCGACCCCCGGGCTGACGACGATCTCCGACGCCTGGCTCGGGTCGAGCGTATCCAGCGGGCCGCAGTGAACCTCGACGCCGGGAAAGGCCGCCTGGAACGCAGCGAGCCCGGGCGGCGATTCACGGGTATCGGCGACCATGAATGGCCGCGCCTGGCGGGTCAGGTGACGGGCGATCGCCCATCCCGACACGCCCAGGCCAACCACCAGCGTGCAACCCCGCGGTACCGCTTGCATCGACGCTCGCCTCCTTTGACCAGTGCGCTCCGCCTGAGATCGGTGGACGGGCAATCAGCGAATCTTCAGGGTGGCCAGGCCGAGCAGCACCAGCACCACGGTGATGATCCAGAAACGCACGATGACCCGCGGTTCCGGCCAGCCCTTGAGCTCGAAGTGATGATGCAGCGGCGCCATGCGGAAGATGCGTCGCCCGGTGAGCTTGTAGGAGCCCACCTGGAGAATCACCGACACGGTCTCCATGACGAACACCCCGCCCATCACGAACAGCACGATCTCCTGGCGCACGATGACCGCCACGATGCCCAGCGCGGCGCCCAGCGCCAGCGCCCCGACATCGCCCATGAAGACCTGGGCGGGATAGGTGTTGAACCATAGAAACCCCAGCCCGGCGCCGGCGATGGTGCCGCAGAACACCGCCAGCTCGCCCGCCCCCGGCACCTGGGGAATGTGCAGGTACTCGGCGAACACGGCGTTGCCGCTGGCGTAGGCGAAAACCGCCAGTCCCATGGCGACCATGACCGTCGGCATGATCGCCAGGCCATCGAGGCCATCGGTCAGATTCACGGCATTTGAGCTACCCACGATGACCAGATAGGTCAGCACGATATAGAAAAGGCCCAGCTGGACGACGACTTCCTTGAACAGCGGCACGATCAGGCTCGTCTCGACGGGGCTGGCGGCGGTGTAATACAGGAACAGTGCCGCGCCGATGCCCAGCACCGACTGCCAGAAGTATTTCCAGCGCGCCGGCAGGCCGCGCGGGTTCTTCTCGACCACCTTGCGGTAGTCGTCGACCCAGCCGATGGCGCCGAAACCGAGCGTGACGACCAGTACCAGCCACACGTAGTGATTGCTCAGATCGGCCCACAACAGCGTGCTGATGGCCATCGCCACCAGGATCATCGCCCCGCCCATGGTCGGCGTCCCGGCCTTGGACAGATGAGACTGCGGACCATCGTCGCGCACCGCCTGGCCGATCTGGCGCTCGACCAGACGGCGAATCATCATCGGGCCCAGCCACAGGCATAGCAGCAGCGCGGTCAGCGTTCCCAGCACGGCCCTCAGGGTGAGGTAGTCGAAGACCGTGAAGGCGCTCTGGAATTGAGCCAGGAAATTGGCAAGCAAAAGCAGCATGTAGTGTGATCACCTTGATGTGTCGGCGCGCAATTCGGCGACGAGTCGTTCCATGCCGGCGCTGCGCGAGCCCTTGATCAGCACACTGGCGCCGGCCGGCAGATGCGCATGGGCATAGCGTGTCAGCGCCTCCCAGTCCGCGAAGTGACGGCCATCGGCGCCGAAGGCACGAACCGCCGGTTCGGCTTCGGCGCCCAGCGTGCCGAGAAAATCGATCCCCAGGGCACGCGCGTAATCGCCGACGTCGGCGTGCCACGTTGCCGATTCGTCGCCGAGCTCGCCGATCGCCCCCAGAAAGCACCAGCGCGGCGCGGGCAAGGTGGCCAGCGTATCGAGCGCCGCCTTGACGGCGCCGGGGTTGGCGTTATAGGTATCGTCGAGCAGACGGCAACCCCGCAGGCCGTCGCGCATCATCAGCCGCCCGGGGGTCGCCGTGACCGCCTCCAGGCCCGCCAGGACGTCGGACTCGGCGACATCCAGCGCCAGTGCAGCGGCGCCGGCGGCCAGGGCGTTACGTACGTTGTGCAAGCCCATCAGCTGAAGCTGCACGGTTCCCACCGCCCGGTCGTCGTAGACGAGCGTGAAAGCATAGCGTCCCCAGCGGTCGCAGACCAGATCGCGAGCGTTGACCCGCGCGCTTCCGGTGAGCCCGAAGTCGATGATACGGGCCTCGGCGACCAGCGCGCGCCAGAAGGGAAAGAACCGGTCGTCACGGTTGAGCACCGCCGTGCCGTCGGCACTCAGCCCGGCGAGAATCTCGGCCTTGGCCTGGGCAATGTGCCCCAGGCCGCCGAACTCGCCGACATGCGCCCCCGTGACGTTGGTGATCACCGCCACCCGGGGGCGCGCGAGCATCGATGTCCAGGCGATCTCGCCGAGATGATTGGCGCCCAGCTCGACCACCGCCTGACGATGAGCGGGCTCGAGCCGCAACAGCGTCAGCGGCGCACCGATGTCATTGTTGAGATTGCCCTGCGTCGCCAGGGTACTGCCGCGTCGTTCCAGAATCGCCGCGAGCAGCGCCTTGACGGTGGTCTTGCCGCTATTGCCGGTGATCGCCGCCAGGGGGCCGCCCCAGGCCCGACGACGCGCCTGCCCCAGTACACCCAGCGCCAGCCGCGTGTCGGCGACCGCCAACTGCGCCAAGGGGTCGTCGACGGGCCGCGATACCACCGCGGCAACCGCCCCCGCCTCGCGCGCCCGGGCGAGATAGTCGTGGCCGTCGAAATGCTCGCCGCGCAACGCGACGAACAGATCGCCAGGCTGCAATTGCCGCGTGTCGGTGGTGATCGCCGCCACTCGCGCGGACGCCTCGGGTACCTCGCAGCCCAGCGCCGCAGCGACCTCGGCGAGCGTCTCCAGACCGCATCCGCTCATCACGCGCCCTCCTGCCAGCGGCCCAGCGCCGTCTCCGCGCAGGCGCGGTCCGAGAACGCCAGCCGTTGGCCCTGGATCTCCTGATAGTCTTCGTGCCCCTTGCCGGCGATCAGGATCACATCGTCGGGGCCCGCGGCCTCGATGGTGCGCACGATCGCCCGCTCGCGGCCGGCGACACACCAGGCCGACGCGCGGGCCGGCTCGCTCATGCCGGCGAGAATCTGCGCGCGGATGCAGGCGGGGTCCTCGCTGCGCGGATTGTCGTCGGTCACCACCCAGCGATCGGCATTGGCTTCGACGGCCGCGCCCATCAGCGCGCGCTTGCCGCTGTCGCGGTCGCCGCCACAACCGAATACACACCACAGCCGACCGGCACGATCGCTGTCGCCGTCGTCGCGCCCGGGCAGGTGGGCGCGCAGCGCCTCGAGGGCATGACGCAGCGCCTCCGGGGTATGCGCGTAATCGACGACCACACTCGGCGCCCCGGGACGGCTCAGGCACTGCATGCGCCCGGGCACCGGCGCGAGACGCTCGGCCGCCGCGCACAGCGCGTCGAGATCCTCGCCCAGCCCCATCAGCGAGGCCATCGCCAGCAGCACGTTGTCGAGGTTGAAGCGCCCCATCAACGACAGTTCAAGCGCGCGTTCGCCATCGGGGGTGGCAATCAAGGCACGCTGACCGCTGGCATGAGGCAGCCAGTCCAGCACCCGCAGGGTGGTGGCCTCCTGGGTACCGCTGGCCAGCACGCGCACCTCGGGCGCCAGTCCGGCCAGCATCAGCCGGGCCAGCGGGTCGTCGCCGTTGACCACCGCCAGTTTCAGCTCCGGGCGCCGGAAGAGGCGCGCCTTGGCGGCGGCATAGGCCGCCATGCTGCCATGATAATCGAGATGGTCGCGGCTCAGGTTGGTATACACGGCGGCGGCGAGGCGACAGCCGTTGAGGCGTCGCTGCATCAAGGCATGCGACGAGACCTCGATCGCGACCCGCTCGACGCCGCGCTCGGCCATCTGCCCGAGCGCGGCCTGCAGTTCCAGCGCACCCGGGGTCGTCTGGCCGCTGTCGACCAGCTCACCGGGGCGCCCCCAGCCCAGCGTGCCGACGACGCCGGCCGGATGGCCCAGCGCCTCGGACAGCGCGGCGATGTAATGGGTGACCGAGCTCTTGCCGTTGGTGCCGGTCACGCCAAGCAGGGTCAGCGAGTCGGGCACCTCGAACAGCAGCCGACCGAGTTCGCCGAGACGCTCGCCAAGGGCCGGCAGCCAGGTGATTCGCTCGGCCTGCTCGACGCCCTCGGCCTGGTCGGCATCGGCCAATGTCCAGACGGCACCCGCCGCCCGGGCCTGGGCGATGAAGCGACGGCCATCGACATTCACGCCGGGCACGGCAACGAACAGCGTCGCGTGCGGGCAGTCGCCGATGGCCCGGCTATCGAGACACAGCGCCAAGGGTGCGTCGTCGTCGGCAAGCCCGGGCAAGCCGGCGGCTTCGGGCCACAGCTCGCTCAACGCCCGGGCGAGTCGTGCCTGCGTCGTGGTGATCACTTGAGGGCCTCCTTCTTGTCGGGCAGGACGTCGAGCAAGCGCAGCGCCTTGCCGGCCACGCGACTGAATACCGGCGCCGCGACCAGGCCGCCGTAATACTCCTGGCCCTTGGCGTTGTCGATCATCACCACCGTGACGATACGCGGGTCGGAAACCGGGGCGATGCCCGCAAACAGGGAACGGTAGGCCGTTGTCTGGTAGCCGGTACTCGCGACCTTGCGCACGGTGCCGGTCTTGCCCGCGACACGGTAGCCTGGAACCATGGCCCGCGCCCCGCCGGCGCCGGGCTGGACGATCCTCTCCAGCATGCCCAGCAGGTTGTCGGCGACCTGCGGCTCGATCACCGGCTTGCCCGATGGATCCTGACCGTCGAGCTTGAGCAGCGACGGTGACAGTTGCCGGCCCTGATTGGCGATCGCCGTGTAGGCGCTCGCCAGCTGTAGCGCGGAGACCGCCACCCCATAGCCATAGGCCATCGTCGCGCGCTTGCTGTCGGACCAGTTGTAGGGGGCCGGCAGGCTGCCGGTGGACTCGCCCGGGAAACCGGTCTCCGGCGCCTGCCCCAGGCCCAGCTCGCGGTAACGCTGCCAGATGGCGTCCTCGGGCAATTGCAGCGCGACCCGCGACATGCCGACGTTCGACGAGTGCAACAGGATCCCGCCCATGTCCAGCTTGCCGTAGTTGCGGAAATCGTTGATCGTGTACTGGTCGACTCGCATGTAGCCCGGCGAGGTGTCGACCACCGTGTCCGGCGAGAACTGGCCGCTTTCCAGGGCCGCCGACATCGCCAGCGGCTTCATCACCGAACCCGGTTCGAAGGCGTCGGTGATCGCCTGGTTACGCAACCCCTCGATGTCCAGATCGGCCCGGTTGTTGGGGTTGTAGGATGGCGCGTTGACCATCGCCAGAACTTCCCCGGTCCGGGCGTCCATCATCACCAGGGTACCGCCGTCGGCGTTGTGTTCGTCGACCGAGGCCTTGAGCTCGCGATAGGCCATGTACTGCAGACGCAGGTCGATCGACAGGGTCAACTCGCCGCCCGGCTTGGCCTCCTTGATCAGATGCAGATCGCGCACCAGACGCCCCTTGCGGTCCTTGAGCACGCGCCGCTTGCCAGGGGTGCCGGTCAGGTAGCTGTTGTAGGCCAGCTCGAGCCCTTCCTGGCCGCGGTCGTCGACGTTGGTCACGCCGACCAGCTGCGCGGTGACCTCACCGGAGGGGTAGTAGCGCTTGTACTCATGCTGGGCATAGACGCCGGGCACATGCAGGGCGGTGATCTTCTGCGCCGCGGCCGGGGTCATGCGACGCCGCAGATACATGAATTCGTGCTCGGCATAGCGTTCGATACGCGCGTTGAGCTCGTCGAGCCCGATTCCCAGCGCACGCGCCAGCATCATGCGCTGGATATCGTCGCTGGGCAGCTCCTGGGGATTGGCCCAGAGGGTAACCACCGGTGTCGAGATCGCCAGCGGGTCACCATGGCGATCGCTGATCATGCCGCGATGGGCGTCAATGGTCTCGACCCGCAGGGTGCGGGCGTCCCCCTGCCCCTGGAGGAAGACCCGATCGAGCACATGCAGGTCGACGATGCGTCCGACCAGCACCGCCATGGCGACTATCAGCACCACCAGCATGAAGCGGAAACGCCCGCTGCCCAGCGGAGCGACCTCGGCCCGGGTCGGGCCGCCCCTGTTGCCGGAGCGCTGACTCATGGCCGAATGATCTCGATCTGCTCGAGGTCGGGAACGCGCATCTCCAGACGCTCGGCCGCCAGGCGCTCGATGCGCGATGGCGCCGACCAGGTGCTCTCCTCGAGCAACAATCGCCCCCAGACGGTCTGCATCTCACTCTGCTCGGCCTCGAGGTGCTGCAACCGGGCGTACTGCACCCGCGTCAGGTGTGCGCTGGCGATCACCGCCAGCGCACTGGCCAGGACCAGCCCCACCAACCCGGCAATCGACAGATAACGCCAGCTGGGTTTCACAAGCCGTGCCCATGCGGAAGGCGGGGTGTTCGAGCGACCCTGTACCATGCGTCTCCTCAGGCGATCTTCCGCGCGGCGCGCATCACCGCACTGCGCGCGCGGGGATTTTCCTCGATTTCAAGGCTGCCGGGACGACGGGCCTTGCCCAACGGTTCGAGTCGACGCTTGAGCTGATCATCACGAATCGGCATGCCGCGCGGGAGGTGCGTATCGCCACGCGCCTGATCGCGAATGAAGCGCTTGACCCGGCGATCCTCCAGCGAATGGAAGCTGATCACCACCAGGTGGCCACCGGGCGCCAGCGCGTCGAGGGCGGCATCGAGGGCGGCATCGAGCTCGTCGAGTTCGGCGTTGAGATGGATACGCAGCGCCTGAAAGGCCCGGGTCGCCGGATGCTTGCCCTTCTCCCAGGCGGGATGCGCGGCTTTTAGCAGTTCGGCCAGCTCCACGGTGCGGGTGATCGGCGCTTCGCGGCGCCGCTCTACCACCGCCCGCGCCAGGCGCCTGGCGAAGCGCTCCTCGCCGTAGGTCTTGAAGACCCGGGCGATCTCGCTCTCGCTGCTGCGTGCCAGCCAGCTGGCGGCGCTTTCGCCACGGGTCGGATCCATGCGCATGTCCAGCGGCCCATCGCGCAGAAAACTGAAACCGCGCTCGGGATCGTCTAGCTGCGGCGAGGAGACGCCGACATCCAGCAGGATGCCGGCCAGCTGGCCGTGAACGGCCTGACCACGGGCGACGTCCCCCAGGCGGCTGAAGGTGTCGGCATGGATCGAGAAGCGTGCGTCATCGATATCAGCCGCCGCCGCCAGGGCATCAGGGTCGCGGTCGATCGCCAGCAACCGGCCCTCGGCGGACAGGCGGTCGAGAATCGCCCGCGAATGCCCGCCGCGGCCGAAGGTACCGTCGAGATAACACGCATGGGGATCGTTGATCAGCGCCTCGATCGCGCCATCGAGTAGGACGCTGGCATGCTGATGAGCGGGCGAGGACGTGACGCGTTGCGACATGCGGGACTCGATGACGGTGACGGAAAATTGGGCTTGGGAGTCGGCCGGTAAGCCGGGTTCTGTCGAGGACAGCCATTCATCTAGGCTCAGCGTCACCACTGAGCTCAAGCGACCTACCCGCCCCCCACTGCGGGCCACAGCGTCGGGGGCCTATTCGGTCTTGCTCCGGGTGGGGTTTACCGTGCCACGCACTGTTGCCAGGCGCGCGGTGCGCTCTTACCGCACCCTTTCACCCTTGCCGGCAGCTTACGCTGCTTAGGCGGTCTACTCTCTGCTGCACTTTCCGTCGGCTCACGCCGCCCAGGGGTTACCTGGCACCCTGCCCTATGGAGCCCGGACTTTCCTCCCCCGGGACTCGATGAGTCCCGGCGGCGACTGTCTGGCCCACTCCCAAGCGCGCAAGAATAGCAGTGTGGCGCCACCCCCTCAACCGTCGGCCTGAAGCGACATCGCCCGGGCATACCAGGCCTTCTTGCGCCCGCCCAGCAAACTGGCCGCCACCGCCGCGGCCTGCTTGACGCCGACCCCCTCGGCCAGCAGGACACGCAACAGCGTCTCGCCTTCGACCCAGGCACCTTCGGTCTCTGTCGGCGGCGCCCCGGCGACCATCACCACGAACTCGCCGCGCGCCTGGTTGGGGTCGCTCTCGAGCCGTTCGAGCAGCCTCGTCGCGCTACCCTCCAGGTAGGTCTCGAAGGTCTTGGTCAGCTCGCGGGCGATCACGATGCGCCGCTCTCCGAGCAGCGCCTGCATGTCCCCCAGGGTGGCCTGGATACGGTGCGGCGACTCGTAGAACAGCCAGGTTTCAGCACGCTCGGCGAGTTCCTTGATGCGCGCGCGGCGCGGCCCGCCCTTGGCCGGCAGGAAACCGGCGAACAGGAAGCGATCGGTGGGCAGCCCCGCCGCCGACAGCGCCGCAACCAGCGCGCAGGGCCCGGGGATCGGCACCACCCGATGACCGCGCTCCCGCAAGGCACGCACCAGCACGAAGCCGGGGTCGGCGATCAGCGGCGTGCCGGCATCGCTGACCAGTGCCACGTCGTCGCCGGACTCCAGCCGGGAGAGGAGCTGCTCGACGCGCTGGGCTTCGTTATGCTCGTGCAGGGACACCATGGGCCGCTCGATGCCCAGATGGTTGAGTAGCCGTGCCGTATGGCGGGTATCCTCGGCGGCGATCAACGCCACCTCCGCCAGGGTCCGCTGTGCCCGCGGGCCAAGGTCATCGAGATTACCAATCGGCGTGGCCACCACGTACAATGTGCCACTGTTAGACTCGGTCATGTGTCGTCACCCGGACGTCAAGATCAAACGGCCGCCAGCCAGGACGGCGTTCCGGCAGCAAGCGGTTCGAGCGGCTAAAGACAAGCGGAGTCGGTGCTCGATCGACCATGGCCGGCTCCGCCCGATACAAGGAAATGGAAAACGTATGGACAAATCGCTGCGACGCCTGTGCGGTGTCGGCCTCGTTGCCCTAGTGATGTCCGGCTGCGCCAGCCAACGTTCGCCGATGGAAGGGCTCCGCGGGCAGCAGGCGCCCAGCGAACTGCTGAGCCAGGCCGAGCAACAGAGCGGCCCGCAGGCCGCCCAGACCCGCCTACAGGCCGCCGATATCCTAGCACGCCGCGGCGATGCCGCGCAGGCGCTGCAGGTAGCGGGCAACATCGACGCCGCCGCCCTGCCCGGCGAAGCCCGTGTACAGTGGGCCTTGCTGCTTTCGCAACTGGGTCTCGACCAGCAGGATGGCCGCAGCGTCATCAAGGCAACCGAGCTGCTCGACGAGGATCTCCCCCTGTCGCGCGATGCAGCGCTCACGCTGCGCCAGCGTCGCGGCCTGGCCCTGGGCATGGTGGGCGAGCCGCGGGCCGCGGCGAGCACCTTGATCGCGCTCCAGGCGGAACAGGCGCCATTCGATCTCAACGACGACATCTGGCGCCAGCTGTCGCGGCTTCGCGGCGCGGGGCTGGAGGCGGTCGCCCGGCAGGGGCAGCTCGCCCGCGGCTGGGTCGAGCTGGTCGAGCTGCAGCGGCGCAATGGCAGCGATATCGCCCGGCTGTTTGCCAAGCTCGACCAGTGGCGTGCCCGGAATCCCAACCATCCCGCCGCGCGCCGACTGCCCGCCGACCTTCAGGCCCTGCGTGAACTGCGCGGCCAGGACGTGCGGCGCATCGCCGTCTTCCTGCCCGAGAGCGGCCCGCTGGCGAATGTCGCCGCGGCGCTGCGCAAGGGGATCGAGACGCGCCACATGAACGCGCTTGACCAGGGCGAGCAGACCCCGCAACTGACGTTCTACGACACCAGCAGCAACCCCATCGAGGCACTCTACGCGCAGGCGACCCTGGCCGGCGCCCAGGTGGTCCTCGGCCCGCTGAACAAGGACACGGTGACCGACCTGGAGCAACGCCCCAGCGTGCCGCTGCCGACCCTGGCGCTGAACTACGGCACCTCGGCCAGCAACCGCGCCGACGATCTTTTCCAGTACGGACTGTCCGCGGAAGACGAAGCCCGCCAGGCTGCGCTGCGCGCATCGCTCGACGGCCATCGCCGGGCCGGCATGCTGGTGCCGGACAACGCCTGGGGCCAACGCGTCGCCGACAGCTTTCGCGGAGCCTGGCAGGCCCAGGGCGGCACGATCGCGGAACAGGTCAACTACAACCCCGAGGGCTCGGCCGCCAATGCGGTACGTCCACTGGCCAATCGTCAGCTGGACATGCTGTTCTTGCTCGCCCTGCCGCCCTTCGCCCGCCAGGTGCCACCGACCCTCGACTACTTCAATGCCGGCGACCTGCCGATCTACGCCACCTCGCACCTCTACGAGGGCGAGCCGCAGCCGCGGCTCGACCACGACCTGAACGGCGTTCAGTTCGTCGAGATTCCCTGGCTGATCCCAGAGGCCGCTGTCGGCGGCGCCGAGGCGCTGCCCTATTACGATAGCTACCAGGCACTGCATGACGGCAGCGACCCGGCGATTCTCAAGCTCCAGGCAATGGGTGTCGACGCCTTCGAGCTGGCACGTCGCGTTCCCTTGCTCAAGGTGGCCCCCGATACCGAATATTTCGGAGCCACCGGCGCCCTGCGCGCCGGCGACGATCACCGACTCGAGCGCATCCTGCCCTGGGCGAAGTTCAGCGCCGGCGTCCCCCAGCCGCCCTTGATCGGCATCCAGCAGACGGTGCTCGAACCCGGCGAGCCGGCGAACGAGACCGACGACTCGGCAGGCGGCGATGCCCGGGCCACGCCCTAGCGACGCCCGCGCCCGCGGCGCGCGCATCGAGCGGGCCGCCGAGGCCTGGCTGCAGAGTCATGGCCTCTCGCCGAGACATCGCAACCAACATGCCAAGGGCGGCGAGCTCGATCTGGTCATGCAGGAGGGCGATACGCTGGTTTTCATCGAGGTACGCCACCGCGCCGATGCGCGCCACGGCCACCCGCTCGAGACGGTGACCGCCGGCAAGCGACGACGGATCATCATGGCCGCGCGTTTTTATCTGCAGCGCAACGGGCTATCATGTCCCTGCCGCTTCGATGTGGTCGGTGTCACCGGCACTCCGCCGCAACTGGAGTACACTTGGGTGCGCGCCGCCTTCGACGCGTTTTGACCGCTACCGAACGTTGGATGACATGGATTTCCAATCACGCATTCTCGACCACTTCAATGCCAGCATCGACACCAAGACCTATGCCAGCGAAGTCTTGCCGCCGTTCATCGAGGTCGCCAGCCAGATGATGGTTCAGTGCCTGGTCAACGAAGGCAAGATTCTCGCCTGCGGCAACGGCGGTAGCGCAGGGGACAGCCAGCATTTTTCCTCGGAACTGCTCAACCGTTTCGAACGCGAGCGCCCCAGCCTCCCGGCGGTCGCCCTGACCACCGACACCTCGACGCTGACCTCGATCGCCAACGACTACAGTTACAACGAGGTCTTCTCGAAGCAGATTCGTGCCCTTGGCCAGCCCGGCGACATCCTGCTGGCGATCTCGACCAGCGGCAATTCGGCCAACATCGTGCAGGCGATCCAGGCCGCCCACGACCGCGACATGGCGGTGGTCGCGCTCACCGGCCGCGATGGCGGCGACATGGCGTCGCTGCTCGGCCAGGACGATTGCGAGATCCGCGTACCCGCCACCTCGACCGCACGCATACAGGAGGTCCACCTGCTGGCCATCCACTGTCTGTGCGATCTGATCGATGAACAACTTTTCGGCAGTAGCGAGTGACCAAAATGAAGAAACGTGTACTTACCCCCGCCCTGCTGGCCCTGTCCCTGGCCCTCGGCGGCTGCTCGGCCATCAACAGCGTCGCGACCCCGGCCCCGCAAGGCGAGGACTACAGCGCCCGCACGCCGGGCATGAAGGTCGAGGACGAGACCATCGAGTCGAAGATCCAGGACACCATGGAAACCACCGACGCGCGTCTCGGCGATGCCCGAATCGGCGTCAACAGCTACAACGGTGTCGTTCTGCTGTTCGGCCAGGTGCCCAGCCAGGAACTCAAGGATCTGGCCGGCCAGATCGCCCATGACACCCGCCAGGTTCGCCAGGTACACAACGAACTGACGGTCGCGGCCAATCTGCCGATGGGCCAGCGCATGAAGGACAACTGGCTGGAAACCAGCGCCCAGACGCAACTTGCGGCCAACGAGAACATCGACACCCGCCACCTCGAAGTGATCGCCGAAAACGCCACCCTGTACCTGATGGGAATGGTGACCCGCGACGAAGCCCAGCGCGTCGTCAATGTGGTTACCGGCATCGATGGCGTGCAGCGCGTCGTCAAGATCTTCGAGTACATCGACTGACATCGGCGAGGCGGCGGCAACCCGCCCACGAAAAAACGGGGTGGCCGTCGGCCACCCCGTTTTCATGTCCCATGACACGCTCGAGTCGTCACTTGATGACGCGCAGCGACGGCCGGCCCTTCTTCTGATCTTTCTGCGCCTTGCCATCGCCATTTTCCGGCGACGCTTCATCGTCGACCGCACCGGACTTGCCGTCGACACTTTCCAGATTCGGACGTTGCTCCTCCTCCGGTGCCGGGCTCTCCGACGCCTGAGCCTCGTACCCCGGCATCACCGGCTCATGGCCGAATACCATGCCGACGCCATTCTCGCGGGCGTAGATCGCGATCAGCGACTCGCCGGGCACGACCACCTGCATCGGATGGCCGCCAAAACGCGCATTGAAGGTGACCGCGTCGTTGGCCATGTTCAATTCGCGTACCGCGCCGGGCGCTATATTGAGGACGATCTGTCCATTCTGGACGAATTGCTCGGGGACCTGAACGCCTTCGCCTTCGGCGTCGACGACGATGTAGGGCGTGTGGTCGTTATCCAACAACCACTCATAAAGTGCCCGGGCTAGATAGGGACGGCTGGACAGCATGCGCATACCCCTCGGTAAAACGGGGCGCGACCGCCAGTAGCGATCACGCCGGGTGAATTCAGGTGCGCATCTCGCGCTCGGTTTCCGTCAGCGAGGCCTTGAACGCATCACGCGCGAACAGGCGTTCCATGTAACCGATCAGCGGCTTGACCTGTTTTTCCGGCAACTCGATATTGAGTGCGGGCAGCCGCCACAACAACGGCGCGAGACAGCAGTCGACCAGCGAGAACTCCTCGCTCATGAAGAAGGTCATGTCCTCGAAGATCGGCGAGATACCCACCAGGCTCTCGCGCAACTCCTTGCGGGCGCGCTCCGCATCCTTCTTGCTGCCCGAGAGTATCTCCTCCACCAGCGGGCACCACTCCCGCTCGATGCGATGCATCCACAGGCGGCTCTGGGCGCGTGCCACC
The DNA here is from genome assembly GCF_900961225.1 of Modicisalibacter radicis. Classification (GTDB taxonomy): domain Bacteria; phylum Pseudomonadota; class Gammaproteobacteria; order Pseudomonadales; family Halomonadaceae; genus Modicisalibacter. Next base: position 29,990 of record NZ_CAAHFN010000065.1, read on the forward strand.
GGGTAGACCGGCAACAGCGGCGGATGCGGAAACCGCTCGTCGAGATACTCCATCATCACCTTGGACTCGTAGAGCACCAGATCGCGATCCAGAAGCGTCGGCACGCTATTGTAAGGGTTGAGATCCGCCAGTTCCTCGGGACGATTTTCGTCCCCGACCTCGATAACGTCCACGGCGACCCCTTTTTCCGCCAGCACGATCCGTACGCGATGGCTGTAATGATCATCGCTGCCGGAGTAGAAGGTCATCGACGACCGCTTGGCCACTACACCCATGTAACACTTCCTCGCATCAGTTCGAACCCGAATGATAACACGACATGCCGGTTGCGAGAGCCCGCCACCGACAAGCCCGCCTCCCCTGCCAGCCATTTCACGATGGCGCGGTGCACCACCGGTCAATCGATGTCACGCCAATACTCACGCTTGAGCAGGTAGGCAATGAACGCGAAAACGGCGAGGAATGCCAGCACTTTCGGCGCCAGGCGGTGCGCCTGCAGCCGTGATGGCTCGGCCACGTAGCCGAGAAAGTTGCTGACATCCCGGATCCCTCGATCGAAAGCCTCGGGTGTCATGCTCCCCGCCTCGACCACCTGCAGCCTTCGGCAGGCATCGGCATCGTCTGCATCCGGGTCATATGCCCGGCCATCGGCACACATCCGGCGCTGCACGCCCTGCATCGATTCGAGCACAGGCGGCATCGCCACCCCCGGCAGGACGAGATTGTCCACGGCGCCATCCGGCCCACCCTGACGATAGAAGCCGTCCAGGAAGGCGTACAGCCAGTCACTGCCCCGCCGCCGGGCGGTGAAGGTCAGGTCGGGCGGCGCGACGCCCAGCCAATCCGCTGCCTGCTCGGCCGGGATGAGGCTACGCATCGGCCCGTGGAATTCGCCTCCCGGCGGCAACAGGCCACGCTCCTGCATCGCCTCCCGGGTCAGTTGCAGATCCTCGGCGGAGCGACTGTAACGCTGATACTCCAGCGAATGGCAACTTTGGCAATTATCGATGAAGAATTTCATGCCCCGCTGCAGCGATGCCTTGTCCTGCAGATCGGGCTGCATCGGATCGATCCGCGCCTCGCCGGCCGAGGCAGACGCAGACGCAGACGCCAGCGCCGTCGACAGCAGCATCGCGCCCAGGCACCGTCTCATCGCGCTCCCCCAGGCAACGGGAGACAACGTTCGTAGCGCGTATAGATCGGCATCAGTGCGAAACTGGCGAAGTAGACCAACGTGGCCAGTTGGGCCCAGGCCGGCCGCAGGTCGGTGGCAGGCAGGCTGCCCAATACGCCCAGGGCAACGAAAGAGCCGGTCGACACGCCCAGCATCACACGCGACGGCCAGCCCTTGAAGCGCATCGAGCGCACCGGACTGCGATCCAGCCAGGGCACCACGAAGAGCACGGCGATCGCCAGCGCCATGATCGTCGCCCCCCAGAACCGCGCGTCGAGACCGAACAGCTCGAAGGTGACGCCGCGCAGGATGGCGTAGAACGGCGTGACGTACCATGCCGGCCTGATATGCGTCGGGGTATGCAGCGGATCGGCGGGTTGCGTATTGGCGGGCTCCAGCAGGTAGCCGCCCCCCTGGGGAAAGTAGAACACCACCGTGCAGAAGATGCCCAGGAAGACCGCCACGCCGACCAGATCCTTGAGCGTATAGTACGGATGAAAGGGAATGCCATCGAGCGGCTTGCCCTGTTTGTCGGCAACTCGCTCGACGCCATCGGGGTTACCGGAGCCGACTTCACGCAGTGCCACCAGATGCAGGACCACCAGCCCCGCGATGACGATGGGCAGCCCGACGACATGCAGGGCGAAGAAGCGATGCAGCGTCACTCCGGAAACCACATGGTCGCCGCGTATCCACTGTGCCAGCTCGCCGCCGACCCAGGGTATCGTCGAGAACAGCGAGATCACCACTTCCGCCCCCCAGTAGGACATCTGCCCCCAGGGCAGCAGATAACCGGTGAAGGCCTCGGCGATCATCAGCAGGTAAAGCATCATGCCGAAGACCCAGACCAGCTCCCGCGGCGCACGGTAGGAGCCATACAGCAGACCGCGGAACATATGCAGGTAAAGCACCACGAAAAGCGCCGAGGCGCCGGTCGAATGGAGATGGCGAATCAACCAGCCGTAATCGACGTCACGCATGATCGCCGCCACGGAATCGAATGCGTCTTCGGCGGTCGGCGTGTAGCGCATGGTCAGCCATAGGCCGCTCAGCAACTGATTGAAGAGCACCAGCGTCGCCAGCGAGCCGAACAGATACCAGCCGTTGAGATTGCGCGGCACGCGATAGTCGCTGAAATGCTTGCGCCAGAGCCGGCGCGCGGGCAACCGCTCATCCAGCCAGCGCAACAGCCCGCCGCGCCCGCCTTTGCGCTCCGGCGCGGCCATCAGCCCGCCGCCTCGTCTTCACCGATCACCACGACCTGCTCGCTCTCGTAGCGATGAGGCGGAACGACCAGGTTGAGCGTCGCCGGCATGTCGCGGAAGACCCGGCCGGCAAGATCGAACCTCGAACCGTGACAGGGGCAGAAATAGCCCCCCGGCCAATCGCGGCCCGACCGATCGCGGCCCGACCGATCGCGGCCGAATTCGTCGACACCGGGCTCGGGGTGGAAATTGGGCGAGCAGCCCAGGTGGGTACAGACGCCGATCAGGACGCCGATCTCGGGTCTGATCGCCCGCAAGGCCCCCCCGGCATAACCGGGCTGCTGCGGGGCCCGCGAGTGTGGATCGCGCAGCCGTGCGGGGTCGAGATCGCGGGTGCGCGCGATCATCGCCGGGCTTCGCCGTATCACGGATACCGGCCGGCCCTGCCAGGCCAGCGTCAATTGCTGCCCCGCCGCGAGCTTGGAAATGTCCGCCCGCACCGGCGCACCGCCAGCACGAGCGCGGGCGCTGGGGCGCCAGTAGGCCACCAGGGGGATCGTTGCCGCGACGACGCCCACCGCCCCCATGACGCTCGTCGATGCCAGCAGAAAACGGCGCCGGCCGTTGTTAACGCCACTTTCCGCCACGCGCGCCCCCTCGAATGCCGGGGCGCGACATGCCGCCGCCCCGGGGCAGGATGAATGGCCCCAGATAGTAAAAAAACGCCTCGAACAAGGCAATTCCGCTCGCCTCATGGGCGCCGGGGTCGCGCGGTCGGAAGAAACGGCCGCGCCTGGATACCGACAAACAAAAACGCCCAGGCCGACCGGCCTGGGCGTTTCTCGGCAACGCTCGAAAAATCAGCGCTTGGAGAACTGCGGGCGACGACGCGCCTTGCGCAGGCCCACTTTCTTACGCTCGACTTCACGCGCGTCGCGCGTCACGTAGCCTGCTTCGCGCAGCGGCTTGCGGAACTCTTCGTTGTAGGTAAGCAGCGCCCGGGTGATGCCGTGACGGATGGCACCCGCCTGGGCGGAACCACCACCACCGGCGACGGTGATGTAGGCGTCGAACTGCTCACCGGTCTGGGTCAGTTCGAATGGTTGACGAACCACCATCTGCGCGGTGACACGGCCGAAGTATTCGCCGAGTTCGCGGTTGTTGACGGTGATCTTGCCGGTGCCCGGCTTGAGGAATACGCGGGCCGTGGAAGTCTTGCGGCGCCCGGTACCGTAGTACTGTTGTGACATGGCGAATTGTCCCTTAGATGTTCAGTTCTTGCGGCTGCTGCGCGGCATGCGGATGCTGGGTACCGGCGTAGACCTTGAGCTTGGTGTACATGGCACGACCCAGCGGGCCCTTGGGCAGCATGCCCTTGACGGCGGCTTCGATGACCCGCTCGGGGGCGTGGTCGATCATCTGCTCGAAGGACAGCGAGCGCAGGCCACCCGGGTAACCGGTGTGACGGTAGTAGTTTTTCGCTTGCGCCTTGTTGCCGGTCACGCGAACCTTCTCGGCATTGACGACGACGATATAATCGCCGGTGTCGACATGCGGCGTGTATTCCGGCTTGTGCTTGCCACGCAAGCGGCGAGCGATCTCGGTGGCCAGGCGGCCGAGCGTCTTGTCCGCAGCGTCGACGACATACCAGTCGCGCGTGACGGACTGCGGCTTAGCACTGAACGTCTTCATGGATTGAATCACCAATTGATGTATTGGGTCTCGCGCCAAAGCGCTCGACCATCCCTATTTTTCTTGGTTGTCAGCCGGACAGGCCGCCGACAACGGTTGAGCGAGCGCGCATTGTACATGAGCCGGTCGTTCAGGTTAAGAGCCCGATCACGGTTTGTGAGGCAATGCCAGATACTCCCGCGACTGCATCTCCTGCAGCCGCGAGAGCGTGCGCTCGAATTCGAAGGTCAGCGCCCCTTCGGGGTACAGCGACTCGATCGGCACCGCCGCCGACATCAACAGCTTGACGCCGCGATCGTAGAACTCGTCGACCATGTTGATGAAGCGCCGCGCCTGATCATCGCTGGTCCGGCCCAGTTGCGGAACGTCGGTGACCAGCACGCTGTGAAACTCGCGGGCCAGCTCGATGTAGTCGTTCTGGCTGCGGGGCCCATCGCAGAGCATCGCGAAATCGAACCACACCACCTCTTCGTGCAGGCGACGCGCCGTCAGGACACGACGATTGATCTCGACCGGCACGTCGCGTTCGCCCTCGCTGCCGGCGAGTTCCCGAAAGCTGCGCTCGAGGCGCTCGTCCGCTTCGGCATCGAGCGGCGCATGAAAGAGATCGACATGCTCGAGTGCACGCAGCCGGTAATCGACCCCCGAATCGACATTGACGACCTCGCAATGGCGCTTGAGCAGCTCGATCGCGGGAATGAAGCGCGCCCGCTGCAAGCCGTCCCTGTAGAGTTCGTCGGGAACGATGTTGGATGTCGTCACCAGCACCACCCCCCTGGCGAACAGGGCTTCGAGCAGGTTGGCCAGCATCATCGCGTCGGTGATGTCCTTGACGAAGAACTCGTCGAAACAGATCACCCGCGCCTCGCTGGCGAACTTGCCGGCGATCAGCGTCAACGGGTTCTTCTCGCCCTTGTAGTGCTCCAGCTCGTTGTGCACGCGCTGCATGAAGCGATGGAAGTGCGTGCGCATCTTGTCCGGAAACGGCAACGACTCGTAGAAGGTATCCATCAGATAGGTCTTGCCACGCCCCACGCCGCCCCAGAAATACAGGCCGGTGACATCCGGCACCGGCGGCACGTCGGGGGCGTCATCGCGCTTGCCGAACAGCCTGGCCACTCGCGTCTTGAGCCCGCCTTCGGCGCTGATCGGCGCCAGCGAGCGGCGCGGCGTGCTGACCAGGTCGTCATGCAGTCGCTGGAGATGCTCGACCGCGCGCTCCTGAGCGGCGTCGTACTCGAAGCCCGCGCGATCGAGATCGGCCCGGTAGCGGGCCATCGGCGCAAGCGCGGCGCCTGCGTTGGCGGTCGTCGAGGTAGGGGTAGTCGCGCACATGAACGTCAGGAATCTCCCGGCTGCAATCGGTAAACCGCTCATTATACGCACCCGACCTCCGCCGCGCATGACCCGTCGAGATAGCCGCGCCGCGTTGACCCGAAACGCGACCTGCCCCGTATAATGGACCGCGTCACCATAGACGGCTCGCTGAAGCGGGACGCCGTGGCAGCGGTTAGAGACCAAGGGGAACGACGTGTATCAAGGCAATATCGATTGGATCCTGGCGATCGCCAGCTTGTTGGCGGGCATCGGCATCGGCGTCCTGGGCTATCACCTGCTCAACGCCAATGTCGCCCGCAACCAGAAGACCCGTCAGCGGCTGGCCGAGACCGAGCTCGAACTGAGCCAGATGAAGGGCGTGCTCAACGATCACTTCGCCCGCGCGGCAGACCTGGTAACCAGCATTCAGCGTCAGAGCCATGAGCTCGAACAGCAACTCGCTCAGGGCGCCGATCAGCTGTGCGACGACCTGCAGATCAAGCGCCGCCTGAACGGCCAGAGCGAGGAGGAAGCCCCGACCGACAGCGACACGCCCCCGCCACGCGATTACGCCGACAATGGCCGCGGCACGCTGGCCGAGGACTTCGGCCTGCGCCAGCGCGACCAGACGACCGATTCCACGACGCCGCCGGTTCGCTACTGAACGCAGCGGCTTACGCGAGCTACCGCGTGGCTCGTGGCTCGTGGCTCGTGGCTCGTGGCTCGTGGCTCGTAGCTCGTAGCTCGTGGCTCGTAGCTCGTAGCTCGTAGCTCGTAGCTCGTAGCTCGTAGCTCGTAGCTCGTCAGGCAGGGTTGTCGATATCCACGAAGCGGTGCTCGACGCCCTGCTCGTTCGCCAGCCATTCGCCGAGCGCCTGGACCCCGTAGCGCTCGGTGGCGTGGTGACCGGCCGCGAAATAGCTGATGCCCATCTCGCGGGCCATGTGCGTCGTGCGCTCCGAGATCTCGCCGGAAATGAACGCATCCGCCCCCGCATCGGCGGCCTGGGCGATCATGTCCTGGGCACCGCCGGTACACCAGGCGACACGCCGAATCTCGCCCGAGTGACCGTCGATCACCGTCGGCTCGCGTTCCAGCACCGTCGCCAGGTGACGCCCCATGGCCTGCGTGTCCATCGCGCCGGTCGGCTCGCCCAGCCAGACCAGACCGTCCCCCAGCTCGCCGTCGGCGCATCCACGGACCCGGAAGCCCAGCCGCTCGGCCAGGCAGGCGTTGTTGCCCAGCGTGACGTGAGCGTCCAGCGGCAGATGATAAGCGAGCAGGTTGATGTCGTTGGCGAGCAACGTCGCCAGCCGTCGCCGCTTCATGCCGGTGACCGCCACCGGCTCGTTCTTCCAGAAATAGCCGTGATGGACCAGCAGCAGATCAGCCCCCCAGGCAACCGCCTCGTCGACCAGTGCCTGGCAGGCGGTCACCCCGCTCATCACCCTGGCGACCCGCTCGCGGCCGGCCACCTGCAATCCGTTGAGGGTGTAGTCCTTGAACTGCGCCGCGCGCAGCTCGGCGTCGCAGGCCTCTATCAGTTGGTCGCGTGCCGGCATGGCTCCTCCCGGGCATTCATGAAAAGGCGGTGATACACTGCCGCTATTGTAATGGCTGCACCCATTCGCTTCGAGGAGCGTGGCGCTGGCGGCCCTCGTTCAAGGATCGTACATGCGTCGCTTCGTGATGCCCCTTATCTGGCCCGTGATCAGCGGTGTTCTGCTGGCCGTCATCCTGCTCTACCAGTTTCCCGGCCTGCTGGGCACCGAAAGTTCCCAGCCGTCCACGAACACCGCGCCCCCCAGCGAGCCGACAGCCAGCGAGGCCCCGGGCGTCGCGACGCCCCAGGCCAGCGGCAACACGGCGGTCTCACGCCCGGCCCCGGATCTGCAGGAAGCCAAGCCGCTGTCCCGCAACGGCGGCACGGTCAGCTACGCCAGCGCCGTCGACAAGGCGGCACCGGCGGTGGTCAACGTCTACTCCTCGCGAGTCGTCGAGCGCGAACAGCATCCGCTGATGTCCGACCCCTTCTTTCGCCAGTTCTTCGGTGAGGACATGCCGCGACGTCAACGCCTGCTGTCGAGCCTGGGCTCGGGGGTGATCGTCAGCGCCGAGGGCTACATCCTCACCAACCAGCACGTGATTCGCGGCGCCGACCAGATCCAGGTCGCGCTGCGCGACGGTCGCGAGACGCTTGCCCGGCTGATCGGCACCGATCCCGAAAGCGACCTCGCCGTGCTCAAGATCGACCTCGAGGGCCTGCCGGTCATTCGACTTTCCGATTCGGAACAAGTGGCCGTCGGCGACGTCAGCCTGGCCATCGGCAACCCCTTCGGGGTCGGCCAGACCGTGACCATGGGCATCATCAGCGCCACCGGACGCAACCACCTGGGGCTGTCCGCCTACGAGGACTTCATCCAGACCGATGCCGCGATCAACCCCGGCAACTCGGGGGGCGCCCTGGTCAATGCCCAGGGCGCGCTGGTGGGCATCAATACCGCCATCTTCTCGCGCTCGGGGGGCTCCCAGGGCATCGGCTTCGCCATTCCCGCCAACCTGGCACGCGACATCCTCAGTCAGATCATCACCCACGGTCGCGTAATACGCGGCTGGCTGGGCATCGAGGTACAGGAGATCACCGCCAACCTGGCCACGTCGTTCGGCCTCAATGCCGCCCAGGGCGTCGTCATCGCCAACGTGGTGCCCGGCGGGCCCGGCGCCGAGGCCGGCCTGCAACCCGGCGACGTGATGACCGCCATCGATGGCAAGCCGATCATCGACCCCCGCGTGGCGATGGCCGATATCGCCGAGATCGCCCCGGGCACGCGGCTACCGGTGACCTATATCCGCGGCGGCGAACGCCATAGCGTGGAAGTCGAAGTCGGCGAGCGTCCACGACCGCAGCAAGCCTGAACCGGATTCCCCGCAATCGATCGGGCCCCACCGAAGCGGGGCCCGATTGAAACGGCACGCATCGCGCATTCGCCTCTACTCGTCGATACGGTTCTCCGCCGAGCGCGCATGGGCGGTCAGCGCCTCGCCACGCGCCAGCACCGAAGCGGTCCGCCCCAGCGTCGCCGCGCCTTCCGCGGAGCAGTGGATGATCGAGGAACGCTTCTGGAAGTCGTAGACCCCCAGCGGTGACGAGAAGCGCGCCGTCCCCGAGGTCGGCAACACATGGTTGGGGCCGGCACAATAATCGCCCAGCGCCTCGGCCGTGTAGCGTCCCATGAAGATCGCTCCGGCGTGGCGCACGCCTGGCAAGAGCGCCTCGGGATCGGCCACCGACAGCTCCAGGTGCTCGGGGGCGATGCGGTTGACCAGCGCCAGCGCCTCGTCCTGGTCGCGGCAGCGTATCAGCGCACCACGCGAGCGCAGCGAGGCACGCACGACCGGGGCGCGCTCGAGGGTCGGCAGCAGTCGCTCGATCGCCGCCTCGACGGCATCGAGGTGCGCTTCGTCCCAGCTCACCAGAATCGCCTGGGCATCCTCGTCGTGTTCGGCCTGGGAGAACAGATCCATGGCCAGCCATTCGGGATCGGTGCCGCCATCGGAGACCACCAGGATCTCCGAGGGGCCGGCGATCATGTCGATGCCGACCTGGCCGAACACCGCCCGCTTGGCGGTCGCCACGTAGATGTTGCCGGGACCGACGATCTTGTCGACCCGCGGCACGCTTTCGGTGCCATAGGCCAGGGCGGCGATCGCCTGCGCCCCGCCGATGGTGAAGACGTGATCGACCCCCGCCAGGTGCGCGGCGGCCAGGACCAGATCGTTGAGCACCCCGTCCGGGGTCGGCACGACCATGACGATTTCGCGCACGCCGGCGACATGCGCCGGGATCGCGTTCATCAACACCGACGAGGGGTATGCCGCCTTGCCGCCGGGAACGTAGATGCCGGCCCGGTCGAGCGCGGTGATCTGCTGACCCAGCACCGTGCCGTCGGCTTCGCGGTACTGCCAGGACTCGGGCTTCTGGTGGCCATGATAGGCACGGATCCGCTCCGCGGCGTGAGACAGCGCTTCGCGCTGGACGACGGGCAGGCTGTCGAAGGCCCGCTCGAGGCGTTCGGGGGTCAGGGTCAAGTCGGCGAGACTATCCGCGTCGAGACGATCCAGGTCGCGGGTCAACTCGACCAGCGCGGCGTCGCCGCGGGTGCGCACGTCCTGGATGATCCGGCCGACGCGTTGCTGGACCTCGGCGTCGGAAACCCCTTCCCAGTCGAGCAGGGCCTCCAGCAGCGGATCGAAGTCGTCATCCCGGGTATCCATCCGGGGCATCTTGAAGGTCTCGGCACTATCGGTAAGGGTATCGGCCATGGTGCGAATCTCGTCTGTCGGCGCTCGACGGGCAAGCGCCGGGGATCAGTAAACCGGGGCGTCTGCGCGGCGTTTCCCGACGGCTTGTCGCAGGCGCTCGATCAGCGGCTTGAGACGCTCGTGCTTCATGGTCATGGCGGCCTTGTTGACGACCAGCCGCGTGCTGATGTCGGCGATCAGCTCGCGCGGCTCCATGCCGTTGGCGCGCAGCGTATTGCCGGTGTCGACGATATCGACGATCTCGTCGGCCAGATTCATCAGCGGTGCCAGCTCCATGGCGCCATAGAGCTTGATGACCTCGGCCTGAATGCCCTGCTCGGCATAGTAGCGTCGGGCGACATCGACGAACTTGGTCGCCACGCGACGCCGCGCATGGCGAGCCTGCGCGCCGGTGACGCCGGCGGTCATCAGGCGACAACGGGCGATCTCCAGATCGAGCGGTTCGTAGAGCCCTTCGGCACCGTGCTCGAGCAGCACGTCCTTGCCGGCGATGCCCAGGTCGGCGGCGCCCATCTGCACATAGGTGGGCACGTCGGTGGCGCGGATCACCACCAGCTTGACGCCTTCCAGGTTGGTATCGAACAACAGCTTGCGGCTCTTGCCGAGATCCTCGCTGGGCACCACCCCGGCATCGGCCAGCAGTGGCAGCGTCTCGTCGAGAATGCGCCCCTTCGACAGGGCGAGTATCAATTGCTTTGACATGGCGACTTCGGTTCCAGGTGTTTCGAGGCGGCTCGGCGAGGCTCAGTGACCGGGCACACGGCGGATCTTGGCACCCAGCAGTTGCAGCTTCTCTTCGATGCACTCGTAGCCACGATCGATGTGGTAGATCCGATCGACCAGCGTCTCGCCCTCGGCGACCATCGCCGCCACGACCAGGCTGGCCGAAGCCCGCAGATCGGTGGCCATCACCGGTGCGCCGGAAAGCCGACCGACGCCGGTGACGATCGCGGTGTTGCCTTCGATGGCGATTTCGGCCCCCATGCGCTTGAGTTCCTGGACATGCATGAAGCGGTTCTCGAAGATCGTCTCGACGATGCGACCGGTCCCGTCGGCGATACAGTTCAGGGCCATGAACTGGGCCTGCATGTCGGTGGGAAACGCCGGGTAAGGCGCCGTCCTGACGTTGACCGCACGCGGCCGGCGCCCCTGCATGTCGAGCTCGATCCAGTCGTCGGCATGGCGAACCATGGCCCCCGCCTCTTCCAGCTTGGCGAGCACCGCATCGAGGGTGTCCGCACGGGTGTTGCGCACCCGGACACAACCGCCGGAAGCCGCCGCGGCGACCAGGAAGGTCCCGGTCTCGATACGATCGGGCATCACGTCGTAATGGCAGCCGTGCAGACGCTCGACCCCGTCGATGGTGATGGTATCGCTGCCCTGGCCGTGGATCCGCGCTCCCATCGCGATCAGGCACTCGGCCAGATCGACCACCTCCGGTTCGCGAGCGGCGTTTTCCAGGATGGTGGTACCCTCGGCGAGCACCGCCGCCATCAACAGGTTCTCGGTACCGGTGACGGTGACGGTATCGAAGATGATCGTCGCGCCCTTGAGACGACCGTCGACGCGGGCACGGATGTAACCGCCCTCGACCGCGATATCGGCACCCATGGCCTCCAGGCCGCGAATATGCAGGTCGACCGGGCGGGTGCCGATCGCGCAACCGCCGGGCAAGGACACGTCGGCCTGGCCGAAATGCGCCAGCAGTGGCCCCAGCACCAGGATCGAGGCACGCATCTTCTTGACCAGCTCATAGGGCGCATGACACTCGCGCACCTGGGAACCGTCGAGCTGGATGCTCATCTTCTCGCCCATCACCGGCTCGACCCCCATGTGACCGAGCAGCTCCAGCGTGGTGGTGATGTCCTGCAGGTGCGGCAGGTTACCGATGGTGACGGGTTCATCGGCGAGCAGCGTGGCGGCGAGAATCGGCAGCGCGGAATTCTTCGCCCCGCTCGCCCAGACTTCACCATTGAGCGGGCCGTTACCGGTGATGATCAGCTTGTCCATGATGGTCGAGTACTCAACTCTGGGCGTTCTCGGGGGCGTCCTGCCACTGCGCCGGGGTATAGGTCTTGATGCTCACGGCATGCAGCGCGCCGCTGGCGATCTCCTCGGAGAGGGCGCCGTAAATCAATTGCTGGCGCTTGACGGGACCGAGCCCTTCGAACGTCTCCCCCACGGCAATGACCTGGAAGTTGCAGCCTTCGCCCTGGATATGGAATTCGCAGTCGTCGATCCGCGACTCCAGTCGCGCCTTGACATCACTGGGTTGCATGGGCGTGGTGACTCCTGTCGAAGATGGACCGGCGACGCGTTCGCGCCGCCGCTATGTGTAGCCTGAAGTGCGCCCATGGTAATGAAAAGCGTCGCCGATGGCGATGCCCCCGAGCCGGCAGCCGCCGGCCGGCACCGCTCCCGGGCGCCGGGGCGGACGTCGCAAGACGGGCTGACTCAGGCCTCGACGGCTCGTGCCGGGGATGGCAGCAGGCGATCGATGCCCGCCAGCGAGGTCACCCGGGCCAGCGGCTCGGAGAGACGCACCGATTCAACCTCGAGACCACACTCGCGAGCGCAGCGCAGCCACTCGAGCATGACGCTGATCGCCGCGCTGCTGGCCCGATTGACGCCCTTCAGATCGAAACACACGACACCGCCCGACTCCTGGGCCCCCAGCCACTCCCGCCCGGCCGCGGCCAGGCTGGCGGCCACATCGAAATCGGCCTCGCCGCTGGCGGCCAGCGTCCGGCCCCGCACGACCAGGCGCACGCCGTCACGGTCGAGCAATACGCTCACTCGGCGCCCCCTTGCGACGACGAGCCCTGCTCCAGCTCTTCGGCCGCGACCTCGGGGGCCCACTCATCGATGACCTTGTCGTAATTGCGATTGTTGTTGCGCATCGCCTGGTCGAACTGGTTGCGGAACGTCAGCCCCAGATTGATGCCATTGACGATGACGTTGACGACCTTCCACTGGTCGCCGTCGCGGCGCAGGGTATAGCTCACCGGATAGACCTCGCCGTTGTCGGCGACCACTTCCATGTCGACGCTGGCCTGATCCTCGTAACGACCGCCCGTTCCCTCCAGAACACGCAGCTCGCGGTAATCGAAGGTCACCAGGCCCCTGGCATAGGTGTCGATCAACGTCTGGCGAAAGGTATCGACGAAGCGCGAACGCTGCTCCGGCGACGCATTGCGAAAATAACGCCCCATGACGCTGGCGCCGATGTAACGGAAGTCGGCGATCCTTTCGAGATTCTCGTCGACCAGCGCTTCCAGATCATCTGGGTGTTCGGCGAAATAGTCCTTGCGCCCCTCGATCTGCCCCATCAATTGGCTGATGCTGTCGCGGATCAGTTGCTCGGGCTTCTGCTGAGCCTGGGCCGCGGATGCCATCAACAGCAGGCCGCACACCGCAGCCAGCCAGCGATAAACGGAAAACCCTCTGCGCATCGTCGTCATATCTGACTCCCGGTCATTCCTTCACCATGTTCGACACGAATTGCTGAATCAGCTCTTCCAGCACCAGTGCCTGCTGAGTATCGCGAATCGTGTCGCCATCCTCGAGGGTCTGCGGATCGCCGCCCAGTGACAGGCCGATATACTGTTCGCCCAGCAGCCCGGCGGTGAGTATCGCCGCCGTCGAATCGCGCGGCAGCGCGCCCTCGAGCTTGTCGTCGACCTTGAAGGTGACGCGCGCGTCGAACCATTCGGGGTCCAGTTCTATCGCCGTGACCTGCCCCACCTCGACACCGGCCAGCGTCACCTTGGAGCGCACCTTCAAGCCGCCGATGTTGGCGAAATTGGCATGCAGCGTCAGGGTATCCCCCGCCACGCCCGTACCCAGGCCGCTGACTCGCAGCCCCAGGAAGATCACCCCAATCACGCCGGCCAGCATGAACAGGCCGACTCCGAACTCCATCATCTTGCTGCGTCTCATCCGAGTTCTCCAAACATCGTCGCGGTGAGCACGAAGTCCAGCCCCAGCACCGCCAGCGAGGAATAAACCACCGTTCGCGTGGTGGCGCGCGAAATGCCTTCCGAGGTCGGCACCAGGTCATAGCCCTGAAAGACCGCGATCCAGGTCACCACCAGGGCGAACACCACGCTCTTGACCATGCCGTTGCCGATATCCGCGAAGAAACTGACGCTGTCCTGCATGTTGCTCCAGTAGGAACCCTCGAAAACCCCCAGCCACTGCACGCCGATCAGGTATCCACCCCAGATGCCCACCACGCTGAAGCCGACGGTCAGCAACGGCAGCGAAACGAAGCCCGCCCACAGACGCGGAGCGACGATCCGACGCAGCGGATCGACGCCGATCATCTCCATGCTCGAGAGCTGCTCGGTGGCCTTCATCAGGCCGATCTCCGCGGTCAGCGCCGAGCCGGCGCGCCCGGCGAACAGCAGCGCCGTGACCACCGGCGCCAGCTCCCGCAACAGCGACAACGCGACCATCTGCCCGAGCGCGTCCTCGGCGCCGAAATCGACCAGGATGGTGTAGCCCTGCAGTCCCAGCACCATGCCGATGAAGACACCCGAGACCAGCACGATGGCCAGCGACATCACGCCGACGAAATGCATCTGGCGCAACCACAGTCGCCACCCCTCCCGGGACGGCAGGGCCATGCTCGACAGCACCAGGATCATCCCGGCCCGGCCCAGCGCATCGACCATATCGAGCGTACCCCGGCCCAGCGCCCGGATCCTGCGGAAAACGGCCCGGGGGAAGGACGCGCCAGGCAATCCCTGGCGATGACTCTCGTGACGGTCACTCACTGGCGGACCCTCGCGGTCATGATGTCGGTGACGTAATCCGGCGCCGGGTAATGGAACGGTACCGGCCCGTCGGGCTCGCCATGAATGAACTGGCGCACCCGGGCGTCGCCGGTGTCATCCAGCGACGCCGGCGTGCCATGCGCCATCACTTGACCATCGGAGATCACGTAGACGTAATCGGCGATCGTCAGGGTTTCCTTGACATCGTGGGAGACCACCACGGCGGTCAGCCCCAGCGCCTGGTTGACCTTCTTGACCAGCTGCACCAGCACACCCATCGAGATGGGATCCTGGCCGACGAACGGCTCGTCGTAGAGGATCAGTTCCGGGTCCAGGGCAATCGCCCTGGCCAGCGCCACTCGCCGCAGCATGCCGCCCGACAGCTCCGACGGCATCAACCCCCGGGCGCCCCGCAAGCCCACCGCCTCGAGCTTCATCAGGACGATATCGCGAACCATCGCCTCGGACAGGTCGGTATGCACGCGCAGCGGAAACGCCACGTTCTCGAACACGCTGAGATCGGAAAACAGCGCCCCGCTCTGGAACAGCATGCCCATGCGCCGACGCAGGCGAAACAACGCCCGGCGCGGCAGGCGATGCACGTCCTGGCCGGCAATCCTGACCCGCCCCGCATCCGGACGCAACTGCCCCCCCATCAACTTGAGCAGCGTCGTCTTGCCGGTGCCGCTGGGGCCCATGATCGCGGTGATCTTGCCACGCGGGATCTGCAGGTCGATACCGCGAAAGATTTCCTTCTCGCCGCGGGAAAAGCGCAATCCCTCCACCTCGACGAGCAGCGATTCGTTCATTCGGACGACTCATTGGTGAAAAATTATCGAACATCGTATCCTAACCCATCGTACCACGACCAGCCCGACCCGCTGACGCCCTTGCATGCCATCGCCACTGTGCGTTTAATGAGCGCCCGACGCAGCCGCGACAGACCGGCTTGCACCTAGGCAGCTCTTGAGTCCTTTCGCCCCCGGGGCAACAATCATCGCCATGACCATCGATACCGATTTCGCCTTCCGCACCAGCGCCCGGCGCACCCTGGAGCTGGAACAGCAGGCCATCGCCGCGCTGAGCGGCAAGCTGTCCGACGACTTCGACCGCGCCTGCCGGCTGATCCTCGCCTGCCAGGGACGCGTGGTGGTCACCGGCATGGGCAAGTCCGGGCATATCGCCCGCAAGATCGCCGCGACCCTGGCGAGCACCGGCACGCCGGCCTTCTTCGTGCACCCCGGCGAAGCAAGCCACGGCGACATGGGCATGATCACCGCCCGGGATGTGGTCCTTGCGCTGTCGAACTCCGGCGAGACCCGGGAAATAACCGACCTGCTGCCACTGCTCAAACGCATGGGCACGCCGCTGGTCAGCATGACCGGGCGCCCCGCTTCGGCCATGGCCCGCCACGCCGAGGCCCATCTCGATGCCGGCGTCGAACGCGAGGCCTGTCCGCTCGACCTGGCACCGACCGCCTCGACCACCGCCGCGCTGGCGCTGGGCGACGCGCTGGCGGTGGCGCTGCTCGAAGCGCGCGGCTTCACCGCCGAGGACTTCGCCCTGTCACACCCCGGCGGCAGCCTGGGGAGACGGTTGCTGCTCAAGGTCGAGGACCTGATGCACAGCGGCGATCGGCTGCCCCGCGTCGCCTCCGGCAGCCCCCTGCGCGACGCGCTGCTCGAGATCACCCACAAGGGGCTGGGGTTCACTTGCGTGGTCGACGATCAGGGCCGATTGGCCGGCGTCTACACCGACGGCGACCTGCGCCGCACACTCGACCAGCATGGCGACCTGCGCGCGCTGCGGGTCGACGACGTGATGACCCGCGGCGGCAAGCGGATCCGCGCCGACATCCTGGCGGCCGAGGCCGTCAGGCTCATGGAAGACAACCGGATCACCGCGCTGGCCGTGGTCGACGACGACGATCATCCGATCGGCGCCATTCACATGCACGACCTGCTGGTCAGCGGCGTGATCTGAGGAGACAGCAATGCCCTACCCTCCCGAGCTGATCGAGCGCGCCCGTCGCGTCAGGCTGCTGGTCCTCGACGTCGATGGCGTGATGACCGACGGCCAGCTTTATTTTCAGGCCGACGGCCAGGAAACGAAGGCCTTCAGTACCCAGGACGGCCAGGGCATCAAGCTGCTGCGCCAGGCCGGGACCGAAGTGGCGATCATCACCGGCCGCGAGTCGCCGATGGTGGCACGCCGCGCCGCGTCCCTGGGTATCGAGCACGTCTTCCAGGGGCGCGACGACAAGCTGGCCCTGCTACGCCGGTTGCTCGACACCCTGGGCCTCGAGTTCGAGCAGGTCGCCTATTGCGGCGACGACCTGCCCGACCTGGCCCCCATCCGTTGCGCGGGGCTCGGCATCAGCGTACCCAATGCACCGGACTATATTCGTGAACAGGCCGACTGGGTCACCCGACGCCCCGGCGGTCATGGCGCCGTACGCGACATCTGCGACGGCCTGCTGCAGATGCAGGGCCACTGGACGGCGCTACTCGACACCCATCTCCACGGGCGGAACTGAAAGATGCTCCAGCGTCTCTCGCGGCTCTCGTATAAATGGTGGCTGGCGCTCATCCTGCTCGCGCTGGGCGGACTGCTGGCGCTGATCGAGCAGCGCGACGACCCACTGCCCGGTCCCGCGCCCACGTCCAGCAATGGCGAACCCGACTACTACCTGGAGGATGCCAGGCTGACCCGCTTCGATGCGGCCGGCACGGCCCACCAGCGACTCGAGACACCGCGCCTGACCCATACCCCCGAGGATGACGTGACACACCTCGAGACACCCGACGCCCGGCTCGTCGACGACCACGGCCGGGTCTGGTTCGCCAACGCCGACACGGGTAGGCTGGGGGCCAACGCCAATCCACTCACGCTGAGCGGCGACGCCCAGCTCGAGGCGCCCGAACAGGGATGGCAAATCAACAGCGAGGTGCTGGTCTACGATGCCGACACCGGCCATGCCTGGAGCGAAAGCGAGGCCGTGCTGCGCAAGTTCCAGCAACGCGTGCGCGGCGATCGCTTCGACGCCTGGCTGGACAGCGGGCAAATGCAGCTCAACGGCAACGTACGCGGCCACCACCCGCCGATCGACGAGGAATCAGGATCATGATGCGCACCCTTCTCGCCGCCCTAAGCCTGTCCGGCGCGGCGCTGCTCGCCGCGCCGGCCCTGGCGCTGGACAGCGATGCCAACCAGCCGATCAACATTGCCGCCGACCGTCTGGACCTCGACGATCGGGCCGGCACCGCCGTCTACACCGGCGATGTCGACATGCAGCAGGGCAGCATGAAGCTCACCGCCCAGCGCGTCGAGATCGAGCGCAACGACCAGGGCGAAGTGACCCGGGTGACCGCCACCGGCGACGCCGAGCGCGCCTATCTCGAGCAGCGCCCGGCGCCCGACGACCCGCTGGTCAAGGGGTGGGGCGAGACGATCATCTATCACGCCGGCGAGCGGCGCGTCGAACTCGTCGGCCAGGCCGAGCTGCACCAGGCCAGCGACACCTTCAACGGCGCCTACGTCGAGTATTTCCTCGACAACCGCCAGGTTCAGGCGCGCTCCCAGGCCCAGGGGTCGCAGAACGAGCGCGTGCGCATGAGCCTGACGCCGAAGTCGTCCGAACAATGACCCCCTCAGCCGAGGAGCTTGCCGCGCGATGAAGACCCTGTCCGCCAGACACCTGGCCAAGAGTTACAAGAATCGCCGCGTGGTCCAGGACATCAGCCTGTCGATCGGCCAGGGCAGCATCGTCGGCCTGCTCGGCCCCAACGGGGCCGGCAAGACGACCTCCTTCTACATGATCGTCGGCCTGGTACGCGCCGATGCCGGCGAGGTCATGATCGACGACCAGGACCTCAGCCGGGCGGCAATGCACCATCGCGCCCGCGCCGGTATCGGCTACCTGCCCCAGGAGGCCTCGATCTTTCGCAAGCTGTCGGTCGCCGACAACATCATGGCGATCCTCGAGACGCGGCGCGACCTGGACAAGCCGGGACGCAGGCGCCAGCTCGAGCGACTGCTCGACGAATTCCATATCGCCCATATCCGCGACAACATGGGCATGAGCCTGTCCGGGGGCGAGCGCCGCCGGGTCGAGATCGCCCGTTCGCTGGCCACCGAGCCGGCGTTCATCCTCCTCGACGAGCCCTTCGCCGGCGTCGACCCGATCTCGGTCGGCGAAATCAAGGCGATCATCCGCCAACTGCGCGATCGCGGCATCGGCGTGCTGATCACCGACCACAACGTGCGCGAGACGCTGGACATCTGCGACAACGCCTACATCGTCGGCGACGGCCAGATCATCGCCGAAGGCAGTGCCGAAGCGATCCTCGCCAGCAAAAAGGTCCGCGAGGTCTACCTGGGCAACGAATTCCGCCTCTGAGCGCCTCAAAAACTCACGAAACGATGACTGTCAAGCCTCGCACTTCCACGCAAGGCGTCGCCAAGCGGGGCTGGCTCGCATGGTGGCACGGTTATTGCTTTTGCACTTGCAAGCCCCGATCGGGCAGGATAACGTGTCAGCAAATCCCGTCAGTGAAGTCACGTTGTCATGGCTATGAAACCCACGCTGCAGCTTCGGGTCGGCACCCAGCTGACCATGACGCCTCAGTTGCAGCAGGCCATCCAGTTACTGCAGCTCTCGACGCTGGACCTGCGCCAGGAGATACAGCAGGCGCTGGAATCCAACCCCATGCTGGAGATGGAAGACGATTATGGGGAAACCGAGGTCGCCGAGACACCCGACGACGACTGGGCCAGCGACATTCCCGAGGAGCTCGCGCTGGACAGCGAGTGGTCGGATACCTACCAGGACCTGGCCCCCAGCGCCGGGCGCAGTGACGACGGTCCCGACTTCGATCGCAATGCCGTCGAGCAGAGCCTGCAGGATCATCTCCAGTGGCAGCTCGAAATGGCCGGATTCGACAGCCGCGATCACCTGATCGCCGAGTGCCTGATCGATTCCATCAACGCCGACGGCTACCTCGAGGGTCGACTCGACGAACTGACCGAAGGCCTGCGCGGTCAGGCGCTCGCCGGACTCAAGGTCGCCGAGGTCGAGCAGGTCCTGTACCGGCTTCAGCAGTTCGACCCCACCGGCGTGTTCGCCCGCGACCTGCGCGAATGCCTGCTGCTGCAGCTGGGCACGCTGGCCGACGATACGCCGTTGCTGCCCCAGGCCAAGCGCCTGGTACGTCAGTTTCTCGAAGCGCTGGCCAATGACGACCGCAAGCTGCTCAAACGACGGCTGCGCCTCGACGACACACAGCTCGATGCACTGATCGCCCTGATCCGCGCCCTCGATCCGCGCCCCGGCCAGGCCTTCGCCGCCAGCGGCAGCGATTACGTAATTCCCGACCTGGTGGCCCGCCAGAGCCGCGACGGCTGGCGTATCGAGCTCAACCCCGAGGCCTTGCCGCGGCTGCGCATCCAGCCCGATTATGCCGCCTTGATAAAACGCGCCGACAAGAGTGACGACAATACCTTCATGAAGCAGCATCTTCAGGAGGCACGCTGGCTGATCAAGAGTCTGTCGAGTCGCAACGATACCCTGCTCAAGGTCGGTCGCGAGATCATGATCCGCCAGTTCGACTTCCTCGAACACGGCGAAGAGGCCATGAAACCGCTGGTACTCGCCGACATCGCCCAGACCGTGGAGATGCACGAGTCGACCATCTCGCGGGTCACCACCCAGAAGTTCATCCATACGCCACGCGGGGTCTTCGAACTCAAGTATTTCTTCTCGAGCCATGTCGGGGGCGGCGAAGGCGATGCACACTCCAGCACCGCGATTCGCGCCCGCCTGAAGAAGCTGATCGGCGACGAACCGCCGCGCAAGCCGCTTTCCGACAGCAAACTGGTCGACCTGCTCGCCGCCGACGGCATCGCGGTGGCGCGGCGCACCGTCGCCAAGTATCGCGAGGCGCTGGGCATCCCCTCCTCCAGCGAACGCAAGCGTCTCGCCTGAGGCACTCTCCGGCACACGGAATGTGCCACGCCTCACCACCCTGGACACCGTCCTGCCCCCTTTCCGCCAACCAAAAGTCATGCTTGCCCGCGTCGTCCGGCGAGGGGTTTGCTAAGCTGCAAAAAGGGTTACAATCGAGCCACCATTCGTCGAGAAGGAACGCGCCATGCAAGCAAACATCACCGGCCATCACGTCGAACTGACGGATGCATTGCGTGACTATGTCAACGAGAAGTTGATGCGGCTGGAACGTCACTACGACAATATCACCACCGTGCAGGTAACGCTTTCGGTCGAGAAGGAACGCCAGCAGGCGGCCTGTACGCTTCACGCAGCGGGTGCTGACTTGCATGCCGAAGCCGAGAATGGCGACATGTACGCCGCCATCGATGCCCTGGCCGACAAGCTCGACCGCCAACTCGTCAAACACAAGGAAAAGGCTCAGGCTCGCGCGCAAGGCGCCGGTGCCCGCTAGCTCCCGATCATGACACTGGAAGCCATACTACCCCCCGAACGCACCCTGTTTGCCGTGCCCGGGGGGAGCAAGAAGCGTGTGCTCGAGTTCTTCAGCACCTTCATCGCCCAGAATACGCCCAGTCTGGATAGTCAGGAGGTATTCAGCCGACTGATCGGACGCGAGCGCCTGGGGAGCACCGGCATCGGCAACGGCGTGGCCATTCCCCATGCCCGCAACCCCCATTGCAAGGCGCCGGTAGCCGGTTTTCTCAAGCTGCAGGAGCCGATCGACTTCGACGCGGTCGATGGCGAACCGGTCGATCTGGTGTTCGTGCTGCTGGTACCCGAGGAAGCCGACGATACCCACCTGGCGCTGCTCGCCCAGGTCGCCGGCATCATGAACGACGCCGAGACCCGTAATCGACTGCGCCACAGCGCCAGCCAACGCGAATTGCACGAAGCGCTCATCCAGGCCATTCACGCACTCGATGACGGCGCCGACGCCTCGCCCCGGCAAGCCAAGTAGCATCTACGAGTCGTCATCAGGCAGCTGCAGGATAGTCCCCGACGCACCCTCAGGGCTGGGACTCGTGCCCAGCGTCGGCCAACCGACTCGTGACTCACCGTGACAAGGGAGCCGCCCCATGCAACTCGTGATCATCAGTGGCCGCTCCGGCTCCGGCAAGTCGATCGCACTCCAGGCGCTCGAGGACCTGGGCTTCTATGCCATCGACAACCTGCCGGCGATGCTCCTCGACGCGCTGATCGACGAACTCCAGCAGGCCGACGGCAAGCGCGCCAGCGTCGCGGTCAGCATCGATGCGCGCAACCTGCCCACGGCCCTCGAGCGCTTCCCCACGCAGCTCGAGGCCGTTCGCAGACGTGGCATCGATTGTCAGGTGGTCTACCTGACCGCCGAGGACAAGATCCTGCTCGAGCGCTACTCGGCGACCCGCCGCCGTCACCCGCTGACCCGCAACAGCCAGATGACCCTGGCCGAGGCGATCGAGTCCGAGGAGACCGCGCTGGCGGGTATTCGCGACCTGGCAGATCTGGTCATGGATACCTCGCAGCTCTCGGTCCACGACCTGCGCGGGCGCATCGCCGACCAGGTCGCCCACCATACCAGTGCCCAACTCACGCTGACCTTCGAATCCTTCGGCTTCAAGCGCGGGGTACCGCTCGACGCCGATACCGTCTTCGACGCCCGCTGCCTGCCCAACCCCTATTGGGATCCGCGGCTGCGCCAATACGATGGGCGGGATGCCGAGATCGTGAGCTTTCTCGAAGACTATCCCGACGTCGGCGCCATGGCCGACGACATTCGTGACTGGCTCGAGCGCTGGTTGCCCGCCTACCGCGCCAGCAACCGCAGCTACCTGACGGTGGCGATCGGCTGCACCGGCGGCCAGCATCGCTCGGTCTACCTGACCGAACGCCTGGCGCGGCATTTCACCGGACGCTACCGCGTGCGTATCCGCCACCGGGAACTGGGCATCCACGCCGCCGTGGGGGCCGCCGATGCCACAGCGTGAACTGACGCTGACCAACAAGCGCGGTCTGCATGCCCGTGCCGCGACCAAGCTGGTCCAGTGCTGCCAGGGTTACGACGCCAGCGTCACCGTTCACCATCAAGGGCGCAGCGGCGACGCCGCCAATATCATGTCGCTGCTGATGCTCGCCGCGCCCTGCGGCAGCCGACTGCTCATCGCGGCAGACGGCCCCCAGGCCACGCAAGTACTCGATGCCCTCGAGGTGCTGTTCGAAGCGCGTTTCGAAGAAGATCCCTAAGCCCCTCGGCAGGCGCGCAGCGCGCGACGGCTCGCTGCCGTTCGAGCCCCGCCACGATGCTAGAATGCCCCCACCGCGTGCGGGACGATCAAGGACGCCGACAGCCATGAGCCAGAATTCACAGCGACTACAGCCGCGCCTCGATCGGCTCAACGAAGCCCTGGAGAGTGGTGCGCTGGATCAGGCTCGGCGCATGCTCAACCGCGGCCTGGCGCCGGTCGACGTCGCCCACCTGCTCGAATCGACCCCGCCCCGCGAACGCGACGTTCTCTGGGAACTGGTCGACCCCGAGCTTCAGGGCGATGTCCTGCAGTATCTCAACGACGACATCCAGACGGTGTTCCTCAACCGCATGGATACCCAGCAGCTGGTCTCGGCCACCGAAAGACTCGACATCGATGATCTGGCCGATCTGCTGCAGCGCCTGCCCAATACCGTCACCCTGGAAGTGCTGGCCTCGATGGAGGCTCAGGAGCGCCAGCGTCTGGAGACCGTTCTCGCCTACCCCGAGGACACCGCCGGCGGTCTGATGAACACCGACGCGGTGACGATCCGTCCCGACATCACCCTCGACGTGGTGCTGCGCTACCTGCGCCGCCACGAGCGTCTGCCGGACACCACCGATACGCTGCTGGTGGTGACCCGCAGCGACAAGCTGATCGGCAGCCTGCCGATCCACCGCCTGCTGGTTTCCGACCCGTCGATGCTGGTTCGCGAAGTGATGGACACCGACATGGTCAGCATCGCGGCGATGACCGGCGAAAGCGACGTCGCCAAGCTGTTCGAGAAGTTCGACCTGGTTTCAGCGCCGGTGGTGGGCACCGACGGCCACCTGCTGGGCCGGATCACCATCGACGACGTGGTCGACGTGATCCGCGAGAACGCCGAACACCAGGTGATGAGCATGGCCGGCCTCGACGAGGACGAGGATACCTTCGCGCCGGCCTGGCGGACCAGCCGCCGGCGGGCGGTGTGGCTGGGGATCAATCTGATCACCGCCTTCATGGCGGCCTCGGTGATCGGCCTGTTCGAGGACACCATCCAGCGCGTCACCGCGCTCGCGGTGCTCATGCCGATCGTCGCCAGCATGGGCGGCATAGCCGGCTCCCAGACCTTGACGGTGCTGATTCGCGGCATCGCCCTCGGCCATGTCTCGGGCAGCAACGTCCGCTGGCTGCTCAATCGCGAGCTGATCGTCAGTGTCCTCAACGGTCTGCTCTGGGCACTGGTCATCGCGGTCATCGCCGTGGTCTGGTTCGACGACCTGACGCTGGGAGCCATCATCGCCGCGGCGATCGTCATCAACCTGCTGGTCGCCGCGCTCTGCGGCACCCTGCTGCCCGTCGTGCTCAAGAAGCTCAACATCGATCCGGCGCTCTCCGGCAACGTGATCCTGACCACCGTCACCGACGTGATCGGCTTCATGGCCTTCCTCGGTCTGGCGACGCTGTTCTATCTGTGAGCTACGGGCTACGGGCTACGGGCTACGGGCTACGGGCTACGGGCTTCAGTGTATTCGCTCGCAACCCGCACCCTGCTAGCTTCCGGCGACCACCATGTCGTCGATCAGCCAGCTGCCGGTGTGTATGCTGCCGCGGGTATCGACATCGTCGCCCACCCCGAGCAGATTGGCGAACATGCCACGCAGGTCGCCGGCGATGGTGAACTCCTCGATCGGATACTGCAGCTGGCCGTTCTCGACCCAGAAGCCGGCCGCACCGCGCGAATAATCGCCGGTCACGCTGTTGACCCCCTGTCCCATCAGCTCGGTGACCACCACACCGCTGCCCATGCGCGCCAGTAGCGCCTCGGGCGTCTCCAGCGGCGCATCCAGCCGCACGTTGCGCGCGCCCCCGGCGTTACCGGTGGTCGTCATGCCGAGGCGCCGCGCACTGTAGGCCGACAGCATGTAGCTGGCGATACGGCCGCGCTCGACGTAGACGTTATCGCGGGTGTAGACGCCATCGCCGTCGAACGGCGCGCTCGCCATGCCGCCGATTTCACGCGGCTTCTCCTGAATCGACAGCCAGTCGGGAAACAGCGCTTCCCCGAGGCTGTCGCAGAGGAACGAGGCATCGCGGTAGAGCGCGCCGCCCGCGATGGCGCCGAGGAAGTGCCCGATCAGCCCGCTGGCGAGCTCCGGGGCGAACATCACCGGCATGCGCCCGGTGGCCGGACGGCGCGCGCCGAGGCGACGCAGGGTCCGCTCGGCGGCGCGCCGGCCGATCGCCTCGGGCGAAGCCAGCCTGGCCGGATCCCGCTCGCTGGAATAATCGTAATCGCGCTGCATGCCCTGCTCGTCCTGGGCGATCAGCATGCACGACAACGAGTGCCGGCTGCCGCGCTGGCTGCCCAGGAAACCATGGCTGTTGGCATAGACCCGCACGCCCTCGCCGCTCGACAGTTCGGCGCCTTCGGAGTTGCTGATCCCCGCCACGCCGCGCCCGGCCTGTTCGCAAGCCAGCGCCATCTCGATCGCCTCGTCGGTCGACAGCCGCCACGGGTGATGAACCTCGAGATCGGGCAAGTCGGTCGCCATCAAGGCCCTGTCGGCCAGCCCGGCAGCCGGATCCTCGCCGGTCTGGCGGGCAATGGTCATGGCCTTGTCCACCAGCGCGCGAATCGACGCCTCGCTGGCGTCCGACGACGAGGCGCTGCCCTTGCGCCCGCCCAGATAGACCGTGAGCGCGATGCCCTGGTCCCGCGCCAGCTCCACCGTCTCGACTTCCCCCAGGCGCACGCTGACATTGACGCCCTGGTCGACGCTGGCGCCCACCTCGCAGGCATCGGCGCCTGCCTTGCGCGCCTGCTCGAGCGCGGCCGCCGCACGCGATTCCAGCAGCGCCTGCTGCGCGGTCGCATCGAAAGCCTGTGTCATGTTGGTCTCCTTGTACCGAGGCTGGCTGGTATACTGCGCCAACCTCCCAATGCTGATGGAAATGGCATGTCATTCGAGTCACCCGCCGATTCCCCCGAACGGCCGAGCAAATCCCAACTCAAACGCGAAATGCTGGCGTTGCAGGCGCTGGGCGAAAAGATCATCGCCCTGCCCGCCTCGCAACGCGACCGACTGCCGCTGTCCGAGGACATGCTGGCGGCGGTCGAGGAAACGTCGCGCATCCGTTCCCACGAAGGCCGCCGCCGGCACATGCAATACGTCGGCAAGGTCATGCGCCGCGAGGACATCGAGGCCATCCAGGCCGTGTTCGACGAGTTCGAGCAGGAAAGGTTGCGCCGCGACCATGCCTTCCATCGCCTCGAACAGTGGCGCGACCGGCTAGTCGACGGCGACGGCGAGGCGCTTGAAGCCTTCATCGCCGAATACCCGCATGTCGACCGCCAGGCACTTCGCCAGTTGATCCGCAATGCCCAAAGCGAGCGCCAGCGTGGCAAGCCACCGACCAACGCCCGCAAGCTGTTCCAGTTGATCCGCGACACCGCCGCCCTCGAGCCGTAAGCCGTCACAGGAAATGCCAGAGCCTGGTAACGGTTTTTTACTTACCGCTTATGGCTTACAGCTCATGACTCTCAGGATTGCGTTCCGCCGACGGTCAGCTCGTCGAGCTTCAGCGTCGGCTGGCCGACGCCCACCGGCACGCCCTGGCCCTCCTTGCCGCAGACGCCGATGCCGCTGTCCAGCTGCATGTCGTTGCCGATCATCGACACCCGCCCCATCGCCTCGGGGCCGTTGCCGATCAGGGTCGCGCCCTTGACCGGCGCGGTGATGCGTCCATCCTCGATCAGATAGGCCTCGCTGGCCGCGAACACGAATTTCCCGGAGGTGATATCGACCTGCCCACCGCTGAAGCTGACCGCGTAGATGCCGCGCTTGACGCTCCTGACGATATCCTCGGGGTCGTCCTGGCCGGCCAGCATGTAGGTGTTGGACATCCGCGGCATCGGCATGTGCGCGTAGGATTCGCGCCGCGCGTTGCCGGTCGGGCTCATGCCCATCAGCCGCGCATTGAGCTTGTCCTGCATGTAGCCGGTGAGGATGCCGTCCTCGATCAGCGGCGTATAGGCGCCGGGCGTGCCCTCGTCGTCGATCGACATCGAGCCGCGCCGATCCGTCAGGGTGGCGTCGTCGACCACGGTCACCCCCCTGGCGGCGACCCGCTGGCCGATGCGTCCGGCGAACGCCGAGCTGCCCTTGCGATTGAAATCGCCCTCCAGGCCGTGACCCACCGCCTCGTGAAGCAGGATGCCCGGCCAGCCGGCGCCCAGCACCACCGGCATCTGCCCGGCCGGGGCATCGACCGCCTCGAGGTTGACCAGCGCCTGACGCACGGCCTCCCTGGCGTAGCGTTCGGCGACGTTCTCGTCACGCAGCCGCGACATTGCGTAACGTCCACCACCGCCGGCGCTGCCGCGTTCGCGACGGCCATCGCGCATGGCGATGACACTGACGTTGAAGCGCACCAGCGGCCGAATGTCCGCGGCCAGGGTGCCGTCGCTGGCGCGTACCAGCACCACCTCATGGACACCGCTCAACGAGGCACTCACCTGGGTGACGCTGGGATCGGCGGCACGGGCGATGCGATCGGCCTGCTTGAGCATGGCGATCTTGTCCTCCGCGGACAGCCCCGACAGCGGATCGACGCCGGCATAGCGCTGCGTCGCCGAGGCGCCGTGCACCGGCACCCGCGACAGCCGCGAACCGCCACGCGCGATTCCCGACGCGGTGCGGCCCGCCTCGGCCAGAGCATCGGCGGTAATCTGGTTGGAGTAGGCGAAGCCGGTCTTTTCCCCGGCCAGCGCGCGCACCCCGACACCGCCATCGATATTGAAGCTGGCGTCCTTGACCTCGCCATCCTCGAGCACCCAGTTCTCCTGCCAACTGCGCTGGAAGTACAGGTCGGCATAATCGATGCCCGGCCCCAGCGCGTGCTCCAGGCCGGGCTCGAGCGCCGCGGCATCCAGGCCGCCGGGAGCGAGCAGAGTGGTCATGGCCTCATCGAGAGGCGAATGGGAGAGTTGCGTCATTCGGCATCTTCCACGGTGATTCGCGGCGAGGTCCAGGGCCCCTGCACGCGATAGTAAATTCTCGTGACCTTGTCGAGCCAGCCACCGAAGACCTTGTCCGCCAGGAAGAGTGCGCCGCCCACATAGGGGGCGCCGGCGATCACGGCGGCCAGGGGCAGGTTCTGGCTGACCGGCACGGTAACCCCGAGGGTCAGGTCCAGTTGGCGTGCCATCAGATCGACGCTGCCATCCAGAGTGAATTGGGTGGAGGTACCATCGATTTCAACCGGACCGCGGGTTTCCAGACGTCCACCATACAGTGTGGCATCGCCACTGACACTGTCGAATGCGGTGCCCTCGCCGGTGACATCGGAGAAATCCAGGCGCAGCCGGCGCAGCAGGTTATCGACGTTGAGCAGCCCGACCAGTCGCGCCGAGGGCGACTCGAGGGTACGGAAGCGACCGTCGCCGAGATTCGCCTCGATGCTGCCCCGCGAACGCGCCAGGGCGAATTGCCAGGGCGCCCCCGGCCAGGCCAGCTGTGTCTGTACATCGGTGCTCGCCGAGCTGACGGCCACCGGCTGGTCGAGTGCCGCCAGGGCCGTGCCCAGGTCGCCGCCGCTGATCGACAGTCGCGATCGGGTCAGGCTCGCCTGCTCGCCCGAGGCCTCCCAGACCAGCTCGCCCTGCGCGGTTATCTCGCCCAGTTTCAGCGACACCGGCTCGAGCCGCAGGCGGTCGGGGGATTCGCGCCAATGCGCCTCGAAGGGACCAAACTGACGCCCGCTACGCGACAGCGTGGCGATACTCAGTCGGCCTGCCGGTACCCGGGCCAGCCAGTCGGGCAGCGGTGCGGGCTCGGGCGGCGCGGTGACGATCTCGCTCTGCAGGCTCGGTGACGACGCTTCGCCCTGTTCGCCGACCCCGGCCAGCAGCGGGTCGAGGTTCAAGCGCGAAAGGGAGATATCCAGCGGCGCGGCCTGCGCCGGGCGATACGCGGCGCGCCCCTGGGTCAGCGACCCCGCCAGCGCAAGCGACCAGCCATCTCCGTCCAGCGGACTGGCCGAGGCCTGCAGGTCGCCGAGACAGCGCTGCTCATAATGCAGGCAGTCGGTGCGCAGGCTCAGGCGGCGCAACCGGGTCAGTGCCGAGCCATCGCCGGCCGCGCCGTCGTCCGCCGCTGGCGCGGAGGGCAATGACACCCCGGCCAGCGCCTGCTGCCAGCGAGCCAGCAGCAGGCGCGGCGTGCTCCAGGCGATCTCCCAGCCGCCGCCACCCGGCCACTCGGGATTGGCCGGCCAGTTCTCCAGCCATACCTGGCCCTGGCCGTTGTCCGGGCCCAGCGAGCGCCAACGCAGGCGCAAGCGGTCGGCCAGGTCGAGATTGACCACGCGATCGGGAATCGAGGCCGTCAGGTGAAGCGGAACCCGGGCATCCCGCGTCTTGCCGAACGGCGCCGGCAGGTCGATGGCCAGCCCCTGGAGATCGCTATCGAGGCTCAGGCTCGGCTTGTCGGCGTCGAGATCGAGCGCGGCCGTGTAGGGAAAATACCCGCTGAGCATGCCGTCGAGGCCGTCGAGGCCGCCCCAGTCAAGCAGCCCGCTGGCCAATGCCCGCCCCTCCAGGGTCACGCCCTGCCCGCCGACATCGAAGTCGGCGAGCAGCGGTCCTTCGAAGACCCGTGCGCCGAGCTGGCCGGTCAGGGTATCGCTGTCGCGCTCGCCGAGGTGTTTATAGTGCAGCGCACCATTGACGTTGCCCAGTTCGAGATCGGCCTGGGGCAGACGTACCGAGGGGGCATCGACGTTGGCCTGCAGATCGACGTCGACGGGCGCCTCCACCGAGTCCGGAGTATCCATGGCCACGCCGAGGCGCAACCGACCGTCGACCCGCCCCTCGCCCTGCCAGTCGCCGAAGCCGTCCATGCCCTCGATCGGCGCGGCGGCCAGGAAGTCGAACAGGCTCTGAACGGGGCCGCCGACCGGTCCTTCGACCGTCAGCCGCTCGTCGGCCAGCGACACCCTGGCGCCTTCGCTGACCAGGCCCAGCATCTCGGCATGATCCACCGTGGCCTCGAGCGTCTGGTCATGCAGCGAGAGGTGGCCGCTGAGTTCGTCGAGAGCCGGCCACTCGGGATCATAGGGCAGGTGGCCCCGTTCGACGTCGAGGGCCAGGCGCAGCTCGGCGCTCTTGCCGAGCTCATCGGCGTCATCCCCCGTGGAGGCGGCCTCCTCGCCATCGAGGGTTTGGCTGAAGTGCAGCGAGCCGCGCGGGACATGACCTGTGATGCCGGAAGTCAGCCATTCGCGCAGATCGCTGTCGAACACCTCGAGCGGCAACCACTCGCCCAGCGGGGTTTGCGTCGCATCGACATCGCGCATGGCGAGGTTCAGCGTGAACTGCCCGGGCCGCCGGCGTGCCGGCTCCCCCGGCACCGTCAACTGAAAGTCGCCGTCGACCGAGGCGCCCCGCCAGCCAGCCGACAGATCCTCGCCCTCGACGCGCGGCCGCTCGCCGGCCAACGACCAGTTGACGCGACCACTGGCATGGTCGAGCGACAAGGGTTCGGGAAACAGCTCGGGAAAGCGCAGATCGACACCCTGCCGGGCGGCGAACTCGACGTGCCCGGTACGGCCCTCGGTCTCGACCCAGGCATCGAAGGGGCCACCACCGGGCGCGTCCTGCCAGGGCCGGGCGGCCATCTCCTGCAAGGCGGCGCGCACCTGCCACTGGCCCTGGTCTTGCCCCACCTGCAGGCCCTCGACACGGCCGCCGGGCCTGATCGCATCGAGCAGCGATTGCCAGCGTTCGGGCAACGGCAGACGTCGGCGCCATTCCATCAGCGCGTCCACCGAGAACGGCGAGCTGCGCAGCCACCAGTCACCGCCCTCGCCGGCCAGTTGCAGATGCTCGGGAAGCGGCGAATCGCCACCCCGGGCATCGTTCACCGACAACGCGTCGACCCAGGCATTCCAGTCATCGTCACTGCCACGCAACCACTGCGCACGGGCCTTGATATCGCGCAGCTCGAGACTCCCGTCGCTGCCGGCGACGTCCAGTTCGGGCACCGACAGGGCCAGCCGCGCGTCCTCGACCCGACCGTCTCGCCAACGCGCCCATAGCCTGGCCTCGCCGCTCAGCTGATCGAGGCTCAATGGCTGACGGCGCGTGAGCAGCCGCCCCAGCCGCGTCAGACTGCCCATATCCATGCGCGCCTGCAGCGCAGCACTGAAATCGCTCAGCCCACGGGTTCCGGGCAGCACCTCGAGCACGGCGGAAAGCGACTGCCGAGACTGGCCGTCAACGAACAGCTGGCCTTCGAGATGGGCACGCCCCGTGCCGCCGGCAATCAGCAATTGAGGTGCCCGCAGCGTCAGGGTGTCATCGAGACCGTGCAGCACCAGGCGCAGGTCGCTCACCAACACCCGCTGGCGCAGCAACAGCCCGACCCAGTAATCGAGCCGCGACAGGTTCATGTCACCTTCGGGTATCACGTAAGGCGGGACTTCGGCCGGCCCCGGCCATTGCCAGCGGCCTTCGCTATCCTGGTAGAGATGCAGCGTAGCCCGGCTGATGCGTGCGTCGCCGATCACCGGCTGCCAGGCACGCAGCGAGGCGCTGGTGTCGAGACGCACGTCGGCGTGCTCGATCTCGAGCAACGGAAAAGGGTCGCTCTCCGCCTGGGCCATCAACCGCAGATCGTCGATCCGCAGCGCCGGGTCGAACCATTGCAGCCGACCTTCGAACACATCCATCGCCAGGGTCGCATTGAACTGCCGGGAAAGCTCGGCGCCGACCCGGTCGCGCACCGTGTCCAGCTGTTCCAGCGCCAGGCGCATGCCGCCGAGCAGCAACGCCAGCAGGACCAGCGCAACGGCCGTCAGCGTCAGGCCCCATCGCAGCGTCAGACGAATCGGACTCATGGGCTCACATCAGCACGATGTCGTACTGCTCCTGGGAGTAATGACCCTCGACCTGGAAGCGGATCGTCTTGCCGATGAATATCTCCAGATCGGCGACCGCCGCCGACTCCTCGTCGAGCAGGCGATCGACCACCTCCTGCGAGGCGAGCACCATGTAGGTGTCCGGACTGTAGGCCCGCTCCTCGCGCAGGATCTCGCGGAAGATCTCGTAGCAGACGGTTTCCGGCGTCTTCAGCGTGCCCCGCCCCTGGCAGGTCGGGCACGGTTCGCACAACGTCTGCTCCAGGCTTTCGCGGGTCCGCTTGCGGGTCAGTTGCACCAGTCCCAGCTCGGTGACGCCGGTCAGCTTGTTCTTGGCGTGATCGCGCTCCAGCGACTTCTCCAGCACGCGCAGGACCTGGCGCTGATGCTCGGTATCCTCCATGTCGATGAAGTCGATGATGATGATCCCGCCGAGGTTGCGCAGGCGCAGTTGCCGGGCGATGGCGGTCGCCGCCTCGAGGTTGGTCTTGAAGATCGTCTCCTCGAGGTTGCGGTGCCCGACATAGCCGCCGGTATTGACGTCGATGGTGGTCATCGCCTCGGTGGGATCGATCACCAGATAACCGCCCGACTTGAGCTGCACCTTGCGGCCCAGCGCCTTGTGGATCTCGTCCTCGACGCTGAACAAATCGAAGATCGGCCGCTCCCCCGGGTAGTACTCGACCCGCTCGACCACGTTGGGCATGAACTCCTCGGCGAACTCGATCAGTCGCTGGTAGTTCTCGCGCGAGTCGATACGCACCTTCTCGATGTCGTCGCGCATCACGTCGCGCAACGTGCGGATGAACAGCGGCAGATCGTCGTAGATGCGGCTCGGCGTGGCCGCGGTCAGCTTGCGCTCGTCGACCTTGCGCCACAGCCGCAGCAGAAACTGCATGTCGGTGATCAGTTCCTCGGCGCCCACGCCTTCGGCCGCGGTGCGAATGATGAAGCCGCCAGCGACGGTCTGCTCCTGATCGGCCAGGCACCCTTCGACCAGCGTCCTCAACCGCTCGCGCTCGGCGTCGTCCTCGATGCGCTGGGAGACGCCGGTGTGCGGCGAGTCGGGCATGTAGACCAGATAGCGCGAGGGTACCGACAGGTGCGTCGTCAGGCGCGCCCCCTTGGAGGCGATCGGGTCCTTGGTGGCCTGCACCACCAGCGACTGGCCCTGTTGCAGCAACTGGCTGATCGACACCTGTTCATCGCTCGGCGTGTTGGGCGGCAGCACCTCGTTGGCATGAATGAACGCGGCGCGCTCGAGACCGATATCGATGAATGCCGCCTGCATGCCGGGCAGCACACGCACGACCTTGCCCTTGTAGATGTTGCCGACGATACCGCGACGCCGGCTGCGCTCGATGAAGGCCTCCTGCAGCACGCCGTT
This sequence comes from Modicisalibacter radicis, assembly GCF_900961225.1. Lineage (GTDB taxonomy): Bacteria > Pseudomonadota > Gammaproteobacteria > Pseudomonadales > Halomonadaceae > Modicisalibacter. Next base: position 63,002 of record NZ_CAAHFN010000065.1, read on the forward strand.
CTCGACCACGGCGACGCGGGTCTCCATCGGGGTCAGGTTGATGAGTACCTCACCGCTCATGCGGGAATCCTTGTACTGAGGTCATGGCTCGATTATGACACAGCGTCGGCACCGTCAGCCCACAGCGCGAGGCCCTGACGCTGCAACAACTGCGCGGTCTCGTACAGCGGCAGACCGACCACCGCCGAATGACTGCCCTCGATGCGCTCGACGAACATCGCGGCACGCCCCTGGATGGCATAACCGCCGGCCTTGTCGACGGGCTCGCCGGTCGCCCAGTAGGCGGCGATCTCGGCCGCGTCGATCGAGCGCATCGCCACCCGCGTGGTCACGCAGGCTTGCAATAGCCCCTGGGGGCCGGTCACCGCCACCGCGGTCATTACCGCATGCCAGCGCCCCGACAGCGTGCCGAGCATCTCGCAGGCATGACCGCGATCGCGCGGCTTGCCGAGAATGGCGCCGTCCAGCACCACCGCGGTGTCCGAGCCGAGCGTAGGCAGCGCGCAACCGGCCGCCCCCGTCAATGCCTTGTCGCGGGCCAGCCGCGACACATAATCGACCGCGCTCTCGCCGGCGTGGGGCGTCTCGTCGATATCGACGGGAACCACCTCGGTGGCGATGCCGATACTCGCCAGCAGTTCGCGACGGCGCGGCGAAGCCGACGCCAGGCGCAACGCGGGATCGGAAAGCGTCATCGTCGTCTCCTTGGCGGGCAACGCTCGCCGGGTGCGGGGCAGTCAGCTCACGCCCAGGCGTCGTCGCAGCATCTGCAACAGGGTATAGAACCAGGGCCACAGCACGGCGCCGATCAACGCCGGCAGCAGAAAGGCGAGATTGATCGCGAAAGGTCCGAAGATGGTCCGCAGCCACTGCTCGAGCAACTGTGCGATGCCCAGCAGCACGAACACCAGCACTGCCTGCTGGACCAGCGCATAGGCACGCATGCGCTGATAGACCAGCAGGGCCAGGAAGGCGACCAGCGCCATCACCAGCGCGTTCTGGCCGAGCGGCGCGCCCTCGATCAGATCCAGCAGCAGGCCGAGGATGAAACCGTGGAAGACGCCGACCCGCTGCGGTGCGACGACGCACCAGTAGATCAGGGTCAACCCCAGCCAATCGGGGCGCCAGACAAGCCAGACATCCGGCAGCGGCATGACCTGCAGGCACAGGGCCAGCAACAGGCTGATCCAGGTGGCCGCCAGGCCGCGCAGGGAAACGCTCATGGCCGCTCCTCCGCGACAGGCGACACCTGGCCGCCGGCGGCCTCGACGGCGGCGCCGATCGCTGCGTCGCTGATCAGCGTCGGACGCGGCGGCGGAAACAGCACCAGGAAATGCCGTGAACGCTCGGGCTGGGCGATCGGCTCGGCGCTGACCTGGGCGAACGGCTCGCCGGGATCGTGGACCACCTCGCTGACACGGGCCACCGGAAAGCCCTCGGGAAACCGTCCGCCCAGACCGGACGTCACCAGCAGGTCGCCGACCCGGATATCGGCCGTATCGGGGACGTGCAGCACATCCAGGCTGTCGTAGCTGCCGGTCCCCTGGACGATGAAACGCAGCCCGTTGCGGTTGCTCTGCACCGGCACCGCATGGCTGGCGTCGGCGACCATCAGGATGCGGCTGGTGTAGGCGGATGCCGAGATCACCTGGCCGATGAGCCCCGAGGCGTCCATGACCGGCAAGCCGACCCGCACGCCACTGCTGCGACCACGATCGATGACCATCTGGTGGGTAAAGGGGTCGGAGTCCAGCGACAGCAGTTCGGCACCGATATACGGCACCTGGCGACGTTGCGCGGCGTGCAGCAGTTCGCGCAGCCGCACGTTCTCGGCGGTCAGGCTGGCCATGCGCTGGACGCGATGGGACAACGTCAGCAGCTGTTCGCGCAGGCGGCGGTTTTCATCGATCAACTCGCTCTGGTCGGTGATGACCAGCGCCCCCCAGGAGAGCGCGTCGCTGGGCAGGCTGACCAGCCACTGCACCGGGGTGACCAGGGTCGACAACTCCGCGCGCAGTTCCGCGAACCGCGGCAGGCGATGCTCGGCGAACATCAACGCGAAGGCGATGAAGGCGCACAGCAGCATGCGATAGCCGGGGGCGGGCCCCTGCGAGAACAGCGGTTTGATAGATCGACTCCCTGCGAGCTAACCACGAAAGCGGGCCGCGTTCGGCAAAGGCGGCCCATCCGCAACAACCTACGGCGACGCGATATGCCGCCGCTCGTCAATCGCTGGAGAGCAGTTCGAAGGTGTGCTGGTCGATCATTTCGAGGGCCTTGCCGCCACCGCGCGCCACACAAGTCAGCGGATCCTCGGCAACGATCACCGGCAGACCGGTCTCCTCGGCGATCAGCTTGTCCATGTCACGCAGCAGCGCGCCACCACCGGTCAGCACCAGGCCGCGCTCGGCGATATCGGAGGCCAGCTCAGGCGGCGACTGCTCCAGCGCGCTCTTGACCGCGGCGACGATCGACGCCAGCGGATCCTGCAGGGCGTCGAGGATCTCGTGGGAATTGAGCGTGAAGCTTCGCGGTATGCCTTCGGCCAGGTTGCGACCACGCACATCGATCTCGCGCAGCTCGCCGCCCGGGTAGGCGCAGCCGATCTCCTCCTTGATGCGTTCCGCCGTGGCCTCACCGATCAGGCTGCCGTAATGGCGACGCACATAGGCGGTGATTGCCTCGTCGAAACGATCGCCGCCGACGCGGATCGACTCGGAGTAGACCACGCCGTTGAGCGAGATGATGGCGATTTCGGAGGTGCCGCCACCCACGTCGACGACCATCGAGCCCTGGGCTTCCTCGACCGGCAGGCCGGCGCCGATCGCCGCCGCCATGGGCTCCTCGATCAGGAACACCTCGCGGGCGCCCGCCCCTTCGGCGGACTCCTTGATGGCGCGTCGCTCGACCTGGGTCGACATGCACGGCACGCAGACCAGCACGCGCGGGCTCGGGGTCAGGAAGGTGCTCTGGTGAACCTTGCGGATGAAGTGCTGGAGCATCTGCTCGGTGACGGTGAAGTCGGCGATCACGCCATCCTTCATCGGCCGGATCGCGGTAATGTTGCCCGGTGTGCGGCCGAGCATGCGCTTGGCGTCGACACCGACGGCCGCAACAGAGCGCATGTTGCCCGACTGGCGGATCGCGACTACCGAGGGCTCGTCCAGGACGATACCGCGACCGCGTACATAAATCAGTGTGTTGGCGGTACCCAAGTCGATCGACAGATCGCTGGAGAACAGCCCCCTCAAACGTTTAAACATGGAAGTCTTTCACCTAGTCCAGACCGGAACCCTGTGCGGAGGCAAACGGTATCATCGCGGGGGCAGGCCGGCAAGCGAGATGCCCGCCAGGCCGAGTTATGCTACCGTATCAAGCTATTTTCCGAGCCGTCGACTGCGGACCTTTGCACCGCGCGACCCGCCTTGCCTGAAGCCAGAACCGAGGACAGCAGACGTTATGGCGCTTGAACCCCAAGACGTACGGCGAGCCGCCTTTCTCGCTCGCCTGGGCCTGAACGACGACGAAGCCGCAGGCTACGTGGATGACCTGAGCCGGATCCTGGAGATGGTCGACCGGTTGCAGTCCGTCGATACCACCGGCGTGACGCCGCTGGCCCACCCGCTCGACGCCACCCAGCGCCTGCGCGCCGACGAGGTGACCGAAAGCGATCAGCGCGAGCGCTTCCAGCGCTGCGCGCCGGCCGTGGAAAACGGCCTGTACCTGGTCCCCCGGGTCGTCGAATGAGCCTATCCGTCGTCGGCGACCGCGCAAGAGAGCCCCGGCGACCGGGTAAGACAAGCCTTTCAGGGAGCCCCACTCCACATGCATGACAAGACCTTGACCGAGCTGGCCACGGCGCTGGCCGCCGGTGAGTTCTCCAGCCGCGAGCTGACCGAGACGCTGCTCGCGCGCATCGAACGCCTCGACGGCGAACTCAACAGCTTCATCACCGTCACCGGCGAGCGGGCCATCGCCGCCGCCGACGCCGCCGACGCCGCCCGCGCGCGTGGCGAGGCAGGCCCGCTGACCGGCCTGCCGCTGGCCTTGAAGGACATCTTCTGCACCCGCGGCGTACGCACCAGTTGCGGCTCGCGGATGCTCGACAACTTCGAGGCGCCCTACGACGCCACGGTGGTCGAGAAACTCGCCGCCGCCGGCAGCGTCAGCCTGGGCAAGACCAACATGGACGAGTTCGCGATGGGCTCGTCCAACGAGAACAGCTACTACGGCCCGGTCAAGAACCCGTGGGACCTGACCGCCGTGCCCGGCGGCAGTTCCGGGGGCAGCGCCGCGGCGGTCGCCGCCGGACTGGTGCCGGCCGCGCTGGGCACCGACACCGGCGGCTCGATCCGCCAGCCGGCGGCGTTCTGCGGCATCACCGGCCTGAAGCCCACCTACGGCCGCGTGTCGCGCTACGGCATGGTCGCCTACGCCTCGAGCCTCGACCAGGGCGGCCCGCTGGCGCGCTCGGCCGCCGACTGCGCGCTGCTGCTCGGCGCGATCGCCGGCCACGACCTGCGCGACTCGACCAGCGTGGCGCGCGGCGTGCCCGACTACACCGCCGAACTCGGCGAATCGCTGTCGGGGCTCAAGATCGGCCTGCCCCGCGAATACTTCGGCGACGGCCTCGATCCGGCGGTGGAAATGGCGGTGCGCGAGGCGATCCGCGTCTACGAATCGCTCGGCGCCACGGTGCGCGAGGTCAGCCTGCCGCACACCTCGCTGGCGATCCCGGCGTACTACGTGATCGCCCCCGCCGAGGCGTCGTCGAACCTGTCGCGCTACGACGGGGTACGCTTCGGCCATCGCTGCGACAATCCCCGGGACCTGATCGACCTCTACCAGCGCTCGCGGGCCGAAGGCTTCGGCGACGAGGTCAAGCGGCGCATCCTGATCGGCACCCATACGCTCTCGGAGGGGTTCTTCGACGCCTACTACAAGAAGGCACAGCAGGTCCGCCGGCTGATTCGCCAGGACTTCCTCGACGCCTTCGAGGATGTCGACGTCCTGATGGGCCCGGCCTCGCCGACCCCGGCCTTCGATCTGGGCGCCAACAAGGATCCGGTGTCGATGTACCTGCAGGACATCTACACCATCGCCGTCAACCTGGCCGGCATTCCGGGCATCAGCGTGCCGGCCGGCTTCGTCGACCAGCGCCCCGTAGGCCTCCAGGTTCTCGGCCCGCATTTCGCCGAGCAGCGCCTGCTCAATGTCGCCCATCGCTTCCAGCAGGCGACCGACTGGCACCGCCGCCAGCCCGCTTTCGGTCAGGAGAACGCATGATGCAGTGGGAAACCGTGATCGGCCTGGAAGTCCACGTCCAGCTCGCCACCCAGTCGAAGATCTTCTCCGGCGCCTCGACCGCCTTCGGCGCCGAGCCCAACACCCAGGCCTGCGCCGTCGACCTGGGCCTGCCGGGCGTATTGCCGGTGCTCAACGAGGGCGCCGTGGCGATGGCGGTCAGGTTCGGGCTGGGCATCAATGCCGAGATTCCCGAAACCTCGGTCTTCGACCGCAAGAATTACTTCTATCCCGACCTGCCCAAGGGCTACCAGACCAGCCAGATGTATCAGCCGATCGTCGGCCCGGGCGAGGTCGAGATCACCCTCGACGACGGCGGCACCAAGCGCATCCGCGTGCATCACGCCCACCTTGAGGAGGATGCCGGCAAGTCGCTGCACGAGGACTACCAGGGCATGACCGGCATCGACCTGAACCGCGCCGGCACGCCGCTGCTCGAGATCGTCTCCGAGCCGGACATGCGCTCGGCCAGGGAGGCAGCGGCCTACCTCAAGGCGATCCACGCCATCGTCACCTACCTGGGGATCTCCGACGGCAACATGGCCGAGGGCTCGATGCGTTGCGACGTCAACGTCTCGGTCCGCCCCAGGGGCCAGGAGACGCTGGGTACCCGCGCCGAGATCAAGAACGTCAACTCGTTCCGTTTCGTCGAGAAGGCGATCGCCTTCGAGATCGAGCGTCAGATCGAACTGATCGAGGACGGCGGCACGGTAGTGCAGGAGACCCGCCTGTACGACCCCGAGGCCGACGAGACGCGCAGCATGCGTACCAAGGAGCAGGCCAACGACTACCGTTACTTCCCCTGCCCCGACCTGTTGCCGGTGGTGCTCGACCAGGCCTATGTCGATCACCTGCGCGCCAACCTGCCGGAGCTGCCTGCCGAGAAGCGCGCGCGCTTTCAGGATGAACTGGGCCTGTCGGCCTACGATGCCGGCGTGCTTGCCTCGAGCCGCGCCATGGCCGAGTACTTCGAAGTCGTCAAGGATGTCAGCGGCGACGCCAAGCTGGCCGCCAACTGGGTCCAGGGCGAGCTCGCCGGACAACTCAACAAGCAGGGCCTGGATATCGCCGACAGCCCGGTCTCGGCTTCCCAGCTCGGCGGCCTGGTCGCCCGGGTCAAGGACGAGACCATCAACGGCAAGGCGGCCAAGCAGGTGTTTGCCGCCTTGTGGGAGGGCGAAGGCGACAGCGCCGACGCGATCATCGACGCCCGAGGGCTCAGGCAGGTGACCGACAGCGGCGCCATCGAGGCGATGATCGATCAGGTGATCAGCGACAGCCCGGTGCAGGTCGCCCAGTATCGCGACGCCGAGCCCGACAAGCGCGGCAAGATGATCGGCTACTTCGTCGGTCAGGTGATGAAGGCCTCGCGGGGCACCGCCAACCCGCAGCAGGTCAACGCCCTGCTCAAGGAAAAGCTCGACGACGCATGACGACACCCGCGCCGGCGGGCAAGCCCGTCGGCGCGTTCGCACGAGGCGCACGAGGAACCCCGCGATGTCAGACGATGTCGGTCCACGCCTACGCTCGCTGCGCACCCTGCGCGGCATCTCCCAGCGCGAGCTGGCCAAGCGCTGCGGCGTTACCCACTCGAGCCTGTCGCTGATCGAGCAGGGCAAGGTCAGCCCCTCGGTCAGTTCGTTGAAGAAGATCCTCGACGCCATCCCGATCAGCGTCGGCGATTTCTTCACCCTCGACCTGGAAAGCCGCGACCAGGTCTTCTACTCGGCCGACGAACTCACCGACATCGGCAGCGGCGAGGTGATCTACAAGCTAGTCGGCGCCAATCACCAGACCCGCGCCCTGTCGTTCATGATCGAGACCTATTCGGCCGGCGCCGATACCGGCCGCGAAATGATCACCCATCGCGGCGAGGAAGCCGGCGTGGTGCTCGAGGGCGAGATCGAGATCACCATCGGCATCGACATCCGGGTACTCGGCCCCGGCGAGGCCTACTACTTCAATACCCGGCTGCCCCACCGCTTCCGCAACCCCGGCAGCACGCCCTGCCGGCTGGTCAGTTGCTGCACGCCGGCGCGCGCATTCTAGGGGCTGCCGCAACCGCGGGCATCAGGTCGCCAGCGACATCCATACCGTCTTGAGTTCCGAATACTCGGCAAGGCTGTGGTGCGACTTGTCGCGGCCGTTGCCGGACTGCTTGACCCCGCCGAACGGCACCGTCATGTCGCCGCCGGCCCAGTTGTTGACGAACACCTGGCCGGAGTGCAACCGCCGCGAGACCCGCATGATGCGATCGATGTCCTGGCTCCACAGCCCGGCGGCGAGACCGTACTCGCTGTCGTTGGCCAGCGCCACGGCTTCTTCCTCGCTGTCGAAGCCGAACACCGCGAGCACCGGGCCGAACACCTCCTCGCGGCCGATGGCCATCTGCGGGGTGACGTTATCGAAGACCGTCGGCGCGACGAACAGCCCGCCGGCGACCGGGCTCACCGCCTGGCCACCGGTGCGCAGATGCGCGCCCTCCTCGACGCCCCGACGGATGTAGTCGAGGATGCGCGCGTGCTGCACCTCGTCGACGATCGCCCCCATAAAGCTGGCCGGGTCGAGCGGATCGCCGGGTTGCATGGTCTCGGCATGCGCCAGCACGCGCTCGACGAAGGCCTCGCGAATCGAATTCTCGACCAGCAGGCGCGAGCCGGCGATGCACACCTCGCCCTGGTTGTAGAAGATCGCCTCGGCGGCATGGCGGGCCACGGCGTCGAGATCCTTGCAGTCGGCGAACACCAGGTTGGGGCTCTTGCCGCCGCACTCGAGATAGACGCGCTTGAGATTGGACTGGCCGGCGTACTGCATCAACTGCTTGCCGACCCCGGTGGAACCGGTGAACGACAGGCAGTCGACGTCCATCGACAGCGCCAGCGCCTTGCCGGCGGTATGGCCGAAGCCGGGCACGACCTGGAACACGCCGGCGGGCAGCCCCGCTTCCCGGGCCAGTTGCGCCAGGCGCAGCGCGGAGAGCGGCGACTTCTCGGAGGGCTTGAGGATCACGCTGTTGCCGGCGGCCAGTGCCGGGCCGATCTTCCAGGCGGTCATCATCAGCGGAAAGTTCCACGGCACGATCGAGGCGACCACGCCGAGCGGTTCGCGCAGCACCAGCCCCAGGCTCTCCTCGCCGGTGGGCGCGACCTCGCCATACAGCTTGTCGATGGTCTCGGCGTTGTAGCGGATGCAACCGATCGCCCCGGCCATGTCATCCAGCGAACTGGTGACCGGCTTGCCCATGTCCAGGGTGTCGAGCAATGCCAGTTCGTTGACGTGCTGTTCCATCAGCGCGGCCAGGCGCAGCATGGCCTGCTTGCGTGCCCCCGGCGCCAGGCGCGACCAGTCGCCGCGATTGAAGGCGTCGCGAGCGTGGCCCACCGCGGCCTCGACATCGGCGGCGTCGCAGCTGGCGACCCGGGCCAGCGTCTTGCCGGTGGCCGGATTGATCGTCTCGAAGGTCTCGCCACTGGCGGCCTCGACGAAGCCGTCGCCGATCAACGCGCGGGTTTCAAAGCTCAGCTCGCCGGCGAGCTTCTGCCAGTCGGCATGATTCAGGGAGGCGTTCATAGGCTGCTTCTCCAGTCAGGAAAGACGGTTGGCGTGCGGCGGCGCGCATCCCGCGGGCGGCGCCCCCGTGGACGCCGGGCATGGCCGGGATACAGCGGGCTCCTTGGCCCGGGCAACATCTTGTTGTGTTATTCTCAACATAACGCCCCGCGGGGCACTTGCCAACCCGGTGTCTTCACTCGCCCGAAGGCGAGACTGTACCTTGCAAAAAGCCCACCAGAGGTTTTCACCCCCGGCATTCATGTACCCGCGAAAACCGACCGTCTCGTAAAAAATTTGACAACACTCGTCGACGACGAAAAGATTGGCTCACAGCCACCACCACCATCGGCACAAAGGTATCATCATGACGCCCGCATCCGCCCAGGCCGAAGCCCGGAGCTTTCTCGAACGCCACCCGGACACCGAGAGCTTCGACTTGCTGATCAGCGACCTCAATGGTGTGATGCGCGGCAAGCGGATTCCCCGCGACAACCTGATCAAGGCATATCGCAACGGCATCAACCTGCCCGCCTCGCTGTTCGCCCTGGACATCAACGGCAACACCATCGAGGAAACAGGGCTGGGGCTGTCCAGCGGCGACAGCGACCGGGTCTGCTGGCCGATACCCGGCTCGCTGCATCCGACCCCCTGGCTGCGCGAAGGCCGCCAGGCGCAACTGCTGATGACCATGGAAGAGCTCGATGGCAACCCGTTCTTCGCCGACCCCCGTCAGGTGCTGAGACGCGTTCTCGACGGTTTTCGGACGCGTGGACTGACGCCGGTGGTGGCGCTCGAGCTGGAATTCTACCTGGTCGATCGGCGCCGCGACGAGCTGGGCCTGGCCCAACCGCCGCGCTCGCCGGGTACCGGCGAGCGCGCCACCCAGAGCCAACTCTACTCGATCAACGAACTCGACGAATACGCCGACTTCCTGGAGGAGATCCAGCAGGCCGCCGCCGAGCAGGGTCTGCCCCTGGACACCGCGCTCAAGGAGTGCGCCCCCGGCCAGTTCGAGATCAATCTGATCCATTGCAACGACGCCCTGCGCGCCGGCGACAGCGCGGTGCTGCTCAAGCGCTTGATCAAGGGCGTGGCGCTCAATCACGGCTTCGAGGCCACGTTCATGGCCAAGCCCTACGGCGACGAGGCCGGCAGCGGTGCCCACGTGCACATCAGCCTGCTCGACGAGGCCGGCAACAACGTTTTCGCCGATGCCGACGAGGATCCCCTGGGCACCCCGGCACTCCGCCAGGGGATTGCCGGGATGCTCGCGCTGATGCCGGCGTCGATGGCGATCTTCGCGCCCAACCTGAACTCCTATCGCCGCTTCCAGGCCGGCCTGTACGTGCCCATGGCACCCTCGTGGGGCTACGACAACCGCTCGGTGGCGGTGCGCATCCCCTCCGGCCCCAACGCCGCACGGCGCATCGAGCACCGGGTCGCCGGCGCCGACGCCAACCCCTACCTGCTGCTGGCAACGCTGCTCGCCTCGGTCCTGCACGGCCTGAAAAGCGAGCTGACGCCCCCGCCGCCGATCGAGGGCAACGCCTACGAACAGCTCGAGCCGACGCTGACCAACAGCTGGCAGCGCGCACTCGACCTGTTCGCCGAGAACGCCGTGCTGGCCGAGACGCTGGGCCGCGACTTTCACCATGTCTTCCATGCCAACCGGCTCGCCGAACGCGCCGAGACGATGCGTACCGTCAGCAACCTGGAGTACGACTGGTACCTGCGCCACGTCTGACCCGGTTGCCGACTCAACCGAGGCGGATGACGATGATGCCCGATACGATCAACAATCCCGACAACAGCCGGCCTCGGCTCAGCGGTTCCCCCAGCAACAGCGCGGAAATCGCCAGCGCGAACAGCACGCTGCTCTCGCGCAGCGCCGCCACCAGCGCAATCGGCGCCACGCTCATCGCCCAGATGGTGATGCCATAGGCGCCCAGCGACATCGCACCGCCGGTCAGGCCACCGCGCCAATGCGCCACTAGCGTCGGCAGCGACGACACGCCCCGCCAACCGAGAAACACGACCAGCATGGCCAGACCGTTGATAGCGAACAGCCACGACGTGTAGCCCAATGGATCGTGGTTGGCGCGCGCACCGACACCATCGGCCAGCGTGTAGCCGGCAATGAACAGCGAGGTCGTCAGTGCATTGCCCAGCGCGCGTCGCGCCAGGCGGGCGTGTCCGACACGTCCGCCCCACAGCGCCATCAGCCAGATTCCCGCTATCAACAGCGCGATGCCGAGCAGTTCACGCGGGTCGAGCCCTTCGTTCAGCGCCGCCAGACTGACCAGCGTCACCAGCAGCGGTGCCGTGCCGCGGGCGATCGGATAAACCTGGCCCAGGTCGCCGCCGCGATAGGCCTGAACCAGGAACAGGTTGTAGCCGATGTGCAGCACGACCGAAAGCGCCATCCAGGGCCACGCCGGAGGCCCCGGCGGTGACACGAACGGCAGGGCCGCCAGCGAAAGCAGGCCGGCGCACAGCGCGATCAGCGTGATCGAGGAAAGCCGGTCGAGACCGACCTTGACCAGGGCATTCCAGCCGGCGTGCATCGCCGCGGCGGCAAGTACCAGCGAGAAGACCCCTGTTTCCACGACACACCCTGCTGCAGTAACGGTTGAGATCAGCCGCCCCGAGGGCAGCCATGACGTGCTAGATGCCCAGCGCGTCGCGCATGCGATAGTACCAGGCGCCCAACGTGGTCAGCGGCACGCTCAGCGCGCGGCCACCGGGGAACGGCAATTGCGGTACGCCGGCGAAGGCATCGAAGCGTTCGCTCTGGCCGGCCATGACCTCGGCGATCAGGCGCCCGGCGAGGTGCGAACAGGTCACGCCGTGCCCGGAATAGCCCTGGGCATAATAGACGTTGCTATTGATCCGGCCGAACTGCGGCAGGCGGTTGAGCGTCAGCAGAAATGTCCCGCTCCAGGCGTAATCGACTTTCACGCCCCTGAGCTGGGGAAAGGTGGTTTCCAGCTTGGGGCGGATCGCGCCCTCGATGCTCGCCGGATCCTGACCGCCGTAGCTGACTCCCCCGCCGTAGATCAGCCGCCGATCGGCGGACAGACGGTAATAGTCGAGCAGGTAGTTGCAATCCTCCACCGCGCGGTCGGTGGGCAGGATCTCCTCGGCCTGGGCGGCGTCGAGCGGCGCGGTGGTGACGACCTGTGTGCTGGCGGGCATCGACTTGCCTTCCATCTGCGGCAGCAGGCCCTTCATGTAGGCGTTGCCGGCCAGCACCACCCGTTCGGCGACGACCACCCCTTGGGGAGTATGCAAGCGCACCGGCTCGCCGTGCTCGATGCGGCTCACCGGGGTCTGTTCGTGGATCGTGCCGCCCAGCGATTCCAGCACCGCGGCCTGGCCCAGCACCAGATTGAGCGGATGCAGGTGGCCGCCGGAATGGTCGAGCAGCGCGCCGACATAGCGCTCGCTGCCGATGTCCTGCCGGTAGGCCTTGCCCTCGAGCAGCTCGAGCCGGTCATGGCCATAGCGCTCCCACAAGGCCTTGTGCTCGATCAGCGCCTTCATCTGCTTGGCGTTGCACGCCGCGAACAGGTTGCCCTCCTTGAGATCGCAGGCGATGTCGTAGCGGGCGATGCGCTCGCGGATGATCCGGTTGCCCTCGAAGGCCATGTCGCCCAGTGCGCGTGCCGTCTGCTCGCCGTAGCGCGCCTCGATGACGTCCATGTCGCGACTGTAGCTGTTGACGATCTGCCCGCCGTTGCGCCCCGAGGCACCGTAGCCGACCCGCGCCCCCTCGAGCACGACGACCTTCTGGCCCTGCTCGGCCAGGTGCAGGGCGGCGGAGATCCCGGTGAAGCCGGCTCCCACCACGCAGACATCGCAGCGCACCTCGCCCTGCAGTGCGGGGCGCTCGGGCGCGGGATTGGCCGATGCGGCATAGTAGGACGCCACATGGGACGTATCGGGCGTTTGCATGACGATCTCCAGCTAAGCAAGCAAGGTTGATTCAGTGGCGTTTCAGCGACTGCGAGCCTCGTTCCACAACTGTTGCAACAGCTGCAACTGGTCGCCTTCGATCAGCGGCGTGGTGACCAGATTTTCCATCTGTTCCGGCTCCAGCCGCGATACCTCGCGCAGATCCGCGTTCACCTGGTCGAGCGCGGCCTGGCTGGGCGTGCGGTAGTAGGCATAGTTGGCCGATTTCGCGGCGTTTTCCGGTCGCTGCATGAAGCGGATGAACTCGTTGGCCAGCGCCGGGTGCGGTGCACGGGCCGGAATCACCAGCGTATCGACCGCCAGTTGCGAGCCCTCCTCGGGGATGAAGAATTCCAGGTGCCCGTACGTTTCCGGCGAATCGGCCTTGCGGTAGTCGAGATCGCCGCTGTAGGTGACGGCAACGCTGGTTACACCACGCGCGACCTGCTCGATGGCGGCGGTGCTGTCCACGAAGCCCGAGAAATTGTCCCGCTGCAGCGTCTGGCTGACTAGCCTGGCCGCTTCGACCCATGGCTGCTGGCCGACGCAGTCGAAGCCGTTCCCCTGGTAGGCGCAGGCCATGCCGAACGCGACTTGCGGATCGCCGCCCAGCAGCGCGAAGGGACGATCCGGGTTCACTTCGGGGTCGAACAGCGCCGCCCAGGAGTGCGGCAGGTCGGGAAACACGTCGGTGTCGTAGACGATTCCCGTCGTCCCCCACAGATACGGCATGCTGTAGCGCTCATCGGGATCGTAGGCCGGCTGCCGGAACGCCGCCATCAGATGATCACGCCCCAGCGACTCGTCCAGAGGCTGGACGAGCCCGGCGTTGATCAGCCGGGGCACGAAATAGTCGGTAGGCACCACCACGTCGTATTGCGCATCGCCGCCCGCCGCCAGCTTGGAAAACATCTCGGCATTGGAGGTGAAGTAGTTCTGCACGACTTCCACGCCATACTCCTCCTCGAATGCGGAGATCACCTCGGGATCGGCGTATTCGGTCCAGTTGAAGAGAAACAGCTTCTCCGCGGCGGCCATGCTCGGCAGCGCGGTGGCGCTCAGACAGACACCCAGGCTCAGGCGGGCCAGACGGGATAGGGACATGACATTGATTCCTTCTGTGGCAGAGAGATGGGCACGTCACACCCTGAGCAGCAGATGCTCGCGTTCCCAGGAGCTGATCACGCCGAAGTAAGCGGCGTGCTCGGCGCGCTTGACCGCCAGGTAGCTGTTGACGAAGCGCTCGCCGAGCAGGTCGGCCAGCGGCTTGCACTCGCGCAGCGCGGCCAGTGCCGGACCGATGTCATCGGGCAGCTTGCTGCCCGATGACCACGCCGAACCGACCATCGGCGGACGCGGATCGAGCTGGCTGAGCATGCCCAGGTAGCCACAGGCCAGCGACGCGGCGATCGCCAGGTACGGGTTGCAGTCGGCGCCGCCCAGGCGGTTCTCGACGCGGGTCGCCACGGCCTCGCCGACCGGTACGCGCAGGCCCACGGTGCGGTTGTCGAAGCCCCATTCGGTATTGACCGGCGCCGAGCCGCTGGTCTCGCTGCGTACCAGCCGGCGGTAGGAATTGACGTTGGGCGCGAAGAACGGCATCGCCGCCGGCAGGTAGGTCTGCAGCCCGCCGATGAAATGGTGGAACAGACGACTGGGCTCGTCGTCATCGCCGGCGAACAGGTTGTTGCCGGACTTGATGTCGAGCAGGCTCTGGTGCACGTGCATCGAGCTGCCCGGCTCATGGGCCATCGGCTTGGCCATGAAGGTGGCGTACATGCCGTGACGCAGCGCCACCTCGCGTAGCGTGCGCTTGAAGATCACCACCTGGTCGGCGAGCTTGAGCGGGTCGCCATGCTGGAAGTTGACCTCCATCTGCCCGGCGCCCTCCTCGTGGATCAGGGTATCCAGATCCAGGTCCATCGCTTCGCAGTAGTCGTACATCTCCTCGAACAACGGGTCGAACTCGTTGACCGCATCGATCGAGAACGACTGCCGGCTGCTTTCCTGACGCCCGCTGCGACCGATCGGCGGCTCCAGCGGGTAATCGGAATCGGTGTTGGTCTTGACCAGGTAGAACTCCACCTCGGGCGCCACCACCGGACGCCAGCCACGCGCCGCGTAGAGATCGAGCACCCGCTTGAGCACGCTGCGCGGCGACAGCTCGACCGGTTCGCCGGTCAGGTAGAAGCAGTCGTGGATGATCTGCGCGGTGGGATCGTCGGCCCAGGGCACCAGATAGACCGCGCCGGGATCGGGGACCAGCTGCATGTCGCGCTCGGCGGGGTTCCAGAAGCGGATATCCTCGTCGTCGGGATAACCGCCGGTGACCGTCTGGATGAAGATCGAATCGGGCAGCCGCGGCCGGCCGCCGTTGAGGTACTTGCCGGCGGGCATGATCTTGCCCTTGAGAATGCCGGTCAGGTCGCTGACCAGGCATTCCACTTCGGTGATGCCATGAGCATGAAACCATTCACTGAGTTCATGGCCGCTACGCTCGCTCATAAGGATTCCTTGGTTGGCCGGGACAGGCCCGCTTCCGGTCCGGCCGGCTTCGGCGGCCGGACCGGCATCGGGCGTTCACGTGTTCGTGCGACGAGGGTCGCCCCGCCGCGAGCGATCAGCGCGACTGCACCTCGGTCCACAGTTGGTTGAACATCTGCAGCTTGTCGCCTTCCAGGCTGGGGGTGAAGGAGAGCCGTTCGAGGTCCGCCTCGGTGGGCGTCACCGGCGGCTGGGTCAGCACCTCGTCGAGATACGGCCTGGCCGCCTCGTTGGGGCTCGAATAGTAGTTGTAGTTGGACAGCTGGGCACCGATCTCGGGATCGAGAATGAAATCGATGAACTTGTGGGCCAGCTCCGGATTGGGCGCCTCGGAGGGGATCATCATCGAGTCGACCCAGATCTCCGTGCCTTCGTCAGGAATCATGAACTCGATATTGGCGAAGGAATCGGGGTTCTCTTCCTTGTAGTAGAGATAGTCGCCGTTGTAAGACAGCGAGACGTGGGTGACGCCGCGCGCCAGTTGCTGCAGGGCCGGCGTGCCGTCGACGAAGCCGCTGAAGTTGTCGCGCTGCTTGGTGTCGAGCAGCAGCTTGGCGGACGCCTTCCAGGCCTCGGGATCGGTGCAGGCGTAGCCGTGATCCAGGTAGGCGCAGGCCGCTCCCATGCTCACCTGGCCGTCGCCCATCAGGCCGAACGGCCGGCCGGGATTGACCTCGGGATCGAACAGCAGCGACCAGCTCTTGGGCGCATCGGGGAAGGTCTCGGTGTTGTAGACGATGCCGGTGACGCCGTATTGGTAGGCGGCGGTGTAATCGCTGTTCGGGTCGTAATCGGTGTTCTTGAACTGATCCATGATGTTGTCGAAGTTGGCAAGCTTCGACTTGTCCAGCTTCTGCACCAGGCCGGTCTCGATTAGCCGCGGTACATAGTAGTTGGACGGCACGATGATGTCGTACTGGGAGACACCGCCGGTATTGAGCTTGGCGAACATCTCGGGCAGCGAGTTGAAGTAGTTCTGCACGACCTCGACGTCGTACTTGTCCTCGAACGCCTGGATGATCGCCGGGTCCATGTACGCTGTCCAGTTGAAAAGGTACAGCTTGCCCTCTTCGGCCTGTGCCGCGCCGGCCAGCATCAGCCCGCCCAATCCGGCGACGACGCGTGTAGTGATTGTTTTCATGGTGTCGTTCTCCTAGGTTCCCAGGTTGGCCAGTCGCACCTAGCGGCGCCCCTGACGATTGAACAGCAGACTCAGGATCGCCGCCAGCGCCACCGCACCGATCATCAGTGTCGCTATGGCGTTGATTTCCGGCGAAACGCCCTTCTTGATCGCGCCCCAGATATAGATCGGCAGCGTCGCGCTCTCGGGTCCGGCGGTAAAGAAGCTGATCACGAAGTCGTCGATCGACAGCGTGAACGACAGGAAGAAGGCCGAGATCAGCGCCGGCTTGAGGGTCGGCAGCAGGAAGTGCAGCGCCCGCTGGAACGGCGAGGCATACAGGTCCTTGGCGGCCTCGAACAGGCTCGGATCGAGCCCCACGAACCGCGAGTAGACGATCAGCGCGACGAACGGGATCTGGAAGGTCACGTGGGCGATGATCATCGTCCCCAGGCCCGGCTCGAGCAGCCCGGTCAGGCGGTTGAACTGGACGAAGAAGGCCATCTCCGAGATACCGAAGACGATGTCCGGCAACACGATCGGCAGGTAGATCAGCACGATCAGCCAGCCCAGCCTGCGATGCCGATGGCGGTACATGCCGTAGCCGATCAGGCAACCGATCACCAATGCGACCAGCGACGACACGATGGCCAGTATCAGGCTGTTGTAGAACGCCGAGATGATCTGCTCGTTGCCCAGCAGCCGGTGGTACCAGCGCAGCGAGAAGCTCGTGAAGTTGGCGGCGCTGTTGGTCGAGTTGAACGAGAACAGCACGACGATCGCCAGCGGCAGGTAGAGGAACGCCAGGGTCAGCCACCAGAAGCCGGCCAGGCCGCGGTTGAGGGTGCGCTTTCTCATATCACCACCTCCTCGCCGCCGCCCAGCCGCTTGCCGATCCGGCGCATGGCGAACAGCCCGACGAACGTCGCCAGCAGCATCAGCAGTGCCCCCGCCGCGCCCAGCGGCCAGTTGGAGCCGCCGGCGAACTGGTTGGCGACCAGGTTGCCGAGCATCATGCCCTTGCCGCCGCCGAGCAACTCGGGAATCACGTACATGCCGAAGGCGGGAATCGCCACCAGTACCGTGCCGGCCAGCAACCCCGGAAGCGTCTGCGGAAACACCGCGTGCCAGAAGGCGCGCATCGGCGAGGCGTAGAGATCCTGGGCGGCCTGCACCTGGGCGGTATCGAGCTTCTCGAAGGCAGCGTACAGCGGCAGCACCATGAACGGCAGGAAGTTGTAGACCAGCCCCAGGGTCACCGCGAAGTTCGAGGGATAGAGCCCCATGTGCTGGCCGATGAGCCCCAGCGCCTGGGCGGCGTCGGACAGCGGCGTGCCCGGGGCCAGCAGGTTCATCCAGCCGAAGGCGCGAATCACCTGGTTGGTCCAGGACGGCACCACCACCGCCAGCAGCATCAATGGACGCAGTTTCGCGCGGCAGGTGGTGATGTAGTAAGCGATCGGATAGGCGACCACGATCACCAGCGCCGTCGACACCAGGGTCTGCCACAACGAACGCAGCAAGGTGTAGAAATTGCCCGGACTCCAGCCGAGAAAACCGAAGCCGGCCAACTGCTTGAAGGCATCCAGCGACAGCGGCAGCTCGGGGAGTCCATAGGGGCCGTTGGACATGAAGGCCACCGCCATCAGGTAGAGGCTGGGCAGCACCAGAAAGACGAAGATCCACACTGCCCCGGGCATCACGCTGAACAGCAGGTGGCGAGTCTCGCTGACCACCGCATGGCGGCGGGTAACTAACGGTGTATTGGCCATGCCGCTCTCCTCAGGATGCCACGCGTACCAGATCCTCGGGACACACGCTGATGGTGACGCTGTCGCCGACGCCGTGCATGCGCTGGCCCAGGTTGCTGGCCACCGCCATCAGCGGCTGGCCGTTGACCTCGAGCCGGTATTCGATGCGGCTGCCGCGATACAGGCGCTCGCGGACGAAACCCTCGAGACGGTTGTAACCCTCGGGGACCTCGGGGCCCAGTTCCAGCGTTTCGGGGCGGATCAACAGCCAGCCGTCCTGGGCGTCGCGCTGCTCGGCGGGGTCGAGTTGCAGGCGGCCGAGTTCGGTTTCGACCCAGTCGGCCTCGCTGCGGCTGATCGCGAACAGGTTGTCGTGGCCCATGAAGCGCGCGACGAAGGCGTTGGCGGGATGCTCGTAGACCTCGCCGGGGGTGCCCACCTGCTGGATGATGCCGCTGTCGAGCACGGCGATGCGGTCCGACATCACCATCGCCTCGTCCTGGTCATGGGTGACGAACACGAAGGTCATGCCCAGACGCTTCTGCAAACGCTGCAACTCCACCTGCAACTGGCCGCGCAGGCCGGCATCGAGCGCCGACAGCGGCTCGTCGAGCAGCAGCACGTCGGGCTCGCAGATCAGCGCCCGGGCCAGCGCGATGCGCTGGCGCTGGCCACCAGAGAGCTGATCGACATGGCGCTCGACCAGCGAGCCGAGCTGGATGAACTCGGCGACTTCGGCGACCTTGCGATCGCGTTCGGCGGCCCGCTCGCCGCGCATGCGCAGGCCGAAGGCCAGGTTGTCGCGCACCGACAGGTGCGGAAACAGTGCATACGACTGGAAGACGGTATTGACGCTGCGCCGGTGCGGCGGCGTATCGGTCACGTCCCTGCCGCCGATCTTGAGGCGCCCGGCGTTGGGCTCCTCGAGCCCGGCGAGGATGCGCAACAGCGTGGTCTTGCCGCAGCCCGAGGGTCCCAGCAGAGTGAAGAATTCGCCGGCCTGGATCGTCAGGTCGACCCCGTCGAGGGCGACGGTGTCGCGACCGAATCGCTTGTGCACTCCTTCCAGCTCGATGGACGAAGCCTCGCGGGGTCGCGACTCGGCCGTCACCGCTCGGGAACCGGCCTCGCCGGCCATGGGATCACTCATCGCCACTCTCCCTGATCATTGTCGGGTTGTTCTGTATCCCCAGCGGGTAATCGCGCGTCACAGGCGATCACGCAGCTTGTAGAAACTGGTCGCCAGCACCAGCAGCGGCGTACGCAGCCAGCGCCCGCCCGGGAAAGGCCGGTGCGGCATGGCGGAGAAAAGGTCGAAACGCTCGGCCTGGCCGGCAATGGCCTCGCTGAGCAATTGCCCGGCCAGCCCGGCCAGCGACATGCCGTGGCCGGAATAGCCCTGGGCATAGAACAGGTTGCCGTCCAGGCGGCCGAAATCCGGGGCGCGGTTGAGGGTGATCGCCACGTCGCCGCCCCAGCGGTAATCGATGCGAACGCCTTTCAGAGGCGGAAAAAGGTGCGCGATCTTGGCATCCATGCGCGCCTGCAGGTGGCGCGGCTCGCGGCCGTCGTAACTGACCTCGCCGCCATAGACAAGGCGCCGATCCGCCGACAGGCGATAGTAGTCGAGGACGAAATTGGCGTCTGAGAGTGCGTCGTTGCGGGGCAGTACCTGGGCGGCCTGCGCCTCGCTCAACGGTTCGGTGGCGACGATGTAGTTGGCCGCGCGCATGATGCGTCCGCCGAGTTCGGGTACCAGCCCACCCAGGTAGGCATTGGCGGCGACCACCACGTAATCGGCAATCACGCGGCCCTGGGCGGTTTTCACCCGCGCCGGCTCGCCCCGCTCTATGGCCACGGCGGCGCTGTGTTCGTGGATGCACACCCCGGCGCGCTGGGCGGCGCGCGCCAGCCCCAGCGTGTAGTTGAGCGGATGCAGATGGCCGCCCTCGGCGTCGAAAAGCGCCGCCGGGTAGGCGTCGGTGACGACCCGCTCGCGCAACGCCTCGCCCTCGAGCAGGTGCAACGATTCATAGCCGTAGCGCTCGGCCATGGCGGCCTGGAACTCGCGCAGTTCGCGGACATGACGCGGCTTGACGGCGGCGTGCAGGTAACCCCAGCTCAGGTCGCAGGGAATCGCGTGACGCTCGACCAGCGCGGCGGTCAGGCGCACCGATTCGCGGCTCATCTCCCAGATCGCCCTGGCGCGCTCGTGACCCAGGGCCTTCTCGACCACGGCGATGTCGGTGCCCAGTCCGGGCAGGATCTGGCCGCCGCTGCGTCCCGAGGCACCATGGCCGATCTCGCCGGCCTCGAGCAGCGCCACGCTATAGCCGCGCTCGGCGAGGTGCAGCGCCGCCGAGCAGCCGGTGATGCCACCGCCCACCACACAGACATCGACGCGTTGTTCGCCATCCAGCGGCCGCGTCGGGGCAAGGGTCACCCGGGTACTGGCGGCGTAATAGGACGCCGGATGGCGTAGAGCGGCAGCTACGTTCATGGAGATTTCCGAAAGCGTTGATTCTCGTCGGGAGAACCTAAGTTGTTGTTGAATTCTTTCACCATCGCAACTCGGCAATCGTGATCCTGCCTACTCAGTCTGACACCAATACCGCATTTATTGTCAAGTATTCAATAACACCTAGCGTGCTTCGCCCCTATCCTCCGACGTCATGTCCTGCTCCGCCAGGGCCTCCAGAAAGGCCTCCAGCACGCGATGCGGGCGTCGTCCACGGCGAGTCACGGTGACGAAATCGGTAACGAACCGTTCGCGTTCCGGCACCAGCGCACGTAGCCGACCCGCCTCGACCCAGGGCCGTGCCAGATGATCGGGTAGATAGCCGATGAAGCGCCCGGTGAGAATCAGAAACGCGGCGCCCTCGCGGTCCGAAGCCATCGCCTGGCCATCCAGGCGCTCGATGCGCTCGCGCGCCTCGCCGGGCAGCGGATAGCCCGGCACGACCGCCGCCTGGCGGGCCAGGCAGGCAGCGCTCAGTTGCCCCTCGTCGGCCTCGAACAGCGGATGCGCGTCGGCGCAATACAACAGCGAGCATTCGCTGTAGAGCGGACGCACCTCGAGGCTGGCGAGGCGATTGACGTCGGGCACCACCCCCAGATGCAACCGACCGTCGAGTACCGCCCGGGCGATCTCGTCGGGTGGCGTCATGTGGATGTTGAGACGCACGTCCGGCCCGCGGGCCTTGAGATCGGCCAGCGCGTGGGTGATGCGCATGCGCGGCAGGGTGACCAGGTTGTCGGTGATACCGATACTGAATTCGCCGCGCAGCGTCTGGTGCAGGCCATTGACCTCGGTGCGAAAGGTTTCCAGCGAGGCGAGCAGGGTCAACGCCGCCTGATAGACCTCGCGCCCCTCCTCGGTGAGCGCGAAACCACCGCGGCCGCGCTGGCAAAGCCGCAGTCCCAGGCGTTTCTCGAGATCGGCCATGTGCACGCTGATCGCCGAGCGACCGATACCCAGCGACACCTCGGCGGCGGTGAAGCCGCCGCTCTCGGCCACCGCCTTGAAGATCCGCAGCAGGCGAATCTCGAAATCGCTGACCTGGCCGAGCGGTCCCGCCATCGACTTACCTCGCTCCCCGGTCGCTCACGGGCCACAGACCGGGCAGTCAGGGTCGCGCGGCACGTTGAAGCGGCGCCACTCGCCGTCCAGGCCATCGAAGACCGAAAGCCCGCGATGGGACCTGCCCGCGCCGCTCAGCAGCTTGACCGCCTCGAGCGCCTGGAAGCAGCCGACCAGCCCGACCAGCGGGCCGATCACCCCGCTCTCGGCACAACGCAACTCGTCGTCCTCCTCGCCGGCCGGCGAGGGCGGATAGAGACAGGCGTAGCAGGGACACTGTCGGTCGCGCGGATCGAAAACCGCCAACTGCCCCGAAAAGCGGATCGCCGCTCCCGAGACCAGCGGACGTCCGGCCTCGACGCAGGCGCGATTGATGGCGTAGCGGCTGGCGAAACGGTCGGTGCAGTCGAGCACCACATCGGCCGCAGCCACCGCCGCGGCGAGCGCCTCGCCGTCGAGATGGCTGGCCAGCGCCGCAACGCTGCAGTCGCTGTTGAGGGCGCTTGCCGCCGCGGCCGCCGACTCGGCCTTGTTGCGCCCCAGATCGTCTTGTCGATGGGCGATCTGACGCTGCAGGTTGCTGATCTCGACCACGTCGGCATCGGCGATGCTCAGCCGGCCCACGCCGGCCGCCGCCAGATAGAGGGTCACCGGCGAGCCCAGCCCGCCGGCGCCGACCACCAGCGCATGGCCGTCGAGCAGGCGCTGCTGGCCCTCGATATCCACCGCATCGAGCATGATATGGCGGCTGTAGCGCAACAGTGCCTCATCGTTCATCGTCGCTCCCGGGATTCGCCATTGCATGGATGCTGGAAAGGCCTACTTGGCGTCGAGCTCGTCGAGCTCGGGCACATGCAGGGAGAACTCCTCCTTGACCTCTTCCATGACCACATAGCTCTTGGACTCCTTGACCCCGGGCAACGTCAGCACCACGTCGCCGAGCAGCTGGCGATAGGCGGACATCTCGGGGATCCGGCACTTGAGAATGTAGTCGAACTGCCCCGAAACCAGATGGCACTCCTGGATCTGAGGCAACTTGGCGACGGCACGACGGAACTCGTCGAACACCGCCGGCGACTGGGTTTCCAGGCAGATCTCGACGAACACCAGCAGATTCGCCTTGAGCGCCCGCGGATCGAGAATCGCCCGATAGCCACGAATGATACCCGCCCTTTCCAGGCGCTTGACGCGCTCCAGGCAGGGCGTGGTCGACAACCCCACCTGGGCGGCCAGGTCGACATAGGAGATGCGCGCATTTTCCTGCAGGCTGCGCAGGATCTTGAGGTCGATGCGGTCCAGGGAGCGTGTCTTCGTTTTCATGGTAGGAAGGTTCCTCCTGCCCGATAGCAGGATGATCGCCTGCATTGATCGCGGCCTACCGCAGCAATTGATGGTCTTGTCGCAAGATGCTGCAAGGAAACAGCAAGATTCACCAAGGCAGCATGACTAGTCCGATAGTCTTATCACATCAGCCCGAAGGATAACCAGCGAGCGCATTCCACGCTGCACTCAGCCATCGTGCCGGCCCAGCGAAACGCGCGGCAGACCGGCCAGGTCGGCCTGCGTCGCGACCTCGACATAGCCCGTCCGGCAGAGTGCCTCGCGAACCGCTTCGCCCTGGGTCATGCCATGCTCGAGCAGCAGCCAGCCACCGGCCGCCAGATAGTCATGCGCGACCTCGATCAGGTAACGCAGATCGGCCAGGCCGCCATCACCGGCCACCAGCGCCGAGCGCGGCTCGAAGCGCACGTCGCCATGCGCCAGGTGCGGATCGTCGTCGGCCAGATAGGGCGGATTGGTGACGATCAGCTCGAAACGCTGGCCGGCCAGCGCGGAAAACCAGTCGCTGACCCGAAAATCGGCATTGTCGATCCCCAGTCGCCGGGCATTGCCACCCGCCAGCGCCACGGCCTCGATGATCCGGTCGACGCCGGTGACCCGCCAGGCGGGCCGCTCGCTGGCCAGCGCCAGGGCGATCGCCCCGCTGCCGGTGCCCAGGTCGAGGACCCGCCGGGCCGTCGCCGGCATCAGTGCCAGCGCCGTCTCGACCAGGCACTCGGTGTCCGGGCGCGGAATCAGCGTCGAGGCCCCGGTGGCAAGGGCCAGCCCCCAGAACTCGCGCTCGCCGGTCAGGTAGGCCACCGGCTCGCCGCCGGCTCGCGCAGCGACCAGGGCGGCAAATCGGGCCCGCGGAAAACCCTCGACGCGATGATCGTTCCAGGTATAGAGCCAGCTGCGCTCACGGCCCAGCACATGCCCCAGCAGTACCTCGGCGTCGAGCCGCGCGGTCGGCGAACCGGCATCGGCGAGCCGTGTGGCAGCAACCCTGAGCAAGTCATCGACGCGCATCAGCCGTCCTGCAATGCCGCCAACCGCTCGGCCTGGTATTCGTTGATCAGCGGCGAGATGACTTCGTCGAGCTCGCCGCCCATCACTTCACCGAGCTTGTAGAGAGTGAGGTTGACGCGATGGTCGGTGATTCGCCCCTGGGGGAAGTTGTAGGTGCGGATGCGTTCGCTGCGATCGCCGGAGCCGACCAGCGACTTGCGCGTATCGGCCTGCTGCTGGCGCTGGCTGTCGACGGCGTTCTGCTTGAGCCGGGCCGCCAGCAGCGACATCGCCTTGGCGCGATTCTTGTGCTGACTGCGCTCCTCCTGGCATTCGACCACCACGCCGCTCGGCAGGTGGGTGATGCGGATCGCCGAGTCGGTGGTGTTGACGTGCTGGCCGCCGGCGCCGCTGGAGCGAAAGGTATCGACACGCAGATCGCTGGGGTTGATGTCGATGTCGCCCACCGCGTCGGCCTCGGGCATCACCGCCACCGTGCACGCCGAGGTGTGGATGCGCCCCTGGGATTCGGTGGCGGGGACACGCTGGACGCGGTGCGCGCCGGATTCGAACTTGAGCCGCGCATAGACCCCGTCGCCCTTTATCCGGGCGATGATCTCCTTGTAGCCACCCTGCTCGCCGTGGCTGACGTTGACCACCTCGATGTTCCAGCCGCGCTTCTCGGCATAGCGCGAGTACATGCGAAACAGGTCACCGGCGAACAGCGCCGCCTCGTCGCCGCCGGTACCGGCGCGCACTTCGAGGAATACGTTGCGCGCATCGTCGGGATCCCTGGGCACCAGCAGCACCTTGAGGCGCTCCTCGAGTTCGGCGAGCCGCTCGCGGCCGGCGTAGAGCTCCTCGCTGGCGAGTTCGCGCATCTCGGCATCGGCGTCGCCGGTGAGCTGCTCGGCGGCTTCGACGTCGCCCTCGGTGGCGCGGAAGTCCCGCCACGCCTCGATGAGCGATTCGAGTTCGGCGTACTCGCGCGAATAGTCGCGAAAGCGCGCCTGATCGGCGATGACATCCGGCTCGGCGAGCAGCGCGGCAAGCTCATCGAAGCGTTCGTGAAGACTTTCCAGACGTTGGCGCAGAGACGCTTTCATGCAGTGTCCTATTCCGGATCCTGGGCAGGCGAGGCCGGGTCGAGCAACAGGCTCTCGGCCGCCTGGATGACATCGTGTCGCTCGGCGCCCGACGCCTCGCGCAGGCGCAGCGTCGGGCCATGCATCAGCTTGTTGGTGAGCTGCTGGCTGAGCCGGCGCAGCACCTTCTCGGGATCCTCGCCGCGTGCCAGCTGCGCCAGCGCCTGGGCCTCGGCGCCCTGGCGCAGCGCCTCGCCCTGTTCGCGATAGCGCTTGATCAGCTCGCCGGCGCCACGCACCCGGCGCTCGTGCTGCCAGTGGCTGACCCCCTGGCTGATCAGATCTTCGGCCTGGTCGGCGGCGACCTGACGATGGCGACGGTTCTCCTCGATCACCTCGTGGAGATTGTCGACGGTGTACAGGAAGACGTCGTCGAGTTCGCCCACCTGGGGTTCGATGTCCCGCGGCACGGCGATGTCGACCATGAAGATCGGCCGGTGGCGACGTACCTTCAGGGCCCGTTCGACCATGCCCTTGCCGAGAATCGGCAAGGGCGCCGCGGTCGAGGTGATGACGATGTCGGCGCGCTCCAGCGCCTGGGGTATCTCGCCGAGGGTGATCGCCTCGCCGCCGAACTCGCCGGTCAGTTGCTCGGCACGCTCGCGGGTGCGGTTGGCGACGATCAAGCCCTTGATGCCGGCTTCGCGCAGGTGACGGGCGACCAGCTCGATGGTTTCGCCGGCACCGACCAGCAGGGCCCGAGAGCGCGACAGATCATCGAAGATACGCGTCGCCAGGCTGACCGCGGCGTAGGCCACCGAGACCGGATTCTCGCCGATACCGGTCTCGGTGCGCACCTGCTTGGCGACCGCGAAGGTGTGCTGAAACAGCCGTTCCAGCTCACCGCCCAGCCCCTGATGCTGACGCGCCTGCTGATAGGCATCCTTGAGCTGGCCGAGGATCTGCGGCTCGCCGAGCACCATCGAATCCAGCCCCGACGCCACGCGCATCAGGTGGCGGGCCGCCGACTCGTCGAGATAGTGGTAGGCGCAACGGGTGAGTTCCTCGACAGGCAGGTTGTGGAAGCGGCCCAGCCAGTCGATGACCGCCTGCTCGCCCTGCGCCTCGGTGACGCAGTAGAGTTCGGTACGATTGCAGGTCGACAGTACCGCGGCTTCGCTCACCGTCGGCAGCCTCTTGAGCTCGACCAGTGCCGCTTCCAGCTGACTGGGGGTAAAGGCGACCTGCTCTCGCACCGCAACATCGGCGGTCTTGTGGTTGATTCCCAGGGCGAGAAGCGTCATTGCAATGAGCCGTTGGTCCTGCGCAATAGTCAAAATACTCGCCGCATCGCGGTTGGCGTGCGGTCAGGCGCGCCCGTAGTCAGAGCGCACCCTGACGATTCGGGCGGCTTAGTCTACCACACCGCCATCCGCGTGGGCATGCGCGCCTTTGCTTTGCCCGGCGTCGGCGAATCGGTATGCTGACGACACGCCCCCGCCCCGCTGCAGGGATGTCACGGGATGACTACCGGCTCTGGAATGAGGAAAGCATGCGCGCACGCTTGCTTGTGACTGTTCTGGCATCGGCCCTGGTGGCCGGCTGCCAGGGGCTGGCCGACCGACCGCCGCGACCGACCGACCCGCTGGCCTCGGCTCCGCCGGTGCAGAAAGGCCTGGACGCCCGGAGCCTGGCCACGCTGCTGACCGCCGAGATCGCCGGCCAGCGCGGTGATTTCGCACGCGCCGCCGACGGCTACCTGGAAACCGCGCAGCGCTACGACTCGCCGGCACTGGCGGAGCGCGCCACCCTGGCCGCACGCTACACCGACGACCCGCAGTTGCAAGCCCGGGCCGCCGAACTCTGGCGGCACCTGGCGCCGCAGACCGAAGCGCCCGCCCGCCTGCTGGCCAACCTGGCGCTGGAGCGCGGCGACTGGCTGGCCAGCCTGGAACAGCGCCTGGCGCTGGCCGAGCGGGGCGACCAGGGCGACCTGACCGGTTTCGCCGAAGCCGCCATCGAGCGCGGGGTCGATCTTGCGCCGCTGGTCGAGCGCCTGCGCCGCCATGTGCAAACGCACGACGCACGTGCCGACGCGGTACTCGCCACCGCCCTGCTGGAGGCCGCCAGCGGCGAGACCACGCGTGCCGATGCACGCCTCGCCCGGCTCGCCGAAAGCCATCCGGCACTGCCCGGAGTGTGGCTCACCCGGGCGCGCATCGCCCTGCAGGAGGGCCGCGATGCCGATGCCCGCGACGCCGCGCTGCGCGGCCTCGAGAGCGCCGAGGACGACAGCCGCTTCATTCTGCTGCTGGCCCGCGCGCAGCTGCGCCTCGGCCAGGTGGAAAAGGCCGAGACGCGCATCGACGCCCTGCTGGCACGCCATTCCGACTCGGTCGAGCTGCGCCTGGCGCTGGCTCAGCTGTATCTCGAGGAAGCGCACCCGGCACCGGCCCGGCGCCTGCTGCTGCCACTGATCGACAGCCAGCCGACGCCACCGCCGGCCTTCATCATGCTCGGCAGCATCGCCGAGCAGGCCGGCGAGATCGACAATGCACTGCTCTATTACCGCCAGGTGCCCACCGGCGAGGGGTTCATCGAGGCCCGTCAGCGCGCCGCATCCATGCTCGCCGACAACGACCGGCTGGCCGACGCGCAGACCTTCCTGCGCATCGAGCGCCTGCGCCATCCCGAGGCCTACGCCGAGCTGATCGGCCTGGAGACCGACCTGCTCCAGGCGCGGGGCCGGATCGACGAGGCCCGACAACTGCTCGACCGGGCCGTGGCCCGACACCCCGACGACACCCAGTTGCGCTTCACCCGCAGCATGTTCCGCTATCGACAAGGCAACCTGGCGGGCATGGAGCGCGACCTCCGCCACGTCATCGAACTCGAGCCGCACAATGCCACGGCACTCAATGCGCTGGGCTACACGCTGGCCGACGAGACAGCGCGTCTCGACGAGGCGCGCGAGCTGATCGAACGCGCCCATCGGCTGGAGCCCGAGTCTCCGGCGATCATCGACAGCCTGGGCTGGGTCTACCACAAGCTGGGCGACGACCAGCGGGCCCTGCCCTACCTGCGCGAGGCCTATCGTCAGCAGCCGGACCAGGAAATCGCCGCTCACCTGGCCGAAGTGCTGTGGCAACTCGAACGCCGCGATGAAGCGCGGGCGCTGATCGCCGACGCGCTCGAGCGCTACCCCGAGCGCCCGCTGATCGACGCGCTGCTCGAACGCATCCCCGAACTCGCCCCCACGACTACCAACATGGAGTAACGCCATGCGACGGCTTGCCGCGATCACGCTAGGCCTGGCGCTGCTGGCCGGCTGCGCCAGTCAGGCGCCCTCTCCCGACTCGCCCCGCGAAAAGGGTGACTGGGCCGACCAGAAGCCGCGTCTCGAGGCACTGGATAGCTGGCGTCTGGCCGGCAAGCTGGGCCTGCGCACACCGAACGACGCGCAGAGCGCCAATCTCGACTGGACGCAACGCAGCGGGCATTACCGCATGCTGATCAGCGGCCCGTTCGGCGCCGGGCGCAGCGTGCTCGAAGGCGGCCCTGACGGCGTTGTGCTGACCACCGGCGAAGGTCGCTTCGAAGCCGACACTCCCGAGCAACTGATGGAACAGCAGCTGGGCTGGTCGCTACCGATCTCGGCGCTCGACAACTGGGTGCGCGGACTGCCCTCGCCGATCGTCGAGTATCAGCTGACCCGCGACGCGCTGAATTTTCCCCAGCGCCTGCGCCAGGCCGGCTGGGTGATCGATTATCGCGACTGGACCCGGGCCGACGGCTTGTGGCTGCCGCGTCGGATGGTGATGAGCTTCGCCGACTGGCGGGCCACGCTGGTCGTCAACGAATGGCATCCGGACACTCCGGAAGGCGGCAATGAGTGAGCTGAGCCTGCCGGCGCCGGCCAAGCTCAACCGGATGCTGCACGTCACCGGACGCCGCGCCGACGGCTATCACGAGCTGCAGACACTGTTCCAGTTCCTCGATCACGGCGACACCCTCGACCTGCGGCGGCGCGAGGATGGCCGGATCACGCTGACACCGGGACTGCCGGGCGTCGAGCATGACGCCAACCTGATCGTGCGGGCGGCAGGCCTGCTGCAGGAGAGCAGCGGCTGTCGCCTCGGCGCCGACATCGCCCTCACCAAGCGCCTGCCGATGGGCGGTGGACTGGGCGGGGGCAGCTCCGACGCCGCGACCGCGCTGCTCGGCCTGGCGCGCCTCTGGGAACTGCCCGTGTCGCTCGATGCGCTCGCCAGCCTGGGTCTGCGCCTGGGCGCCGACGTGCCGGTGTTCATCCGCGGTCGCGCCGCCTGGGCCGAAGGCATCGGCGAGCGCCTGACGCCGGTCGAGCTCGACACGCCCTGGTTCGTGGTCATCCACCCCGGCATCGAGGTCGCCACCCCCGCGGTATTCGGCGCGTCGCAATTGACACGCGAGACCCCCCCGATTAGTATGGCGCGCGCACTGCAGGAGGGGCCGCACGCCTGGCGCAACGATTGCCAGTCGACCGTGCGCCGGCTCTATCCGGCCGTGGGCGAGGCGCTCGACTGGCTGTCCGGCTTCGCGCCGAGCCTTTTGACCGGAACCGGCGCCTGTGTCTTCTGCCGATTGACGCACAGTGACGAGGCAGATAGCATACTTGCCCGTGTTGGCGACGGCTGGCATGCCTTCAAGGCACGCGGGCGCAACATATCTCCCCTCCATCAGGCGCTGGGCCTGCATTGAGCGGATTTTCGGTCAAGGCTTCATGATCGAAAGGTCCGTGATCAAGGCGGTCGAAGCCGGCGACGCACCGCGCCGCGGCTAGCGAAGGGCACGGTTACTGGGGTATAGCCAAGTGGTAAGGCAGCGGCTTCTGGTGCCGCCATTCCCAGGTTCGAATCCTGGTACCCCAGCCATTTTCCCTGC
Source organism: Modicisalibacter radicis (assembly GCF_900961225.1). GTDB lineage: Bacteria > Pseudomonadota > Gammaproteobacteria > Pseudomonadales > Halomonadaceae > Modicisalibacter. The sequence continues at coordinate 93,143 of NZ_CAAHFN010000065.1, forward strand.
GCGCGACTGCACAACCCGCTCCAGAGATCCCCGAAGACTCCAAAGGTGGCTGCGCGTGTCTAAATTGATGGTTTTCGCCGGGAATGCCAATCCCGAACTCGCCCGCAAGGTTGCCGAGGCGCTCGACAACCGGCTGGGGCATGCCACGGTCGGCCAGTTCAGCGATGGCGAAATCGCGGTCGAGATCAACGAGAACGTTCGCGGCAAGGACGTCTTCATACTGCAGTCCACCTGCGCCCCGACCAACGACAATCTGATGGAACTGATCTTCATGGTGGATGCCCTGCGGCGCGCATCCGCCGCGCGGATCACCGCCGTGGTGCCCTACTTCGGCTATGCCCGCCAGGACCGTCGTGTACGCTCGGCGCGTGTGCCGATCTCGGCCAAGGTGGTCGCCGATGTGCTGGTCAAGGCCGGTGTCGACCGGGTAATGACCATGGATCTGCACGCCGATCAGATTCAGGGCTTCTTCGACGTGCCCGTCGACAACGTCTACGGGTCGCCGATCCTGCTCGACGACATCGAACGCCAGAACTACGACGACCTGGTCGTCGTCTCGCCGGATGTCGGTGGCGTGGTGCGCGCGCGCGCCATCGCCAAGCAGCTCAACGCCGACCTGGCGATCATCGACAAGCGTCGCCCGCAGGCCAACCACGCCCAGGTGATGCATATCATCGGCGAGATCGAGGATCGCACCTGCGTGGTGGTCGACGACATGGTCGACACCGCCGGCACCCTGTGCAAGGCCGCCGAGGCGCTCAAGGATCACGGCGCGCGCCGCGTCGTCGCCTATGCCACGCACCCGATCCTGTCCGGTCCGGCCGTCGACAACATCAGCGGATCGGTGCTTGACGAACTCGTCGTGGCCGATACCATTCCGCTGTCCGAAACCGCACGCCGCAGCGGCAAGATCCGCCAGCTGTCGGTCGCCGGACTGATCGCCGAGGCGATCCGCCGGGTCAGCAACGAAGAATCCGTAAGCGCGATGTTCCACTGAACGTCGCGTTGAGGCACCTGCCTCGGATACGTGCGCCGCGAGGCGCTACCGGAAACGCCATCGTCTGGTCGCGGGCGGTGGCGATTTCCTTATTTTAAACCCGCGAGGTTACATCAATGTCCGACTATCAACTCACCGCCAACGTTCGTCACGACCTGGGGAAAGGTGCGAGCCGCCGCCTGCGTCGTGAGAACCAGCAGGTCGCTGCCATCATCTATGGCGGCGAAAAGGCACCGCAGCCGATCACCATCGACAAGCCGGCCTTCTACAAGGCGATCGAGGAAGAGGCATTCTTTTCCTCGATCATCAACATCGATGTCGATGGCACCAAGGAGCAGGTCGTCGTGCGTGACCTGCAGCGCCACCCCTTCAAGGCGCTGATCACCCACGCCGACTTCCTGCGTGTCGACGCCTCGCATGCCATGACCATGCACGTGCCGCTGCACGTCATCGGCGAGGAAAACTGCCTGGGCATCAAGGAGCAGGACGGCGTGCTGCATGTGCTGGCCACCGACGTGACCATCAGCTGCCTGCCCAAGGACCTGCCGGAATACCTGGAAGTCGACGTCAGCAAGCTGGAACTCGGCGACACCCTGCACCTGTCGGATCTCCAGCTGCCGGCCGGCGTGACGCTGGTCGAGCTGTCCCACGGTGAAGAGCACGACGCCGGGGTGGTCAGCATCACTCGCCCGACCCGCGGCACCACCGAGGAGGGCGACGAAGAAGAAGCCGCCACCGAGGTCGAGCAGCGCGCCGCCGAGGAAGCGGGCAAGGACGAGGAAGGCAAGTCCGAGTAATCGGCACCTGCCCGCGAAGGCAACCGGCAAGGCACCCGCATGAGCCACGTCAAAGCGATCATCGGCCTGGGCAACCCGGGCACGAACTACGCCGAAACTCGGCACAATGCGGGGGCCTGGCTGGTCGAGGCCCTGGCGCGCGACAGCCACACGCCGCTGCGCGTGGAGAAGAAGTTCCTCGGCGAATACGCCAAGGTCCACTTCGCCGGTCGCGATCTGCATCTGCTCAATCCGACCACCTTCATGAATCGCAGCGGCGCGGCCGTCGCCGCGCTTTGCCAGTTCTTCAAGCTCACCCCCGACGAGCTTCTCGTCGTCCATGACGAGCTGGATATCGATCCCGGCACCGCTCGCTACAAGACCGGCGGCGGTCACGGCGGTCACAACGGGCTGCGCGACACCATCAGCGCGCTGGGCAACAGCAACGCCTTCCATCGCCTGCGCATCGGCATCGGCCATCCCGGCGACGCCAAGCAGGTCACCAACTATGTACTGGGTCGGCCCGGCAAGGCCGAGCGCCAGGCCATCGACGCCGCGCTCGACGAGTGCCTTCATACCCTGCCCGACGCCCTCGACGGCAACTGGGCAAAGGCCATGAATCGCCTGCACAGCTTTTCCGCCTAAGGCGGAAAAGGTAGTTGTCAGCTTGAAGCTATAGGCCGTAAGCCATCCCAACCGTCCGAGCGAGTTTTCTTACGGCTTAAAGCTTATGGCTTACCGCTCATACCGAGTAGAATACCGACCGATCACACTCCTCGAACTCCCTTTCCAGGAAGACTCCATGGGTTTCAATTGCGGCATCGTCGGCCTGCCCAACGTCGGCAAATCCACGCTCTTCAATGCACTGACCAAGTCGGGTATCGACGCCGAGAACTTCCCGTTCTGCACCATCGAGCCGAACACCGGCATCGTGCCGATGCCCGACCCCCGCCTCGATAAACTGGCCGAGATCGTCAAACCCGAGAAGGTCATTCCGACCACCATGGAGTTCGTCGATATCGCCGGGCTGGTCGCCGGCGCCTCCAAGGGCGAAGGCCTCGGCAACCAGTTCCTCGCCAACATTCGCGAGACCGAGGCGATCGCCCACGTGGTGCGCTGCTTCGACAATGACAACGTCATCCACGTCGCCAACCAGGTCGACCCACGCGCCGATATCGAGATCATCAACATGGAACTCGCGCTGGCCGACCTGGACACCGTCGAGCGCGCCAGTCAGCGCCTGGCTCGGGTGGTCAAGGGCGGCGACAAGGACGCCATCGCCACCAAGGCGGTGCTCGACCGCATCCAGCCGCATCTCGCCGAGGGCCAGCCGCTGAGAAGCTTCGGCCTCTCCGACGAGGACAAGCGCCAGGTCAAGAGCTTCGGCTTTCTGACCCTCAAGCCGACCATGTACATCGCCAACGTCAACGAGGATGGCTTCGAGGCCAACCCCTACCTCGAGGTGGTCCGCGAGATCGCCGCCGAGGAAGGCGCCGTGGTGGTGCCGGTGTGCAACCAGCTCGAGGCCGAGATCGCCGAGCTCGACGACGAGGAGCGCAGCATGTTCCTCGACGAGATGGGCATGAGCGAACCCGGCCTCGACCGGGTGATCCGCGCCGGCTACAACCTGCTCGGCCTGCAGACCTATTTCACCGCCGGGGTCAAGGAAGTGCGCGCCTGGACGGTCAAGGTCGGCGCCACCGCACCGGAGGCCGCCGGCGTGATCCATACCGACTTCCAGAAGGGCTTCATTCGCGCCGAGGTGGTCGGCTACGACGACTTCGTCGCGCTGGGCGGCGAAGCCGGCGCCAAGGATGCCGGCAAATGGCGCCTCGAGGGCAAGGAGTACGTGGTCAAGGACGGCGACGTGGTGCATTTCCGCTTCAACGTTTGAACGCAGGCTTTGCTTTCGCGGATAACATTGACACCTCAAGGTGTTACGGGTAATATTCGCCCCCGTTGAAGGGCTACGTAGCTCAGCTGGTTAGAGCACATCACTCATAATGATGGGGTCCCCTGTTCGAATCAGGGCGTAGCCACCAGATACGCAAAAACGCCTCGCCGGTTCGCCGGCGAGGCGTTTTTTCGTTGGCGGCGCGATCGCTGTTACGGCAACGCCCTGCCCAGCAGGCGCGGTTCGCGCTCCAGCGTCACCCCGAAGCGCTCGGCGACCGTGTCGGCGACGCGGCGCGCCAGCGCCAGCAACTCCTCGGCACTGGCGCCGCCGTGGTGGACCAGCACCAGCGCCTGGCGATCATGGACGCCGACCCGCCCCTCTCTCAGCCCCTTGAGCCCGCACTGGTCGATCAACCAGCCCGCGGCCAGCTTGACGCTCCCGTCGGCGAGCGGAAAGTGCGGCATCCCCGGATATTCGGCCAGCAACCGCCGAGCACGCTCGGCCGCGACCACCGGATTCTTGAAGAAACTGCCGGCATTGCCGAGCACTGCGGGGTCGGGCAGCTTCTCCCGGCGCACCCGGCTGACCGCGGCGACCACCTCGCTGGCGCTGGGCGTCGGGCCCAGCCGTGCCGCCAGGTCGCCGTAGCCGAGCCGTGGCGCCGGCCGGGTGGACAGGCGCAGCACCAGGCGGGTAATCAGCACCCGGCCGTGCAGTGCATGCTTGAAGACGCTGTCGCGATAGGCGAAGGCGCACTCCTCGCGGCTCAATACCGTCTCGCGCCCATCGTCCAGATACAGCAGGTGCACACTTTCCAGCAGATCGGCGAGCTCGACGCCATAGGCGCCGATATTCTGGATCGGCGCGGCACCGACACGCCCCGGGATCAACGCCAGGTTCTCGGTGCCCCACAGCTCGCGCGCCGCCAGGGCCTCGACCAGGCTGTGCCAGTTCATCCCGGCTTCGACGTGCACCCGCACCGTATCGGCGTCGAGCGGCTCCAGCCACCAGTCGGCGAAGTCGGCCTGCACCACCAGCCCGGGCAGCCAGGGCCGCAGGATCAGGTTGCTGCCGCCGCCCAGCACGCTGACCGGCCAACCGTGGCGACGCGCCTCGGCGAGCACCTGGCGCGCCTCGGCGAGGCTTTCGAGCGCGGCGAAGCGCTCGGCGCGGCACGCCAGCCCCAGGGTATTGGCGGCGCCGAGTTCGGCGTCATGACGGATCATCGCACCGCCGGCTCGTCGCGCAGCTTTTCCTGCAGTTCGGCGACCAGACCCTCGCTGGCGGCCTCGATCAGTTCGAAGACTCTGGCGAAGCCCTCGCCACCGCCGAAATAGGGATCCGGCACCGCCTCGTCGGGGCGCCCGGCGAAGGCCAGAAACAGCCCGACGTGCGCGGGACAGTCGACAGGACGCTGCGCCTCGATGGCCTCGAGGTTGTCATGGTCCATCGCCAGGATGTAATCGAAACGCCGGAAGTCCGCGGCATCGAGAACCCGCGCCCGCAGCGCGCCGATATCGATGCCACGCTGGCCTGCCGCCTCGAGCGCACGGCGATCCGGCCCCTTGCCGACATGCCAGTGGCCGATCCCGCAGGAGTCGACCTCGACCTGCGCATCCAGGCCGGCGTCGGCAAGCCGTGCGCGCAGCACGCCTTCGGCGGTGGGAGAACGGCAGATATTGCCGAGACAGACGAACAGTACGCGCATCATGGCTCGAAGCCTCTCGGTACATTGCGAAGGAATCAAAGACGACTAGCGGGAAAAGTACTCGCGGACGCGCGCGAGATCCTCGGCGCTGTCGACGCCCGCCGGGTGGGCCTGGCGCGCCAGACCGACCTGGATATGCCGGCCATGGTGCAGGGCGCGCAACTGCTCGAGCTGCTCCAGTTGCTCCAGCGGGCTCGGCAGCCAGTCGACGTAATCGGCCAGAAAGCCGGCGCGGTAGGCGTACAATCCGATGTGACGCAGCCAGGCATCGGTCGCCAGGGCATCGGGCCGCGCGGCGAACTGCTCGCGGTCCCAGGGGATCGGCGCCCGCGAGAAGTACAGCGCCCGGCCGTGGATGTCACGCACCACCTTGACCACGTTGGGATTGAACAGCGTCTCGATGTCGCTGATCGGCTCGGCCAGCGTGGCGATCGAGGCCTCGGCGTCGTCGCCCAGCCTTACCGCCACCTGGGCGATGGCCGAGGGCGGCAGCAACGGCTCGTCGCCCTGCACATTGACCACGATCGTCGCGTCGGAAAGCCCCAGCGTCGCGGCGACCTCGGCGAGCCGGTCGGTCCCCGAGGGGTGGTCGTCGCGGGTCATCAGCGCCTCGCCGCCGGCCGCTTCCACCGCCCCGCGGATACGCGCATCGTCGGTGGCCACCACGACCCGTGCCGCACCGCTGGCGATCGCCTGCTGCCAGACGCGTACCACCATCGGCTGACCGGCGATGTCGAGCAACGGCTTGCCCGGCAAGCGACTGGAGCCGTAGCGAGCCGGGATCACCACCACGAAATGCTCGGCGGCTTCGTTCACGGTCTGGCTCACGGCCCGACTCCCGGAGTTTCCCCCGGTTGCTGGTCGCCGGGCCCGACGCTCTTGTGAAGCTTCTCGTCGACATCCATGACACGCGCCTCTTCCTGGAGCATCACCGGGATATCGTCGCGGATCGGGTACGCCAGGCCATCGAAATGGCACTTGAGCTCGCCGCGCTCGCGGTCGTACTTGAGCTTGCCCTGGCAAAGCGGACAGACCAGCATGGCCAGCAGTTCCTTATCCATGAGTTACCTCGCAGGTCGCGGGTTGTAGGTGGTCGAGCCGTTCACGCAGCCAGGCGACGAAGGTCGGATCCGGCCGGGCCTCGACGTCCAGCGCCCAGCAGCGCTCGTTGGCGAACCGCCGACACTTGACGGCATCCTTGGCGGTCATGACCACCGGACGATTGTCGGCAAAGCGCAGATCGCCGGCAGTGTAGCGATGGTGGTCGGGCAATGGATGAGCGTCGTGTTCGACGCCCAGTGCCTCGAGGGTGGCGAAGAAGCGCGGCGGATGGCCGATCCCCGCCAGCGCATGCACACGGCCGGCGAACGGCACCTGCTCGACCGGATAGCAGACCCCGTCGGTGAGATGACGCCAGCGCGCCGGGGCCAGCGTCATGCCGTAACCCTCGACCGGCAGGGCCGCCGTCGGAGCGCCGTTGATCACCATCGCATCGACCGTCTGCAGTCGCTGCAACGGCTCGCGCAACGGCCCCGCCGGCAGGCAACGGCCATTGCCGAAGCCGCGCGCGCCATCGACCACCACCAGTTCGATGTCGCGGCCCAGCGCCAGATGCTGCAGGCCGTCGTCGGCGATCACGATGTCGCAACCGGCGGCGATCAGCTTGCGGGCGCCGCGCGGGCGATCGGGGTCGACCACCACCGGCAGGCCCGTCTGCTGGGCGAGCATCAACGGCTCGTCACCGCTCTGTGCGGCGTCGCTGTCGACGTTGACGTACAGCGGATAGCGCGGCGCATCGCCGCCATAGCCCCGCGAGACGATGCCCGGCTGCCAGCCCTGTTCGGCCAGCCAGCGCGCCAGCCAGGCGACCAACGGCGACTTGCCGGTGCCACCCAGGGTCAGGTTGCCGACCACGATCACCGGCACCGGCGAGCGCCACTGGGTCTTGCGCCCCGTGGCATAGGCCCGCCGACGGGCGCCGACCGCCTGCCCATAGAGCCACGCCAGCGGCCGCAGCGCCTGCAGCCAGGCGGCATCGCGGTACCAGGCCTCGCTCAGCCGGCTCATGCCGCCGTCTCCTGAAACTGTAGCCGATACAGAGCCGCGTAGGCACCATCGCGCTCGAGCAATTCGCCATGACTGCCATTCTCGACGATCTGCCCCTGCTCCATCACCAGGATGCGATCGGCGCGCTCGATGGTCGACAGGCGGTGGGCGATGACGAAGGTCGTGCGTCCACGACAGACCTCTTCCAGCGCGCGCTGGATATAGCGCTCGGATTCGGTGTCCAGCGCCGAGGTCGCCTCGTCGAGCACCAGCAGCGGCGCGTCCTTGAAGATCGCCCGGGCGATCGCCAGACGCTGTCGCTGGCCGCCGGAGAGCATCACCCCGTTGTCGCCGACCACGGTGTCGTAGCCCTGCGGCAGGCGGGCGATGAACTCGTCGGCATAGGCCGCGCGCGCCGCTGCCTCGACCGCCTCGCGGTCGGCATCGGGCACGCCGTAGGCGATGTTGTCGGCGACCGTGGCGTTGAACAGCGTCACCTGCTGCGAGACCAGCGCGATCTGGCGGCGCAGCGGCGACAGCCGGTAGTCGTCGACGGCCACGTCGTCGATCGTCACGCGCCCCCGGGTCGGCCGGTAGAAGCGCGGCAACAGATTGACCAGCGTCGACTTGCCGCTACCCGAACGGCCGACGATGGCAATCATCTCGCCGGCCTCGACGCGCAGATCGATCCCCTTGAGCACCTCGGGCTGATCCTCGCCGTAGGCGAAATGCACGTCCTCGAAAGCGACCCGCCCGGCGATCCGGTCGGGCTCGCGCTGCCCCTCGTCGGTCTCGGTCGGCTCCTCGAGCAGACGAAACAGCTCACTGGCCGCCGCCAGGCCCTTCTGGATCACCGAGTTGATCTCGGTGAGTTGCTTGATCGGCTTGGCCATCAGGGCGGCGGCGGTGATGAAGGCGACGAACTCGCCGGGGGTCATGCTGGCCATCAGGTCGGGAGCCATCGCCAGCCACACCAGACCGGCCAGCGCCAGCGCCACCAACAGCTGGATGATCGGCGTGCTGGTGGCCTTGGTCAACGCCTCCTTGAGGCTCTGATCGCGGTTGTAGGCGCTGGCGGCGGCGAACCGGCGCTTCTCGTAGTCCTCTGCACCGTGGGTGCGCATTACCTTGTAGCCGGTCAACGCCTCGGAGGCGACGTGAGTCACATCGCCCATCGAGTGCTGGATGCGCCGTGAAATGAGCCGGAAGCGTTTGCTGGCATAACGCACCACCAGGCCGATCAGCGGCGTCACGGTGAGAAACAGCAGGGTCAGCAGCCAGTTGGTCCACAGCAGGTAGCCCACCAGACCGATCACGAACAGGCCTTCGCGGAGGATGATGGTGATCGCGTTGGTCGCCGCGCCGGTGACCTGTTCGACGTGATAGGTGACCCGCGAGATCAGGTGCCCGCTCGAGTGCGAATCGAAGAAGCGCCCGGGCAGGTGAAGCATGTGGTTGAAGACCCCGCAACGCAGCGAGTGCACCACGTTGCGCGCCACGTTGCTCATGTAGAAGGTCCCGAGGAAGGTCCCCACCCCGCGCAGCGCGAACATGCCGACCACGAACAGCGGCAGGAACAGCCGAAAATCGGCATCGGGGTGCTGGATGCCGTCGATCAGGCGTTTCATCATCTCGGCCAGCGCGGTGCTCGAGGCGGCGTAGATCGCATAACCCACGACCGCCGTGGCAAAGTACTTCCAGTACGGTCGCACATAGCCGAGCAGGCGCCGATAGAGGGTCCAACTGGTTGCTTGGGTCACGGCGTCTCCGCTTGATTGAGAAGTTCTGACGGCGCGCGGGTGGCGATGCGCACCCGCTGGATACCCAGCGCGGCCGCCTGGTCGAGCGCCCCGACCACTGCCGCATGGCTGGCCTGACCGTCGGCTTCGATCACCAGGCCCTGCTCGCGGGCCACCGCGGCATGGCCGGCCAACGTCCGGCGTAGCGCCTCGGTGGCGTCGAAGGTCTGGCCATCCAGCCGATAGGCACCGTCGCGGGTCACCACCACGGTCACCGGCGAGGCGTCGGCAGGCGTGCCGCTTTCGCTGGTGGGCAGCGTCAATTCCAGTGCCTCGCGGGTCTCGAAGGTGGTCGAGACCATGAAGAAAATCAACAGCAGGAATACCACATCGATCAGCGGGGTCAGGTTGACCTCCGCCGGCTCGCGGTGACGGCGGGCGAACTTCATGCACGGGCACCCTGCGGGTCGCGCCGCTCGGCCAGGGTCAGCTCGCTGCCGTGGTGGGCGAGAAACTCGACCACCTGCCCTGCCTGCTCTTCCATGCGCACCGTGATGTCCTCGACACGGCGCTGGAAGTAGCGGTGAAACATCAAGGCCGGAATCGCCACGGTCAGCCCCGCGGCGGTGGTCACCAGCGCCTGGGAGATGCCGCCGGCGAGTTCGGCGGTCTGCTCGGCGCCCTCGGCGGAAACGATCACCGCGAACACCTGGATCATGCCCACCACCGTGCCCAGCAGGCCGATCAACGGGGTGATCGAGGCGATCGTGCCCAGCGGGCTGAGGAAGCGCTCCATGTCGTGGATCACCGCGGTCGCTGCTTCCTGCAGCCGGGCGCGCACCTGATCCTGGCCCAACCGGGCATTGCGCAGCCCCGCCGCGAGTATGCCGCCGAGCGGCGAGTGGCTCTCCAACCAGTAGAGGTTGACCTGGCCCTGCTGGATCAGTTCGCAGACTTCCTGGCCGAGGCGTGGTGGAGCGATCCGCGAAACACGCAGGCTCCACAACCGCTCGAGGATGATCAGCGTCGCCAGCAGCGAGCAGCCCACGATGGGGAGCATCAACAAGCCGCCGGCCAATAAAGCGTCGTACATGTTCATTCAGCCCCTCTCCCCGTCAGCCGGTCTATCCGGGCTCAGCACGTTTACCCAACCCACTCTTGTCCAGAAAGCGTTCTCGAGGGTCTTTCGATACGGACCGAGATCAGACGGGGCCGAACGCTACCCCTACTCGACGACATCCCGGTGCGGCGATTCTACCGTATGGCAGCGCCCTCCGACACCGCCGCCCCAGCCCGACGGTTCGCGTTCGACAGCCACGGATTGCGCCGGATGGCCGCCCAGCCGGAAGGTCACGGCGCCGTCGATGGCGGTGTTCCACAGGCAGCTGCCGGCCGCCCGGAAGCGCCTCACCACACTCGCCGCCGGGTGTCCGTGCGGGTTGTCGCGTCCCGCGCTGAATACCACATGCCGGGGCCGGCTGGCCGCGACCCAGCTCGGTGACGAGCTGCTGCGACTGCCGTGGTGCCCCGCCACCAGCACGCTGACCGGGCCCGCCAGGTCATCGGCAATGCGCCGCTCGACCCCGGCCCCGGCATCGCCACTGACCAGCAGACGCTGGTCGCCGGCCTCGACCAGCAGCACGCAGGAGCGGTCGTTGGTCGTTCGCCCGGCCAGGTCGACCCCATCGGGCGGCCAGAGGAAGCGGAACTCGACCCCATCCCAACGCCAGTGGCTGCCCGCCCGACAGGGCCGGACGTCCACCCCCGGCGCCACGCTGACCGGAGCATACCAGCGCGCGACATGATGCAGCTCGCGCAACGCCGGCACGCCCCCCGAGTGATCGCGGTCACCGTGGCTGACGATGACCGCGTCGAAGGACTGGCCCGGCGGCCAGAGCGTGGTCAGCGGCATGAATCCCGAGCGGAAGCGTGGCCCGGTGTCGTACAGCAGACGGTGGTGGGCCGTGCGCAGCGACAGCAACTGGCCCTGGCCGACATCCTGGACACGCACCCGCAGCGTGCCGGTTGCAATGCCCGGCGGTGCCAGCGTCGTTCCCAGCAGCAACAGCGCCACGCTGCCGGCCCAGCGCGGCGTGCGCGCCACGCCGGGCAGCGCCCACAATGCCGCCAGCAGAGCCAGCCCCAGGGCCCACGGCCAGGCTTGCCAGGACGGCGGTTGCCACATCGGCATCACGCTCTCGCACCAGACCAGCAGTGCCTGCAGCGCGTGGGCCAGCAGCGCGAACAGCTGCCAGATCCCCTCGGCCAGGGGCGGCGCCCAGGCCAGCAGCCAGCCGGCCAACCCCAGCGGCACCAGCACGCTGCCCACCAGCGGCACGACCAGCAGATTGACCAGCGGTGCCGCCGGCGCCAGCCGATCGAAGGCCAGCAACACCGCCGCCGCCATCAGCGGTGCCAGCAGGCACTGGCTGCGCAGCAGCGCCCGCAGCCAGCCGTACCCACCGCGCGGCCGGGGGCGCCCCTGCCAGATCAGGATAAGCAGGCCCACGGCGACGAACGACAGCCACAGCCCGGGGCGCCACAGCGCCAAGGGATCGAACAGCACGATGACTCCCAGGGCCAGCCACCAGCCCTGCCAGGGGCCGGGCGCATGCCGTCCGCTGGCCACCCAGAGGCCCACCAGGGCCATGATCATTGCCCGTAGCGCGGGCGGCTCGAGTCCCGCCAACCCGGCATAGCCGACCGCCGCCGCAGCGGCGCACCACCAGGGCCCTGTCGCCAGCCGCCAGCGGCGCGGCGTGAGCAGCCGCGCCAGGCCGCGCGACACCCACAATACCAGCGATGCCACCAGGCCGACGTGCAGGCCCGAGATGACCATGACGTGCGTCGTGCCGGTGGCATTGAGCAGCTCCCAGTCGGCGCTGTCGAGACGCCCGGCCGCGCCCAGCGTCAGGGCCGCCAGCCAGCGCCGCGCCAGGGGGTCCTCGACGTGCCGGTCGAGATAGTCGAGCGCCACCTGACGCAGGCCCGGTTCGCCGATGGCCAGGCGTTGCGGCGACGGCGCATCGCGGACGTAGCCGGTGGCGTCGATACCCTCGCGCCACAGCCAGGCGCCGTAATCGAATGTGTCCGGATTGGCGAAGCCGGCCGGCGGTCGCAAGCGCAGCGTCAGCCGCCAGCGATCGTCCACCGCCAGCGCCGGCGGGTCGTACCAGCTGACTCGCACCCGGTCGAGCGCCGCGCAGCTCGGCCGCGCGGCATCCAACGGACGGCAGCCCTCGATGGCCAGCCTCAGGCGCGTCAGGCGGCCCTCCTCGCTGAGCGAGAGGATCCGGACACGGGTCGCCAGGTCCGCGCGCGACAACCCCTGCGGCAGTTGCGCGCCACGTGCCAGCAGCACCTGACCGGCGCTCAGGGCCAGTACCCCTATCAGCAGCGCCAGGCGATAGCGGCGCATGGCCAGGGCCGCCAGCAAAGCCAGCGCCAGGCCGGCGACGAGACCGGGCTGCGCCAGCGTGCCGAGCGTGCCGCCGAGCACGGCGGCGATGGCTAGTGACGGCGCCAGGCCCATGGGCGGCGGGTGGACGGGAAGAAGGCGGAATCTGTGCGTGGGACCTCCCGAAGCGATCGAGCATGGCGGGACGCTGACCAACTATGGATAATAGCCGGGAACCGAGCCAGCGAGCGAGACCATGCCGCGCCGCCTGCTACAGCGCTACATGCCCCACCCGGACGTTCTGAAGCGCAACCGCTCGCTGCGCTTCATGAGCGGCCTGACCGGTAATGCCACGCTCTGGGTGCTGACCCGCCGTTCGGTGGGCAATGCCTTCATGGTCGGGCTGTTCTGCGCCCTGCTGCCGATCCCCTTCCAGATGGTCGCCGCGGCGCTGGGCGCCTGGCTGCTGCGCTGCAACCTGCCGCTCTCGGTGGGCCTGGTCTGGCTGACCAACCCGTTGACCATGCCGCTCATCTTCTATGCCAACTATCGCCTCGGCGCCTGGCTGATGAACACCCCCGCGCGGCATGTCCCCGAGCAGATCAACCTCCACTGGATCGCCGCCAAGATGGCCGACATCCTGCCCCCGCTGATGCTCGGCTCGCTGGTTGCGGCGGTGGTGGTCGGTCTTCTCAGCAATCTGGTCATCCGCTTGATATGGCGCTGGCACGTGGCGCGCAGTTGGAAGCGTCGCGCCCGGCGGCGGCAGGCCACCCACCGGACCCAGCCGCGCGACGCCGGCGCGCGCCCCGACGAGTCGAGCTAGCCGGCCGGCTGCAGGCGCCCGCCGTCGAGATGCAGCACGCGATCCTGATGAGCCGCCAGCCCGGTGTCGTGGGTCACCACGACGAAGGCGCAAGCGGCGGTCGCGGCGAGCTCGTCCATCAGCGCGAGGATACTCGAGGCGGTGGTCTTGTCGAGATTGCCGGTGGGCTCGTCCATCAGCATCACGCTGGGGTCGGTTATCAGCGCCCGGGCGATCGCCACCCGCTGGCGCTCCCCGCCGGAGAGTTCACCGGGCTTGTGGTCGGCGCGGGGCGCCATGCCCACCTTGTCGAGTATCTCGCCGGCCCGCGCCTCGGCGGCCTTGCGCTTGAGGCCACGGATGATCAAGGCCAGGGCGACGTTCTCGCGGGCGGTGAACTCGGCCAGAAGATGGTGGAACTGGTAGACGAAACCGATATGCCGGTTGCGGAAGCGCCCCAGTTCGGCGTCGTCGAGCCCGGCCAGATCCTGGCCGGCGATATGTACCGTACCGCCGCTCGGCTGGTCGAGCCCGCCGAGCAGATTGAGCAGCGTGGTCTTGCCCGACCCGGAACTGCCCACCACCGCCACCCGCTCGCCGGCGCGCACTTCGAGCTCGAGCCCGTCGAGCACGGTGACGTCCTGCGGCCCTTCGCGGTACGTGCGGGACAGTCCCTGGCATTCGAGCATGACCTGGCGGGTATCCGCCTCGTCGGAAACTGAAAAGCGAGATGCGTCATTCATAGCGCAATACCTCCGCCGGCTGGACACGCGCCGCCCGCCAGGCGGGATACAGGGTTGACAGAAAGCTCAGGCCGAAGGCCGCCGCGACGATGATGCCCACGTCGCTCCACTGCAGTTGCGAGGGCAGATAGCTGATGAAGTAGACGTTGGGATCGAGGAACTGGATCCCCGTCAGCGCTTCGAACCCGGCGATTATGTCCGACACCGACAGCGCCAGCACGATGCCCAGGATCACGCCGATGACGATGCCGATCAGGCCGATCGTCATCCCCTGGACGATGAAGATCCCCATGATCGTCCGCGGGGTCGCGCCGATGGTCCGCAGGATGGCGATGTCGGCGTGCTTGTCGGTGACCACCATGACCAGTGTCGAGACGATGTTGAACGCCGCCACCGCGACGATCACCATCAGCAGCAGACCGATCATGCGCTTCTCCATCTGGATCGCCTGGAACAGGTTGCCGTGGGTATAGGTCCAGTCGATGCCGCGGTAGCCGTAACCCAGCTCCTGGACGATATCGCGGGTCAGCTCGCTGGCCAGGAACAGGTCGTCGAGCTTGAGGCGCAGCCCCCCCACGTTGTCGCCCATTCGCGCCAGGGTCTGCATGTCCTGGATATTGGCGTAGGCCAGCCGCGCGTCGATGTCCGCGCCGACCTTGAAGATGCCGCTGACCGTGAAGCGCTTGAGCCGCGGGAAGACCCCCCCGGGCGTGATCGACGCCTCGGGCACCAGCAGGGTGACCTGGTCGCCGACACCCACGCCCAGATTGCGCGCCAGCAGGTCACCGAGCACGATATTCCAGTCGCCGGGCGTCAGATCGTCCAGGCTGCCCTGTGGCATGTGCTGGGCGATGATCGACACGCGCTTCTCGTAGTCGGGGTCGACCCCCCAGACCAGGCCGCCCTCGTTGCGCCCGCCGACCGAGAACATGCCCTGCTGCTCGATGTAGGGCGCCGCGGCGAGCACATGCTCACGCTGGGTCAGGCGTTCGGCCAGCGGCTTCCAGTCGCTCATGCCCTGGGGTTGCTCGATGCGCGTATGCGGCACCATGCCGAGCACCCGGGTACGCAGTTCGTGGTCGAAGCCGTTCATCACCGACAGCACCAGGATGAGAACCGCCACGCCCAGCATCAGGCCCAGCATCGAGGTCATCGAGATGAATGATATGAAATGGTTGCGTCGTTTGGCGCGCACGTAGCGCAGCCCGATCAGAAAGGGGAGGCGATCCAGCATCAACATTGGTTCCTTGTCGGCAGGCGACCCATGGTACGGTTTTTTTCGCGACGACGCATCGCCGGGCCGGCCGACCCGGGACAACGCTTCGTCCGCCGCATTCGATAAGGCTTGCATCACCCACGGCGACGACTAAAATGCCGCCGCCCGGCTTGCGGCTCGCCCGGTACGATAGCCACCCATGGAGACCCCATGACTCAGCGTCTGTTCCCCGAATGGCACACTCAGGATGCCATTCTGCTTACCTGGCCCGGCGCGCGCAGCGACTGGGCGCCGATTCTGCCGCGCATCGAGGCGACGCTGGAAGCCATGGTCGTGGCGATCGCCCGCCATCAGCGCGTGCTGATCAGCGTCGCCGACGAAGCCACCCGTCAACGCCTGCTGACGACCTTCCGCCACCTGGGGGTGGATACCGATCGCTTGCTGTTCGCCCTGGCCCCCAGTGACGACAGCTGGGCGCGCGATCATGGCCCGATAGCCATCGAACGCGACGGTTTCCCGGTGCTGCTCGACTATCGTTTCACCGGCTGGGGCGGCAAGTTCCCGGCACAGCGCGACAATGCGCTGACGTCACGGCTTCAGGCCGCCGGCATCTTCGCCGCGCCCGTCGAGAAGCGCGACCTGGTGCTGGAGGGCGGCGCCATCGACACCGACGGTGCGGGCACGCTGCTGACCACCGAGGCCTGCCTGCTCAACCCCAATCGCAACCCCGGGCTCGATCGCCGGGACGTCGAGACCCGACTGCGCGACGAGCTGGGCATCGAGCGGGTGCTGTGGCTGCGCCATGGCCATCTCGAGGGCGACGACACCGACAGCCATGTCGATACCATGGCGCGCTTCTGCGATCCGCAGACCATCGCCTATGTACGCTGCGACGAACCGGCCGACCCGCATTATGCCGAACTGCGCGCCATGGAAGAGGAACTCGAGGCGCTGCGCCGGGCCGACGGCGAGCCCTACCGGCTGATCCCCCTGCCCTGGCCCAGCCCCTGCTTCGACCCCGAAGACGGCCACCGCCTGCCGGCGACCTACGCCAATTTCCTGATCATCAATGGCGCAGTACTGGTGCCTGTCTACGCCGACCCCGCCGATGCCCGGGCGCTGGCGGCGCTCGCCGAGGCCTTCCCCGAGCGCGCACTGATGCCCATCGATTGCCGCAGTGTGATCCGCCAGCACGGCAGTCTACACTGCCTGACCATGCAACTTCCGCGAGGCAGCCTGGCCGGGACCGGGCCCTCCCATGACGACGAGGAGCGTTGAGATGGAAAAGACCCTCAAGGTGGGCCTGGTCCAGCAGCAGGCCTGGCCGGACAAGGCGCGCAGCCTGGAGGCCAGCGAAGCGGGCATCCGCGAACTCGCCGAGCGTGGCGCCGAGCTGGTGCTGCTGCAGGAGCTCCATGCCACCCATTACTTCTGTCAGAGCGAGGACGCCGAGCTGTTCGACCTCGCCGAGCCGCTCGACGGCCCCACCGCCACCCAGCTGGCGGAACTCGCCCGCGAACTCGACATCGTGCTGGTCGGCTCGCTGTTCGAGCGCCGCGCCGCGGGGGTCTATCACAACACCGCCGTGGTCATGGATCGGCATCACGGACGCGTCGGCTTCTATCGCAAGATGCACATTCCCGACGATCCCGGCTTCTACGAGAAGTTCTATTTCACGCCGGGCGACGCCGACGCCGCGCAGGGCTTCGAGCCGATCGACACCTCGGTCGGCCGGCTCGGCGTGCTGGTGTGCTGGGACCAGTGGTACCCCGAGGCCGCCCGCCTGATGGCGCTGGCCGGCGCCGAACTGCTGCTCTACCCCACCGCGATCGGCTGGCATCCGCCCGACGACCTGCCCGAGAAGGGCCGCCAGAAGGACGCCTGGACGCTGGTTCAGCGCGCCCATGGCGTGGCCAACGGCCTGCCGGTGCTGGTCGCCAACCGGGTCGGCGACGAGCCCGACCACAGCGGCGTCACCGAGGGCATCCACTTCTGGGGCGGCAGCTTCATCTGCGGGCCGCAGGGAGAGCTGCTCGCCCATGCCGGCGAAGAGCCGGAAAACCTGCTGGTCGAACTCGACATGAGCCGCAGCGAGCATGTCCGTCGCATGTGGCCCTACCTGCGCGATCGCCGGATCGACGCCTATGGCGATCTGACCCGCCGCTACCGCGATCGTTGACCTGCGTTTATGAAGCGCGACTGAGCGCCAGGGACAGGCCTCGGCACCACTTGCAATGCGCTAACCGCGAAAGCCCCGCAGCGGCGCCCCGTCGCACTGCATGCCGCGGCGGTTTGACGTAGAATGGCGCCCGGCCGCCTCGACGGCGGCCGAAACCATCATCCGGACCGTCCTTTACGCGGACGACCCACTGGAGAGCGACATGAGTCAATCCATCGTCGTGGCGGCGCTTTACAAGTTCGTTGCGTTGCCCGATTACCAGGCCCTGCGCGAGCCGCTGCTCGACGTCATGAAGCGCAACGACGTCAAGGGCACCCTGCTGATCGCCGAAGAAGGCATCAACGGCACCGTATCCGGACCCCGTGGCGGGATCGACGCCCTGCTCGACTGGCTCAAGCGCGACGCGCGCTTCAATGACATCGAGCACAAGGAATCGTACTGCGACGACCATCCCTTCTACCGCACCAAGGTCAAGCTCAAGCGCGAGATCGTCACCCTCGGCGTGCCTCAGGTCGATCCCAATCGCAAGGTCGGCACCTACGTCGAGCCCGAGGAGTGGAACGCGCTGATCAGCGACCCCGAGGTACTGGTCCTCGATACCCGCAACGACTACGAGGTCGAGATCGGCTCCTTCGAGGGCGCGATCAATCCCCGGACCCGCTCTTTCCGCGAATTCCCCGAGTACGTCAAGGCCCACTACGACCCCGCCCGGCACAAGAAGGTGGCGATGTTCTGTACCGGCGGCATTCGTTGCGAGAAGGCCTCGAGCTACATGCTCGACCAGGGCTTCGAGTCGGTCTATCACCTCAAGGGGGGTATCCTGAGCTACCTGGAGCAGGTTCCCGAACGGCAATCGCTGTGGCGGGGCGATTGCTTCGTTTTCGACAACCGGGTCACCGTGCGCCACGACCTCAGCGAGGGCGAGTTCGACCAGTGCCACGCCTGCCGCCGGCCGATTTCCGAGCAGGATCGCGCCTCACAGAAATACCAGCCGGGGGTCAGTTGCCCGCATTGCTGGGACACCCTGTCCGAGAAGACCCGCGCGCGCGCCGCCGAGCGTCAGAAACAGATAGACCTGGCCAAGGCACGGCGCAGGCCGCATCCGATCGGTCGCGACCCGCGGGCCGACCAAGCCTGACCAGCCGTGGCGATAGTGCTCCGGGCACGGAGCACTATCGTCTTTTGTAGTCAGCAAGCGCGTGACAATAGCAATACCAGCTTCTAATATCTCGAAAGATAACGGTATAAAGAGAGATCGCCAGATGGAATTGCAATACCGCCTGCTCGCCGAACTCGAAGCCGCCTTCGACCGGATGATCGAGTGCGTCGAGGCCTTGGTCGACATCTACGACCGGGCACCCCGCCAGGCCTGGGCCCTGGAGGAGCCGCACCCCGGCAGCGACTGGCTGCGCCGGGCACTGTTCGACTTCTGGTATCAGGATGGCCAGGATGGCCGCACCACGCGCAGCTATGTCGCCCTCATCGCGGCCGACGAGGCCCTGCTCGAGGCAGTGGCGAGCGTCAACCACGCCAAGGCCGAGTTTGCCGCGCTGCTCGCCCAGATCCGTCAGCAGGCGGCGGCCCTGGTGCCGGAAATCAAGGCGGTCTTGCCGTTTCGCCACCCGGCGCTGCACGACCACCTGCGCGGCCAGGGCCTGGCCCGTCTGCACCTCAAGCAGTGCTGGCGGCACATTCCGGTGGCCGATGCGCCGCTGTCGCGGGTGAGGCTGGCCTGGTATACCAGCGGGCGTTCGATCAAGCGCCTCACGGTGCGCGAGGCCGAGCAGAAGCTGCTGGCACTCGACAGCGAGGCCGCCCATGTGCGCATCCAGCTCAGGCATCTGGCCGGCATTCCCGACGGCGAGCCCCTGGCCCAGGTACAGCGTCAGGCGCCGGTGATGCGCGCCAACCTGTTCTTCGCCGAGCCGCTGGTCGATGGGCGCGAGCGGCGCGCCATGAATCTGCCCTTGCCGCTGTTCATCCCGGCGCCCGATGGCCGCCTCCCCCACCACAACGACCCCCTGCCGCGCCCGCCGCAGGGGCGCACCCGGGCACGGCGCAGCGATGAGCGGCTCGAGAACGACGTCTTCCTGCCCAGCCTGCGCGTCTACCGCTACCGCAGCCCGTAGCCTCAGGCGTCGTGGTCGGTATCGGGCAGATGCCTGAAGCGCACGTAGCGATGCAGGCGGATCACCGGCCGTACCAATAGCTGGGCACTGCCGATGACGAACAGCCAGATGCCCAGCGTCTTGATACCGCCCTCGAAGAAGAAGCACACGCTCCCCAGGGTGAACCACAAGCCGAGCATGAAGTCGTTGACGATGCTGAGGACTTCATAGCGCTGGTGGATGACCAGCTCTTCGTGACCGACGGTGAAGATCCAGTCACTGCTGCCGGTGCGGCGCTCCTTGCGCATGACGAGACTCCTGTCCGATGATCGAAACGACGCTTCGCGAGTGCGCCACCCCGGGCGTCAGAAGAGACGGTTCAAACCGTTCTGGGCCGCCACCCGGTAGGCCTCCGCCATGGTCGGGTAGTTGAAGGTGGTGTTGATGAAGTACTTGAGGCTGTTGGCCTCGCCGGGCTGCTGCATGATCGCCTGGCCGATGTGGACGATCTCGGAGGCCTGGTCGCCGAAACAGTGGATACCCAGTATCTCCAGGGTGTCACGATGGAACAGGATCTTGAGCATGCCCACGGTGTCGCCGGTGATCTGTGCCCGGGCGGTGTCCTTGAAGAACGCCTGGGCCACCTCGTAGGGCACCCTGGCCTCGGTGAGCTCGCGCTCGTTCCTGCCGACCGAGCTGATCTCGGGAATCGTGTAGATGCCGGTGGGAACGTCTTCGACAAAGCGGAACGGCTCGTCGAGAAAGTCGTCGCTGGCGCTGCGTCCCTGATCGTAGGCGGCACTCGCCAGGCTCGGCCAGCCGATCACGTCGCCCACCGCGTAGATGTGCGGAATCATCGTGCGGTAGTGCTCGTCGACTTGCAGCTGGCCGCGGCCATTGGCCTCGAGCCCGATGTTCTCGAGCCCCAGCTCGTCGGTGTTGCCGGTGCGTCCGTTGGCCCACAGGAAGGCGTCGGCGCGCAGCTTCTTGCCCGACTTGAGATGCACCACCACACCCGCCTCGTCGCCCTCGATCTTCTCGTACTCCTCGTTGTGGCGCACCAGCACGCCATGCTGGCGCAGGTGGTAGGAGAGCGCATCGCTGATCTCGTCGTCGAGGAACGACAGCAGCCGGTCGCGGGTATCGATCAGGTCGACCTTGACCCCCAGACCCGAGAAGATCGAGGCGTACTCGGAGCCGATGACGCCCGCACCGTAGATGATCAATGTCCGCGGGGTGTGCGACACGCCGAGGATCGTGTCCGAGCAGTAGATCCGCGGATGGCGAAAGTTGACGTCGCCCGGCCGGTAGGGCCGCGAGCCGGTGGCCACCACGATACGCTGGGCGATCAACTCCTCGGCGCCTTCGTGGTTGTCGCGCACCACCAGGGTGTGCTCGTCCTTGAAGCGCGCCACGCCGAAGAACACGTCGATCCGGTTGCGTGCATAGAAGGTGGTGCGCATCTCGACCTGCTGGTCGATGGTCACCCGCGAGCGTTCTAGTACCCTGGGAAACGAGAACCAGCGCGGCTCACCGATATCGCGGAACATGCGGTTGGTATTGAACTGCATGATCTGCTTGACCTGGTGACGCAGCGCCTTGGAGGGAATCGTCCCCCAGTGCGTGCAATTGCCGCCCACCGCGGGTTGCTTCTCGATCACCGCCACGCGCTTGCCATGCTTGGCGGCATTGATAGCCGCACTTTCGCCGGCCGGACCGGTACCGATCACCACCACGTCGTAGTTATGGACTGCCATCGGTTGTCGCATCTCCTCTACTGAGCGGTCGTTGCCCCGCGTCGTTCAACGTCGCGTTGCGTCGTAGCCAAGGTCGAGCCCGCGCTGGCTGTCGGCACTGCGACGTGTCTGAACCCCACGCTTGCGGTTTTCCTCCTCGCAGACCTCGTCCTTGCCGCCGCAGATCTCGCAGCCGTCCTTGAGGCCCAGATTGTTAAGCCCGCCACAGGAGCCGCTGATCGGCTTGCGCCCGAGGATCACCCCGATCGACATCGCCGCGACCAGCAACAGCATGGCAGTGAACACGATCAACCATAGCGTCATGACCCTTTCTCCTCGCCGACCGTCTCGGCCCCCTCGAGATAGGGGGCGAAGGTCGAACTCATGCGTGTTTCGAATCCGTCACCGCTTCTGACAATGAAATACGCCGCAATGCTTTCGCGCTCGGCCAACTCGAGCCCGGCGCGCTCGCCCATGACCGTGAATGCCGTGGCCAGTGCATCGGCGGTGGCGCAGCGCTCGGCGATGACCGTCACCGAGGCCACCTGATTGGTGATCGGCCGCCCGGTACGCGGGTCGATGGTGTGCGAGTAGCGAACCCCGTCGCTTTCGAAGTAGTTGCGATAATCGCCCGAAGTGGCCACGGCCGCGCTGTCGAGATCGATGATACGCTGCACGCTGCGCTCACTGGAGACGGGTTTCTCGACCGCGATACGCCACGGCTCGTCATCCGGCTTGGAACCCTGCGTACGGATCTCGCCGCCGACTTCCACCAGGTAGTCCTCGATACCGCGCTCCTCGAGATAGTCGGCGACGCGATCGGTCCCGTAGCCCTTGGCGATGCCCGACAGATCGACGTAGACGGGCTTGCGCTTGGTCAGCGTATCGCCGTCGAGCACGAGCGCATGGATATCCACCCGGGCCAGCGCTGCGGCCAGCTCGTCGGGGCCCGGCACCTGCTCGGGCCGCCCCTCGGGACCGAACCCCCACAGGTTGACCGCCGGGCCCACGGTGACGTCGAAGGCATCGTCCGACAGCCGGGCGATGCGCAGCGCTTCGCGCACTACCTCCGCCGTGGCCGGCGACAGAAAGAACGGCACGCCCACCGGGTAGCGGTTGAAACGCGACAGCTCCGAGTCTTCCCGATAGGTCGACATCAGGGCATCGACATGCTCGAGCTGATTGCGGATACCCGCATCGAGCGACTCGAGCGTTGCCTCGTCGAGTGCCGCATAGACCGTCACGTGAAAACCGGTACCGAAGATCGGCCCCTCGAAGCGGTGAGCCTCGACCTGTGGTGCGCGCTGGCAACCCGCCACGAGCGCCAGCATCGCGATCGTCGCCACTACCGAGAACAGGGCCGCATGCGGCCCTGTCGGTGTTCGACGATGGCTTCGGATCATCCGCCGAAATCATCCAGCATGATGTTTTCCGGCTCGACGCCCAGGTCGGTGAGCATCTTGATCACCGACGCGTTCATCATCGGCGGCCCGCACATGTAGTACTCGCAGTCCTCGGGCGCGGGATGATCCTTGAGGTAATTCTCGTAGAGCACGTTGTGGATGAAGCCGGTGGGCCCCTCCCAGTTGTCCTCGGGCTGGGGATCCGACAGCGCCAGATGCCACTCGAAGTTGTCGAACTCCTCGGCCAGCTGGTCGTACTCGTCGTTGTAGAAGGTCTCGCGCCAGGAGCGCGCGCCGTACCAGAACGAGATCTTGCGCTTGGATTCGAGGCGCTTGAGCTGATCGAAGATATGGCTGCGCATCGGCGCCATGCCGGC
Source organism: Modicisalibacter radicis (assembly GCF_900961225.1). Lineage (GTDB taxonomy): Bacteria > Pseudomonadota > Gammaproteobacteria > Pseudomonadales > Halomonadaceae > Modicisalibacter. The sequence goes on from NZ_CAAHFN010000065.1 coordinate 116,270, forward strand.
GCCACCGCCGACGAAGATCATCTCGGCATCGGTGTCCTTGGCGAAGAACTCGCCGAACGGCCCCATCACCGTGACCTTGTCGCCCGGCTTGAGACTGAAGACGTAGGTCGACATCAGGCCCGGCGGATGGCTGGAGTTGGGCGGCGGCGTGGCGATCCGGATATTGAACTTGAGGATGCCCTTCTCTTCCGGGTAGTTGGCCATCGAGTAGGCGCGGATGACTTCCTCGTCGTTCTTGTGCGAGACGTTGAAGAGATTGAACTTCTCCCAGTCGCCCCGGTACTCCTCTTCGATGTCGAAGTCGGAGAACTTGATGTCGTAGGGCGGTGCGACCAGCTGAACGTACCCGCCGGCACGGAAATCGACGTTCTCGCCCTCCGGCAGCCTGAGGTTGAGCTCCTTGATGAAGGTCGCGACGTTGGGATTCTCGATGACCTCGCATTCCCACTTCTTGACGCCGAAGACCTCTTCGGGGACCTCGATGCGCATGTCCTGCTTGACCGGCACCTGGCAGGAGAGCCGCCAGCCCTCCTTCTTCTCGCCCATGGTGAAGTGCGACTCCTCGGTCGGCAGGATCGAGCCGCCGCCCTCGGTGACCCGGCACTTGCACTGGGCGCAGGACCCGCCGCCGCCGCAGGCGGAAGACAGGAAGATGCCGTTCGATGCCAGTGTCTGCAGCAGCTTGCCGCCGGCCTGCGTCGTCAGGGTGTTGTCGGGGTCCTCGTTGATCTGGATCGTCACGTCGCCGCTGCTCACCAGGCGGCTGCGCGCGGCCAGGATGATCGCCACCAGGCCGATGACGACCACGGTGAACATGACCACGCCGAGCACGATAATCGATGTATCGACCATGTCGAATTCCTATATCTCGTTGTACTTACAGCTGGATGCCGGAAAAGGACATGAAGCCCAGCGACATCAGGCCCACGGTGATGAAGGTGATCCCCAGCCCGCGCAGGCCGGCCGGCACATCGCTGTACTTGAGCTTCTCGCGGATACCCGCCAGGGCGGCGATGGCCAGCGCCCAGCCGGCGCCCGCACCGAAGCCATAGATCACCGACTCGCCGAAGCTGTAGTCGCGCTGGACCATGAACAGCGAGGCACCGAGGATCGCGCAGTTCACCGTGATCAGCGGCAGGAACACGCCCAGCGCGTTGTAGAGCGCGGGCACGAACTTGTCGAGGAACATCTCGAGGATCTGCACGATCGCCGCGATCACGCCGATATAGCTGAGCAGCCCGAGGAACGACAGGTCGATGTTCTCGGCACCCTCGATGCCGGTCCAGGTCAACGCCCCTTCCCGCAGCAGATAATGCAGGATCAGGTTGTTGACCGGCACGGTGATGGCCAGCACCACGACCACGGCGATGCCCAGCCCGATCGCCGAGGAGACCTTCTTCGACACCGCCATGAAGGTACACATGCCCAGGAAGAACGCCAGCGCCATGTTCTCGACGAACACGGCCTTGATGAACAGGCTCAGGTAATGTTCGAACATTTACACTGCCTCCTTGGCCTTGGTGTTGGTCGTGATCTTGAACTCGTTCTCCTCGACCTGCTCGGGGTTGAGACTGCGCAGTGCCCAGATGATCAGACCGATGACGAAGAACGCCGAGGGCGGCAGCAGCATCAGACCATTGGTGACGTACCAGCCGCCATCGCTGGTGGTCTGCAGAATGGTCATGCCGAACACCGAGCCGGACCCGAACAGCTCGCGGAAGAAGCCCACGATGAGCAGGATCACGGCATAGCCCAGCCCGTTGCCGACGCCGTCGAGAAAGCTCATCACCGGGGTGTTCTGCATGGCGAAGGCCTCGGCGCGCCCCATGACGATGCAGTTGGTGATGATCAGGCCGACGAAGACCGAGAGCTGCTTGGATATCTCGTAGGCGTAGGCCTTGAGCACCTGGTCGACGACGATGACCAGCGAGGCGATGATCGTCATCTGCACGATGATGCGGATCGCCGACGGGATATGATTGCGAATCAGTGAAACGAAGAAACTCGAGAAGGCGGTAACGGCAATGACCGCCAGCCCCATGACCAGCGAGGTGTTCATGGAGTTGGTGACCGCCAGCGCGGAACAGATCCCCAGGATCTGCAGCGCGATCGGGTTGTTCTTGAAGATCGGCGTGGTCAGCACGCCTTTGGGCGTATAGGCAGCCATGGCTTACGCTCCTTGCGTCGTGTCGCGGAAACGGGCCAAGTACTCGGCGAAGCCGGCGTCACTCAGCCAGAATTGCAGCAGATTGGTCACACCGTTGCTGGTCAGCGTCGCACCGGACAGGGCGTCGACCTTGTACTCGGCCTCCGGCGTTTGGGGACCCACGCCCCCCTTGACCAGGCGGATGGCGGGATCCATCTCGCCCTCGGGATAGATCTTCTTGCCATCCCAGAGGGCCTTCCAGTCGGGGTTGTCGACCTCGCCGCCAAGCCCCGGCGTCTCGCCCTGATCGTAGAACGACAGGCCGACCACGGTATTGCCGTCTCCCTTCAGCGCCAGATAGCCCGACATCAACGACCACAGCCCCTGCCCGCGAACCGGCAGGATGATCTTGTCGGGATTGTCCGGGTCGCCGACCAGATACACCGTAGCGTAGTCTTCCCGGCGCCCGATACCCGCCATGTCCTCGGCGCCCGACAGGGTCCGCGACTGAGCGGGGTCCTTGGCGGCTTCGAACTGGTTGAAGGTCTCGGCGTTCTTGTCCTCGGCATACTCGCCGTTTTGCAGGTCGACCACCCGCGCGGTGATCGCCTCGGCGAACCTTTCGTTGACGTCGACACCCGGCTCGTAGAGCTCGGCTACCTGAAGGATGTTCGACTTGCGGTCGAGCTCCTGATTCTGCTGCTGCGTGGGACGCAGCACCACGGCCGCCGTCGACACGACCACCGAACAGACGATGCACAGCGCGAACGCGACCGTGAGTGTCTTCTTGATGGAGTTGTTACTGGCCATCAGGCGGTCTCCTTGCTCATCGCGCCAGCGGTCTCACGCTTCTGGCGACGCTTGATATTGGCCTGCACGACGAAATGGTCGATCAACGGGGCGAACAGGTTGGCGAACAGGATCGCCAGCATGATGCCTTCGGGAAAGGCCGGATTGACCACACGGATCAGCACCGTCATCACCCCGATCAAGGCACCGAATACCAGCTTGCCCTTGTCGGTCATCGAGGCCGAGACCGGATCGGTGGCCATGAACACCATGCCGAAGGCGAAACCGCCGATGACCAGGTGCCAGTACCAGGGCATGGCGAACATGGGATTGGTCTCGGAGCCGACCAGGTTGAACAGCGCGCTGGTGGCGACCATGCCGAGGAAGGTACCCAGCATGATTCGCCAGGAGGCGATGCGGGTCCACAGCAACACGGCGGCGCCGATCAGAATGGCCAGGGTCGAGACCTCGCCGACCGAGCCGGGCATGAAACCGAAGAAGGCATCGAGCCAGCTCAGCTGCTGATGCAGCGCGTCCATGCCATCGGAATAGGCGGTGGAAAGCGCGGTCGCCCCGGTATACCCGTCGGCCGCGACCCATACCGAGTCGCCCGAGATCTGCGCCGGATAGGCGAAATACAGAAACGCCCGCCCGGTGAGCGCCGGGTTGAGGAAGTTCTTGCCGGTGCCGCCGAAGATCTCCTTGCCGATCACCACGCCGAAGGTGATCCCCAGCGCCACCTGCCACAACGGGATCGTCGCCGGCAGGATCAGGGCGTAGAGCACCGAGGTGACGAAGAAGCCTTCGTTGACCTCGTGACCGCGCTTGACCGCGAACAGCACTTCCCAGAACCCGCCGACCACGAAGGTGACCAGGTAGATGGGCAGGAAGTAGGTCGCACCGAGCACGAAATCGGCCCAGATGCTGCCCGGATCGTTGCCGCCGGCCAGGGTCATGGTGACGGCTTCGCGCCAGCCGCCCAGCGCGCTGTAGCCGTCGGCGATCGCCAGGTTGGCCTGCAGCCCGGCGTTGTACATGCCGAAGAACATCGCCGGGAAGGTGCAGAACCACACCGTGATCATGATCCGCTTGAGATCGATGCCGTCACGCACGTGGGCCGTCGTCCGCGTCACGTCGGGCGGCGAGTAGAAGATCGTGTCCACCGCCTCGTAGAGGGCATAGAACTTCTCGTACTTGCCCCCCTTGTGGAAGTGCGGCTCGAGATTGTCGAGTGTCTGTCGGATCCCCATCATCAAGCCTCTTTCTCGATCGTGGTGAGATTGTCGCGCAGGATGGGACCGTACTCGTACTTGCCCGGGCACACGTAGGTGCACAGCGCGAGGTCTTCCTCATCCAGCTCGAGACAGCCGAGCTGCATCGCCATTTCGATGTCGCCGACGATCAGCGACCGCAGCAACTGGGTCGGCAGGATATCCAGCGGCATGACCGTCTCGTAGGAACCCACCGGCACCATGGCGCGCTCGGAGCCGTTGGTGGTCGTCGTTGGCGCGAACCTGTCGAGTCCCGCAAACCGCGAGATGTAGATACCGAGCACCGAGTGCTTGTTGCGACCCGGCGACAGCCAGCCCAGGAAGGCCCGCTTGTTGCCCTCTTCGAGCAGGCTGACCTGCTGATGGAAGCGTCCCAGGTAGCTCAGTGCACCCTCGGCGATATTGCCGCCGAACACCGAACCGGAAATGATGCGGGGATCGCTGTCGGCCTCGCCGATCTCGCCGTCGAGCAGTTCGCGAAAGCTTGCCCCCAGGCGCGTGCGCACCAGCCGCGGGCGGGTGGCCAGCGGCCCGCCGATGGCCACCACGCGACGCGTGTCGAGAACCCCCTCGGCAAACAGCTTGCCGATGGCGATCACGTCCTGATAGCCGACATGCCAGACCTGGCGGGTCAGGCTGACCGGGGACAGGTGATGAATGTGGGTACCGACCAGCCCGGCGGGATGCACGCCCTTGAAGCTCTCCGCCTGAACGCCGGCGACGTCACCGCCAGGCAGGTTGGCATCGGGCGCATGGCACAGAAAGACCCGCCCTTCGGTGAGCCGCTTGAGCACCTTGAGCCCCTGGCTGAACGCCTCGGGCTGCTCGTTGATCACCAGCGTCGGGTCGGCCGCCAGCGGGTGGGTGTCGATCGCCGTCACGAAGATGTTCGTCGGCTGCGCGTCGAGCGCCGGCGTACGGGAATAGGGCCGGGTACGCAGCGCGGTCCACAGGCCGGACTCGACCAGCTGGTCGACCACCGTCTGACGCTCCAGAGTGTCCAGCGCAGAGGCACCATGCGCGGTGAACGCGACCTGCTCGTCCTGGTCGTCAACCTTGATCACCACTGACAACAGACGACGCTTCTCGCCACGGTTGATTGCGACCACTTCACCGGCCGCCGGCGCGGTAAAGCGCACGCCGGGGATCTTCTTGTCGGTGAACAAGAGCTGGCCAAGCTTCACCCGGTCCCCTTCCCGAACCTCCATGGTCGGCTTCATGCCGACGTAATCGGAGCCCAGGACGGCCACGTGGCGCACCGGCCGCGCATCCTCGATACGCTGTTCAGGTGTCCCCGCGATGGGGAGATCCAGGCCTCGTTTGACTTCGATCATAGTCTCGCCCAGTTATCGAATCTGATTAGCAAGCAAAGGGATTCGATGCACAGCATGAGGCTGAGCCCGCGTCTGGCTGACGCTGCCACGGCGCTTGTCACAGTGCTCGAACGCTTTTCTTATCAGAAGATTGTCTCGAGCGGTCCATGGCCATACGGACCGCACCAAAAGTCGCCGACATTATATAGAGAGGCACGTCGAAAGACCACCGGCGACGCACACGGGTGGCCCTTGTCGAGACATCTGGGAAAGGCGTTGCCAGCGGCCACGGCGTGGCCGCCAAGCACCGAACGGTCAGTCGCGGGTACGCGGCAGATAGAGGAAGTTGACGTTGGACATCGACTGTAGAATGCGCACGACCTGGCAGCTGTAGCCGAACTCGTTGTCGTACCAGACATAGAGCACGGCATTGTTGCCGTCGACGATGGTCGCCTTGGCATCGACGACGCCCGCATGCCGGTTGCCGACGAAATCGGACGACACCACTTCCGGCGAATCGACGTAATCGATCTGCTTCTGCAGCGGCGAGTCGAGCGATACCTGGCGCAGATAGGCGTTGACGCTCGCCACGTCGGCCGGCCGGGCCAGGTTGAGGTTGAGAATCGCCATCGAGACATTCGGCGTGGGCACGCGGATGGCGTTGCCGGTCAGCTTGCCCTCGAGCTCCGGCAATGCCTTGGCGACGGCCTTGGCGGCGCCGGTCTCGGTCAACACCATGTTGAGCGGTGCGCTGCGTCCGCGGCGGTCGCCCTTGTGGTAGTTGTCGATCAGGTTCTGGTCGTTGGTGTAGGAGTGTACCGTCTCGACATGGCCGTGGCTGATGCCGAACTCGTCGTTGATCGCCTTGAGCACCGGAACGATGGCGTTGGTGGTACAGGACGCCGCCGAAATGATCCGGTCGTCGTCGCCGACGTCAGCGTGGTTGATGCCATACACGATATTCTTGACGTTGCCCTTGCCCGGCGCGGTGAGCATCACCTTGGCGACGCCCTTGCTGGCCAGGTGTTGGGACAACCCCTCCTCGTCTCGCCATTTACCGGTATTGTCGACCACCAGCGCATTGTTGATGCCGTACTCGGTATAGTCGATCTCTGCCGGCGAGTCGGCATGGATGACCTTGATGACCTGGCCGTTGGCGATCAGCGCGCTGTTGTCGTGATCGACGCTGATCGAACCGGCGAAGGGGCCGTGTACCGAGTCGCGCCGCAGCAGGCTGGCACGCTTTTCCAGGTCGTCGCCACCGCCACGCACGACGATGGCGCGCAACCGCAACAGATTGCCGCCCCCCGCCTTCTCGATCAGGATGCGCGCCAGGATACGGCCGATCCGCCCGAAGCCGTAGAGCACCACGTCCTTGGGCGCACCGCCCATGCCGTTCGCGCCATGCGCGCCGACCAGCTCGCCGAGCTCCTCGCGCAGATAGCCTTCGACATCACTGCGCCCGCTACGCTTGAAGGCGACGACCAGCTTGCCCAGGTCGATATGCGCCGGCCCCAGTTCGAGCTCGGTCATGGCCTTGATGAACGGCAGGGTGTCGCGCACCGACAGCTCGGTCCCCTCGACCTTCTTGACGTAGCGGTGGTTCTTGAGAATGCGGATCACCGAGCGGATGATCAGCGAGCGGCCATACAATGAAGGCACCACGTTGTACTTGCGGTACAACTGGCCTAGCAGCGGAATCATCTCCTCGGCCAGCGCCTCGTTTTCCTGCCACTCCTGGAAACAGATATCGCGCCTATCCTGACCTGCCTTGTCCTGGTCCACGTGGAAGCCCCTTTCTCGGAATCGCGAACGAATTGAATCCGTTCATTATCCTTGCCAAGCGAGAAGGGCCGCAATCGCTGGATGGTCGCATGAGCTGTAGGACCACTACAGAAATACGGGGTTGACTACAAGCTCGCTTGCGGGCATGGCGGACAATATTCTCGACAGGTCGGCCATGAGCATGCGGTACAATTGTCCGCCGACAGCGCCGCCCTGTTATGATCTGACGCATCGCCACTACGTCGTTACGTTGCCCAGACCCATGCCCAATTTTTCGCCCTTGGCTCCGCCGCTTCCCGATGACCAGCGCCATACCCTTTATTGCCGGGCACCATCGGGCGCCGCCGGCCCGCTGACCCTGGCCCGGCTGGCCGATGACGCACCACTGCTGGTGGTCACCCCCGACACCGCCGGCGCTCAACGCCTGGAAAGCGCCCTGCGCTTTTTCGCGCGCGTCCCGGTGCTGCCGTTCCCCGATTGGGAAACGCTGCCCTACGACAGCTTCTCGCCCCACCAGGACATCGTCTCCGAGCGTCTGCGCACCCTGCGGCGCCTGCAGGAAGCCCGCCAGGGCATCGTCCTGGTGCCGGTCAATACCCTGATGCAACGGCTACCGCCCACCGACTACATCGCCGGGCGGGTCATCACCCTGTCGGTTGGCATGACGCTGGATCGCGAAGGCTTCCGCGAACGCCTGTCGCGGGCCGGCTATCGCGCCGTGGAGACCGTCTACGAGCCGGGCGAATACGCCCTGCGCGGCGCGTTGATCGACCTCTTCCCGATGGGCAGCGAGACCCCGCTGCGCATCGACCTGTTCGACGACGAGATCGATACCCTGCGCCGCTTCGACCCCGATACCCAGCGCAGCGCCGACAAGGTCGAATCGGTCGAGCTGCTGCCGGCTCACGAGTATTCGCTGTCGCGCTCGGCGATCGCCTGCTTCCGCGAGGGCTTCGAGACGCTGTTCGACGTCGACCCGCGCCAGTGCCCGCTCTACAACGACGCCATCAAGGGCATCCCCTCGCCGGGGCTCGAGCAGTACCTGCCGCTGTTCTTCGAGGAGACCGCGACGCTCTTCGAGCATCTCGCCGAGGGTACCCGCGTCGCCCTGCTGCCCGGCGTCCACGCCGCCGCCGAGCATCACTGGAACGCGATCCAGAGTCGCTACGAGAATCTCGGCGTCGACCCGACGCGCCCTCTGCTGCCGCCGGCCAGGGCCTTCATTCCGGTGGCCGAGGTGTTCGCCGCGATCAAGGCCAAACCGCGTCTCGAGCTGGTCGACAACGACGACCATCCGCATGCCCGGCGACCACTGAGCCGGACGCCGCCGCAGGTCGCCATCAACGCCCGCGCCCAGAACCCGCTGGCCGCCCTCGAGCATTATCTTGCCGCCCATCCCGAGCAACGCATGCTGTTCGTCGCCGAGTCCCGCGGGCGCCGCGAGGCCCTGGAGGAGACCCTTGCCGTCCTGCACCTGGAAATGCCCCATGTCGACGACTGGCAGACCTTCATCGACGGGGAGCAGCGACTGGCGATCACCGAGGGGTTGCTCGGCGAGGGCCTGGTCCTCGACGAGCCGGATCTCGCCGTCATCACCGAGACCGAACTGTTCGGCGAAGTGGTCCGCCAGAGCCGGCGCCGGGAGAAGGCCACCGACGACAACGAACTGGCGGTGCGTCATCTGTCCGAATTGCGCCCCGGTTCGCCGGTGGTCCATCAGCTGCATGGCGTGGGTCGCTACCTGGGCCTGGAGACCATCGAGGCAGGCGGTCAGGCCGCCGAGTTCGTCACCCTGGAATATGCCGATGGCGCGCGCCTCTACGTGCCGGTGGACAGCCTGCAGCTGATTTCGCGCTATGCCGGGGCCAGCGACGAGCTGGCGCCGCTACACAAGCTCGGCTCGGACACCTGGGACAAGGCCAAGAGGAAGGCCGCCGAGCGCATTCGCGATACCGCCGCCGAGCTGCTCGACGTCTATGCCCGTCGCGAGGCGCGCCAAGGTTTCGCCAGCGACCAGCCCGGGGCGGAGTATCAGCGCTTCGCGGCGAGCTTCCCGTTCGAGGAAACCCCCGATCAGCGCGCCGCCATCCATGCCGTGATCGGTGACATGACGGCCAGCCAGCCGATGGATCGGGTGGTCTGCGGCGATGTCGGCTTCGGCAAGACCGAGGTCGCCATGCGTGCGGCCTTCCTGGCCGTGCATTCCGGGCGTCAGGTGGTGGTGCTGGTGCCCACCACCCTGCTCGCCCAGCAGCATTACGACAATTTCCGCGACCGCTTCGCCGATACCGCGGTCCAGGTCGAACTGATCTCGCGCTTTACCGGCGGCAAGGGCCAGGCCGACACCCTCAAGCGCATCGAGGAGGGCCGTGCCGACATCGTCATCGGCACCCACAAGCTGCTCTCCAAGAACGTCAAGCTGCCCAACATGGGCCTGCTGATCATCGACGAGGAACACCGTTTCGGCGTCTCGCAGAAGGAGCGGCTGAAGAACCTGCGTGCCGAGGTCGATATCCTGACACTGACCGCGACACCGATCCCGCGCACCCTGAACATGGCGATGAACGGCATCCGCGACCTGTCGATCATCGCCACCCCGCCGGCACGCCGACTGTCGGTGAAGACCTTCGTCCAGCAGCGCGACGAGGCGGTGGTCAAGGAAGCGTTGCTCCGCGAGATCCTGCGTGGCGGTCAGGTGTACTTCCTGCACAACGAGGTCAGGACCATCGAGCAGACGGCGGAAAAGGTGCGCGATCTGATCCCCGAGGCGCGGGTCGGCGTGGCCCATGGCCAGCTGCCCGAGCGCAGCCTCGAGCGAATCATGTCCGACTTCTACCACCAGCGGTTCAACGTGCTGGTCTGCTCGACGATCATAGAGACCGGCATCGACGTCCCCAGCGCCAACACCATCATCATCGAGCGGGCGGACAAGTTCGGCCTGGCCCAGCTTCATCAATTGCGCGGACGGGTCGGGCGTAGCCACCACCAGGCCTATGCCTATCTGCTGACACCACCGCCCAGGGCGATGAGCAAGGACGCCATCAAGCGTCTGGAAGCGATCGGCCAGGCCGAGGATCTCGGCGCCGGCTTCACCCTGGCCAGCCATGACATGGAGATCCGCGGCGCCGGCGAACTGCTCGGCGACGAACAGAGCGGCCAGATGGAAACCATCGGCTACAGCCTCTATATGCAGATGCTCGACCGGGCGGTGAAAGCGATTCGCGCCGGCAAGACACCCAACATCGAGGCCCCGCTGGACGAAGGGGTCGAGGTCAGCCTCAACCTGCCAGCGCTGATTCCCGACGACTACCTGCACGACGTTCAGCAGCGCCTGATCATGTACAAGCGCATCAGCAACGCCGAGAACGAGGCCGACCTCAAGGAGTTGCAGGTGGAGATGATCGACCGCTTCGGCCTGCTGCCGGGCCCGGTCAAGACGCTGTTCCGCCAGACTCGGCTGCGCCAGCGCGCCGAGCGCCTGGGCATCGTGCGTCTCGAGGCCGGTGACGAACGCGGTCGCATCATTTTCGGCGCCAACCCCGCGATCGATCCCATGACACTGGTGCAACTGATCCAGCAGGATCCCCAGCACTACCGGCTCGACGGTGCCGACACCCTGCGCTTCAACGCCGAAATGGCTGATGGCGAACAGCGTTTCGCCGCCCTCGAGGCCCTGCTGGAGACCCTCAATCGCAAGGCCGAAGCCGCCTGATCGGGCGGTGGAAATTATTGCCCCGGCGTAGCCGGGAACGCTTGCCTTGGCCAGGAATTTCGCCAGAATGCCAGAAATCTATCCGTGCCCCGACGGCACTCTCGAATAGGCTCATTGTCCATGCCGATTGTGAACCAGACCAGACGCCTGTTGCGTCTGACCACTCTGTTCTGCGTGGGGTTCTCCCCGTTGCTGCAGGCCGCAGGCCCCATTACCACCAGCGATGGCCTGCCGGTCGGGCACTACCGCCTGCCCGAGAACGGCGACGTGATCGGCGAGGTACAGACCGCCACCTCCGAGCACGAGGAAACGCTGATCGAGATCGGCCATCGTTATGGCGTGGGCTTCGAGGAGATGCGCCGCGCCAACCCCAAGCTCAACATGTGGCTACCCGGCGACGGTACCGAAGTGACCGTGCCGACCCGCTTCATCCTGCCACCCGGGCCGCGCGAAGGCGTGGTGGTCAACGTCGCCGAGATGCGACTTTACTATTACCCGCCGAACGAGGAAGGCGAAACGCGCCAGGTCGAGACCTACCCGATCAGCGTCGGCCGCATGGACTGGAAAACACCCCTGGGAACCACGCGCATCATCGACAAGATCGAGAACCCGCTGTGGTATCCGCCCCAGTCGATCATCAAGGAGCATGCCGAGCGCGGCGACAACCTGCCGAGCGTCGTCCCGGCCGGGCCCGACAACCCGCTCGGCAAGTACAAGATGCGCCTGGACATCCCGGGCTATCTGATTCACGGCACCAACAAGCCCCAGGGCGTGGGAATGCGCGTCACCCATGGCTGTATCCGCATGCTGCCCGAGGATATCGAGCAGCTTTTCCCGCGACTGCCGGTCGGCACCCAAGTGCGCCTGATCAACGAAACCCTCAAGCTGGGGTGGTCGGACGACATCCTGTATATCCAGGCCTATCCCGGCCTCGAAGAGCAGGCCAGCACGCCGATCAGCCGCGTTACCGATGCGTTGAGCGCCGTTTCCTCGGTCGTCGAGAAGCGCGAGTATCCGGTCGACTATGGACAATTGCGTGCAGAGGTCGAGTCGCCAAGCGGCATGCCGGTGGCCCTGCAGCTTCTCGATATGCAGCCCCGGTTCGACCGTTTCGCCGACGACCCTTCGCTGTACGGCAAGCTCTACCTGGTGGCCAACCCCTACTGGTGGGAAGAAACGCAAAAGGCCCTGCCGATATCGACAGGGCCTTCCTGAACACTGACCCGTGCCGCCGCTGGCGGCACGGGGGAACCAGCGTTTACTTCTGCATGGACTGTTCGAACATGCGATCCATGGCCTGACGGTTTTCACGGGCCATCTGCAGAGCAGCCTGGGCGTCGCGCTGAGCGGAATTCGCGGTGCTCAGAGCTTCATTGGCCATGCTGCGTGCTTCCGCGACATCCGAATCCGTCTTGTCCATCCAGGACTGCTGCTCGCCACCCTGGGCGGCACAGCCTGCCATTACCAGCATGGACAGACCGAGCGCGGAGAGCTTGAGAGCACTGCTGAAACTTTTAACCATAATGTTCTCCTTACCATCATTCCTTGGTTCTTGGTTAATTCCTGCTTGGCAGGCTTTCACGTTCGGCCCATGGCCGTCAATGAATCTCGTTTTCCATGATGCCGCCTACTATGCATCACTTCCACCCTAGAAACTAGCGGATGATAACTCTCGTGCCAAGTTGTACCAGATCCGCCAAGCGTTCTATCTGGGCATTGGTCACCGCGACACAACCTTCGGTCCAGTTGAACTGCTCATGAATCGACGGGTCGGCCTTGCCCAGGCCGTGTATCCCGATGTTGCTGCCCAGCACGGTATCCTGTGGCGGCGCACCGTGGCGACGATAATAAGCGAGGTAGCGATCGAACTCGACCTCACTGAACACGCCGCTTTGCAGCGCCTGACGCGCATTGTCCAGATTGGGGTAATCGAGCCCGAGAAAGATGTTGAAATGACTGTCACGATTGATCCAATTGATGCGGAACTCCCCCGCCGGGGTCTTCATATCGCCGCGCAAACGCGCCTGGGAGACGCCGCGTCGCCCAACCGATATGGGATGGAAACGCTCGATTTCGCGCTCGCCACGATAGACACGCAACGTCGAGGAGGCTTCATCGACCAGCAACCAGACCGCACCCCGCTGGTTGGCCACGGCCTGACCCGTCGACGGCAGGATCAATAGTAGGCTCAAGATCAAACCGATCACGATTCGTCCTGTCATATAACCTCTCTTGCGATAAGCCCCTGGTCGGCTGACCCGGTGACCGCCTGAAACCCGAACGGATCACTTTGTACAAGCCGGCCGGCGTCCAAACGTGGCGCAGGGGTGACAGAAATAGTCTCGAAATTCGCCCATTTAACGCTACGTACCGTGGTGGCTGGCGCCCCTCGGCTCCCGGCCGTTTCCGAGCGGCGATGAGCACACCCTGCACGACCACCCGGCGCCACAGGCCCGAGGATGAGCATAACGCCGCACACGACAAAGGGGCCAGATCGTAGACCTGGCCCCTTCTTTATCTCGTGGCGGAGGGGGAGGGATTCGAACCCATCATTACCGCCGATTGGCATTCTAAGGCATTGATCTATGGGGTGACAACAGCCAACGAGCGCTTTCATCTGTTCCCAGCGCGTTCCCACTTCCATAGCTGAATATGCGTGCGACGCGTGCGTACACGCAGGATAGCGCCCCGACCTTCAGAATTGCTGGGGGGCTCGGAAAAAGGTAACAAAGGTAATGCGTCGCCAAAAATCGCCATATCTCATTGATTAGAATAGGTTTCAAACGAGTGTCCAAAAGGTAACGTTTAAGTAATGCAGAAGTAACGCGTTACCTTTTTGAAGAGTGATTTTTCTATTTCTCCACATCCTTTAAAAACAGCAACTTGCGAAAGCATTACTTTTTGCATTACTCCTTGTTACCTTTTAGGGGTAACGCTCGACTTCAACTAGATCAGCAACTTACGCGCCAATTTCAGCAGAATTACTTCCATTACTCCTTTCCCAGCCCCCCTGCCATTCTCTGAGAACCCTTCCCATCTACCTGCCCTTCGTCTCCTACGTCGTCCGGTTGAGTTCGCATGAATCCGCATGGAAAAACCCAGCCTCCAGACCATCGCTCGGCCCTGTATCTGCGCGGCCTCCAGCCAGGCGCATGGGCGCCCAAAAACACACAGGTTTAGCGCGCAGGCGGGGCGGGGTGTCGACGGCGCGCCAGGGGGCGCGGCTGGCTGTCGCCAGGGGCTGGCCGGGCCCTGGGCCGTGCGCGCCGAGCGGGCACAAAAAAGCCGCCCGAGTGGGCGGCTGGCAGCTGCAGTGCAGAGGGTTCAGCGGATGGGGTCGGTAGGTGCTGGCTGGTCGGCCTCGAGTGAGTACGGCCGGAACCGGATCACTTTCTGGCCCAGGAGGTCGTTGATCTCGCTGAACACGGCCTGAACCGGCTCGAGCTCGTTGGTCACGAACACCTTGGCCGCTTTCTCGACGTCTCCGAAACCGCCGGTGTTGTTGGGGATGATGCCCATCAGCTGCGGCGGGATCCGGTGGCCGGCGAGCTGGTCGTCGCGGGTGATGTTCTTGATCGAGGCGAACTCGTCCTTGGCGGCGACTTCCGAGATCGGGATGATCTGGATGCCGTCCTTCTTGCCGTTGGGGCTGTAGAGGAACAGGTTGCGGAAGTTGCCGACGCCCTTCGACTCCTTCAACGCGGTGCGCATCGAGTCGATGTCTTCCTGGTTCTGGGCGGCATCGGAGACGTACATGATGAACCCAGCGTGAGAACCGTTGAGGTAGTACTTGCGGCGGAACAGCGTGGCGTTCTCGTTCAAGTAGATCGACTGCAGCGCGCCCAGGTAGTCGGGCACGCCGTAGACTTCCTGGTTGATGTCGGGCTCGAGCAGGTGGATCAGGCTGCCGGCCGGGAATTCGCTGCGATCCGACCAGGTGGGCACCCAGAAGTAGCGATCGAGATCGGCGCCGCGGCGCACGTACTTGGCCCGCGCGGGGCGCAAGGCGAGCAGCTTGCCGAGCCGGCCGAAGATCCGCTCCAGGTAGCAGTTGCCGAACACCAGGTAGTCGGTGGCCAGCGCGCTGAACGCCTGGCGGCTGAGCAACGGATGCGGGATGAACGAACGCACCAGGATGTTGCGCTTCACCTGGATCGCGCTGCCGTGATGCGCCGTGGCCCGGTAGGTCTGGGCGAGCGCCGGCAAGTCGAACGGCGGCTCGTACCATTCGTTGCCCAGCATCCAGCAGCCGGTATAGAAGAAATCGTAGCCATCGGTGACTGGCACTGGGTCGCCGAAGCTGAACGCCTCCGCCTTGGCCTTAGCGGGCGCCGGCGCGGCATTAGCCTCGTCCTCGACGTGATAGGCCGGCACGCGCACGCGGGGCTTGCCGGCTGGGGTTTCGGTCGTCATCCAAACATCTCCATCATTGATCGACCGGTGCCGTGGTCGAGCGGCCCGTCGAGGGGTTCGTTATGCAGGGCATGCATGGTTGCCCACGCCAGGTCGGCGTGGCCGGTCTGGTTGTTACGTCCGGCGGTGTAAGTCATTTGGCGCCCGCCGGCCGTGAGCTCACGTCGGATCGCCATGAACGACTGAGCGATATCGACTGCGCCGGCGTCGAATTCGAGTCGGCCTTTGTTGATGATCTGCTGGGCCTGCATAACCAACCGCGACTTGACCTCGGGCGTATAGCGATAGCGGGTCACGGTGGGGAAGAACTTGGCGACCAGTTGCGCCACGGGCTCGCCCAAGCCGTTGGTATCGATGCCGATGAACGTCACGTTGTAGCGTCGGGTCACGCCGCGAATGAATTCCACCTGCGCTTCGTAGTCACGCCCCTTGATGCGGTGCTTCTCGAGAATCCTGTGCTTGCCCTCCATCGAGCGCGGCGGCGCCACGACCACCAGCCCCGCGCCGTCGCCCTCCTCGCCATCGCCGGCCGGGTCGTAGCCGATCCAGACCGGATACTCGCCATACGGGCGCGGCGCGAAAGGCTTGAGATCCCGCCAGGCGTCCCAGCTGTCGACCATGCACTTCTGCATCATCGCCAGCGGGAATGCCGACTGGGTGTCGTCGACGAACTCGCACATCAGCAGGTTGGCGAACTCGTCGTCGGAGTACTCCAGGCGCAGTTGGTCGATGTCGAACAGGTCGCAGCCGCCGGCGATCGCATCCTCGATCGTCACGATCTGGCGCCATTGGCCGTCCGGCCCGCGCGCCCCGTCCTTCAGCGCCGAATGGCTGACGTCGATCTTCACCCGGTCGGCTTTCTTCTGGCGCTTGTTGAAGCGATCGCCGGTCCAGAACGGATAGGCCTCATGGGCGACACTCGAGGGCGTGCTGAAGTAGGTCTGGCGCCACTTCTTGTGCATCGCCATCCCGCTGGTCACTTTGCGGAAGGTCTCGAAGCCGTGGATCCAGAAATATTCATCCAGGTACGTGTCGCCATGATAACCCTGCGCCGTTTTGGCATTGGTCCCCAGGAAGTGGAGCTCGGCGCCATTGGCCAGGATGATCGGATCGCCCTTGAGCTCGACGCCGGTGGCCTCCTTGACGAACTGGACGATGTAGTGCCGGAAGATATGCGCCTGTGCTTTCGAGGCGCTCATGAAGATCTTGTTCTTGCCGGTCTCCAGGGCATCGGCGATCGCCTCGCGGGCGAAGTACCAGGTGGCGCCGATCTGCCTCGACTTGAGCAGGTTGCGGATTCGCTCGTGCTGGCCGGCGCGGTACCAGCCGCGCTGGTAATCGAACAGCGAGGCCTCGAAGGCCTCGACGATCTGGATCACCCCTTCGTCGCCGACATCGTTGCGCGCCGGCTTGCGCTTCTCGCCGGCGTTGCGCCGCTCGATGTTGGGATTGAGGTCGCTCTCCTTGCCGCTGCCCTCGTACTTGTGCACCCGGGCCAGCCGCTCGACCTGTCGGCCCAACAGGTCGATCTCCTTGAAGTCCTTGCCTTCCTTCTGCTCCTTCCAGATCAGCTGAACCATGCGCGCTTCCAGCGCGCCCTCGATGCGCTGGGTCGGCGAGGCGTCGTCCCAGGCGTCGCGTTTCTTCCAGCTGTCGATGGTCGCCCGCGGCAGATCGAGAAACTCGGCAATACGCGCGATGCGCCACCCGGTCCAGTAGAGGTGCCGGGCGGAGAGACGCGAGGCGTCGTGGCTGTCCAGGTCGGGTGTCGGTGCGGTCATGCCGCCCAGCGTACCCGCGCGCGCGCGCGGGCTATTGCGGGCCTCGGTGTAAGTGCGCCGACTCACACCGGCCGCGCGTTGAGCCCGGCCGCCGGTGCGCGGAACCTGACGCCATTGCCCCGACCAACGCTCCGACCAAAGCCCCGACCAACAACCCGAGAGGCACCAATGGCCAAGTTCCGCGTCGCCACCGAAGGCGCCACCACCGACGGCCGCACGATCACGCGCGAGTGGATCGAGCAGATGGCCAAGAACTACGACCCCGCTAAATACGGCGCCCGCGTGTGGATGGAGCACGTGCGCGGCATGTTCGCGGACGGCCCATTCCAGGCCCTCGGCGACATCACCGCCGTAGAGGCTAAAGAGGTCGAGATCGGCGGTGTCACCAAGCTCGGCCTGTTCGCCGAGATCGACCCCACCGACCGCTTGAAAGAAATCAACCAGCAGCGCCAGAAGGTCTACACCTCCATCGAGGTGGACCCGGATTTCGCCGGTACCGGTGAAGCCTACCTCGAGGGCCTCGGTGTCACCGACTCGCCGGCGAGCCTGGGTACCGAGATGCTCAAATTCTCACGCCAGGCCGGTGAATCCTCGCCGCTCGCCGCGCGCAAGCAGAAGCCCGGCAACGTGTTCTCCGCCGCGGTCGAGACCGAGCTGAATTTCAGCGATGAAGCGCCGGCCGACAAGGGCCCGTCGCTGGCCGATCGCGTCAAGGCGCTGTTCAAGAAGCACGACGCCAAGACCGAGGCCGGTTTCACCGCCTTCCGCGCCGAGCTCGAGCAGACGCTGGAACTGTTCGTCGAGAAACACAGCGCCCTGGCCGCCGACCTGAAAGCGCGCCCTTCCGCCGCCGCCTTCAGCGAGCTCAAGGACGCCCATGAGTCGCTGAAGCGCAGCTTCGACGAGCTCTACACCAAGCTCGACAACGAACCCGGTCAACAACATCACCGTAAGCGTGCCACCGGCAACGACGGCGCACTCGTCACCGACTGCTAAGGACTCGACCCGCTCATGCGCAACGAAACCCGCATCCTCTTCAACCAGTTCGCCGGTCAGGTGGCGAAACTCAACGGCGTGCCCGACGCCACCCAGAAATTCGCCGTGGACCCCAGCGTCCAGCAGCGTCTGGAAAAGCGCATTCAGGAGTCGAGCGACTTCCTGAACCGCATCAACATGATCGGCGTCGATGAGCTCAAGGGCGAGAAACTCGCCTTGGGCGTGTCCGGCCCGATCGCCGGTCGCACGAATGTGGCCAACCAGGACCGCCAGACCCGCGACCTGTCGACGCTGGATGCCCTGGGCTACGAGTGCCGAATGACCGAGTTCGACACCCACCTCGGTTACAACAAGATCGACGCCTGGGCCAAGTTCCCGAATTTCCAAGCACTGCTCCGAGACGCCATCGTGCGTCAGCAGGCGCTCGACCGCATGACCATCGGCTTCAACGGCACCAGTGCCGCGGTGCAGACCGACCGCGTCGCCAACCCGATGCTCGAGGACGTCAACATCGGCTGGCTGCAGCAGTACCGTACCAACGCGCCCGCGCGGGTGATGGCCGACGGTGCCACGGCCGGTACCGTCAAGGTCGGCCCGGGCGGCGATTACAACAACCTCGACGCCCTGGTCTACGACGCCGTCAACAGCCTGCTCGAACCCTGGTACCGCCGCGTGCCGGGCCTGGTCGTGCTGGTGGGCCGCGATCTGATGTCCGACAAGTATTTCCCGCTGCTCAATACCGACCAGCCACCCACCGAGCAGATGGCCGCCGACATGGTGATCAGCCAGAAGCGCATCGGCGGGCTGCAGGGCATGGACGTGCCGTTCTTCCCCGACAACGCGATCATGGTCACCACGCTGGATAACCTCTCGATCTACTGGCAGACCGGCGCCCGCCGCCGCTACGTCAGCGAGAACCCCAAGCGCAACCGCATCGAGAACTACGAGAGCTCGAACGACGCCTATGTCGTCGAGGACTTCGGCGCCGGCTGCTTGATCGAGAACATCGAGCTCGGCGACTTCTCGGCCGCGTAAGGGGGATCGATGACCAGCCCAGCCCGACGCCATTTCCAGCGAGTCTCCGCCGCCCAGGCGGCGGAGGCCGCCGGCGATCAACCCATGCAGGGCGACGCCTACGAGCTGATGCAGGCCGCCCTGTTCGAGGACTACCGCCGCCTCAAGTCGACCCAGTCGATGGAGCGCAAGGCCGAGATCAAGCGCGAGATCTTGCCGAAGTACGCCGACTACGTCACCGGCGTGCTCGAGGGCGGTACCGGCGCCCAGGATGACCTGCTAATGCGCATCATGCTGTGGCGCATCGATGCCGGCGACATCGCCGGCGCGGTGGCCATCGCCCGCTACGCGCTCAAACACGATCTCAACCCGCCCGATCAGTTCGAGCGTTCGACTGCGGCGATCATCGCCGAGGAAGTCGCCGACCAGGCGCTCAAGCAGCTCGACGAGGAAGGCACCGACGTTCTCGTTCTGCTCAAAAACCTGATCGACGTCGAGGCCATGACCCGCCAGGCCGACATGCACGACCAGGTGCGCGCCAAGCTCTACAAGGCACTCGGCTACACCCTGCGCGCCGCTGGCCAGCTGAGCGAAGCCCAGGCAAGCCTGGAACGCGCCCTGGGGCTCAACGAGCGGATTGGCGTGAAGAAGGATCTCGAGCGCATCGAGCGTGAGCTCAAGCAACAGAATGCCGCCGCCCAGGCCCCTGGTGACAACCAGGGCTGACGGCCAACCGAGTCGACCGCCGACGTCAGGGGGCGCGACGCCAGAGCAATGACTCGTCATGGCTCGACGTGTCGCCCACCCCCTTTTAACCAGGAGCCACGATGAGCAGCTTCGTATCTGCCGGCACCACGACTGCCGCAACCGCCGAGCCAGTCACGAACAACGGTTTCTGGCCCGACATCGACCCCGCTGCCTTCCGCGAAAACCACCGCCTGGACGGCACCATCACGCCCGCGCGGATCGAAGGCGCCCTGCTCGCCGCGATCGCCACCGTCAACCGCACCTTGCGCGACTGGCAGGCCCGGCAGATCGACGCCGGCCACGCCACGGTGGATGCGGTACCGGTGCCGATCTGGCAAGCGCCGGGCGTCTATCTCGGTCTTTACCAGCGCGCCGTGTTCTCCATGGCGCACGCCAGCCTGATCGAGCGCTACGCCGATTACGATGCCACCAACAGCGGCCGCGAGCGTAGCGAGAGCCTCATCGAGCCGGCGGACAGTTACCGCCGCGACGCGGTGTGGGCGATCAGCGAGATCGAGGGCCGCCCGCACTGCACCGTCGAGCTGATCTGATGCCTCGGCTCGTCTATGCCCAGCAGCGCGACACGCTGGATGCCATTTGCTACCGCGCCTACGGCCGTACGGCCGGCGTCACCGAACAAGTACTGCAGACGAATCCCGGCATCGCCGAGCTCGGCCCGGTTCTGCCTCATGGCACGCCAGTAGAGCTGCCCGACATCACCCAACAGCCCAGCAGTGCACCGACCGTGCAGCTCTGGGATTGACCGAGGCCTGCATGAGCCAGCCATTCGAAATCACCACCGAGGGCGCCAAGGTCGCGCCGCCGGCGATCGTCTCGATGATGCATGTCGGCGGCATGACGCCCGCCGACTGGGTCACGGTGCTGACGTTGCTCTATCTGGCGCTCCAGATCGGCCTCCTCGTGCCGCGTTACATCGCCCGCTTCCGCCGCTACTGGGAGCGCCGCCGTGAACATTAAGCGCCGTATCGCCATCGGCGCGGTGACCGGCTCGCTGAGCATCGCCACCGCCGTCGTCTCCTATTACGAGGGCTACCGCCCCACCGCCTACCAGGACCCGGTGGGCATCCCGACGATCTGCTACGGCCACACCGAAGGCGTCCAACTCGGCCAGACCCTGGACCGGGACGAATGCCGGGCCCTGCTAGCCGAGGATCTCGGCGACGCCTTCGACGCTGTAGATCGGCGCGTCGAGGTCGACTTGCCGCCCCGGCGACGCGCAGCCCTGGCCTCCTTCGTCTACAACGTCGGCGAGACCCAGTTCGCCCGGTCCACGCTGCTGCGCAAGCTCAACGACGGCGACGTGCGCGGTGCCTGCCGGGAGCTCTCGCGCTGGGTCTACGCCAACGGCCGCAAACTCGCCGGGCTGGTCAAGCGCCGCGCCACCGAGCGCGAGCTGTGCCTGATCGGCCTCGATAGGCGCACAAAATTGGCAGAGACGGGCCAGCCATGAACCGATTGATCGCCGCAGTCCTAATCCTCGCCCTGGTCGTGCTCGTTACCTGGGCGCTCTGGCAGCGCGGCGAGGCCGCCGAAGCCCGTGCGCATCTCGCCGAGCAGCGCCTCGCTGAGTCCCAGCAGAATGAGCGGGAGAGCCAGCTGGTCATCGGCGCACTGTGGGATAACGCCGCCCGCCTCGACACCCAGCGCCGAGCGCTGGCCAGCCAACAGGCCGAGCTCGAGCGCACCGCTTCCGATCGCCTCGCCACCATTCAGGAGCTGCAACGTGAGAACCAAGCGCTACGCGAGTGGGCCGATACTCGCCTCCCTGCTGCTGTTGTCCGCCTGCGGAAGCGCCCCGCCGTCACCGGCGCCGACGCTTATCGTCAATCACTGCGCGACTCCGAGTCCCTGCACGCTGCCGGCGAGCTCGCCGACCACTAACGGCGAGCTGCATTTGCAGCTTGAGCGTACCGAGGCCGCCTGGGCGTACTGTGCCGCCGAGGTCGACGCGATCATCACCTGCCACGAGTCGAGCGATGAAAAAACTCCACCTGCTGCGCACACACCTGATCAACGCGGTGCCGGGCCTCGCCCGGGATCCTGACCGGCTGCTCACCTTCGTCGAGGATGGCAGCATCGAGTTTCGCCGCGGCGAGAACCTGTCGCATGAGTACCAGTTCGCCGCGCAGCTGGTACTGACCGACTTCGCCGACGATCTCGACACCGTCATGCTGCCGTTGCTGCAGTGGCTTGCCGAGTACCAGCCGGACGCCGACCCCACCGAGGCGGTAACGTTCGAGGCCGAGATCCTCAGCAACCAATCGGTGGACGTCGCGCTGCGCGTCCAGCTGACCGAGCGCGTGATCGCCAAGGTCGATTGCGACAACGGGAGCATCCAAGTCGAGCACGCCCTGCCGCGTTTCGAGCGCGACACCTGCCCGACCACGCACTGGCAGATCTACACTCGCGAGCCGGGTGAGCAAGACTGGATGCTGACCAGCGAATGGGACTCTCCCAATGGCTGACAATCTGCAGGCGCTCGAGGACTGGGCCGCCCCGCTGCTGGCCCGACTCGAAGCCAAAGAGCGCCGCC
Organism: Modicisalibacter radicis; assembly: GCF_900961225.1. Lineage (GTDB taxonomy): Bacteria > Pseudomonadota > Gammaproteobacteria > Pseudomonadales > Halomonadaceae > Modicisalibacter. Next base: position 138,791 of record NZ_CAAHFN010000065.1, read on the forward strand.
GGCTGGCCCGGGCGATCGCCCGCGACCTGCGCCGTAGCCAGCGCGAGCGCATCAGGTCGCAGACCAACCCGGACGGCACGCCCTACGCACCCCGCAAGCCCCAGAAGTGGCTGGCCCGCCAGGGCAGCATTCGTCGCAAGGCCATGTTCGGCAAGCTGGCCACCGCCAAGTGGCTCAAGGCCACGGCGCGCGGCGATGCCGCCATGGTGGGCTTCTTCGGCAACGTCGCCCGGCTCGCAAAGACGCACCAGTATGGCCTGCGCGACCGCGTCGACCGGGACGGCCCGACAATCGAGTATCCGCAGCGCGAGCTGCTCGGCTTCACCGACCAGGATCGCGAGGTCATCCTCGATTCACTGCTGACCCACCTGGGCTCGGTGTAAGACTCGCCCTCGACACCGGGCCCCGCTTCGCCTGCCCACCCCACCACCGCACGATAGCGGCATGAACATCGTCGAGCTCACCCGCCTGCTGCACAACCTGATCCGCCTCGGGACCATCGCCGCCGTGGATCACGCAGCCGCGCGCGTGCGCATCCAGTCCGGCAAATTGCTGACTGACTGGCTGCCCTGGATCGAATCTCGCGCCGGCACCACGCGCGATTGGGACCCGCCCACCGTGGGCGAGCAGGTCATCGTGTTCTCGCCCGGCGGCGACCCGCGATCCGGCATCGTGCTGACCGGTATCTTCAGCGACGCCAGCCCGGCGCCGGCGAACAGCGGCGATCTCTGGCGTCGCGTTTTCCCCGATGGGGCCGTGCTCGAGTACGACCATCAGGCCAGTTACCTGCGCGCCGAACTGCCCGGCTCGGCCAGCGTCACGGCTGCAGGCGCGATCGCCATCGAATCCGGCGCCGACATATCGATCACCGCCGCGGGCAACGTCGCTATCCGCGGCGCCCGTATCGACCTCAACTGACCAGGATAACCAGGAGCCGATATGCCTGCAGTCACGCGCAAAGGCGATAGCGGTACCGGTCACGGATGCTGGCCACCGCGCCCGTCGACCGGCGGTTCCGGTGATGTCTTCGTCAACGGCATTGCCGCCCACCGCGCGGGCGATGCATGGGCGTCACATACCTGCCCGGCGATTCCCGAGACGCACGCCAGCGCGCTCGGCGGCGGATCCTCGACGGTCTATGCCAATGGCAAGGCGCTCGGTCGCATCGGCGACCCCGTCGCCTGTGGCTCTACCGTCGCGGGTGGTTCCTCCAACGTGTTCGCGGGGGGCTGACCGTGCCAGGCATGAACGCCCAGACCGGCCGCACCCTCGACACGCTCGAGCATATCCAGCAGTCGGTGCGCGACATCCTCACCACGCCGATCGGCAGCCGCGTCATGCGCCGCGATTATGGCTCGCTGCTGCCCGAACTCATCGACCAGCCGCTGCATGGTGCCACGGCGCTGCGCGCCTACTCGGCCACTGTCGTCGCGATCATGAAGTGGGAACCGCGGCTCCGCGTCCAGCAGATCAAGCGCCTCGTCTCCACCGAGCGCCCTGGGCGGCTCGACCTGGTCATGACTGCGCGCCGCGTCGACAACGGTGACACCGTGACGCTGGAGGTCCCACTGTCATGACCACCCCCATCGACCTCTCGCAGCTACCAGCACCCGACGTCGTCGAAGCTCTCGACTTCGAGACGATCTTCGCGTCCCGCAAAGCCGCGCTCATTGCCCTGTACCCGGCCGATGGGCAGGCTGACATCGCCGCCACCCTCGAGCTCGAGTCCGAGCCGCTGACCAAGATGCTCCAGGAGAACGCCTATCGCGAACTGATCCTGCGGCAACGCGTGAACGAGGCCGCCAAGGCGACGATGCTGGCCTATGCCCAGGGCGCGGATCTCGACCAGATCGGCGCGCGCTACAACGTCGAGCGCCTCACCCTCGACGGAGGCGACCCCGCCGCGGTGCCGCCGGTCGCGCCGACCTACGAGAGCAACAGTGATTACCGCCGCCGCATCCAGTTGAGCTTCGAGGGGTTCACCACCGCCGGCCCGGCATCGGCCTACCAGGTGCACGCCCTGGGCGCCGATGCCCGGGTGCTCGATGCCAGCGTGACCAGCCCGGCACCCGGCGACGTGACCGTGACGATCCTTGCCCGCGATGGCAACGGCGAGGCACCGGCCGACCTGGTCGCCGCCGTGCAGTCTGCGCTGGATGCCGACGACGTGCGCCCGCTCACCGACCGCGTCACCGTCGCCTCGGCAGAGATCCTGCCCTTCACCGTCGACGCGACCCTGACCATCTACCCCGGGCCCGACGGCAGCACCGTGCGCGACACCGCCGAGCAGCAGCTAGCCGACTACCTCGCCGCCCGCCGCCGGCTCGGCCAGGACGTCACCCTCTCCGGCCTCTACGCCGCGCTGCATGTCGCTGGCGTCCAGAACGTCGCGCTGGCCTCACCCACTGCCGACATCGTCGCCACTCCGCAGCAGGCGGCCCATGCCACCGCTATCAACGTGACGCTGGGAGGAGTCGATGAGTAACGCCAGCCTGCTGCCGCCCAACAGCACGCCGCTCGAGCGTGCCGCCGCGACGACCAATGCCGCGCTGGGCGACATCGAGGTGCCCATCGCGGCGCTGTGGACGCCGCAAGACTGCCCGGCCCACGTGCTGCCCTGGCTGGCCTGGGCCTACAGCGTCGACGAGTGGGACACCGATTGGACGGAACAGCAGAAGCGTGACGCGATTGACGCCGCCGTATTCATCCATCGTCACAAGGGCACCGTGGCCGCGGTCACCCGCGCGGTCACCGCCGTGCTCGACGACGCCGAGGTCGAAGAGTGGTTCGACTACGGCGGCGAGCCGTTCCATTTCCGCATCGTCAGCGACAGCCGCTTCACCGGCGAGGCGGACTACCGCCGGCTGATCCGCCTGGTCGAGTCGGCCAAGAACGCCCGCTCCTGGCTCGAAGCCGTCGTCGTGCGCAGCCGCATCGAGATGCCGCTCTATCACGGCTCGGTGATCGCCCAGGGCAACAAGCTAAGCCTCGGCCCACGCCCGGCGATCCCAGCGCCGGCCAACGCCACCCCGCGCACCGGCCAGGCTTACCACGTCGCGCGCACCACCACGATTCGCGCGTTCGAGATCCGCATCTCGGTCGAGCCCACGCAACGCCACTGGCGCGGCGCGCTTCACGAATTCCGCAAGCTCACCATTCGAGGATAAGCAATGGCCAACTTCCCCGGCGCTCAGCTCACCGATCAGGGCCGGCAACTACAAGCCAAGGCGCAGATCGGTACCGCGCTCACCTTCACCCGCGTCGCCCTCGGCGACGGGTCCAGCAGCAACTGGGAGACCATGACCGGGCTCGATAACGAGATGCTCTCGCTGTCGATCCAGGGTCACCAGGTCGTCGGCGACGGCACATCACGGCTGCGCGTGATCATGACCAACGAAGGCCTGGTCAACGGCTTCTTCGTCCGCGAGCTCGGCGTGTTCGCCCGCGACCCCGACACTGGTGACGAGCTGCTCTACAGCTACACCAACGCCGGCAACCAGCCCGATTTCCTGCCCGCCGGATCCGGCGCCTCGATGGTCGAGAACGTCTTCGATCTCTACACCGTGATCGGCAACGCGCAGTCGGTCACGGCGGTGATCAGCGACTACATCACCATCGCCACCAAGCAGGACATCGACAAGATCCGCCCGCAGCTACTGCCGGTCGGCGGCCTGATCCACCAACTCGCCCGCAAACGCAGCAACACCGACGGCGACGTCGAGTGGTTCGACCCCGCCGAGGGCGTCAATGTCGCGGTCGAGTCGATTGAGGAGCGCCGCGTCGCTGTCACTGGCCAGCGCACCTTTTCGCTGGCCATCGTCAGCACGCGCGGCATGGCCGCCTACGTCAATGGCCAGCGCGTGCCGCGCTCGGGCTGGGAGCCCCTGGGCGAGACGCAGATGCGCTTTGCCAGCGAGCTGGTCGACGGCGACGAAGTGCTGTTCGTGCGCAACGAGGAAGTCGGCGAGCTCGAGATCCCGCGCGTATCGCTGGATGGCCCGGCGTTGATCTACCCCGACAGCTCCAACAGCTACACGATCAGTGATTACGATGGCTTCGCGCAGTACGCGGTCACCGCGAGCCGGGGCACCGTCAGCCGCAGCGGCGACACGATCACCCTGGCGCTCGATGCGGCCGAAGCCGATGGCCCGCTGGATCTTAACATCACCCGCGACGGCGCCGGCGTGACCTACCCGCTGGCCGTGGGCGCGCCGACCGTGGCCGCGCCCGAGCTGACCGGGCCGGGCGATGGCGCCACCGGCGTCGAGCTGTCGCCGACGCTGCAAGCCACGGCCTTCAAGACATACCCCGGCGACTACGACACGCACGCCAGCGCGGATTGGCAGATCGCCACCGATGCCGCGTTCGCCGACGTGGTGTGGGAGAGCGCCGCCGATGCCGACCACCTGACCAGCATTGGCGTGCCGGCCGGCGTGCTGGACATGACCACGCAGTATTACGCCCGCGTGCGCTACAACGGCGCGAGCCTGGGTGCCTCGGCGTGGTCCGCCGTGGTGGGGTTCGAGACCACCGACCAATACATCGTCACGCCCAGCATCACCGCCCCGACCGACGGCGCGACCGGGCAGCCCGAGTCCCCGGTGCTGGAATGCAGCGCCTTCGCCACCAACCCGGCCGGCGTCGATACGCACTTCGCCACGTCCTGGCGCGTCAGGGACAGCCAAGGCGCGGTGATGTGGGAACGGCTCAACGACAGCGCGAACAAGACCGGCATCGCCATTCCAGCGGGCGTGCTTCAGGAGTCGATGACCTACACCGCCGAGGTGCGGCATATCGGCGAGAGCCTGCCGAGTAGCCAGTGGTCGGCGGGGGTGGCCTTCACCACCTCGGCCAGCTTCATTCCCGAGGATGGCAACGCCGGCGAGCCGTTTGGGGGCGGGTATTTTGTCCGCCGGATGATGGATGAAAACGGCGCTTGGTATGCGCTGGTCGTCAGTCAGAAAGCGGATGGTGAACCAGCCGGCACCGTCGACTGGTATGAGGCGGATTCGTTCGTGGCTGCGATGTCGTCCGGCGGTTACAGCGACTGGCGACTGCCCACCATCGATGAGTTGCGCATCCTGTATCGCGAGCTCAAGCCAGCAGCAGATTCGAATTCCACCGACGATGGTGCTACCGACCGTGTAGCCCCCCCGCTGGGGAACTACACCTCAGGCGATCCCGCGCGGACCAACGTTGTCGCGTTCAGATATTACGGCGCCGAAGCCTTTTCGTCGGGCAATACCACTGCTGAGGGGTACACCTCGGCGGATACCGGTTCGGTAACCCGGGTCTTTTTCCGGAACGGCAATGAAGTGGGCGGAAGCAAAACCTATAACGGTCGTGTCCGAGCCGTCCGCCGCGTCTATTTATAACCTAAAGGTGTTCAATGAAACCGATTGAGTTCGTCAAAGTGGACGCCCGCGACGGGCGTCCGGCCACGGAATACCCGACCCGCCACGGCCCCGCCGACCCGGTCGAGAACATCACGATTCTCTGGTGGGAGGGCCGCAACCCCGCGCGTTATTTCGGCCTGGTTGCCAACGACCGCCAGACCGACGTGCCCGGCGTGCTGCGCGAGATCAATGCCGAGGTATGGGCGCAGCTCACCGCGGCCCGCCGCGAGACGCTGCTGGGCGAGCTGGCCGCGCATCGCTTCAACGTCGAAACCGGCGGCGTAGAGATGCCGGACGGCACCCGCGTACGGACCGACCGCGAGAGCCAGTCGCAGGTTAACTCGGCATACACAACGTTGCGCGATGGGATGGTCGATGCCGCCGACTTCAAGGGCGCGAATGGCTGGGTCACGATCACGCTGGCCGAGATCACCCCGATTGCCACTGCCGTCGCCCGGCATGTGCAGCCGTGCTTTACCGCAGAGCGCTACGTCGAGGGCCTGTTGAGTGCGGCTGAAACCGCCGAGGCGCTACATGCCATCGACTACCGGGGCGAGTTCGATACTGCGCTCGAGGCGATCAAGGCTGAGCAGGTGGAAGCCGCTGCCTAAGCAATTAGCCCGCCGATCGGCGGGCTAATGATTTCCTCGGCGTACTGGTTCTAATGCTATTCGATGAGTTTTCGAGTCAATATTATGTATTCAAATAGCTCGACAGCATGTTCGGTCAAAAGATTATAGTTATCTACATAGCTAGAGAACGCAGAGCTGGCAATAGTTACAAAACCTGTACGAGCCATACGGTTTAGACTGGTGCGCAAGTAATCTTTTGAGTATCCAAAGTTGTCACGGGCAAACGATCTTAGCTGACGCATTCCGTCAATGCATTTTTCTTCACCGATGTCGCCTTTAGCGTATAGACCTAACATTCTCATTTTTGAAAGCAATTCGACTTCTGTCAGCGTCATATCTCCTAATGCAGTCAACAGAGACTGAAACCGGTCTGGGCATTTATCGATATCTCCAGACCTCACCCCACCAATCAAAAGGTCAGAAAGGTAATCAGCCATTTCATTATTTGAGCACTTTTCCAAGGCCCTGACCATGTGAACGAAATGGGCGAAGCGATGTTCCTGCTGGCATAGATCGGGAACAGAAACCCCTCCCTGTTCTGCACGGTTTAGTGCTCTTTCTAGGCGCTGCACGGTGAAATGCTCATATCCCCTTCTCACTGCCCATTTCATGGCCCCGGAAACTGTTGGCTCAAGCACTGTCATCGCTACCTCCAATTTCTGTAGTTCTTAGTACTACAACGCCCCTCCGCCCGGGCTACCCCACTACACCCCTCCCTTGGTGTAAACCCCTCCACTTACACCCTGCCCCGCTAACACCCTACCCGCGCGCGCCGCACGATACCTGCGTGAATTCACCTTTTCAGGCTGAACCTGCGCAGGAGCCACCATGGCACTCGATCAATACCACCACGGCGTGCGCGTCCAGGAAGTCTCCGACGGCACTCGCAGCATCCGCACGGTCTCGACGGCGATCATCGGCGTGGTCTGTACCGCCGAGGATGCCGACGCCGCGGCCTTCCCGCTCGACCAGCCCGCCCTGGTCACCAATGTCGACACCGCGATCGGAAAGGCCGGCACCACCGGCACGCTGAAGGACACCCTCACCGCCATCGGCCAGCAATCCAAGCCGGTGATCGTCGTGGTGCGTGTCGCCGAGGGCATTGACGACGAAGAGACCACTGCCAACGTCATCGGCACCACCACTGCGACCGGCCAGCGTACCGGCCTGCAGGCGCTGCTGACCGCGAAGCAGAAGCTGGGCGTCACGCCGCGCATCATCGGTGTGCCAGGGCTGGATACTCAGCCGGTGGCCACCGCCATGGTCTCGGTGCTGCAGCAGCTGCGCGCCTTCGGCTATGCCTATGCCCACGGCTGCGAAACCATCACCGACGTGACCGCCTACCGCGACGAGTTCGGCGCGCGCGAGCTGATGATCATCTGGCCGCAGTTCCAGGCATTCGACACCGACGATGCCGCCACCGTCTCGATCAGCCCCGTCGCCATCGCGCTCGGCCTGCGCGCGAAGCTCGACCAGGAGATCGGCTGGCACAAGACGATCTCCAACGTGGTGGTCAACGGCGTCACCGGTATCGACCGCGATGTGTTCTGGGATCTTCAGTCCCCCAACACCGATGCGGGGATCCTCAACGCCGCGGACGTCACCACGCTGATCAACCAGGGCGGCTATCGCTTCTGGGGCTCGCGCACCTGCGCCGGCCCGCAATCGCTGTTCCCGTTCGAGAACTACACCCGCACCGCGCAGATCCTCGCCGACACGATCGCCGAGGCGCACCTGTGGGCGGTCGACAAGCCGATGCACGCCTCGCTGGCCCGCGACATCATCGAAGGCATCAACGCCAAGTTCAGCGAGCTCAAAGCCCTGCGGCTGATCGTCGACGGCCAAGCCTGGCTGAACGAGGAGCTCAACACCCAGGAGTCCCTGAAAGCGGGCAAGCTGCGCATCGATTACGACTACACGCCGGTGCCGCCGCTCGAGGACCTCGGCTTCCAGCAGCGCATCACCGATTCATACCTGGCTGACTTCGCCGAGCGCGTCGCCGCCACCGCCTGACAGGAGACACTGACCCATGGCACTCCCCAAGAAGCTCAAGGACCTGAACCTGTTCAGCAACGGCGACAGTTGGCAGGGCATCGTCCAGTCGGTAACGCTGCCCACCCTCACCCGCAAGATCGAGGAATGGCGCGGCGGCGGCATGGATGGCCCGGTCGGCATCGACATGGGCATGGACGGCCTGATGACGACCCAGTGGACCGTCGGCGGCCTGGTCGAAAGCATCTTCGACAACTTCGGCAGCGCGCGCATCGATGCCGAGATGCTGCGCATGACCGGCAGCTACGAGCGCGACGACGTCGACGAAGCCGCGGCGGTGGAAGTCGTGATGCGCGGCCGCCACACCGAGATCGACATGGGCGACGCCCAGTCCGGCGAGAACACCGAGCACCAGGTCACCAGCACGCTCAGCTACTACAAGCTGATCATCGATGGCACCACCAAGATCGAGATCGACATCCCCAACCAGGTGTTCAAGGTCAACGGCGAAGACCGCCTCGCCGGCCGCCGCCAGCGCCTGGGCCTCTAAGCCGCCCGCTACCCACTCATTGCACAGGAACCAACCCTCATGACCAAGGCACAAGTCGCCCAGGCAATCACTACCACCGTCACCCTCGACACGCCGATCGTGCGCGGCGAGACCGAGATCACCGAGCTGACGCTGCGTAAGCCCTCGTCCGGCGAGCTGCGCGGCGTGAACCTAGCCGACGTACTGCAGATGCAGACCGACGCGCTGATGACGCTGATCCCGCGGCTCTCGAACCCTTCGCTGACCGCTCCCGAAGTACGCCAGATGGACCCCGCCGATCTGGTTCAGTGCGGCGGGGAGATCGCCGGTTTTTTGGTCTCGAAGCGGGTGCGGGGCGAGACCGCATAAACCTCCCTGCTCAGGTGGAAGACGCGATGGCCGACCTGGCCATCGTTTTCCACTGGACCCCCGCCGACTGCGCGGACTTCACCCTGCGCGAACTGATGGATTGGCGTGAGCGGGCGCGCAAGCGCAGTGCCGCCGACAACAACTGAACAGGGCCCGCCATGGCGCGCGATCTTAAACTGCAAGTCATCCTCGATGCGGTCGACAAGGCCACCCGGCCGCTCAAGTCGATTGATCGCGCGTCTGAGGGCGCCGCCAAGGCCCTGAAGGAGAACCGCGACCGCCTCAAGCAACTACAGGCGGTCCAGAAGGATGTCAGCTCCTTCCGCACCCTCAAGCACCAGTCCGGCGACACCGCCAAGGCCCTGCGCGAACAGCAGGACCGCATACGCCGCCTGTCGCAGCAGATGCAATCCAACCAGGGCGACACCGCCGAGCTGTCTGCCGAGCGCAAGAGAGCCGTCGCCCTGGCCCGCAAGCTCACCCAGCGCTACTCGAGCGAAGAGCAAGAACTTCACCGGCTGCGGACCCAGCTGAAGAACAACGGCGTCAGCACTACCGATCTGATGCGCGATCAGCGACGCCTGACCGAGCAGATGAGCCAAACGAGTCAGGCGGCAGATGAGCAGCGTCAGCGGCTGAAGCGCCTCGCCGAGCAGCAGAAAGCCCTCGCACGCGCCCGCTCGAACTACGACCGCGGCATGAGCATGCGCAACAACATGGCCGGTACCGGCGCCAGCATGGCCGCATCCGGCGGCGCCGCGCTATATGCTGGTGCGCGCCTGCTGGCACCGGGCGTCGAGTTCGGCAAGGCGATGTCCCGCGTTCAGGCCCTTACCCGCCTGGACGGCAACGACGAGCAACTCAAAGCACTGCGCGACCAGGCCCGCGAGCTGGGCGCAAGTACCGCATTCAGCGCTGGCCAAGCGGCCAACGCCCAGGGCTTTCTGGCCATGGCCGGCTTCACTCCGGAGGCCATCAAGGCCTCGATGTCCGACATGCTCAACCTGGCACTCGCCAACGGCACCGACCTCGCCCGCACGGCGGATATCGGCTCCAACCTGCTTACCAGCTTCGGCCTTGGTCCAGATGAGATGGGGCGGTTAGCCGACGTCATCACTGCCACCACGACCCGGGCGAACGTCGATCTCGAGATGCTCGGCGACGCCATGAAGTACGTCGCGCCCCAGGCACGCGCCATGGGCCTGTCGCTCGAGGAAGCCGCCGCCATGGCCGGGCTGCTCGGCAACGTGGGTATTCAGGGCAGCCAGGCCGGTACCACGCTGCGCGCGATGATGACGCGCCTGGCCGCGCCCACCGGCAAGGCCGCCAGCGCCCTCAAGGAACTGGGCGTCAACGCCAAGGACGCCGACGGCAACCTGCGCAACGTGCCGAAGATCCTCGCCGACGTGGCCAAGGCCACCGAGACCATGGGCAACGCCGACCGCGCCGCCTACCTCAAGGAGATCTTCGGCGAGGAACCCGGTGCCGGCATGGCCGAGCTGATCGCTCAGCAGGGCGCGGCTGGCATCGAGAAGTTCACCGAGATCCTGACCCAGGCCGGCGGCGAGAACGCCCGCGTGGCCAAGACCATGACCGACAACATCGCCGGCGACCTCAAGAGCCTGTCATCGGTCTGGGATGAGGTCGGTATCAGCATCACCGACACCAACAAGGGGCCCCTGCGCGAGCTGATCCAGAACGTGACCAGCATCACCCGCGGTGTGGGCAACTGGATCAAGGAGAACCCGCAGCTGGCCGGCACCCTCGCCAAGGTCGCCGGCGCGCTGGCCGTGCTGGTGACCGCCGGCGGCGCGCTGACGCTGATGCTGGCCTCGATCATGGGGCCGATGGTCATGGTGCGCTACGCCATGGCCATGTTCGGCCCCAACGTGCTGAGCGCCGGCAAGGCGCTGCTGTGGCTGGGCAGCGTGTTCCGCACGGTGGCGATGTTCTTCCTCACCAACCCGATCGGCCTCGCCATTGCCGCGCTCGCCGGCGCCGCCTACCTGATCTACAAGCACTGGGAGCCGATCAAGGCGTTCTTCCTGGGGCTTTGGCAGCAGGTGAAGGCGGCGTTCAGCGAAGGCGCCGGCGGCGTGGCCCGGCTGCTGCTCAACTGGAACCCCATCGGCCTGATTTACAAGGGCATCACCGCCGGCCTTTCCGCGCTGGGCGTCGAGATCCCCGCCAACTTCAAGACGCTGGGCAGTGCCATCGTCGACGGCCTGATCGGCGGCTTGGCGGGCAAGTTCACCGCCCTGAAGGACAAGGTGGTCGGCATGGCCAGCAGCGTGAAGAGCTGGTTCGCCGACGTGCTGGGCATCAACTCACCTTCGCGGGTGTTCGCCGAGTTCGGCGGCTGGACGGTCGAGGGCCTGATCAGCGGCCTCACCAGCAAGATCGCCGCGCTCAAGGACAAGGTGGTCGGCATCGCCAGCAGCGTGAAGGGCTGGTTCGCCGACGTGCTCGACATCAACTCGCCCTCGCGCGTCTTCGCCAAGCTGGGCGGCTACACCGTGGACGGCCTCAACCAGGGGTTCGACGCCCAGCGCGACGAGCCCGCCAAGCGCGTCGCCGACATCGCCAAGCGCGTATCCCGCGCCGGCGCCGGGCTGGCCATCGGTGCCGCCGCCCTGCCCAGCGCGGCGATGCCAGGCATCACCCAGCAGGAACCGATCCGCTTCGATACCCGGCCGCCGATCGCCGCCGGCAGTGGCCAGCAGGCCATCGACAACCGCATCACGATCGGCGACATCCAGGTGAGCGCCGCGCCCGGCATGGATGAACGGCAGCTCGCCCAGTACGTCGCCCAGGAAGTCCAGCGCGCGCTGGCCCAGGCACAGCACGACGCCAGCGCCCGCCGACGTTCGTCGCTGCGCGATATCGACTGATTCCTAGACCGGGAGACCCGCCATGCTCATGGCCCTTGGCATGTTCGTTTTCGAGGCGCGCAGCGTACCCTACCAGCAGCTGCAGCGCTCCACCGAGTGGCGCCACGCCAGCCAATCCCGCGTCGGCGACAGGCCGGCGTATCAGTTCGTCGGCCCCGGCGCCGACACCATCACCCTTTCCGGCACGCTGCTGCCGGAATTCACAGGCGGCCGGCTGGACCTGGACGAGATCCGCGACATGGCTGACCAGGGCAAGGCCTGGCCGCTGGTTGAGGGCACCGGCAAACAGTACGGGCTGTGGGTGATCCCCCGCGTCCAGGAAACCTCGAGCACGTTCTTCCGCGACGGCGCTGCGGCCAAGATCGAGTTCACGCTCTCGCTCGAGCACGTCGATGACGAGCGCACCGACCTGATCGGCAGCCTGTCCACGTCGGCGATCGCCCGGCTCGCCGGGGCCTACGCATGAGCGACAGCAACGCCCGCCCCTACCGGCGCCCAAGCTACCGCATCACCCTGGGCGGTACCGATATCACCCCGCGCATCAATGGCCGGCTGATCAGCCTGCGCCTGCGCAGCCAGCGCGGCCTCGAGGCCGACCAGCTGGATATCACCCTGGCCGACCACGACGGCGCCCTCGAGCTGCCCCGCCGCGGCGTCTCTCTGCGCGTGGCCTATGGCTGGCAGGATGAAGGACTGATCGACAAGGGCCTGTTCACTGTCGACGAGGTCCAGCACAGCGGCTCGCCGGACCAGGTCACCATCCGCGCCCGCTCGGCCGACATGCGCGGCCCGCTGCTCGGCAAGCGCTCCCAGAGCTGGCACGACATCACCGTGGCCGAGATCATCGACACCATCGCCAAGCGCCACGGGCTCGACCCGGTGATCGGCAACACGCTGGGCGGGATCCGCGTCGGCCACATCGACCAGACGGAAGAATCCGACCTCAACTTCCTCACCCGCCTGGGCGAGCGCCACGATGCCATCGCCGCGATCAAAGCCGGCAGGATGCTGTTCACCAAGGCCGGCGAAGCGCTGACGGCCAGCGGGCTGAGCATGCCGACCATCACCCTCACCCGCCGGGACGGCGACCAGCACCGCTACAGCGTCACCGATCGCGACAGCTACAGCGGCGTGAAGGCCTACTGGAACGACACCAGCGGCGCCGAGCGCAAGATCGTGCTCACCGGCAGCGGCGACAACGCCAAGCAGCTGCGCCCAACGTACGCCAGCGAGGCCGACGCCCTGGACGCCGCCCAGGCGGAGTGGCAGCGCATCCAACGCGGCCTGGCCGAGTTCGACCTGACGCTGGCCTACGGACGGCCGGACATCCTGCCCGAATCACCGCTGCGGGTGAGCGGCTTCAAGCCGGACATAGACGCCACGCCCTGGTTGGTGACCGAGGTGGAAGATTCGCTGGACGACAACGGCTTCGGCACGCGGGTGCGGTGCGAGGTGAAGGGTGGCGAGGAACAGCAGGAAAGTACGGGGCCCTGAACGAAAACGCCTCAGCCATCCGAGTTGGCTGAGGACTCGCGCTGTGGGTCTCCCTACCCCGTTCGCCCAACGTAACGCCAATGCGGCAAGCTGCACGTACGAAATTGGAGACATTTTTTGTAAGAGATTTCGCACAAATTCTGCGCAAGACACGGGCCCCTACTGAGTAGGGGCCCGCATGACGTAAACAGCAGACGAACCAGCGGGTGGAACGAGAATTCGGGACGTCACAATTTCAGGCTAGCAGCTAACCACAATCCTGATCGCTCGAAATAAAGCCGAGATTGAAGCGATATCGAAGCACTCCCGCGATCCTTCGCACACCGCCTCGCCTGGCGCACCACTACGCCCCCAACGAACTCTGACTCGCCCGAATCGACCCGCTCCCCCCTATAGATTCGCCTCGTGATACAGTCCGCCCCTTTTGCCGGAGACCCCGCATGAAGCCGCTTGCCATCCTCGCCTTCACCCTCGCAACTGTGGCGCTCTCCGCCCAGGCTGCACCACCCACCTCCTTCTCCGCCGCCAAACGGCTCGCCGAGAGCCAGGTCTATTACGATCAGGACGAGTCCTTCTACTGCGGCTGTGACTTCACCTTCGAAGGCGGGCCAGATCTCGCTAGCTGCGGCTACCAGGTGCGCAAGCAGGCCAAACGAGCAGCACGCATCGAGTGGGAACATGTGATGCCTGCCTACGATATCGGCCGACAACGGCAATGCTGGCAAGAAGGCGGGCGTGACCATTGCCGGGCCACCGACCCGACCTTCCGCAGCGCTGAAGCGGATCTGCACAACCTGGTGCCATCGGTCGGCGAAGTGAACGGCGACCGATCGAACCTGCGCTACGGCATGGCCACTGGTGCCAGCGCCTATCAGTACGGCCAGTGCAGCGCGAAGGTGGACTTCGAAGAGGACGTTTTCCAGCCACCGGCCAGCCAGCGCGGCAATGTCGCCCGCACCTACTGGCACATGCGCGACGAGTACGGCATCCGCATCAGCCGGCAGCAGGAGCAACTGTTCCAGGCCTGGGCGAAGCAAGATCCCGTCGACGCGTGGGAGCGAGAGCGTAACCGCCGCATCGCCGCGATCCAGGGCAGCGGCAACCCCTACGTCAGCGACGAGACGCTTCCAGCCCAAGCGATCCTACCTACGACATCAGTAGCCAACGACCCAGGGCTTCCCGTCAGTGATGACGGCTTCAACTGCGCTACTCGCAAGACCTGCGGTGCTATGGCATCTTGTGAGGAGGCGCTATACTACCTGCATCAGTGTGGGAATAAGCGACTAGACAGGGACAAAGATGGCTTACCCTGCGAAAGAACTTGCAGATAAAGCTTAAAGAACCAAAGTTACCGAAACTTTACCAGCATGACTACCTATTGAGAGAAATGCCATGAAACTTCACTACCACGTATCTAAAGCAGGAGAGCACTGGCAAATAGCTTCTGAGAAAAAACCTGCATCAAAAACATTTCGGACAAAATCAGATGCTATTGCTCACGCCCAAAAAGCACTGAAAGGCAAAAACGAAAACGCAACCTTGGTCATACATAAAGCAGACGGGTCAATAGGCGAAGTCAGGTCCTATCATGACAAAAACACTCCGCGAATAAAAGAAGCAAAAATTGCGAGGAGACTAGACACTGACAAGATCAAGCTAGCCATAGCAGAGGCTTTAGAAAAAAAACGGGGTGAATAATGGCTTCTCAATACAATTACAATATTTTCGTCAACTGCCCTTTTGATGAACAGTACTCACCATTATTTGAAGCCATTCTTTTCTCAATCTATAAATGTGGTTTTCGGCCGCGATGTGCTCAAGAGACATTTGATGCAGCAGGCACTCGAATTGAGAAGATCAAGGAAATAATAAGCGAATGCCGTTTCGGAATCCATGATATTTCCAGAACCGACCTTGATGCACATAACAACCTTCCACGCTTCAACATGCCTCTTGAACTTGGCATATTCCTAGGGGCTAAAAGCTATGGATCAGGAAAACAAAAAAACAAAATTGCTATTGTTATGGACACACAAAAATATCGCTACCAACAGTTCATCTCAGACATAGCAGGCCAGGACATTTCTGCTCACGAAAACGATCCAGAAAAAATAATAAGGACAATAAGAAACGCTCTAAACGGCTCTCATGTAAATGGACATATCACAGGCCCACAAAATATTGTAGATGTATATGAGAAATACCAGGCAACCAAACCTTACATTATAGAAAATCTCGGCCTTGATCCTAATGAGCTGACATATGCGGACAAGCTTCAAATAATTGAAGAATTTTTGGAAATAGCTTAGTAGATCCCATACCGCCTCGCCTGGCTCACCACCACGCCCCGCAACATGTTCTGCCGTGCCCGGATCGACCCGCTCCGGTCGCGCGGCGGAATCAGCAACAGGCTCCCGCCGAGCCGGAACGCCTGGTATAGCCGCTGCTCCTCGTCACAATCCACGATCACCAGGTCGTCGTGCTGAGCGGTGCGCGCCTCATCGACCACCAGCACGTCGCCCTCGATCAGCGGCCCGTCGACGCCGGCGTCCTCGCCGATCTCCACCAGGTAGCAGCTCGGCGCGAACTGGCTGATGTCGTACCCATGCAGTGCGGGGTGGTCGAGGCCAGCAATCAGCGGGCCCAAGTAATTCACGATCATGCGTCTACCCTGCAAACCCTTGTTTGTTCTGGTTTATCCGGTCGAGCGTTGAATGCCAAACCGGCCGGCGCATTCCATTAGCATTTGCCTCACGGCGCCGCTTCGCTGAATACTGTATATGCAAACAGCAACCGACGTGAAGGACCACCATGTCACGCACCCACACAATCCCCGCGGCACTCTCGCCGCACCCGCTCGAGCTACCTTTCCCCGAGACGCGCATTCGCGCCGGGCTAGCTGGCTTTCCCAGCCCCGCGCAGGACTACGAGGGCCGGCGGCTGGATCTCAACGAGCGGCTCATCAAGCGCCCCGCTGCCACGTTCTTTCTCACCGTTGCCGGCGACAGCATGGAGCCGCTGGGCATCGATGACGGCGACCTGCTCGTCGTCGACCGCTCGCTCGACCCACGCCCCGGCCACATCCTCGCCGCCCTGGTCGATGGCGAGCTGATGGTCAAACGCTACGAGCTGCTCGGCAACCGGCCGTATCTCGCCTCCGGCAACCCGCGTTACGCGCCGATCCCGC
The DNA here is from genome assembly GCF_900961225.1 of Modicisalibacter radicis. Taxonomy (GTDB): domain Bacteria; phylum Pseudomonadota; class Gammaproteobacteria; order Pseudomonadales; family Halomonadaceae; genus Modicisalibacter. Next base: position 155,281 of record NZ_CAAHFN010000065.1, read on the forward strand.
TCACCGACTGCGACTGCCAGGTGTGGGGCGTGGTCCGCTCAGTGATTCACGAGTACCCGGTATGATCGGCCTGGTCGACTGCAACAACTTCTACGTCAGCTGCGAGCGCGCCTTTCAGCCACATTTGGAGGGCGTCCCGGTCGGCGTGCTCAGCAACAACGACGGCTGCGTCATCGCCCGTTCGGCCGAGATCAAGCAGATCGGCATCGAGATGGGCACCCCGGCATTCCAGATTCAGCACCTGGTGCGCCAACGCCGCGTCGTGCTGCTCTCGTCCAACTATGAGCTCTACGGCGACATGTCATCCCGGGTGCAATCGGTGCTCGAGGAGTTCGCGCCGGAAGTCGAGCCTTACTCGGTCGATGAGATGTTCGTGAGATTTCACGGTTTCGAGGCCGCCGCCCTCACAGACCACTGCCGGCGGCTGCGCCACCAGGTGCGCCAGTACACCGGCATCCCCGTCTCGATCGGCGTCGCCCCCACGCGCACCCTCAGCAAGCTCGCCAACCATGCAGCGAAGAAGGTCTCCGGCTACGGCGGCGTCTGCGTGCTCACCGGTGATGGGCCAGACACCAAGGGGCTGCTGCAGCGGGTCAAATTGGATGGCATCTGGGGCGTCGGCCGGCGCCTGGTCGAGCGCCTGCACATCATGGGCATAAAGACCGCCTGGGATTTGCGCAACGAAGATCCCAAACGCATCCGCCGACGCTTCAGCGTCACCCTCGAACGCACCGTGCTCGAGCTTAAGGGCATCCCCGCGATCGAAATGAACGACTTCGCCGAGCCCAAGCAACGCATCATGACCAGCCGCTCGTTCGGCAAGCTCACCGGAGACCTGGGCGAGATCCGCGAGGCGATCCGTCAGCACGGCCAGCGCGGCGCTGAAAAGCTCCGCGAGCAACGCAGTCTCACCAGGGCGGTGCTCGTCTTCCTGAAGACCAACCCGCACCGGCAGGACCTGCGGCAGCACTCGCCAAGCATCATCGTCGAGCTCAACCGGCCCACCGATGACAGCCGGCCGATACTCCAGGCCGCCCAGCACGCGCTGAATCGCATTTACCTGAAAGGCCACCTCTACATGAAGGCAGGGGTAATGCTCATCGACCTGGTCGATGCCGATCGCCAGCAACTCTCGCTGCTCGACACGCCACAAAGCGACGCCGACCGCCAGCGCAGCGCGAAGCTGATGGCCACCATGGACGAGCTCAACAAGACGATGGGGCGTGGTACAGTCCGGCTCGGCATGCCGACAGATGGTGCCGCATGGCACTTGCGCTGTGCCAATCGCACGCCCAGGTGGACGACGAGGTGGAATGAAATTCCCGCCGCTAAAGCTTAGCGACTGCAGCTATTGAGACGTGACGGTATATAGTAGTTATCGGGCGACTACACATGACACATGTTAAATCAGTAATTCACCTCAGGCGGGCTTGGCGTCTACGCTATGAAGAAGCGAATATGAAATGTAATAGTCAAAACAGCAGGCAAGGATGCCTTAACAATGGTAGACCACGTTGATAGTAGTACACGATCCAAAATCATGGCTTCCGTGGGCTGGAAGAATACGGAGCCGGAGCTGGCTCTGAGACGTTATCTACATGCTCGCGGTTACCGCTTCCGTCTGCATCGAAAAGATCTACCAGGAAAGCCGGACCTAGTTCTACCCAAGCATCAGCTTGCAATTTTCGTGCATGGCTGCTACTGGCACCGTCACCCTGGTTGCCATTATGCATCAACCCCGAAGTCGAACCTTGGGTTCTGGGAAGACAAATTCGAGAAAAACATTGACCGAGATCGGCGACAGCAACAGGAACTCATCGATCTCGGTTGGAAGGTTCTCATTATTTGGCAATGCGGATTGCGTCTTTGTAGAGATGAAATGGATGTGATCGATAGCCTGGTGGGCAACAACAGCCTTTACAATGAGTGGCCCATAGAACCGCCCCGGCCAGGGTAAAGCCGCACTCTCGCCCGTCGTCAGTTTCGCTTGTGCCTTTTACCATAGCTCAACTTACTGCTTGTCAGATTGCTGAGCGTCGAATAACTAGACTTGGCTGACGCCACGCTATGGCGTGGCGTCAGTAGATCCTCGAGGAGCGGCTCACCGATGCGATGAACAAATCGCGGGCGAACTATAGTGTGAGACACGACCGTGCATTAAGCATCGCTTTCGGCGGAAAGTCTTGGGTTGTCGGCAACATCCCCTCCGGCCAAACTCTGAAGCCTCTCATCATCAGGATTTCTCTCTAATAAGTGATCGAAGAACTCCTGCCATTGACGCTTGGCCTTACTTAATAAATCCTCCCAGGTCATAGCATATTTGCTATCTTCAGCCAATCGCTGAATTCGTCTTGGCGTCCCACCTCTTAAATTCTTGAACTTGTCAGCTACAACATAACCAATTACATGGCTAAACTGAATAGCAGTAGAGGATTCGCATTGCGCTCTAATAGCGTCGACATATTGCTCAAAACGATTGATATGATCAACATCAAGCTTAAGCTCTGGCCTCATGAACTCAAGAACTAGCAAAGTTCTCCCGCTCCCAAGGACCAAGTCAACGCGCCCCCTGAAATCAGGGTCGGTGTTAAGCCCCGCCTCATCTGTGGCATCTCTGATTATATGGTTAACATTTCTTTCAATGGCAAAGGTTTCCCACTCAGGCGATATTAGCCAAGGGTTTTTAGCGATGTAATCTCTTATGGCATTCTCAAGGTCTTTTGTACGTATTCGAGCTTCAAGGCCATTAATGGCTTCGAGCTTAGCCTTAACAGATTCAGCTGTATGTAAAGCCTGGATAGTATTGGCTTCTACTAATATCGCCAACAATCTCTTTTCGTCCATATCTTCGGAACGAGACATTTCATCGATAAGACCACGTAAACGACCATGCTCCCATGCGGTGAGAATGGCTGAACCGAGATCTTGAAACTGTTGTTGGGTAAGTTTATCGATAGATGCCAACTTTCTTAAAGCACCTTCTACTGTTGAGGCCTCAGATCCTAAACGCTTTAACCGATTTTCGAAGTCGAGAAGCTTCCCTGTTAAAATATTAAGCTTTTCCTCGCCGCGTCTTTTCTTCCAAATACCTAGCAAGCTCTTAACACGTTTTTGGCCCCATTCTTCCAAAGCGGCGAGGCGCTCATCTTGCCAATTCATCCTCTGCCGTTCAGTGGAGATCAGATCATCTTCTTGCTCGTCGATGAAGTCTGCTGTCACTGACCCCGCGAGATACTCAGGACCGGTCTGAGTAGTAAGCCCTCCAGTTAAATTAAACATGAATGCGCTTTGGGCCAGCTTGTGATGCGCAAATATAGAAATTCCCTGTAAAGCTTCCTCTTTGATGGTGTCGTTGTAAAACTGGAAGCGCCACCAAATTTCATTACCATCCTCAAGTCTCTCTAGCCCCCAACCATCTTTGACTTCCAGGATCGAGCTAGGTCTTTCTGTAGATTGATAGTCCTTGGGAAAAGAAAACTGAACATCTGAAAAGTCTTCATCTTCCGGTATGTGAATGCCATCCACGAACACATCAAATGAATCCGTAACCCCTAAGAAATTAAAACGTCTAGCCATCGACCTTGAGAACTGTGGAACAGAGATAGCTCTTCCCAGCTTCAACTCTCGCAAAGTAATAACGGTTCCATGATCTACTATTCTAGCACTATCAGGTGGTAGATACTGACTAACAATTATTTCTTGATCACTGGTATCAACGTAATCGCTGGACGACCTAATAGTATCTATATCAAGCATAAAAACGGTTTTCTCGCCGGTCTTCTTTGAAACCGTAGCGATTTCTATTTTTTTAGCTATCCCGAAACCCGCGAATTTTCCTATTCCCTTTCGCCCCATAAGTGGGCGTCCATGCGAAGACGATGTATCCTCGGCCTCATATGCTCTGCGGTCATAACCAACCTTTAAAAATCTCTGCTCGCATTCCTCGAAGGTCATGCCTTGGCCATCGTCTTTTATTGAAATGGTTCTTGCGCTTTGTGTAATAGCAGCATCAGGAAGAGTGATATCGACTCTTGCAGCGCCTGCGTCCCAAGCATTAGAAACCATTTCGGCCAAGGCCGCCGTAGGGCTCTGATACATCTGGATGCCGAGGTGATCTATAATTCTTCCATGGAATGCAAGTTTTAATTTTTTATCAGACATTATGCCCCCAAATGTTCCCTGATCGCGTGTGCATGTGCCTGAATGAATTTTGGTGGCAAAGCATTCCCAATCATTAAGGCCAAGCTATCTTTTCCCTTTCTTAAGGAAAATTTATAGTCGGGAGGGAAGGTCTGCAAAGCAGCCGCCTCCCTTAGCGTTATTGCTCTATTTTGTTCAGGATGTAGAAACCGCCCTTTTGAAGGATTGTGACATCCTCCAGTAATGGTTGGCGAAACTTTATCCCACCACATTCGCCCATATACATCCAAAAAACCTTTCGGGCATTTTTTATGACATGGCAGCTGGAGATGATCCGGCAGATCTAGCCGCCCTCCGCCATCTTTTGGTATAGCCGCTATAACCTCAGTGACTCTTGGGCTTCTTATGACCGGCAAATCATGGATCTCGTCACCAGACTTTCCAGGCTCAGGAAGGTTTCCAATGGCTTCACGAACCGTAACTTTCTTCATTACTTTCGGTGGTGAAGTTATACTTCCTAATCTGCTGGCGACAAATATCATCCTTTTTCTACGCTGAGGAACCCCATAATCAGAAGCGTCTTCGACCGAAGCGCTTTTTTCATTTATCGAATAACCAAGTGCTGACACGGCCGATAAAAAAGTTCCCATCCTGCTATCTTTAATTAGATAAGGTACATTTTCTAACATTAGAGCTCTCGGCTGGAATGTTTCAACAAACCGCAGGTACTCAAAAATTAAATCATTCCTTACATCTTCAGCCGAAATATGCTTATTTCTAGTGCGCAGCTTAGAAAAGCCTTGGCAAGGAGGGCATCCAGCAAGAAGATCAAGCTCTCCAGCCTTAAGACCCAACTGTTGCATAACAATGTTAGGGTCAATATTTTTAATATCATCTGCCACTGCTAATGGAGTGGCATGATTCATTTTATATGTCTCGATAGCCACAACATTATTATCTACAGCAAAGACCACTTCGAACCCAGCATCTTTAAGCCCTTGGGACAATCCTCCTGCGCCGCAAAATAGGTCTATAGCTCTTAACATCAATCTTCACCAAAAAAAAGGGGCGTTCTATCCAAGGCAAACCACTTCCGTGAAGGATATCTAAATCTCATCAGATATGCAGCTCAAAAAACCCGCCCCACCTTCCGCCAGCACTGCCCGATGATCTCCACGTTCCCTAGATCCTCCGGCTTGATCATTTCCCGCTCGTACGCAGGGTTATCGCTGATCAAAATCCACGCTCCACCTGCCACACGCTGCACCCGCTTTAGGCGTAATTCGCCATCCATGCGCAGCAGGAACACACCGTCTGGTGTCCGACGGGCACGGTTCACCAGCACCTGCTCCTGGTCGCGGATCGTGTCGCCCATTGAATCGCCCCGGGCGGTCACACCCACTACCTGAGCCGGGTCCACGCCCTCGGCCTCGAATAGCTCGGCGGGCAAATAGAACGTCGACTGGATCAGCTCAGCATCGAACAGGCGCCCTGCCCCAGCCGCTGCCTCTATGTCGTACATCGGCACCGGCCGACTTCTCTCCAGCTCACTCGCCACCCCCTCCACATAAGAGTGACTATTTACACCGGAGAGCACATAGCTAGCGTCGACACCTATGCTGCCAAGCCTCGCAAGTAGCTCAGCGGAGCATTTTTTTCTGCCAGAAAGGGTATCCCGGATGCTTTGGGAGGAATCATCGCCTATTGCTCGAGCGGCCTCGGCAAGACTATATCCACACCTGTCGAGCTCTTTGCGGAGCCGATTGCGTATTTCTTCCACACAAGAGCTTGACACTGTGTACTATCTCCACCATTCTGATTTTCACACAAACACACACAGGACCACACTATGCCCGCCCCTCTGACTCGTGAGCAAGCGAGAAACGAGCTAGAGCGCCGTGGGATCAGCATCGCTGAGTTTTCACGGGCTCATAAGCTCAACCCCAATCTCGTTCATGACCTGCTCGCGGGTCGCAAGAAGGGCCTGCGTGGTGAATCCCACCGGGCCGCCGTACTGCTGGGTATCAAGGATGGCGTCATCGACGATGCTGACGACTTTCCTCCCCGGCCCGGCCACTGAGCCCCCTTTCGTCATAAGCCGCTTAAGGAAGTCGTCATGTACCCGGACCCCAAGCGCGTTCGCTCCCGTTATGCCGCGCTGAACCTCGACCAGTACGAAGCCCAGTTGATCGACGCCCTGGTCGCCTACACCGGCATCGACAAGGCCGCGCTGCTGCGTCAGCTGGTGTTGAAGGAAGCGCTGGAGACGCTGGGCGTCGCCGATCTCGACCTACGCACTGTGCCCCGGCAGGCATCGTAAGGGCAGGCCCTTTTGAGGACCCCAAGGAGCACTGGATTTATGGCTGACGAACTGCGCCTTCCGCTGGATGACGAGCTCGAAGCCGTGCTGGAGCAGATACGCGCCCAGCAGAACCTGAGAAACCGAGAAGAAGCTGCCGAGTGGCTACTGCGCAGACGCCTGCGCAAGGGCACCCAGGAGCTCACCGGGCGTGGTCGCGCCCTCTACCCCGCAGGGAGAAAAAACTGATGACCGTTCAAAACCGACACCGCATTCCGTGCCCCCACTGCGGCGAGAACGTGCGCGTTCGCAAGAGCCAGGGGCTCACCCCGGTCTATCGCGAGGCGATTCTCGAGTGCCGCAATGAGGCGTGCGGGTTTCGCGGTAAAGCCTCGATCGAGCTGACCCATACGCTCACGCCGAGCGATATGCCGAACCCCACGGTGGAGTTGCCGTTAGTGCCGCGCCTGCGTGAATTGGCGATGAGCCAGGCGGCACTGGCGGCCACCGGCTAGCGCTCTAGCAGCACCCACAACAACCGGGACACCCCCTTCCCGCTGGCCGTCGTGCCAGCCGGGCAGGAAAGCCGCGTCCTGAAAAAAGCATCACGACAGGTGAACGGAAGGAGAAGAACCCATGCACGCACTGAACATCAACGACGCCGCCTGCGCCTATCTGCTGAAGCTGGCCCGCCCCTACCAGCGCACCGTGGCGCTGGAGCGCTGCACCGCGCACCTGGTCGAGCAGCACGACTGCAGCCAGAGCACCGCCTCGCTGGCCGCGATCCAGGCAATCGCCGAGCTCGAGACGCTCAACCAGCCGGCCTTTATCGACGCCGACGCGACCACTTCACACGTGGTGATCGTGCGCCGGCCGGGCATGAAGGCGATGGCCTTCTCGGTAGCGGATTTGCTGCGGCTGCACGCCCAGGAGAAGACGCTGCCGGCCCCCACCGCTGGCCTGCAGTAACGCCACCCCCTCGCTGGTAACAAGGAGCTCGGCGTGAATCCATCGCTGCGTGCAGACATCATCGCCCGCCTGACCCGCGACTATGACGCGGTCGAGCGTGGCCAATACCTGCAGAAGGTCGCCTGCCCAAGCTGCGGCAAGCGCGAGGCGTACATCGCGGCCGACCAGCCTTGGATGCTGAAGTGCGGCCGCGAGAACAACTGCGGCGACCAGCGCCACGTGAAGGAGCTGTTCCCCGAGCTGTTCGAGTCGTGGACCGAGCGCTACGCCAACCAGCCGCCGGCGGCGGGCAAGCCGGTGAGCAAGACGCCGGTGGCGGATGGCTACCTGGCCGACGGCCGCGGCTTCTACCTGGAGCGCATTCGCGGCTGGTACACCCAGGAGACCTACTGGAGCCACAAGCTCAACGCCGGCTCCACCACCGTGCGCTTCGCCCTGCCCGGCGGCGCCTACTGGGAGCGGATCCTCGACAAGCCGGAGCGCTTCGGCAAACAGAAGGCCAACTTCGTCGGGCGCTACAAGGGCGAGTGGTGGCAGCCGCCCACGCTGACCGATGCCGACCTGGTCGAGGCCGGCGAGGTGTGGATCGTCGAGGGAATCTTCGACGCCATCGCCAACCTGCATCACGGCAAGGCCGCCGTCTCGGCGATGAGTTGCGCCAACTACCCCGACGTGGCGCTCAAGCGCCTGGCCGATGCGTCACACGCCGCCGGCACTTCGCGGCCGACGCTGGTGTGGGCGCTGGACAGCAACCGCGGCGGGCAGAACGGCATCGTCAAGCATGTTACCCGCGCCCGGGCCGAGGGCTGGGAGTGCAAGGCGGCGCAGATACCGGGTAAGCGCGACTGGAACGATGCGCACCAGGCCGGCGCGCTGAGCGACAAGGACTACGAGACCTACCGCTACCACGGCGCGCTGCTGCTGGCCGAGAACGCCATGGCCAAGGCGCTGCTGATCTACAAGCGCCGCGAGCAGCGCGAGTTCTGGTTCGAGTTCCGCAGCCAGCTGTGGTGGTGGAAGCTGGACATGGACGCCTTCGACCGGGCGATCCGCGCCGAGGGCGAGGACGGCGCCGACCAGCAGCAGCTCAACCCGGCGATCCGCGACGCCGCGCTCGAGCAGGCCGGCATGGTCAAGCGCATCTGCACCTGCTACCCGACGGCGCTCTACTACCAGGCCAACCAGGTCACCGACGAGTCCTGGTACTACTACCGGGTCGAGTTCCCCAACGGCGCGGCGCCGGTCAAGAACACCTTCAGCGGTGGCCAGCTGGCCAGCGCCTCCGAATTCAAGAAGCGCCTGCTGGGCGTCGCCGCCGGCGCGGTATGGACCGGGACCAGCCAGCAGCTCGACAACCTGCTGCAGGACCAGATCGGCAACATCAAGACCGTCCAGACCATCGATTTCATCGGCTATTCGCGGGACCACGGCGCTTACGTGTTCGGCGACCTGGCGGTGAGCGACGGCAGGCAGTACGCGATCAACAGCGAAGACTACTTCGAGCTCAAGCAGCTGCAGCTGAAAACCTTGAGCCAGTCCGTGGCGCTGGCCATCAACCCCAACCGAGACGACTACAGCCGCGAGTGGACGCGCAACCTGTTCGGCGCGTTCGGCGCCCGCGGCGTGGTGGCCACCGCCTGGTGGCTGGGCTCGCTGTTCGCCGAGCAGATCCGCAAGCGGCAGAAAAGCTATCCGTTCATGGAGATCATCGGCGAGGCCGGCGCGGGTAAATCGACGCTGATCGAGTTCCTCTGGAAGCTGTGCGGCCGCCAGGACTACGAGGGCTTCGACCCGGCCAAGGCGACCATGCCGGCGCGGGCGCGCAACTTCGCCCAGGTCTCCAACCTGCCGGTAGTGCTGATCGAGTCCGACCGCGAGCAAGAAGGCGGGGCCAAGCAACGCCAGTTCGACTGGGACGAGCTGAAGACCGCCTACAACGGCCGCTCGATCCGCGCCCGAGGCGTGAAGAACAGCGGCAACGACACCTACGAGCCGCCCTTCCGCGGGGCGATCCTGATCAGCCAGAACGCCGCCGTCCAGGCCGGCGAGGCGATCCAGACCCGTATCACCCACCTGCACTTCACCCGCGAGGGCCAGACGCCGCAGACCAAGCGCATGGCCGAGGCGCTCGAGCGCGTGCCGATGGAGCACGTCAGCGGCTTCATCCTCGAGGCAACGCTGCGCGAGAAGGCGTTGCTCGAGCTGATGGACCAGGGCGTCGAAGCCTACGAGCCGCTGCTGATGGCCGACGAGGCCATTCACAGCCTGCGTATCGCCAAGTGCCACGCCCAACTGCTGGCCCTGCTGGATTGCCTGGGGCCGGACGGCCTGAAGCTGTTCGAAGCGCAGATCATCGACCAGGCGGCCGGGCTGGTGTGGCAGATGGCCCGCGATCGCCAGCAGGCGATCAACGCCGACCACCCGCTGGTGGCGGATTTCTGGGAGGCCTACGACTACATCGAGGGCCTGCGCGCCGAGCCCACGCTCAACCACTACGGCGCCGGTACCGGGCAGATCGCCATCAATCTCAAGGAGTTCGAGCGCTACTGCGGCGAACACAAGCTGCGCGTGCCCGAGGTCCGTGAGCTGAAACGCCACCTCAAGACCAGCAAGACCCGCAAGTTCATCGACTCCAACCGCGCGGTGCGCAGCCAGATCCGGCTGGGCAATTCCACTGTGCGGTGCTGGGTATTTCAGGGCGAGTGAGGAACCAACGATGCCGACCTACACCCTCGACCAAGCCGCGGCGCTGCTCAACCTGGGCCGCAACACCCTCACCCGCCGCCTGCGCGACGCCGGCGTGCTGGGCCGCGACAACCTGCCCGCCGGCCGGTACCGAGGCGGCAAGTACCTCGCTGTGAAAACCGGCGTGTACCGCCACCCCGTCACCGGCTGGACCCATTACGGCCGTACCGAAATCACCGACGCCGGGCTCGATCACATCGCCGATCGGCTGGGTATCGACATCGACCACCTGCCGAGGATCCACGCGACCCGGCAGAACAATAGCCAACAGCACTACGCAAGGAGCCAGTCATGACCCACGAAAGCCGTATGCCGCGCCTCTCCGCGTGCCTCAACGAGCGCACCCGTCAAGCCATCGAGACCGCTCAGGCCAATGAGGCGACCGCCGAGCAACGCCTGACCGAACCGGAGCGCGTCGGCAACGCCGCCCTGGTGCGCCTCGCCGAGGTTGCCAACGGCCACAGCGGCCAAAGCCACCATTGCCGGCGCATCCTGCTGGCCGTTTACAACGGCCCGGAGTGGCCCCTCGAACTCACCCGCCTGCGCTGCCTGGACCGCGACCTGCAGCGCGCCGCGCTCATCGTCATCGAGTGGGCCACCTATAGCGGGCGCGAACTGCACGAGTACCTGGACGACGGCGATCGCCTGATGCATCGCTTCTGGGCCCTCGAGACCGGCGAGGAGGCCTGACCATGCCACAACCCATCCTGCTCTGGGGCGTCGTCACGCCCGCCGGCGAGCCGATTGTCAGCTCGCTCGATTACACCCAGTACGCCGCGACCTACCGCTACGGCGCGAGCTGCGGCGTCGATCCCAACGCCAGGGCCCTGTTCTGGCTCAACCAGCAGGCCCTGGGCTACCAGGCCCAGCAATTCACCCTGATACCGGAGAACAACAATGGCTGATTCAGCAGACATCGCCGGCGAGATCATCGACCTCGCCCTCAACAACGCCCTGCAGCGCTCGCGCCTGCCCAGCACCGTCGCCAGCTGCGCTGAGTGCGACGACTGCGGTGAGGAGATCCCCCAGGCACGACGCCACGCGGCGCCCTGGGCCACCACCTGCACCGAGTGTCAGTCCATTCGCGAGAGGAAAAGCCGCCATGTCTCCTAACAACATCCAGGCGCTGATCAACACCAGCGTCACAGACGCGAAGATTTCCATGGAGGGCGGTATCGAGAGTGACCCGGCATATGCTGCCCACACGGCAACCGAACTGCTGAAGGCACTCCAGGGCCTGGAAGGCCACGTCAGCCGGCGGAAGATGGCCGCCGCCGTCGCCCGCAAAGCGATCAAGCAACTGGAGAAGGAGCCACTGTCATGAACAAGAGCTACCAGGAACTGTGCGATGAGATCGTCCAGTTGCGCGAGCAGCTGGAGGCGGCCCGCCTGCTGATGGCCGGGACGCTCGGGATCGGCCCGGTAAGCCTGACGCCGCCTATCACCAAGGAGTACGCCACCCTCGAGGCTGCACGCCGGATGGAGCGGCAGGTTCTCGAGCAGCGCTACGTCCTCGCCCACATGACTGCTCGGCTATCGATGGCCAAGGCCGAACAGTTGGAACGTGAGCAACCGCCCCAGCCGGTCTGGATCGGCTACGACCAGGCGGAGGGAAGCGCCAAATGATCGATCAGCAACCCAAGGGCGGGCCGCTGGCCCGCTCGGCCGCGATGCTCTGCCAGGATGCTCAGTTTCGGCTCTACCTCGACCGAAGAAAACGGTATAAGTTCGGCCTCAAGCCGGACCAGATGCCAGACGGCACCCACTCTGCGCAGGACGCGCGCGACTGGATCTGCCAGGCGTGCGGAATCTCGAGCCGTGCCGAGCTGGACCACAACCCCCACGCCGGCGCGACCTTCCGGATGATCCGCAATCGCTTCACACGGTGGCGATCCCGGCTCAGCCCCAACCAGTAACCAGCGCCGCCCTCGAGGCGGCGATTCTTTCAGGAGGAACCATGCCTGATGGCTATGAACTGCGCGGGAACACCGTGCGCGTCTACTTCCGCTGGGAAGGCGAGCTGTGCCGCGAGGTGATGCCCGGCAAGGCGACGCCGGCCAATGTCGAGCATGCCAAGCGCACGGCGGCGATCATCAACTACGAGATCGACGCCGGCAGCTTCGATTATGCCCGCCACTTTCCCAATTCCGAACGACTGCAGAAAGGCAGCTTCGGCCACTACCTGGATCTTTGGCTGTCGATCAAGGAGAACGAGCTCGCCTTTTCCAGCTACCGCGGGTACGCGTCGAAAGCAGAGACCCACATCCGGCCGCGCTGGGGCAGCGTCCAGGCTGACAAGATCGACCACATCGAGATGCAGACCTGGATCCAGAAGGACCTGGTCAGGTTAGCCAACAAGACGATCAAGGAGATCGTCAGCATCATGCGCCAGGTCTTTCGGCTCTACTCGACCCGCAACAAGACGGCGTTCGATCCGACCTACGGCATCAACATCCGCCTGCCTGACGACGAGGATCCCGACCCCTTCGAGCAGAGCGAGATCGAGAAGATCCTCACGACACCCACCAAGCGTGCCCAGGAGCTGAACCTGATCAAGTACGCCCTCTACGACGGGCCTCGCACGTCCGAAGTGCAGGCGCTGGCCTGGGAGGACGTGCTCGACGTCGAGCGGGGAATCGTGCGCTACCGCCGCGCGGTGGTGCGCGGCCGCTTCAAGGTGACGAAGACCAAGCGTTCGACCCGCGTGCATCACCTGCTCAAGCCGGCACGCGAAGCGCTCCAGGAGCAATGGCGATTGACAGGCCACCTACCCGCCCAGGTCCACGAAGTGGTCGATCGGGACAACCGCACCGTGCGCAAGGAAAAGCTGCGCCTGGTGTTCCTGAATTCGCTATCGGGCAAGCCGTTCTACGAAAACGCACTACGCGAGCGATTCTGGCGGGTTCACCTGGCCCACGCCGGTGTGCGGTACCGTGGACCAAACCAGTGCCGGCATACCTTCATCAGCCAGATGCTGAGCCTCGGCGTGGTGCCGCTGCACTGGATAGCGCAGCACGTTGGCCACGCCACGATCGACATGATTCAGCGGCGATATGGGAAGTGGATCCGGACGGATGGGCAGGACGTGCCGCAGATGATCGAGAAGCTCCTGGAGCTATAGCCATTCCCAGGTTTGTTCCCAAAACCGTTCCCAGGGGCTAGAAACGACGAAGGGGAATCAAGCTAAATGCTTGATTCCCCTTCTTTATCTCGTGGCGGAGGGGGAGGGATTCGAACCCTCGAAGCCTTGCGACTTACACACTTTCCAGGCGTGCTCCTTCGACCACTCGGACACCCCTCCGCAAATCATCCTGCCGAACCGCGGCAGTGGCCCGTTCGTCAGAACGGCGCACATGGTAACGAGCTAACCTCACGATTGCAAGCGGGTTTTTCGGCTCAACCCCGCTTGTCGTCAGGAAGTATCACATAGTCGCCCAACGCCTCGAAGCAGAGCATATCCTCGACGTGAACCTGCTGGACGAGCTTGATACGGCCCTTGCCGCGCTCATCGAGACGCGCGGCAAGCCGTGAGGGCTGCTCGGCTCTTGCCGCGTAACAGGACAGCCGGTAGTCCGCCGTGACCGGCGCCCGATATCGCTGCGTTGCCTCGGCGACGACGACGTTCCGATGCCAACCCCGCGCACGCAACCAGAGCGTCACCCAGCACCATCCCAGCAGCGTCGCCTGTGCCGCCAGCGAACCGCCGAAACCGGTCCCCTTGTCGTTGAGGTTGGGTGCAAGGCGCACATCGCCTAGCAACGTGGCATCCTGCCAATACAAGCGCCGCATCCCGAAATGACCCGCCAATGGTATCGCCGTTTCGAGCCACTGCTGAAAACGCGTCAGATCCTCCGCCTGCCCCGGTTTCGGCAATGCCAACGGCGGACAGGCTTCACCGGGGTCGCGACCCGCCATCAATCCCAGCGCTCGACGAAATCGACCGGGTCACGTGTCGGCGGCGTCCTGAAGCGCCCCCCGGGCTGGCCCAGATAGATGAAGCCGACGATCGCGTCATGCTCGGTCACCCCCAGCCCCTCGCGCACGACGGGGTCGAACGCGAAGCTGCCGGTGCGCCACATCGCCCCGAGCCCTTGGGCCTGGGCAGCCAGGACGATCGCGTGGGCGGCGCAACCGGCCGACAACACCTGCTCAATGGGCGGAACCTTGGCCAGATCCGGCGTGACCCGGGCGATCACGGCGATGATCAGCGGCGCCCGCTTGGGTTTCTTGCGGATCGATTCCAGCTGTCTTTCCTCGACCTGCGGATCCTTGCGCGCCTCGCCCTCGGCGAACAGTTCGCCCAGGCGGTCGAGGCCGGCGCCACTGAACTCGATGAAGCGCCACGGCATCAGCTCCTTGTGGTCCGGCGCGCGCAGGGCCGCTCGATAGAGGGCGTCGAGCTGTTCGCGATCCGGTGCCGGGCCGGCCAGCTTGCCCATCGAACTGCGCTCGTGGAGCAGCGTCATCGCTTCCATGTCAGCCTCCTCAAACGAGAATAGGTCTCAGTGAGCAAGCACCTTACCGCAACCGCTCACTGCCGCGCCAGCCGCAACGGTTCGGGGGGGCGCTCGCCCGGGGTAGCGCGCCAGGGACTGATATCGAGCCCGCCACGACGCACGTAACGCGCCAGCACCAGCAACTTCTCGGGGCGCAGGCGTGCCATGAGATCGATAAAGATGTGTTCGACGCAATGCTCGTGGAAATCCTGGTGCCGGCGATAGGCCACCAGGTACTTGAGCAATCCCTCGCGGTCGAGACGCGGACCGCGGTAGCGAATCAGCACACTGCCCCAGTCGGGCTGGCCGGTCACCGGGCAGTTGGACTTGAGCAGGTGCGAATGAAGGCTCTCCTCGACGATTTCCTGGCCCACGGTTAACAGCTCGGAGCGCGGTGAATACTCGCTGATCGCGACATCGAGCTCGTCGAGGCACTCCCCGGGCAATCGCCGCGGCATCAAGCGTGGGTCGTCGACCGCAAGCAGCTCGACCGACACAGCACCGCCGGCCGCCGCCGACAGATCGGTTGCCAGCGTGTCGCGAACGGCATCCCGGTCCACGAAACGGCTCTGGTTGAAGCTGTTGAGATAGAGCTTCCATGACTTGGACTCGATCAGCCGCGGCGTGTCCGCCGACAGGCGAAAGCGAGCCACCGCCACCAGTGGCTTGCCTCGCGGGTTGAGCCAGGAAAGCTCGTAGGCATGCCACTCATCCTCGCCGACGAAGGGTAGCCGGTCGGCGTCGATTCCCAACGGTGCACGGTTGGCTGCCCTGGCAACAGGGTACAAGAGCGCCGGGTCGTAGCGCTCGGGATAACGCGATTCACGCCCCAGAGGGGCGTCCGCGAGGGTCTCGGGTCGATTCATGCGAACCTCAGCTGCGTATGCCCTTGCCGCGCTCCAGCATCCACAGCGCCAGCGCGAAGAACGCCGCGATGAAGACCGCTATGGCGACCAGCGCCCCCGCCACCGGGATGTCGGACACACCGAGGATGCCATAGCGGAAGGCGTTGACCATGTACAGGATGGGATTGATCATCGACACGCCCTGCCAGAACTCCGGCAACATGTCTATCGAGTAGAACACGCCCCCCAGGTAGGTCAGCGGCGTCAGCACGAAGATCGGCACGATCGATATGTCGTCGAACTTGTGCGCCAGCAGCGCGTTGACGAAGCCGCCGATGGAAAACAGCGCGGCGGTCATGATCACCACGCCGAGCATTACCAGCGGATGATGAATCGACAGATCCGTGAAGAAGAACGATACAACGGTAACGATCAACCCCACGCCCAGCCCGCGCGCCATGCCGCCGAGCACGAAGCCGGCGAGGATCACCCAGTTGGGCATCGGCGAGACCATCATCTCCTCGACCGAACGCTGAAACTTGTTGGAAAAGAACGATGAGGCGACGTTGGAATAGCTGTTGGTGATCACCGACATCATGATCAGCCCGGGGACGATGTATGCCATGTAGCTGAAGCCGTCCATCTCGCCGATACGCGAGCCGATCAGGTTGCCGAAGATGATGAAGTACATGGTCATGGTGATCGACGGCGGCAGCAGGGTCTGCGGCCAGATACGGGTGAAGCGGCGCACCTCCTTGACCACCAGCGTCCACAACGAGACCAGAATCTGACGGGGGTTCATTTGGCGACCTCCTCGTCGGCGAGCTTGGCCGGGCGCGATGCGGCATTGTCGTTTTCGACCATCGACACGAACAGCTCCTCGAGCCGATTGGCCCGGTTACGCATCGATACGATCTCGATGCCCTGCGCCGAAAGCTGCGCGAAGGCATCATTGAGACGCTGGCCCTTGCGCAGGCCGAGCGACAGCTGCGAGGCTTCCACCCGCTCGACCTCGAAGCCCTCGAGGGCCGGCGCGGCATCGACCGGCCGTGCCAGATCGAGCAGGAAGGTCTCGGTATCGAGCTCGGTCAGCAGGTCGCGTACCGAGGTATTCTTGACGATTTCACCGTTGTTGATGATGGCGATGTTGCGGCACAGGCTCTCGGCCTCTTCGAGGTAGTGCGTGGTGAGGATGATGGTGGTCCCCTCCTCACGGTTGATCCGCCGCATGTACTGCCACATGCTGCGCCGCAATTCGATATCCACACCGGCCGTGGGCTCGTCGAGGATCAACAGGCGGGGACGATGAATCAGCGCGCGGGCGATCATCAGGCGACGCTTCATCCCCCCGGAGAGCATGCGCGCCGGGCCATTGCGCTTGTCCCACAGGCCCAGGTCCTCGAGCAGCCGGTCGCAGCGTGGCTTGGCCTCGCGCAGCGACATCCCGTAATAGCCGGCCTGGGCGAGGATGATATCCTCGACCTTCTCGAACTGGGAGAAATTGAACTCCTGGGGCACCACGCCCATCTGGTACTTGGCCTTGGCAAAATCGCGATCGATGTCGATGCCATAGATCGACACCTTGCCGGCCGTCTTCTGCACCAACGAGCAAACGATTCCCAGCGTGGTGGACTTGCCCGCCCCGTTAGGCCCCAGCAGGGCAAAGAAGTCACCCTCGGGAACGTCCAGATCGATCCCCTTCAGGGCATGAAAACCATTGCCGTAGACTTTCGTGAGCCCCCGGATGGAAAGCGCGGGTTCTGCCATCGAACGCCCCTATCGTCAGTCAATCGTCGAACACGCCTAACAATTAGCGTGGCAAAGACGTACTACATGAGGCCGCCGTCGCAAAAATCAACGGCACGCATGCCGTGAACGGATTCGGCAAGTGCCGATATCCCTGCAGTCATGGAGGATTCGGAAGGATTTGGAGCGGGAAAGGAGATTCGAACTCCCGACCCTCGCCTTGGCAAGGCGATGCTCTACCACTGAGCTATTCCCGCTTGGAGAGGACTGCATGACAAGGAGTGGCGTCCCGTAGGGGGTTCGAACCCCTGTTACTGCCGTGAAAGGGCAGTGTCCTGGACCACTAGACGAACGGGACACGTTGTTCGCAAGACTGGAGCGGGAAAGGAGATTCGAACTCCCGACCCTCGCCTTGGCAAGGCGATGCTCTACCACTGAGCTATTCCCGCAACCTTACGCACTACTTGTGTCAGCAGTATATACCGCTTGCTCGGAGATGGCGTCCCGTAGGGGGTTCGAACCCCTGTTACTGCCGTGAAAGGGCAGTGTCCTAGGCCACTAGACGAACGGGACACGTTGTTCGCAAGACTGGAGCGGGAAAGGAGATTCGAACTCCCGACCCTCGCCTTGGCAAGGCGATGCTCTACCACTGAGCTATTCCCGCACTGCGTCTTACCGACTCCGGCACCTGCGAGGAAGTGGCGTCCCATAGGGGGTTCGAACCCCTGTTACTGCCGTGAAAGGGCAGTGTCCTGGACCACTAGACGAATGGGACGCATGCCTGCCTCGTCGAGGTGGCGCGTATATTAATTAGCCCTTCCCAGGGTGTCAAGCCGCCGTCGCTCGACCGGACGACTATGCTGTAATCCAGCGAAACCTGTTGCAGGGGCTGGCCTACCACACCCTGTCTGTTGTCTCATGAGAAGCGACACACCACAGACCGCGCGAGGAGGAACGCATGCGCAACAAACTGCACAAGAGCGACGCCGAATGGCGCCAGCAACTGACCCAGGAACAATACCGGGTGACGCGCGAAAAGGGCACCGAACCGCCGTTCAGTGGCGATCACCAGGTCAGCGATGAACAGGGCATCTACCACTGTGTCTGCTGTGGCGCCGCCTTGTTCGAGAACGAGCACAAGTTCGACGCCGGCTGCGGTTGGCCGAGCTTCGACCGCCCACTCGGCAAGGGCTCGGTCGAGGAGCACTTCGACGAGTCGCATGGCATGCGCCGCACCGAAGTCGTCTGTTCGCACTGTGACGCTCACCTGGGCCATGTCTTTCCCGATGGCCCGCCGCAGACCACCGGCCAGCGCTACTGCATCAATTCCGTGGCATTGGACTTCCATCGCGATGAGTAACCCGACAAGGCGTCCTCTCGAGGCGCCCGGTCCATGCTTCGCCACTGGCGGCGCCTGCGTGATTCGCCAGCTTGCGGCGAAGGCCTTTCCCGGACACAGCGGATGTGCAAGGTCTGGTAAGATGGGCGCATAGATCACTGCACAGGGGACGACGATGCTCGGCTGGTATCCGGGACACATGAACAAGGCGCGCCGCCAGATCAAGGAAGCACTTCCCGAGATCGACGTGGTGCTCGAGGTCCTCGATGCCCGCCTGCCCTACTCCAGCGCCAATCCCATGCTCGCCGAACTCACCGAGCACAAGCCGGTACTCAAGATCCTCTCGCGGGCCGATCTGGCCGATGCGGCGCGCACCGCCGAATGGGTCGCGCACTTCGACGCCCTGCCGGACACTCGCGCCCTGGCGGTCACCACGACCCAGGCCCGCGAACTCAAGCGCATTCCCTCGCTATGCCACGAGCTGGCCGGCCAGGTGCGCGCCGACCGCGACGTGCGGGTGATGGTCATGGGCATTCCCAACGTCGGCAAGTCGACCCTGATCAATGGCCTGGCCGGTCGCAAGATCGCCAAGACCGGCAACGAGCCGGCCGTCACCAAGCGCCAGCAGCGTATCCGCATCGAAGGAGGCATCGCCCTGATAGACACGCCCGGGGTGCTGTGGCCGAAGATCGAGAACCAGGCCAGCGCGTACCGCCTGGCCGCCAGCGGCGCGATTCGCGATACGGCGATCGACTACCTCGACGTGGCGATGATCACCGCCGCCGAGCTGGCCAAGCGTTACCCAGACGCCTTGAGCGCTCGCTTCAAGCTCAAGGCGCTACCCAGCTACACCCCCGATCCCCAGGCCGCGACTATCGAGGTCGATGGCGGGCCGGCGCTCGACCTGATGGCCCTGGCCGGCTACGACGGCCAGGCCATCGTCAAGGCGATCGCCGGCAAGCGCGGCGGCCTGCGGGCCGGCGGCGAAGTCGACATGCATCGTGGCGCCGAGGTGCTGTTGCATGAACTGCGTGACGGCAAGCTCGGCCGGGTGACGCTGGAAACCCCCGCCGATATCGTCGAAATCGGCGCCGAAACGCCTGCCGAAGACGGCCTTGCCTGACCCCGCCCGGTGAGGCGCGAGCGCTCGGGCCGCGGGCGCTTTTGCCGATCGGCGCGTCGGGTTATGCTGGGCTGCGCCGGTGCAGCCCCACCGGTACGACGCCTGAAATCTGACATTCGCCCTGCAACTGGTCACCCAGCGCCCCAGTCGCCAACGGACACTCCATGGAAACGACCCTCAACCCGATCCGCAAATCGCACAAGCTCGACAACGTCTGTTATGACATCCGCGGCCCGGTCCTCGATCATGCCAAGCGACTCGAGGACGAAGGGCAGCGAATCCTCAAGCTGAATATCGGCAATCCCGCGCCGTTCGGCTTCGAGGCGCCGGAGGAGATCCTCCAGGACGTGATGCGCAACCTGCCCACCGCTCAGGGCTATTGCGATTCCAAGGGGCTGTATTCGGCGCGCAAGGCGATCATGCAGGAGTGTCAGCGCAAGGCCATCCCCGGCGTGGGCATCGAGGACATCTTCGTCGGCAACGGCGTTTCCGAACTGATCGTGATGGCCATGCAGGCGCTGCTCAACGACGGCGACGAAGTACTGATACCGGCCCCCGACTACCCTCTCTGGACCGCTGCCGCCAACCTGTCCGGCGGGCGTCCGGTGCACTACCTCTGCGACGAGCAGGCCGACTGGGCCCCCGACCTGGCCGACCTGCGCGACAAGATCACCAGCCACACCCGCGCGCTGGTACTGATCAACCCCAACAACCCCACCGGCGCGGTCTACCCCCCCGAAGTGGTCAAGGAACTGCTGGCCATCGCCCGCCAGCACGATCTGGTGGTGTTCTCCGACGAGATCTACGACAAGATCCTCTACGACGACGTTGAACACGTCTCCACCGGTGCGCTGGCCAGCGACGAGCAACTGGTGGTGACCATGAACGGCCTGTCCAAGAGCTATCGCTGCGCGGGCTTTCGTTCGGGCTGGATGATCCTTTCCGGCGGGCTCGGCAAGCAGCGCGCCGCCGACTTCATCCAGGGCCTCAACATGCTCGCCTCGATGCGCCTGTGCGCCAACGTGCCGGCCCAGCACGCCATCCAGACCGCGCTCGGCGGCTACCAGTCGATCAACGATCTGGTGCTGCCCGGCGGACGGCTGCGCGCCCAGCGCGACATCACCTACGAGAAGCTCAACGCCATTCCCGGGGTTTCCTGCACCAGGCCCAGGGGGGCACTGTATGCCTTTCCGCGGCTCGACCCCCGGGTATTCAATATCCAGGACGACGAAAAGCTGGTCCTCGACCTGTTGCTGCAGGAGAAGATCCTGCTCGTCCAGGGCACTGCCTTCAACTGGCCCGAGCCTGATCACGTGCGCATCGTCACCCTGCCCTGGGCCGAGCAACTCGACGATGCGCTGGAGCGATTCGCCCGCTTTCTCGGTCGCTATCGCCAGTGAGTCCGGGCGCGACAAGCCGGCAACAACATTTTGCCGGGCGCTTGAAACCCGAGCGCCCGCCACCCATCTAACCAGCCAGTAACATCCTGAAATTCCCGGTTTCCGACTGCTGAGGATTCACCCTTATGATGCGTATCATCCTGTTCCTGGCCACCAACCTGGCGGTGGTGCTGGTGGCCAGCATCACCCTGCGCCTGCTCGGTGTCGAACCCTACCTCAACGCCAACGGGCTGAACATGAACAGCCTGCTGATCTTCTGCTTCGTGTTCGGCATGGCCGGCTCGCTGATCTCGCTGCTGCTGTCGAAGAAGATGGCCAAGATGAGCACCCGCGCCCATGTCATCACCCAGCCACGCGACGCCAACGAGCGCTGGCTGCTCGACACCGTCGCCGAACTGGCTCGTGACGCCGGCATCAAGACCCCCGAAGTGGCGATATTCCCGGCCCAGCAATCCAATGCCTTCGCCACCGGCTGGAAGAAGGACGACGCGCTGGTGGCGGTATCGGAGGGCCTGCTCACGCGCATGCGCCCCGAAGAGATCCGCGCCGTGCTAGCACACGAGATCGGCCACGTCGCCAACGGCGACATGGTCACCCTGGCGCTGATCCAGGGCGTGCTCAACACCTTCGTGATGTTCTTCGCCCGCGTCGTCGCGCAACTGGTCGACAGCTTCCTGCGCCGCGACGACAACGGCGGACTGGGCTTCATGGGCTATTTCGTGGTGGTCATCGTCGCCGAGATCGTCTTCGGCCTGGTCGCCTCGATCATCGTCGCCTGGTTCTCGCGCTTCCGCGAATACCGTGCCGACGCCGCCGGCGCCAAGCTGGCCGGCAGCGGCGCGATGATCAACGCCCTGGCACGACTCAAGGCGGAAACCCAGATGCCCGACCAGATGCCCGACACGCTGACCGCCTTCGCCATCACTACCGGGCAGACCCGCAAGATCATGGAACGCCTGTTCGCCAGCCACCCGCCGCTCGACGACCGCATCCGGGCACTCAAGGAGTCGGCTTACCGCCAGTGACCGCGCGACACCGCTGCCTGCATGGCCGCACCCCATCAAAAAGCCCCGGCATGCCGGGGCTTTTTGATGGGCTCGCGGACCAGTAACCGCCCTCGCTCACTGCTTGCTGGCCAGCCTGACCTTGAAGCCGAATCGCTCGAGGGCTTCGCGCAGATCATTGTTGTTCTTCTTGAGGTCGACCCGCAACGTCGCGAATTCGCGGCGTACGGGGTATTCGGCGCGATAACGATCGAACGCCTGGGGCATGCCCAGGCGTCGTCGGTAGCGTTCGAAGCCGACCATGTCGCGGCGTACGTCGTAGCAGGAGCGTACGCAGAGCGACAATGCCTCGCCGGGCGGCGCCCAGCCGGTGAGCACCAGCTTGCGCAGCCAAGGCTCGGGCTTTAGCTGGCCGAGCTTGCGACGCACCGGCAATCCGTAATGGCGCATGATCGCCTGGTAGACCAGCTCGGTGCCGCGCATCTTGCCGTCCAGGCTGTGCCCGGCAATGTGCGGCGTGGCGATGTCGACCAGCGAATAGAGCGCTTCGTCGATGGTCGGCTCGCCCTCCCAGACATCGATGACCGTGCACAGGTCGCCATGCTCGGCCAGCCGCTCGCGCAGCGCACGACCATCGAGGCAGTCGCCGCGTCCGGCGTTGAGCAGCACTGTGCCGGGCCGCAGCGCGGCGATACGCCGCGCATCGAGGAGATGACGGGTCGGGTGATCGCCCGTGGTCACTAGGGGTGTGTGCAGGCAGAGGATATCGGCCTCGCCGATCAGCGTGTCGAGGTCGACGAAATCGTCGCGGTCCTCGGCGAGTGCCCGGGGCGGATCGCAGACCAGACAGCGGGCGCCCAGTTCGCTCAGGCGCCGCCACAGCCGGTCGCCGACATTGCCTGCCCCGACGATGCCGATGGTGCAGCGATCGAGCCGATAGTCCTGCTCTTCGGCCAGCATCAAAAGGCTGGACAGCACGTAGTCGACCACCGAGTCGGCGTTGCTGCCCGGGGCACTGGCGAAGCCGATCCGCCGCTCGCGCAGGTAATCGAGATCGACGTGGTCGGTACCGATCGTGCAGGTGCCCACGAAGCGCACCCGCGAGCCGGCCAGCAGTGTCGCGTCGACCCGGGTGATCGAACGCACCAGCAGGATGTCGCACTCGGCCACCGCCTGCGCATCGATCTCGCGGCCGGGAAGCCGGCGGATCTCGCCCAGTTCGCCGAAGAACTCCTCGACCAGAGGAATGTTCTGGTCGGCTAGAATGCGCATGCTGCTCGCTCCTTGTTCCCGGCTAGCGGGCCGTTACAATGATGGCGCCTCGATCGCCAGCCATCTTAGGCTGGGCGAGCGGGCGCGACAAGCCGCCATCGACTCAGGAGCCGCCGTGATCGTCCGCTGGGAAAGCCCTCATGACTATGTGCTGGTGCACATCCATCAGGACATGTTCGGCGACTGGATATTCAGTCGCGCCTGGGGCCAGATAGGCACTCAGTTCGGCGGCCTCAAGCATCAGCTGGCCGACAGCCACGAGCAGGCCCTGATGTGGCTCGACGATGTCGACCACATTCAGCGCTCGCGGGGCTTTCGCAAGGTTCTCGAGACCCATGACGACAGCCCGGAGGGTCGTGACGCCGTTCGTCAGCTCTCGCTGCTCGAATAGCCCGCCGGATCGTCTCAGCCGCCGTCCCCGCGATGGCGAATCAGGAAGCAGTGGTGCAGGTCCGGACGCCGCTGGAAATCGGGGTCGTAGGTCCGCGGGGTCACGTCCTGCACGGAGAAATCCCCGGCGAGGCGTTCATCGAGCCGGAAGCGGCGCTGATTGTTGGAAAAGATCAGCGTGCCGCCAGGCGCCAGCCGCGCCATGGCCAGCTCGATCAGGCGCGGATGGTCGCGCTGGATATCCAGCGTGGCCTCCATGCGCTTGGAGTTCGAGAAGGTCGGCGGATCGAGAAAGATCAGGTCGAAGCGGCTCTCGGCGGTTTCCAGCCAGTGCAGGCAGTCGTCTCGGACCACCCGGTGGCGCGACGGATCGAGCCTATTGAGCGTCAGGTTGTCGCGTGCCCAGTCGACATAGGTGTTCGACAAGTCGACGCTCACGCTATCCGTGGCGCCGCCCAGCGCGGCATGGACGGTCGCCGCCCCGGTATAGCAGAACAGGTTGAGAAAGCGCTTGCCATCGGCCAGTTCGGCGATCATCCGTCGCACCGGGCGGTGATCGAGAAACAGCCCGGTATCCAGGTAATCGCGCAGATTGACCCATAACCGGGCGCTGCCCTCGCCGACCTGAAAACGCTCGCCGCTGGAGTCGCGTTTCTGGTACTGGGCCTTCCCGGCCTGGCGTTCGCGCTGCTTGAGATGGATATGCTCGGCGCGCACGTCGAGTGCCTCGGGCAGCACCCCCAGCGCCTCCATCAGTCGCCGCCGGGCCTGAGCCGGCTCGATCGATTTCGGCGGCGCATACTCCTGCACGTGGACGCGTTCGGCATAGATATCGATGGCCATCGCATACTCCGGCATGTCGGCATCGTAGAGCCGATAGCACTGCTCGCCGCTGCGCTTGAGCCACTTGGCCAGCCGCTTGCGGTTCTTGGCCAGCCGATTGGCGAACATCTGCGCCCCCGGCGAGCGACGATCCGCCGTCGGCGACGCTTCGTCCGCATCCTGCCCCGCCTCGGCGATCGTCATCAACAACAGCTTGCAGTCCAGGGCGCCGTTCTTGAAGGCATACTGCTTGCCGGCGCGCAGTCCGGTGCGATGGCCGAGGTCCGGGTTGCCGGTGAACAGCGCCAGGGTCCAGCCGGGAAACTCGCGTTGCGCCCGTTCGCCGAGCGCGGCGTACAGCGGTACCAGTTCGGGCAACTCGCCGATACGCTCGCCATAGGGCGGGTTGGTGATGAGCAGCCCCGCCCCCTCGGCTTCCGCCGGGCGCCGCAGCTGGCGGACATCGCCCCCTTCGAAGGCGATCAGTGCCGGAATGCCGGCGCGCATGGCGTTGCTCCTGGCGGCGGAGAGCGCTTGCGGGCTCTGGTCGAAGCCATACAGGCGCGACTTGATGCGCCGTCTGCCCAGGCTGGCACGCGCCTCGGCCTCGCGCTTGAGCTCCTGCCACAATGCCTCGTCATGACCCGACCAGCCATGCAAGCCGAAGCGTTGCCGGTTGAGATTGGGCGCGACATCGGCGGCCATCAGCGCCGCCTCGATCAACAGCGTGCCCGAACCGCACAACGGATCGACCAGCGGCTCGCCGCGCCTGGCCCGGGCCGGCCAGTCGGCACGCACCAGCAACGCCGCCGCCAGGTTCTCCTTGAGCGGCGCGTGGCCCGGCTCGCGGCGGTAGCCACGCTGATGCAGGCTGGTGCCGGCCAGGTCGATGCCCAGGGTCAGGCGTCCGCGGTGCAGGTGCGCATAGACTCGCAGATCCGGATCGCGCAGTTCGACGCGCGGTCTCTCGCGACCGGCAAGACGCAACGCATCGACGATGCCATCCTTGACCGTCTGGGCACCGAAACGGGTATGCCGGATCGCCGCCGACTGACCATGAAAATCCACCGCCAGCGTCGCGTCGACGGGCAACTGCTGCGACCAGTCGAGCCGCTCGACACAGGCCTTGAGCGACTCGGGCGTCTCGATGTCGCCCTGCTGGTCCAGGCACAGGATGATCCGGTTGGCCAGGCGCGACCACAGGCAAGCGCGATAGGCCATTTCCAGCCCGGCGCCGAAGTGCACGCCGGCGACGGTCTGCTTGGTGATCGTGGCGCCCCACTGGGCCAACTCGTCGGCCAGCAGTGCTTCGATACCCTTGGGGCAGGTTGCGAAAAATTGCCGCAGCGCGTCGTTCGACGCTTCGGGCACTGACGAGTCAGTCGGCATGTGGATGAATATTCCTTTAATTTCACTTGAGTAACGATTGTGTGACAAAAACGACTCGACAGGGCTGACGTTTTTGGACTAGTAATTACCTTAGTAGCTACTGATAACGCATGCGTTCTGTCCGCGGGCTCTAGAGCAGCGGTAGCGGTTTGTCGACCGCTGTCGTTTGATGACTCGCAATAAAAATCCGGTTCTTCACAAGAGGCCACCCGATGAAACGACAGAAACGTGATCGCTTTCAACGTGCCTATATTCATGGCTACAAGGCAGGTATGACAGGTCGCTCTAGAGATGACTGTCCCAGTCAGGATATCAACCTACGCGAATACTGGATGAGCGGTTGGCGTGAAGGTCGCGGGGATCAATGGGCCGGCATGACGGGGGTTGCCGGCATCCACAAGAATCCCATGGTGATGTAACACCGCCCCGGTTGCAGCATGGCTGCACCAAGGCCCGTCACGACGACGGGCCTTTTTCGTGTCGGGGTGCCTCTGATCCCGCCGTCTCACCCCGTCATGCGGCCTGCCGCAGGGCGCGCAGACACTCCCTGATCAATGCCGGCCCCCGATAGATGAGCCCCGAATAGAGCTGGACGAGATCCGCTCCCGCCTCGCGCTTGGCCAGCGCATCGTCGCCGCTGGCTATCCCCCCCACCCCGATGATCGACATCCCCGGCAGATGACGCCGCAGCGCCGTGACGACGCGATTCGATGCGGCAAATACCGGGCCTCCGGAAAGCCCGCCCTGCTCCTCGGCGTGCGGCAGGCCCGCCACCGCATCGCGGGCGATGGTGGTGTTGGTCGCGATCACCGCATCGATGCCATTGCGCTCGAGCGCTTCGGCCACCAGGCCGATGGCCGACTCCTCCATGTCCGGCGCGATCTTGACCGCCAGCGGCACACGCCGCCCCGCCTGTTCATCGAGGCGCGTACCGCGTTCACGCAGCGGACCGAGCAAGCCGTCGAGATGCTCGCCGAGCTGCAGGTCGCGAAGCCCCGGCGTGTTGGGCGAGGAGATATTGACGGTAACGTAGTGCGCATACGGGTGTACGCGCTCAAGGCACAGCAGGTAATCGTCGACCGCCCTTGCGACCGGCGTGGACAGATTCTTGCCGATATTGATGCCGATCACGCCGGCATAACGGCTCTTGCGCACGTTGGCTACCAGCCGGTCGACCCCGGCATTGTTGAAGCCCATGCGATTGATGATCGCCTGCTGCCGGGGCAGCCGGAACAGGCGCGGCCGGGGATTGCCGGGCTGGGGCCTGGGCGTGACGGTGCCGACCTCGACGAAACCGAAACCCAGCGCGCCCAGCGCGTCGAGATGGTCGGCATTCTTGTCGAGCCCCGCCGCCAGGCCGACGCGATTGGCAAAACGCAGCCCCATCGCCTCGCAGGGGTCGTTCAGGGAGTCTCCTCTACCGTACACACCGGCCAGATGCAGCCGATGAGCCAGCTCCAGGGCGCGTAACGAAACGCCATGGGCGTTTTCCGGGTCCATGCGAAACAGCAGCGGGCGGGCGAACGCGTACATCGGGCTCCTCGGCGGCAACGGGGCGAAAGGCGCCGGGAGTATACCGCACAACACGCACGACGACGACGCGCATCGCGCGCCGCCGCCGTGGCCCAGCCCGTGGGCCATCCATCGGGGGATCAGCTTTCGCCGTTGCTCTCGGCAAGATCGACCAGTTCGCGTATCGCCACGGCAAACAGCGGATAGCCACCCTGGGCACCGCCGCGCACCTCGCTGACCAGCCCGCACCAACGCTCGTGGAGATCGGCATGCCGCGCCAGCCACTGGTCGACGCGCGGCTCCACCTCGCGCGGCGCCTCGGCCATCCTGACCACGCTGACGGTCAGCGCCAGCTGCTGACGATCGAGGTCGTCGCGGAATGTCTCGCGCGCCTGGGCCTGCCAGCTATCGCGCACCTTGAGAGCATCGACCTGCTCGGTCATCCACGGCAGTTCGAGACGATGGCCGATCTCGTAGTAGAGCTCGGCGACGCGCTGAATCTTCTCATCGGTCTGCTTGGCGGCTTCGATGATCCCCAGCCCGGCGAACAGGTTGCCGGTCGCCGCAACGATATTGGCCAGCGACTTGGGCGCGCCGGCCGCAGTGAGCTCGTCGCGGCGCTCCTGCCAGATATCGAGTTCCTGGCCACGCAGGCGTTTGCCGATGCTCTCCTGGAGCTGCGACAGGCGCGGGGCGAAGTGTTCGATGCTCTCGCTGACCGCCAGGCTGCTGCGCTGGCGCAGGAACCAGCGTGTCGAACGCCGGATCAGACGCATCAGGTCGAGCATCATCTGGTACTGGATGCCGCTGTCGATGCGATTGTCCAGCGCCTCGATCTGCTGCCACAACCCCTCGAGATTGAAGCTGTCACGGGCGATCACATAGGCCCGCGCGATGTCCGCCCGGCTGGCCCCGGTGGTGTCGATCAACCGCCGCACGAAGACGATGCCCATGTGATCGACCAGGTCGTTGGCGATCTGCGTGGCCACGATCTCGCGCTTGAGGCGGTGACCGTACATGTCCTCGTGGAAACGCTCGACCAGGGTCTTGGGGAATGCGCGTTCGAGATGACTCTGGATGTACGGATCGTCGGGCACCTCGGAGGCGATCAGATCGCCCTTGAGGGTGCTCTTGGCATAGGAGATCAGTACCGAGAGTTCGGGCAGCGTCAGCCCTTCCTCGTTGTTGGAGCGTTCCAGCAGCGCTTCGTCGCTGGGCAGTGATTCGAGTTCGCGATCGAGGTGACCGCTGGCCTCGAGTTCGTTGATGAAGCGCCGATAGGGCCCCATCCCCTCCTTCGACAGCCGTTCGGACAACGACAGCGCCTGGGTCTGACGATAGTTGTCGCGGATCACCAGCCCGGCGACCTCCTCGGTCATTTCCGCCAGCAGCTTATTGCGCTGCTTGTCGGTCATGTCGCCACGCTTGACGATATCGTCGAGCAGGATCTTGATGTTGACCTCGTGGTCCGAACAGTTGACGCCGCCCGCATTGTCGATGAAGTCGGTATTGACGCGCACGCCGCGCAACGCGGCCTCCATGCGGCCACGCTGGGTCAGGCCGAGGTTGCCGCCTTCGCCGACCACCCGGCAGTTGAGTTCGTCGCCGTCGACGCGCAGCCCGTCGTTGGCCTTGTCGCCGACCTCGGCATGGCTTTCCTGGCGGGACTTGACATAGGTGCCGATGCCTCCGTTCCAGATCAGATCGACCTGGGCCTTGAGCATGGCACTGATCAGGTCGTTGGGTGAAAGCTTGTCGGCGCGGATGCCGAAGGCCTTCTTCATCGGCTCGCTGATGGCGATCGACTTGGCGCTGCGCTTGAAGACGCCGCCGCCTTCCGAGATCAACGAGGTGTCGTAGTCCTCCCAGCTGGAGCGCGCCTGATTGAACAGCCGCTTGCGCTCTTCGAAGGACTTCGCCGGATCGGGGTCGGGATCGACGAAGATATGCAGGTGGTTGAAGGCACCGATCAAGCGGATCCGGTCGGAGAGCAGCATGCCGTTGCCGAACACGTCACCGGCCATGTCGCCGATCCCCAGCACGCTGAAGGGATCCTTCTGGGTGTCCAGCCCCATCTCGCGGAAGTGGCGCTTGACCGATTCCCAGGCACCGCGAGCGGTGATCGCCATCTTCTTGTGATCGTAGCCGTTGGCACCGCCCGAGGCGAAGGCATCGCCCAGCCAGTGGCCATAATCCAGCGATATCTCGTTGGCGATATCCGAGAAGGTCGCCGTGCCCTTGTCGGCGGCGACCACCAGATAGGGGTCGTCGTCGTCGTGCCTGACCACGTCCCGCGGCACGACGACCTCGCCACCGTCGAGGTTGTCGGTGATATCGAGCAGCGCCCGGATGAATATCTGATAGCAGGCGATGCCCTCCTTCTGGATGACATCGCGATCGGCGGTGTCGGGCATGCGCTTGCAGACGAAGCCACCCTTGGCCCCCACCGGCACGATGACGGCGTTCTTGACCTGCTGGGCCTTGACCAGGCCGAGGATCTCGGTACGGAAGTCCTCGTGACGGTCCGACCAGCGCAGCCCACCGCGAGCGACCTTGCCACCACGCAGATGCACGCCCTCGACGCGCGGTGAATAGACGAATATCTCGAAGTGCGGACGCGGCTTGGGCATCTCCGGCACTCGCGTCGGGTCGAGCTTGAAGGCGATGAAGTCCTTGGCCTCGCCGTTGGCGTCGCGCTGGTAGTAATTGGTGCGCAGGGTGGCCTGGATCAGGTCGATGTAGCGACGCAGCAGCAGATCGTCGTTGAGGCTGGCGACGCTGTCGAGCATGCCCGTCAGTCGCTCGACGCTGGCGTCGATCTGTCCGGACTGCTGTTCGCCCTGCGGGTCGAAGCGCAGCTCGAACAGGCGGATCAACTCCCGGGTGATCTCCGGGTGGCCGGTCAGCGTGTTGGCGATGTACAGCTGCGACAGGCCGAAGCGAATCTGCTTGAGATAGCGGGCGTAGGCACGCAGTATCGCGACCTCGCGCCAGTCGAGGTTGGCGGCGATGATCAGGCGGTTGAACGGGTCATTCTCGGCCTCGCCGGTCCAGATGCGCTTGAAGGCGTCGATGAAGATATCGCGCATGTCATGCAGGTTGACGACTTCGCGACCATGGTGCTCGAGGGTGAAATCGTGGATCCAGAACGCTTTGTCCGGGCGGTGAATGCCGTAAGGGCGTTCGCCCAGGACCCGCAACCCCAGGTTTTCCATCATCGGCAGCACGTCGGAAAGCGGGATCGGCGCATCGCCATGGAACAGCTTGAGATTGACGCCCTCCTCGTCTTCCTCGACCAACCGGTAGAGGCTCAGGGCGACCGGCGCCCCCGCATCGACTTCGCCGATGTGCTGCAGGTCGTAGACGGCGGTTCGCGCCGTGAAATCCTCTCGATAGCTGCTGGGGAAGGCGTCGCGATAGCGATCCATCAGCCGATTGGCGCGCTCCTCGCCGACCCCCTCGACCAGCGCGTTGTGCAGATCGTCACGCCAGCTGCGCGCCAGGCCGGCAATCTTGTTCTCGATCTTGCGCAGATCGTAGTCGGTCGGGCTGTCGCCGTTGAAACGCAGGATGAACTGGATACGCGCCAGCACCGATTCCGACAGATAGGTGTTGAAATCGCCGAAGGTCGCGTCGAGTTCCTCGCACAGCAGATTCTGGATACGCATCCGCAGGTCGGTGGAAAACACGTCGCGTGGCACGAACACCAGGCAGGAGTAGAAGCGTCCGAAACGGTCCTCGCGCACGAACAGGCGCACCCGGCGCCGCTCGCGGATGTTGAGAATGCCCAGCGCCGTCTCGGTCAGCTCCTCGGCGCTGATCTGGAAAAGGTCGTCGCGCGGATAGACCTCGAGAATCTGCAGCAGGTGCTTGCCGTTGTGACCCTTGGGGTTGACGCCGGAGGCATCCAGTACCGCCTGGATCTTCTTGCGCAGCACCGGGATGTGGCGCGGCGAATCATTGTAGACAACCGCGGCATAGAGGCCGACGAAACGTCGCTCGCCGACCACGTTGCCGTCCTTGTCATAGCGCTCGACGGCGATGTAGTCGGGGTAGGCGGGGCGATGAATACGCGCGTGATAGGCGCTCTTGGCAAAGGTCAGCAGTTCGGGAATCAGCACATAATGATCGTCCTCGATCCCCTGATCGCTGCGGATGCGTTCCTGGTAGCGCGGCTGGTCGAGTTTGAACACGCCGAGCTCGCTGCCCTTGACGCGCTGCAGCGTCTGCTTGCCCTGCTTGTCGACCACCTCGTACTCGTCGTAGCCGAGGAAGGTGAAGTTGTCCCGTTGCAGCCATTCCAGGAAGGCGATCGCCTCGCTGTGATCCTCCTTGCTGACCTGCTTGGGTCGCGTCGCCTTGAGCTCCTCCAGGGCCTCTCCGACCCTCGCCTGCATCGGGTCGAAATCCTCGACCGCAGTGCGGACATCGATCAGCACGTCGCGCAGGCTGGCCTCGAGGTCCTCGAGCACCGCCGGGTCCGAGTGACGATCGACCTCGATGACCATGATCGATTCGCGCCCCTGGGGGGCATCCTCGTCGCGCGGTGAAGCGGTCCGCTTGAGGCGCTGCTGGCGGTCGCGCTCGACGGCGAGCACCGCGTTGTGGATGGCGTGCACGGTGATGCCGCGGCGGTTGAGTTCGATACGCACCGAGTCGACCAGAAACGGCATGTCCTCGTGCAGCACCTCGATAAGCGTATGCGAGGACTGCCAGCCGTGCTCTTCGAAATCGGGGTTGTAGACATGCACCTTGGGCGAGCGCGGGTCGTGCTGCTGGATGAAGTGCCAGGTCATCAGCGTCGCCCCGTAGGAGTCGTCGAGGTGACGCTCGACGAGATCCTCGAGCGGCGCACTCGCGTAGAAAGCCTCGGCGAAGGTCGCCACGGCTTCCACCTTTTCCTGCGGCAGGCGCTTGGCGAGCTGTTCACGAAGTTGAGCCAGGAATTCCTGTTTGCCATCGATTGCGACGTGTTGCATCAATCACCTCGGCTGCATCCGGCCACTGCCTGTGGCCGGGAGATATTCATTGGCGCGGTCGATCTGCACGCTGCCCGTGAGCTTACTCTAGCTCAAGCTCTCTTCCCCATCGTCATGCCGGCTTCTTCATGGTGCATGACAGTTGTGCATCGGCGCTTGACTCAGCGGGCATTTGCGGAAGGCGCTGTCAGGCCGCCAGCATGCCGGGCTCAGCGTCGTTCGAGCAAGACCCCGCATTCGCAGTGGTCGGTCCAGGGAAACTGGTCGAACAGCGCGAAACGCGCGATACGGTGAGTGTCGTGAAGCTGCTGGAGGTTGTCGAACAGGGTCTCCGGGTTGCACGAGACGTAGACGACGCGCGGATAGTCGCGCAACCGTTCGCAGCTCGCCGCATCGAGTCCCGCCCGCGGAGGGTCGACCAGCACGGTGGTGAAGTCGTAGCCATCGAGCGCCATCTCGGTAACCCGCCGCCCCTGCCTTTCGCCGGCCAGCGCTTCGGCGAACTCTTCCGCCGACATCCGCGCCACGACCGCATTGTCGATACCGTTGGCGGCGAGATTGACCCGCGCCGAGGCCACCGAGGTACGCGAAATCTCGGTAGCCAGCACCCGCCGGAAATTGCCGGCCAGCGCCACCGTGAAATTGCCGTTGCCGCAATACAGCTCGACCAGGTCGCCGGAGCGGCCATCGCGGGTCGCCGAGCGTGCCCAGCCGAGCATGGCGCGATTGATCTCGGCGTTGGGCTGGGTAAAGCTGTTCTCGACCTGCTGATAGACAAGCGTCGTGCCATCGACGATGAGACACTCCCAGACATGATCGCGATCCAGCACGCGCCGCTGCTTGCGCGCCCGGCCGATCAGCGAGACGCCGAGATGCGCCTGCAACCACAGCGCCTCGGCCTCCCACGTCGCGTCGAGCGGGCGATGGTAGATCAGCGTCACCAGTGCCTCGCCGCTCAACGTGGTCAGGAATTCCGCCTGGAACAGCTTGCGGCGCAGCACGGGACGATCGCGGATGGCCTCCAGCAGACGCGGCATCAGCACGTTGATGGTCTCGCCGGCCACCGGGTACTGGTCGAGGCGAACCACCCGCTTGCCCTTGGGATCCTGCGGATCGACCTCGAACATGGCATAGAACAGATCGTCGCCCTCATGCCAGACGCGGAACTCGCAGCGCATGCGATAGTGGCTGGCCGGCGAGGCGAAGACCTCCAGCGGCGGCGGTGAGAGCGCGGCAAAGCGTTGGCTGATACGCGTTCGCTTGGCTTCGAGTTGCGCCGGATAGCGCTCGGGGTCGACAACGGGTACGGCCACGCAGGCTCCTTGTAAGCGTAGGATCGGTTGAAAGCGCGCAGGCAAGATCAGCGCGAAGGAATATGCGTCTCGTCAGACAGGGACAATGCTTCGAGCGCGGTAAAGCCGTAACCGGCCAGGGTCGCCGCCAGCACCGGCCCGGGAGCGCTCGCCCAGGCGCGGCCTTCGCGGCCCCGGACATAGCCGGAGCCATCGAGCACGCTGGCCACCCGACGCGCGATCGCTTCGCCGGAGTCGACCCAGTTGATCGCTCGTGGTGCACTGGCTTCCAGCCGTCGACGCAGGAGCGGGAAGTGCGTGCAGCCGAGCACCACGGTATCGAGCGCGGCATCTATCCACAGCGGCGCCAGGGCAGCCTCGAGTGCGCCGTCATCCGGCGCCAGCCCCGCGAGCTGACGCTCGGCCTCGCCGACCAGGCCATCCGCGGCGACCCGCACGATCCGGCAATCCGCGGCAAAGTCCGCGATCAGGGTTTGCGTATAGGCCCGATTGACCGTCGCCGAGGTCGCCAGCAGGCCGATGACCCGCGAGACCGAAAGCTGCGCCGCCGGCTTGATCGCCGGTACGGTGCCCACCACGGGGATCTCCAGCCGCGCCCTCAGTTCACGCAGGGCCAGCGTGCTCGCGGTATTGCAGGCCACCACCAGCACCGCGGCACCACTCGCCCCGACCGCGCTGACGCAGGTTTCGACGATGCGCGACACCAGCCAATCGTCGGACTTGGTGCCATACGGCAGCATCGCATTATCGCAGACATAGGCCAGCGTCGCAGCCGGCAGCCGGGCCCGAAGCGCCGCGGTGACCGAGAGCCCGCCAACCCCCGAATCGAAGATCAGGATCGGCCCGGGCATGCCGCCTCCTCGTCGAAATGGCCGATCAGCGTCTCGACCAGCGCCTGCAGGCGGGCCGGCATCAACTGGCGGTCGGCATACAGCAGATTGACGCCCACCGGCGGCGTGACGAACGCCTCCAGCACTCGTGACAATCGGCCACGGGCGACCTCGGGCTCGCCGAGAAAAGCCGGCTTGTAGACCAATCCCATGCCGCGTATCGCCGCCTCGGTCAGCGCCCGGCCGTTGTTGCACGACAAGACCGGACGAAAACGATAGCGATAGGGCTTGCCGTCGACCTGGAAGTTCCAGCTCGGCCCGGCGCGCTGCAGGCTGTAATGCAGGCAGCGGTGGCCACGCAATTCATCGGGATGCCGGGGGCGGCCATGTTCGGCCAGGTAGGCGGGCGCGGCATAGACGTACATGGGCATCGTCATCAGCCGGCGGGCGATCAGACTGGAGTCCTCGAGTTCGCCGATGCGCACCGCCAGGTCGAAATCCTCGGCCAGCAGATCGACCCGCCGGTCCTCGAGAACGACGTCCAGCTGCACCGCGGGGTGGCGATGTTCGAACGCCTGCAACGCGGGCATCAGTTCGCGCACTCCGAAATCCAGCGGTGCCGACAGCCTCAGCCGGCCGCGCACCTCGCCGCGCTGCTCGCCTAGGCCGGCCTCGAGTTCGCACAACTCATCGAGCAGCCGGCCGGCGCCCTTGAGGTAGCGCTCGCCTTCGGCGGTCAGCTGCAGGCGACGCGTGGTGCGCGTCAGCAGGCGGACGCCCAGTTGCGCCTCGAGACGCGCCACCTGCTTGCTGACCATGGCATTCGAAAAACCCAGCTTGCGCGCTCCCGCGGCAAAGCCGCCGGCCTCGACCACCGCGCGAAAGGTCTGCATTGCCTGCAGGCGATCCATCGTCACCCCCCATCGAACCTGACGGCCCCATTCTAACGCACTCGAGGTCGTGCGGGTTCGATGGCTTGCCAAGCATCCGCGGGCTGTTTATTTTTACAGTCAGGACTCGAGCGGCGATGGCGCTTCGCGAAATTCGGCGTAGAGCTCGGGATAGGCCTCCTGAAGGTGGCTCAGTTTTTCCTGGGCCCCTTCCGGCAACGCCCCGGCGAGGCTCGCCAGATCCGCTTCATCGAAGTGTTCGCGGATCAGCGGAAACAGCTCCTCGCGCTCCGCGCGCAGATAGGCGCGATGGGCCTCCAGATACGCCTGGAGGTCGTTGGCAAAGCGATCCATGGGCACGATGGCATCCATCAGGATCATGTCGAGATCGTCGGAGAGACGCATCAGCCGCTGGTGCAGGGCCTCGTAGTCGGCGGTCAGGCGCACGACGAGATCGTTGACCTCGGGTATCCGTTCCACCAGGCGCTCGCCGAAGATACGCTCCAACGGCACCGTGAACCCGCTCATGTAATCGAGAATGAAGTCGACGACCTCGCGCACCAGCTGGAAATTGGGACGTTCGCCCGCGTCCAGCGTCCGATGCTTGAGCGAGAGCACGTGCAGCAGGCGCGCCATGTTGGCATGATCCTGACGCAGTTGGTTGAGCATTGGCATGGTGAGAGCCTCCTCTGCTAGAGCCTGGACCGACAGGGGAAGTACTAAAGCATTAGTACCCATGTAGGCAATGTGCCGTGGCGTGTATCCAGGCTTGAAGTCACCGGCGTCAGGCAGCGCTTGCGAACTGCCCCTCGCCATGTCGGACAACGACCTGATGTATAAACTCGAAGTATAAACCTAGTGGTATTGGCGCCGTTACGCTCGTTGAATGATGCGAACGGCCTTCCAGATTCCTCGACGAGCCGACCCCATTATGGATCTTTTCAGTCAGCAAGGCGCCGACAACGCGCCACTCGCCTATCGAATGCGCCCTCGGCGGCTCGACGACTACATCGGCCAGCAAGCGCTGGTCGGCCCCGGCAAGCCGCTACGCCGCATGGCCGAAACCGGCCAGTTGCGCTCGATGATCCTGTGGGGACCGCCCGGTGTCGGCAAGACCACCCTCGCCGAGATTCTGGCCGAGGCCTCCGGGGCCAGTCTCGAGCATCTCTCCGCGGTGATGGCCGGTGTCAAGGACCTGCGCGCGGCCGTCGAGCGCGCGCGCGGTGCCCAGGCGCAGCAACGGCCCACGGTGCTGTTTCTCGACGAGATCCATCGTCTCAACAAGAGCCAGCAGGACGCCCTGCTGCCGCACGTCGAATCAGGGCTGCTCACGCTGATCGGCGCCACCACCGAGAACCCCTCCTTCGAGGTCAACTCCGCGCTGCTCTCGCGGGCTCGGGTCTACGTGCTCAAGAAACTCGATGCGACCGATCTGGTGGACGTGTTGCAACGGGCCCTCGCGGATCCCGAGCGCGGTCTCGGCAAGCGCTCGGTCAGTGCCGCCCCCGAAGTCCTGGAGATCCTCGCCCGGGCCAGCAGCGGCGACGCGCGGCGCGCGCTGGGCCTGCTCGAGACCGCGTGCGACTTCACCCGCCAGGAGGGCGAACGGGAGATACTCGAGAAACAGGCGCTCGACGAGGTACTCGGCTACCAGGCCAGCGCCTTCGACAAGCAGGGCGATCATTACTACGACCTGCTGTCGGCGATCCACAAGTCGATCCGCTCGTCGCGCGTGGATGCGGCGTTGCTTTACATGGCGCAGTTCATGCAGGGCGGCGGCGACCCCCTGGACGTGGTCCGCCGCCTGGCGGCGATCGCCTCGGAAGACGTCGGCAACGCCGAACCGCGCGCCCTGCCGCTGGTCATCGCGGCCTGGGATGCCTACCTGCGGCTGGGCGATTATGAAGGTCAGCGCGCCATCGCCCACGCCGCGATCCATCTCGCCGTGTCCCCCAAGAGCAACGCCATCGACCAGGCCTGGAGCAGTGCCAAGGGCTTCGTTGCCGAAAACCCCGACTTCGAGGTGCCCAGCTATCTGCGCAACGCCCCCACCAAACTGATGGCTTCGCTCGGCCACGGTGAAGGCTATCGTTACGCGCACGACGAACCTCAGGGCTATCCGGCGGGTCGTGCGCATGACTGCTGGCCCGCCGACCTGTCGTCCCGGCGATTCTTCATGCCCAGCGACCAGGGTCAGGAAAAACGCTTCAAGCAGATGCTCGACTATCGCGCCGAACTCGACGCCCAGGCCGACCGCGGGGCATCCGAGTCTTGAGCGGACCGAACATGAACGAGCCCGGCAGATCGATCTGCCGGGCTCGTTCCGACTAGCGAGCAGTCGCTATCGCTTGGGGCCGCGTCGTCAGCCCTCGCGAATCACATCCGCCCCCTCGGGGATCTCGAAGGCGAAGCGCGAGTCGTCCAGCGACGGGTTTATGTTGACCTCGTCGAAACTGATCTTGGTTTCCTGGCCGGTGCTGTCGAGCATCTGCAGGGCATCGAAGGTTTCGCCATGAAACGTCAGCTTGAGCGACTCGAACAGCGTATCGGGGGTCGTGGGCACCAGGGTGAAGGTTTCCGCGGCGCCCTGCTGGGCGCGGGATACGCGGTAGTTCTCGGTCAATGCGTCGGCGCTGCCGGACAGCAGCAGGGCCGGGGTATGCGTGACGCGGGTGTCCAGCGGCTGGATCGAGACCTGCTCGAGGTCGGGGTCGTGCAGGTAGATCTTTTCCCCGTCCGAAACCACGGTCTGCCGATAGGGCTCGTTGACTTCCCAGCGGAAGCGTCCGGGCCGCGACAGCCACATCCTGCCCTCGGTACGCTGCAGGCGATTGCCGCTGCCATCGAGGATCAGTTGCTCGAAGCTGGCCTCGTAGGTCTTGAGCGGCTCGAGCAGCTGCGCCAGCCGCGAGGCCGCCTGCGAGTCGGCACTCGCCGTCAGCGGCGCCAGCAGCACCACGATCGCCAGCGCGGCCAGGGTCTTGATCCTTTTCATGCCTTCTCCTTGGTTCCAATCGATTCGAGGCGGCGCTCGACCGCTGTAGTCCCGATAGACAGCGCCGGCGCGGTGACGTTTCAGTCCGGCACCGGCTTCCTCATTGCTTGCACAGAGCATGGCTAGTCACCCGCCGGCGGCGGGGCCAATACCTCGCGACTGCCGTTGGTGCCCATCGACGACACCACCCGTGCGACCTCCATCGCCTCGACCAGCCGCGCCGCCCGGTTGTAGCCGATCTTGAAGCGTCGCTGAACGGCCGAGATCGAGGCCCGGCGCGACTCGGTGACGAACATCACCGCCTCGTCGTAGAGGGCGTCCTGCTCGGCATCACCGTCGCCGCCGCTCTCGGCTTCCAGGCCAGTCAGGGCATCGGCGTTGACGCCGCCGGTGAGAATCTCCTCGATATACTCCGGCTCGCCACGGCGCTTCCAGTCCTCGACCACGCGGTGGACCTCGTCGTCGTCGACGAAGGCGCCGTGCACGCGGGTCGGCATGCCGGCTCCGGCCGGTAGATAGAGCATGTCGCCGTGGCCGAGCAGCGCCTCGGCGCCGCCCTGATCGAGAATCGTCCGCGAATCGACCTTCGAGGAAACCTGAAACGCCATTCGCGTGGGAATGTTGGCCTTGATCAGACCGGTGACCACATCCACCGACGGCCGCTGGGTGGCGAGTATCAGGTGGATGCCCGCGGCACGCGCCTTCTGTGCCAGCCGCGCGATCAACTCCTCGACCTTCTTGCCGACGATCATGAACATGTCGGCGAACTCGTCGATCACCACCACGATGTAGGGCAGCTTCTCGAGCACCGGCGGCTGCTCGTGCATCTGCCAGGGCTGCGGCTCCCACAACGGGTCGGCGACCTGGGCCCCGGCACGCTCGGCCTCGTCGAGCTTGGCGTTGAAGCCGGCGATGTTGCGCACGCCCATCGCCGCCATCAGCTTGTAGCGCCGCTCCATTTCGGCGACGCACCAGCGCAGGCCGTTGGCGGCCTCCTTCATGTCGGTGACCACCGGCGCCAGCAGGTGCGGGATACCGTCGTAGACCGACAGTTCGAGCATCTTGGGATCGACCATGATCATCCGCACGTCGTCCGGCGAGGCCTTGAGCAGCATCGAGATCAGCATGCCGTTGACGCCCACCGACTTGCCCGAACCGGTGGTACCGGCGACCAGCAGGTGGGGCATCTTGCCCAGGTTGGCGACCACCGGCGCGCCGCCGATGTCGTGGCCCAGCGCCAGGGTCAGCGGCGAAGCGGCCTGCTGGTAGGCGTCGGAGTCGATCACCTCGCGCAGCCGGATCATTGCCCGGTTGGGATTGGGGATCTCGATGCCCACGGTCGGCTTCCCGGGAATGATCTCGACCACCCGGACGCTCTTGACCATCAGCGAGCGCGCCAAGTCCTTGGCCAGATTGCTGATCTTCGACACCTTCACGCCGGCGGCGGGCTTGATCTCGAAGCGCGTGATCACCGGCCCGGGCCAGGTCTCGACGACTTCCGCCTTGACGCCGTACTCGCGCAGTCGTGTCTCGAGCAGCTCGGCCATGTCGGCGAGCTGATCCGGCGTGTAGTTGGGCTGCTGCGGGTCGGGTGGCGTCAGCAACCGCAGCGATGGGAACTCGCCATCCGGCTCTGGCATGTTACTCATGACCGGACGCTGGCTCTGCAGGTGCTCGACCGTCCACAACGCCGGCCCCTGCGGGTCGTCGGCAGCCGCCTGGGCCTGCTCGGCGGTGGCGACACGCGGCACCGCCGGTTCGTCATCGTCGTCCGGGCGGGCCGGCTCGATCGGCTCGGCCGGCCGGCGAACCTCGGCAGAGCCGTCCTCGACCGGCTCATGCCGGACATCGCCGTTCGCCGCGCTGTCCCAGCTCAGCCGTGGCTCGCGGGTATCGTCCCCGACATCCGCGTCGTCGTCGTTCCACGCCGTCCAGTCGATCTCCCGCGGCTCCTGCCGTGCCATCATCCCCGCGGATGAAGCGTCCTCCGCCGGGGCGTCCGCTGCGGGGGCGGTCACGGAGTCGGCGCGTGCCGCCGCATCCCGGGGGGCGTCGCCAACCGAGGCAGCGAGACCGCTGCCCTCGCTCCTGCCCGAGCGCTCGTCATCGGGCGCCTTATCCCCTGGCTCGGCACTGATCGGCCGTGCGACGCCGGTCGGAATCGGCGGTTCGTCGTCATCGGGCAGGATCGGTTCGGGGACTGTCTCCGGCGCGCGCCGCGACACACCATCGCCGGCAGCGTGATTGCCGGCGGCACGTGGCGCAGCGCCGACGCCCGGGGCATCGCGCGGGGTCGTTGCCTCCCTGATGCGCGCTTCCTGGGCGCTATAGGCGGCCTCGGGACGCTTGGCGGAAGGCGTGCGCTCGGGCACGTCCCAGGGTATGTCGGTCCCGCGGTCGCGCTCGGCGCGCAACGGCTCGCCGGGCGCCGTAGCGGCCGAACGGGCGTTTGCCGGCGCCTTCTCGGGAGCTTCATGCAATTGCGGTTCGAGGCGCTGACCACCGGCGAGCGCCGGCTCCGTCTGCCAACCGGCGCCACGCCCCCTGCCCAGCCAGCGACGCCACCAGGGCGGCGTGCCATCAGCGGCCGCCGAGCGAGCGGGTTCTTCGGCAGGCTCGGACGCTGCATCGCTCGAGGCGTCATCGGCGCCCTTCGTCCGGGCCCGCGTGCCGCCGAACTGCCGGCCGAGCCAGGCCCATGCGCGCTGTGCCCGCAGGCCCAGCTCATCCATGACGGAAAGCCAGGAGAGCCCCGAGAACAACGGAAAGCCGCACAGGAACGCCGCCAGCGCCAGCAGCGTCGCTCCACGCAGGCCGACCAGCGGCTGCAGTGCCTCGCTCAGGCCCTCGCCGAGGATGCCGCCGGCCTTGTAGGGCAGCTCGCTGGCCGGGTTGAAGAAATGCAGCGACCCCAGGCTGGTGGTCGCCAGCAGCAGCAGCACCAGCCCGGCCGCGCGCACCGCCAGCGCCGTGGCGTCCCACTCGACGCGCACTTCGCGGCGCCGCATCAACCGCCAGGCGGCGAAGCCCAGCATGCCGGGCCACCATAGCGCGCTGGCGCCGAACAGCGAATACAGCACGTCGGCCAACCAGGCGCCGACCGCCCCCATCCAGTTATCGACACCCTGCTCGGGGCCGCTCTGCGACCAACCGGGGTCGGCGGGCACGTAACTGAACAGTGCCAGCAGCAAAAACACGCAGCCCGCCAGCAGCAGGATGATCACGCCCTCGCGGGATGCGCCCTGCAGGTGCACCCCGATGCGGCGGGCACGCTCCCTGGCCTGGGCCGCCGTCTCGCGACGCCCCGGGGTTTTCTTGTCGACACTCAAAAGGCCCTACCCCCTTCACATCACCGGCGGTGCGGCTCGAGGCGCGCCTGTCCGCCACCGCCGGCCTCGTCTGACCGGTTATGTTCACCCAAGCCGCCATCATACCGAGCCTGACCGACCGGTCACAGGGGCAGCGCGCTCCCGTTGGCTACAAAAATGCGCCGCGGCATTGAGTCGTCGGGTTAGCAACGGCAAACTTGGCAGGCTTCGACACGACTCATCCCGCCACATGGCTCGACTCATGCTGCCCTGGTTACCCGCTCATCCGGTTCGCTTTCCCGACCTCGACCTGGCCCTCGACGAACCCAACGGCTTGCTTGCCGCCGGTGGCGCGCTGACCTCGGAATGGCTGGTCGCGGCGTACCGTCGCGGTATTTTCCCCTGGTTTTCCGACGACCAGCCGATTCTATGGTGGAGCCCCGATCCACGCATGGTGCTGTTTCCGGAAGCGCTGCGCATTCGCCGCAGTCTCGCCAAGCGCTTGCGAAACGGCGGCTTCGAGTTTACCCGCGACCAAGCGTTCGACGACGTCATCGCAGCCTGTGCCGAACTGCGCAGCGACGCCGAGGGCACCTGGATCACCGAACCCATGCAGGCCGCCTACCGACGGTTGCATCGGCTGGGCCACGCCCATTCCGTGGAAGTCTGGCGCGCCGGCCGTCTGATCGGCGGGCTCTACGGCGTGGCTTTGGGCCGGGCCTTCTTCGGCGAATCGATGTTCAGCCTCGAGAGCGATGCATCGAAGGCAGCGCTGGTGCATCTCGCCCAGCATCTCCAGGCCGGGGGCGGGGGAATCATCGACTGCCAGATGCATACCGCCCACCTGGCCAGCCTGGGCGCCTGCGACATCGCCCGTCCCCGCTTCATCGACTATCTTGACCAGTATGCCGGCGTGCCGGCACTGAACTGGGCGCTGCCCCCGTCATCCAGCGAGTGAGGAGTTCGTGATCGTGAGCAGTCGCGCTCCACAGCAGCCGGCCCGGGATCTGCGCTTTTTCCTGACGGTGCCCCATGCGTGCAGCTATCTCCCCGACCGCGAAGCCACCACGCTGTTTCTCGACCCGCAGGAATCGCCCGGCCAGGGCGTCTACGACGCGCTGGCCCTGCTCGGCTTCCGGCGCAGCGGCCGTCATCTCTATCGGCCGCATTGCGAGGGCTGTAGCGCCTGCATCTCTGTCCGCATTCCCGTCGCCGAGTTCGCGCCCAACCGCACCCAGCGCAAGCTGTTGCGACGCAACGGCGATCTCGAGGTACATGAGCGCCCGGCGGTCTTCGACGCCGAGCACTATGCCCTCTACGCGCGCTACATCCGTGACCGGCACGCCGATGGCGACATGTATCCACCCAGCCATGAGCAATATCGCACCTTCCTGACACTCGACCACCCCTATGCGCGGCTACTCGAGTTCCGTCACGATCGGCAGCTGCTGGCAGTCGCCGCCATCGACGTGCTCAGCCACGGACTGTCGGCCATCTATACGTTCTTCGATCCCTCGCCGGAACACCAACGCCGTTCACTCGGCACCTATGCGGTGCTGCAGCAGGTCGCCATGGCGCATCGCCTGCACCTGCCCCACGTCTACCTGGGCTACTGGATACGCGAATCGCCGAAGATGAACTACAAGCACT
Source organism: Modicisalibacter radicis (assembly GCF_900961225.1). Lineage (GTDB taxonomy): Bacteria > Pseudomonadota > Gammaproteobacteria > Pseudomonadales > Halomonadaceae > Modicisalibacter. Next base: position 198,737 of record NZ_CAAHFN010000065.1, read on the forward strand.
CCTTCCAGCCGCTGGAGTTCCTCGACGGACGCCATTGGCGACGCGCCATTCCGCTGTAGGACAATACGCTTTCTTTGCCTTGACGCGCGGCATGCGGCAGAATAACGGGCTATCTTGATCAGCGACGGCATTCGCGCGCGACGAACATCGCCATCGCGTTATCGCAACCCAGTGGAGGATTCGCCTAATATGGCACGAGAAGATCACATCGAGATGGAAGGCGTCGTCGTCGACACCCTGCCCAACACCATGTTCCGCGTCGAACTTGAAAACGGCCATGTGGTGACGGCTCACATCTCGGGCAAGATGCGCAAGAACTACATCCGCATCCTGACCGGCGACAAGGTCAAGGTCGAACTGACCCCCTACGACCTTTCCAAGGGCCGCATCGTCTACCGTTCACGCTGAAGGACGAACTCACCTTCCTCGCCACAACGAACCGCAGAGAGGGACGCACAGGCCAGGCTCCGATACCGGCCCGACGCCCCGCCCGCCGACTCGAACCCCCGAGCCGGCAGCCGATTTGCAAGCCCCTCGACCGGCCTCAAGGCCTCGATGAGAAACGCCCCGTCGCTTACCGACGAGGCGCCATGCAGGCTGACGGGCCTGCCGGGAGCCCTGGCGGCGTCCCGGCGGCGCTTCAGGCTATCTCGGCCTCGGTGGCCAGTTGCAGCTCGTCGTCCTCCACGGTGACATGCACCACGCCTCCGTTTTCGGCCAGCTCCCCGAACAGGATCAACTCGGCCAGCGGCTTCTTGAGCTTTTCCTGGATCACCCGGGCCATCGGCCGGGCGCCCATCTCCGGGTCGTAGCCGCGCTCGGCCAACCACAGCCGGGCCGCCTCGTCGACGTCGAGCTGGACGCGCTTCTCGTCGAGTTGCGCCTGGAGCTCGACCAGGAACTTGTCGACCACGTTACGTACCACTTCCGGCGCCAGGCCATGGAACTGGATGATGCCGTCGAGCCGGTTGCGGAACTCCGGCGTGAAGGTCTTGCGAATGACCTCCATGCCATCGGTGGAGTGATCCTGAGTCTGGAAGCCGATCGAACGGCGGGCGATCTGCTCGGCCCCGGCGTTGGAGGTCATCACCAGGATCACGTGACGGAAATCCGCCTCGCGACCGTTGTTGTCGGTCAGCCGTCCGTGGTCCATGACCTGCAGCAGCAGGTTGAAGACTTCCGGATGCGCCTTCTCGATCTCGTCGAGCAGCAGCACGCAGTGCGGCTGCTTGGTGATCGCCTCGGTCAGCAGACCGCCCTGGTCGTAGCCGACATAGCCCGGCGGCGCACCGATCAGCCGCGAGACGGTATGCCGCTCCATGTACTCGGACATGTCGAAGCGCACCAGCTCGATGCCCATCAGCTGCGAAAGCTGACGCGCCACCTCGGTCTTGCCGACCCCGGTCGGCCCGGAGAACAGGAAGCTGCCGACCGGCTTGTCGGGGGACTTGAGCCCGGCGCGCGACAGCTTGATGGCCGAGGCCAGGCTGTCGATCGCCTCGTCCTGGCCGAAGACCAGCATCTTGAGGTCGCGGTCCAGGTTGGACAGCAGCTTGCGATCCGAACTCGACACGCTCTTCGGCGGAATCCTGGCGATCGAGGCGACGATCGCTTCGACCTGCTCGACGTCGATGGTATCGATACGCACCTCCGGCGGCAGCAGACGCTGGTGCGCGCCCGCCTCGTCGATGACGTCGATCGCCTTGTCGGGCAGGTGACGGTCGTTGATGTAGCGATCCGCCAGCCGCACGGCGCTGTCCAGCGCGGCATCGGTGTACTTGAGCTGATGATGCTCCTCGAAACGTCCGCGCAGCCCCTTGAGGATGCGAATGGTGTCTTCCACCGAGGGCTCGAGCACGTCGACCTTCTGGAAACGCCGCGCCAGCGCTCGATCCTTCTCGAAGATGCCGCGGAACTCCTGGAACGTGGTCGAGCCGATGCAGCGCAGCTCACCGGAGGACAGCAACGGCTTGAGCAGGTTGGAGGCATCCATCACCCCGCCGGATGCCGCACCGGCGCCGATCACGGTGTGGATCTCGTCGATGAACAGGATCGCGTTGGGCTGCTTCTTGAGCTCGGCCAGCAGGCCCTTGAGACGCTTCTCGAAGTCGCCGCGATACTTGGTGCCGGCCAGCAGCGCGCCCATGTCCAGCGCATAGACCACGCCATCGCTGATGACGTCGGGCACGTCCTCCTCGACGATGCGCTTGGCCAGCCCTTCGGCGATCGCCGTCTTGCCGACGCCGGCCTCGCCGACCAGCAGCGGGTTGTTCTTGCGGCGACGTGCAAGAATCTGCACGGTGCGCTCGAGCTCATGGTCGCGACCGATCAGCGGATCGATCTTGCCGAGCCGCGCCTGCTCGTTGAGGTTGGTGGCATAGCCGGTCAACGGGTGAGTGTTGCCTTCGCTCATTCCCTCTTCACCCTCCTCGGCGTCCTGTGACGGCGACGGGTTCTGGCCATGGCCGGCCACCTTGGAAATACCGTGGGCGATATAGTTGACCGCGTCCACGCGCGCCACATTCTGCTGCTTGAGGAAATAGACCGCCTGGCTCTCCTGCTCGGAGAAGATCGCCACCAGGACGTTGGCACCGGTCACTTCCGACTTGCCGGATGACTGCACGTGGAAGACCGCACGCTGCAGCACCCGCTGGAAGCCCAGCGTGGGCTGTGTTTCACGATCCTCCTGATCCTCGGGGATCAGCGGAGTGGTGGAGTTGATGAAGTCCTGCAGGTCAGAGCGCAACTTGTCCAGGTTGGCACCGCAGGCACGCAGAACGTCTGCCGCGGAGGCATTGTCCAAAAGGGCCAACAGCAGGTGCTCGACGGTCATGAATTCATGACGCTTGGAGCGCGCCACCGTAAAGGCCGTGTTCAGGGTCAGTTCAAGTTCTTTGCTCAGCATGGCAGTCCCCTTCCTCGCCGCCTAGGCATCGTCGGCACTTTCACAATCGGGCACTTTGGGGCGTTTCGCAACCCCAGACTTCACGTTGCCAGACGTTAGTCGGCCCTATCGATATCGCACAGCAATGGATGCTGGCATTCTCGCGCGTACTGGTTGACCTGATGACTCTTGGTCTCCGCGATGTCACGGGTGAAAATGCCGCACGTCGCTTTACCTTGGGTATGTACCGCCATCATGATCTGCACGGACTTTTCATGGTCCATATTGAAGAAGGTCTGCAGCACTTCGACGACGAACTCCATGGGAGTGAAATCGTCGTTGTGTAAAACCACCTTGTAACGCGGCGGCTCTTCCAGCTCGGGGTCCGCCGGCCTGACCGACAGCTCGCCCTCCTCTTCATGTCCGGGCTCATGCTCGTGCCCGGGTGGGCGCGTCATGCCCGACCGGACCGCAGTGGACCGCCGGATCGCCTTCGCATCGGGGTGTTCCGCATCAACCATCGACATTCTCTCGTCTCTATTGAACATAAGAGCCAGGATCCATCTGCACAAGCCGGAACGCGCACTGACGCACTTATTAGAACGTCAAGGAACGCACGGGTTCCCTGAATCGGCCTTGTCCCACTGTCTCGGGCCGATGCCTTGAAGATGCGTCCGCCAGGCCCCGCTTGCAAGGGAGCCACGAAAATAAGCATGCTCATTGCATACGCATGACCATCACGCGGGCCGCTCGGCAGCGCAAACACCTCGAGAACGCGGTAGCCTGTGGCTGTCGCTTCACTTGCCAGCGCCGGACAACCGATGAGTAACCTGTACCTGCTCAACAAGCCGTTTCACACGCTCTCGCAGTTCACCGACGATCGGGGCCGAGCCACGCTGGCCGACTTGATCGACATCCCCGGCATCTATGCCGCGGGGCGGCTCGATTACGACTCGGAGGGCCTGCTGCTGCTCACCGCGGATGGCGGACTGATACAGCGCATCAGCGACCCGCGCCACAAGCAACCCAAGACCTACTGGGTGCAGGTCGAAGGCAATCCCGACGCCTCGGCCCTGCGTGCCCTGCGCGAAGGTGTCGTGCTCAACGACGGTCCGACGCGCCCCGCCCAGGTGCGCGTCATCGCACCACCCGCCATTCCACCACGCCACCCGCCGATCCGTGAACGCCCTCGGGTACCCACCCACTGGCTCGAATTGACCCTGCGCGAAGGCCGCAACCGTCAGGTGCGCAGGATGACCGCCCACGTCGGGCTGCCGACCCTGCGACTGGTGCGGGTCGCCATCGGGCCCTGGCGGCTCGATGGACTGGCGCCGGGCGAATGGCGTCGCGAAACGCTGCACGCCCCCGTCGCCGCGCGGCGCTCCCCCCGCCCGACACGGAGAAAGCGCTCATGAGCCGCTGGTCGCCCCGAGTCACCGTCGCCTCGGTCATCGAGCGCAGCGGGCGTTACCTGCTGGTCGAAGAGGATCGCGGCGGCCCTTTCAGCCAGTTCAATCAACCCGCCGGACATCTGGAGCGCAATGAACGGCTGATCGATGCCGCGGTGCGCGAAACCCGCGAAGAAGCCGCCTGGCAGGTCGCCATCACCGACTACCTGGGACTTTATACCTATAGCGCCGCCGATGGCCTGGTGTTTCATAGCCATGCCTTCGTCGGCACGGCGCTGGCGCATCTCGGCAATGCCCTCGACGATGGCATCCTCGCCGCCCACTGGCTGACCATCGACGAAATCGACGACCTCGATCGCGCCCGGCGACTGCGCAGCCCGCTGGTAATGCGCCGCATCCGCGACCTGCGCGGCGGCCGGCTTTTTCCGCTCGAGGTGATCCAGGAGCGTTGACGCTCGAAGCGATGCACCGCTTTCAGGTATAATCTCGCGCATTCTTTCTCGACAGCCAGTTCTCGTCAGTCAGCTTTCCAACGTCTCCAGCCGAGAGTGACCATGTCATCGCAAGTCACGGCATCGCCCCATCACACCGCGCCACCCGCCGCCGGCAAGGTCATCGTCGGCATGTCCGGCGGTGTCGACTCGTCCGTTTCCGCACTGCTGCTGCTCGAGCAGGGCTATCGGGTCGAGGGGTTGTTCATGAAGAACTGGGACGAGGATGACGGCACCGAGTATTGTACCGCCAAGGACGACCTGGCGGATGCCCAGGCCGTGTGCGACAGGCTCGGCATTCCCCTGCACACCGCCAACTTCGCCGCCGAATACTGGGACAACGTGTTCGAGCACTTCCTGGCCGAGTATCGCGCCGGGCGCACGCCCAACCCGGACGTGCTGTGCAACCGCGAGATCAAGTTCAAGGTCTTTCTCGAGTATGCCGAGATGCTCGGCGCCGACTCGATCGCCACCGGGCATTACGTCCGCCGGGGCACGCGCGGCGGTCGCGAGCGACTGCTCAAGGGCCTCGACGCCAACAAGGACCAGAGCTACTTCCTGCATGCGGTGGCCGAGGATGCCATCGCCCGTACGCTGTTCCCGGTCGGCGAACTGGAGAAGCCGCGGGTGCGCGAGCTCGCCGAACGCCATGACCTGGTGACCGCACGCAAGAAGGACTCCACCGGCATCTGCTTCATCGGCGAGCGTCGCTTCCGCGACTTCCTGCAGCAGTACCTGCCGGCCCAGCCGGGTCGGATCGCCACTCCCGAGGGCGACGTCATCGGCGAGCACATGGGCTTGATGTACTACACCCTGGGCCAGCGCCAGGGGCTGGGCATCGGCGGTCTGGCCGACTATCCGGACGCCCCCTGGTACGTGGCCGGCAAGGACCTCGACAACAACGTGTTGACCGTGGTGCAGGGCAAGCACCATCCGCTGCTGTACAGCGACGCCCTGGTCACCGAGCCCATGGACTGGGTGGCCGGCACTCCGGTGGCCGGCGGCGCCCCGGCGGCCGAGCGGCGGCTCACCGCCAAGACCCGCTATCGCCAGGCCGACGTTCCCTGCCGCGTGGCCGTCCGCGACGACGGCGGCGTCGAGGTGATCTTCGATTCGCCCCAGCGCGCGGTCACCCCCGGCCAGTCGCTGGTCCTCTACGACGATGACATCTGCCTGGGCGGCGGGGTTATTCGCGCCACCTGGCAACGGGAGACGTTAGCCGCATGAACGCCACGCCCATTCATACCGCCCCCGACGACCCGATCATGCGGCAAACGCTGGCCCTGGCCGGCGTCTTCCAGGCGGCGGCGGTGGTCGACCAGCTGGCACGCCACGGTCAGGCCGACGAGCGCAGCTGGGAAACCCTGATCCGCGCCACCGTCGACACCGACCCGGAAAGTTTCGAGGCGATCTACGGCGGCCATCCCAACAACCTGCGCCAGGGTCTCGATGTCCTCAACGCCGTGGTCGGCCGCGAGCGCACCGACCCGGCCGTGCTGCGCTACGGCTTCACCCTGCTGCTGCTGATGCAGAAATTGCGCAAGCAGCCGGCGATGCTCGACACCCTGGGCGAGCGGCTGTCGCGCGTCCAGGAGCAGGCCAGGCACTTCGGCGATACCCACGAGAACGTCGTCGCCAGCCTCGGCGAAATCTACCAGGACACCATCTCGACGTTTCGCCAGCGTATCGTGGTCCAGGGCGAACCCAGCCTGCTTCAGCAGCGCATGATGCCCGAGCGGGTGCGCACGGCGCTGCTCGCCGGGATACGCTTCGCCCTGCTCTGGCACCAGCAGGGCGGGCGGCGCTGGAAACTGCTCATGCAGCGCAACGCCATGAAGAAGGCCCTCGACCGGCTCTAGATACGTCGCCAGGCCACCCTTACCTTGAACCGACGGCGCCGAGGCGCCCTGACTCTCCGGATGACACCATGCAGCTCTCTCCGCTTACCGCACTCTCTCCCGTCGATGGCCGCTACGAGACCAAGACCCGGGCCCTGCGCGAACATTTCAGTGAATTCGGCCTGATCCGCGCCCGGGTTACCGTCGAAGTGCGCTGGCTGGAGCGCCTCGCCGCGCATCCGCAAGTCACCGAAGTCCCGCCGCTGTCCGCCGAGGCCACGGCCTTCCTGAACACCCTGGTCGGCGACTTCTCGGTGGCCGACGCCGAGCGCATCAAGACCATCGAGCGCACCACCAACCACGACGTCAAGGCGGTCGAGTACTTCCTCAAGGAACGGGTCGCCGAGTTTCCCGAGCTGCATGCGGTCACCGAGTTCATCCATTTCGCCTGCACCAGCGAGGACATCAACAACCTCGCCTACGGGCTGATGCTCAAGGACGGCCTCGGCGTTTTGCGGCCGGTGATGGGCGAGATCGTCGCCGCGGTCGAGCGCCTGGCCCATGAACACGCCGACCAGCCGATGCTCTCGCGCACCCACGGCCAGACCGCCAGCCCGACCACGCTGGGCAAGGAGATGGCCAACGTCGCCTACCGCCTGCGCCGCCAGCTCGGCCAGATCGAAGCCGCCGAGCAGCTGGGCAAGATCAACGGCGCGGTGGGCAACTACAACGCTCACCTGACGACCTACCCGGAGATCGACTGGGCCGAGAACGCGCGACTGTTCGTCGAGGGCCTCGGGCTTAAGTTCAACCCCTATACCACCCAGATCGAACCCCACGACTACATCGCCGAGCTGTTCGACGCCGTCTGCCGTTTCCATACCGTGCTCATCGACTTCGACCGCGACGTCTGGGGCTACATCTCGCTGGGGTATTTCAAGCAGCGCACGGTCGAGGGCGAGATCGGCTCGTCGACCATGCCGCACAAGGTCAACCCCATCGACTTCGAGAACGCCGAAGGCAACCTGGGGCTGGCCAACGCGATCCTCGGCCACCTGGCCCAGAAGCTGCCGATCTCGCGCTGGCAGCGCGATCTCACCGACTCCACCGTGCTGCGCAACCTGGGCGTCGGCCTGGCCTATGGCCTGATCGCCTATCACGCTACGCTCAAGGGGATCGGCAAGCTCGAGGCCAACCCGCAGCGCCTGGCGGAAGACCTCGACAACAGCTGGGAAGTGCTCGCCGAACCGATCCAGACCGTGATGCGCCGCTACGGCATCGAGAAGCCCTACGAGAAGCTCAAGGAGCTGACCCGCGGCAAGCGTATCGACCAGGCCGGCTTCGCCGCCTTCATCGACAGCCTGGCGCTGCCCGACGAGGCCAAGCGCGAGCTGCGCGCGCTGACCCCGGCCACCTACGTGGGCAACGCCGCGCAACAGGCCCGAGAGCTGTAAGCGCGACGCCCCGCAAGCCACCCTCAGCACCGCGAGGAAGCCATGCCCGCCAATACCCCGCTGACCCTACTCGGCGGCCTGACCGCCGCGCAGTTTCTCGCCGATTACTGGCAGAAGCGGCCGCTGTTGATCCGCGGCGCCCTGCCCGACTTCGAAACGCCGCTCAGCCCCGACGAACTCGCCGGGCTGGCCTGCGAAGAGGGCATCGAAGCCCGTCTGGTCGAGGAGCACGGCCGCGATGACCAGGGGCGTCCCGCCCCCTGGCGGGTCACCCACGGCCCGTTCGACGAGGACACCTTCGCGCGGCTGCCCGAGCGCGACTGGTCGCTGCTGGTCCAGGCCGTCGACCACTACGTGCCGGCGGTCAGCGACTTGCTCGAGGCCTTTCACTTCCTGCCGCGCTGGCGGCTCGACGACGTGATGGTCAGCTATGCGCCCCCCGGCGGCAGCGTCGGGCCGCATGTCGATCAGTACGACGTGTTCCTGCTCCAGGGCAGCGGCAGCCGTCACTGGCAGCTCGGCGGGCCGGTCGCCGAGGATGCGCCGATCATTGACGGTATCGATCTGCGCATCCTCGCGCACTTCGAGGTCCAGCCCGCCGAGGACTGGCTGCTGGAGCCCGGCGACATGCTCTACCTGCCGCCCGGCATCGCCCATCACGGCGTCAGTCGCAGCGAGGACTGCATGACCTTCTCGGTGGGCTTCCGCGCGCTGTCCGCCGACGAGTCGATCACCTCGTTCGCCGACTATCTCGGCGAGCAGCTCCCCGAGTCGCGGCGCTATGCCGACCCCGACCTCGCTGCTCCATCGCACCCGGGCGAGATCGACGATGCGGCACTGGCCCGCATGCGCGCGCTGATCCTCGACACCCTCGACGACCCGGCGCAGCTCATGCAGTGGTTCGGCCGGGCGATGACCCAACCCAAGTATCCCGATCACCCCGTCGCCAGCGACTACCCGACCGAGGTCGACACGCTTGTCGCTGAACTACAGGCCGGCGAGGTGCTCGAACGGACCCCCGGGTCGCGCTTCGCCTACCGTGGCCATGACGAGCCCCGAGCGACGCTGTTCGTCGACGGCGACGGTCTCGACTGTCCGCTCGAGCTGGCTCGCTGGCTGGCCGGCGACGCCCCCCTCGATGCCAGGCTGCTCGAATTCCCCGACGCCACCCGGCTGCTGCTGCAGTTGCTCGGCCGCGGCAGCCTGAGCTGGCCGGCGCATGACGAGGATGACGACTACAGCGAGGACGGGGCATGAGCACCGCATCATTGCGCATCGAACAGGGCGACTGGCGTCGGCTCGGTGAACGGGCCGGCGAGATACGCCGCCGGGTGTTCATCGAGGAGCAGGCCGTGCCGCAGGAAGAGGAGTGGGACGGCCGCGACGATGGATGCCTGCACTTCCTGGCCTGGCTCGATGCCCGGCCGGTGGGTACCGCCCGGCTGTTGCCCGACGGCCATATCGGTCGCGTCGCGGTGCTCGCCACGGGGCGCGGACGCGGCATCGGCCTGGCCCTGATGCAGGCGGCGATCGCGGCGGCGCGTGAGCGTGGCCATGACCACGCCGAACTCGCCGCCCAGACCCACGCCCTGGCCTTCTACCGGCGACTGGGTTTCGAAGCTTATGGCGGCGAGTTTCTCGACGCTGGAATTTTGCATCGCAATATGCGCCTGGCCCTAGCCGACTGACTCTCCCACCTCCGCCTCTCCCAGGAAATAACACTACATGAAAGCGGCGGCCATCGGCGCTCATGTAGTCGAGCTACAACTCCCACTGCCCCCAAGTGATGATTGTTGAACCCCATAACCATGGGCCATATTGGCTTACATGGCGACGTTAAAACGACTGTTTTACAGCCGGTTTTCAAGCTGAATGGAAAGCCCTGTAGCCAAACGGACGTCGTCGCAATCCGTATCGAAAATACGGTACGCCCGAGCGGATGCGGCGGCTGGATTTCGCAACGCAGCATGCAGCCGCCGCGGCAAGACTCCCACTCGGATGACCGGTTCCCCTGAACCGGGCGAACGGAAACGACAATCAGCCAAGATGAGGATGCCTATATGTCAGCCTATCGGGATACCCTGGACAGCTTCACCCAGTTGTGCGACACGCAAGCCGGCAAGTGGGACAATATCAACCCCGAGCATGCCGCGCGCATGGCGCTTCAGAACCGCTTTCGCACCGGCCTGGAGATCGCCCGCTACACCGCGGGAATCATGCGCCGGGACATGGCCGCCTACGATGCCGACTCATCGCGCTACACCCAGTCGCTGGGGTGCTGGCACGGTTTCATCGGCCAGCAGAAGATGATCGCCGTCAAGCGCCATCACGGCACCACGCAGGGCCGCTACCTGTACCTGTCCGGCTGGATGGTCGCCGCGATGCGCTCCGAGTTCGGCCCGCTGCCCGATCAATCGATGCACGAGAAGACCTCGGTCCCGGCCTTGATCGAAGAACTCTATACCTTCCTGCGCCAGGCCGACGCCCGCGAACTCGGCGAGCTGTTTCGCGAGCTCGACACGGCCCGCGCCAAGGGCGATGAAATCAAGGCCCGCGCCGTCCAGGACCAGATCGACGGCTACCAGACTCATGTGGTACCGATCATCGCCGACATCGATGCCGGCTTCGGCAACGAGGAAGCCACCTACCTGCTCGCCAAGCGGATGATCGAGGCCGGCGCCTGCTGCATCCAGATCGAGAACCAGGTCTCGGATGTCAAGCAGTGCGGCCACCAGGACGGCAAGGTCACCGTGCCGCACGAGGACTTCATCGCCAAGATCAACGCCGTCCGCTACGCCTTCCTCGAGCTGGGTGTCGAAGACGGGGTGATCGTGGCGCGGACCGACTCGCTGGGCGCCGGACTCACCCAGAAGCTGCCGGTCAGCCAGGAGATCGGCGACATGGCCTGGCAGTACAACAGTTTTCTCGATACCGTGCCGATCTCGGACAGCGACGACATCGCCGAGGGCGATACGCTCATCAAGCTCGACGGCGAGCTGAGAAAGCCCTTGCGCCTGGCCAATGGCCTGTATCGCTTCCGTGCCGGCACTGGTGAAGACCGCGTGGTGCTCGACTGCATTACCGCGCTGCGCAATGGCGCGGACCTGTTGTGGATCGAGACCGAGAAGCCGCACGTCGGCCAGATCGCCGGCATGGTCAAGCGCATTCGCGAGGTGATGCCCGAGGCCAAGCTGGTCTACAACAACTCGCCCTCCTTCAACTGGACGCTCAACTTCCGCCAGCAGGTGTTCGATGCCTGGCAGCAGGAAGGGCGGGACGTCTCGGCCTATGATCGCGAAAAGCTGATGGACGCGCGTTACGACGATAGCGAACTCGGCGCCCTGGCCGATGCCTGGACGCGCGACTTCCAGCGCGACGCTTCCCGGGAGGCGGGTATCTTCCATCACCTGATCACCCTGCCGACCTACCATACGGCGGCGTTGTCCACCGACGAGCTGGCCCGGGGTTACTTCGGCGAGGAGGGCATGCTGGCCTATGTCGCAGGCGTACAGCGCCGCGAAATCCGCCAGGAACTGCCCTGCGTCAAACACCAGGCCATGGCCGGCTCCAACCTCGGCGACGAGCACAAGGAGTACTTCTCGAGCGACCGGGCGCTGAAGGCCGGCGGCAAGGACAACACCATGAACCAGTTCGGCTAGCGCCGGACGGCGTCACGATTGGGGGCCTCGGCCCCCTCTTGCCGACCGATGCACCAGGAAGCTCGGCGGGCACCTATTCCACATCCCGTGGTCAAACAGCGACAATCACGCTAGACTCGTTAAAGAACACTGTTTCCATAGAAGCTCGCGGGAGAGAATGGCAATGAAGCTAACGCGTTATCTGCCGGTACTGGCAATGGGCCTGCTGACCCTCGGCGGTTGTGCCAATACCGATACCTACTCGGGCGATGTCTACAGCGGCAACCAGGCCAAGACCGGGCAAAGCGTGACCTACGGCACCATCGTCTCGGTGCGTCCGGTACAGATTCAGGGCGGCGACCAGAACAGCGGCGTGCTCGGAGGGCTTGGCGGCGCCTTGCTCGGCGGCCTGCTGGGCAATCAGATCGGCGGTGGCTCGGGGCAGACCATCGCCACTGCCGCAGGCGCCATCGGTGGCAGCGTGGCCGGGAAGAAGGTCGAGGATACCGCCAACAAGACCGACGCCTGGGAACTCGAGATACGCCGGGATAGCGGCGACAGCGTCATCGTGGTGCAGAAAGCCGACCGCAACTGGCAAGCCGGTCAACGTGTTCGGCTGATCGGCAGCGGCTCCAACTTGAGCGTCGCGCCCAACTGAGCCGCCCGCTGCCTGGATCGTGAACGTCGAGCGCAGCGGACCGGCAGCCAGCAAGCCGGCACTAGAAAGGCCCCCGGTCCGGGGGCCTTTTCGTATCCCTACTTCATGGCTTCGGCGCCGGACCGGTGATTACTTGCGCGTCCTGGCCTTGCCCATTCCCCAGCCGACCAGCTTGAGCACTGCCCAGCCGACCAGCGATAGAATCAGCAGCGTCAGCAGCATCGATACCGGGTTGACGATGAAGGTGGCGCCCACGATCGCCAACGCCACACACCACACCCAGCGATCGTCGCGACTGCGCAGCGCTCCGGGTATCCGGCGATCGATGAAATGACCGTAGGGCCCATCCCAGCTCTTGAGAGACAGAAACAGGATCACGGCGAAGGCGATCAGCCAGATCAGGGTCACGGTCATGAATTAGCTCCTGAAGGTTCAATCGGAATAATGATGAATGCGCCAAGCGGGCATGGACCGAGCGGGCCGCGACGAGTCCTGAACCACCTGCGGCGAACAATCCCCGAGGGTCGTCGCAACGACAACGTCGCGTCACGCAGCGGGTCGTGCCCCGGTCCTGTAGCGTGAAACCTGAGCGCAGGGTAACCCTGCCCCGAAAGCCGCGCAACCGACTCCCGGGGATGTTCAAGCCCCGCCCGGGGGGCGTCTCGGGCGCCCCTGGGGGGCATCCTTGAACGCCTATCAAGTCATGCGGCATGGACATGAAAAAAACAGCGCATCCCCTGACAGTCCTCGGGTGACGCGTTACCATGGTCATGACATACACACCGAAAGGTCCACCACATCATGCAGATTGCGCAGAATTCCGTTGTCGCGTTCCACTACACCCTGACCAATGACACTGGTGAAGTGCTGGACAGTTCGGAAGGCCGCGAGCCGCTGACCTACCTTCATGGCTCGGGTAACATCATCCCGGGCCTGGAAAAGGAACTCGAGGGCCACCAGAGCGGCGATAAGCTGCAGGTGAATGTCAGCCCGGAAGAGGGTTACGGCGAAAAGCAGGAGGCACTGGTTCAGGAAGTGCCGCGCGATGCCTTCCAGGGTGTAGAAAGCGTCGAGCCGGGCATGCAATTCCAGGCCCAGACGCAGGGCGGCCCGCTGATGGTCACCGTGACTCAGGTCGAGGGCGACACCGTCGTGGTCGATGGCAACCACCCGCTGGCCGGCCAGAAGCTCAACTTCGACGTCGAGATCGCCGAAGTTCGCGAAGCGACCAATGAAGAACTCGAGCATGGCCACGTGCATGGCGAAGGCGAAGAAGGCCACGAGCACTGAGCACGCTCGCCGATCGAGACCCCGGTCCGATCCGGCGCCCGGCGCGCCAGCAAAAGGAGCAGCCCACGCTGCTCCTTTTTTGTGCGCGTCATGTTGGCGCCCTTCCCGGTTTCTTCCGACTCGCCGTGCCTGCCGGAAACCCAGCCTACGCCTCGCCACTGTCCTTTGGATGCGCTCCCGCCGCCTCGGGCACGTCTTGCTTCACTGCCGCCAAGGAACGATAGCCGCCCCACAGGCGCGTCGTCGCCGTCAACAGGCAGGCGGCGGCAAAGATCAGCGCCAGCAGCGGAAAGGCCTGTGGCCATAGACAGAAGATCACGAAGGCCAGGATCGTCTCGGTGCCTTCGGTGAGACCGTCCAGGTAGAAGAATGCCTTGTGGGGGAAGTTGGGCCGTTCGAGCCTGTGCCGAGCGGCCATGATCGCGAAAGCCAGAAAGGAGCTGCCGGTGCCGACGAAGGCGAACAGCAGTATCACCGCCGGCAACGCGTTGGCGCTCGGCTCGGCCAGTGCGAAGCCGACCACCACGGCCGCATAGAACAGGAAGTCGAGGACGATATCGAGAAACCCCCCGGCATCGCTGCCCATGCCACTGTGGCGCGCCAACGCCCCGTCGAGGCCGTCGGCCAGACGATTGACCAGGATCGCCATCAGCGCCAGAGCGTACGCCTCGGCGGCCAGCAGCGGCACTGCCAGCATGCCGATCGCGAATCCCGCCAGCGTGATCTGCACGGGACGCACCCGCCAGCGCGCCAGCAGCACCGCCCCGCGCTTCAGCGGTGCCTGGGACCAGGGCATCGTCCAGCGATCGAGCATCGTGTTCTCTCCTTGCAAGTGACAGAAAGCCGGACAGGCGCAACCGACACGATACGGCTGACGCTCAGCCGCGGCGACGCCAGGCGAAATAGCGCGCGAGCCAGCCCAGCACCCGCCGGGGCTTGTGGGCGTTCTTCCATAACCCGGCACTGGCCTTGGCCGCCTCGCCGTAGGTCGGATAGGGATGGATGGTCCCCAGCAACTTGTCGAGGCCGATCCCCTGGGTCATGGCCAGGGTGAATTCGGCCAGCACCTCTCCCGCCGCGTGGCCGACCAGGCTGGCACCGAGAATACGGTCCTTGCCGGGCACGGTCAGCACCTTGACGAACCCCTCGGTCTCGCCCTCGGCGATCGCCCGGTCGAGCTCGGCGAACGCGTAGCGCGTCACTTCGTAGCCGATGCCCTGCGCATCGGCCTCGCGTTCGTTGAGCCCGACCCGCGCCACCTCCGGCTGCGTGAAGGTCACCGCCGGCATGTTGCGATAATTGACCGTGAAACGCCGAAACTCGCCGAACAGGGCGTTGACCGTGGCGTGCCAGGCCTGATGGGCACTGGCGTGGGTCAACTGATAGGGTCCGGCAACGTCGCCGCAGGCCCAGATATTGGGATACACGCTGCGCAGGGTACCATCGACCGCCAGCGTGCCGCGTCCGTCGAGCTCGATGCCCAGCGCCTCGAGCCCCAGCCCTTCGACATTGGCCTCGCGGCCCACCGCGACCAGCAGATGGCTGAAGGGTAGATACCGTGTCGTGTCGCCCTGGGCGATGATCAGCCGATGCCCCGTCGCGTCGTCCGCCTCGACACCCAGTGCCTGGCTAGCCAGATGCAGGGCCACGCCTTCCCGCTCGAGACGCTCGACCAGCGGAGCGACGACATCGGCGTCCTCGCGCGGCAGCAGCTGGGCGCCCCGCTGGACCAGCGCGACCCGGCTACCCAGGCGGGCGAATGCCTGGGCCATTTCACAGCCGACCGGCCCGCCGCCCAGTACCACCAGCCGCTCGGGGAGCGTCTCGAGCTGCCACAGCGTCTCCGAAGTCAGAACCGGCGCCGAAGCCAGCCCCGGCAGTTCCGGCAGGCGCGGTCGCGCGCCGGTGGCCACGATCACATGGCGGGCAGTGAACACCCGGTCGTCGACGCGCACGCGCCAGGGGTCGTCGAGATGCGCCTCGCCGGAGATCACATCGACCCCCAGCCCGGTATAGCGCTCGGCACTGTCGTGGGGGGCGATACTGGCGATGGCGGCGTGCACATGCCCCATGACCCGGGCGAAATCGATTCGCGGCTCGGCGACCTCGATACCCAGGGCATCGGCGTCGCGGATGGCCTGGACGCGGCGCGAGGCGTGAATCAATGCCTTGGAGGGCACGCAACCGGTGTTCAGGCAATCGCCGCCCATGCGGTCGCGCTCGATCAACGCGACCCGCGCATTCACCGCCGCGCCGATGTAGCTCGCCACCAGCCCCGCCGAGCCGGCGCCGATCACCACGATGTCGTAGTCGAAGCGGCGCGGCTTGCGATACTCGCGAGCCGTGCGCCGCCGCCCGAGCCAGTCGACCAGCCGCCGGGCCAGCAATGGAAAGAGTCCGAGCGCCACGAACGAAGCCACCAGCCCCGGCGACAGGATGCCACCGATACGCTCGAGCTCGCCAAGCTCACGCCCGGCGTTCACGAAAACCAGAGTGCCCGGCAGCATGCCCAGCTGGCTGACCCAGTGGAAGGTCACGGCACGCATGCGGGTCAGCCCCATCACCAGATTGATGACGAAGAACGGGAAGACCGGCACCAGGCGCAGGGTGAACAGGTAGAAGGCTCCCTGCTGACGGATGCCGCGATTGATGCCGTCCAGTTGTCGCGAAAAACGCCGCTCGACGGCCTCGCGAAACAGCCAGCGCGCGCTCAGGAAGGCCAGCGTCGCCCCCAGCGAACTGGCGAAGGAAACAATCAGCAGCCCCCAGCCAAGCCCGAACAGCGCACCGGCCAGCAACGTCAGCAGCACGGCCCCCGGCAGCGACAACGCGGCCATCGCCACGTAGATGGCGAAGAAACCGCTCGCCACCGCCAGCGGGCGGGCCTCGAACCAGGATCGGAACTGCGCCTGCTGAGCCTTGACGTTGGCCAGGGTCAACGCCTCGTGCGCGCCGCTCGCGAAGAACAGCGCAACGGCGATGACAATCGTCGCCAGAACCCACCACCGTTGTCGTCTCACGGATTTTCCTCGGCCATGGTCGCTACATTGCAATTTTCGAAACGCCCCTGCACCCAAGGGCCGGTCTTGACCGTATCATGGTCAGCGATACGGCGCGCGAGGACCCAGGATGCAGCGCGCCAGCCAAACTGACCCACAACGACCCGGGAGACGTCCATGCGTATCATGCTCATCGTGGTGCTGGCCGCGCTATGCGCGCCGGTGCAGGCTCAAGATCGGGACCCGGGAGTCCGCACGGCGACATTCGCCGGCGGCTGCTTCTGGTGCGTGGAGGAAGCGTTCGACAAGCTCGACGGGGTGACCGCCACCGTTTCGGGCTATACCGGCGGCGACGAAGCCGATCCCGGCTACCAGCAGGTGTCCAGCGGCAGTACCGACCACGCCGAGGCCGTCGAGGTCAGCTACGACCCGGCCATCGTCGACTATCCGGCGCTGCTCGAGACCTTCTGGCACAATGTCGATCCCTTCGCCGAGAACCGCCAGTTCTGCGACAGCGGCTCCCAGTATCGCAGCGCGATCTTCTATCACGACGAACGCCAGCGACGCCTGGCCGAAGCGTCCAAAAAGGAACTGGAAAAGCGCTTCGAGCGGTCGATAGCCACCCGGATCGTGCCCGCCGGCGACTTCTGGAAAGCCGAGGAGTATCATCAGGACTACTACCGGAAGAACCCGGTGCGTTATCGCTTCTACAAGGCGGGCTGCGGGCGCCAGGAACGCCTCGAGGAGATCTGGGGCGACCAGGCCGGACGCCCCGCGCAGTAAGCCAGGCGCACGTCAGCCGGGAGCGGTGAGATGCCGCTCCCGACGCCACAGCCAGGCGGCGGTGGCTGACGTCAGCCCCAGCACCAGCCAGGAAGCCAGCACCACCCCGGGCCAGCCGGCGCCCTTCCAGAACGGCTCGAGATACAGTCCGCCGAGACTCGCCCCCAGATAATAGAACACCAGATACAGGGCCGAGGCCGTCCCGCGGGCGGTCCGCGCCTGGCGCCCGACCCAGCTCGACGTCATCGAATGGCAGAAGAAGAAACCGAAGGCGTTGACGGTCAAGCCCAGCAGGATCAGCGGCAATGCCGGGCTCAGGGTCACCAGGCTGCCCAGCATGAAGATCGCGATGCCCAGCAGCATGCAGGCCGGCTGCGCCAGGCGCTGGGCGACCCGTCCCGACAGGGCCGAGCCCAGCGTTCCGCCCAGATAAGTGACGAAGATCATGCCCAGCCACTGCGTCGTCAGCGAATAGGGGGCGTCACTCAAACGGAAGGTGATGTAGCTGTACTGGTTTATGAAGATGAAGAAGTTCAGTCCGCCGATCAGGTAGGCGCCGAGCAGCAGCGGGTTGCGCAGGTGGGACGCCATGCCACCCAGGGCCACGTCGAGACGCGGTGATATCGGTTTGAAATTGCGCGCCGGCGGCAACAGGCGCCAGAAGATCATCAGGCACACCAGGCTGACGAGGCCCACGGTCACGAAGCTCGCCTGCCAGCCACCGTATTCGCCGGCAAAGCCGCCCAGCACGCGACCGCCGATCCCGCCCAGGGAATTGGCACTGATATACAGCCCCACCGCCAGCATCATGGCCCGCCTGTCGAACTCGTCGCCCATCCAGGCGATCGCCACCGCCGGCAATCCGCCGAGCACCAGCCCCTGAACGGCACGCAACATCAGCAGGCTGGCGAAGTCGGGAGCCAATGGCAGCAGCAACGAGCACAGCGCCGCCAGCAGCAGCGTGATACGCATGATCGCACCGCGTCCGATGGCATCCGACAGCGGTCCATAGATCAACAGCGAGATCGCCAGGGTCAGCGTCGCCACGCCCATCACCATGGCGCTGGCCAGGGTCGAGACATCGAATGCCTGGCGCAGATCGGGCAGCAGCGGCTGTGCGGCGTACAGATTGACGAACACGGTGAACGAACCCAGGCACAGCGCCAGGGTCGCCCGCCACCATTCGCGGGTATGCGCTTCGATCATGATGCCTCCTCCGGATGCCGTCATGATCGCGCATGGTTTACCATCACCCAAATAGTGCTTTGAGATACTATCAATCGGATTAACTGATGACTCTGCCGTTCGACCTGCGCGCCCTGCGCTACTTCCTCGCTGTCGCCGACCATGCGGGATTCACCCGTGCCGCCCGGGAGCTCCATGTCGCCCAGTCGGCGGTCAGCCAGACTATCGCCGGCCTCGAGGCGCGGCTCGAACTGACCCTCTTTCACCGCCATGAACGACGCATCAGCCTGACGCCGGAAGGCGAGCTGCTGCGCGTTCAGGCGCGTGAATTGCTCGAGCGTGCCGAGGGCGTGAGCCTGGCGATGCGCGAGCTCCACGGCCTGGTCAAGGGCGAGGTCCGCATCGGCATTCCCTCGATGCTCGGATCCTACTATTTTCCGCCGCTGCTGATGGGCTTCAAGGCACGCCACCCGGGCATCCGGCTGACGGTGATCGAGGCCGGCACCCGCCGTCTGCAGGACATGATCGCCGCCGGCGAGCTGGATCTCGGCGTGATCACTTCCGATGCCAGCAACCGGCAGCTCGAGCGTCGTCCCCTGCTGCGCGAAGAGATGGTGGTCTGCGTCCCCCTCGAACATCGCTTTGCCGGGCGCACGGCGGTCAGTGCCGAGGAAGTCTTCGAGGAACCGCTGGTCCTGTTCCAGGATGGCTATTTTCATCGCGAGTTCGTCGACCGGTTGGCCGAGGAGCTACGCCTCGAGCCCAGGATCGCCTTCCAGTCGAACCTGATCCCCCTGACCAAGGCGATCGTCAGGCAGGGGTTCGGCATCACCACCTTTCTGCGTCGAGTCATCAGCGAGGACGATCTCGTTGCGGTGTCGCTTTCGCCCGCCACATACCTCGACCTGTCACTGGCCTGGGGAAAAGGCGCCTATCTGTCGCGGGCCGAAAGTGCCTTCGTCGACTTTGCCATGGCCCACCGCGAGCATCTCTAAAGACCCGGACAGACGTCAGCCCGAACGGCTCTGACGGTACTGGCGGGCGCGCTGGGCCAGTTCGGTGAGGGTCATGGGGCGCCGGGCCTGCCAGTAATAGCGCTGCCAATAGACGTTGTCGAGGCGCGAGATGATCACCCCCTGCGAGGAGGAGGCATGCAGGAAACGGCCGCTACCGACGTAGATGCCGACATGGTTGTAGGGTCCGGGCGGGCGAAAGAACACCAGGTCCCCGGCCTTCAGCGAATCACGATCGATACGCTGCCCCTCGAGCACCTGGTCGTCGGTGGTACGCGGCAAGGCCAGCGCGAAGGCCTCATTGAAGACGCGCTGGACCAGCGCCGAACAATCGATGCCCTGGAAGCCCTCGCCGCCGAGTACATAGGGCGTGCCCACCCACCGGCGATGCTCGTCGAGCAATGCCGTGCGAATCAGCTCGGGCGAGGCTTCACGCAGACGCTGCAACTGCTCTGCCATCTGATTGGAGGGCGCAATCTGCCAGGCAGTGCGCAGCGCCGATTGCCCGGCGGTTGCGCCCGATGTCGACGGCCTGGACGCAGGCCCGCCCGCACAGCCGGCCAGCAGGACGGTTATCATCAAACACGACAGGTAGGCACGACGCATCCAGCGACCTCGTTCGCAGTGGCATCGGATCGTCCCGATGCCATGCGCATCGGCGGGTGCGTCGCTGTGGAAGTGAGGCCCGGGCACCACTTCCACAACGACCTGACATCGATCCTGATCTTCTCTTGTCGGGCGCTCTCGGCGGAAATACCAGGCGCCCGAGCGGCTCCGGCGATGTTACGTAAGATGACCGACCTTGTCATCCACGCCCCGCGGCGTGGCGTCAACGTTCTCGGCCGACACTTGCAGAGTAGCCATCCGACCGCGTCGGACGACAGGCCAAGGCGGCAAAATCACGACAAGCGCTCAGCAGCCGGTAAGCCTTGCGATGATCGCTGCCTTACCCGCCTCGTACAAGGCGTATGACCCTTGCAGCCCCATCGGCTAGTGCAAGGCATGCGCATCGCCGGGCAGCGTATCGACATGCAACGGCGCCCAATGGCGAGGCCGCGCGCCGGGGAAGTCCAGGCTGGCCCAGCTCCCAGCCAGCGGTGGCGCGCCGCTCAGCCAGGCCGTCAACGCCTGGCCGAAGCCGTCGAGCAGCGTGGCACGCTCCTCGGTTTCGCCCATGAAGAAGGAGAAACCGGCATAGAGCCCCTGGGCGTAGCCGCGCCAATTGCCGTAGTGCTGCTGTGCCAGGTTCAGGGCGCTGTCGAGCCGGGCGCTGAAGGCACCGGCATCCAGCCAGCCGAGGCAGCGCCCCGCCACCGCCAGGTCCACTGCCTGGGCAATGTCCCAGGCAGCCAGGTCGGTGTCGTTGCAGCCGGCGTCGTTATCGCGCACTCGCTGCAGCCGCACGAGATGGTTGCGTGCCTCCTCGTCGCAGTCGCCGGACTCGAGGATGGCGATCTCCTCGTCGAGGCGCGGCCTGTTGAGGGTATAGGGCGCGTAGTTGATCTGGTATTCCTGGCGATCGCCCGCCTCGAGCAGGAAATCCAGAAAGTCGTCGAGCTCGCCGGCGCCATGCAGCGCGTATTGCTCCTCGAGCCACTGGGCGGTGGCCTCGCGCTCGGCGCGACCCTCGGGCTGCGGTTCGGCCCACACGCCCGGATTGAGCGGACCGGCCAGTGCCAGCGCGGTGAAGCGCGACAGCGTCGGCCGCGGACCGGGCTCGTGCCAGGCAATCTGCCGCCAGTCGAGCCAGTGGAAGAGGCTGCCGGGGTCGTCGCGATGCCAGCGTATCTCATGCACCAGATCGTCGTCGGGCAGTTCCGGCAGCGCCGCCTCCCAGACCGCCCAGGCATCCAGCAGCCGCCGCGAATCGGGATAGAAGCGACACAGCACGCCCCGCAGCGACTCGGTAAGCGTCTGCAACCCCGCTACGTCGAAATCGCCACTGTCACCGGCCATCAGCAGGTAGAAGGCGTACTTTTCAGCCATGTGAATGGTCGCTGCGTGACGCACGCACTGCTTGAGCGCATCGCGCATCGCCACGGCATCCTCGGGAGCACGCCCGAAAGGCGTGGCGATTCCCGGCAGCGCGCCATGGGCGGCATCGGCGGCGAGCTGGTTGAGGTGATGCGCCTGGGCGGGCAGCCAGAACCGCGCCAGGCCGGCCACGCCCTCGTCGGGCAGCAAGCCGAGCGTCTCCTGCAAATAGCGCCGCACGTCCTTGCGACGCGGCTCGCCGAGCCCGGACGGCACGCCCTGACGATAGAGCAGGTCCGGTTCGCGCACCGAGGCCAGCGCCAGCAACCAGTGACGCGCATCGCGCCGCCAGCCACGCATGAAATCCCCGGCGGACCGACGCTGGGCGTCGTCGAGCAGCGCCTGAAGCGGCACCTGCCATGGGCTCAGCGGCGAATGCAGCAATACATGCCAATCGGAGCCATGGCTGGCCAGCATGTCACGGCTTTCGAACAGGCTGTTGCCACGCTGATAGGCCAACGTCACGGCCGTCCAGTCGCTGTAACGGCGCATCAGCAGATCGCCGGCATGCGTCGCGAACGACTCCGCCTCGTCGAGCTCGAGCCAGCCCAGGGCGGCACCGGCATGGGCCAGGTCGACCAGTCGCAGCCAATCCCAGGCCGCCCACTCCAGCGGTTCGCCACGCTCGAGAAAGCCCATCAGCACGCGCCCATAGCGGCGCTGTTCACCGAGCCCCGCCAGCCAGGCCTGTCGCGCCGGGGCGTCCATCTCCACCAGCCGTGCGGCATCGATATCCCAGGCATAGCGCTGCCCCTGTGCGGCCAGCCACAGCAGGACACGAATCAACTCGTCGCGATCGCGGATCTGCCAGCCGCTGTCGAGCCAGTCCTCGACGTCCGGCCAGTCGGGCACCCGGCGCGGCGGCGACTCCAGCAGCGGCGCGAAAGCCGCGCGCAGACGCCAGGCGGGATGCGCCTGTGCCCAGTGCGTGCCACGCGGGCGATGCTCCAGCGTAGCAGCCAGCAGCTCCCAGGTGATCCCCTCGCCATCGTGCTCGAGTTGCGACAGCGCCTCGCCGCTCTGGGCGAACGCCTCATCGCCATGAACCCAGCCGCTGGCGAGGCGGGCACGCCGCAGCGCCGAGAGCCACTCGTCGAGGCTGGCGTGATCGCGCAGGATCGCCCCGGCCAGTTCGACCAGCCAGGCCTCCGCACGGCTCGCCGTCAGCCAGCCGGCGGCCTGGCCCAATGCGATGAGCTCGAGGGCGGTCAGTCGTACCTGCGGGTCGGCCCGTTCGGTCCCGCCCGGGAACGCCTCGAGCAAGCGCCAGCCCAGCTCGCCTCGCTCGGCCACGCCCAATTGCACCAGTCGTTCGGCGGCCAGCGTCGGCTCGAGCGACGCCGGTTCGGGATCGAACGCCCAGCCGCACAGCACCAACTGCTGAGCCCACCAGGCATGGAGTGGATCGGCCAAGGGACACCTCTATCGCTAACGGACGGGGAAACCGGGCGAAATAGTGTACCGGAAAAGCGTCGTCTACGCCGATGCCCGGAGCAACTCTCCGGCTCGGCTGAAAATGCTTGGCGAAGTGTTTTAAATATCGCACACTTCGTAAAACATGGTCATCAAGCATTCACTGCCCACCCTGGAGCCCGTCATGACATCGCCCCTACCCGACTTCCTGACCCCCAAGGCCTACATCGCCGGACAGTGGCGCGATGCCGAGAGCCTTTTCGCCGTCTACAACCCCGCCAACGGCGAGATTCTCGCCGAAGTACCCGACCTGGACGCCGATGCGGCACGCGAGGCAATCGCCGCCGCCGAGTCGGCCTGGCCGGCGTGGCGGCGGTTGCCGGCCAAGCAACGCGCCGCCCTCATGCGCAAGTGGTTCGAGCTGATCATGGACCATCAGGACGCGCTGGCCCGGCTGATGACCCTCGAACAGGGCAAGCCACTCGCCGAATCCCGCGGCGAGGTCGCCTATGGCGCCGCCTACATCGAATACTATGCCGAAGAAGCCAAGCGCATCGCCGGCGAGACCCTGCCCAGCCATGGCGCCGACAAGCGCATCCTGGTGTTTCGCGAGCCGGTGGGCGTGGTCGCGGCGATCACCCCCTGGAACTTCCCGCTGGCGATGATTACCCGCAAGTGCGCACCGGCGCTGGCCGCCGGTTGCCCGGTGGTCGTCAAGCCCGCCGAAGCGACACCGCTGACCGCCCTGGCGTTGGCCGGCCTGGCCGAGCGCGCCGGGCTGCCGGCCGGTGTGTTCAACGTGGTGACCGCCGCACGCCCCGCGGCCATCGGCGAGGTGTTGACCACCGACCCGCGCGTGCGCAAGGTCTCGTTCACCGGTTCGACGCCGGTCGGCAAACGATTGCTGGCGCAGTGCGCGGACAGCGTCAAGAAGGTATCCATGGAACTCGGCGGCAATGCGCCGTTCATCGTTTTCGACGACGCCGACCTGGACGCCGCGGTGGAAGGCGCCATCGTTTCCAAGTTCCGCAACTCCGGGCAGACCTGCGTATGCACGAATCGCTTGCTGGTACAGGCCAATGTGTACGACGCTTTCCTAGACAAGCTGGCCAAGCGTGTCGGCCAGTTGAAGGTAGGCAACGGCCTGGAGGAGGATGTGGCTCAGGGACCGCTGATCAATGCGGCGGCGGTGGACAAGGTCGCATCGCACATCCGCGATGCGCTGGGCAAGGGCGCGCGACTGATCTGCGGCGGCGCGCCGCATGACCTGGGCGGCACCTTCTTCCAGCCCACCGTGATCGCCGACGTCACGGCCGAGATGCGGGTCGCGGGCGAGGAAACCTTCGGCCCGCTGGCGCCGGTCTTCCGCTTCGAACAGGATGAGGAAGCCATCGCCATGGCCAACGCCACCGAGTTCGGTCTTGCCGCCTATTTCTATGCGCGTGACTACCGACGCATCTGGCACGTCATGGAACAGTTGGAATACGGCATGGTTGCCGTCAACGAGGGCCTGCTCTCGACCGAACTGGCGCCATTCGGCGGCGTCAAGGAATCGGGTCTCGGGCGTGAGGGATCGCGTCACGGACTCGAAGATTTTACCGAACTGAAGTATGTCTGCGTCGGCGGACTTTGAACGCCAAACGCCTTGCACAAGGAGGCCATGCATGAATAACGCTCAGCTCAACGAACTCAAGCAACGCTATGTCGCCAACGGTGCCGCCAGCCCGGCCGAGCACTTCGCCGATCGCGCCGAGAATGCCGAGGTCTGGGACGCCGACGGCAAGCGCTTCATCGATTTCGCCGGAGGCATCGGCGTGCTCAACATCGGCCATCGTCACCCCAGGGTGGTCGAGGCGGTCAAGGCCCAGCTCGACAAGGTGATGCACACCTGCCAGACCGTCATGCCCTATGAGGGCTACGTGAAGGTAGCGGAGAAACTCAGCCAGATCACGCCGGTGCGCGGCCACGCCAAGGTCATGCTGGCCAACTCCGGCGCCGAGGCCCTGGAAAACGCCGTCAAGGTCGCCCGCGCCGCGACCGGTCGCAACAACGTCATCTGCTTCGACGGCGGCTATCACGGCCGGACCTTCATGACCATGGCCATGAACGGCAAGGTCGCCCCCTATCAGAGCGATTTCGGCAGCATGCCGGGCAACGTCTTTCGTGCCCCCTACCCGGTGCCGTATCACGGCGTCAGCGAGGACGAGGCGCTGCGCGGCCTGAAAATGGCACTCAAGACCGACGCCAACCCCAGGGACACCGCGGCGGTGGTCATCGAGCCGGTCCTCGGCGAAGGCGGTTTCTACGCCGCGCCGGCGAGCTTTTTGAAGAAGGTCCGCGAGATCTGCGACGAGCACGGCATGCTGATGATCGCCGACGAAGTGCAATCGGGCTTCGGGCGCACCGGCAAGATGTTCGCCATCGAGCACAGCGGCGTCGAGCCGGATATCATCACCATGGCCAAGAGCATGGCGGACGGCATGCCGATTTCCGCCATCGTCGGCACCGACAGGCACATGGATGCGTCCGGCGGCAACTCGCTGGGCGGCACCTACACCGGCAGCCCGGTTTCCTGCGCGGCGACCCTGGCGGTTCTGGACGTGTTCGAAGAGGAGAACATCCTTGCCAAGAGCCAGGCGTTGGGCGACAAGCTGGCCAAACGCTTCGCCGCCTGGCAAGAGAAGTTCGATTGCATCGACAACCCTCGCAACATGGGCGCCATGGCTGCCTTCGAACTGGTTTCCGACAAGGCCAACCATACCCCCGATGCCGAACTGGCCGGCGCGCTGTGCAAGAAGGCCCGCAAGAAAGGCCTGATCCTGCTGTCTTGCGGCATGTACGGCAACACCATCCGCTTCTTGATGCCGGTTACCATCCAGGACAACGTGCTTGAGGAAGGCCTGGAGATCATCGAATCGGCACTCAGCGAGCTTGTCGGCAACAAGAGCGCTGCAACCGCCTAAGCCCGCCCTATCGCTCCTTGCGATGCCACCGCCCGACAACCTCGGGCGGTGGCATTTTTGTTAGTTCCTCGCCCCAGCATCAATACTGTACAACTCCTGTACAGAAAATCATTCAAGCTTCCCTGCCCCGGGCCGATAACCCGGTATCCATTGATGAGGAGGCCGCCATGCCCTGGTTGGCACGCAGGTCCTATTTCGCCAAGATCGATGCCATTCGGCAGAGCATGGCGTATATCGAGTTCACCCCCACGGGCGAGGTGGTCACTGCCAATCCTCTGTTCCTGCAGGCGATGGGCTATTCTCTCGAGGAGGTCAAGGGGCAACATCACCGGATTTTCTGCCCGGAAAGCGCCACCTCCAGCCAGGCCTACGCCCGATTCTGGAAAGACCTCGCTCAGGGGAAGCAGCAGGCAGGGACCTTCCAGCGGCGAACTAAAAGCGGCGAGGCACTATGGTTCGAGGCAACCTACTTCCCGGTACGCGGCAGGGATGGCAAGGTCACCGGGGTCATCAAGATCGCTACCGATGTCACTGACAAGCATCAGGACAGCCTGTCCCAGGATGCGGTTCTAACCGCCTTGAATGCCTCCATGGCGGTCATCGAGTTCACCCCACAGGGCGATATACTACGCGCCAACCAGAACTTCCTGCAGGCCATGGGATACAGTGCCCAGCAATTGCTCGACAAGCATCACCGCATTTTATGCAGCGAACAGTTCTACCGCGAGAATCCCGATTTCTGGGCACGACTGGCTGAGGGCGAGTTCAACGCCGGCCAATTCGAACGCTTCACCGCCCACGGCGAGCCGATCTGGCTGGAAGCCACCTACAATCCGGTGTTCGGCACCACCGGCGAAGTTATCAAGGTGGTCAAGTTCGCAACCGATATAACGCCGCGCATACGCCAGGCCGAAGCCGCACGCCAAGCCGTAGAATCGGCCAGCAGCGTAGCCACGCAAACCGAACAGATCGCCATGAGCGGTCTGGAACGCCTGGGTGAAGCCGTGAGCGATTCCGAACAAGCCGACCGGGAGATCGGCAGTCTCGAAGAGGTCATCGGTTTGCTGAATGCCCAGGCCAGGGATATCAATCAAATCACCGAAGCCATCTCGCGAGTCGCCGAGCAGACCAACCTGCTGTCGCTGAATGCCGCCATCGAGGCGGCACGTGCCGGCGAGCACGGCAAGGGGTTCGCCGTCGTGGCCAGTGAAGTCCGCAAGTTGGCCCTGCAGGCCGGTAGTGCAGCGACACACATCACCCAGGTATTGAGCGAGAATGCCAAGCTGACCCAGGCCGCCACTCAGCGGATTGCCAGTGCCTCGGCCCAAAGCGGCTCGACGCAACAGAAACTATCCGAAGTGACACGCGTCGTGAGCGAGATGCTCGATGGTGCCAAGCAGGTCACCCGGGCCGTGGAGAGCCTTAACCGTTGAAGCCACAAAAAAGCCCCGCGGATTGATCCCACGGGGCGTCGACCGACAACGCCAGCCTTAGGCCGGCATGCTATTGGCCTTGGGATCGCGCGACCAGACGCGGTGCTGGCCCATCGCCTCGGTGAACGGGGCAAAGACATCGTCCACCGTGGCTCCCAGGAAGATACCCTCTTCCTGGGTGGGCACGCCCGCGGCGGACAACAGATCCTTGCCTTCGCCGACGGCGGCGATCGCCTTGAGGTGCTTGTAGGCCTCCTGCACGTAATACAGTCCCAGTCCGGATTGCGACAGCGCCTTGACGCTCTCCGCCCCGCCGACGACGACCACCGAATCCAGCGTCACCGACGGCAGGCCGTTGAGCATGGCGTCCGGCACCACGCTCTGGCCATCGGCAGCCGTCACCGGCGCCATGCTGGGCGCAATGACGATTCCCTTGGCGCCTTCGGCCTGCAGCCTCGACTGCAGCGACTGAAGCTGCTCGGCATCGACCCCGTCGGCCACCAGCAGCGCGACCTTGCGGTACTTGATGTCGTGCGGCAGCCGCGCCATCAGGCTCAGCGCCGGCGATTCCTGCTGCGAGCTGGTGCCCAGCTCGTCGGCGGGCGCCGGCTTCTCGGTCGGCGTCTCGATACCGTGGTTCTCGCCGACGCGCCGCGCCAGTTCGAGATCGATGTTGGGCAGAATCTCCTTGATCACCCGCTCGCGGATCCACGGCCGCTCCACCTTGGACAGTTCGAAGGTATAGGCGGCAATGATGTGTTCCTTCTCGGCCTCGCTCTGCGAATTCCAGAACAGCGTGGCCTGCGAGTAATGGTCGCCGAACGACGGGCTGCGCGCACGGATCTTGTTGGCATCGACCCGCTCGTTGACCGTCTCGAAGCCGCCGTTTTCCGGCGCCGGCGGCGTTTCCCGCGGCCAGCCGCCATCGATCGAGTTGGGCTCGTAGGAAGCCTGGCCCTTGTTGATCGTCTGGCGATGCATCGAATCGCGCTGGTTGTTGTGAAACGGCGCCACCGGCCGATTGATGGGTATTTCGTGGAAGTTCGGCCCGCCCAGGCGCAGCATCTGCGTATCCAGATAGGAGAACAGCCGCCCCTGCAACAGCGGGTCGTTGGTGAAGTCGATCCCCGGCACGACGCTGGCCGGGTTGAACGCCACCTGCTCGGTCTCGGCGAAGTAGTTGTCGGGGTTGCGGTCGAGCACCATCTTGCCGACGGGAATGACCGGCACCTGCTCCTCGGGAATGATCTTGGTCGGATCGAGCAGGTCGAAGTCGAACCTGTGCTCGTCCTCCTCCTCGACGATCTGCACCCCGAATTCGAATTCCAGGAAGTCGCCGTTCTCGATATCGTCCCACATGTTGCGACGATTGAAGTCCGGATCGCGGCCCCACAACTTCTGCGCCTCGTCCCAGATCAGCGAGCAGGTGCCCGCCAGCGGTTTCCAGTGGAACTTGGCGAAACGCGCCTTGCCCTGCCTGTCGACCAGCCGGAACGTATGCACGCCGAAGCCTTCCATGTTGCGGTAGTGCCGCGGGAAGGCGCGATCCGACATGGTCCACAGCACCATGTGGGTGGACTCGGGCATCAGCGAGACGAAATCCCAGAAGGTGTCGTGGGCGGACTGCCCCTGGGGGATCTCGTTGTGCGGCTCGGGCTTCACGGCATGCACGAAGTCGGGAAACTTGATTGCATCCTGAATGAAGAACACCGGCATGTCGTTGCCCACCAGGTCCCAGTTGCCCTCGTCGGTATAGAACTTGGTGGCGAAGCCGCGCACGTCACGCACGGTGTCGTTGGAACCGCGCGAGCCCTGCACCGTGGAAAAGCGCACGAAGACCGGCGTCTTCTTGCCGGGGTCCTGAAACAAGCCGGCCTTGGAGTACTGCGCGGCGTTGTCGTAGGGCTGAAAGTACCCATGGGCGGCCGCCCCGCGCGCATGCACGATACGCTCGGGAATCCGCTCGTTATCGAAATGATTGAGCTTTTCGCGGAAGATGAAGTCTTCCATCAGGGTAGGACCACGCTCACCGGCCTTCAGCGAGTTGTGGTTATCCGCAATACGCGTTCCCTGATTGGTCCGCAGGTCGTGTCCTTCCGCATCGCTGCGAAACGGCTCCAGGCTCTCCGACTTGCTGTTCTCGGTGGTCTTGAAATCCTTGTCGTGCGCCTCATCGCTATTGGGACGCGTATGGGGGTTATTCGCCATGATCAAACTCTCCTCGTTTGCCGTAATGGCCCCATCCACCTCATAAGTCACCGCCGAGCACCGCCTGTCGGTTCCATGGCCAGCTGCTCGGCGGCGTTGTCTAGTCCTGCCTTTTTCGTATGCCTCCTGAAAGGTAGACACAGCGCCCCGGGCAGCGCAAACGCCCCGAGCGCCATTCTTCCGACGACGCGCATGGCCGGACGAAACCCCGCCTCGCCCGGTTGTCGTCGTTACCGATGCGTCAGCTCTTGCGCAGCTTGGCGACGATCCATAACAGTAGTATCGCCCCTACGGTGGCGGTCACCAGCGAGCCGATGACCCCGGTGGACGCCAGGCCGATCAGCCGAAAGAGCAGTCCACCGAGTACCGCGCCGACGATCCCCACCCCGATGTTGCCAAAGATGCCGAAGCCGCCGCCGCGCATGACGTTGCCCGCGATCCAGCCGGCCAGGCCACCGATGATCAACCACAGAATCAAACCCATATGACGACTCCCTTCGCTGTTGCTCTCGAAATGACTCGCCCAGCCTGCCACAGCTGGTCTCAGAATGACGAGCCGGGCTGGGCGAGAAAATGCTCTTCGTCAGGCGTCGAGTCCCGCCCGAGGATCGCATTGCGATGCGGGTAGCGCCCGAACCGGACGAGGATGTCGTGATGGCGCCGCTCGTGCTTGAGGTTCTCCTCGAGCCCCGGCTGCGCGAAGAGCCGCAGCGCCTCGTCATGAATGGCCAGCGATTCGCTGTGCATGTAGGGCATGTACAGAAAAGCGCGCTGAACGCTCTCCAGGTGCCTGTCGGCACCCTGGGCCACCGCGACCTGGGCCAGGGCCAAGGCTTGCGGGTCCTGCGCGAATGCCTCCGGCCGGTCGCGGTAGAGATTGCGCGAGAACTGATCGAGCAGCAGGATTTCCGCCAGCCGCCCCTGGGGCGACTCCCGCCAGGTCCAGAGCTCGTTGGCCCGGGCCGCCTGATGCAGCGCGGAAAACCGTTCGCCGATCCGGCGATCCAGGGCGGCATCCTTGGCAAACCAGTGCTTGGCGCCCAGGGTCTCGAACCAGAACGACAATACCTGCTGTGCTGATGTCTCGGCCATGCTCGCTCCCGTGCCGCAAGTTGCGTTGCCCGTCAGGGCTCGTTGCCGGCCGACTCGACCCGCCAGCCGGGATCCAGTCCTCAGCATAGCCGGTGAGGCGCGATCCCCGTAATGGCGGCTCGCGCCAAGGCCCACAGCATCGAGGCCCGCTATGGTCGATCTGCAACGAACCTTTACGGGATCAAACCGACATTGCCGAAGCTATGTCCGACAAATGGATAATGGAAGAATGGACTCATATACTTATACTTTCGTTCAGCCGTGAGCTGCAGCGGAGCCTGCCGCGCTCGTCAAGCCATCAAAGGACCCTCTCAAGCCATGCATGCCCTAACCCTCATTTCTTTCTTCTTCTTTACCGGGCTGGTCGCCGCGATCACCTGGTGGGTCACGCACCGGGACGACCACAGCAGTACCCGCGGGTATTTCCTGGCCGGGCGCAGCCTGACCTTCCCGCTGATCGCCGGCTCACTGCTGATGACCAACCTGTCCACCGAGCAGATGGTCGGCCTCAATGGCAGCGCCTTCAACGACGGTCTGAGCGTCATGGCCTGGGAGGTGATCGCGGTCATTGCGCTGGTTGCGCTGGGCCTGTTCTTCCTGCCGCGGTTCTTGCGCAGCGGCATCGCCACGGTGCCGCAGCTGCTGTCGCTGCGCTACGACAATACCACCCAGCTGATCTGTAACATCATCTTCCTGCTGGCCTATGCCGTGATTCTGCTGCCGATCATCCTCTATTCCGGGGCGATCGGCCTGCAGGGGATGCTCGATCTTCCGGGACTGACCGGCATTCAATCCAATACGGTTCTGCTGTGGGGCACCGTCTGGGTCGTGGGCATCATCGGCTCGATCTACGCGTTGTTCGGCGGCCTGCGCACCGTTGCCGTGTCGGATACCATCAACGGCGTCGGCCTGCTGATCGGCGGCTTCGTGGTCGTCTACTTCGGCCTGCAGGCTGTCAGTGACGGCAACGGCGTGATGGCCGGCTGGGAGATGCTCAAGCAGCAGAACCCCGAAAAGCTCAACTCGATCGGCGGCCCGGAACAGCAGGTGCCGTTTGCCACGCTGTTTACCGGCGTGCTGCTGATCAACCTCTTCTACTGGACCACCAATCAGCAGATCATCCAGCGTACCTTCGCCGCCAAGAACCTCGCCGAGGGCCAGAAGGGCGTGCTGCTGACCGGCCTGTTCAAGCTGCTCGGGCCGCTGTACCTGGTGCTGCCGGGTATCATCGCCTACAACCTCTACGCCAGCGAAGGCATCAAGGCCGATGCCGCCTACGGGCACCTGGTGTTCAACGTGATGCCGCCCTACCTCACCGGGTTCTTTGCCGCGGTGATGGTCGGTGCCATCCTGTCGTCGTTCAACTCGGCGCTCAACAGCACCACCACCCTGTTCAGCCTGGGCCTGTACAAGGGCGTGTTCAACAAGAACGCCAGCGAGCAGCAGGTGGTCCGCTCGGGCAAGATCTTCGGCTGGATCATGGCCTTCGCCGCGATGATCATCGCGCCCTTGCTGGCCGGTCAGGAAAGTCTGTTCGGCTACCTGCAGAAGATGAACGCGCTGTACTTCATCCCGATCCTCGCCGTGGTCCTGGTCGGCCTGCTGACCAAGCGGGTCCCGGCGATCGCCGCCAAGATCGCGCTGATCGGCGGCTGCCTGGTGATCGCCGCGGTCTATTTCGTGCCGCCGTTCACCGGCCTGCTCGACTACATCCACAACTTCCATTTCGTGGGCCTGGTATTCGCACTGCTGGTGGCAATGATGCTGGTCATCGGCAAGCTCGCCCCGCGGGCGACCCCCTGGGTACACGAGGACAGTGGCGAGGTCGACCTGACTCCGTGGAAAGGCGCCATCCCGGCGGGTATCGCGCTGGTGGTGCTGGTCATCGCCATCTACGTGGCCTTCGCCGGCGGCGCGTAATTCGACGCCTACCCCGACCTGGAGCCGCTCCCTGCGACCCCGCCCTTCGGCGGGGTCGCTGCGTTCGGGCCGGACGAACCCGGCGGCGAGTCCCTTTCGGTGGGCCAGCGGACATTGCCGACCTGCCCCGCCGGGGCGACACTGGCTGCATAGCCGCCCTGCGAGGTCATCATGCCGCGTCGCATCGTTCTCATCGCCTACCCTGATTGCCAGTTGCTCGACGTCACCGGCCCCTGGCAGGTCTTCGCCAGCGCCAACGCCCTTGCCGGGCGCGCCCTGTATACCCAGAACCTGGCCGCGGAAACCGCCGGAGCGCTGCGCAGCAATGCCGGCCTGGCACTGCATGCCGATCTGGCCTGGGCGCAGCTCACTCCCGATACGCCGATCGACACCCTGCTCGTCGCCGGCGGTAGCGGCGTCGCGGCACAGCGTTCGAATTCGCCCCTGCTCGACCGACTGGTCGCCCTGGCGCCACATTGCCGCCGGTTGGGCTCGATCTGCACCGGCGCCTTCCTGCTCGCCGCGGCCGGGCTGCTCGACGATTGCCGGGTGACCACCCACTGGCGGTATTGTCAGCGTCTGGCCGAAGAGTTTCCGAGACTGCGCGTCGCACCCGACGCCCTCTATCTGGAGACACCACCGGGGCGCGATGATCAGCCCTGGCGCTATACCAGCGCCGGCGTCACCGCCGGCATCGATCTTGCCCTGTCGCTGGTCGAGGCCGACCATGGCAGTGTCCTGGCCGGACGCGTGGCCCGCGAGCTGGTGGTGTTCTTGCGCCGCCCGGGCGGTCAATCGCAGTTCAGCGAAGTACTGCGCAACCAGCAGCACGATCCGGGGCCGTTGCGCCGACTGCTCGACGAGCTGCATGCCGATCCCGCCGGCGAATACCGCCTCGCCGATCTCGCCGAGCGAGTGGCGGTGACACCGCGTCACCTGTCGCGTCTGTTTCAGCGTCATCTGGCGACCACGCCCGGCGCCTACCTCACCCGGCTGCGGCTCGAGCAGGCCCGCCAGGTGCTCATCGCCGGCCCCGAGCCACCGCCGCTGGAGCGGCTCGCCCGGCGCTGGCGACTGGGCGGCGCCGAGCAGTTGCGACGCCTTTTCCAGCGCCATTACGGCGTCTCGCCCTCGGTGTATCGTCAACGCTTCAGGGGCGCGGCCGCGCAACCCGACGACAGTCTCGCCCCTGCTCATCCCGGAGTCCTGCCATGCCCCTGACCGTCACCCTGCTCTCGCTGTGCCAGGCCCTGCTGGTCAGCGGCAATATCCTGCTGATCGCCGTGTCGCCGCTGATCGGGGCACGCCTCGCCCCGGGGCCGGCCTGGGCCACCGCGCCGGTGGCGACGCAATTGCTGGGCCTGATGTGCGCGACGATCCCCGCCTCGCTGATCATGGCCCGGCTGGGTCGCAAGCGTGGCTTTTTGCTCGGCAACCTGCTGGGGCTCGTCGGGGTCGGCGTGGCGGCCTGGGCGCTGCAGGCCGAGCGGTTCGGCCCCTTCATGCTGGGGACCTGGCTGATCGGCGTGGGCATCGGCTTCGGCACCCTGTACCGCTTCGCCGCGGTGGAGGCCGCCCCGCCGGCGTTGCGCGATCGTGCCATCGGCCTGGTGATGGGCGGCGGCGTCCTGGCGGCCTTTCTTGGCCCGTGGCTGGCGCGAACCAGTCGCGAGCTGACTGAGGTGCCCTTCCTCGGCAGCTTCCTGGGCCTGGGGCTGCTCTATGCCCTGGCGCTGGCACTGCTCGCCTTCACCCGCCTGCCGCCGGCCCAGCGGACCCATGGCGAGGGCCCGGCGCGGCCGCTTGCCGAGATCCTGCGCCAGCCGACGTTCATCGTCGCCGCGCTCAGCGCGCTGATCGGTTACGGGGTAATGAATCTGGCGATGACCGCCACGCCGCTGGCCATGCAGCGCGCCGGCTTCGCCTTCGATCACGTCGCCACGACCATTCAATGGCATGTGCTGGCGATGTTCCTGCCCTCCTTCGTCACCGGCCGGCTGACCGCACGCTTCGGCGTGCCGACGATGATCAGCACCGGCTGTCTGCTGCTCGCCGGTTGCGGGCTGTTGGCCCAGTTCGAGGCCGGCCTGCACGGTTACTACGCGGCACTGATCCTGCTCGGGCTGGGCTGGAATTTCACCTTCCTGCCGGCCACCGGCCTGCTCACCGAGACCTATCGCCCGGCCGAGAAAGCCCGCACCCAGGCCGCCAACGAGTGCCTGGTATTCACCACGGTGAGCCTGACCGCGCTGCTCGCCGGACCGCTGGAAGCCGGCCTCGGTTGGGCCGGTCTCAACGCCGTGCTGCTGCCATTGTCGTTGCTGCCGTTGGGCGCGCTGGCCTGGCAGCGACTTGCCAGCGGCGCCCAACGCCCCCAGATTAGAGGCTGAATTTCTCGGCGGACCCCGATTCCATGCGCCAGACCCTGGCACGCGAAGTCAGCAACCTCATCGAACGCGGCCGTGACCGTCAACTGCGCCTGGCGGTCACCGGGCTGTCCCGGGCCGGCAAGACGGCCTTTCTCACCTCGCTGGTACACCAGTTGCGCCACGCCGGGCTCGAGGCACGCCTCGACCTGCTGCCGGCGGCCCGCGAAGGCCGCCTGCTCGGCGCCCAGCGTATCGCTCAGGCGGATCTCGGCGTGCCGCGCTTCCCCTACGATCAGGCGCTGGCCGCGCTCGACGCCGAGCCGCCGCGCTGGCCCGAGCCGACCCGCGGCATCAGCGAGCTGCGCCTGCGTATCCGCTACCGCCCCGAACGTCATGGCCTGCTGGCCGGCTTCGCCCGGGACAGCGCGACGCTGACGCTGGACCTGTTCGACTACCCCGGCGAATGGCTGCTTGATCTGCCGCTGCTCGAACACGATTACCTGAGCTGGTGCGAACGCCAGCAGGCCTCGCTGAGCCCGGCACGACGCGAGATGGCCGGCGACTGGCTCGCCGCGATCGAGTCACTCGATCCCGCGGCCAGCGCCGACGAGGCCCGGTTGGCGGGCATCGCCGAGCACTATGCCGGCTACCTCCGCGCCGCCCGCGAGGCCGGCTTCGCCGACCTGCAGCCGGGGCGTTTCCTGCTGCCCGGCGATCTCGAGGGCGCCCCGGTGCTGCAGTTCTTCCCCCTGCCGGGCGTCGGCGAAGCCGATCGGGCGCGTCTCGAGGCGCTCCCCGAGGACAGCGTCTACCGCAGCCTGGCGCGGCGCTTCGCCTATTATCAGCAGCACGTGGTCAAGCCGTTCTACCGCGAGCACTTCCGGCGCTTCGACCGGCAGATCGTGCTGGTCGACGTGCTCGGTGCCTTGAACGCCGGGCCGGAGCGCTTCGAGGACCTGTCGCGGGCCCTGTCGACACTGATGAAGAGCTTCGACTATGGCAAACGCAGCCTGCTCACGCGGCTTTTCGCGCCACGCATCGACCGCCTGGCGATCGCCGCCACCAAGGCCGATCACGTCACTCCGGAACAGCACGGCAAGCTGGTCGCTTTGCTCGAGGCGCTGCTCGCCGAACCGATCAAGGATCTGCGCTACGCCGACATCCCGGTACGCGCACTCTCGCTGGCCTCGTTGCGCGCCACCGAGGTGCATGAAGTGAGCCAGCAGGGAACGCGTACCCCGGCGCTGCGCGGCACCGACCTGGCCGGCGAGGAACAGCTGGTCTTTCCCGGCGAGGTTCCGGCTCGGCTGCCCAATGCCGATTTCTGGGCCCGGCAGGGGTTCAGCTTTACCGCCTTTCGCCCGCCACCCCGCGACGGCCGCGGCACCGGCCTGCCACATATCCGCCTGGATGCCGCCCTCGACTGGCTGATCGGAGACAAGCTGACATGAGCGACCCGCGACCGCATCGGCGGTTCACCCTCGACGAGGCCGGCGCGACACGCGTCGACGCCAGCGGCGACCCGCGCCCGGCCGAGCACTACGCCGTCGAGCTGACGACCCAACGCCGTGACGAGGATGAGGCACTGCCCCGGGCCACCGATGCCGCCCTGGAACGCGGGCTGGGCCGACCGCGCAGACGCCGCTGGGGACTTTTGACGCTGCTCGGCGGCAGCCTCGCGCTGGGCGCCATCGAGGCCGGCGAAACGCTTTACCGAGCCTCGCTGGGCGGCGACTGGCTCAGCGGCGCCTGGAGCCTGCTCGGGCTGATGGCGCTCGGCCTCGGCGGCTCGGCACTGCTGCGCGAACTGTGGCGGCTCCGGCGGCTGCGCCGTCATGGCGCGCTGCGCCAGCGCCTCGAGGGGGTGGATGCCGGCGCCGGCCGCGAGGCGCGCCAGCTCGCCGAGTCGCTGCGCGAACAGATGCGCCTCGACCGCGATCATCCGCACTGGCAGGCTTTCCTGCAGGCGCACCAGGCCCACCACGACGGCACCGAGACACGCGATCTGCTGGCCTACCACGTGCTCGCCCCGCGCGATCGCGAGGCGCGCCGACTCATCTCGCGGATGTCGGGAGACACCGCGGTGATGGTCGCGGTCAGCCCGTTGACGCTGGTCGACATGGCACTGGTGGCCTGGCGCAATCTGGCAATGCTCGAACGCATCGCCGCGCTCTACGGCCTGGAGCTCGGCTACGCCAGCCGGCTCAAGCTGTTTCGCCAGGTTCTCGCCAACCTGGCCTTCGCCGGGGCCAGCGAGATCGCCTCCGAGGCGAGCATGGAGCTGTTCTCGATGAACCTCGCCAGCAAGCTGTCGGTACGCGCCGGCCAGGGGCTCGGGGTGGGTCTGCTGTCGGCGCGGCTGGGCCTGCGCGCGCTGCGCCTGACCCGGCCGCTGCCGTTCGCCGACGACGAGGCGCCGCGCATCGCCGACCTGCGCCGCGAACTGTGGCAACGCCTGCGCCGGCTCGAGAAATCAGAAGCGCCACAAGGCAACGAAGGCCGGCGAACTTGACCCATATCACTGTACAGCCATTCGAGTGACGCTACGCTGAGGATACGAGACACTACCCGACAATTGCGGCCAACGGCCCAGGAGATTGCCATGTTCAAGACGATACTGGTCCCCGTCGACGGTTCCGAACAGGCGAAACTCGCGCTCGAGGTTGCCTGCAAGCTGGCCGCCAACGGCCAGGCGCACCTGCACATCCTGCACATCCCCGAACGACTCGCCCACGACAACGTGCTGGTGTGGGGCGTCGGCGCCGTGAACCTGGAAGCGCCCGAGGAAGAAGTCGAGAAAGCCGGCCACGAGATGCTCGAGGCTGCCAAGCAGGCCGCCGCCGAGCACGGCGCCACCGACGTCGAAGGCTCCGTGCACCAGGGCGAACCGGCGCGGGTGATACTCGATCAGGCCAAGAAACTGCGGGTCGACACCATCGTCATGGGCAGCCGGGGGCTCAGCGATATCACAGGCCTGGTAGTCGGCAGCGTGTCGCACAAGGTCTCTCACGCCGCGCCCTGCCACGTGATCACCGTTCACTGAAGTTCGCCCTCCGGTCACTCAGCACGAGCCGATCCAACGACAGCTGCCCCCGGGCTGGCTGGCTTGGCCACTCAGTCAAGCGGCCGGCCCTCCCGTTCCAGCCAGCCTCTTACGTACAGACGCTGCACCAGGATCATGCCCACCACGATCAACGGCTCGGCCACCAGCATGCCCAGCAGGCCGGCCACCAGCCCCAGCCATACCTGCACCACCAATAGCAATCCGGGCGGGATGCTGACCGCCTCGCGCTGGATCAGCGGCGTGACCAGATAACTCTCCAGTGCCTGAACGCCGGCGTAGAGCACGGCGACATGCAGCATCGTCGTCGGATCGACCGAGAAGGCCACCAGTAGCGCGGGAATCGCCGAAAAGAGCGGCCCCAGGTAGGGAATGAACGACAGCAACCCCGCCAGCAGGCCGAGCGACAACGCCATGGGAACATCCAGCAACCACAGGCCCACGCCTGCCAACAGCCCCACGGCGGACATGGAAGCGAGCCGGCCGACAAGCCACCAGGCCAGCTTATGCTCAATGACCTCCAGTACCTCGGCCGCGCCTTGCCGCCGCGAAGGCGTGATGAGCTGCAACAGGCCGGCCCGATAGATCGCCGGGTCGAAAGCGATGAACAGGCCGATGAAGACGATCACCGCAACGTTGAGCAAGGCCCCCAGCGTGGTCGAGAACACCATCGAGACCCGCGACGACCAGTTGCCGAGGGCCCCATTGGACGCCGAATTCTGGCCGACCCATTCGATGATCTGCGAGCCCAGCGGCCACTGGCCTATCGCCTGCTTCAACTCGGCCAGCGAGTCGGGAAGCGTCTTGGCGAGTTGCTCGAACTCCTGACTGATGCCGAACGCGAAGTTCACGCTGAATGCGGCGAGCAGGCCACTGATGACAAGCAACACGACCAGCAACGCCCAGCGACGGGAGAGAAAGCTGTGACGACACAGCCAACCCGCCGGAAGCGAAAAGGCCAGAGCCAGCAGCAGCCCCACGAAGACCATCAACAGGATTTCGAAACCGAACCACAGCGTGGCCAGTATCGTCAGTATGGCGGCGGCGATACCGGCGGCTACCCAGACCTTGCGCGCGTAGTCGCTCAAGTGATCGTTCTGCGGTTCCTCCATCATGACGCTCCTTGTCACGGTTCACACTGCACGCGGCCTACTCCGCCGCGACGCTCAGCTTGAAGTGCTCTCGCAAGCGCTGAGCGACCCCCGACGGGTGATGGTGGCCGATGCGCATGGCCCCGGGGATGCGCCCTGGCAGGTCGGGATGGGCGTTTTCCATGATGAAGCCGTGGCCGGCCAGGGCCAGCATCTCGGCGTCGTTGAGGTTGTCGCCGAAGGCCAGGCAACGCTCGGCGGGCAGGTCGAGGTGAGCCAGCAGGCGCTCCAGGGTGGCGCCCTTGTTGACTCCCTCGGCCATGATTTCCAGCGAGTCGGCCATCGAATAGGTCACATGCAAGCGCGTGCCCAGACTATCGTTGATGCGCTGTTCCAGCACCGCCAGGGCCTTCGGATCACCGATACACAGCACCTTGCCCACGCCACGACCGTCGTGGACCTCGAGGTCCTCGACCCGGTAGCGGAAGCCGGTATGCGCGTGCAGGGCCAGCAGCTCCGGGGCCGGCGCGTCGATCAGCCACTCGTCGCCAGTGTACAGGTTGAGTCTGATGCCGGCATCGCGCGGCAGCTCGACCAGCGCCTGAACCAGTTCGGCCGGCAGCCACTGCTCGGCGATCAGACTGTCGTCGGGCGCGTAGAGGTGCGCGCCATTGGTGCTGAGGATATAGGCGGGCACACCCAGGCGTCGACGGAACGCGCGGATATCGTGGAAATGGCGACCCGACGCCAGCGCAAGGTGGTGGCCCTGGGCGGCCAGGACCTGAAAGGTCTCGATGGTCAGTGCATCGAGATCGTGCCGGGCGTTGAGCAGGGTATTGTCGAGATCGGTGACGATCAGATGCGGATCCATGCGGCGTCCTGATAGCTGACTGGCCCTTCAGGCTACCGCAAAAGAACCGCCCGGTAACGGCCGGCGGGCAAACCTCCGAGCGTTATCGGGCGGGTTGTCACCTCGGGGCATCGCGGCACCCACACGCGCCATCCGGTGTCGGCCCGACACCGGATGGCGCGTTCAGCTCGCCTGACGCAGGCGTTTGAGATCCGCCACGGCCTCGCGCGCCACCGACGACAGTTCCGCGCCGTCGCTGTCCAGGTAGTCGATGATCTGCGCCTTCATGCTGCGCGCCCAGAACTTCTGGAGGTGCGTCATCACGCGCTGCGCCGCCGTCGACGGGTCACCGTGCTGATTGGCGGCGATCTGGTTGACCATATGGATCAGATGCCGCAACTGCTGATCGCTCATGGGACATCTCCGGCTGACAGGGTTTCCATGGGTTTCACTTGAAAGCGACATCGGACGCTTCGGCGGACCGGCCGAGATAGCTCCGCTGGCGCTCGTCGAACTGCCGGAAGTTCTCCTGCCACTCGGACGGCTGCGTCACCTTTTCCACCTGCACCGCGGTCACCTTGTACTCCGGACAGTTGGTGGCCCAGTCGGAGCTGTCGGTGGTGATCACGTTGGCCCCGCTCCCGGGATGGTGGAAGGTGGTGTAGACCACGCCCGGCTGCATGCGATCGCTGATCCGGCAGCGCAACACCGTCTGCCCCACGCGACTGGAGATACCCAGCCAGTCGCCCTCGCGAATGCCCCGCACCTCGGCGTCGCTGGGATGGATCTCCAGCACGTCTTCCTCGTGCCACTGGCTGTTCTCGGTACGCCGGGTCTGGGCGCCGACGTTGTACTGGCTGAGGATGCGGCCGGTGGTGAGCAGCAGCGGGAAGCGGCGATTGCTGCGCTCCTCGGTGGCCACGTACTCGGTGATCGCGAAATGCCCCTTGCCGATGGGGAAATCCAGTTCGTGCATGGTCGGCGTGCCGTCGGGATGCTCGGCGTTGCACGGCCACTGGATACTGCCCCGCTCCTCCAGCCGGGCATAGCTGACCCCGGTGAAGGTGGGCGTCAACTGAGCGATCTCGTCCATGATCTCGGACGGATGGTTGTAGTTCATCGGATAGCCCAGGGCGTTGGCCAGATCCTGGGTCACCTCCCAGTCCTCCTTGCCGGCGACCGGCTGCATCACCTTGCGCACGCGGTTGATGCGCCGCTCGGCATTGGTGAAGGTGCCGTTCTTTTCCAGGAAGGTGGAGCCCGGCAGCAGCACGTGGGCGTACTTGGCGGTCTCGTTGAGGAAGATGTCCTGCACGATCAAACAGTCCAGCGACGTCAGGGCGTCTTCCACGTGCCGGGTGTTGGGGTCCGACTGGGCGATATCCTCGCCCTGCACGTACAGCGCCTTGAAGGTGCCGGCAATGGCGGCGTCGAACATGTTGGGAATGCGCAGTCCCGGCTCGTCGTCCAGCTTCGCCTTCCATACGCTCTCGAAGCGCTCGCGCACGTCGATGTCGGCCACGTGCTGATACCCCGGCAGTTCGTGGGGGAAGGAACCCATGTCGCAGGACCCCTGGACGTTGTTCTGGCCGCGCAGCGGGTTCACGCCGACGCCCTCGCGCCCCAGGTTGCCGGTGGCCATGGCCAGGTTGGCGATGCCCATGACCATGGTCGAGCCCTGACTGTGCTCGGTCACGCCCAGGCCGTAGTAGATGGCGCCGTTGCCGACGGTGGCGTAGGCACGCGCGGCCTCGCGAACCTGCGCGGCCGGCACGCCGGTTTCCGCTTCGAGAGCCTCCGGCGAATTGCGCGCCTCGCTGATGAAGTCGCGCCAGGCCCGATAGGCCTCGGTCTCGCAGCGCGTCTCGATGAAGTCCTTGTCCTCCAGCCCCTCGGTGACCACCACGTGGGCCAGCGAGTTGATGAGTGCCACGTTGGTCCCGGGTTTCAGCGGCAGGTGCAGGGTCCGGCTGCCGTGCGGTGTCTTGAGCAGGTCGATGCGCCGCGGGTCGGCGACGATCAGGGTGGCACCCTCGCGCAGCCGGCGGCGCATCTGCGAGCCGAACACCGGGTGGGCATCGGTCGGGTTGGCACCGATGACCAGGATGGTGTCCGACTTCATCACCGAGTCGAAGGTCTGGGTGCCGGCGGATTCGCCGAGCGTGGTCTTCAGCCCATAGCCGGTGGGCGAATGACAGACGCGGGCGCAGGTGTCGGTGTTGTTGTTGCCGAAACCGGCGCGGACCAGCTTCTGCACCAGGTAGGTTTCCTCGTTGGTGCAGCGCGACGAGGTGATGCCGCCGATGCTCTCGCGGCCGTACTTGGCCTGGGTGTCCTTCAGGCGCCGGGCCGAGAATGCGATGGCCTCCTCCCAGGACACTTCCCGCCAGGGCTGGTCGATGGAATCGCGAATCATCGGTTCGGTGATGCGGTCCTTGTGGGTGGCGTAGCCGAACGCAAAGCGGCCCTTCACGCAGGAGTGACCGTGGTTCGCGTCGCCGCCCTTGTAGGGCACCATGCGCACCAGCTGGTCGCCTTTCATCTGCGCCTCGAACGAGCAACCCACGCCGCAGTAGGCGCAGGTGGTGACCAC
This sequence comes from Modicisalibacter radicis, assembly GCF_900961225.1. Classification (GTDB taxonomy): domain Bacteria; phylum Pseudomonadota; class Gammaproteobacteria; order Pseudomonadales; family Halomonadaceae; genus Modicisalibacter. The sequence continues at coordinate 241,406 of NZ_CAAHFN010000065.1, forward strand.
GCTGTGCTCCGGCACGCCCTGGTCGATCACGCTCTTCTCCATCAGCGTCGAGGTCGGGCAGGCCTGCACGCAGGCGCCGCAGGAGACGCACTCGGAGTCCATGAAGTCTTCGTTCTGGCCGGCGGCGATCTTGGAGTCGAAACCGCGGCCGTCGATGGTCAGGGCAAAGGTGCCCTGGACTTCCTCGCAGGCCCGCACGCAGCGCGAACAGACGATGCACTTGCTGGGATCGAAACTGAAATAGGGGTTGGAATCGTCGGTTTCCGCGTCCAGATGATTGGCACCCTCGAAACCGTAACGTACGTCCCGCAGGCCGACGGCGCCGGCCATGTCCTGCAGCTCGCAATCGCCGTTGGCCGGGCAGGTCAGGCAGTCCAGCGGGTGATCGGAGATGTACAGCTCCATGATGTTGCGCCGCAGCTTGGCCAGCTTGCCGTTCTGGGTGGTGACATCCATGCCTTCGGCCACCGGCGTGGTGCAGGAGGCGGGATAGCCGCGCCGGCCTTCGATCTCCACCGCGCACAGGCGACAGGAGCCGAAGGCTTCCAGGTTATCGGACGCACATAGCTTGGGAACGGTGATGCCGGCCAGGGCGGCCGCGCGCATCACGGACGTCCCTTCCGGCACGCTGATTTCCAGGCCGTCGATGGTCAGCCCGACGCGTTTTTCGGAGAGCCTGGCGGGCGTGCCCAGGTCCCGCTCGAAAGGGTCCCGCCCGGAATGGCCGAGGCCGGGATCGACGCGGTGCTGGCTGGGGTCGAAATAGTTCAACATGGCTGCCTCCAACCGGTCAGGCGTGCTGCCGGGACAAATCATTCGGGAAATGCTTCATGACACTCTGCACGGGGAACGGCGTCATCCCGCCCATGGCACACAGGGAGCCGTCCACCATGGTTTCGCAAAGATCGGACAGGAGAACGAGGTTGGCCTCGGCATCCTGCCCGGCGCGGATGCGATCGATCACTTCCACGCCGCGCACCGCGCCGATACGACAGGGCGTGCACTTGCCGCAGGACTCGACGCTGCAGAATTCCATGGCGAAGCGCGCCTGCTCGCCCATGTTCACGGTATCGTCGAACATCACCACGCCGCCGTGGCCGACCACGCCGCCGAAGGCGGCAAAGCCTTCGTAATCGATGGGGTTGTCCCATTGGCTCTCGGGCAGGTAGGCACCCAACGGGCCACCCACCTGGACCGCCCTGAGCGGCCGGCCGCTCAGGGTGCCGCCGCCGAAGCCCTCCATCAGTTCGCGCAGCGTGGTGCCGAACGCCAGTTCGACCAGCCCGCCGCGCTTGACGTTGCCTGCCAGCTGCATCGCAACGGTGCCTCGCGACTTGCCCATGCCGTAGTCGGCGTAGGCCTGGGCGCCGCGTTCGAGAATGAACGGAACCGCGGCCAGCGAGAGCACGTTGTTGACCACCGTGGGCCGCCCGAACAGGCCCTTGATGGCGGGCAGCGGCGGTTTGGCGCGCACCATGCCCCGCTTGCCCTCGAGACTGTCGAGCAGGGAGGTCTCCTCGCCGCAGATGTAGGCGCCGGCGCCGAGGCGCACCTCCAGGTCGAAGCGCTTGCCGCTGCCGAGGATGTCCTCACCCAGGTAGCCGGCCGCGCAGGCCCGCCTGATAGCCTCGTCGAATATCCGGTGGGCGACCGGGTACTCCGAGCGCAGGTAGATATAGCCCTGGGTGGCCCCCACCGCCACCCCGGCGATGGCCATGCCCTCGATCAGCATGTAGGGGTCGCACTCCATCACCAGCCGGTCGGCGAAGGTACCGGAGTCGCCCTCGTCGGCGTTGCAGACGATGTATTTCTGGCCTTCGGGTTCATCGTGGACGGTCTGCCACTTGATGCCGGTGGGGAAGGCGGCACCGCCGCGTCCCCGCAGGCCGGAGCTTTTCACTTCGTCGACGATGGCCTGGGATTCCATGGCCAGGGCCTTTTCCAGTCCGGCGAAGCCCCGGAGAGCCCGGTAGCCGTCGATGGAGAGCGGGTCGGTGAGGCCGATGCGCGAGAACGTCAGGCGCTGCTGGTTCTTGAGATAAGGGATCTCTTCGGTCAGCCCCCGGGCCAGTGGGTGATCCTGCTCGCCTTCAAGCAGGCCTGCCGAAATCAAGTCGGCCACCTCGGACGGCTCGACCGGGCCATAGGCGACGCGGCCCTCCGGCGTCTCGACTTCGACCATCGGCTCCAGCCAGAACAGCCCGCGGGAGCCATTGCGGATCACATTGACGGCCAGCCCTTGGCTCTTCCCTTGCCGCTCGATCAGGGCAGCGACTTCGTCGGCCCCCATGGCCAGGGCGGTGGTATCGCAGGGTACGTAAACGGTCACCGTCATCACTTCACCTCCACGACCGTCGTGGTCAGGTCATCCACCAGTGTATCGAACTTTTCCGCACTCACTCGGCCATGGATGGCGTCATCCACGCGAATCGACGGGCCGCAGGCACAGTTGCCCAGGCAGTACACCGGCTCGAGCGTGAATTCGTTATCGCGACTGGTCTGGTGATAGTCGACGCCCAGCCGGTCCTTGACGTGGGCTTCCAGCTGGCGCGCCCCCACTGCCTGGCAGGCTTCGGCACGGCAGACATGGATCACGTGACTGCCCACCGGGTGGGTGCGGAAGTGATGGTAGAAACTGATGACCCCATGGACCTCGGCACGGGTCTGCCGAAGGGCTTCGGCGATGATCGGCACCGCGGCGTCCGGAACGTAACCGAAGCGGTCCTGGATCGCGTGGAGAATCGGCAGCATGGCCCCTGGCTCGCTCTTCAGCGCATCGACTTCCCGCTGAAGCGACTCGTGGGTCCACGCCTGCGGCTGGCGTATGCCGGAAGGCGTCATGGCTAGGCTCTCATCAAGCTGATTATTGTCATTGAATGAAACATCGCCTCAGGTCTGCGCGCATTGCCGATCACGTCGTTCGCATGTCGCTGAGCGATCGTTTCGGCACTTCGGCAACCTATGAACAAACTTGCTTAATTTTCATTGTCTGAATAGGCTATTTATTGAAAGTAGCACGCCTAAATAGCCTCATAAATATGAAAAACAATGCATAGAAAAAAACTGCAGATCTCCCCTGCCTGGCTTTTCAAGAGCGAGACCGGCGAGCTGCTCGACCCCACGCTGTTTCGCTTGCTCAAGAGCGTGCGGGACAGTGGAAAACTGACATTGGCTGCACAACAGGCGGGTATCTCCTATCGCCATGCCTGGAACCTGTTCAAGCGCGGCAATGACTTCTTCGGCCTGCCGCTGGTGGTAATGCGCAAGGGCCACGGCACCCAGCTCTCGCCCCTCGGCGAGAAGCTGTTATGGTCCGAGCAGCGGATCAAGGCGCGCCTGGGTCCGCAGATCGACAGCATGGCCTCCGAACTCAACACCGAACTCCAGCAACTGCTAGCCGGTGCCCATCCGGTGCTACGGCTGCATGCCAGCCACGGCTATGCGGTGGCGCTGCTGCCGGATTTCTCCGACCGGGTCGAACTCGACCTGCAGTACACCAACCCCACGGAGGCCTTGAGCGCGCTGGCCTCGGGCGAATCCGACCTTGCCAGTTTCCACTTTCCCGCCTGCCCGCAGCTGGCGGATCGGGTCATGGCGCTCTACGAGCACCAGCTCGACCTCGAGAACCTGCGGGTGGTTCGCTTCGTTACCCGCGAGCAGGGCCTGATCATTCGCCGAGACAGCCACGAGGCGATTACCGGGCTGGCCGATCTCACCAGGCCGGATATACGCTTCATCAACCGCAACCGGAACTCGGGGACACGCACCCTGTTCAGCCTGCTGCTCGATGAGCGCGGCATCAGCGAAAGCCAGATCCGCGGCGCCGAACGCGAGGAATTCACGCATACCGCGGTGGCCGCCTACGTCGCCGCCGGGATGGCCGATGCCGGTTTCGGCGTCGAGGCCGCCGCCGCCCAGTTCGGGCTCGAATTCATCAACCTCGCCACCGAACACTATCTGCTGATGTGTCACGAACAACGGCTGCAACAGCGCAACGTCCGCCAGTTGCGCGCGTTGATGGGTTCGCCGGAATTCCTGGCGGAGATCGACAAGCTACCGGGCTACAATCCGGATCATTGCGGTGAAATATGCACCTTCGCCGAACTGCTCGACAGTGACCGACACTGAGCGTCCGGGCGCCGCCCGGACGCTCGACCGCCTCTCAAAACAGCGCCGCCGCCTTGGCCAGTGCGATGTATAGTCCGATCAGGAACGGCACGCCCACGCCCAGCCAGGCCAGTACACCACCGATACCGAACCTGCCCCGCGCCGCGGTTTCCGCGCTGACCGAGACGCTGTCGTCGTGCTGCAGCGCGCGCTCCCGCTCGACCTCGTCCTCGGACATGTGATGCTCCTCATTCACCGGCCTGACCAGCAGGTTGCAGATCAGCCCCAGGAACAGCAGGCCGGCCATGATGTACAGCGTGCGATCGTAGACCAGGGCGGGCTCCACCCCGGCTTCCAGTTGAGCCTCGCGCAGGGCCGCGATGATCAACGGGCCTACCAGGCCGGCAGCGGTCCAGGCGGTCAGCAGCCGACCATGGATCGCCCCCACCATCTGCGTCCCGAAGATATCCGCCAGGTAGGCCGGCACCGTGGCGAAACCGCCGCCGTACATGCTCAGGATGATGCAGATGGAGATCACGAACAGGCCCGCCATGCCCAGATGTCCCCAGGTGGGCAACAGGCAGTAGACGATCATCCCGAGGATGAAGAAGGTGTGGTAGGTGTTCTTGCGGCCGATCTTGTCCGACAGCGACGCCCAGAACAGCCGACCAAGGCTGTTGAACAGACTGATCAGCCCCACCAGACCGGCGGCGGCGGCCGCGACCGCGGCCTGCTGCGCGGCGGTCAGGGCCTCCGAGCTGTCCTGGATGCCGACCAGGGCGCCGCCGAAGACGTCCTGGAGCATCGGGCTGGCCATCGAGATCACCGCGATACCGGCGGTCACGTTCAAGAACAGCACGCCCCAGATCAACCAGAACTGCGGTGTCTTCCAGGCCCGTTCCAGGTGCACATGGCGATGGGTGATCATGGCGTTGCCCTGCTTCTCCCCAGGGGGCGTCCAGCCCGCCGGACGCCAGCCGTTGGGTGGCACGCGGAAGCCGATGGCGCCACTGGCCATGACGACCGCGTAGATGGCGCCCATGGCGATCAGCGTCATGGCCACGCCGGTACCGCCATCCGCGGAGAAATAACTCATCAGCAACACCGCCAGCGGAGCACCGACCATGGCACCGCCGCCGTAGCCCATGATGGCAAAGCCGGTGGCCATGCCGCGGCGGTCCGGGAACCACTTGATCAGCGTCGACACCGGGGTGATGTAGCCCAGCCCCTGCCCGATGCCACCGAGGACGCCCGCGCCCAGATAGACCAGCCATAGCTGGTGAATCATCACGCCGATACCACCGACGATCATGCCGCCGCCCCAGCACAGCGCCGCGATGCAGCCGGCCTTGCGCGGCCCGGCATGTTCCAGCCAGGCGCCCCAAATGGCAGCGGAGACACCCAGCATGGCGATGAATATTCCGAATATGTACGTGACCTGGGATACCGACCAGTTGCAGGTGGTGGTGGTCAGCGCCTGCATCAGGCCGATATTGGTGCAACTGGCCGGCGCATTGGCGATCTCGTTGCTCATCGGCAGCCAGAACACCGAGAACCCGTAGGCCATGCCGATGCACAGGTGAATCGCCAGGGCCGCCGTGGGCACCAGCCAGCGATTGAAGTTGGGTCCCGCTATCGTGCGCTCGCGGGCAAAGAAGCCGATAGGCTCCCTTCCGGATGCCGGCGCATCGCTTCTTGAAATACCGTCCATGAGTCATCCTCTTGCTTTATTGTTGCTATTGATTGCCAAGGCGTGCTTTCAAACCTTGTCGTACACCATGGGCATGGCGGTCGATGACCGGCCCTTGCCCGGGAAAGGCCGCCGACGACGGCACTACCTCGCCATCGGCGCATGGATCGCGCCCGGGAAAGGTTTGGGCCGCTCATTGGCGACAGTCAGCGGATCGTCGGAAAAGAAAGAATGCGCCGCCGTTGTCCTGCTTACGTGGCATGCAATATCGAAAGCCATGGCGTTGCTCATTGTTTTTATGAACCAGACTGCATAGGTGAAACATCAGGCCGACACGCTATGCGCTTGCCCGATTGCAGTTAAACGCGGCCGCCGACGCAACTAGCGAAAGGTATTATGATTCATGATACATATATGATTTCTCCGTGCGGGACGTGACAAGAGCGGGAAAACTCCCATAAAAAACGCCACTCGAATGGTGGCGTTTCTCGGCTGCTCCCCGGATACCTTGCGAAGGCCGGGCGCATGATTCGAGTGACCTCTTGATGTCCTCGTGCATCGGCGGCGAAACGCCGCCTCCTCACTCAGCGCGGAACCATCCCGCCGGCAACGCGCCCGGCCCGGTCCCCCAGCAGCACGTGAACCACTCCACCGTCGAGGCGCTGGATGGCCTGCGCGCCCAGCTTCATGAGAGCCGTCTCGTCGAGATGGGCAATATCCTCCAGGCGCAGCCGCAACCGGGTCATCGCCACGGCCGAGGCCTCCTGAATGTTGCCGCGTCCGCCCAGCGCCGCCCACCAGCGCTCCTGCTCCTCCTCGGACAGCCCCGAACTCTCGTCATCGTGGGTCGCCGACGCGACGGCGGGCGGCGCTGACGGCGCGGCGCCCTCGGCATTCATCGCCGCGCGGATCTCGTCGGCGACACCATCGGCGATCGGCCCCAGGATCACCTGCAGGCCGCCGCCGCGTAGATGCAAAACGCCACGCGCGCCGAGCTGCTTGAGCGCCGGCTCGTCGATCGCCTTGTCGTCGGCGAGCACCAGCCGCAGGCGGGTGGTACAGGCGCCCACGCTGGTCAGGTTGGCGGCCCCGCCCAGGGCACGCACGAAGGCCGGGCCGCGCTCACCGAGGTCGGCCGGCGCCTTGGTAGCGCCCACGGTTTCCGGCTCACGCCCCGGCGTGGGCAGATCGAAGCGCGCGATCGCCCAGCGGAACACCGCGTAATAGAGCGCGAAGTAGCAAAGCCCCACCGGAATCATCAGCCAGCCGTTGGTCGACAGCCCGTAGGAGAGCGCGTAGTCGAACGCGCCGGCCGAGAAGGTGAAGCCCAGCTTGACGTCGAGCAGGTTCATGATCACCAGCGACAGCCCGGTGAGCAGCGCATGCAGCACGTACAGAAACGGCGCCAGGAACATGAAGGTGAACTCGATCGGCTCGGTGACGCCAGTCAGGAACGCGGTCAGCGCCAGCGACAGCAACAGCCCGCCGACCCGGGCGCGCCGATCCCGGGCCGCGGCGTGATACATCGCCAGGGCCGCGGCCGGCAGGCCGAACATCATCACCGGGAAGAAACCCGCCATGAAGCTGCCCGCCGAGGGATCCCCGGCGAAGAAGCGGTTGAGGTCCCCGGTTGCCCCCTCGAAGCTGCCGAACACGAACCACACCAGGCTGTTGAGCACGTGATGCAGGCCGGTGACGATCAGTAGCCGATTGAGCACGCCGTAGACGAACAGCCCCAGGTTGCCGGCGTCGATCAGCCACTGGCCGAGGGTATCGATGCCGGTCTGCACCGCCGGCCAGACCACCCCGAAGATCATTCCCAGAATCACCGCGGCGACCCCGGTGGCGATCGGGATGAAGCGCCGTCCACCGAAGAACGCCAGGTAGTCGGGTAGTTGTATGTCCTTGAAGCGGTTGTACAGAAGCCCCGCCACGGCACCGATGATGATGCCCGACAGCACGCCCATGTTGATCTCTTCGTTGAGCGTGTGCAGCACCGCGTCGAGGACCAGGTAGCCGACCACCCCGGCCAGCCCGGCGGCGCCATTGCTGTCGTTGGCGAACCCCACCGCCAGGCCGATGGCGAAGATCAGCGCCAGATTGGCGAAGATCGCGTCTCCCGCGTTAGCGATGAAGGCGATGTCGAGCAGGTCCGGCTGGCCCAGGCGCAGCAGCAGGCCGGCGACCGGCAACACCGCGATGGGCAGCATGAGCGAGCGGCCCAGCTTCTGCAGGCCGCCCATGATGTCGAGTTGCATGGTGATTTCCTCCGGTATTGTTGTTGTCGAAAGCGACAATGGCGAATCAGGCGGCGACCGGCACGTCCAGCCAGGCCTTGACTTGCGCACGCACGGCGGCACCGTCGTCCAGTGCCAGCCAGGCCGGCAACTGCTCGCCGAGCGCGGCGGCGTCGAGTTCGCGCAGCGCGGCCTTGACCGCCGGGATACGCGCGGGCTCCACCGAGAGCTCGTCGACGCCCAGCGCGACCAGCACGGCAAGCGCCAGCGGATCGCTGGCGGCGGTACCGCACACGCCTACCGGGCAGCGTCCGGCGACGCCCTTGATGGTTTCCTGAATCAGCCGCAGCACCGCCGGGTGAAGCACGTCGAGCTGTGCCGCCAGACCCGGGTCCTCGCGATCCATGGCCAGCGTGTACTGGGTCAGGTCGTTGGTACCGATCGACAGGAAGTCGGCCTCGGTGGCGAGACTCGCGGCGCACAGCGCCGCCGACGGCACCTCGATCATCGCCCCGAGTTGCGGCAGCCGGTCCACGCCCAGCTCGACGGCGAGGGTTTCCAGCCGCTGGCGCAGCGTGCGCAGCTCGCCGACGCCGCTGACCATCGGCAGCATGATGCGCAGCGAATCGAGCGGTTCGAGGGCGAGCAGGGCGCGCAGCTGGCTATCCAGCAGTTCGGCCTGGCTGGCCCACAGGCGAATGCCGCGCACTCCCAGCGCCGGGTTGGCCACGCCGGGCAACGGCAGGTAGCTCAGTTGCTTGTCGGCACCGATATCGAGGGTGCGCACGATGACCGGCTTGCCATCGAGGGCATCGAGTGCCGCCTGATACTCGCCGCGCTGCTCGTCGACGCTCGGCGCGCTGTCGCGATCGAGGAACAGGAACTCGCTGCGCAGCAGGCCGATGCCATCGGCACCCTCCTGCGCGGCGATGAGCGCCTCGGCGGCGCCGGCGACATTGGCGCAGACCTCGACATGCCGCCCGTCGCGGGTGGTCGCCGGCTGGCGGGCCGCCTCCCGCGCGGCGCCATGGACCCGCTCGCGCTCGTTGATGCGCTCGCGCATGGCCTCCAGGCTGGCGCTATCCGGCTGCGGCTCGAGCAGGCCGCTTTCGGCGTCGAGGATCGCCCGCTCGCCTTCGACCGACATCAGCATCTCGCCCATCGCCACAAGGCAGGGCAGGCCGCGGGCGCGAGCGAGGATCGCCACATGCGAGGTGGTGCCGCCGGCGACCAGACAGATCCCCGCCGGCCGCTGGCCGGCCAGTGCAATCAGTTCCGAAGGCGTCAGATCCTCGGCGATCACGATGGTCCCGGCGGGCAGCTGCGTACCGCGCGGGGTCGTGCCGAAACACGCCATCACCCGACGCTGCAGATCGCGCAGATCGGCGATACGCGCCGCCAGCAGCGCATTGCCGGTGGCCTGCAGGCGATCCGCCTCGTCGTCGAGCGCCTCTCTCCAGGCCTGCCCTGCGCTGCGCCCGCTGTCGATGTAGCCTTCGGCGGCCTCGCGCAGCGCCGGATCGTCGAGCCAGGCGAGGTGCGCATCGAGGATTTCCGCCTCGCTGGTCCGGCCGGTGCGCCGGGCCTGGCCCAAAGCGTCGTCGAGCGAACCGGCGACCCGTCCCAGCGCCTCGCCGAGGCAAGTCCGCTCGCGGGCGGGGTCGTCGCTCCCGAAAGGCACCTCGGGCAGCGGCAAGCCATAGTGATGCAGCGGCCCGATCGCCAGCCCCTGACTGGCGATCAATCCGGCCAACTGCCCTGCCCCGGCCTCGGCGAGCGGTGCGTCGCCCCGTTGCGGGGCATGCTCATCGGCCTCGGCTTCGCTCAGCAGCCGTTCGGCGGCGTCCAGCGCCGCCGTGGCGCGCGCGCCACGAGCGATCAGGGTCAGCCGGTCACCGGCTTCGAGCCCCATGTTCATCAGCCGGCTCAGGCTGCCGACATCGCCCCGCGTCTCGCCGTGAACCAGCTCGAGCGCGACGCCATGCTCGCGGGCGATGGCACGCAGCCGCGCCGCGGGGCGCGCATGCAGACCGGCGGCCAGCGCCAGGGTCACCTCGCGGGTGGCCCCTGGGGCCGATGCCGCCGGCGTGCCCTCGCCGGCCGACTCGGTCGTTGTCTCGGCCGGCGCCTCGAGGCGCATGATCACTTCGCCGCAGCGCACCGTTTCGCCGCTGCGCTGCGCGCCGAAGGACGCCAGGCGCCAGCCGGCCGGCTCGGCGACGATCACGGGAGTGATCAGGCTCATCGCCTGACGGGCGACGCGATCGGCGTCGAAGCGCAGCAATGCCTTCCCGGCCTCGACCCGCTGGCCGACCTCGACCAGCAATTCGAGACCCGCGCCATCGAGATTGACGGTGTCCAGTCCCAGGTGGACGAGCAGTTCGACACCCTCTGCGCTGCGAATCGTCACGGCGTGAGCGGTACGCGCACACTGCACGACCTCGCCGGCGCAGGGGGCGTGCAGGGTGTCGCCCAATGGATCGATGGCCAGCCCTTCGCCGAGCGTGCCCTCGGCGAAGACCGGGTCGGGCACCGCGTCGAGGGCGACGAGCACGCCATCCACCGGTGCCTGAATATCGAATGATGAAGCCATGTTGCCTCCGGCGTTGTTGTTGTCGAGAAAAGGAATCGGAAAGCGCTCAGCGGGTACGGGTCACCTTCTTCAGGTGGCGTGGCTGATCGGGGTCGTTGCCACGCGCTTCGGCCAGGCCGGCGGCCATGACATAGAAGCTCTGGATTACCGCAAGCGGCTGCAGCGCCGCATGGCCGGCATCGGCGAGGGTCAGCTCGCGCTGGGCAATGCCCTCGTCGGCGGCCAGCAGCACCCGCGCGCCGACGCTTCTCAACCATTCGGCGAGTTCGAGCAGACCGGCCTGTTCGGGCCCCGCAGGGGCGAACACCAGCACCGGGTAGCCCGGGCCGATCAACGCCATCGGGCCGTGCTTGACCTCGGCGCCACTGAAGGGCTCGGCCTGGATGGCGCAGGTCTCCTTGAACTTGAGCGCCGCCTCCTGGACGACCGCCAGCCCGGCGCCGCGCCCCACCACCATCAGCCGGTCGGCGTCGCGCAGCGCCTCGATGGCCGGCGACCAGTCCAATCCGGCCGACTTGCGCAATCGCTCGGGCAGCGCCTCGAGGGCGTCGAGCAGTTCGCGATCCCGATTCCAGTAGCCGAGCAGCTGGGCGCAGGCCGACAGCGTGGCCAGGTAGCTCTTGGTCGCGGCGACGCTGCGCTCCTCGCCGGCATGCAGCGCGATCTCGCGATCGCTGACCGCACCCAATGGCGACCGCGGCGTGTTGACCAGCGCCAGCGTCCGCGCCCCGCCGACGGCCAGCGAGCGCTGGGTCTCGATCAGGTCGGGACTCTGGCCGGACTGCGAGATCGCCAGCGCCAGCTGGCCATCGAGCTTCCATGGCGCCCGCGCCAGGGTGGTCAGCGACGGCGGCAGCGAAGCCACCGGCGTGCCCCGGCTTTGCATGCACAGGTAGGCGAAGTAGCTGGCCGCGTGGTCGGAACTGCCGCGCGCCACGGTGACCACGCCGTGCGGATCGCGTTGGCGTAGCCACGCGCCGAGTTCGGCCAGCGGCTCGGCGTTGCGGGTCAACTGATCGGCGATGCGCTCGGGGGCATCGCACGCTTCGCTGAGCATCATCGAGCTCATGAGTCGTCTCCGGAGAGGGTTGCTGAAGAAGCTTCATGGTCGTCGCCGCCAGCGGCGACACGGTGGCCCTCGACGACACCGTGGCCCTCTACATAGACGGCCTCGACGGCCAGCTCGCGGTCGAGCACCACAAGATCGGCATGACAGCCTTCGGCCAGTCGTCCACGGTCATGCAGACCGAGAAAGTCGGCGGGATGGCGCGACACGCATGCGCTGGCCTCGGTCAGCGACAGGCCGATAGCGACCAGGTTGCGCAGCGCCTGGTCCATGGTCAGGGTGCTGCCGGCAAGCGTGCCGTCGGCGAGGCGCACCCCGCCCAGGCACTTGGTCACCGCCTGCTCGCCGAGTCGATAGTCGCCATCCGGCATGCCGGCGGCGGCGGTCGAGTCGGTGACCGCGTAGAGCCGCGGAATGCTGCGCAGCGCGACGCGGATCGCCCCCGGATGGACATGCAGCAGATCGGGGATCAACTCGGCGAAATCGGCATGCGCCAGTGCCGCGCCGACCATCCCGGGGTGACGGTGATGCAGGCCGGTCATGGCGTTGTAGAGATGGGTGAAGCCGCAGGCGCCGTGTTCCATCGCCGCCACGCCCTGCTCGTAGGTGCCCAGGGTGTGGCCGAGCTGGACGCGCACGCCGCGCCCGCTCAGGTGCCGGATCAACGCATAATGCCCGGACAGCTCCGGCGCCAGGGTCACCAGCCGTACCGGCGCCAGGGCACACAGCGCGTCTACCTCGGCGATATCGCCGGACCGGGCATGGGGCGGCTGGGCGCCGAGCTTGCCGGGGTTGATGTAGGGCCCCTCGAGGTGCACGCCGAGAATCCGCGCGCCGTCGCCGGGGGGCATTTCCATCAGGGCGCCGATCTCGCCGAGCACCCGGCGCACTTCGGCCTCGGTGGCGGTCATGGTGGTGGCCAGCAGGCTGGTAGTGCCGAAGCGCGCGTGGGTACGCGCCAGCATGGCCACCGCCTCGCCCCCCTCCATGGTGTCGGCGCCGCCCCCGCCATGCACGTGCAGGTCGACGAAGCCGGGCAGCACGTAGGGCGCGTCGTTGTCGGCCGGGTCCGCCGGCTCGCCGTGGATGCCCACGACACGGCCCTCGTGCCAGTGAATCTCGCCGAGGCGCCAGCCCTCGGGGGTCAGGATATTGCCGTAACGCATTGGCTTGCCCTTGCAATCTCGATTCGATGAAAACGCCCCGCCCGGTGCGCGGCGTCGCTGTCGCCCGGTAAAACCCGGCTTCCCGTTTATCGCGCCCGAAGCCGCGCGGCTTTCAATCGCGCCCGAGAATGCGCGTTAGGGCCCGGTGAAGCTCGGCTTTCTATCGAGCCCGGTGAAGCTCGACCATGAAGTCGTAGTAGTCGGTACGGCAGTAGGTGATGGTGAGTTCCGCCGGGCTGCCGTCGGCGAGATAGCCCAGGCGGGTGACCTTGAGCAGCGCCTGCCCCTCGGGTACTTCGGCCAGCGCGGCGAGTTCGGCGTCGGCGTTGACGGCGGTCAGGTGCTGCAAGGCGCGCTCGACCGCCTTGCCCCGCGTCTCCAGGGTCGCGTAGAGCGACTGCCCGACATCCTCCGGCGCGGGCAGCACCGTTTCGGGCAGGCAACTCTCCTCCACCGCCATCACCACGTCGTCGGCCAGGCGCAGGCGCTTGAGTCGTGCGACGCGGGCATCTCCACGCAGCCCCAGGCGCAACGCCTCCTCGGTGCTCGGTGCCTCGAGACGTCGCGACAACCAGCGCGAACGGGGCGTGAAGCCGCGCTGGGCGAGCAGTTCGGAAAAGCTCGTCAGACGCGTCAGCGGTTGATTGAAACGCGGCGCGATGAAGGTGCCCGACCCGTGGGTACGCCGAATCAGGCCCTGCTCGGCAAGCCGTTCGAGCGCCTTGCGCGCGGTAATGCGTGACACTTCCAGCGTCTCGGCGAGCGTTCGCTCCGAGGGCAGCGCCTCGCCGGCCTGCCAGGCCCCCGCCTCGATGGCGCCCCCCAGTTGTCGCGCCAGCTGGTGATAGAGCGGCGTGGCCAGGTCGGGATCGAGGGTGATTCGCGCAAAACGGGGGTCCATGAGCGACACCTCTCAGTCAGGGTTCGTTGTTCTCAGCGTATAACCACTATAGATCCTGTCAAATACCAGTCAAATACCAATTGGTCTTGTATTGGTTCTATAGAGCTGGGAGGAGAAAGCGGAAGGAGGAAGGTGGAAACGCGAGGCTAGGCGAAACCGTCCTGCGGGCTTGATTACTGGCGCCGCGAACCGCATGCCACGATAATCGGCAACGACAACCCACGAAAACGACATCACCGAGGAGAGTCCAATGAAGACGCTGGTAATCGGCGCCAACGGCCAGATCGGTCGTCAATTCTGCGAACTCGCCCACCAGGCCGGCGTGCCGATTCGCGCGATGATTCGCGACACATCCCAGCAAGCCTGGTTTCAGGAACGCGGCATCGAGACGGTGCTCGGCAATCTCGAGGGCGACTTCGGCAAGGCGTTCTATGGCTGCGACCAGGTGGTGTTCGCCGCCGGTTCGGGGCCGCATACCGGTCCCGACAAGACGCTGATGATCGATCTGCATGGCGCGCTGCGCGCGATCGATCTTGCCGCCTCGCTGGGAGTCGGACGTTTCATCATGGTCAGCGCGCTGCGTGCCGAGAAACCGCTCGAGGCGCCGGACAAACTGCGGCCCTACATGGCCGCCAAGCACGCCGCCGATGCCCATCTGCGCGCCGCCCGGGTTCCCCACGTCATCCTCAAGCCCGGACGCCTGACCGACGAGCCGGCCACCCGGCGCGTGGCGACCTCGCTCGACGAGGCCGGCGACAACCGCGTCTCGCGGGCCAACGTCGCCCATGCCCTGCTGCATCTCGCCCGGCGCCGCGACCTCGCCCGGCGCGAGTATGTCCTGCTGGACGGCGAGCGCACGCTCGATGTGGCGCTGGCCTGAACGTTGGGGGCCGCGCGGCGATTGGCGGCGGCGGCCCGAATCCGTATAGTGGCTGCTCGTTCCCGCCAACCGTACCGACTCCCCCATGCTGCAGAACAACGCGCTGCTTTCGCAGCTCAAGCAACAGATTCGTGACACCACCCCGCGCGTCGAGGGTGTCATCAAGGCCACCGAGCGCGGTTTCGGCTTCCTCGAGACCGACGACGGCGAGTCCTACTTCGTGCCACCGCCCGCCATGAAGCAGGTAATCCATGGCGACCGCGTCGAGGCGACCCTCAAGGAGGACGGCGACAAGAAGTCTGTGGAGCCGGAACGCCTGGTCGAGGCCGGACTGGATCGCTTCATTGCCCGCGTGCAGAAGCGCGACGGGCGACTCGCGGTGGTTCCCGATCATCCGTCGATCAACAATGTGCTCAAGGCGCGTATCAAGCGCAGCCTCGACGAGGACAGCATCGACGACGGCGACTGGGTCGTGGCGCGGCTGGTGCGTCATCCGCTCAAGCCCGACGATCGCGCCTTCTTCAGCCAGATCGACGAACTGATCGCCAAGCACGACAATCCGGCGGTGCCCTGGCGGGTGACGCTGGCTCGCCATGCCCTCGAGCAGGCCTCGCCGGAAGCCGGCGAAGAATGGCCGCTGGCCGACGAAGGGCTCGAGCGCGAGGATCTCACCGCGCGGGCGTTCTTCACCATCGATGGCGCGAAGACCCGCGACATGGACGATGCGTTGCACGTCGAGACGCGCGCAGAGGGCGGCTGGCGGCTGTGGGTGGCCATCGCCGACCCCACCGCCTATGTCGCCGAGAACCACGCCGCCGACCGCGAAGCCCAGATCCGCGCCTTCACCGTCTATCTGCCGGGACAGAACGTGACCATGCTGCCCGAGGTGCTGGCCGACGACCTGTGCTCGCTGAAGGAGGGCGAAACGCGCCCTGCACTGGCCTGCACGCTTGACGTCAATGCCGACGGCAGCCTCGGCGACTACCGGTTCTTCGCCGCCAACGTGCGCTCGCACGCGCGGCTGGTCTACGACAACGTCTCCGACTGGCTCGAGGGCCAGGGAGACTGGACGCCGGATGCCGGTATCGGCGAGCAGCTCAAGGCACTCGAGGCGCTGACCGAAGCGCGCAGTGCCTGGCGCACCGAACATGCCTTGGTGTTCAAGGACCGCCCCGATTACGTCTTCGACCTGGACGACGCCGGCAATGTACTCGACGTTCGCATCGAGGGCCGGCGCATCGCCAATCGCATGATCGAGGAGTCGATGATCGCCGCCAATGCCTGCTGCGCGGATCTGCTCGCCGCCAAGGTGGGCCACGGCATCTTCAACGTGCACCGCGCCTTCGAGCCCGAAAAGGCCGATGCCGCGCTCGAGTTCCTCGCCGACCAGCAGATCGAGGTCGAACGCGAGGCGCTCACCGAGCTTACCCGTTACCGCGAGCTCAAGCGCGCGCTGGAAAGCCGCGACGATGCCTGGCTCGACGCCCGTCTGCGGCGTTTCCAGGGCTTCACCAGCATGTCGGCCCGGCCCGGCCCGCATTTCGGCCTGGGGCTTGCCGCCTATGCCACCTGGACCTCGCCGATCCGCAAGTACGGCGACATGGTCAACCATCGGTTGATCAAGGGCGTACTCAAGGGCGAGCAGGCCCCGGCCGAGGCCAGCGAAGCGCTGACCGAGCAGCTCACCGAGCGCCGCAAGCTGAACCGCATGGCCGAGCGCGACGTCAAGGACTGGCTCTACGTGCGCTATCTGACGCCGGCCGCCAGGGAGCAGCGCACCTTCGACGCGGAAATCATCAACATCAACCGCGGCGGCATGCGGGTACGCCTGACCGCCAACGGCGCCACCGCCTTCGTACCGGCGCCGCTGATGCACAGCGAGCGCAACAAGGTGGCGGTCGACGACAAGGAAGGCCGCATTCGCATCGAGGATCAGGAGCGCTACAAGCTGGGCGATACGCTCCGGGTAGTGCTGACCGAGGCCCGCGAGGAGACACGCTCGCTGGTGGCGCGCCCGGCGGATTGATCGACACCCGGCGCACCAATGAAAACGGCGGACACCTCTCGGTGTCCGCCGTTTTGTTGATACCGACATCCTGTATCCCCGCGCTCAGGGCACCTCTTCGGGCTCCGCAACCTCGAGTGCATCCCGCGACCGGGTGTTCAGCACATCGCCATGCCGATAGTCCCGCCCGCAATCCTGACAATGGTAGCGGTGAGGCACCTTCAAGAAGCGCTGCCACCAACGGCGCTTGATCGGATAGATCCCGTAACTCTTACAGTCAGGACATCGCAGCACGATGCGCCCTCCCCTTTAGCAAGAATATAGCCACTGTCCCGATGAACTGTCCCACTGGGATACGCCACACGTCACCGATGACGCTCAGATATCCTCGATCACGAGGACGGGGGCGAAATTGCGCTGCATGCCGTCCATGTTGCGAATCGTATACCCCTGGTCGCCGTTGGCCTCGACGGCGCAACCGATGCGGGCATTGCGCTTTTCGGCGGTATTGACCACATGGTAGCCACCGCCGGGGTCCCGGGAGACCACGAACTCCTGAATCGCGTAATGCCGCCCGCCGCTACTCGGCGCCGTGGTAACGGTGACTCGATGGGAGCGACCGGCTTCCAATGTCATGGTCTTGTGAATGTAGCCCGACCCCGCCAGCGCCCCCTGGCTGCGCCACTTGTTGACCAGCGTGGTGTTGGCATTGCCGACGCGACTGCCTGGTCCGGTAGTCGCGTCGATGACGCTGACGTTGCCTTTCGCCGTGTAGGCCATCCGCCAACCGCCGCCTACCGTGACCGGGGAAATGACGCCCCGAGGCGCACTGAATTCGACCGTCGTGTCCTGCGTGGGCAGTTGATGGATGGTGTTGACCACGTAGATATTGCGCGCGTAGGACGCGTCCGTGCCAGTGGCGATGCGAATGTCGGGGCCGGGCTCGTCCTGACAGTTGGCCTCGAAATAGGCATTGGTGAAGTTGACGCCGAGCAGGAAGACCACATCGGGGTCGGACACGTCGAACTCGACAGCAATGCCTTGGTTGTACTCGAACACGCTTTGCGGAAACGACACGTCGTAGCCGTATTGCGCGTAGAAGCCGCGGCGGCAGTACCAGGTATAACAATGATCTTCGCAATGCACGGAGACGCCGCGAAACTGACGGGAGACGATCGCGGCGGCATTGAACCAGCAATCCTTGAGGCTCCAGTGCACCAGCCACTCGGCGTCGCTGAAGATATGATAATTGGCCCGCCCGAAGAAGACGCGCTCGAAGAACGCCTTGGCGATGGCGCCGGGACTCTTGGCGGTAACCAGCCTGCCGAGCGCCCCCGGTGCATTCTCGATGCTCAGGTCCTTGACCAGACTGCCATTGCCGCAGTTGACCAGCAGATCGCCCTCGCCGGTCAGAGTCGTGGCGCCGGCGCCGGCACCGATCAATTGCCGGCCCTCGATATCCAGCCCCGAAACGGCGATGCGCCCCGCGGGCAGGTGACAGGCACCGAAAGCCGCCAGACAGGCCTCGATGGCAGCCGTGTCGTCGCGGCCATCGTAGCGCGCCCCGAACCAGTCGGCCTGCGGGGGGCCCGCCAGGCGCCTGACCCAGCGCCCCCGCGACGCCGAGCGGGGGGCGAAGCACGTTCCACCGTCGTCAGTCTGGTGACTGTCGGCATCCCAGTGGAAGATCCCTCCGCCGACTCTCGAGCCGTCGTGAAAGCCTTTAACGACCACTGCCTGGCCGTTCTCAAGCCACCGGGGCGCGAGCGAACACATCCGCTCGATGCTGGCGATATCGATAAGCCGCTCGCCCAGGGCCTCGGCGAGGGTTTGCTGGCCCAGTGAGGTCGTGACACTCGCCGGTGAAAGGTCAATATCCGCCGCCGCGCCGGCCGGTAGCCCCCCGGGACCCTTGTCGCCTCTCCCGCTTCCCGTCGTGTAGGCCTTGGCCTCACGCGGCAAGAGCGGTTCGGCGGCGATCAGCGCCGCCCCGGCCCCCAATGTCCTGAACACGAGCGTTCTGCGTGAGGAATCCATGCACTTCTCCGAACCGACCCATGTACCGAGACTATGAAGCCGAGACGCCACGCACCGACATTGGAACGTCCGTATCGACGCCGCGGGTGTCGGCAACAGGCGGTGCAGGCTGCGCTTTCAACAATGACCAGCAGATCGTGCATAGCCCGAGGTAGCCGGCCAGCCCCCGCGGGTCACGTAGCAACGACTGACTCAGGCCGAAATCGATGAAGGCCGCGACGATCACGACCCCCGATAACGCCAGGGTGCGCCGCCAGGCCCGCCGGGCGGATCGCAGGTGGCGCGAGAACAGCAGCAGGGGCACGCCGTACAGGCCCACCAGACTGGTCACGCCCAGCATGCCGCGCCGAGCCGCCGTATCGATGAAATCGCTGTGCAACTGGTCGTAATCGCTCACCCCACGCCCCAGGTCGCCACTGGCGACACGCGCGTCACGGGCCGCTTCGAGACCGGCCTCGCCCCATCCCGCGATGGGCCTTTCACTGAACAGTTCGAGACCACCACGCCACATCTCCAGACGCAGTCCCAGCGGAGTCGAGGTCTCGCCCGCCAGGAAATAGCGCTGAACGTCGTCCACGGCCAGGGTCAGCCGCGTGGCGACGCCGGTCTGCGGCAGACTCACCGCCACGCTCATCAGCATGCCCAGCCCCCCGAAGGCGACCCATAAATAGCGCGCGGGCAAGAGCGGCCTGAAGCTGCGACAGACCAGCCAGGCCAGCAGCGGCAAGGCGATCCAGCCGCCCCGGGTGCCGGACAGCAACGACGCGACGAGCCCCGCGCAGGCCGCGACGCCAAGCAATGCGGTCAGCCATCGCGCCCGTCGCCGGCTGCTGCCCAGCCGACCGAGCATGGCAATCAGCGACAGAGCGCTGAGCAGCAGCGCCAGGTTGCCGAAGGGAATGGCATTCATCGAGTTATCGGCACGCTCCAGACCGACCCAGCCGCGTTCGTAGCCGGCAATCAGGCCGGCGCCCAGGGTGGCAGCGAGCAGACCGATCAACCAGCCACGATGGCTCGGCGGGTAGCCACGCAGCCAGACCAGCAGCCCCGCCGCCAACAGCGGCCATAGCGGCAACCATCGCCCGTCGCCGCCTTGTGGCTGAGGCCAGGCGCCGCTGCGCAGCACATCCGCGAGCCAGACGCCGGCAAAGGCCAGCAAGGCCAACAGCACCAGGAGATCCTCGCGGTCCAGCCGGGCCTGGCAACGGCCGAGCGTCGCCAGAAATCCCACCGATGCCGTCAGGGCAGCGGCCAGCGGCAGCACGGCAAACCCCCAGTGCCAGACGATCAGCAAGGCGATGAAACCACCGACCAGGAAGGTATTGACTGCCGACCACACCCTCCCGGCCTCCTGCCGGGCGGGTACCGAGGGCCTGGCGGCAACCCCGGGAAGCTGCGCGCCGAGTGCCCTCTTCGGCGCGGCACCGCCGCCCTGTGGCTCGTCACGCATGGGCAGCCATTCGCTTGAAGATGTCGTTGCGCTGCAGGAGTTCTTCGTAGCGACCGGCATCGACGACACGACCGTGATCGATCAGGTAGATGCAATCGCATTGCCTGACCGTGGCCAGCCGGTGAGCGATGATGATGGTGGTTTTCTTGCCCGAAAAATCGTGCACCGCATCCATCACCAGTTTCTCGGTGATGCCATCCAGTGCACTGGTGGCCTCGTCCAGGACCAGCACTTCGGCATTGCTGTAAAGCGCCCGGGCGATGCCGATACGCTGGCGCTGACCGCCGGAAAGCTGCACGCCGCGCTCCCCCACCCGGGTATAGACCCCCTCGGGAAGTTCGCCCAGCAGACCATCCAGATGGGCCATGCTGGCCGCCCGACGCACCTGAACGTCGTCGATGGCTTCGGGCGGCAGGCCGAAGGCAATATTTTCGCGGATCGTCGAGTCGGTCAGGAAGATGTGCTGTGGTACGAAACCCAGGGTATTTTGCCAGGCGCGCATGTCGCCTTGGCCGAGCGGCTGACCGTCGATCAGCAGCCTGCCCGTGCTGGGCCTGATCAAGCCCAGCAGCATGTCGATCGTGGTCGACTTGCCGGAACCGGAAGCGCCGACCAGCCCGATCACGCGATTGGCGGGGATCTCCAGGGTCAGCCCGTTCAGGGCCGGTTCCTGCTTGCCGGGGTAGGTAAAGACGATACCCTGCATCGTTATGGCGTGCTGTGGAATCCAGCGTCCCGCGTCATCGCTCGATTCGTCATTGTCTTCATTGGTCCCTGCCACGCTCGCCCGCAGGTCGTCGCGCAACGTGTCGAATGCAGCCAGTGCACCGCGAATCTGCGATACGCTGGAATACACCTGCTGAAAGGCCGGCAACAATTTGAACCCGGCCAGGGCATACACGGACAGCACCGGCAGGATGCTGCCCAGGTTGCCCTCGTAGGTGGCCAGCAGGTAGAGCACCAGGAAGATGACGCTGCCGAACGCGACCAGCTCCATGGCATAGCGTGGAGCCTGGCTGAGCGCCTGATTGACGCCCTGGGCGTCGGCGAAGTAGCCGCTGGCCTCGGAAAAGCGCCGGGTGAACATCCGCTGCCGCCCAAGCACCAGCGCATCCTTGATACCGCCGAACCCCTCCACGATCAGCTTGTAGCGCTGGGTCTGGGCTTCCGAGATCGCCGTGCCGTTGGCGATCAGCCGGCGGCGCACCGTCGTGTAGAGCAGCAGGTATGCCACGATGAAAACCACCAGCCCGACGATCGCCACCAGCGGGTTGTAGACGAATATCGCCACGAGCATGAAGATCGCCATCACCAGCTTGGCGTTCATCAGCATCAAGGGGTTGATGACGCTCAAGGTGATTCGCTGGCACTCCTGGGTGATCTTGTTGGTCAGCTGACTGGTATTCCCGGCGGCGTGAAAGGTCCAGGGTTGGTACATGTAATGCTTGAAGAGGCGATTGCCCAACTCCACCCCCACACGCGCCCCGTAAAGTGACAACCGCCATATGGTGATCATCGATATAAGCGCCGCGAAAGTCAGCATCAGCAATACGCCGACGCCCACCCAAAGCAGGAAGCTCGTCGGCGAGCCGGCGCCGGAAAAGCGGTAGATGTCGGCTATCAGCCCCTCGCCCTGCAACTGGCTCATGTCGCCGACCAGCGCCATGAAAGGGCCGATCGAAATCACGCCGGCGATCTCGGCAAACGCCATGAGAGTAACGAGAATCTGCAACTTCAGGAGTTTCTTGCGCTGCTCGTCCGTCATCAGCGAATAAAGCTCAGCGAGGCTTTTAATCATGGCAGTGACAACCTAGGTGAAGACTGAAGGGGCCCTTCTCTTGAAGAAACCAGGATCCCCGGTAGTTATCGCTAAGAATCGCAGGCGTGCCGAGTGCCTGGCGGCTAGCGCGAGCCAGAACCCGTCAATAGCGTCTTGATCGTGCGCAGGACAATCAATAAATCGAGCCACAAGGAAACATGCTTGATGTAGTAAAAGTCGTATTCCAGTTTCTCGATCATGCCATCGACGTCGGCGGCATATCCCTGCATGACCTGCGCCCAGCCTGAAATACCGGGACGCACGACATGGCGATAGTGAAAATAGGGAACGTCCTTGCCGTACCACTCGGTGAGTTCCATCGATTCGGGACGCGGCCCGATCAGGCTCATGTCGCCTTTTAGCACATTGAACAGTTGCGGCAGCTCGTCGAGACGATACTTGCGAATCACCTTGCCGACCCGCGTAACCCGGGGGTCCTCGCCCGCTTCGGTGAACCCTCGTCCGGTGCGATCGATGTACATGCTGCGGAACTTGTATACCGTGAACCGCCGACAGCAGAGTCCCATGCGAGGCTGCCTGAAGAGGGCCGGCCCGGGGCTGTCCAGGCGGATCGCAAGCGAGGTGACCGCCATGAGCGGTAGCGCCAGGGGCATGATCGCCACTACCGCCAGGATATCCAGGCCGCGCTTGACGACCTCGTAACCCTCATGGGGCGTGAGGCTGCCGTGACGAACCTCATCGGACAACTGGCCAAGCGCGACCTTGCCACTGAGGAGTTCGAGCGCCCGACTCGGCGTGTAGACGGGGATGCGATGGATCGTGCACTCCCCCAGAAAACGCTGCCAGGCATCACTCAAGTCCGCCTGGGTATCGGCGACCACCGCATCGACACGCATCCGATCCAGGCTGGGGACCTCGAGTAGACACCATCCCGCCCCAGGTTGCTGGCAGAGTGTCATCGCACGGCCAAAAGGCACGATAGCGATCACCGGTCGTTCAGCCCTCGCCAGCAGGTAGAACGTCATGAAGCCGCCGGCACAGGCCATGGCGAAGCTGGTCAGCACGAAGAGGCCGTCAAAGTCGACGCGGAAAACGAAAAGCCCTGCCACCGCCAGGGCGTAGCAAAGCATCAGACCGGGGACGATCAGCACCACGGCCCTGGCCTCCGGGAGGCGGGAAAGGCGCTGCACGGCGAGCGCGGCAACCAGGTAACTCAGCGACGCCAGCCCGGCCTCCGGCCAGCGCTCGACGCTCGCCCCTTCCCAGAAGCCCCAGCCCCATATCAGGATGGCCGGAATGACGACCGCGATCGTCCAGCCCAGCACGAGATGCATGCCCCGATGCAACAACAGCTGCTCCCAGGGGCGCACATGACGGCGCTGCCGATCCAGCCATTCGCTCTTGAGCGCCTCGGCCGAGATGGGACTGCCGAGGCTCTGCCCCGCCGTCGGGCTCCATCCCGTGGCCGAGTGATTCAGGTGTTTCTTGATATGTGTCAGCATTCTTGTGCCTCCCTGCCTGTATGAGCCATCAGCACGGTGATTGAGAGTGAAGGCAATCGCCTTACATCGAGCTAGACGATCTCGATCAGATCGTGCTCGTGCCACTTGGCGAGATAGTCTTCGACCAGCGTCAGCGGTAGCCCGACCCTTCTGGCCAGAAGATTCATGCTGGTAGGCCTGGATAGCGTGGGAATGGTATCCATGAGCAACCGCAGCCGACGGCGCTGCTCGTCGGGTGCATCGCCGAAGGCCACCTGCCCCGGATCGACGTAGAGGTCATAGCGTGGATGGGAAAGGCAGATATTCCCGGAAAAGCGCTTGCGAATCACGGCGCTGGCCTCGAGCGTTTCAACCGCGTCCAGCAACGCCGTCACGGCCTCTGCCAGGCACCCCTCGTCCATCAGCGCGAAATTGTCCCGATCGGTGTGGTATTCGGGATAGGGGTAGCGCGACAGCGAGGCCATCGGGATGCCGTAGGCTTCCCAGATATATTCATCGTTGAGCAGGGCGCTTTCGAATTCGCCGGTATGGTGACGATAGTCCGAGCGCTCGAGGGCATCGGCGAGCGCGATCTCGATGCTGGACTGCCGATGGCGCGAGTACTGCAGAGCCAGCTCCGTGGGCGAGCCCAGCATCTCCAGCATGACGCCTTCCAGCACCCGATCTCTCTCTTCGTCGGGCAGGCGCCCCAGGTAATATTCGCTGCCGATGATCCCCGGCGCCAGCACCAGGCGATAACTGAAGTTGAGCGGCTTGGAACGCTTGCGCAGGGCATCGAAGAGCGCGACACCGACCGCCACGCCCGAGAGACCGTCGTTGGCCACGCCCGGGTGGTCCAGGTTGGCGCCAAAGACGATCGTCTCGGGCAGACGCCCTTGCAGCGTGTAGTCGAGCACCTTCAGCGTGCCGGGTTCCTCACGGGTCTCTATGACGACCTGATAGTCGCCCGCTTCGAGACCGTCATGAAAATGGCGCGGGACACAGAATCCCCAGTCGCGCTCCCAGCTGCGGAACAGCTGGCGGAAGTGAAACGGAATGGCATCGGGGTAGCGATGGTCGAAGTGCAGGTGCCGGCGCAGCTCCTCACGCGTGACGGTGCCGGAAAACGGCGCCGACAGGGCCATCACCGCCAGGGGATGGTGCAGGCCGTCGTAGATCGTCTCGCCCTGGAAGTCGATACGGGCCGCCACGACATCCCACTTGGGCGGGATCGCCCAGCCGTTGTAATCGTCGCTCGCCGGATAGCGGTGCTCGCGGAACGGCAGCACATCCCGCATATAGGCGATGGTCGCGTCGTAATCGCTGGAGCAGATCACCCGGTTGAGCGGGGTCAGATCCGCCAGCAGTCTCAACATGTCGTACATTCCCGCGCCCCTTTCTCATGTCAGGCTGTGTCGGGCAGCGACCAGCGAGGTGTCGGCCCATTTGAAGGCGTCCAGCCCCGTCGCGGCGCTGAACGGTACATCGTTGGTGTCAAGACGAGGCAGCAGCAAGGGATCGTTCCGGGTGAGATCGGCCAGCCCCACTTCGACGCTCAACCCCATGGCACATTGCTTGTCCCTGAGGATCTCGAGCAGGGAATCGTCATAGCCGCCGTAGGGGTAACACATGACCCAATCCCGCGCGGGCACGCCCAGCTCCTGCAGGAAGGTCAGACTGCGCTCGATCTCCTGGCGCTGCTCCACGGGGGACAGGGTGTTCAGCCAGCGATGCCGGTCACCGTGGCTGCCGAGGCACATGCCGGCCGCGTGGAGTTCACGCAGTTGCCGGGTATTCATGTACAGCGACTCGGCGAAGCCCCGCTCATCGGCGGTGACGTAGCGTCGAAACAGCTGATCGATGAGTTCGCTGCGCAACGCCTGGGGCAGGCCCTTCTGCAGGATGCGCTTGATGAAGGTCACATCCGGCGTGTCATAGCGGCTTTCGCTGGAATAGGTTCGGTAATACTCGGCATTCCGCTTCAGGCCATGGCTGGTGCGATGCGTATCCAGCACGGCGAATATCTCGCCGACCAGCTGCCGCGGATCGACGCCACTGGCAAGCACGAAATGAATCTTGTTGACGTCGAGGACGCGACCGTCGAGCACCGAGCAGGCGGGGGGGAAGAAGCTGCCCTGCATGCCCCGCGCGACGAGTTCGGGAAAGACATGATCGTAATGATCGCTATAACCGTCATCGAACGTCAGCAGCGCCGCCCTCTCGGGCAGTTCCGCCTCGCCACGCATCGCCGCGATCACTTCGTCGGCACGCACCACCCGGTAGTGCTTGGCGATGAAGTCCAACTGGCCGCGGAAATGCTCGAACTCCAGCCCCTTGATCGCCGGGTAACGCGATTCGGCGATGGGACGCACATAGTGATACATCACGATCATCAGCGAAGCGGTCATCGTGCTTGCTCCTTGTAGTCGCTCACCAGGCGCTGAGACCGCCATCCACGTTCACTTCCTGCCCGGTCACGTAGCGCGAGGCGTCAGAGGCCAGGTAGATCAGCGCCCCCGCCAGTTCCTCGGGGCGTCCCATGCGTTTCATCGGCACGCGGGCGGCGTACCGGCGCTGGAACTCGGCGTTCTGACCGCTTTCCACGCCCCCGGGTATCAGGGTGTTGACGCGGATTCCATGGCCCGCCCATAGCGTTGCCAGATAGCGCGCCAGCCCCGCCACGCCGGCTTTCGAGGCGGCATAGACCGGCGGCGTATTGATCGCCACGCCCAGGTACTCCGAGCCTTCGTAGATGCTTGGGTCGCAGCCCAGCTGGCCGTAGATCGAACCGGTATGGATGATGCTGCCGCCGCCACCCTGGGCAATCATCTGCCGCCCGACGGCCCGCGACACCATGAACACGCCATCCAGGTTGACGGCCATGATCTTGCGCCATTCTTCGAGGGCGTAATCTTCCGCCGCGGCGAAGAACGCCTGCAGGTCGTCCGACTTGCTGGCGGCATTGTTGTGCAGAATATCGACCCGGCCGAAGTGCGCGACGGTGCGCTCCACCAGTGCTTCGACCGATGTCTCGCTGGACACGTCGCAATCCAGGCCGATGCAGTCCACCCGGTACTCTTCCGCGATCCGGCGGGCCAGTTCACCGGCGATCTTGCCATCCAGATCGGCGATCGCGACGTTGGCCCCGAACTCGGCCAGGGCACGACAGAAGTGTTGACCCAATATGCCCAGGCCGCCGGTGACGATGGCGACCTTGCCCTCCAGATCAAACAACCGCTTGTAACTGAGCGCCATCGATCATCACCTCATCGTTGATTCGCAGGGCCTGATTGCCGGCAATCAGGGTATTGAGCACCACAAGGCTCGTCTCGGCGGACTCGCTCGGACGCCCCGATTTGACCATTGCGGCGAATTCGCTGAGCAACCGCCGAAACATCGAGAAGTTGTCGGTGATGTCGTGCTGGCTGTGGCGCCGCGAAGCGTGGATATCGACACGGAAGATCGGCGGCACGTCGCCCAGCGCATCGATACAGACCAACGTGCCATCGTCCATGCTGATGGCCAGGGATTCATGACGGCTCGCCAGGGCGCGAATGGACACCGGGCGGGATTCGAGCAACGGAAAAATCGCATCCAGCATGTGGATGCCGTAGCGAGCCCAGTCGTTGACGACGGTGCCGCGCAGCACGCGCAGACGCCCGTAGTCGGCGATCGCGGACTTGCAGGCATCGAGCTCGGTGGCGTAACGCATCCCCGAGCAGGACATCAGCTTGCCCGAGCCGAGAAAGGGCGCGAAATAATCGAGTTCGTCGCTGTCGAGCGTCAGCGGCTTGTCGATGAGCACAGGAATGCCGGCCTCGAGGAACGGCTCGGCCAACCTGCGATGCGATGCGGCGTCGTCGCGAGCGATGATCACGGCATCGACGCGACCGATCATGTCCGTCGGGTCCGCTACCGCGGTCTCGATATGCGTCGCCCGGCACAGCGCGGCGGTCACTTCGGCATCCTGCGTCCAGGCACAGGTGACGCGCAGGCCCTCGACGCCGAATTCGCAAAAGTGCCGACGCCGCACGTACTCGTGGATGACCGGCCAGCCGGCCTCGCGCAGCCCGGCATCGCTGTAGCCATTGATGATCGCCGAGTAGGAGAACGGGTGGCCATTGCCCGGACTGTGCCCGAGGATCCCTACGTTCATCGTCATGCCCTGCCCCTTGAGAAGTTCAGCCATCGAACGCCTTTCGACCCCGTCACCAGATGGCCCAGCCGCCATCGACGCACAGATTCTGCCCGGTCATGTAGCTGCCCGCGTCGCTCGCCAGCAGCGCGACCGCGCCCTTCAGTTCCTCGGGCTCGCCCAGGCGCCCCAGCGGGGCCTTGTCCTTGAGGCGCTGCATGAAGCTCTCGTTGTCCTGGGTCACGGCGTGCGGGAACGCCCCCGGACTTATCGCATTGACACGGATCGCGTCGGGGGACAGGAAGCTGGCGAGATAACGGGTAAATTGCAGCACACCGGCCTTGGCGGCACCGTAGCTTGGTGGGTTGGCATGGTCGGTCCCCGCGTACAGGCGATAGTCGGGCGCCACATGACCGTACATCGAGGCGATGTTGACGATACAGCCGCGATGCTCCTTGATCAGGGGATGGAAGTTCTTGACCATGCGGAACACGGCATTGAGGCTGATATCCACGTCGTAATACCAGTCCTCCTCGTCGATGCTCTGCCAGCTGTTCTTGCGCCCCGACCAGGCATTGTTCACCAGGATGTCGAGTCCGCCGCACTCGCTGGCGATGCGGTCGACGCACGCCCTGACCGAGTCGATGTCGGTGACATCCAGCGCGACGCCGCGATGCTCGCCTTCGGGGAAGCGTTCGCGCAGCCGCTGCGCGGCCAGGACGCAGGCATCGCCGTCACGGCTCGCCACCACCACGCTGGCGCCCAGTTCGGCCAGGGCTTCGCCCATGGCCAGACCGAGGTAGCCGGCACCGCCGCTGATCAGCGCCGTACGGCCGGACAGGTCGAACAAGTCATGCAGTGATCTGTTCATGGTCAATCCCTTTCACCAGGTATTCGGCAATCATGAAATCTTCAAGCGTGTCGATATCCAGCGACCCGCGTCCGTCGGTCACCACCGCCCCCATGCGACCGAAGAGCAGCGCCTCGCCGTTGGCTTGCAGGCGATCGAGACGAAAGGCGTAGACATCGCCGCTGAGCTGGTAGGCTTCCGGCAAGGCCTGGCGGGGCAGCCAGGGGATGGCGCCTTCGATGAAGGTCTCGAGCTCGCCCCGGGAGAGCTTCCAGGCCCTATGGGGGTTGAGCTCGGCAGGCTTGAACGTCGCCGCGGAGTCCATCCCTTCCGCGAGCCGCGTCAGGCACTGGTGGATGAATTCGGATTTGCGAAACGGACTCGTCGGCTCGAGCAGCAATCCGTAGACCGCCCTCTCCCCCTCGGCCTTCAGGCGCTGTGCCACATCGATGACCGTATCGAGAACGCGGGACGTATCGGTGGCGAGCGCGGCGGGACGCAACATGACTTCCGCGCCACAACGCTCGGCGACCTCCGCGATGTCGCGATCATCGGTGGAAACGATGACGCGATCGATGGCGTCGCAGTCGAGCGCCATCCGCAACGTCCAGTCGATCAGGGGGCGTCCCCCGAGATCGCGGATATTCTTACCGGGAACCGACTTGCTGCCACCGCGAGCCGGCACGATGGCCACGACTCTCTTGTCACCTATCATGGGTTTCCCCGACGCTGAAAGGATCGACGAAAAGGCTTGAATGCTCGAAGACTCAAGCCGACTTGATTTGCGAAATGGTCTCGCAGTACTGGCGCCACTCGCCGGTGTCCAGCCAGGCCTTTTCGCTGATCGGATAGACCCCGACCCGGCCACCTTGACGCCTGACTTCGTCGATCAGATCCGTCAAGTGGTAGAATTCGCCTTCTGGAATCAACTTAAGTGCCGAAGCTTTCAGGATATAAAGCCCGGTATTGACCATGAAGTCGTAATGGGGCTTTTCACGCATGGCGCAGAGCTGGCCGTTATCCACGATGTCGCAGATACCGTAGGGGATATCGTAGGAGCGCATGGAAACGACCACCGTGATATCGTTTTCCTCCCTGCGATGATGCTCGACCATGGCGTGATAATCCGCCTTTATGATCACGTCGCAGTTGGTAACGATAATGTCGCCGGAGACTTTTCCATTCAATGCACAGAGACTCCCCCCCGTCCCCAGTGGCTTGTCTTCGTAGATGTAATCGACACGATAGTCGGGCTCGAGCTCGTCGAAGTAGGCTTTTATCATTTTCGACTTGTAATTCACCGAAAGATAAAACTGATCGACCCCATACTCGACGAATGAATCGAGGATTATCTCGATCGCCGTTTTCTCGCCGACGGGAATCAGCGGCTTGGGCAGCACGTTCGTGAACGGCGCCAGCCGGGTCCCCTTGCCCCCCGCCATGACGATGACGGGTAGATTCTTCAGACTGTATCGGTGGTTCTCTACTTCCTCGTCCCCGCACAGCGTTTCCCAGAAATGCGCGTCGATGACGCAGCCCCGATCGTCGATGACCGGCGCCGCGGTGATCTGCAGCCTGTGCATGGCCTGCTTGATGTCATCCCGATGCTCTCCGAGCCTTACGGTATAGGGCGAGGTATTGCATACCTGGCCAATCTCCCCGGCCAGGTCTCCACCGCCGAGAATCCAGCGGCGTACATCTCCATCCGTCAACGTTCCCAGCAACTGGCCCTCCTCGTCGGTCACGAAAAGCACCTTGCGTCGGGTTTCTTCCAGTTGGTAGAGCGCGTCCAGCACTTTCCGCCGGGGACTGGTCAAAAGCTTCTCGAACATTCTGCCTCCTCACCGCAAGCGCTCTCGACAAAGGGCGCGCTGGCGAATCGCTTCTTCATGATGTGACCGAGAGGGATCGTCTTGAGCGTTTCCTTGATCCGATGCGATGTCGAGCCATCCCCGAACCGGTCATAGGGGTTCTTCAGGGCGCTCAACGAGTCGCGGAACGTTGCGTCCAGGGCCTGCTCGATCCCCGCACGAATCCCCTCGCGGCGGTTGTCGACGGTAATCACGTTGGCGGCCGCCAGACGTCCCTGCTGACGCGTGCCGACATTGACCACCGGCAATCTGAACGAGGGGGCTTCGAGCAACCCGCTGGAGGAGTTGCCGATCATGACGTCGAGATGTCGCAGGCAGCTGTGATAGAGGCGTTGGCCCAGGCTGTCGTGAAGCCTCGCCCTATGCGGGTGTCGTTCGCACCACTCGGCCAGACAGGCATTGATCGCCCGCCCCTGACTGTCGGCGTTGGCCTTGGTGAAGACGATATCCAGCTCGTCGAACGCTTCCAGTGCCTCGAGCAGCGCCGTCACCGGCGACCCCGCGATGTCATCGGCCTCGCCGGTGACCGGGTGATAGGTCACCAGCGCCGTCGGCCGAACCAGGGGCCTGCCCAGGGCCCGTGCCAGCTCCCCCCGGCTCAGCAGCTCGCTGCGATGGAGGTGATCCAGCCCCGGCGCACCGTAGTTGAACGTCACGTCGGGCTGCTCGCCCATCTGGAGAATGCGTCGCCGGTAGACCTCGGTCGCCGGAAAGTGCAGGGAGGCGAGTTTGGTCACCGCATGACGGAAATACTCGTCCAGGGCGCCCTGGCTGGTTTCGCCACCATGCAGGTGCGCGACAGGAATACCCTGCACGACGGCGGCCAGGGCAACGGGAACGATCTCGAAACGATCGCCCAGCAGCACGACGAGATCCGGGCGATCCTCCGCCAGGGCATCGCCGCTGGCGAGCAGCGCCAATCCCATCGCCTTGGTGACCGCCGAGCGACTATCCGAAGCCAGCATGATCTCCATGCGTCGGTGGATCGCGAAGCCGTCTTTCTCGATCTCCTCGACGGTAAAGCCGAATTCGGTGGAAAGATGCGTCCCGGTTACCGCCAGCAGCAACTCCATGTCGGGATCGCTTTCGATCTCGCGCAGTAGCCAGTAAAGCAGCCCATAGTCCGCGCGGGTCGTGGTCAGCACCCATACACGTCGACGCATCATGTCAGATCCCGCCAATCGAGCAGTTCATCGCAGCGAATGGCCCGAGCGGCATGCCGCCCCACCACCGCTTCCAGCAAGGCGGGGGACAGTCCCGAGCCGGGTCGCTTGAGGGCCAGGTCGGCACGTGTCAGCACCTCCCCGGCGGCGATGTCCCGTCCCACCGCGATACTCTTTCGCACCACTTTCAGGTTCTGCAGCTCGCAAGGGGCCGGACGCTTTCGCCCGTCGCCACGCGCCAGTTCCACATGGCGGATCGCTTCGACCATCGACCGAAAGTCCCGGGGGTTCAACGAGGAGGCATGGTCCGGACCGTCCAGGCGGGTATCCAGCGTGAAGTGCTTCTCGATGACCTCGGCGCCCATGGCCACGGCGGCTATCGACATCTCGGCACCCGCCGTATGATCCGAATAGCCGATCCGGGTCCCGAAGGCGCTCGCCAGGGTATGCATCGCCGACAGGTTGATCTCCGCGTAGGGTGCCGGATACTCGGTCACGCAGTGCAGCAGGGTGATGTCGGTCGCGCCGGCGTCTTCCAGGCTGCGCATCGCGGCCCCCACCTCTTCCAGCCAGCACATGCCGGTAGACAGGATGATCGGCTTGCCGTAGCCGGCGATTTTCTCGAGCAGCGGCCTGTTGGTGATCTCGCCGGAAGGCACCTTGAAGACACGCATGCCCAGCTGATCGAGGAAGTCCGCGCTGAGCTCATCGAAAGGGCTTGAAATGAATTCTATTCCGCGTTCGCGACAGTAGGCGTGAAGCGTCCGGAACTCGGACTCGGTGAGCTCGAGTTTCTTGAGCAAGTCATACTGCGACTCGCCGATGCCCCCCGACTTGCGCTGATAAAGGGCCGTTTCGGCCCCGCGTGTCACCAGTCGGTCGGCACTGAACGTCTGGAACTTGACGGCATCGGCCCCGCACTCCAGAGCCTTGTCGACCAGTTGCAAGGCCTGTTCCACCGAACCGTTGTGATTGACCCCCGCCTCGGCGATTACGAAAGTAGCCCCTGGTTCCTTCATGCGATTCTCCTTGCCGGGGTGCCGATATAGACGCCGGGCTCGTTGATATCCTCGACCACTGTCGCGCCGGCGCCGATAAAGACCCCGGAGCAGATCTGCACCGACTGGATCAATGTGGCCCCGGCACCGATCACGCAGTGATCACCGACATGCACGTCACCGCACAAGGTGGCCCCGGGGGCGACATGGACGTCGTCACCCAAGGTGCAGTCATGGTCGACGGTCGCGTGTGTATTGATAATGCAGGCGCGCCCCAGACGACTTCCGGTGACCAGAACGGCGCCGTCCAGCACAACGCTGCCATTGCCGCTGACAACGTCGTCATGGACAGTGGCGGCCCGGGCGTAGAGTGGAGGGAAAGCGAATCCAACGGCCTGATAACTGTTCATCAGCAGCAGCCGGGACGAGTCGACCCTGATTTTCCCCACGCCCATTACCGCGGCCGTGCCAATCGCATCCTCGTCCATGGTGAGGTAGTCCTGATCCGTGCCCAGATACGCCACCGGCATGTCGGCCTCTCTTCGCGGAGCGATGTAGCCACGCACTTCATGGTTCAAGGACCTCAGACAAGAGACCAGGACCCGGGCATGCCCGCCTCCCCCAACAATGTAAAAGTCGGCCATATGCGTCCCGAGCTATTGATTAGATGTTATAAATATCGGTTTTGTAGCGAGACAGATTGTCGGTATCGCTAAACCAGGCAACGGTCTGTTCGAGCCCACGGCGCAACCCGTCGAGCCCTTCGAACCGAGGACGATGCCCCAGCAGCCTGGCGGCCTTTTCGGTGCTCGCCCAGAGACGCTCGACTTCACTCGCCACAGGCCGCAGACGCTCTTCGGCCGTGGTTATGGTGATTTCCCGTCCCATGACGTCGGCAATCATACCGACGGTGTCGCCGATGCTGATCTCGAAGCCACTCCCCACGTTAATGACTTCTCCGATCGCGTCATCGCACTCCGCCACCCGGATGAACCCGGCCACCGTGTCGTCGACATAGCTGAAATCCCGCGTCGGGTGTAGAGATCCCAGGTGTATCTGTTCCTGGCCCGAAGCGATCTGGGAAATGATGGTAGGAATCACCGCACGCGCGGATTGCCTGGGCCCGTAGGTGTTGAAAGGCCTGATCACTGCCACCGGCGTGGTGAAGGAGCGATGAAAGGAAAGCGCCACCTGGTCCGCGCCGATCTTTGTCGCGGAATAGGGCGACTGACCGGATAGCGGGTGATCCTCGGTGATCGGCACTTGGCGCGCTGTCCCGTAGACCTCGCTGGTCGAGGTGTGAACCACTCTTTCGATACCCAGGTCGCGGGCAGCCTGGACGACGTTCAGGGTCCCCTTGATATTGGTATCCACATAGGTATCGGGCGAGTGATAGGAGTATGGAATCGCGATCAGGGCGGCAAGGTGAAGAACCACATCGCAGTCCCGCATGGCCTGGCGTACTCCGTACGGGTCGCGGATATCTCCCGCGACCACGTCCAGCTGGCCACGAACATCCGCCGGCGCGGTATCCAGCCAACCCCAGCTATTGAAGGAGTTGTACATCACCAGAGCCCGCACATCGTGGCCTGCCCGGACCAGCGTCTCCGTGAGGTGTGACCCTATAAACCCATCGGCCCCGGTGACCAGGATCTTCTTGCCGCTCAGATTCATTTCCAACCTCGTGAGGTACATTGAAAAGAAAATAGTCGAGTCACTTGCGACATGATGCACAGGACAGTTTTGAGAGCCTGCTGAAGCAAAATACAGCCTATCGCATTGACGTGTTAATCATTAACCCAGCAACCACGCTACCGCCCATAGGCGTTCTGCCCATAAATTGTCACAAAGTTAACAACGGGACCAACGCACACGCCCTGACTACATATTGTTACACAACAAATAACAATATACAGATCAAATGCGCAACTAATAAGCAGGGTTTTGCAATCAACCAATCCGCACGTAATTACCTAGATCAAGCAGCACATCAACATGCCATCAATAATTCTCTAGCGAGCATTCTCACCACTGAAATAACCCTTGAAGTAATTAAACATGGCATACTCAGGCATTAGAAAAATGGCTCACTCGCTCCCGAAATCCAATCAAATTTGTAATCATAAAGCGAAGCATTAGTAGCTTTGAAACACCCCATGCATTAGGATGAATAGCTAGGGTTGCTTTAATCCTATGAAGCTGGAAGCCACTACTCAATGCCGGAGAAAACCTTTCTAACACTCTCCCTAAAGCAGCCCAGCTCATAGCGAATGTTAAACGCCGAAAACAAAGCTTCCAAAGATAAGGTATAGCCATGGAGTTAAAGACTTTCTTCACCCAACAAAGTGACGGCCCATCGCTAAGCAAGGCGACCGTATACATTTATGAGTGGGGCACGAGCCGTTTAGCACAAGGCCTAAAGGATGAATATAACGGGGAGCTGAAAAACCCATTCGACTCCACTAACGAGGGTCTCATAAGATTTTCAGCGCCAAATGGAAAGTATGAGATGTACGTGCGCAGCCAAACTCTAGAACAAAGGCTACAAATTCAATTTTTCGATATTAATGAAGCAGGGTCGTTAACAGTAATAACGGCCACCGGCGTGCAAAATCTAGACGAAGCACTGAACCATCGTATTATTCACCTCAAAAGCATGACTTCGTTGGCAACGTTAAATACAGAAAAAATGATTAGCGGCCAGACAGTCAACGTTGGCAATGAACTTATTGATGACCAGACCACCGGGGGCGAATTTTACTGGGCCGCCGAGAGCACAGACCCCGAGGATGGCGGACTGGTCTTTGGTAATGCATCGTCTGGTCGCTTCAAGCGTCGCTGTCAAGGCGCCGTATATTCCGAGTGGTACGGCCTCAAGGATAGTCTGACGGAAGACCAAACAACAAAATTCTTGGCAGCGAAACAGGCAGCGGAAAACCTCGGAGTCCCTCTATATCTTTCAAGTATCCGCTTCGTCATTTCTGAAACGAGTATTATTAAAAGCCGTTCGATGAGTTGGATTGAAGGCCTGTCTTCCCATCGTAGAACGGAAATTATTTTCAGAAACGACCCCAAACGGGGAGGAACACTGGGTAAGAATGCTTTTCTTTACGACGGGCCCTCCAGCGGTAGCATGATGAGGAATATACAGATACGAGACGAGGTGGCAGGTTCATCCGTAGGCATCGCAATATCTTCCTCTCTAGCTGTGGGTACTCCTAATTGGAAAAATTTTTTTGAACGCGTAGAACTCAGAGACTTTCGTATCGGCGCCATGACGACAACAGCCAATCCATTTGACGGTAGCACTCACGGCTGGGCATCCGAAACCTTATATTTCAACTGTAAATTCAGGAACTGCCAAACATCATTTCTTAACAACAACCTTCAAGCAGTCAATACCACATTTCTCGACAGCGACATGGAAAACGATGTCAGTAACGAAAAATACACACTGATACGCGATGAAGCAGGCGGTGAGATAAAAGTTATCGGCGGCAGTTATATAGGTCGTGGGTTGTTTTATTCCTGGTGCTACCCTGAGTCTGCAAAGAATCTTTGGTATTCAGGAAAAATAACATTTCAATCCAGTCGCTGGGAGTGTCGCAGTGCAGGCTACGGCCGGTCGGTGTGTAAGGAAGATTATTCGACACGCGCCAACTATAGCAGGGCGTTGAATTTAACCCTGAACGATATCCAAATCAACTCGGGCGGGAAAGAAATAGACTTGTTGCATTATGCAGGAAAAATCAATGCGACATTGCAAAATGTTATTTTTTCTTATGGTTCAGGTGTTATACGGCAGCACCCCACATTCAACCTGTCTGCCAATCCAGACCAAGGCGGTATGTCTTCGGTATTTGCACATAACTGTGCAGGGCTTCGCTACGAAAGAGAATCATCCACTCCCTATCATGGGGCTTATGACCAGAAGCTTACAGGTAGTGTCGAAATTTCATCGCCTCACGCTTCAACCGGAGGAGCTTATAAAAAAGACAACGACAACTTTATTTACAACGAAAGCTCTTCGTATACAGAATTTGGTTATGGCCTCTCGGAAGGGTTGACGGAAAAAATACTGACTTATGGAAAAAACGATGCCACATCTGAATTCAAAGAAATCAAATTAAAGCTGCCAAAATACGCAAGAATAACTAAATTCTGGGCTTACAAACAACCTTTCCGAATGGCAAAAAAATCCACCTTATTACTTTACGCCGTAAAAGACAAAGAGCAATGGAAAAACAGAGAGTTCAACACCGATAGCGATGCCACCCTGATATCAAGAATAGAGATAAACCCGAGACAAGCGGGCTATTTTGAAGCCACCATCATACTGGTCGACAACATCTTCGGGGAAAGCTTTCAGTCAGGCATTGACCATTGGCTAGAGGGGCGCTTATATATAAAATCGCTTAGTAAAAACGCCACCTTCACAGGATGGCTGGGGGTTAAGTACTTATGACTAGCAGAACTTTTCCAGCGACTATATTACACGCTGCCTTATACCCAAGGATCCGCAAAATGACACAGCCTGGCAGTGAAAGGCAACAACCCTCCATAACGTCATGCA
Source organism: Modicisalibacter radicis (assembly GCF_900961225.1). Classification (GTDB taxonomy): domain Bacteria; phylum Pseudomonadota; class Gammaproteobacteria; order Pseudomonadales; family Halomonadaceae; genus Modicisalibacter. The sequence goes on from NZ_CAAHFN010000065.1 coordinate 278,389, forward strand.
TGCTTTTTTCGGTCAGCAGGCGCAATTTGCTACAAGTGGCCATTCTGGCCCCTATACTACACATGACACCATTAGCAATATCAGCCAATATACAATCCCGAGCCACGATGCGGATCACAAGCCTAGATAACAATATACTTTTGAAAACAACTGGCATTCCTGGAAACACTCATGGTTACTAATCGTCTTATATTTTTATCTTGCGGATTATTAAATAAGGGACAGCAATAGACATTAATGCGCCAATCAAGAAGGCAGTTCCCGACATCAAATCCCCTCGCAACAGGAAAAATATATAGCCTAGCAAAACCAGGTATATTATCTTATAAAACGGCCCAGGATCACCTAGCCAATACTTCCGATCCAACTTGGCCATAACGGTTCCTATCAGGACAGAAAAAGCTAACGCCCCCAGGAAGCCAAAGTTGGCCCACCCTTCTGCATACCATGTAGCCGAGATATTTTTTAGATTATAATTGGCTGTTTCGGCCAGTACATGGCCGGTACCTACCGGTTTCGATGGCCAGATGCCTCTAGGTATATAAAAAAACAACGCACCTAATAACTGGTATCCATAAGACACAAAATCCAAACCAATGATTCTTGTGAAATTCTGGAATGCATCAAAGTGGCCAGCCAAAAGAAATTTATAATCCAGAGAATATGCCAGATCACTGTTCGATGAATACTTTCTAAAGCCCTCGAGAAAAGGAAATATAAATATTATTCCCAAGGCAACCATCAAAGGAACTCTATTATTTTTAATCAAAACTGGAAAAAAGAAGAATAAAATTGGAAAATAATATGTCGGGACAGATAGCCTCGCCAAGCCTGTCGGGAAGGCAGACAAGACCCCCACGAATAGAAAAATAGCTTTAAGTGTGTAAAAATTCCTGACCGTGAACAACATTACGATTGCAGTAGCAATTGGAATAAATCGCACAAAAAAGCCATACATCAATGAAGAATACACTGTATCCAAGCTTCGCCGTTCCACCAAATCTCCGCCACGAAATACTAACGAATAGATATTAAAGTTGTTCATATACAATATGAGAAACAGTGAAGCTAGAGTTACCAGCAAAAGCATCGCTATTTGCAACCAGCTCAAGGAAGTTCTGGCTTCCTTGGCCAACCTAACGTCGTTCGCGGATGACAACATGCTGGATCTATTTGATATTAGGTAACTAACAAAAACAACTATATTGAAAACCAAAACCAATACACCTGCATAAGCGTAATCGGTTCTACCAAACTGCCTCCCGCCCCAATAGATTTCATTATAATAAAGCTCCAACGGAGGGACAAATCCGAAAAACAGAAAACTGAAAAGAAAGAACAGCTTCAGCAGTGTCGCCCCCTTTTGTCGATAAAGGAAAATAACAGCTGTCGAGCTCAGGGCTATCATAAAAAAAACCACCGTCTCCATCATGTCGACACGGTGAATGAAAAAAGCATTTACAAAAGCTATAGACCCGACTATCAAAAAGAAAATCACGTCAATTCTTTTCATGGGCATGGCTATATTTCGCCTATATAATTACCAACTATCAATATCGGATGAAATAGCTTAACAGCAGGGAGTGGGCCTAGTACCAAAAGCCTTATAATGCTCTTAGCCATATAAAAAAATCGAATGTTTACCTAATTGCTTGACACATAATCTTGTCAAGAGTATCGCAAGTCTTGGCGATCTCCTCGTTCGTCAGGGTCGGGTGCACCAGAAACATCAAGCTGGTTTCGCCCAGCTCGCCGGCAATCGGCAGCGGCAGTACCGGCCGCCAGCCCGTCCCCTCGAAGGCTTTCTCCCGATAGACCTCGGAGCAGGAACCGGCGTAGCAGGGGACGCCCCGCTCATTGAGCTCGGCAACGATACGATCTCGCGACCACCCTGCATCGAGGACTTGCGGCTCCACGAACACGTAGCACTTGTAAGCCGCGTGATCTATATGCTCGGGAACGTGTGGCACGCGCAACCCCCGACATCGACCTGCACAATCCCAGATTTGCCGCGCATTCGCCTGACGCTGCCGAGTCCATTCCGGTAAGCGTGCCAGTTGGATGCGGCCAATGGCCGATTGCATCTCGGTCAAGCGCCAATTGGTCCCAAAGCTTTCATGAAGCCAACGAAAGCCTGGCGGATGGGAACGCTCGTAGACGGCGTCCCAGCTCTTGCCATGATCCTTGTAGGCCCACATGCGCTTCCAGAGAGCGGCGTCGCTGGTGGTGACCATTCCTCCCTCGCCCCCCGTGGAAATGATCTTGTCCTGACAGAATGACCAGCAGCCCACATGCCCGAGCGACCCGACACTGCGCCCCTTGTAACGCGCACCATGGGCCTGGGCGCAATCTTCTATCAAGTACAGATCGTATTGAGCGGCAATCGCCATGAGCGAGTCCATCTCGCAGGGCCAGCCCGCCAGATGAACGGCAATGATGGCCCGGGTACGCGGCGTAATCGCCTCCACGACGGCTCGCGGAGAAATAGTTTGCGTATCCCGATCGACATCGACGAAAACGGGCGTGGCTCCGGCAATGGCGATACTGGAAACCGAAGCGAGGAATGTTCTGGAAGTGACCAGGACCTCATCATCGACGCCGATTCCCAGCCCCTTGAGGGCCAGATCAAGCGCCGTTGTGCCATTTGCAACGGCTATCGCGAACTCGCTGCCTGTAGCCTCGGCGAACTCCCTTTCAAAGGAGCGGCCCTCGCTCCCCGTCCAGTAGTTGACCTTGTTGGAAAGCAGAACGCGGCGCACGGCATCGGCTTCCTGCTCGGTAAAGCAGGGCCAGGGTGAAAAGGGAGTATTCAGCATCTTGATCGCCTATTGCAGGTTTGGATGGCTTATCGATTAGGCCAGCTGCAGGTTTGTAATTGCCGAGCGCGGTTCAGAAGAATTGAGGTATCTTGGATAGATTCTTGCAAGGCAAGGCCAAAAACGGATTTATGCCGTTTTTCCGCATGGCTCGATAGTCTTCACGGGACTTGTTCACAACGGCCTTCAAGCTGCCGTTACTGGCGCCCCCTAGACGCATCTTGACGAGCACCTCAGGTAAGTAGCGAATTTGCAAGGCTTCATGTTTCAAGTAGCGAAGCAGGGCTTCATAATCGCCGGCAATGCGATAAGTCTCGTCGAACCCTCCCAGCAACCGGTAAAGCTCGCGACGCATGAAAAAGGTCGGATGCGGCGGCATCCAGCCCCGCCGGAGCTTATTCCGCTCAAAGGCGCCGGACCTCCAGTGGCGTATGACTTTTTCGGGGTCACCGGCACTGACATACTGAAGATCACCATAAACCGCGCCAATTTCAGGATCCGCGAAGCAGGCAGCCACCTTGCTCAATACCTGACTATCCGCCAACAGATCGTCGGAATTCAAAAAGCCCACCACGTCGCCACTAGCCTTCGACAACCCCTTGTTCAAGGCGTCGAAGATGCCCCTGTCCGGCTCGGAGACCAGAATGTCGCTGGCCGCCAGCGTCTGACGCGCAATAGCGACCGTCGCATCACGTGATGCGCCATCGATGACCACATGCTCTATTTCGGGCCAAGACTGGCACTTCAGGCTGGCAATGGCGTCGCCGATGGTCTTTTCACTGTTGAAGCTAGCTGTAATTATGGAAATTCTTGGCTTGTTCATTGGCAGCGTCCATAGCGGTCATCGAGACGAACGATATCATCCTCGCCCAGGTAGGACCCCGACTGGACTTCTATCAACTCAAGAGGGATCTTTCCGGGATTTTCCAGGGCATGAACCTGACCGATCGGTATATAGGTCGACTCATTTTCGGAAACAATATAAGTCTTGCTGGCCACCGTGACCCTGGCACTTCCGGAAACCACGACCCAATGTTCCGAACGGTGGTGATGCATTTGCACGGAAAGCTTGGCGCCGGGCTTCACGGTAATGTGCTTTACCTGGTAGCGCGCACCATGATCTATCGAATCATAAACCCCCCAGGGACGATGAACCTCTCTATGGCTCTTGAACTCACTACGATCCTCAATCTTTAACTGCTCGACGATTTTCTTGACATCCTGAACGTGATCCTTGTGAGCGACGAGTACGGCGTCCTTGGTTTCGACGATGATCAGATCATCGACACCCACCGCGGCCACCAGGCGATGGTCGGCATGGACGAGAAGGTTTTTTGCATCGTGGTAGAGTGCATCGCCATGAGTGACATTACCCTGGCTATCCTGATTACCCACTTGCCACAGTGAAGACCAGGAGCCGACATCACTCCACCCCGCATCCAATGGAACCATACTGGCGTGCTGGGTACGTTCCATGACGGCATAATCGATGGAGTTCGCCGGGCAGCGCTTGAAGGCCTCCTGGTCCAGACGGATGAAGTCGAGATCCCGATGTGCACCTCTGATTGCCGCGCGGCAGGTGTGGGCAATCTCGGGCTCGAGCGTCTCCAGCTCATCGAGATAGCGTTGCGCCTGAAACATGAACATGCCGCTATTCCAGTAATAATCCCCCGTAGCCAGATAATCTTCGGCGGTTTCCCTGTCGGGCTTCTCCACGAACCGCTTGACGCCATATCCATATTCACCATTCGCGGCGCCCCGCTGTATATAGCCATAGCCGGTCTCGGCGTGTCCGGCGACGACGCCGAAGGTCACCAGGTCGCCTTCAGCGGCCAGCAGCCGTGCGCGCTCGATGCTCTTGTGGAACTCAGCAACATCCTCGATGACATGATCGGCAGCCAGCACCAGCAGGACAGAATCGGCGTTGTCTTCCAGAACGCGAAGGGCCGCCAGGGCAATCGCGGGTGCGGTGTTACGCCCCTCTTGTTCCAGAATGATGCAGGCGTTGTCGATGCCCAGTTGACGCAGCTGATCCGCGACCAGGAAGCGGTGTTCTTCGTTGCAGATGACGACAGGCGGGCGGCACCGCAAGGGAGCCAGACGTTTCAAGGACTCCTGCAGCATGCTCGCTTCGCCGAAAAGCGAGAGAAACTGCTTGGGGTGCCGTTGTCTGGACAGCGGCCATAGTCTCGAGCCGCTACCTCCAGCCAGAATAACAGGCGTGATCATGGTTTCACCTTGGTCGGAAAATCCTGCGTGAATGTCATCGTCATCGCTACTGGCTGACGTTACGTCCTATAACTACCTTGATTCTCGAGAAACCAGCGGTAAGTCATGTGCAGGCCATCCTCCAGCGTAACATTCGCCCGCCAGCCCATGGATTGTAAACGAGATACGTCCAGCAGTTTTCTGGGAGCGCCATCGGGTTTGTCATCATCGAAGATCAACTCACCTTCAAAACCCACCACTCGAGCAACGGTATAAGCCAGCTCCCTGATCGAGCAATCGACCCCACTTCCAATGTTGATATGCGACATCAAGGGCTGGGTATGCGCCTTGTAGATGGAGTGTTCCAGTTCCATGACATGCACACAGGCAGCGGCCATGTCCTCGACATACATAAACTCACGTCGTTGTTGACCACTCCCCCAAATAACAATTTCAGGATCGCCTTGTTGTTTGGCTTCATGGAAACGACGCAAAAGAGCGGGGATAACGTGTGAATTTTCGGGATGAAAATTATCGTTCGGCCCGTAGAGGCTGGTCGGCATGACACTTCGATAGTCCCTTCCATATTGCCGGGTATAGCTCTCGCATAATTTTATTCCGGCTATTTTCGCAACCGCATAGGGTTCATTCGTAGGTTCCAGGGAGCCGGTCAAGAGCGCTTCCTCAGCCATGGGCTGTTCTGCCATTTTGGGATAAATGCATGAAGATCCCAAAAACAGCAATCGTGAGACGTTAGCTGTGTGTGCGGCAGAAATAACATTCATTTCTATCATTAAATTATCATACAAGAACTCTACTGGATAGATACTATTGGCATGTATACCTCCTACCTTGGCCGCCGCCAAATATATTTGGTCTACTTGATGATCGCTCATGAACTCTTCGACCTGACTCTGCCGCGTCAAGTCAAGCTGCGAGCGATCGGCGGTTATTATATTTGCGTACCCACATTTCGCTAAGCAGTTTATAATCGCTCTCCCCACCATTCCTTGGTGGCCGGCAACAAACACCTTCTGTTCGAACATGTTCACCCCTCCATCGCCACAGGCATTTCAAAACCATATTTCTTGAGTAGAGCGAATTTTTGGGCCGTCTTGAGATCTTCAGCCACCATTTCGGCACACATGCTCTGTACCGTTATTTTCGGCTCCCAGTTCAATTTCAACTTGGCTTTTTCAGGATCGCCAAGTAGCGTTTCAACTTCTGTGGGCCTAAAATAGCGAGGGTCCACACGCACTATTATATCTCCCGGAGAAAGTGACGGAGCCTTGTCACCAACAACACAATCCACAACAGCCCTTTCATCGACACCCACCCCCTCAAAGCGTAAAACAATACCCAGCTCGACTGCACTCATATGAATAAAATCGCGAACCGAAATTTGCTTTCCGGTAGCAATTATAAAGTCATCGGGGGCCTCCTGCTGTAGCATCAACCACTGCATTTGAACATAATCCTTGGCATGCCCCCAGTCCCGCAAGGCATCCATATTACCCATATACAAGCAGAACTCGAGCCCTTGAGCTATATTGGCTAGACCACGAGTAATCTTGCGTGTAACGAATGTCTCCCCACGACGTGGCGATTCATGATTGAACAGAATCCCATTACAAGCATAGATACCATAGGACTCACGATAGTTGATCGTCATCCAGTAGGCATAAAGCTTGGCCACCGCGTAGGGCGAGCGCGGATAGAATGGTGTCGTTTCCCGCTGGGGTATCTCTTGAACCTGACCAAACAACTCTGATGTCGACGCCTGGTAGAAACGCGTTTTTTTCTCCAAGCCTAATAAACGTATCGCTTCCAGCAGTCGCAAAGTGCCCAAGGCATCGACATCAGCTGTATATTCAGGCGATTCAAAGCTGACCGCCACATGTGACTGGGCGCCAAGGTTATATATCTCATCGGGTTGTATTTTTTGGATAAGTCCTATCAGGTTTGACGAATCAGTGAGATCCCCATAGTGTAAGACGAATCTCTTGTGGCTGGCATGAGGGTCCTGGTATATATGATCGACACGTTGAGTGTTAAAAAGTGAGGCTCGGCGTTTTATACCGTGAACCTCGTAACCTTTTTCCAGCAGGAATTCTGCCAGATACGAGCCGTCCTGCCCCGTAACACCAGTAATCAACGCTTTCTTCGGTATCTTGTCCATTAAATCATATACCCGTCATTGGCAAATAGAAGATACGATTTCTTGGTAACGCATTCTGACCGCGTCTGGCGAGAACTTGGTGCTAACGTGATGACGACCGTTTAACCCCATTTCTTCCCGAGCAACACGCGGCATTAAAATCATTTCCTGCATACGTATAGCCAGCGAATCAGTGCTAAAGGGTTCTGCCAGAAGCCCGTTTTCTTTATTTATTACAATATCCTGCAATCCCGAACAGCGGAACGCTACTACCGGTGTCTGACATGAAAGAGCCTCGGCTGCCACCTGGCCAAAGGATTCGACGAACGAAGGTACAACGACAAAATCTGCTATCGCATAAATACGCCTGAGCTTTGATGCATCATTTATTTTCCCCAAATAGCGAATTCTAAAGCCACCAAACTCACCTTCCCCCACATGGTCACCGCCGAAGGAAATTATCTTCACACAAGATTTGATGGATGCTTTTTCCGAAAGCTTTTCCAAAGCCTTTTCCAACAAACCAAATCCCTTTATACGATTCCTATTGCCACCCACCGCCCCAATCGCAATAACCACTTCGCCCTCGTCAACGCCAAACTCTTGCCTGTTACCGAGCACATCTCCACTTGCGAGCGGTGAAAACACGCTTGTTTCAATTGGGTTGGGGAGCAATTCGATTCTAAGATTGCGTAGCATAAGACTCCTTTTGGCCCGTTCATACATCCATACAGAGGGCACTGTAATCACCAGATCATTGCGGAGTCTCAGCTTTCTATATTTTATTTTCCAGACCAGCCAGTTCCAGTTTATCCCTCTCACCCCCTTAGCCCAGTATGAATAGCCTGTACTGAACATTTCTGCGCTATCATTTAGTGGGTAGTAATGCTCCGCACCGCAATAAAGCCATTCATCATGAAGGGTGATTATCGTTCTAGGCGGTAATTCATCAAGCTTGAAAACACTAATACAGTCATTATTAACCCAGTGTAGATTGCAAACTGCATTTTCCTTAGACGCCTTGCGCATCTGCTTGACAAACAAGGAAGAAGAAAAAATATTCAGCGAATGCTTTGCCACATTGTCGTCTTTAAACAATTTAAGCGCCAGATATGAAACGATACGCTTTATGAAATGTACCTTGTTGGACAGCTTGCCTCCCACAATCTGCCAGCTGAATCCACCATCATCCATTTTTGCTACTGACGTGGGAGTCACACACGTAACCGTGGAAAACTCTTTGGCCAGATTGGCAAATTTTTTGGCGGCTATTGCGGCACCACCGCTTTCGAATGAAAAGGAGAAAATGTAGATACATTTCATGATGCCGCATTGCTCCTGAATATTTTAAACCTTTAAAATAACCATCCATGCATTAAACCAGCCACAGTCATCGTTTTTTATATACCAGTCACCCAAGATTAATATACTCCACATTATTCAGATCCATATATCTTTCAACACTACTATCATGATGATAAATAACAATGTGCATGTATAGCTTGGCAAGTTCCATTATCAACATCTCTGCCGGTATCGAAGCAGGTACTAGCCTTGTAAAACCTTGGGCAAAACTTGCATCAAATTCTCTTATGTGTGGATGCAGCTTGACATAGCAATCTTCCAGTTTTTCTTGCAATGATGCGATAGCTCTTCTATCGACTTCCCAACTGGAAAGATAAACAATACAATTTTCGCTACTTATATTCTCGGCGACATTCAGATTTTCTGCCAGGAATATTTTATTCAATACATCCGTGTTCTCTTTGATAAAACAGAGCAGTGACTGATCTATTTCTTCAATCAAGACTTTGGAACGCGGAAAAACACTCAAGTATTCATACTTTTCATATATCCACAGTTCATCCGTTAGTCGGCAACCTCCCAATCTTTCACCGATCCCCAACAATCTCAGCAAAGCTGCTTTGAGTGCCGGATAGTAATTATCCTGGTAGGTCCCGCAGCCCTCTTCATAAACTGACAGCGTCACATCAGGCTGGCTCCTCTTTATTTCATTCAAGCTTATATAGTTTCTAACGCCAACATCAGAATCTAAGAATATCTTGCTATAGCCTTTACCTGTACTTCCTGCTATTGCAGCTTGACGCGTTGGGAAATCAGTTACGCTTTTCCAGCCATCATCATGGCTTTTTATACGCTTAGAAATATCGTCGGCATTTAAAAAATCAAGCACAACATGGAGATGGCATTCAACTGGAGTTTTAAATCCATCTCTGATCACCATGGCCATCATTATTTGCAATGGCTTTGTCGCTATAAACAAAACTGATACTTTTTTTTCCATACACTGCCCATCTCGTACAATAGCGACTTCCTCCCTAGAGCGAGGGTGCAGCTTGAAGAGAGAATATTTCATCACGGCCTGAAAAATCTTCTTTCCGCGGTTTTCGTCAACAATGACAGTCATATATCACAACAGCCCCATCGAAATTTAACAGCATCTTTTCGGCACACTGCTTCAATATAGAAACAAGCTTGTCAGACGGACTCTACTGGAATACCGTTATGTACGAGTTACCGCACTGCCATAGGTATAGTTGTAGTATCCATATCCATAAGCGGTGGCGGCTTTTCGCTCCATCGCGTTGAGAACGGCCCCTTTAACGGTAACTCCGCCGGTTTCCAGGCGACGTACGGCGAGCTTTATCTCCTTGGGCGGATTTAGCTGGAAGCGAGCCACCATGAGTGAAGTTCCTACGTTTTTTCCAATGATAGTCGCGTCAGTAACCGCGAGCACAGGAGGAGAATCCACAATCACCAGGTCGTATCGCTCACTGGCTTCTTCAAGTAGTGCCTTGAATGTAGAAGTCACCAGCAGTTCAGAAGGATTAGGCGGGGCGACACCGCGTGACAGGTAATACAGGTTTTCTACATTCCCGACAGGGCGGACCGAGTCTTCCAGTAAAAGTCGGCCTGCCAATATTTCACTCAGCCCACCTTCAGACGTCTCTCCGAATAAAGTGTGTATATGCCCTTTGCGCATGTCACCGTCGATGATTAGTACACGCTGTCCGGCTTGAGCGCACACTGACGCCAGATTGACGCAAATGAAACTTTTCCCTATGGCGGGGCTTGGTCCGGTAATCATCAGGCGATTATCACTGCCTTCCAGCATGGCAAAATGCAGGCTCGTGCGTAGGCTACGTAGAGCCTCGACCGCTGTATCGGCCGGGTTACGCTCGGCTAGAAGCCCAATCGCAACGGAATGCGCATGCCCGTTGGTACGCTTGACGCGGCGATTGAGTTTTGCCTGCTCTTCGGAAAGCGGCACCGTGGCATATACTGGCAAACCCAGCTGCTCTAGTTGGTCCGGTGTTTCTACACCACGATTGAGCGCCGCACGCAGCAATACCAAGCCAACCGCCAGCATTCCACCAAGCAGAGCTGCCAAAATGACTATCAGCCCCTTGTCCGGTTTTACCGGATTGGGAAGTACTTTTGCTTCGTCCAGAATACGAACGTTACCAACTGTACTCGCTTCAGCAATCTGCATTTCCTGTACCTTGTTCCGCAGCTGCACGTAAATTTCCTGGTTGACAGCGACATCCCTCTGCAGGCGCAGCACCTCTTGCTGGGTCGCTGGCAAGCCATCTATTTTACTTTCCAGGTTTTCACGTTCGCTCTGCAGCTGCCTCTTCTTCTCAAGAAGCGCAGCATAGGTCGGATGACTCGGGGTAAAGCGCCGGGATATTTCGGCTTCGGAAAACTGCAGCTCGTTGAGTTGGGATTCGAGGTTGACCAGGCGTTCCAGTATCGACTGCGTTTCCAGGGACAGATCAACACTGTCTCTTTCCGTGCGATATGTATTCAGGCTATCTTCCGCGAGACGCAACTCATCCCGTACCGCAGGCACCTGACTATCCAGGAAATTCAAGCTGTTACGCGCTTCCTGTGACTGGCGTTGAATATTCTGCGAGACGTAAATATCAGCGATGGTGGCCAGTGTCTTTTCCGCCAGCATCGGATCCGGGCTGGTCAATCCCCAGTTGAGTATCCCTGTCTTCTGTCCTTGTTCATTGATACTTAAATTTCTTCTCAGATCATTAATCGCCATCAGGCGAGGTACGTGAGTAAGTTCGTAGGCAGCTCCAGGCGGTGCGCTTATCGACCCGATCAGAATGCTTATATCCCCACCAAGGAAATCGCTGGAAGTGCCAACCTGCCCCTCGCCCAGAACCTTATCGTCGTAACTGAGAGTGTAGCTATTTTCGTCGCGCACCGTGACGGTAAACGTTTCATTGAGATAAGCGTCCGTTACAGGCATCGACTTGACGTCGATCGTTTCCCCTGCCCAGGTATATTTCCATCCCTTCTGGCCTGGAGTGGACTGCTGCAGACCAATGCCATCCAGGAAACTGACGAACATCGAGTCTGGTCTTTCGATCCCTATGCGCGTCAGAAAATCGCCGATAACCGGAAAGCGTACGGGTTCAACCAGCAGATCGAGATTCAGTATATCCACCGCCCGCCCTAGCACCATACGCGAGCGAATGATCTCGATCTCTGATTCGGAGGGGGGTTCCTCGCCCAGCAGGCTGGTTACATCGGCCAACGGGTTCTTGGATGCCGCCTTTTCGACCTGGACCAGGGCATCCGCCTGATAGATGGGATCCGTCAGTAGTGCATAGCTCGCTCCCGCAATGGCAAACATGACTGTAATGCTGGCGATTGTCCCTTTATGGTCGATCAGCACTCCGTACAGACGCCCCAGGTCGATTTCGTCGTTGTCTTGTATTGCATGGGAATGAAGGTTCTGAGACATCGCTAGTTACCTGCTGCAGTGGCAAGCTTACCGTTAATTTTCAGCCTAGTTTCTTCTGCCAGGCATCGGCGGCACGTACCAGTTGGCCATGTACGTACTCGAAGACTTCGTGACTTTTACGATACGGGTCGGGGATCTCTTGTCCCTTGCCGTCTGTTGCCAACCAACGCCCCAGCAACAGGGTCTTGCCAATCGATGCGGGGTCCAGCTTGGCTATTGCAAGCCGCTGGTTCTCGCTCATGACCAGCACCAGGTCGGCTCGCTGGATCATCTCCTGAGTCACCTGTCGGGCTCGGTGCAAGTCGACGTCGAGCCCCTCCCTTTCGGCCAGCCCCCGAGCCGTCGGCTCGACACCGTGCCCCACGAGCGCCCCCAATCCTGCGGATTCGATGGCCAGGCTCGGTAGCCGAGCCCGGAGCAGCGCGGCTGCCACCGGGCTCCGGCAGGTATTGCCCGTACAGATCACGAGAAGCCGGGAAAATTGAATCATTCGAAGTTTTCTTGGATTTCCGTGGCTTGATAAAGCGTGGTGAGCGACGGAAGTATCTGGTTGAGGACGCGGTTCCAGAGCGAAACCGGCGCGGCCGTGACATAGACGACATCTGCAGGCTGGAGCATGAATTGTGCCCCGAGCACCAGCGCGGCCGCATTCTTGGCATTCAACTGATAGACGGTTGCGAAGGTGTCGCTAGGCTCCGGGTTGCCACGAATCACGAATATTCCCGAAGCATCCGCACTCTCTTCCCGGATACCCCCCGCCCTCGCGATGGCGTTGGTGAGCGAGAACTGGCCGTTGGCCATGGGGAAGGCGGCCGGTTCGTTGACCTCGCCCATGACATATATCTGCTGGTTGCCGATATCCGGCACATGGAGGACATCGCCATCTCTGAGCTGAACATTCTGGTCTATATCGCCATTCGACAGCATGTCGAACACTGAAATATGAGTGTCACTGCCATCCCGGCTCAGTATCACGTCATGCCAATTGGCCTCTGCGGTCAGGCCACCGGCTTCGCTGAGTACGTCGAGTACCCGCACAGGCACATTGGTCACGGGGAATACCCCCGGCTCGGTGACCTGGCCGGTTACATAGACTTTCTGGGCGTTGAACGCGGCCACCTTCACATCGACCTGCGGCTCGGCGATATAGCCAGACAACCGACGCTGTATCTCGGAACGCACCTCCTTTACGGTGCGGCCCGCAACCTTGATCTGACCGATATAGGGGTAAAAGATGGTCCCATCGGAATGGACGACGTTGCCCGACTCTTCGGCGCTACGCTCGCTGCCGGCGGGGATGGTCAGCTCCGGGTGATCGTAGACGATCACGTTCAGTACATCGCCGCGGCCGATACGGTAATCGTACTCGATGGGAACGCCAGGCATATCCTCGCCGGATGCCGTCAATGAAACGACACCGGGTCTGGCTGTCGGACGCATCGCCTTGACCAGATCGATGGTGATGGGTTCCACCTTGACGGCATCGTCGAGGGGATCCGCTTCCGTCTCGTAAGGGATCTGTCCACCGGGAGCCATGGCGCATGCCGAAAGCCACATTACGGCCGCTATGCCTAACAGCGGCAATCCCCACTGCCTTGGCAGGCGCTTTTTTGTCGAAACCATTTGTTTTTACTCCTGCTGTTTACCTGCAAGTCGAGACCTATCAGTCTGCGTTGGCTCATTGAAAGCTGTGGCCTGGCTTTCCAGTCCGGACATACGGCAACGTGGCACAACTGGACCCACGGGCCATGCTTCAAGAATCATCTCGAGGGCGTGGCACGGGCTTGATTCTTGGCCACGCTACCGCCCTGGCGGGTCGCACCACCCCCTCGCCATAAATTTTTTCGTTATCAACCAGTTACGAACAACATCTTGTGTTATTCAAGATTTCTGTCGTGTAACGAAACGTATATTCACGTTTTCAATGTAGGACATGCTAGTTTTTTTTAAAGGAAATTACAGGGTTATTTTTCTTATACGGAGCTTTTGCGAGCAACTTAATGCATGCCTTTTAAAATCCCTCAAGAGCGACATTGTTAAATAGTTATTAACCCCAGGGGATCATGATCAAGCAATTAATCCATCGCTTGAGATAGACATTAAACAAGTAACCCCGCCAAGGCGTACGCGATCTAATACTTCGCGGGAGGTCGCCAGATATTGGAATGGGGAGAGGATGTTACCGGGAATAGGACGAGACTTCGGGGAGGGACAAAAAAAGGGCGCCCGCCGGGCGCCCCTCTCATTGCGGGAAGACTTGCCTTACCAGCCAGTGGCTTCCTTGAGTGCGTCGCCGATCTCGGCCAACGAACGCACGGTCTTGACGCCGGCTGCCTCGAGCGCGGCGAATTTCTCGTCCGCCGTGCCCTTGCCGCCAGCAATGATCGCGCCGGCATGACCCATGCGCTTGCCCGGAGGCGCTGTTACACCGGCAATGTAGGCGACCACCGGCTTACTGACGTTGGCCTTGATATAGGCCGCCGCTTCTTCTTCCGCGGTGCCGCCGATTTCGCCGATCATGACGATCGCCTCGGTCTGCGGATCCTTCTCGAACAGCTCGAGGATGTCGATGAAGTTGGAGCCCGGAATCGGGTCGCCGCCGATCCCTACACAGCTGGACTGACCGAAACCATGATCTGTCGTCTGCTTGACCGCTTCGTAGGTCAGGGTGCCGGAACGCGACACGATACCCACCCGGCCCGGCTGGTGGATGTGGCCCGGCATGATGCCGATCTTGGTCTCGCCCGGCGTGATGACGCCCGGGCAGTTCGGCCCGATCAGACGCACGCCCAGTTCATCGCACTTGACCTTGACGTCGAGCATGTCGAGCGTGGGAATGCCCTCGGTGATGCACACGATCAGCTTGATGCCGGCATTGGCGGCTTCGAGAACCGAGTCCTTGCAGAAAGGTGCCGGGACGTAGATGACCGAGGCCTCGGCGCCGGTCTTGTCGACGGCTTCCTTGACGGTGTTGAACACCGGCAGGCCCAGATGCTCCTGGCCGCCCTTGCCCGGCGTCACGCCGCCGACCATCTGCGTGCCGTAGGCGATCGCCTGTTCGGAGTGGAAGGTCCCCTGGCCACCGGTAAAGCCCTGGCAGATGACCTTGGTGTTCTTGTCGATCAGAATACTCATTACTTGCCCTCCGCTGCTTTGACGACTTGCTGGGCCGCGTCGGTCAGGCTTTTAGCAGCGATGATGTTCAATCCACTGGAGGCCAGTTTCTCGGCACCCAGCTCGGCGTTGTTACCTTCGAGACGCACCACGACAGGCACGTTGACCCCGACCTGCTCGACGGCACCGATGATGCCCTCGGCAATCATGTCGCAGCGCACGATGCCACCGAAGATGTTGACCAGAACGGCCTTCACGGAGGTATCGGAGAGGATGATCTTGAACGCCTCGGCGACACGTTCCTTGGTCGCACCGCCACCCACATCGAGGAAGTTGGCCGGCTGACCGCCGTTCAACTTGATGATGTCCATGGTGCCCATGGCAAGCCCGGCGCCATTGACCATGCAGCCGATGTTGCCTTCCAGCGCCACGTAGTTGAGTTCCCACTTCTGGGCGTTAGCTTCGCGTTCGTCTTCCTGGGAAGGATCGCGCATCGCCTGCAGGTCGGGGTGACGATACAGGGCGTTGCTGTCCAGGTTGATCTTGGCGTCGAGGCAATGCAGGTTGCCTTCCTCGGTGATCACCAGCGGGTTGATCTCGAGCAGTGCCAGGTCCTTGTCGTGGAACAGCCTGGACAGGCCCAGGAAGATCTTGGTGAACTGCTTGATCTGGTCGCCCTTGAGGCCCAGCGCAAAGGCCAGTTCACGCGCCTGGTACGGCTGAGCGCCGACCAGCGGATCGATCTCGGCCTTGAGGATCTTCTCGGGGGTTTCCTCGGCGACCTTCTCGATCTCGACACCACCCTCGGTGGAAGCCATGAACACCACGCGCTGGGTGCCACGGTCGACCACGGCGCCCAGGTACAGCTCGGTGGCGATGTCGGTCAGGTTCTCGACCAGGATCTTGGCGACCGGCTGACCTTTCTCGTCGGTCTGGTAGGTCACCAGGTTCTTGCCCAACCACTGCTCGGCGAAGGCCTTTGCTTCTTCCGGGCTCTTGATCAGCTTGACGCCACCGGCCTTGCCGCGGCCGCCGGCATGGACCTGGGCCTTGACGACCCATTTGTCGCCGCCGATCTTCTTGCACGCTTCGGCAGCTTCCTTGGGGGTGTCCACGGCGAAGCCCTTGGACACCGGCAAACCGTAATCGGCAAACAGCTGTTTGCCCTGATATTCATGAAGGTTCATCGTGTCATGCCATTGGTTGCATGTGACTCGAACGGTGGCCCGGTCGTTCTCAGATAATCACCGGGCCACCCCTTTTCGCCCGGCAATGCCGGAGCGACGCGCCCGGGGATATTCGCCAGGCGCCTGCTGCAGTACGCGATCCGCTTACTTGCGCTTCTTGCGGTTGGCCATATGGATCGCATGGCCATCCACCGCCAGGGCGGCTTCGTGTATCGCTTCCGATGTCGTCGGGTGCGCATAGCAGGTCAACGCCAGATCTTCGGCGCTGGAGCCGAATTCCATGGCGATCACACCCTGAGCGATCAGCTCGCCGGCGTGCTGGCTGACGATGTGCACGCCGAGGATGCGGTCGGTTTCGGCATCCGCGATGACCTTGGCCATGCCTTCGGTGGCATTGTTGGCGAGCGCCCGACCATTGGCCGAGAACGGGAAGGAACCGGTCTTGACCTCGATCCCTTCGGCCTTGGCCTGCTGTTCGTTCATGCCGACCCAGGCCACCTCGGGCGCGGTGTAGATCACGCACGGGATCGCATCGTAGTTCATCTCCGCCTTGTGGCCGGCGATGACGTCGGCCACCATCACGCCCTCTTCGGAGGCCTTGTGAGCGAGCATCTGCCCACGCACGCAATCGCCGATGGCATAGACGCCCGGCACGCTGGTGCGGCACTGATCGTCGACGAAGATGAAGCCCCGCTCGTCGAGCTTGACTCCGGCATCGTCGTCGAGGATGCCCTGGGTGTAGGGGCGACGGCCGACACAGACGATCACCTTGTCGAAGGTCTGCTCCTGCTCGCCTTCGCTGTCGGTATACTTGACGACGACTTCGTCGTCCTTGACCTCGGAGCCGGTGACACGAGCCCCCAGCTTGATGTCCAGGCCCTGCTTGCCGAGCAGCTTCTGGGTCTCCTTGGCGATCGCCTGATCGACCATCGGCAGGAAGGAATCCATCGCCTCGAGCATGGTGACTTCACTTCCCATGCGACTCCACACGCTGCCCAGCTCGAGACCGATGACGCCGGCGCCGATCACGCCCAGACGCTTGGGCGCCTCGGTGAACTCCAGCGCGCCGGCGGAATCGACGATCAGCCCCTCGGTCAGCGGAGTCGGCGGGATCTCAACCGGCACCGAACCGGAAGCGATGACGATGTTCTCGGCCTCGTAGGTCGACTTCTCGCCATCGTGGCCGGTCACCTCGACCTTGCTGTTGGAAAGCACCTTGCCGGCACCTTCCAGCGCGGTCACGCCATTGGCCTTGAACAGCGCACTGATGCCGCCGACGTTCTTGGCGATGACGCTCTCCTTGAATTCGAGCATCTTGGCGATGTTGGCGGAAATGTCGCCCACTTCGATGCCGATCTCGGCGTAATGGTCGCGGGCCTCGACGAACTTGTGCGAAGTCTCGAGCAGCGCCTTGGAGGGAATGCAGCCCACGTTCAGGCAGGTACCGCCATGCACGGTCTTGCCTTCCTTGTTGACCCACTTCTCGACACAGGCGGTCTTGAGGCCCAACTGGGCGGCGCGGATGGCGGCCACATAGCCCCCGGGGCCCGCACCGATGACGATCACATCAAATTTATCGGCCATGTACTCTTCCTGTTCGGTCTACGGTTTTCTCTGAAATCTGGCTGAACAGCGCCCACCATCTCGTCAGATAAACCTGTTTGGCTTGGCGGCGAATCACACGTCCAGAAGCAGGCGTGCCGGATCCTCGAGCAGTTCCTTGATGGTCACCAGAAACTGCACCGCATCCTTGCCGTCGATCATACGGTGGTCGTAGGACACGGCCAGGTACATCATCGGACGTATCTCGACCTTGCCATTGACCGCCATGGGGCGCTCCTGAATCTTGTGCATACCCAGGATCGCAGTCTGCGGCGGATTGATGATCGGCGTCGACATCAATGAGCCGAAGATACCGCCGTTGGTGATGGTGAACGTACCACCCTGCATTTCGTCGATGCCGAGCTTGCCGGCCCGTGCACGCTTGCCGAAGTCGACGATGGTCTTCTCGACATCGGCGATCTTCATGCTGTCGGTATCACGCAGCACCGGCACCACCAGACCGCGGTCGGTGGATACCGCCACGCCAATGTCCTGATAACCGTGGTAGACGATGTCGGTACCGTCGATCGAGGCGTTGACGTCCGGGAAGCGCTTGAGCGCCTCGGAGGCCGCCTTGACGAAGAAGCCCATGAAGCCGAGCTTGGTGTCGTGGGCCTTGAGGAAGGTGTCCTTGTACTGAGCACGCAGCGCCATTACCGCGCTCATGTCCACCTCGTTGTAGGTGGTCAGCATGGCCGCCGTCTGCTGAGCCTGGACCAGACGCTTGGCGATGGTCTGCCGCAGACGACTCATCGGCACGCGCTTCTCGGGGCGCTCGCCTTCCACGGCCGGCGCCGCCGCGGTCGCGGCTGCCTTGGTGGTATCACTGCCGGCCGGCTTGTCGGCGGCTTTCTTGGCGCTGCCCTCCTTGACGGCCCGCTGGACGTCTTCCTTGAGGACGCGCCCCCCCTTGCCGGTGCCTTCGATCTTGTTGACGTCGAGATCGTGCTCGGCGACCAGCTTGCGCGCCGCCGGGGCGAGAATCTTGTCGCCGACCTTCTCGTCGCCGCCAGCGTCGTCCTTCGACTCGCTCGCCTCGGCCTCGCCATCGGCGCTGTCGCCCTCACCGCCGGCACCTTCGGCAAACACAGCCAGGACCTGCTCGGACTCGACCTGGCTGCCCTCCTCGACCTTGATTTCGGAGAGCGCACCATCGGCCGGAGCGACCACTTCGAGCACCACCTTGTCGGTCTCGATATCGGCCAGCACCTCGTCACGCTTGACCGCTTCACCGACCTTCTTGTGCCAGGTCGCCACGGTGCCTTCCTGCACGGATTCGGGGAAGGAGGGCGCCTTGACGTCGTGACTCTTGCCCGAGGCGGCAGGCTTTTCGGCCTTCTTCTCGGACTTGCCGGACTTGGCCTCGTCAGGCTGCTTCTCTGCCTTGGCGTCCGTCTGCTTGTCCTCGCTCTTGGCCTCTGCCTCGTCGTCGGCGGTTTTTTCCTGAGCCTCGCCGAGCATGCCCAGGACCTGCTCGGAATCGCAGGTCTCGCCCTCTTCGACCTTGATCTCCGACAGCGTGCCGGCTTCCGGCGCCACCACCTCGAGGACGACCTTGTCGGTCTCGATTTCGACGATCAGTTCGTCACGCTCGACACTGTCACCGGGCTTCTTGTGCCAGGTGCCAACCGTGCCTTCGGCAACGGATTCCGGAAAACTGGGCGCTTTGATCTCGGTAGCCATTTGGTTTCCTTAGTATGTTCTCTCTCGTCCCGGTGATGAGGCCTCAGGCATTGAAGGCGTCGTTCACCAGCTGGCGCTGTTGTTCAACGTGCACGGACATGTAGCCGGCTGCCGGTGCGGCGGATGCCGGACGCCCGGCAAACTTGAGCTCGCGCCCCAGGCCCTCGCTGACCATGTCGGCAACCACACGCATGTGGTGCTGGCTCTGATACCAGGCCCCCTGGTTGAGCGGCTCTTCCTGACACCAGACAACCTGCTCGAGATTGCCGTAGCCCTTGAGCGCCTCGTAGAGCTCCTCCTTGGGGAAGGGATAGAGCTGCTCGATTCGCACCACCGCGGTATCTTCGCGCTCGTTCTCGCTACGATAGGCGGCCAGGTCGTAGTAGACCTTGCCGGCACACAGCACCACCCGCTTGACCTTGTCGGCCTCGAGCTTGCCCTGATCGGCCAGCACCATGTTGAAGCGACCGCTGGCCAGTTCCTCCAGCGTAGAAGTCGCTTCCTTGTGGCGCAGCAAACTCTTCGGCGACATCACGATCAACGGCTTGCGCAGCGGACGAATCACCTGGCGACGCAGCAGATGATAGATCTGCGCCGGCGTGGTCGGCACGCAGACCTGCATGTTGTGTTCGGCACACAGCTGCAGGAAGCGTTCGAGACGCGCCGACGAGTGCTCGGGCCCCTGGCCTTCGTAGCCGTGGGGCAACAACATGGTCAACCCGCACAGACGGCCCCACTTGGATTCGCCCGACGAGATGAACTGATCGACCACGACCTGGGCGCCATTGAAGAAGTCACCGAACTGGGCTTCCCAGATCACCAGCGCATTGGGCATGGTGGTGGAATAGCCGTATTCGAAGGCCACCACCGCCTCTTCCGAGAGATAGGAATCACGGATGGTGAAACGTGGCTGCCCGTCACGAATATGCTCGAGCGGCACATAGGTGGAACCATCCTTCTGGTTATGCACCACCGCATGACGATGCGAGAACGTTCCCCGGCCGCTGTCCTGGCCGGTCAGGCGCACCGGATGGCCCTGGTCGAGCAGCGTGGCGTAGGCCAGCGTCTCGGCAAAGCCCCAGTTGAGCGCCATGCCGCCGGCCAGCATCTTGCGACGATCCTCGTAGATCTTGGCCACCTGGCGCTGCATCTGGATGCCATCGGGCACCTCGCACATGCGCGCCGCGAGTTGCTGCATGCGCTTCATGTCCATCGAGGTGTCGGCATCGCCCGTCCACTCGTGGCCCAGGTAGGGCGTCCAGTCGACGAACAGTTCCGTGTTGGGCTGCTTGACCAGCGCATTGGCCACATGATTGCCGGCCGCCAGATCCTCGCGATACTTCTCGGAGAGCGCCTTGGCCTGATCCTCGTCGAGCAGTCCCTCCTCGATCAGACGCTGCGCGTAGAGCGCCCGCGACGTCTTATGCGACTTGATCTTGTGGTACATCATCGGCTGGGTACCGGACGGTTCGTCGGCCTCGTTATGGCCGCGACGACGATAGCAGACCAGATCGATGACGACGTCCTTGTGGAACTGCTGACGGTAGTCCAGCGCCACCTGGGTGGCGTGAATGACCGCGTCGGCGTCATCGCCGTTGACGTGGAAGATCGGCGCCTGAACCATCTTGGCGATGTCGGTGCAGTATTCCGTCGAACGCGTGTCCTGAGGATGCGAGGTGGTAAAGCCCACCTGGTTGTTGATCACGATGTGCAGCGTGCCACCGGTCCTGTAGGCCCGGGTCTGCGACATCTGGAAGGTTTCCATGACCACGCCCTGCCCGGCCAGTGCCGCATCGCCGTGGACGTTGATCGGCAGAACCTTGTCGCCCTCGACATCGTCGCGGCGGTCCTGGCGGGCGCGTACCGAGCCTTCGACCACCGGTGCGACGATCTCCAGGTGCGACGGGTTGAAGGCCAGCGCCAGATGCACCTCGCCGCCCGGGGTCATCACGTTGGAACTGAAGCCCTGGTGATACTTGACGTCGCCGGAGCCCTTCTCGATCACCTTCTTGCCATCGAACTCGTCGATCAGCTCCGAGGGGCTCTTGCCGAGGATGTTGACCAGCAGGTTGAGGCGCCCACGGTGGGCCATGCCGATGACCATCTCCTTGGTGCCGTAACCACCGCCACGCTGGATGATCTCGTCCATCATCGGGATGAACGTCTCGCCGCCCTCCAGACCGAAGCGCTTGGTGCCCGGATACTTGGACGCCAGGTAGTTTTCCAGTCCTTCCGCGGCGGTCAACCGTTCGAGCATGTGCATGCGAACGTCGTCGCTGAATTTCGGCTTGGAGCGCACCGACTCGAAACGCTGCTGTAGCCAGCGCTTCTCTTCGGTGTCGACGATGTGCATGAATTCACAGCCGATACTGCGGCAGTAGGTCTTCTCCAGCGCCTCGACGATCTCCTTGAGCGGCGCCGTGTCCTTGCCCAGGAACAGCGAGCCGGTCTGGAACTCGGTGTCCATGTCGGCTTGCGACAGCTGGTGGAAGGACAGCTCGAGGTCCGGCACCGGCGTCGGGTTCCTCAGCCCGAGCGGATCGATATCGGCTTTCTGGTGACCCCGAAAGCGATAGGCGTTGATCAGTTGCAGGACCTTGACCTGCTTCTTGTTCTCGCCGCTGTCGACGGCGGCGACAGGCGCCGTGCCGCGGCGGCTTTGCGCCAACTGGTAGAACTGATCGCGGATGGGACTGAGGGGAACATCGTGAGAGGGGCTGCCTTCCGGGCGCGGTAACTTGTCGAAGTAGTTACGCCATTCATCCGGTACCGCATTGGGATCGACGAGGTACTGTTCGTAGAGCGCTTCGACATAGTGAGCGTTGCCGCCGCTCACATGGGAAGTGCGCCACATCAACTCCATTATGCCTTCTTGCATCTCTAGGTCACCCTGCGCTGATGGGGTGTTGTCGGCGCCGCATGCGATAACGCTCCGGCGTCACTCATGTCTACGGGTAGCCGGGGCGGCGCCCACGCAATTCGGTGGCCGTGACCGTCAAGAGCCGGTGCCCAGGGCACCGGCTCTTGACGCTTGGGCCGGCTCTGCCTGCGGCACGCGGCCGCAGGCAGGAGCGGGGACCAATGATAACAAGTCGCCCGCCCCGATTTAAGTGGCATTCGCCAACAGCAGTTCGCGAATCTTGCCGATCGCGCGGGTCGGGTTGAGCCCCTTGGGACACACGGCGACACAGTTCATGATGCCACGGCAGCGGAACACGCTGAACGGATCCTCGAGCTCGGAAAGCCGCTCGCGGGTCGCGGTGTCACGCGAATCGGCGAGGAACCGGTAAGCCTGCAACAGACCTGCCGGACCGACGAACTTGTCCGGATTCCACCAGAACGACGGGCACGCGGTCGAGCAGCAGGCGCACAGGATGCACTCGTAGAGACCGTCGAGCTTGTCGCGCTCCTCCGGCGACTGCAGGCGCTCGATGGCCGGCGCGGTCGTGTCGTTTTGCAGGTACGGCTGAATGCGCTCGTACTGCTTGTAGAAGATTCCCATGTCGACGACCAGATCGCGAACCACCGGCAGCCCGGGCAGCGGACGCAACACCAGCTTGCCGTTCTTGGTGACGTCGGAGATGGCCGTGACGCAGGCCAGGCCGTTGGTGCCGTTCATGTTCATCCCGTCGGAGCCGCACACGCCCTCGCGGCAGCTGCGACGATAGGCCATCGAGCTATCCTGCTGCTTGATGATCTCCAGGACGTTGAGGACCATCAGGTCTCGGCCCTGGGTGTCCACCTGGAATTCCTGCATGTACGGCGCAGAGTCGGTTTCCGGGTTGTAGCGGTAGACGGATACCTGAAGCATGGACATCGTGGTCCCCCTCAATAAGTACGGACTTTCGGTTCGAAGGTATCGAGCGTCTTCGGCTGGAAATTCACATCACGCTTGCCCAGTTTCTTGTCGAGCGGGTGGTAGATGGAATGCTTCAGCCAGTTGACGTCGTCCCGATCCGGATAGTCGTAACGGGAATGGGCGCCGCGGCTTTCCTTGCGCTCCAGCGCGGAAATGGCGGTGGCTTCGGCCACTTCCAGCAGGTTGTCGAGCTCCAGAGCTTCGACCCGCGCGGTGTTGAAGGCGTTGGACTTGTCGCCCAGGTGGGCGTTGGCGATCCGCTCGCGCAGGTCGGCCAGTTTCTTGACCCCTTCCTGCATGTGGTCTTCCTGGCGGAACACGCCGAACGACGTCTGCATCGTCTCCTGCAGCTCGGCGCGCAGGGCCGGTATCGCCTCGCCACCGCTGGATTCGTTCCAGCGATTCATGCGGGCCATTGCACTGTCGATGTCCGACTGCGCCGCGTCCAGGTAGTCGACACCCTCGTTGAGGGCGCTCTCGATGAAGATGCCAGCCGCGCGGCCGAACACCACCAGATCGAGCAGCGAGTTGCCGCCCAGGCGGTTGGCGCCGTGCACCGAGACGCAAGCCGCCTCGCCGCACGCGAACAGACCGTTGATGATCCGATCGTTGCCGTCGGCGTCCTGCATGAGCGCCTGGCCGTGCACGTTGGTGGGCAAGCCGCCCATCATGTAGTGGCAGGTCGGCACGACGGGGATCGGCTCCTTGGCCGGGTCCACCGCGGAGAATGTCTTGGCCAGCTCGACGATGCCCGGCAGGCGCTTGTGCAGCACTTCCTCGCCCAGATGGTCGAGCTTGAGCATCACATGGTCGCCGTTCTCGCCACAGCCGCGCCCTTCGAGGATCTCCATGACCATCGAGCGGGCGACGACGTCGCGACCCGCCAGGTCCTTGGCGTTGGGGGCGTAACGTTCCATGAAACGCTCGCCATCCTTGTTGATCAGGTAGCCGCCCTCGCCACGACAGCCTTCGGTCACCAGTACCCCGGCGCCGTAGATGCCGGTCGGGTGGAACTGCCACATCTCGATGTCCTGGACCGGGAAGCCGGCACGCAGCGCCATGCCGATGCCGTCGCCGGTATTGATCAGGGCGTTGGTGGTCGACGAGAAGATGCGCCCGGCCCCGCCGGTCGCCAGCACGGTGGCCTTGGACTTGATATGCACCACTTCCCCGGTCTCGATGCACAGCGCGATGCAGCCGACAACGTCGCCGCTGGCGTTCTTGACCAGATCCACCGCGTACCACTCGTTGAGGAACACCGTGTCGTTCTTCAGGTTGTTCTGGTACAGCGTATGCAGCAGGGCGTGACCGGTACGGTCTGCCGCCGCGCAGGTGCGCGCCGCCTGGCCACCCTTGCCGAAATCCTTGGACTGGCCGCCGAACGGACGCTGATAGATGCGCCCATTGTCGAAACGCGAAAACGGCAGGCCCATGTGCTCGAGCTCGAAGACCGCCTTGGGCCCCTCGGAACACATGTATTCGATCGCCTCCTGATCGCCGATATAGTCCGACCCCTTGACTGTGTCGTACATGTGCCAGCGCCAGTCGTCATTGGGGTCGGCGGAAGCGATGGCGCAGGTAATGCCACCCTGCGCGGACACGGTATGCGAGCGGGTCGGAAAGACCTTCGAGAGTACCGCGGTCTTCTTGCCGGACTTGGCCAGCTCGAGTGCGGCACGCAGGCCGGAGCCGCCACCGCCGATGATGATTGCGTCGAACGTCAGGCTACGCATAGTGGACATGGATCAGGCTCCCCAGAGAACTTGTACGCCCCACACCAGAAAGATGAAGATGGCGAGAATGATGGCGATTTGGACGACAAAGCGGATGCCGGTCGGCTTGATGTAATCGGTAATCACGATCCACAGGCCGATCCAGGCATGAGCCGCCAGCGACACGAAAGCCAGCAGGGAGAAGATCCGCATCCAGGTCTGCGCGAACAGACCGTTCCAGGTCGCGTAGTCGAGCCCCGGATGGAGCAGCAGGTAGCCGACCATGAACAGGGCGTACAGGGCGAGAACGACCGCCGACACGCGCTGCACGAGCCAGTCCGACAGGCCACTGCGACCGAAATTGGTGATGTTGGTTACCATACCCATACTCCCGCCAGGACCACGAGCACCGCGCTAGCCACGACGGTGATTTGCGCCTTCCGATTGGCCTTTTCCAGCTCCAGGCCGTAGCCCAGATCCATGAACAGGTGGTTGACGCCGGCGACGAAGTGAACGGCGAGCGCCGACAGCAGGCCCCAGGCCACCAGCTTGGCCAGGAAGTTGTGCTCGAGGACATCACGCACGGCTTCGAACCCCTCGGGGGACGACAACGAGGCATCGAGCGCCCAGAAGCCGAAGATCAGGCCAATGAACAGAATGACGCCGGTAATGCGATGGGTGATCGAGGTTAATGCAGGAAGTGGAAAGGATATGGTCGATAGATCTAGGTTTACGGGTCTTTTGCTATTCACGGCTCGCTACACACTCTCTTGGCCCGCTCATGCTCCGGTCAGGCTCGGCGGAACGGGCGGTGGTTTGAGGATCAGGCAAATGGCGGCCGGCAAGACCACGCTCGTCGCCTGCTCCCGCCAATCGCGCGGGTTAAGATTATAGGGATTGGCCACAGGCATGACAAATCGTTACCGCCGAACTGCGACCTTGGTGTTACCCTTGGTAACAGGTGACACTAGGTCGCGAATACCTCCCAGGCAGGCGCAGCGCGGCCTGCGGCGCTCTTGAGCCGCTCCAGACCCGCCGCATGGCCACCATCGGCGAATTGACATCGGCTTGGACATTTCTATAGTGGGCAAACCTTTTTTGCCCGCCCGCCAAGCAGGACAATGAGTTACGTCACGTACCGAGAAACTTGAAGAGGAGGCCGTCATGGCTGACAGGAAAGCGCAGTTGACAGTGGATGGGCTGGACAAGCCCCTCGAACTCCCGGTCTATTCAGGCACTGCCGGACCCGATGTCGTCGACGTCCGCAGCCTCACCGCCGAAGGCCTCTTCACCTACGACCCGGGCTTCGTCGCAACCGCCGCCACCGAATCCGGCATCACCTACATCGACGGCGCCGAGGGCGTGCTGCTGCACCGCGGCTACCCGATCGGCGAACTGGCCAAGCATTCGAATCACGTCGAGATGTGCTACTTGCTGCTGTTCGGCGAGCTGCCCAGCGACGAGGAATACGAGAACTTCTCGAAGACCATCCGCAACCACACGATGGTTCACGAGCAGCTGGCCAACTTCTACAAGGGCTTTCGGCGTGACGCCCACCCGATGGCCATCCTCTGCGGCGTGGTCGGCGGCCTCGCGGCCTTCTATCACGACAACCTGGACATCACCAAGGAAGAGGAGCGCCGCGTCAGTGCCGTGCGCCTGATCGCCAAGATGCCGACGCTGGCGGCGATGTGCTACAAGTACAACATCGGCCAGCCGTTCAATTATCCGCGCAACGATC
Source organism: Modicisalibacter radicis (assembly GCF_900961225.1). Lineage (GTDB taxonomy): Bacteria > Pseudomonadota > Gammaproteobacteria > Pseudomonadales > Halomonadaceae > Modicisalibacter. The sequence goes on from NZ_CAAHFN010000065.1 coordinate 305,252, forward strand.
TCGACTACGCCGAGAACTTCCTCTACATGATGTTCGGCAATCCCTGCGAGACCTACGAAACCAACCCGGTATTCGCCAAGGCCATGGATCGCATCTTCATGCTGCATGCCGACCATGAGCAGAACGCCTCGACGTCCACGGTGCGCCTGGCCGGCTCGACCGGCGCCAATCCGTTCGCCTGCATCAGCGCCGGTATCGCCGCACTCTGGGGCCCGGCTCACGGCGGCGCCAACGAGGCGGTACTCAGCATGCTCGACGAGATCGGCGACGAGTCCGAGGAAAACATCCAGCGCTTCATCGATCGCGCCAAGGACAAGGACGACCCGTTCAAGCTGATGGGCTTCGGTCATCGCGTCTACCGCAACTTCGACCCGCGCGCCAAGGTCATGAAGGAAACCTGTGACGAGGTACTCGCCGAACTGGGCATGGCCGACGATCCCAAGCTCAGGATCGCCAAGCGCCTCGAGCAGATCGCCCTGGAAGACGAATACTTCATCGAGCGCAAGCTCTACCCCAATGTCGACTTCTATTCCGGCATCATCCTCAAGGCCATCGGCATCCCCACCAACATGTTCACGGTGATCTTCGCCGTCTCGCGGACCATCGGCTGGATCTCGCACTGGAACGAGATGATCACCAACGGCTACCGCATCGGCCGCCCGCGCCAGCTCTACACCGGCTACACGCAACGCGACTACCCCGCCAAATGACCGAAGGCCGCCGCAAGGCGGCCTTTTCCGTTCAGCACCCGACGAATCACTGGAGCGACGCTCGACTTGACCTAGGCTGGAAGCTGTCGCCCCATGACCATCGAGACCGCTCACCTGCCCGAGGAACCTATCATGAGCCAGCAGATTCGTACCGCCGCATTCATCGGCCTGGGCGTCATGGGCTACCCCATGGCCGGGCACCTGGCCCGCGCCGGCATCGACGTACGCGTCTACAACCGCACCGCCGCCAGGGCCGAGGCCTGGGTCGCCGAATACGGCGGCAGTCATTACCCGACCCCTGGCGAGGCCGCCCAGGGCGCCGACCTGGTGCTGGTCTGCGTGGGCAACGACGACGACGTGCGCGAGGTCGTCACCGGCCCCGAGGGGGTCATGACCGGAATAGACGAGGCGGCCGTGCTGGTCGACCACACCACCGCCTCCGCCGACCTGGCTCACGAGCTCGCCCTGGCCTGCCGCGAGCATGGCTGTCAGTTCATCGACGCCCCCGTCTCGGGTGGCCAGCAGGGCGCCGAGAACGGCGCCCTGACCATCATGTGCGGCGGCGAGGAAGCCGCGTTCCAGCGCGTACACCCCGCTCTCGCCCATTACGGGCGCGCAGTCACCCTGATGGGCGAGGCCGGGTCCGGCCAGATGACCAAGATGGTCAACCAGATCTGCATCGCCGGACTCGTGCAGGGGCTCGCCGAGGGCCTGCACTTCGCCGAGCGAGCCGGTCTCGACCGCGAACGCGTCGTCGAGGTGATTTCCCAGGGCGCAGCCGGTTCCTGGCAGATGACCAACCGTCACCGGACGATGATCGCCGGCGAGTACGAACACGGCTTTGCGGTCGACTGGATGCGCAAGGACCTGGACATCTGCTTGAGCGAGGCCCGCAAGCTCAGCGCCCGCCTTCCGGTCACCGCGCTGGTCGACCAGTTCTATGGCGATGTACAGGCGATGGGCGGCGGACGCTGGGACACTTCGTCCTTGCTCAAGCGGCTCGAACAGGACGGATAGCCGACCCCTTCACCCCTTTGCTCCCGGTGTGCCGAGCACGCCGGGAGCACCCTTGCACCCCCCTTGATTCCCAACTCTTGCACAGGCTTCGCTTTTCCACACTTTCTGTGGATAAGCTTGTTTATAAGCTCTCGAAAAGGCCTCGCAATCGCCATGACATGCGGGCTGGCTACAAATCGGCTATTTTTTGACCAGAAGTAAGCATCTGTTTCTAAAGGACTTTTATGAAGATAAGCACAACCATGGGCCTGAGCGACAAGCTGTGCACAGGGTCATCATGGAGCAACATGCGGTGGGGAAAACCCGCTCGGCTTGTCAAGACTTGACGCGTTAAAAGTCAGTCGTCGGGGTGAACGCGTTCATCTTGACATGCGCAAGGGACCAGCCCTTTTCAGAGCTCGCCAGCAGGCGGATGCTGTACAACGGACGTTGCTAGAAGAAGTGGCGTCCCATAGGGGGTTCGAACCCCTGTTACCGCCGTGAAAGGGCGGTGTCCTGGACCACTAGACGAATGGGACGCAAGGAGGATGTTCCGCGAGAATGGTGGAGCCTAGCGGGATCGAACCGCTGACCTCGACACTGCCAGTGTCGCGCTCTCCCAGCTGAGCTAAGGCCCCTGAACCGAATAATTAGTTCGCGAGAACGGGGCGTATGATACTGATACGCCCCGGGTTCGTCAATAATAAATCGAGCTGCGAGCTACGGGCTATAGCCTGCGCCGTAATAAGCTGAATACTCAACTGCTCGAAGCTCGCGGCCCGTGGCTGGGCTCAAAGCGCCCGATACTCCTTCTCGAGTTTCTTGGCCTGCTTCTTGGAGACACCGCCCAGCACCTCGATGGCATGGCGCAAGCGGGCCCGGGTCATGTCGGATCCCAGGATCGCCATGGCATCCATGACCGATGTCGAGGTCGCGGAGCCGGTCACCGCGATGAACACCGGCGCCAGGAAGACCTTCATCTTGAGGTCGAAGTGTTCACACAGGCGCTTGACCTCGGCCAGCAGGCTCTCCTTGTCCCAGCGCGCGACCCCCTCGAGACGCCACACCAACAGCTGCAGCAGGCGCAGGAGCTCATCCCGCTCAAGCTTGACCCCGTCGAAGCTTCGCGCGTCGATGGCTGGCAGCCCGGCGAAGAAATGACCGGCCAAGGGCATGACATCCGAGAGCGTCTCGATGCGTGGACGCACCTGCGGCAATATCTGACCGACGTATGCCTCGTTGAAGGCCCATTCGCGCAACGCCTGCAACAGTGCCGCGTCGTCGAGATCCTCGCGGATGTAGACGCCGTTCAGCCAGGTCAGTTTCTGCAGATCGAAGACCGGCCCGCCCAGCGATACACGCTGGATGTCGAAGTGCGCCATCATCTCGTCAAGCGTGAACTTCTCGCGATCGTCGGGCATCGACCAGCCCATCCGCCCCAGGTAGTTGGTCACCGCCTGGGCGAGAAAGCCCATCCGCCGGTAGTAATTGATCGAGGTGGGGTTCTTGCGCTTGGAAAGCTTCGACTTGTCCGGGTTGCGCAGCAGTGGCATATGGCAGAGCCGCGGCATTTCCCAGCCGAAGTAATCGTAGAGTAACTGATGCTTGGGCGCCGAGTTGATCCACTCCTCGCCGCGCAGCACATGGGTGATCCCCATCAGATGGTCATCGACGACATTGGCCAGATGGTAGGTCGGCATGCCGTCGGACTTGAGCAGGATCTGCGCGTCGACCTGCGCCCAATCGACTTCGATACGCCCGCGCAGCATGTCCTCGACGACGCAGGTACCCGAATCGGGCACCTGCATGCGCACCACGTAAGGCCAGCCCTCGGCCTCGCGCCGCCGCACCTCCTCTTCGGCAAGGGCCAGGTCGGCGGGCTTGAGCGCGAGTTGCAGCCCCTGCGCCTTGCGCGTCTCGCGCAGCTCATCGAGCTCTTCGCTGGTCCGGTAACACTTGAAGGCGTGGCCGTTGTCCAGCAGCTGACGGGCCATTTCGGCATAGATGTCGCCCCGCTCGCTCTGGCGATAGGGGCCGTGCGGCCCGCCGACGTCCGGTCCTTCATCCCATTCCAGGCCCAGCCAGCGCAGCGAGTCGAGGATCATCCGTTCCGACTCCGGGGTCGAGCGCTGTCGATCGGTATCCTCGATGCGCAGTATGAACTGCCCCCCGTGCTGACGGGCGAAGCACAAGTTGAATAGCGCGATATAGGCGGTGCCCACGTGCGGGTCGCCGGTGGGAGACGGGGCAATGCGTGTACGTACGGTGGTCATCTGGTCCGTTCCGTTGGCTCGGGTTGATGTGGGGCATTATACGCACCTGACATGCCCCCATCAGCCACGGCCGAAGCGGCGACGGCAAGAAACGCGCGAGGCGCGCCGAATCCGTCGAAACCGCATGGGCCTCGACTAGAGCGCCAGGTGTTCGCGAAACCAGTCGGTAATGAAGTCGAGATAAGCACGGGTCTTGTCGGGCAGGTACTTGCGCGAACGAAACAGTACCAGCATGCTGCCATGCTCGTTCCAGTAGGGTTGCAGCAACGGTATCAGTTCGCCGTCGGCCACCGCCGCGCGTGCCGCGAAAGTGGGCAGATAGGCGAGTCCGAACCCCGCCTTGGCCGCTTCCACGACCCCCAGCAGATTGTTGATCACCAGCCGCGAGCTGGGCTCGATATCGAGCGGCTGGCCATTGAGCGAAAATCGCCAGTGCGCGCCGAGATCGTAGTTGCCGTAGAAGATGCTGTCGTGCTGCTCGATGTCGCGCGGATGGAGCGGCCGCTCGGCCCGCGCCAGGTACTCCGGCGCGGCGTACAGCCCGTAGACCACCTTGCACAAGGGGCGCGAAACCAGGCTCGACGGCGGCACCGGCCCCATGCGAATAGCCAGATCGACGGAGTCGTCGATCGGCTCGAAGCGCTGGTCCTCGAGCAGGATCTCTACGGCCACATCGGGATAACGGCGCATGAAAGCCGTCGTCGGTGGCGCCAGATACATGAAGCCGAAACTGACCTGGGCGCTGACCTTGAGTTGACCGCGCGGGCGCGCCGTCACCGATTGAACCTGGGCTTCGGCCGCGGCCAGTTCCTCGCGAATCCGCAGGCCATGTTCGAAATAGATCCGACCGGCCTCGGTCAGGTGCAGCGAGCGCGTCGAGCGGTTCAACAGGCTGACGCCCAGTTCCTCTTCCAGCGCCGCTATCCGCTTGGAAGCCAGCGACTTGGAAATGCCCAGCCGCCGCGCCGCCGCCGTGAAACTTCCGGCTCGCACGACTTCGACGAAGACTTTCAACGCATCCAGAGTGGCCAAACCGAGTCCTTGCAAAGCACGTGGTATCAGGAGTTTCCATTTCGGAAACACTGGATTTCGATTGTAACCACTTATTCCGCAAACGACGACTCCGTATACTGCCCTCTCCGGTCGTTGCTGCGATCGGAGCGCCAGCCGCTCGCCCAGGCCTGTGGCTGGAGCCTTCAGTGCGTTACTCTTCTGCGCCACCGGGCTGCTCGATCGAGCAGCCGGCGCATTTTTCTCATCCCCGCCTCCGCTAGCCGCGTGGTTGACGCCGTTTGAGCCTGCCCTCGGCATGCCTCGCCGGAACCCTGTCACAGACTGCGGATCCGAAGTATCAAAGACCGGAATGCACCTCGGCCGGGTGCCCGCTTCCGGGACTGAACCGATAAATTACCAATTGTTTATAGACGTGTTTAACCCGAAACATACTTCGGTAACGACTGGCTATGCTAGACGTTCACGTCACAGCGAGATGCATTCGATGGTTGACCTGGGGTCCCGTATAAAAGCGCTAAGAATGAAGGCCAGCTTGAGCAAGGCCGCCCTGGCCCGGCGGGTGGGCGTCTCGGATGTCACGATCTCCTACTGGGAGTCCGGCACCATCAAGCAGATCGGTCATGAGCGGCTGGTGGCCCTGGCCGAAGCCCTGGACTGCAACTTGAGCGACCTGCTGCAAGGCACGCCATCGGCCCATCTGCCACATGGCATTCTTCTCCTCCGCGTCTCCCAGCCACCGCCGTGGCAGTCCAGCTGCGGCCACCCGGCGCCCTCCCTGGCCGGGCTGCCCAATACCGCCCTGACTGACGGATGCCACCTGGTCACACCGGCCCCGGGCGAACGATTCGATTTCCTCACCGAAGGGGACCTGATCGCGTTACGTCCGCTCGACGCTTTCGGCGATGATGGCCTGTATCTGCTGGAAAGCGATGATGAACTGCAAGTGCGTCACCTGTCGCGCAATGCGCAAGGCAAGCTGCGCATTCGCGGCGAGCGAAGCGAACTCGACGATGTACTGATCGGCGCGCTGCCCTTTCGGGTCCTCGCCCATGTATGTATCCACTGGCGCCCCTTGCCGGCCGCTGAATAGGCAAGTGGGGATTCAGCCCGGCCCAGTGCCGTTGCACGATGTCGGTGCGCCATCTATGTTGCAGCAAAAGGCCAGACAAGGAGTCACCGATGGCACGGCTTTTCGACAGCTACGAAGCGGCCAGCGAATGGTATTCCACCAGCGATTACAAGGACATGGCGTGGTATGACGGGTTCGAGGAGGAGCAACTGATAGAGTTCGCCTACGCTCACGGCTCGGAGCATGACGGGGAAGACGACCTGGTGGCGGCCTTCCTGCGCGAGCAGGGCGAAGACCCCGACGAATACGGGCTCTAGCATTCGGCATCGGCACGCGTGAACACGCCGAGCGAGGGTCTGGGCGGAAGCTGACCACGGCCGGCACGCGCCGGCCGTGGCTTGCCTTGACCGGCGTGGGTCACGCGTCGGCCTTGAGGACGCCGCGGCGAATCTGGTCTTCTTCGATGGACTCGAAAAGCGCCTTGAAGTTGCCTTCGCCAAAGCCCTTGTTGCCCTTGCGCTGGATGATCTCAAAGAAGATCGGCCCGATTACCGTGTCGGTGAAGATCTGCAGCAGAATCCCCTCTTCCGGTGCGCCATCGATCAACAGGTTGAGCGCCTCAAGCTCCGCGACCGATTCGTCATGATCGGGTACCCGCTCGGCGATCTTTTCGTAGTAGGTGGCCGGCGTGGTCATGAAGGTCACGCCGTTGTCGCGCAGCGCTCTGACCGTGGCGTAGATATCGTCGGTGGCCAGCGCCAGATGCTGGATCCCCTCGCCATTGTATTCGCGCAGGAATTCGGCGATCTGCGAGGTATCGTCGGCCGACTCGTTGATCGGAATATGCATCTTGCCACAGGGTGCCGTCATCGCCTGGGAATGCAGGCCGGTCATCTTGCCCTCGATGTCGAAGTAACGGATTTCCCGAAAGTTGGCGATCCGCGTATAGAAATCGGCCCAGACGCTCATCTGGCCACGATCGACGTTATGCGTCAGGTGATCGAGGACCTTGAGTCCGACACTCGCCGCGTTGCGATCGGCACCGGGGATCGGTTCGAAATCGATATCGTACAGCGTACGCCCCTGCTCATCGGCGTGCCCGTCGACGAAGTACAGCAATGAGCCACCGATCCCGCGTACCGCCGGGATACCTACCTCCCCCGGCCCGACCGGGTTGTCCACCGCTTCGGCGCCATTCGCCACGGCATGCTCGAGCGCCTGCCGCGCGTCGGCCACCCGCCAGGCCATGGCACAGGCGCTGGGGCCGTGCCGACGGGCGAATTCCGCCGCATGGCCCCCCGGTTCGCCATTGATCACGAAATTGATGCCCTCCTGCTGGTAGAGCGTCACGTTCTTCGAGCGGTGCTTGCGCGTCCGGGTAAAGCCCATCCTCTCGAACAGGCGCGCCATGGCCTCGCACTGCTCGACATCGGGTGCGGTGAATTCGACGAACTCGAAACCATCGGTGCCCAGCGGGTTGGTCTCGGCATTGGAAACTGTCGCGGTTGCTGGTGCGGTCATGTCCCTCTCCTGCTACGGCTAACGGTGATCGTCAAGGCGATGCTTGTTCACAGCCTATAGCGCCGCAGCGGCTCCCGGGGCGACTCGAGAGGCGACATCGGGCACCTCGGTTGCCGATTCACCCCGTCATCGTGGCAAACAATCCTTACACCGAACCGGCCGCGGCATGCCATCGCCCGGACGCGGTGCAATAGCCTGACGCTCCGTAAAGCTGGCTTTACGGCCATTCAAGCCCCGCAACCAATCCCGCGGCAACCATCAGCAGCACCGCGCCAATAACGCCATCGATGCTGCGCCAGGCCCAGCGACTCGCCAACCGTGGCGACAGCCAGCCGGCGGCGGCGACCAGCGAAAAGAACCACAGACAGGAAGCCGCCACGGCGCCCGCGTAGAAAGCCACCGGCTCGGCCTGCACGGCACCGATCGCACCGAGCATGATCAGCGTATCCAGGTAGACCTGCGGGTTGAGCAGGGTCACCGCCAGCGTCGCGGCTATCACGCCGCGGCGCGACGTACCGCCATGCCCGGCCTGCAAGGTCCCGGGTGACAAGGCCCGGCGCCAGGCCAGCCCGGCCTGCCACATCAGGAACAGGGCACCACCGAGCCTGGCCAGCACCATCAACGTCGGCTGGGAGGCGATCAACTGCCCTACGCCCACCCCGCCCAGGACGATCAGCAGGGCGTCACAGGTCGTGCAGATGAGCGCCACCAGCCAGGGGTGCTCGCGTCGCAGCCCCTGGCCGAGGACAAACGCGTTCTGGGCACCGATCGCAATGATCAGTCCCGCACCGGTTACCAGCCCCTGGGCGGCGGAACCCCACATGGCACTCTCCTGACATTTACATGAGAAACGGCAGGTTATACTCGGGGCGAAAATAAGTTAAATTAATTGAAAGAATGGATGATTAACCTGGCTGATGCTTGATTACAAACTTCTCCAGGCACTGGCCGCTGTGGTCGACCAATCGGGCTTCGAGCGGGGTGCCAAACATCTGGGACTGACCCAATCCGCGGTTTCCCAGCGTATCAAGCTGCTCGAGGCCCGGCTCGGACAGCCGGTGCTGGTACGCGCGCCCAAGCTGGCGCCGACCCCGCTGGGCCGGCGTCTGCTCAATCACGTCCAGCAGGTGCGCTTGCTCGAACATGACCTGCTCGACCAGATTCCCGCCCTGGGCGAACGCGAACAACGCCTGCGCCTGGCGATCAATGCCGATAGCCTGGCCACCTGGTGGACGCCGGTCACCGGCAGCTTCTGCCGCGAACATGACGTGCTGCTCGATCTGGTGGTGGAAGATCAGGACGTCGCCCTCAAGCGCATGCGCGACGGCGAGGTCGCCGGCTGCATATGCGCCACGTCGCGTCCGGTGCAGGGAGCGCGGACCCACCCCCTGGGCAGCATGCGCTATCGCGCCCTGGCGAGTCCCGATTACGTGGCCCGTCATTTTCCCCGGGGGCTGAATCACGCTGCCCTGCGCGAAGCGCCGGCGATCGTCTTCGGCCCCGACGACCGCCTGCAACACCGCTACCTGGAAATGCGCGGCTACCTGGAGCCCTTTCCACACCACCTGTGCCCCTCTTCCGAAGGTTTCATCCAGCTGGCGCAGTCGGGCATGGGCTATGGCCTGATACCCGAACGCCAGGTTGCCCGGGAATTGCAGGAAGGCAGCCTGGTGGATCTGGATAGCGACAGCTTCATCGACGTGCCGCTCTACTGGCATCACTGGCGCCATGGCGGCAGTACCCTCGACGCCTTGACCGCACATCTGCTGGCCCAGTGCAATCACTGGCTGATGCCGTTCGATGGCGCGCAGGAATTTCTCTGAAGCGCCGCAACCGGGCACCATGACCGGCTACACTGCAAGCGGATACGCCCTTCGGGAAGCCCCTTGCACTCGCCACACGCAGGAGCCCGCAATGTCACTCAAACGGCGATCGCTCGATCTCGTGGTCCTGGCAATGGTGCTGGGGGTGGGGGGCTGCGCCGGATCGCCGCCCGCGTCCCAGCAAGCCTTCCTGCGCCTGGAAGCGCACGGCGATTCGCTCCCGGCGGCCCGCCGGGCCGCGCTCCAGCATGCCGAGGAGCAATGCCAGGGAACCGACCCCGTGGTCATCGACAGCCGTCGGTACAACACGGCGCCACGCTTGCGTAGCGAATCCGCGCTGCCTCTGGCACAAAGCGAACTCGGCGAATATGCCGCCGCCACCCATGAAGGCGAGGCGCCCTCGATCGTGTGGCGCTATCACTGTCGCTGAGGCAGAGTTCAGCGCCGCAAGTGCGTGGCGACGCTGGCCACCTTGTCGTCCATGCTCTGTTCGCGGTCGGTACGGGTACCGACCTTGAGCGTGGTGGTGATGCGCGGCGCGCCCATCTCATGGACACGCTCATGACACCGTCTGACCGTGTCGAAGACCGTTTCCCACGGGCCTTCGATATTGGTGCCGTAGGCGTGCATGCGATAGCTCAGGCCGGCCTCTTCGATCACGTCCTGACACGCGGCCACGTACCGCGAAACCGAAACCCCGACGCCCAACGGCACGATGCAAAAATCGACGATAACCCGCATGGCGCTTCCCCTCTGCTGGAATTGTCTCACCATGACGACGATAGACTATGCTGGGTACACAGTCTTCCCAGTGCTCTTTTCAGCACTATCAATGCCATAGCCTGACACTGTTGCATTCGATGGTTATAGTTAGCAAACTAAATAGAAATTGGTAGTGGCAAGGGACTGCCTTGCCCGGACCGTATCGCATTAGCAACCTGCATACCGGAGTTCGGCATGACCAGTGATACACGCATCGGCCCCGTCGCTCTGCCCGACACGCGTTCCCGACGCGTCGTCGAGGACTTGCTAGAAGGTTCAGGAGTCGCTCTCAACGGCTCCGCCCCGTGGGATATCCAGGTCCTGCATCCCGATTTCTTCTCGCGTGTCCTGCGTCAGGGAACCCTGGGCCTCGGCGAGGCTTACATGGACGGCTGGTGGGATTGCGAACGGATCGACGAGATGGCCCATCGCCTGCTTCGCCACGGCCTCGGTGAACGCGCTCATACTGCTTCCGAACGGCTGATGTATCGACTCCAGGCGGGTTTCTTCAATCTGCAGAGCAAGACGCGGGCCTATATCGTCGGCGAGGCGCACTACGACCTCGGCAACGACCTCTTCGAGCGCATGCTCGATCCGACCATGTGCTACTCCTGCGGCTACTGGAAGGAAGCCGAAACCCTCCATCAGGCACAGGTGGCCAAGCTCGACCTGGCGGCACGCAAGCTGGGTATCGAGCCCGGCATGAAGGTTCTCGACATCGGCTGCGGCTGGGGCAGCTTCGCCGAACATGCCGCCCGCCACTATGGCGCGGAAGTGACCGGCATCACCATCTCCAGGGAGCAGGCGGCATTGGCGCGTCAACGCTGCGAGGGGCTGCCGGTGGAGATCCTGCTCGAGGACTATCGCGACCTCGAGGGTCGCTTCGATCGCATCGTCTCGATCGGCATGTTCGAACATGTCGGCCATCGCAACTACCGTACCTATTTCGATACCGTCGAGCGCTTGCTCGCCGAGGACGGCCTGTTCGTACTGCACACCATCGGCTCCAACAACTCCGAGATCAGTGCCGACCCCTGGATCAACAAATATATCTTTCCCAACGGCATCCTGCCCTCCGTCAAGCACATCGCCCAGGCCAGCGAAGGCAGGCTGCTCATGGAAGACTGGCAGAACTTCGGTGCCGACTACGACCGGACCCTGATGGCCTGGCACGAGAACTTCGACGCCCATTGGCACGAGGTCGCCGACAACTACAATGAACGCACCCGACGCATGTTCCGCTATTATCTAGGCATCTGTGCCGGGGCCTTCCGCGCCCGAGACATCCAGCTGTGGCAGGTGGTCTACTCCAAGGGGCGTAGCGGCCGTTACGACAGTCCACGCTGAAACCGCGACGGCGGTTCGCCGGCAGCACAGCCGCGTGGCTTGTAGGAAAACGGCTATCGCCATTGTCGTCGATCGCCTACGACCATACTTTTGTGACATTTCGTTACTTTTGTTCGTATAGTGTTGCGCTCAGCTGGTCGTCGTTCCAAGCGACGCATCCCTATCGAATGCCGGGAGCCAACGGATGTCACTGCCTTCTGCCACGCCGCCCGCCGGCGTACCGAACGGTACGCCGGAAAGCCCCTCGGATGGTTCCCGCAATAGCGATGACAAGCGCCTGGCGCTACTCGGCGAGCGTATCCCCGGCCTGGTGTTCCAGCTACTCCGCGATACCCGCGGTCAACTGAGCTTCCCGCTGCTGGCCGGCGACGAACGCATGCTCCAGGGCGCCGACCGCCAGAGGCTGGCCCAAAGCGCCACCCCCGTACTCGAACGCATCGCTCGCAGTGATCACATCAAGCTGATGAGCGCTCTCGAACAGTCGGCGCAGGCACTGACCACCCTGGCCATCCAGCTGCGGATCCTGCGCCTCGACGGTGCCACGCGCTGGGTCATGGTACGCGCACGCCCGGAGCGGACCAGCAACGGCGGTACCCTATGGCATGGCATATTGATCGACGTCAGCGAGCAGGTCGTGCAGCAACGTCGTCTGAGAAGACTCTCGGACACCGATGGGCTCACAGGCCTGGCCAATCGCCGCCGGCTGATGCAGCGGCTCAGGGAGGAGATGGCGGGTGCCAGACGCCATGAACGGCCTCTGTCCCTGCTGCTGCTCGATCTCGATCACTTCAAGCGCATCAATGACACCTGGGGCCACCTCAAGGGCGACCAGGTGCTCAAACAGCTGGCCGAACTCTGCTGCAACGCCCTGCGCGGTGAGGACTTGGTGGCGCGCCTGGGTGGCGAGGAACTGGCCATCCTGCTGCCATGCACGCCGATCGATGCCGCCATGCAACTTGCCGAGCGGCTGCGCGCCGCGATTGCCGGCCACGATTTCGGCATCACCCAAGGGCGGGTCACCGCCAGCCTCGGGGTCGCCGAGCATCGGGAGAACGACAGTATCGATGCATTCATCGAACGCGCCGATCGCGGTCTCTATGCTGCCAAGCACGCCGGCCGCAACCGGGTGTTGCGCGTCTAGCCCTGCGTGGCGCGCGTTGCCTGCCAGCGATTGAGCAGGCGGTCGAGCAGTGCCATCAACACCAGCGTCGCCACCAGCGCCACGCACATCGACGAGAACCGGTACAACGCGCTATAGATCAGGTCCTGCCCCGGCGCCAGCGACTGGCCAAACAGGATACCCAGCGTCGTCAGCCCACCGAAGCCCACTCCCGATCCCCCGCCCTCCAGGACATGCGCCCGCGCGAAGACCATCAGCCCCACCCAGTAGAGCGTGACGACCAATAACAGATGCCGATCCTGGGTGTACAAAAGCAGTTGCATGACCAACGCCAGGTTACAGCCCAGCAGCGTGCCCACGGCGCGCTTGCGGGCCGACACTCGCGCCCCCGGGTAGCCCAGCGCGAACAGCACCAGCACCGTCGCCATCTGTGCCGACAGCGAATCGCGCAGGTCGAACGTCTGGAACACCATGAACGAGGCCGTGGCGGTGACCGCGCCGATCAGCGTCTCGTGGCGGATCCGTGAGGCCGACTTGACGACGCCCGGCGGCGGCTGGCGCGGCTGTCGATCGGGAAACGCGGTATGCATCAGGGCCGCGATCATGACCGCCAGCACGCTGGCCACCAGATTACTGGCCAGCAGATCGGCCAGGTCCAGGTCGGTATAGCTGGCAAAGTGGAACAGGATGCTCAGCGTCAGCACGCCGTTCGCCCCGAACAGGAACAGCGGTCCCCGCGCCATCAACCGGAAGCGGGTGTAGAACAGCGCGAAGACCAGCCCGGTCATGACCAGCGGCATGTGCTGGGTCAGCCCCAGCACCAGGCTCACCTCGACGCAGTTGATCAGCGCGTTGCCGAGAAACTGGCGTACCACATGGCCATTGAGCACCGGGATCAGGCCCAGCAGGAACATCGGGAAGACGGTGAAGAAGACCCCGTAATTCCAGCCCATCAACTGGCTCACGATAAACCCCAGGGTGCCGCCAGCGGCGACGCGCAGACATTGCCTGAGCCCATTGGCATCCAGTTCGATAGCCCCTGCGCCGCGCGCTGCGCCCCCCGGCAGCAACAGTGCCATGGCCGCACGCAGGCCGGGCCACCCTCCACGCCGGGTGCGTGCCTCGCCGGCGCCACGCTCAGTAGACATGGTGCAACCCGCTGAACAAAGCGATCTGGGCTCGCGCCAGCCCCGCGGCCAGCGGGTTTTCGACCGGGCGCAACTGCACCGTGGCGCGCGCGCCGCTCGGCGGCATATCGGGCAGTTGCCGCCCCGACTCGAGGTCGAGCCGCAAGTGCAGGCGCAGGCGCTGTGCGTCGCGGACCCAGCGATCGGTCGTCGGGATGTCGGCAAGATTGCCGTCGGCCGCTATCTGGCCGGCCAGCACCCCCGCGTCAAGCGAGGTCACCCGAGCCGGCAGCACCGTGCCCGGCCAGGCATCGAAGGCGACCCAGGCCCTGTCGCCGGGCTCGACGTGCCGCAGGCTCTTTTCGCGAAAATCGGCGATCACGTCCACCCGATCGCCGACGTTGGCCATGACCGGCGAGCCCGCCGTGACGTAATCGCCAGGCTGGAGCTGAAGATTGCTGATACGGCCACTCTGCTCGGCGCGCACCGTCGTCCGCCGCAGGTCGAGTTCGGCCGACGCCAGCGCATTGCGCGCCTGGCGTACGCGCAGATTGGTCGCGCCCTCGGCACCGCGTTGAACCTCCAGCGAACGGACCCGGGCCTGGGCCGCCTCGACGGCCGCCCGAGCGGAACGTCCGCTGGCCACCACTTCGTCGTGGCGCTGCCGGGAGATACTGCCCTGTTCGATCAGCGTGCGCACGCGCCGACTCTCGCGGGCCGCTTCCTCGGCATCGCTGCGTGCCGCGGCGAGGTCGGCACGGGCGGCGGCAAGCTCGGCGGCCAGTTCGGCATTTTCGCGCCGCGCCTGTTCCACGGCGAGCCTGGCCTTGGCGACGGCCAGGCGAAACGGCTCGGGATCGATGCGAAACAGCACGTCGCCGGCGGCGACCCGCTGATTGTTGTCGACGTTGACCGCCGCCACCCGACCGCCGACCTCGGGTGCGACACGGGTGACCTGACGCAAGGCACGCGCCTGCGGCGTCGCCGGCATGAACGTGTCAGCGACGATGAAATACACGAAAAGCAGGATGAATAGGATGATCGCCACCCGTACCCAACGGGCAAAGCGCTGTTCCGGCGTCATAGTGGGCTCTCTGTTGTTCACGCGGAGGGGGACTAGCGGCCGGTGGGATCCAGCCAATGATCGGCGTTGATCTCGATACGCCGCAAGGCACGTTGCAACGTCTCGCGTTCGGCGTCGTCGAGACCGGCGAGGAGCAGCGCACGCGCTTCGTCGGCGTGCGCATCCAGCGAGGCCAGTGTTCGCGCTCCTGCGGCGGTGAACGACACTTGGCGCACCCGGCGATCGTCGGCTTGGATGCGGCGTTCGATCAGCCCCTGGCGCTCGAGTTGCCCGAGCGTACGCGTCAGCGAAGGCAGTTCGATACCCAGCGTTTCGGCCAGTTGCTTCTGCGTGGCGCCGTCACCCAGGTGGCGCAGCGCCACCAGTGCCGTCCAGCGCGGCTGGGTCAGCCCCAGCGGGGCCACGGTACGCCCCACCACCGTGCGCCACAGGCGATGGACATGACCGAGCCGCATGCCGAGCGCGGCATCATCTTTCGACAAGCAATCTGTTAGCATGCGAACAATCCTAGCATTAATTTAGCAAGCAAACAAACTATGTCGAACAGCCGTTCCAGGGGAGCGCACGCGGGCACGCGGCTTGCCGTGTCAGACCGCCCCGCCAGGCATCGCATCGAGATCGCTGTCGGCAAGCAACCCCAGCCAATGGTCTTCGCGCTCGGCTTCCAGGGCGTCCCCGGCGAGTGCCGCCACTTCGGCATCGCCGAGCGCTTCCTGATCGAGTCCCCGCGACCAGCCGGGGGCCGGGCGCTGTCCCCCCTTTCCGGTCAGCCGGTGCAACGGGTGGCCGCCTTCGCGCTCCAGACGCTCGATCATCGGCGCGTAGAGCGCCGACAGGCGTAATGTCGCTACGCTCTGGCGCAGCCAACGAAAGATCCTCAAGCCCTCGGGATCGAGATCACCCCAGTAGGTCACATTCTCGAGTGCCAGCAGGCCGTCCAGCGTCTGCAGCGGATCGATCTCGCCGATCAGCCGCACCCGCTCGGGTGCCCTGAGCGCCTCGCTCAGCGACAGTCCGTAACCGAAACTGCAGAGCAGAGCCAACCGGCCGGCGACACCCGCGCGACAGGCCTGCTCGAAACTCTGCGGATTCTCGATCAGCAGCACCCCCTGCGGCTCGGCGGGCACCGCCGCCAGAACCCAGGCGCCGGGACCCCGGAAAGCCGCACGCTCGATACCGAAGGCGCGCACCAGCTCTCGCGGCAAGGCATCCAGGAGCTTGCTGCTGCCCAGCAGATAGCGCGCGCTGGCCTCGTACGAACTCAGCACATGGGCGCCCGGCAGAGCCGCGGCCAGGTCATTGAGACCCTCGGCGAGACGCCGCTGGTCGGCCAGATCCCAGCCATCGAGCACACTCTCCAGCGCATGGCGCCAGAGGGCGGCCTGGCCGGCGTCCAGCGGCAACGAGGCATCGACCCGGGCGAATTCGGATGCCAGCCGATGGCGCAAGGCCTCGGAAAGCTGCACGCGGACATTGAGCCGCTGACGTGCCGAAACCGGCTGCGAGGTCTCGACGAGCCCGGCCTCGGTCAGCTCGCGCAGCGCTTCCCAACCATCCAGCTCGGTGCCGCAAAGCGTCGGCTGGCGCAGTCTGTTCACCAGCGGCCGACTGTGCCAGCGCTTGTAACGCCCCTTCAGGTGATGCTTGCCCCACTCGCCTTCCAGGAATTGCCGCGCCGCCTCGGCGCGCTCGCTGAGCAGTGTCATGGCGTCGGCTCGCTGACGTGGATCCCGAACAGACTGGCCTCGCCCCGGCCGCGGCCGATCGCTTCCGGCTCGACCACCCGGCCGTCGCGGACCACCACGTGGCCGCCCTGGCCCTGGGCGCCGCCGATCACGCTGCCCACCAGATAGGTGGGGAAGATCGCCGCATCGTTCTCGTAGTTGGGATTATGGATCAGCCCGATCATCTGGAAGCGCCCGCGGGTGTTGCGCAGCGAGTCCAGCGAATCCTGAATCAAGCGCCGGTGCGAGAGCTTGGAAAACAGGCCATCGAGCAGGATCACGCTCTCGCGGCCGGCCCGCGCGCGACGCTTGTGGCTACCCGGCAACTCGCGCAGCTCGCGTTCGATGGCGAACTCCGAGAGCTTGACCAGCCACATCAGCGACACCGCCTCACGCTGTCCTTCGGACATGTCCTCGTTGAGCGAGAATAACCGGCCATGCGGGCGAATCGCGTCGTGCTTGAGGCGAATGGCCGCGTCGCGGAACAGCCCGCGGTAGATGCGGCGGCGGATCTGGCGGGTCAACTCGTCGTCACGGCGACGCTGCTCGCCCTGCGGCGCCGCTCCCTCCTGGGCGAGCCGGCGTCGCTGGGCGAGCTGATGCTCATCGATATCGGCAAGCAATTGCTGGATCAGTTCGCGCACCGCCTCGTCACCGATCAACGCCGCCTTGACCTCGAAGTAGGCCCCGCCCTCGCTGCCACGCCGGGCGACACGCTTCAGGCTTTCCAGGTTGCCGGCGGCATCGGTGATGATAGAACCCAGCCGCTCGACCAGATTGCCCTCGATGTGCTCGCGCGAGGCGTTGAGCGTGGCGACCCGCTGACGATGCTCGTCGAGCTGGCCGGTCAACTGGCCATAAAGCGCGCGAAGATCGTCGAGCGAGGCCTGGGAGGCGCCGTCCAGGTTCGCCAGCCGGGCACGCTCGGTCTCGTTGAACAGGCGACTCTCGACGGACTCGCGCAACGCCTGGCCCAGCCTCTGCGCCAACCGCTCCGCCTCGCGGGCCTGACGCTCCCGGTCCCGCGAGCGCTCGCCGAGGTTGAGATCGCCCAGCGCCTCGAGCAACGCCTGCTGGCAGCCCTGGAGCGCCTGCTGAAAGTGCTGATGCGCCGCCTCCGAGGTATTGTCCGCACGCTCTTCCCCGGCCAGGCGTCGCCACTCGACGAGCGTGGCGTCCAGCGCTTCGGCCCGCGGGTGATCGAGCGGCCAGCGACTGGCCTCGCGCAGATCCGCGAGCACCGCCAGGCGATCCAGCCAACCGCTCGACAGGCCGCGAAGGCGCTCCAGCCAGGCGATGGCCAGTTGATCGGTATCGAGCATCGCCTGATGGTTACAGGCCAGACGCGCCTCGACGCTGTCCTGCTCGCGGCGCTTGGCCTTGCCCGCGGCATGCGCCGCATCGCGCTCGCGCTTGAGACGAGCGATCTCGCGCTCGAGCTTCTGGCCCCCGCCGCTGTCGTCACGCACCTCGAGAAAGGCGCGAATGCGTGCGAAATCGAAATCCGCGCGGCGACTGGCGCTGGCCAGCGCCGCCTCGAGCTCGCTCTCGCGGGCTGCGGCACTGGCCATGAAAGCGACCCCGCCCTCACGTTCGAAGGCATCGAGGGTGCGCAGCCGTTCGCGCTCGCCATCGGCAAACAACGCCCGCGAACGGCTCGCCAGATCATCGCGTTGACGGCTCAGCGACTCGAGACATTCGGTGTTCTCCGCCAGACGCTCATCGGTCAATTCCTGAGTCTCGACCAACTCGCCGAGACGTGTCTCCAGTGCTTCGAGCCGCTCGACGCCGCCGGCCGCGGCGAACTTCTCCGCGGCCAGCCAGGTCGCGCCGTGGGTCTCCAGCGCCCGTTCGGCGGCCTCGGTCTGCGGCCCCAGTTCCGCCAGGCGACGCTCGGCGGCGTCGAGCGTCGCCGCAGCCTCCTCCAGCGCCTTGTCGCCGCCTTCGAGCAGATAGCGCTGAAAGTCGTCGATGCAGGCCAGTGCCGCATCGCTCAGCCTCGGCGCGAGCTCCTCGCGGCGCAGCGTGAGTCCACGCTGGTCGCGCGCCAGCTCGTCGAGCGCCTCCTCGACCTTAGCCTCGCGCGCCTCATGAGCCCGCAGCGCCAGGGCGAAACGCTCGCCATGCGGGTCGAGCCGGGCGATCTCGGCAGCCAGCGCGTCGCGCCGCTGGCGATCGGCGGCCAGGCGTTGCTGGGTCTCCTCGCGCAGCGCGGTCAGGTATTGCGGGTCGAGCGCCGCCTTCACCGCCAGGGTTTCGACGCCGCACACCGCACCCAGCGGCGGCCGGTTCTCGGCCAGGCAAGCCGCGAGCCGGTCGGCCTCGAACACCGGCACGCCCAGGCCACGCTCGATCAACAGCGTGGCGGCTTCGCCGGCCCGGGCCTCGCCGGCAACCACCGGGGCGAACAGCTGGCCGGCGGCCTGCGACAGCCACTCGCGACGCCGGTCGGGAGCGTGCTCACCGGCATTGAGCACGTCGTGCAGCGCGCACCAGGCGATCCCCGCCCCATCGAGCAGACGGTGCGCCTCGCTTTCTGCGACCTGCCGCGCCAGCGGATCGCCGGCCAGGCTCTCGAGATAGCGCTCGCGGGCTGCGATCCGCTCATCCAGGCCCTCGGCCTCGCTGAGCAGGCGCGGGTAGCGGAACTTGGCATCCTTGAGCCACTCCGCCGGCGACTGCTCGCTGACGTCACGAAAGCGCAGCCAGGCCTGATGCAACTCGCGCAGGTGCTGCTCCTGCCGGTCCAGCCGATGCGCCTCATCCTCGAGCTCGCGTGAACGCCGGTAGAGTCGGTCGCGAAGATGCACCGGGTCGTCGTCGCCGTGCAGTTCAGCATAACGCCGCGCCGACTCGGCCAGCGGCGTCAGCCGGTCACGACGCACCAGCGCCTCTTCCCGGCGCTGGCGCTGCACGCGCTGTTCCTGCTGCCAGTCGGCCAGCTCGGCCTTGCGCCGCGCCCAGAACTCCTCGACGGCGGCGTCGGGCCAGCCCTCGACGAAGGCCTGCCAGGCCTCCCGGCCATGCTTGAGCGGGCCGCGCTCGCCTTCCAGACGAGCGCGTTCGGCGGCCAGGCGATCACGCTCGTCGCGGGCGGCGTCGCGCTGGGCGCCGACCGCCTCCAGTTCGGCCTCGACGGCTTCGCGTTCGTCATCGAGCGCTTGCTGCTGCTCGCGCTTCAACTCGAGCAGTTCGCCGGGCGAGGTATCCGGATGAGCCGCCTGGAAGTCGGCATGCCAGCGCGCGCTGTCCTCGAGCTTGGCGGCCCGCCCGATGTGCGCGTTGAGTGCCTGGCGCGCCGTGTCGGCGGCCGCGATGGCGGCCTCGCGGGTCGCCTCGGGGGCCTCCAGCTCCGCTTCGCTGAACAACCCGTCACCGAGCGCCTGGGTATAGAAACTCTGATTGTCGGTGAATTCGCGCTGACGCGATTCGAGCTGCTCACGCTCGCGCTCGAGGCGCTCCCATTGCGTCTCGAATTCCCGGGCGTCCGCCTTGAGTTCCTTGAGGTACTGCCGGTCGGCGATCACCTCTTCGCGGAAGCGGTTGCCATCGAGTGCCTCGAAGGCGTCGGCGGCTTCGTCGAGCTGCGCCAGCGCCCGATAGCGTGCACTGTCGTCGGCGAAACCGTGGCTGTCGACCAGCCAGTCGCGGGCCGGCGCGAAGGCCACATGCTGGGCCTCGCGGGCGGCCGGCCAGGACGCCTCGGGCAGGTGGATCAGTTGACGGTGCGAGTCGATTCGCGCCCCTCGCTCGGCCAGCGACTCGCGCACCGTGCGCTCGGCCTGGCCGCTGAGCCGGGCCAGCAGCCAGACCGAAACCCGCGGCCGCTCGCTGTCGCCCTTGCTCCAGGCCAGCCCGGCGATATCGTCGGCGTCGGTCGCGGGCCGGCGCGGCACGCCCGGCAGCGCCAGCAATGCCTGGCCGCCCAGCAGCCGCTCGCTGGCGGCCAGGCCCTCGTCGAGTTCGGCGAGACGCGCTCGCGCATCGAGCAGCGCCTCGCCCTGCGCGTTGAGGTCGGCGAGCCGGGCGACCTTGTCGTCGGCACGCTTCTGGTCGGCTTCGGCTTCACTCAGGCGATGACGCAGCTCGGTGACCTTGCTGCCCGAGTTGAGGATCACGTCCTCGATCAGTTCCTCGCCTTCATCGGTCTCGCCACGGGTCGCACCGGACAGGATCTGCGGCGCCAGCACCTCGAAGAAGAACGCCTGGTCGGCCTTCTCGCCGGCGCGCGGCTTGATGGCATTGAATATCTGACTCTTGTCGGCGCCGCCCTCCTTCTGGAAGGCAGCCATCTGCGCCAGCTCGCGGCGCGAGATGTGAGCGCCCACCGCATCCAGCCATTCCTCGCGGTTGGCGCTGCGGGTTACGCCGTGGGCGCGCATGGCCGCCTGGACATCGCTGTTGGCGTACAGCGCCAGCTTGGCGTCGCGGGTCAGGTGGTGGACGGGGATATCCTCGAGCCGCCCGGCATAGTGGTAGAAGGACAGCCCGCTGCCGTCACTGTAGCCATGGAGGCCGAACACGAAGGTTTCGCCGGCGACCTCCTCGCCGGCGGCGGCGAACATGTCGGACTGCCCCGTCGCGCCGCCGCTGCGGAACTCCACCCGCAGGTGCGTCCAGCTGCGCCCCTGGCCGGCGACACTGGCCGGAGAGCACTTGCGCCGGGTGCGCGCCAGCAACGTGCGATCCCGCGACAACAGCCCGATCAACGCCTCGGCGAGGGTCGTCTTGCCGAAGCCGTTCTCCATGCTGATGGCGCTCGACTGGCCGCGCAGGTCGAGCAGCAGGTGGCGCATCTTGGCGTCCCAGGGCGAGGCGATGTCGCCATGCTTGTTGAGCAGGTTGGCGACTTCGATGCGATTGATCACGCTCATGAACGGTCTCCACGCCCTTGACGGGCCTCATCATCCAGCATCTGGCCGGCCGGCGCCCCGGCATCCGGTGCGGCGAACAGGTCGTCGGCCCCCGCCGACGGGTCATCGTCGTCGCGCTCGGCGATGGGCGTTGCCTCGGCCGACTCGCCGGCCACGTGGGCTGACGTTGCGGCCTGCTCCCCCAGGTCGTCGCGCGCCTGGCCGGAGATCAACTCGACCAGGTGCGAGAGGTGATGCACGCCGACCTGTTCGGCCTCCAGCGCGCCGAGCAGGGTCTGCTGCCAGATATCGCCACCCTCCTCGGTGGTCTCTCGGGCCGCCTCGAGCTGGCCGCCGCGCACCTGGAGATCGATGAACGCCTTGGCCCGACGGGTCAGGTCCTCGCCGCGCTCATCGAGCAAGGCGCGGCTGGTTTCCGGAGCGCTATCGCCCAGCGCACGCAGCTCCTCGAGCCGTTCGCGCAGCAGCTCGATCAACTCGGCGCTGGCGAAGGTCGCCTCCTGATAGCGGCTGACATCCGACAGCGCGCGATTGAGCCGGGTATACAGCAGCGCGTGCAGCAGCAGCCACAGTTGCAGATACCACTGAGCCAGCTCGGCACGGCTCTCCTGACGCAGGCGCAGGGCATCGAAGACCGGATCGCGGGTATAGAGCGGCGGCTGTTCGAGCTCGGGATCCGGCACCAGCGCGTAGAGCCGCGATCCGGGAGCGATCCCCGGATAGTCGCCGGGCTCGAAGACCCGCAGGCGCAGGCCCTGGCCGGCCAGGAAGTCACGCAGCGCCTCGCGCTCGGTATCCAGCGCATCGTCGATCAGCGCGCAGACGTCGCGCTCGGCGAGTTGCCCCTCGCGGGCGGCACGGCGCTTGCGTCCGCCACTCGGCTGGCGCTCGGCGGTGCGATAACGCAGCAGGTAGGCGACCACCTCGCCCATCTCGGTCATGTTCATAAATGCGTATCCTGAGCGGCGACATCGTCTGCCGTATCTGAAGAATCGAACGCGTTGGGCGGCTCAGCCCCGGGCGCCTGAGCCGGCGCGTCACCGGGCGCCTGAGAAAGCGACGCCCCGGACAGCCGCAGCGAGGGCGTGACTGCGCCTTCGACCCGGCGTCCGTCGGCCAGGTGAATGGCGAACGGCTCGGCCTCGATGCCCACCGTCAGCCGGGTGTCGAGCAGTTGGGTGTCGACGAAGGTATTGAGCAACTGAGCCAGGCAGTCGCCATCCTCGAAGCGATGCCAGCCCTCGTCCAGCGCCGCGGGCAGCGACAGCGGCGCTTCGCGCAGGCGTTCGCGCAGCGCCGGGCCGCGCGCCTGGAGAAAACGCGCCAGCAGCGGGTCCTCCGGCGCCGCGTCGTGCTGCTCGTCGAACACCAGCGCCGTGGCGCTGTGTTCGGCGCGGCGCGTCTCGAGCAGCGGAATCAGCGGCTCGACCCGCGGCATGGCGGCAGCCAGGGCGAACGGCATCATGCGCTTGACCAGCGCATCGCGCAGCGTATCGGGCAACGGCTCGCTGAGCGTGCGCCGCGACAGATCGGCGAAATCGATCACCCCCATCGACTGGATGCGCCCCTCGGCGATATCCGACAGCAGTTCCGACAAGCGCCGCGAAAGGTTCTCGATGGCGTTGAGCACGCGACCGATGGCGCCGGTCAGCATGCGCAGATCCCACTCCTGCTGAACCTGCAGACGATTGTCGCGCCAGGCCTCGAAGCGCTGCATGAGCTCCGGCGTGGCCAACTGCGAGCGGGCGCTGAGCAGGGTATCCTGGATCGTCGACAGGGCGTTGTGGTAATGGCGCTCGTTGTCGAGAAAGGCGCTGAGCTTGCCCTCGCGGGTGGGGTTCTCGCGCACCCGCCGCAACTCCTGGGTCAGCGCGCGGATCGCCATCAGGATCTGGTTGGTGATATCGGGTATCCGCGCGAAATCGCTGCGCGCCAGGGCCGCCAGCACCTTGGCGGCGTCGTATTCCGAGTACAGCAGGTCCTCGACCTGGCTGGCCAGGGTCACCGCCTGGCGGCCGCTCGGCGTCAGTCGCACCTGGCCGGTCTGGCCCTGCTTCTCGATCAGCGCGGTGCGTTTGGTGCTGGCGATGCCCCGCTCCTCGCCGGCCTCCAGCGCTGCCGGCAGGGTGCGAAAATGCAACTCGCTGGGCGTGGACAGCAGATTGATGACGAAGGCCAGGTCGTCGTGCGGCAGGTCCGGATAGTCCTCGCGCAACTGCGCCAGGCAGCGCCGCTGCGAGACGAAGGCGCTGTTGGTGGCGAAATCCAGCTCGAGCAGGTAGTCGAGCAGCAGGCAGCCAAGGTCCAGCCAGTAGCCGTCACGCAGGCCGCGACGCTGTTCCTGACTGACCTGCACGAACGGCGAGCCCGGCTCGTGGGCGCTGTCGTGCAGATCGATCAGCCGGGTGGTGGCGACGAGCAGCTTGCTCCAGGCGGTCATGGGTCATCCCCGGTGGGCAAAACCGCCATTATGCCAACACGGACGCAACGGGGCATAGCCGGGAGCGTGAAACGCAGACCGCCAGGCCCGTCCTGTCGCGCAACCGGGATCGTTCGCCCGCGTCCCCGCGCGCATGACGCTTCACCGCCCGGCTTCTAGAGCTCGTCGGCCCGCGGCGGTTTGCCGACGGTGACCTCGCTGAGGTTCTCGTGGGACAAGCCCCGCAGCAACGCGAACATCATCGCGAACACCAGGATGAACATCGGCAGGCCGACGACGGTGATGACCTGCTGCAGGGCGGTCAACCCGGCGTCACCGGCGAGCACGATGAGCATGGCGGCCAGCGCCCCTTCGGACACGCCCC
This sequence comes from Modicisalibacter radicis, assembly GCF_900961225.1. GTDB lineage: Bacteria > Pseudomonadota > Gammaproteobacteria > Pseudomonadales > Halomonadaceae > Modicisalibacter. The sequence continues at coordinate 329,500 of NZ_CAAHFN010000065.1, forward strand.
AGAAGACCCGCTGGTGCCAGGGGCCCGGGTCGGGCGTGCCGGTACACAGCATGTCGACGACCAGCGAGGCCGAATCCGACGAGGTGGCGAAGAAGATCGCCACGATGACCACCGCCAGGCCCTGGATCAGCGTCGCGGCCGGGAAGTGCTCGAAGAAGGCGAACATCGCCAGCGGAATGCTCTGCTCAACCGCCGCGGACAGCGATCCGGCCTGGGCGCCGAGTGCCGCGCGAGCGTCCTCGCCGATACCGTCGATCTGCATCGCCGACCAGCCGAAGATCGCGAACCACACCAGGGTGAAGATCGACGGGGCGAACAGTACCCCGAGCACGAACTCCCGGATCGTGCGCCCGCGGGAGATGCGCGCCACGAAGATGCCGATGAACGGCGACCAGGTCACCGTCCACGCCCAATAGAAGACGGTCCAGCCGCCCTGCCACCCCCAGCCGCCCTCCTCGTGGGTATATTCCGCCAGCGCGTCGTTCCAGAACGCCATCGGCACGATGTTGGAGACATAGATGCCGACGGTCTCGATGATCGAGCGCAGCAGGAATACGGTCGATCCGGTAAAGAGTATGAACAGCATCAGACCGACGGCCATGCCGATATTGATGTTGGAAAGTACCTTCACGCCCTTGTCCAGGCCGGCGACGATCGAACACACCGCCACGCTGGTGAGGATGACGATGATGGCGACCTTCGCCGCTACGCCATCCGGAATACCGAACAGCTCCGTCAAACCGGCGTTGATCTGCTGGGTGCCCAGGCCGATCGAGACGGCCACCCCGAACAGGGTGCCGAGAATCGCGAAGACATCCAGCGTCTTGCCGAGCGGCCCGTAGATCCGGTCGCCAATCAACGAGTAGAACACCGAGGAAAAGCGCATCGGCAGGTCATAACGGTAGATGAAATAGGCGAACGCCAGCCCCGGCAGCGTGAAGATCGCCCAGGTGTGCAGCCCCAGGTGATAGATCGCGAAGCCCATCGCGTCGTCGGCGGCCTCCACCGAGAAGGCCTCGACATCCGGCCGCGGCGGGTTGGCAAAGTGGGACATGGGCTCGGCCACCCCCCAGAACATCAGCACCGTGCCGATGCCCCCGGCGAACAGCATGGTGAACCAGGAGACATTGCCATAGGCCGGCTTGGCGTCGTTACCGCCGAGACGGATCGCCCCGAAACGGCTGATGGCCACCCACAACAGGAATATCACCCAACTGGTCACCCCGAAGATGAAGAACCAGCCGAGGTTGGTGACGATCCAGGCCCGTCCGGCGCCGAAGGCAGCCCCGATGGGTTCGGGCGCCACCAGCAGGGCTATCAGGAACACGACCATGATGCCGGCCGACACGAAGAAGATGGTGGGGTCGGTTTGCAGACCGAATCTACGGGCCAGTTTTTCCATCGGTCATGTTCCTATGGTTATTGTCCTTCTAGAAATACCGTAGATGTAGATGGGCAAGGCGTCGAATGGCACGCACCAGCGGCACCGACGATATGCGAGAATCGGCCCGACTGTCGGATGCCATCGGCTGACCGCCTCCCGAGGAGAGTCTCGGCGGGCGTCAAAAGCCACGCTCACCTCCATTCCGGCCATACCCAGTTCTGCAGTGAGAGCGACCGATGATTCAGGAAACCTTGCAACGGGTATTCGGTTACCCCGAGTTCCGCGCCGGCCAGCGCCCGGTGATCGAGGCGCTGGTCGAGGGCCGCTCGGCGGCGGCGATCTTCCCCACCGGTTCCGGCAAGTCGCTGTGCTACCAGCTGCCGGCCTTGCACCTGCCGCACCTGACGCTGGTGGTCTCGCCACTGCTGGCGCTGATGCAGGACCAGCTCGACTTCCTGGCCCGCCATGGCATTGCCGCGGCGAGCATCGACTCGCGCCAGAGCCGCGAGGAGGCCAGCGCGGTGATGGACGGCGTGCGCCGCGGCGAGATCCGCATCCTGATGATCTCGGTGGAGCGGCTCAAGAACGAGCGCTTTCGCGCCTTCCTGCGCCAGGTGCCGGTGTCGCTGCTGGTGGTCGACGAGGCCCACTGCCTCTCGGAATGGGGGCACAACTTCCGCCCCGATTATCTCAAGCTGCCCGACTACCAGCGCGAGTTCGCCATCCCCCAGTCGCTGCTGCTCACCGCCACCGCCACGCCCCGGGTGATCGAGGACATGCGCGAAAGCTTCGCCATAGAGCCCCGCGACGTCGCGCTGACCGGCTTCTACCGGGCCAACCTCAACCTGCTGGTGGAACCCGTCGAGGCCGAGCAGCGCGTCCGGGCGCTGCGCGACTGGCTACGCCCGCGCCTGTCCGGCGCGACGCCGCAACCCAGCATCGTCTATGTCACCCTGCAAAAGCGCGCCGAGCAGCTCGCCGCCTATCTCGACAAGGCGGGCATTCCCGCCCGCGCCTATCATGCCGGGCTCAAGAACGAGACGCGCGATGCCCTGCAGCGCGCCTTCATGAATGGCGAGGTCAACTGCATCGTCGCCACCATCGCCTTCGGCATGGGCATCGACAAGGCCGACATTCGCAACGTCGTCCACCTCGACCTGCCCAAGTCGATCGAGAACTACAGCCAGGAGATCGGTCGCGCCGGGCGCGACGGCCAGCCCGCCGACTGCCTGATGCTGGGTGGCCGCGACACCCTGGCCGCGCTGGAAAACTTCGTCTATGGCGACACCCCCGAGCGCGACGGCATCGAACGAGTACTGCAGGCGATCCGCGAGGCGGCGCCGCAGGGCCAGTGGGAGCTGACCCTCAATGCGCTCTCCCAGCACAGCAACATCCGCCCGCTGCCGCTCAAGACGCTGCTGGTTCAGCTCGAGCTGCGCGGCGTAATCGCGCCGCGTTACGCCTATTTCGCCGAGTACCGTTTCCAGTACCTGATCGAACCCGAGGCGCTGATCGCGCGCTTCGCCGGCGAGCGCGGCGATTTCGTCGCCGCCATCGTCGCGGCCTCGCCACGCGCCAAGACCTGGTGCACGCTGGATCTGGACGCGCTGGCGCGGCTGGGCGCCGAGCGCGGCCTCGACGTCTCCCGCACGCGGGTGATTCGCGCCCTGGAATACTTCAGCGACCAGGGCCTGATCGCGCTGGAAAGCAAGCAGATGACCGAGGTCTACGCGATCCAGCAGCCGGACTTCGATGTCGCGGCCCTCGCCGACGACCTGCACGGCTACTTCCAGAGCAAGGAACGCGCCGAGATCGATCGACTCGAGGCGATGCTCACACTGTTCGAGTCCGAGACGTGCCTCAGCCGCCGGCTGGCCGAGTACTTCGGCGACGCCAACGCCCCGCGACGCTGCGGCCACTGTTCGGTGTGCCGGGGCCAGGTGGCGCGACTGCCCCCCGGCGAATCGCTGCCCCGCCTGGACAGTCAGCGTGTCGGCCCGCTCTGCGCGCCGCTGCTCGCCCGGTTGAGCGAGATCGACGACGCCCCGCCGCCCAGCGCCGACCTGCTGACGCGCTTCCTGACCGGGCTGGCCACGCCGCTGTTGACCCGCCTCAAGGCCCGTCAGCTCGACGGCCATGCCGCCCTGGAAGCCTGGCCCTACGCCGAGGTGCGCGACGCGGTCGAAGCTCACCTGGGCTAGTCATCGCCAGGAGGATCCGCGGGCCGCTCACGCCGTACCGATGCCGTGGCGCTTGAGCTTGTTGGCGATGGTGGTGTGCGATACGCCGAGCCGGCGCGCCAGCAACCGGCTGGAGGGGTGCTCGTCGTAGAGCGCGGTCAGCACGCGCTTTTCGACCTCGCCGAGGATATCGCCCAGCGAGCCCTCGAGAGCGACCCCGCCAAGTCCCGGCGCTGCGCCGACATCCGGCATGCGCAGATGGCCGGCCTGAAGCTCGCCGCCCTCGCACAGCGAGACCGCCTGGAACAGCACGTTCTCGAGCTGGCGCACGTTGCCCGGCCAGTGGTAGTTGACCAGACGCGTCCGCGCCGGCTCGGAGAGCACCGGCAGCGAGCAGCCGATCTGGCGCGCGGCGCGGTCGATGAAATGCTCGGCGAGCTCGCCGATGCCGTCCAGGCATTCGCGCAGCGGCGGGATGTGCACCGCCAGCACGTTGAGGCGATGGTAGAGATCCTGACGGAACTGGCCCTCGGCGCACAGCCGCGGCAGGTCCTGCTGGGTGGCGCAGATCACCCGTACGTCGAGGTAGGTTTCCTCGTCGCTGCCCACGCGGCGAAACCCGCCGTCCTGCAGAAAGCGCAGCAGCTTGACCTGCAGCCGCGGGCTCATCTCGCCGACCTCGTCGAGGAAGATGGTGCCGCCGGCGGTCAGTTCGAGCAGCCCCAGCTTGCCCTCGGGGCGCGCGCCTTCGAAGGCCCCGGGCGCATAGCCGAACAGTTCGGTCTCGGCCATCGACTCGGGCAGCCCGGCGCAGCTCAGCGCCATGAACGGCGCCTGCCCGCGCGGGCTGGCCAGGTGGCAGGCGCGCGCCAGCAACTCCTTGCCGGTGCCGGTCTCGCCCTCGATCAGCAGCGGCGCGTCGAGCGGCGCCATGCGTCGCGCTTCGCGCACCACCCCGGCGAGCCGCGGACTGGCCTGGAAGATCGCCTCGAAACCGCGCAGCTCCTGGCGCTGAACGTGATAGATGCGCTCGCCGACGCGATCGGCGCGGTGCAGCGTCACCACTGCGCCGGCCAGCGAGGCGACATCGTCCTTCTCGCTGTGCAGCGGCGCGATATCGGCCAGGTAGATCGCCTCATCGAGCTTGAGCCGCAAGCCGTTGACCCGCGCGTTGTTGCGGCGCACCAGCTCGGGCAGGTCGAGATCATGGATGTAACGATCGAGCGACAATCCCGGCACCTCGTCGACGCGCACCCCGAGCATCTGCCCGGCGGCACGGTTGGCGGCGACGATGCGCCCTTCCATGTCGATCGACATCACCGGGTCGGACAACGACGACAGCAGGGCATCGAGCTCGAGATGACGCCGCTCGCTGGGCATCAGGCTGACCCGCTTGACGCTGAACACCCCGGGCACCGCCTCGAGTGCCGGGCGCAGCGTGGCGAGCTGGGCGTACAGCAGGTTGGGCACGTGCAGATAGATGGCGTTGCCCTGGTCGCCGCCCACCTCGCCCCGGGCGACATTGAGGCCGTAGTCGGCGAACGGCGAGACGATGTCGCGCAGTATGCCGATGCGGTTCTGGCAGTGGAGCTTGAGACGCATGGAGGCGAATCCCGAACGGACGATGAGCGATTCTCGTCACGGCGACGTGACTCGGCTGTAACGCTAGCCTGACAGCCCGAGCGCGCTCAATGCGCCCGACAGGGTCCATTGGTCGAGAACGATGCGCTTCACCGGGCATTCGTAAAGAAAACCTGACAGCACGACGCTCGCGGCCCCACCGACCTGCCCTCGAAAAGCGCTCGCCGTCGCTGCCCCGCGCCCTATGCTGGAAGCACAACCATGACAACGACAACCCCCGACGGGAGCCCGCCATGGCCAAGCAAACCCAGTATCAGGCCCACCAGCCGAATGCCGACGGCTTCATCGACTACAGCGCAACCGAGCATCGCACCTGGCAGGCGCTGATGGAGCGCCAGCTGGCGATCATCGAGGGCCGCGTCTGCCGGGAATATCTCGTGGGCCTCGAGCGCCTGGCATTGCCCAGCGACCGAATCCCCCAGCTCGGCGACATCGATCGCGTGCTGCAGGCGACCACCGGCTGGCAGACCGCCGCGGTGCCCGCGCTGATTCCGTTCGACACCTTCTTCGAGCTGCTCGCCAACCGGCGTTTCCCGGTCGCCACCTTCATCCGCGCCCCCGAGGAGATGGACTACCTGCAGGAGCCGGACATCTTCCACGAGATCTTCGGCCACTGCCCGATGCTCACCAATCCCGATTTCGCCGAGTTCACCGAGACCTACGGCAAGCTCGGCCTGGCCGCCAGCAAGCAGGAGCGCGTCTACCTCGCCCGGCTGTACTGGATGACCGTCGAGTTCGGCCTGGTCGACACCCCCGAAGGACGGCGCATCTATGGCGGCGGCATCATCTCCTCGCCCAGGGAAACCTGCCATGCGCTCTCGGACGCTCCGGCCCATCATCCCTTCGACCCGGTCGATGCCCTGCGCACGCCCTACCGGATCGATATCCTGCAACCGCTGTACTACGTGATTGACGATCTCGCCACGCTGCACGACCTTGCGGGACAGGACATCATGGCGCTGGTCCGCGAAGCCATGCGGCTGGGCCTCTACGCGCCGACCTTCGAACCCAAGCCCAGGGCCGCCGAGGCCTGACAGGCGAGCCGAGACGCCCCCTGCCAAGAGGAGCCGCAATGAACGAACTCTCCCAACAACAGTGCGAAGCCTGCAGCTTCGACGCGCCGCGCGTCACCGACAGCGAGATCGAGCGCTTCAAGGCCGCCATCCCCGACTGGCAGATCGTCGAGCGCGATGGCATCATGCAACTGGAACGTCCTTTCACGTTCCGCAACTTCAAGCAGGCCCTGGCGTTCACCAACCGTATCGGTGAGCTGGCCGAGGAAGCCGGCCATCACCCGGCGCTGCTCACCGAATGGGGCAAGGTCACCGTGACCTGGTGGTCCCATGCGATCAAGGGTCTGCACAAGAACGACTTCATTCTGGCCGCCAGAACCGACGAGGTAGCAGAGTCCAATGTTCGAGCAGATTGAGCGGGTACCCGGGGACGCCATCCTCGGGCTGATCGAGGCCTTCAACAAGGACCCCAATCCGCAGAAGGTCGACCTGGGTGTCGGCGTCTACCGTGATGCCCAGGGCGTGACCCCGATCATGCGCGCGGTCAAGGAGGCCGAGGCGCTGCTGCTGAAGAACGAGACCACCAAGAGCTACATCGGCTCGCACGGCGATCCGCGCTACGCCAGGGTGGTGCTGCCGCTGGTGCTCGGCGCCGAATCGCCGGTGCTCGACGCCGACCGCGCCAGCGCCACCCAGTCGCCGGGCGGCACCGGGGCGCTGCGCCTGGCCGCCGACTTCATCAAGACCAACCTGCCCGGCAAGGGCATCTGGGTGTCGGATCCGACCTGGCCCAATCACCTGGGGATCTTCCAAGCCGCCGGCATCGAGCTGCACAAGTACCCCTACGTCGACGCCGACAACCGTCTCGACTTCGACGGCATGCTGAGTGCCCTCAAGCAGATTCCCCATGGCGACGTGGTCGTGCTGCACGCCTGCTGCCACAACCCGTCGGGCTTCGACCTGAGCCGCGAGCAGTGGCAGCAGGTTCTGGAAACGGTGCGCGAACGCAGCCTGCTGCCGCTGGTCGACTTCGCCTACCAGGGCTTCGGCGACGGCCTCGACGAGGACGCCTACGGTGCCCGGCTGATGGCCGAGAACCTCGACGAGGTGCTGATCACCAGTTCCTGCTCGAAGAACTTCGGCATCTACCGCGAGCGTACCGGCTGTTTGATCGCCATCGCCAGGAACCACGAGCAGATGCAGAACGTCCGCTCGCAGCTGGCCATCGTCGCCCGCGAGAACTACTCCAACCCGCCGGCGCATGGCGGCTCGATCGTCTACGAGATCCTCGAATCCGCCGAGCTGGCCGCCGTGTGGCGCGAGGAACTGACCGAGATGCGCAATCGCATCAACGGATTGCGTCGCGAGTTCGTCGATTCGCTCGCGCCCTACGGACTCGACGAACGGTTCGCCCACGTCGCCGAGCAGCGTGGAATGTTCTCGTATACCGGTCTCCAGCCCGAGCATGTCGATCGACTGCGCGACGAGTACGGCATCTACATGGTCCGTTCGGGGCGCGCCAACGTTGCCGGGCTGGCCAGCGAGAACCTGCCCTATGTCGCCAAGGCGATCGCCGCCGTCGTCAAGTAACGTGCCACGTAGCGCACTCGTCCATCGACGCCCGGGCCCGCCCGGGCGTTTGCCGTTCAGGGAAGCGATCCATGAGCCGAGCCCCCGTCACCGTCGTCGGTGCCGGCGTCACCGGGCTTACCACCGCGCTGGCGCTGCATGAAGCCGGCTACCCGGTCCTAATCGTCGACCCGGCCGCGCCCGGCAGCGGCACCAGCGCCGCCAACGGGGCGCAACTCTCGTGGGCATTCGTCGCCCCGCTCGCCGACCCTGCGGTACTGCCCAAGTTGCCCGGCTGGCTGCTCGGCTCGGACAGCCCGATCCGCTGGATGCCTCGCCCCGACCCCGCCCTGCCCGGCTGGGGGCTCAAGTTCCTGCGCGCCTGCACGCATCGACGCGTCCGCGCCACCACCGCGGCACTGCTCGAACTGGCCGCGCTGGGCAGGCCACAGCTCGACGACTGGCGCACGCGCCTCGGGCTCGACTTCGACTGGCGGGCCAACGGCAAGCTGTTGGTCCACCGGGACGCCGAGGCTCTGGCGAAAGCCGGCCGGCAGGCCGACTTCCAGCGCCAGCGGGGCATCGACCAGCGACTCATCGAGCGTGACGCCCTGCTCGAACGCGAGCCGACACTCGAGCATTTGCGCGACCAGCTCGCCGGCGCGCTGTGGACGCCCGGCGAAGCGCTCGGCGACTGCCGGCGCTTCTGCGAGGCCGTCGCCGGCCACCTCGCCGACCAGGGCGTCGCTTTCGTGAAGCGTCGCGTCGAACGCCTGGAAACTCGCCATGGCCGGCTCATCGCCTGGCACGACGACCGGGGCGAGCGCCATGCACAGGACCCGGGCGAGACGTTGATCGTGGCCGCCGGCCTTGCCAGTCGTCGTCTGCTGGCCACGTCGGGCATCCGGTTGCCACTCTACCCGCTCAAGGGCTACAGCCTGACGCTGCCGCTGGGCGTCGAAGATCCGGCGCCCGAGGCCAGCGTCACCGATGTCGCCTACAAGGTAGTCTATGCCCGCCTCGGCCAGGGCGAGCGACGCCGGCTGCGCATCGCCGGGATCGCCGATCTCGACGGCTGGCAGGCACGGCCGCGCGACTCGCGAGTCGCTCTGCTCAAGCGCCGGGCGCGCGAGTTCCTGCCGGCATTGGCCGAACGCATCGATGCCGCCGAGGCCTGGACCGGCCTGCGCCCAGCCACGCCGGACGGGCGCCCGCGGCTCGGCCCCACAGGCATCGAGGGCTTGTGGGTCAACGCAGGCCAGGGTGCGCTCGGCTGGACCCTCGCCCCGGGCTCGGCGCTGGCCCTGCGTGCGGCACTCGACGGAGACGACACCGCCATTGCGCCCTTTCGCAACAGGCCGCTGCGCTGATCGACGTTCGACCACGCTCCACCCGCTGTGCACGTGACACCATCGGGCTGGTTCCGGGCCGCCGGCGCAACGAGCTTGGCTACACTCGTCACTAGATGCGTTCGTTAGCACAGGTTAGATACGTACCCTCCCCCGACACCCTACGCTGCCAGGCTCAGGAAGAGGTTTCTGGAGCGCCTCGCTCGCGCAGGCGCTTCGCTACGAGACGAAGGAGGTAAGGGCAATGGAATGGCTCGAAAGTGTCAGCCGCTACTTGATCGACCATGAACTCAAGATGGCCACGGCGGAATCCTGCACGGCCGGGCTGATCGTCTCCGAACTCACCCGCATCCCGGGCAACGGCCAGTCGGTCGATTGCGGCCTGGCGGTCTATTCGCCAGAGGCCAAGAATCGCTATCTCGGCGTCAGCTTCGAACTGATCGAACGGCACGGCCTGACCAGCGAAGCGACCTCGCGCGCCATGGCGCTGGGCGCGCTCGACAACAACAACGCCGACGTGGCGGTCGCCAATACCGGCATCGCCGGCCCCGAATCGCACGATGGCATCCCGGTGGGCACGGTCTGTTTCGCCTGGGCCTTTCGCCATGAAGGCAAGGTCTATCTCTTCACCGCGACCCGGCGTTTCTCGGGCGACCGCGACCAGGTCCGTCTGGCCGCCGCGCATCACGCCCTCGAACGCATCCCCGCGCATCACCGCGCCGTGCGCGCGGGCAAGGCCCCCCCGGCGTGACCGGGCTTGCGTTCGCCAAAGGCGCCCCAAGGGCACCTGCCACAAAGCAAGGAGGCAACCATGACCAAGCCGAATCTGGATGATAACCAGCAACGCATCGCCGCGGCGCTCGAGGTACGGGCCGAGATCGACCCCCGGCGGGAAATCGACCGACGTGTCGACTTTCTTTGCGACCAGCTGCATGAAACCGGGCAACGGGCACTGGTGCTGGGCATCAGCGGCGGCGTCGATTCCACCGTCGCCGGACGCTTGTCGCAACTGGCCGTCGAGAGGGCTCGCGAGCAGGGCGCCGAGGCGCGCTTCTACGCCATGCGCCTGCCCTACGGAACCCAGAAGGACGAGGACGAGGCGCAGAGCGCCATTCGCTTCATCGCCCCCGACGAGACTCTGACCACCGACGTCAAGCCGGCCAGCGATGCCATGCTGGACGCGCTCGAACGGGGCGGGCTGGCGTTCGACGACGCCGGCCACCGCGACTTCGTGCTGGGCAACATCAAGGCACGCCAGCGAATGATCGCGCAATACGCCGTGGCCGGTGCCAGGCGCGGATTGGTGGTGGGCACCGACCAGGCCGCGGAAGCGCTGATGGGCTTCTTCACCAAATATGGCGACGGTGCCTGCGATCTCGCCCCGTTGACCGGGCTGACCAAGGAGCAGGTGCGCCAGCTCGGACGCGCCCTGGAGGCGCCGGGCCAGCTCATCGAGAAAGCACCCACGGCGGATCTGGAATCCCTCAAGCCACAGCTCTCCGACGAGGATGCGCTGGGCGTGAGTTATCGGCAGATCGATGCCTTCCTGACCGGTGAGTCGATTGACGAACAAGCGCGCACGACCATCACCGCTACTTACAGGCGCACCGCGCACAAGCGTCAGCTACCCAAGACGCCATAACCCCGAACGCCATGCAAAATCGACGAGGCGCCCTACTGGGGCGCCTCGCTGGCTTCATGACCCGAAAAATTCAAGCGCTGGCTAGGCCGCCGCATAACGGCGAATGTCCAGCCCATGCGGGTCGATCGCCGGCGAACGACCGCTCATCAGGTCGGCGAGCAGATGGGCACTGCCGCAGCTCATCGTCCAGCCCAGCGTGCCGTGCCCGGTGTTGAGCCACAGGTTGGCGTAGCGGGTGGCGCCGATGATCGGCGTCGAGTCCGGGGTCATCGGGCGTAGCCCGGTCCAGAACTCGCCACGCTCGGCATCGCCGCCCTCGGGGAACACATCGCGCACCACCATGCTTGCCCGGAATGCCCGGGGCCGCCCAGGGCGACGAGAATCCGAACGACACCTGCCCGGCGTTGGCATAGCTGGTCTCCATCGCCGGCGACGCCTGGCGATCGACGACCGTCACCTCGTGGCCTTGCCGGGCCAGGTAGTAAGCGCTGGTGACCCCGACCACGCCGCAGCCCATGACCAGTATTTTCATTGTTCCCCCGAGTCGCGCCTGTGCGCTTGAGCGTGAAAACGGGAGTCTATCGAACATCGCCTAGACGATTATTTCGTATTTCATTCTTTTAAGATAAGCAATATTCGAATAACGACTGACATATGGAAATATCGCAAATAAAATCACTGAATTTGAGTCGATATCACTGGACGATCTTGCCGCGATCGCCGATTGAGCGCCGGAACGACAGATAGGCCAGCCCGCCGGCCAGAACGTTGCCGCTGGCCGCACCCAGCGCCGTCCCGGCGATACCGCCCCATTGGGTGCCCAGCCATAGACACGGCAGATAGCAGACGAACAGCCGCGCACAGGAGAGCAGCATGGCTCGCAGCGGCCAGCCCAGCGCATTCGAAGCCGAGACCACCAGCATGCACAATCCGAGTAGCGCATAGCTCGGCAGCAGGCCGCGTATCAACAGGCTCAACTCTCCCCGCACCTCGGGGTTGCCCGAGAGCACGCTCGCCACCCAGGGGGCGAGCAACGCCAACGCACAGCCCAGCGCCAGTTGCCAGCACACGGCCACCTTGAAGGCCAGCGTCGTCAGGCGGCGAATCTGCTGCCAATCGCCGGCGCCGTAACAACGCCCCAACCAGGGTGGCAACGACATGGTCAACGCCAGCACCACCATCAGCGAGACGGTTTCCAGGCGGCTCGCCATGCCCCAGGCGGCCACGCTGGTTTCGCCCAGCGAGGCGACGATCGCCGTTGCCAGCATCGCCGCCAGCGGCGGCATCAACTGGCTGATCATGGCCGGCCCGGCAATCGCCGTGAAGGGCCCCACGGAGCGGCCGGCCTCCGCGACCAGCCCCTCGCTCGCGAGCCAGTCGGTACGTCCCAGGCGGCGGCCCAGGATCACCAGGCCGGCACCGAAGGCCAGTGTCGTGGCCCAGGCCGCGCCGGGCAGACCCAGCCCCGGCCAACCGCCGACGCCGAAGATCAACAGCGGGTCGAGTACCAGGTTGAGCAGACTGGTGATCACCATCAACTTGCCGGGCAGGCGGGTATCGCCATGGGCACGGAACAGGCTGTAGCCGAAATACAGCGCCGCCCCCAGCCAGGCGGCCAGCAGCTGAGGCGCCCAGTAGCTGCGGATCAGCGGCAGCAGCTCCGCCCTGGCGCCGAGCAGACGAAACAACGGCTCCTGAACGATCAACAGCGCCAACGCCAACAGCGCGATGACCGCGCCGCCGCCCAGCAGCACCAGACTGCCCAGCCGTCTTGCCCGGGAGCGCTCTTCGGCACCCAGCGCGCGCGAGATCAGTGCGGCGATGGCGATGCCCAGCCCCACCTGCACGCCAATGATCAGAAACGACAAGGGAAAGGTGAACGACTGCGCAGCCAGCGGCGCGGTACCCAACCGGGCGATGAAGGCGCTGTCGACCAGTTGAAAGCCGAGCAGCGACAACACCCCCAGCGCCATGGGCCAGGTCTGTTGCCAGAGTCGTCGAGGCAGAGTCGCGGCCACTTGAGCTCCTTGCGGGTGTCCTTGCGATGCGGGTTGAGGGGGGACGCATTCTGGCATGCGAAAGGCGCGCTATCGATCTCCCGCCGCACGGCCAGACTAACGAAGTGCAAGAAAGAAGCCGGCCGACAACAGCGCGAGCGTCGCCAGCAACGTCGCGACATTGACGCCCATCACGCGCATCAGGGCCCGGCGGTCGTCCAGCGCTCGTGGCAGACGCAGAGCCACCCATAGCGCGGCGGGAAGCGTGAGCCAGGCCAGCCAGGCTCCCGCCGGCAACAGTTGGGCTGCCCGACCCATCGCGATCATCGCATAGGCCCCCAGCAGCAGCACCGCGACCCACAGCGAGGCACGCGGCAGGCCCAGCACGATGGGCAGATGACGACGACCGATGCGTCGGTCGGCCTCCACGTCGGGAAACTGGTTGATCAGCAACAGTTCACTGACCAACAGCAGCGCGACCCCCGAGCCCAGCAGCGCCATCCCGTCGACATGGCCACCCAGCGCGACCAGCGAGCCCAGCACCATGCCGGGACCGAAGCCCAATCCCGGCGCCAGCAGGCACGCCAGGGGCGAGCGGGTGAGCCAGCGCGTGTAGGCCACCATGAGGATCAAGCCCCCCAGGCCGGGAATCAGCATCGGCCAGCCACGCAGCCAGAGGAAGTAGACGCCAATCACCAAGACGGTGGCCAGCATGACCAGGGCCGTGATCAGCACGCCGGTCGCCGCCGAGGGGCTTGCGGGCAGTGCGCCGCTGCCACCGGAAAAGGGGGTCCGCTGCGTGATTGCATCGAGACCCGAGCGAAAATCCTCGTACTCGTTGAGCAGATTGACGACCGCATGGGCCAGTAGCCCGCCGATCAGCACCAGCGCCACCTCCAGGGGGTCGAGGGCGACCGGCTGACGAGCGGCAATGCTCACCCCCAGCAGTATGCAAAGCGGTGCCAATACCAGGAAGTCGGGACGGGCGGCCCGTACCACCGTGACGATCGACATGCGGATCCCCTGCCGGACAACGACCCCCGCGGGCGCATGCCCGGGGACCTGGCTTGCGGACTTCAACCGGTCAGAGCTGACGCGCCTTCCACCGGACTCGCTCATCGGCCGCAGGCGCGCCACCGGACATCATCCGGCGATGGCCCAGGGGCCCGCTGGCCCATCATCGACGCCCGCTCAAGTGTCCCACCGGGGCGCGAAGTCCGGGTTGGCGATCCGCTCGCCCACGTCCAGATGCTCGATACGCGCCATGTCGTCTTCGCTCAGGGTCAGTTCGAGCGCCGCCAGGTTGGCTCGTTGATGCTCGGGCTTGGTGGACGAGGGAATGACAGCGATGCCCTGCGCCGCGACCCAGGCCAGCGCGATCTGGGCCGGCGTGGCATCATGATCGTCGGCGATCTGCTGCAGAACCGGCTCGTTCATCACCTTGCCGACGGCGAGCGGCATGTAGCCGGTGACTTCAAGCCCCCTGGCCTGGCTGTGCGCGACCAGCCTGCGATTGGCCAGAAAGGGATGAACCTCGATCTGGTTGGTGATCAGATGCTCGCCGCCCGGCACCGATACGGCCTCGTCGAGATGCGCCATGGTGAAGTTCGAGACACCGATGTGTCGGGTAAGCCCCTTCTCGCGCGCCGCGTCGAGCGCGCCGATATATTCCGCCATGGGCACTTCGTCGTCGGGCGAAGGCCAATGGATCAACGCCAGGTCGAGCCGGTCGACGCCGAGCTTGCGACAGCTCTCCTCGAGACTGGCGATCAGATCGTCATGGCGAAAGCGATCCCACCACACCTTGGTGGTCAGGAATATCTCGTCGCGGGGCACGCCGCTCTGCCTGATGCCCTCGCCGACCGGCTGCTCGTTGTCGTAGACCTGAGCGGTATCGATATGCCGATAGCCGAGCTCGAGGGCCGACTTGACCGAATCGATGACCTGCTGGTCCTTGAGACGATAGGTACCGAAACCGATGCGCGGAATGATGCTTGACTGGGCCATGCGTAGCCTCCTTGCCTGGTCAGCTGGAGCATTTGCCGGCCAGCGGGGCCGGCAACGTATCCAGAACCTTAGGCCAGCCGCCGGGCATTTCAAGGCCGTTAGGGCTCTAACGGCAGCGAGGCCGACCCGGCCAGCCACTGCCAACTCGCGCCCGGGGGCATTAGACTAGGGCCTCTTGTCTGGCGGGGATGACGATGACGGAAACCGCGAATGTCGTGCTGGTGGGGGCCGGGCATGCCCACTTGCACGTCGCCGCCCATGCCCGGCGCCTGATCGCGCGCGGCGCGCACGTGACGCTGGTCTCACCCGGGTCGTTCTGGTATTCGGGGATGGCCACCGGCATGCTCGGCGGCGACTACCAGGCCGGCCAGGACCGGCTCGATCCGGCCGCGTTGATCGAAGCCCAGGGCGGCGAATGCGTCGCCGACCGGGTAATCGCCATCGACCGCCACCAACGCCTGGTGCAGCTTGCCGACTCGCCGCCGCTCGCCTACGACCTGTTGTCGCTGAACCTGGGCAGTCGCGTCGACCCTTCGCCGATCTTCGGCCTGTCGAGCGCCGACAATGTCTGGCCGGCAAAACCCATCTCGAACCTGTGGCGACTGCGCCAGCATCTGGAAACGGCACTCGCCGGCGACGCCGAGGCACCGCGTCTGGCCGTCATCGGCGGCGGGCCCACCGGGGTCGAGCTGGCCGCCAACCTGGTGGCGCTCCATGCACGCTATGGCCGCACACCGCACATCACCCTGGTCAGCGCCAGCGAGCGACTGTTGTCCAGCGCGCCGCGCGCTGCCAGTGCCTGGATCGAGCGACGCCTGGAACGGCGCGGGGTGAGGCTCGAGCTGGCAGTCTCGGTCGTGGGCCATCAGGACGGCGAGCTGCGCCTCGACGACGGCATGCGCCTGAACGTCGAGCATGTCGTGCTCGCCAACGGTCTGGTCGCCCCGGAACTCACCGGCGAGCTGGGCCTGAGCTGCGACTCGCGGCAGGGCCTGACCATTACCCCGGCGTTGCACAGTCCCGACGATTCGCGCATCTTCGCCGTCGGCGACTGCGCCTGGCTGCGGCAGGCCCCCTACCCCAAGCTCGGTGTGTTCGGCGTACGCCAGGCCCCGGTGCTGCTCGACAACCTCTGCGCCTGGCTCGCGGGCGAGCCGCTGCGCGACTACCGGCCCCAGCGGCGCTACCTGTCGGTACTCAACCTCGGCGACGGGCGCGGCCTGGCACTCTGGGACCGCTGGTGGTGGAAAGGACGCCTGGCGCTGAAGCTCAAGCGGCGCCTCGACCGGCGCTTCATGGCCCAGTACGGCGCTTGAAGACGGCGGGCCCGGCACATGCCGGCAGGGCCCGAGCGCATCGCTACCCCGGCGTCATGCCGCGCAGCCGCTCGCTGCGCCGGCGCAGCAACTCCAGCGTGGTCAGCAGCAGCATCGACAGCAGCACCAGCATCGTCGCCACCGCGAGGATGGTCGGGCTGATCTGCTCGCGGATCCCCGACCACATCTGTATCGGCATGGTGCGCTGCTCGGGGCCGGCGATGAACAGCACCACCACCACCTCGTCGAACGAGGTGATGAAGGCGAACAGCGCCCCCGACACCACGCCCGGCGTCACCAGCGGCAGGACCACCTTGAAGAAGGTCCGGGTAGGATTGGCGCCCAGGCTGTGGGCGGCTCGGATCAGGGTGGTGTCGAAGCTCGACAGCGTCGCGGTCACCGTGATCACCACGAAGGGGATGCCCAGGGCGGTGTGCGCGAGGATCACCCCCAGGTAGGTCTGCGCCAGATGGATCTTGGAGAAGAAGAAGAACATCGCCGCCGCCGAGATGATCAGCGGCACGATCATCGGCGAGATCAGCAGTGCCATCACCGCGCCACGCGCCGGCATGTGCCGGCTGGACAGGCCCAGCGCGGCGATCGTGCCGAGTACCGTGGCCAGAAACGTCGCGGCGATGCCGACGATGAAGCTGTTCTTGATCGAGTTGAGCCACTCGCTGGAGGTGAAGAAGTCCTGATACCAGCGCAGCGAATAGCCCTCCGGATCCAGCTGCAGCATCGCCTTGGTGAAGGTGAAATAGGGTTCGGTATTGAACGACAGGGGGATGATTATCAACAGCGGACCGATCAGGAACAGAAAGACCAACCCGCACAGCCCCAGAAAGATGTAATGCCAGATGCGTTCGCCACGCGTGGCGTAGGATGGAAGTGCCATTGCGTCACCCCAGTTTGACTTTGTCGACGCCGATAAGGCGATTGAAGACCAGGTAGCAGACCACCACGACGAACAGCAGGATCGAGGCTATCGCCGCCGCCAGCCCCCAGTTGAGCGAGGTCTGCATGTGGTAGGCGATGTAGTTGGTGATGAAACGCCCCGACTGCCCGCCGACCAGCGCCGGGGTGATGTAGTAGCCGATCGACAGGATGAACACCAGAATCCCGCCGGCGGCGATACCGGGGATCGTCAACGGGAAATACACCCGCCGAAAACACAGGAAGGGCTTGCCGCCCAGCGACCGTGCGGCATGCATGTAGCTCGGCGGGATGGTCTTCATCACCGAGTACAGCGGCAGGATCATGAACGGCAGCAGAATATGGGTCATGGCGACGATCGTGCCCAGCTTGTTGTGGATCATCTGCCATCGCGCCTCGTCGGCGATGATGCCCAGCGCCACCATCATGTCGTTGAGCACCCCCTGCGACTGCAGGATGGCGATCCAGGTTGTGGTGCGCACCAGCAACGACGTCCAGAACGGCAGCAGCACCAGGATCATCAGCAGGTTGGAGTGGCGCAGCGGCAGGTTGGCGAGCAGGAAGGCGACCGGGTAACCGAGCACCAGGGTCATCACCATGATCACCGCGCTCATCCAGAAGGTTCGCCAGAACAGCGTCACGTAGACCTGCATGTAATCGGGTACCGCGACGATCTCGCCGTCGGGGGAGTACTGACGGTCGACGGCCGCCAGGTAGTAGGACAAGGTGTAGGGCGACGACTCGCGCTTGATCACTCGCCAGGTCGCGAGTTCGCCCCAGTCGTCGTTGATGTCGATCAAGGCGGTCTTGTAGGGCGCCTCGAGCGTGTCGACACGCCGCGCGGTACCCATGATCGCCGAACGCATGCCGGATTTCTCGTAGTTGAGACGACTCGATACCAGGCCCAGGTTGCGCGCCTCGGCGCCTGCCTCGAGGTCGGCGGCCAGCGCGGCGAAGACCGGCTCGTCGGGCAGCGACGCGCCATCCCAGTCGGCCAGCGCCTGGCTGGTCTGCGGCAGGGCGGTGGAGACTTCGGGGTTGTCGACGCTGCGCCACAGCATGTCGAACAGCGGCATGAGGAAGGCGATCAGCAAAAACGCCAGTAGCGGCGACACCAGCAGCAGCGCCTTGAGTTTCGAGCGCCGCACGGCACGACGCAGGCTGGTCTTCAGCGATACGCCGTCGGCGGTCTTAAGGGGAGCGGTGGGAGATTCGGACACGCGGGCCTCTCCGGAAAGGATTCGAGCCTACCAACGAGACACGCCACCCCGGCTGGGGTGGCGTGGCGGGACTTACTGGGCCAGCCAGGCGTTGAAGCGCTGGGTCAGTTCGTCGTTGTTGTCGGCCCAGAACTCGTTGTCCTTGGGGATGGCTGTCGCGAAGTTGGGGCCGTAGGTGGGCATGTGCGGCTTCATCTCGATATCGGTGCCGGCCAGGGTGGTCACCATCTTGGCCGACGATTTGCGCGCCGGGCCATAGGAGATGTACTTGGCCTGGTCGGCCAGCCGCTGAGTATCGGTGGCGAAGTACAGGTAGTCCTTGACCTTGTCGAGCTTGCCGGTGGGCACCACCCAGCCATCGAGCTCGAACACCTGGGCGTCCCAGATGATCTCGAACGGCTGATCCTCGTTGGCCGCGGCGTTGAATATCCGGCCGTTGTACGCCGAACCGAAGGCGACTTCCTGATCGGCCAGCAGTTGCGGCGGCTGGGCGCCCTCTTCCCACCAGATCACCTGATCCTTGATGGTGTCGAGCTTGGCGAATGCCCGTGCCACGCCCTCTTCGGTCTCGAGCACATCGTAGACGTCTTCCGGCGCCACCCCGTCGGCGACCAGGGCCCACTCGAGATTGTTGATCGGCTTGCGCATCAGCGTGCGCTTGCCCGGGTAGTTCTCGAGATCGAAGACGTCGGCGATGGTGCTCGGCTGCTTGTCTTCGGGGAACATCTCGGTATTGAAGGCGACGATGTTGGAATAGACGATCGAGGGCACGAAACACTCGTCCAGCGAATCCTCGATGAAGTCTTCGCTGGGCGGCGTGCCGTCGGGCGCGTCGGCCAGCAGCGCATCGTGGTCGAGCGGTTCGATCAGCCCCTCGGCGCAGGCGATCAGGGCGTCCGCCGGCAGCATGTCGACCAGGTCCCAGGTCACGTTGCCCGCCTGCGACTGGGCGCGCAGCCCGGCCAGGGCGTTGCCGCTGCGGTCGATGTTGACGATCTCGTCGCCGGATTTTTCCATCCACGGCTCGTTATAGGCCTTCTGTTGGCTCATGCTGTAGGCTCCGCCCCAGGAGACGATGTTCAGCGTCTCGGCCTGCGCGGATACCGCCAGCGCCAGGGTGGACAGCCCGCATGCTCCCGCCACGGCGCCCTTGATCAGCGTTGCCTTGAAGAGTTTCGTGTTGTTCATGTGGTGTTTCTCCGGTTGTTGTTATCACGCGATCCTGCAATGTCCGACGAGCGGCAGCGCCACGGCGCCTGGCGACATCGCTTTGAGGTGCCCCGATTCGACGAAGGATTCGCCTCAGGCATCCAGAGCCCGGCAATCGGCGCTCGACCAGCCGATCTCGACCGTTTCCCCGGGACGCAACACGGTATGACCGTCGGCGTTGGGAGTCTTGATGATGAACTCGTCGTTGCCGCAGACCGCAAGCCGTGTGCGCAGATGATCGCCGAGGTAGATCACTTCCTGGACCTTGGCCGGGAAGCGGTTCTCGAAATCGTGGCTGCCTTCGCGTACCAGGCTGACCCGCTCGGGACGTAGCGACAACGTGGTCCGGGCGCCGGCCTCGGCGACCGCGACCGGCTTGGCGAACACCGTCTCGCCACTGTCCAGGCGTACCTTGCAGCGTTCGCCGGAAAGCTCGGTCACCTCGCCGCGCAGGCGGTTGTTCTCGCCGATGAAATAGGCGACGAAGGCATTCTCGGGCTGCTCGTAGAGGGTATCGGGCGAGGCCAGCTGCTGAACCACGCCATCGTTGAAGACAGCGATGCGATCGGACATCGTCAACGCTTCGGTCTGATCGTGGGTGACGTAGATCATGGTCACCCCCAGCTCGGCATGGATGCGCTTGATCTCGTACTGCATCTCCTCGCGCAGGTTCTTGTCCAGCGCGCCGAGCGGCTCGTCCATCAGCACCAGTTCGGGCTCGAAGACCAGCGCGCGCGCCAGTGCGACACGCTGCTGCTGGCCACCGGACAGCTGCGCCGGCCGGCGATCTCCGAACTCCTCGAGGCGGACCATCGACAGGGCGCGCTGGACCTTCTGCTTGATCTCGGCCTTGCTCAGATGGCGCACCTCGAGGGGAAAGGCCAGATTCTCGGCCACCGTCATGTGCGGGAACAGCGCATAGTTCTGAAAGACCATGCCGATACCGCGCTTGTGCGGCGGCAGGCCATTGATCGGTTCGTCCTTGAGCAGGATCTCGCCATGGGTCGGGGTTTCGAACCCCGCCATCATCATCAGGCAAGTGGTCTTGCCCGAGCCGGACGGCCCCAGCAGGGTGACGAATTCGCCCTGCCGAACGTCCAGGTTGAAGTCCTTGACCACCAGCTCGACGCCGTCGTAGCTCTTCTGGACGTTACGGAAGCGGGCAAAACACGCGCTGTCGGTCGCCGCCTGCGTCTGCGGCGCAGCTTCGAGGGTCTGGGTCATGCAGCATTACCTGTGGGTAGCCATTGTTATGGTTATCGTTTGCGTCGCTTGGCGTGCGACCCGGGGCGGGTATCGTTTTGTTACTGTTGTTGTTTTGATTTCGACATTAGAGACATGCCACGGCTTCCACAACCCCTCTAGAGGACAATAAGCGTTGAAACTCTGGCTGGCGACTGCGGAAACGAAAAGGGCGCCCGTAGGCGCCCCGCTCATGGCCGATGGCAGGCCGTCACTGGCGAATACCCTCGAAGGTGACGTACAGCTCGAGCCGATGCATCGGCTCGGGGAACTTGCTCATGTCGATGCCGTAATCGGCCAGCTCCAGCATGGTGGAGCCCTCGAAGCCTTGACGATAACCGCCCCAGGGGTCCTCGCCGCCGCCGATGTGCTCGACCTCCATGGTGATCGGCTGGGTCTGCCCGTGCAGGGTCAGGTCCCCGTTCAACTCGCCGGTACCCTCGCCGGTGGACTCGAAGCCGGTGGATTCGAAGGTCGCCTGCGGATACTCAGAGGCATTGAGGAAATCGCCGCTCAGGATGTGCTTGTCACGCTCGGCATGGGCAGTATCCAGGCTGGTCACGTCGACCGTGACATTGGCGCTCGACTCGCCGGGATTTTCCGGGTCATAGCTGAACGAACCGGTGAAGTCATCGAAGGTACCCAGGATGTAGGAATACCCCAGGTGGCTGATCTTGAACTGGATGAAAGCGTGCTGGTTCTCGCTGTCGATCTGGTAGTCCGCAGCCTGGGCCGCGGCCAGCGGCAACAGGGAGGCGGCG
This sequence comes from Modicisalibacter radicis, assembly GCF_900961225.1. Classification (GTDB taxonomy): domain Bacteria; phylum Pseudomonadota; class Gammaproteobacteria; order Pseudomonadales; family Halomonadaceae; genus Modicisalibacter. The sequence continues at coordinate 350,963 of NZ_CAAHFN010000065.1, forward strand.
CCGGCCAGGGCAATGGCAGTCTTGCTCAACATGGTCGAATACTCCTGCAGTTGGACGATCGGCACCGAAGATGCCGTTACTCGGGGGGACGTTGCGCGAATCGCGGACTGAGCATGCGCACCAGGGTATCCTGGCGGTCCACGAAATGATGCTTGAAAGCCGCCAGGGTATGTCCCAGCACCAGGACCATCAGCGTCCAGGCGGCATACCAGTGAATATCGCCGGCCACGGTGGCCTGGTTGGGCAGGCCGGTTACCAGCGCCGGCACGCCGAACCAGCCGAAGACGCTGATCGCCTGCCCGTCGGCGGTGGAAATCAGATAACCGCTGATGAAGATCACCAGCATCACGGCATAGATCAATCCATGGCCGAGATGAGCGGCCAACCGCTCGAGGCGATGACCGTGAGCGCTCGGCGTGGCAGGCACGAGACGCCATAGCAGCCGCAGGATGGATACGCCCAGCACCAGCATGCCGAGCGACTTGTGGATCCAGGGGGCTCGATTATACCAGTCGTCGTAATAGCCCAACCCGGTCATCCACCAGCCGAGCGCAAACAGTCCGAGGATGGCCAGCGCGCTCAGCCAATGGACGAGGATGCTGACCAGCCCCCACCCCGATCGGGTATTACGCCACATGGACCGTCTCCGTGATGATCGCGTTCGATCAGCATAGAGACTATGACGATGCGTGGCAGCCGGCAAAGGGTTAAAGCATCATTTCCCCTGAGGAAACAATCCGCGAGAAAATCGCCCGGGCACCACTGCAGCGGTGGTCATTTCGAGAGCACCTGCAACAGCAGGCGGGCGGCCGGTGCACTGGAAGCCGGATTCTGGCCGGTAATCAACAGCCCATCGCGCAACTCGAAGGGGGCGAAGTCGTCTTCGCTGCGCTCGTAGGTCGCGCCGCGCTTGACCAGCTCATCCTGCAGCAGGTGCGGCACCACCTCGCTCAGGCCGACCGCCTCCTCCTCGCTGTTGGCAAACCCGGTGACCCGGCGTCCATCGACGATCGGCCTGCCGTCATCGCCGACCACGTTGAGCAGTACCGTCGGCGCATGGCAGACCGCGGCCACCGGCTTGTCGGCGGCAAGAAATGCCTGGATCAAGCGCTTGGAATCGGCGTTGTCGGTCAGGTCCCACAAGGGGCCATGGCCGCCGGGGTAGAAGACCGCATCGAAATCCTCGCTATTGACGGTCGATAGCGCCACGGTGTTGGCCAACTGCTGCTTGGCCGCGGGATCGTCGTCGAAACGCCGGGTGGCCTCGGTCAACGCATCCGGCTGGGTGGAAGCGGGGTCGACGGGCGGTTGCCCACCGGCCGGCGAGGCCAGCGTCAGCTCGGCGCCGGCATCCTTGAAGGCATAGTAGGGCGCGGCGAACTCCTCGAGCCAGAAACCGGTCTTGTTGCCGGTATCGCCCAGGGCATGGTGCGAGGTCAGCACCATCAGTATCTTCATGATTCCACTCCTTGGCGGGAAAACTCACTCATGCAGCATAGATGGCGATGATGCGAGCGGCTTCAAGGGCAACGCCGCGCGGACACGAAAACGCTCCGCGGGGCGGAGCGCTCATGGCAAGCGGACGGCGGCCCCCCGGCTAGACGAGCCGATCGAGGCCCCGCGCCAGGTCCCTTTCGAGGTCGACCCGCCCCTCCAGCCCCACGGCGATGCGAATCAGCCCCTCGCTGATCCCCGCGGCGGCCTTCTGCTCGTCGGAAAGACGTCCGTGGGTGGTGGTCGCGGGATGCGTGATGGTGGACTTGGCATCACCCAGGTTGCCGGTGATCGACATCAGCTGCGTGGCGTCGATCACCGACCAGGCGCCCTCACGACCGCCGACGACCTCGACCCCGAGCACCGCGCCGAAGCCCGCCTGCTGCGACCGGGCCAGGGCGTGCTGGGGATGGCTCTCCAGGCCGCTGTAGTGCACCCGGGCGACCGCCGGGTGAGCCTCGAGCCAGCGCGCCAGTGCCAGGGCGCTCTCGCAGTGGGCGCGCATGCGCAGGCCCAGCGTCTCCAGCCCCTTGAGGAAGATCCAGGCATTGAACGGGCTCATGCAGGGCCCGCAGGTGCGCACCACCCCGAACAGCTCCTCGAGCTCCTTGTCACGCCCCACCACGGCGCCGCCGATCGCCCGGCCCTGGCCATCGAGGTACTTGGTGGCGGAGTGGATCACCAGGTCCGCGCCGAGATCCAGCGGGCGCTGCAGGGCCGGGGTCAGAAAGCAGTTGTCGATCGCCAGCCAGGCGCCGTGCCGGTGAGCGATCTCGGCCAGCGCGGCGATATCGACCACTTCGGAGAGCGGATTGGACGGCGTCTCGGCGAACAGCAGCTTGGTGTCGGGAGTGATCGCCGCTTGCCACTCGTCGAGGTTGCCCAGTTCAACGTAGCGCGTGGTGATGCCGAACTTGCCCAGGTACTTGCTGAACAGACTCACCGTGGAGCCGAACAGCGAACGCGAGGCGACGATCTCGTCGCCGGCCTCGAGCAGCGCCAGCGCGGTCGAGAGAATCGCCGCCATGCCCGAGCTGGTCGCCACGCAGCGCTCGCCGCCTTCCAATGCCGCCAGGCGCTGCTCGAAGACGCGCACGGTGGGGTTGGTGAAGCGCGAGTAGATGTTGCCCGGCTCCTCGCCGCCGAACTTGCGCGCCGCCTCGGCGGCGCTGCCGTAGACGAAGCTCGAGGTCGCGAAGATCGGCTCGCTGTGCTCCTGCTCGGCACTGCGTACATGACCGGCGCGTACCGCCAGGGTGTCCAGCGACCAGGCGTCGCCGTCGAAGTCGTGTTCGTGCATCAGGCCCCCGTTAGTCGTAGTCCTCGACATCGTTGTGCAGATCGACCACCGCGTGACCGGTGCCGTCCTGGGTCTTGGCGGCATCGTTGCGCGAGGCCTCCAGCGCGGCCAGATAGTCCGCGTCGATATCCCCGGTGACGTACTCGCCGTCGAATACCGAGCAGTCGAACCGCTCGATCTGCGGATTGACCTCGCGACAGGCTGCCTTGAGGTCCTCGAGATCCTGATAGAAGATCCGGTCGGCGCCGATCAGCTCGCCGACTTCCGCCTCGCTGCGGCCGTGGGCGATCAGCTCGCTGGCCGCCGGCATGTCGATGCCGTAGACGTTGGGATAGCGCACCGGCGGCGCCGCCGAGGCGAAATAGACCTTGTTGGCCCCGGCCTCGCGGGCCATCTGGATGATCTGCTTGCAGGTCGTGCCGCGCACGATGGAGTCGTCGACCAGCAGCACGTTCTTGCCGGCGAACTCGACATCGATGGCGTTGAGCTTCTGGCGCACCGACTTCTTGCGCTGGGTCTGCCCCGGCATGATGAAGGTACGCCCGATGTAGCGGTTCTTCATGAAGCCTTCGCGGTACGTCACGCCCAGATGCTGGGCCAGCTCCAGCGCCGAGGTCCGCGACGTGTCGGGAATCGGGATCACCACGTCGATGTCGTGCTCCGGCCACTCCCGGAGAAGGCGATCGCCGAGCTTGCGCCCCATCTGCATGCGCGTGCCGTAGACATAGGCGCCGTCGAGGATCGAGTCGGGCCGCGCCAGGTAGACATGCTCGAAGATGCACGGCGCCAATAGCGGCCGGTCGGCACACAACTGGGTGTGCACCGCGCCCTGCAGGTCGACGAAGATCGCCTCGCCCGGCGCCAGGTCTCGCGCCAGTTCGAAGCCGCCGACGTCCAGCGCCACCGATTCGGAGGCGATCATCACGTCCTGGCCCTGCGGCGTCTGGCGCGAGCCGAACACCACCGGCCGGATGCCCTGCGGATCGCGGAACGCCACCATGCCGAAGCCGTTGATCATCGCCACCGCGGCATAGCCGCCCCGGCAACGGCGATGCACGCGACGCACCGCGTCGAAGATGTCCTCGGGGTTCAGGTGGTGCCCCTGCTTGCCCAGTTCGTGGGCGAAGACGTTGAGCAGCACCTCGGAGTCCGAACTGGTATTGATGTGACGCAGGTCGGTGGTATAGAGCTCCTGCTTGAGCTGGTCCGAGTTGGTCAGGTTGCCGTTGTGCGCCAACGCCAGGCCGTAGGGCGAGTTGACGTAGAACGGCTGCGACTCGGCCTCACTCGACGAGCCCGCGGTCGGGTAGCGCACATGGCCGATGCCCAGGTGGCCCTTGAGACGCGTCATGTGCCGGGTGTGGAATACGTCGCGCACCAGTCCATTGCTCTTGCGCAGCAGGAAGCGTCCTTCATGCCAGGTCATCATTCCGGCGGCGTCCTGCCCCCGGTGCTGAAGCACCGTCAGTGCATCATAAAGCGCCTGATTGACCGGCTGGGTGGCCATGAGGCCCACGATACCGCACATTCCGCCTTACCTCGTTTGCAATGGACCCGCAGCGCCCGAGGCCTCGGACGCCCGTGAAAGACCGCCGGTATCCGGCAGGCCCGTGTTATGCCGATCGACCGGCAGCGACAAGGCACGAATCTCGTCGAGCTTTTCCGGGTTGCGCTGCTGCCAGTCGACGAAACGCGCCACCGCCCAGTCGCGCAGCTCTTCGAACGTCGGTCGCAGCTGCGCCTGCTGCCAGGACTGCAGCTGCATCAATGGCGTCAGGCTGATCAATACCGTCGCCAGCACCAGGATCGCACCGCCGCGCAGCACGCCGAACCCGGCCCCGGCCAGGCGATTGAAGAAGCCCATGCCAACCCACTCGATGGCCGCCTGAACACCGCGAATCACCAGCCCGCAGAGCAGGATCACCACGAAGATCACCGCCACGAACGCCACCACCAGGCGCACGTCGGGGCTGTCGATCCAGCCACCGAGCCGCTCGGCCAGCGGCGGCGCCAGCCACCGCGAGGCCAGCAGCGCGACGATCCAGGCCCCCAGGCCCAGCGCCTCGCGGACCAGCCCGCGCATGAAGCCCGCCAGCATCGATGCGGCCAGGACGGCCAGAAACAGCCAGTCCAGCCAGGTGAAGGTCATTCGCCCTCCTGCACCCGGATCAGCAGCCCCTGGATGTTGGCCCGCTCCTTGAGCGCGGTGCGCGCCTGCTCGCCGTCGTCCGAACTGGCGAACGGCCCCACGTAGACCGTCGTCAGGTTATTGTCCCGCGGCCGGCTGTAAGCCTCGAAGCCCTGCTCGTCGAGCTGCTTCTCGAGGCGCGCCGCGTTGTCCGGTTGACCGAAGCTACCCACCTGCACCGCCCAGTTGCCGTTCTCGGCGACCGCCGGGGCGCTGGTCCGTGCGTCATCGGCGCTCGCCGGCGCGCCGGACTCGCCCTGCTGACCGCCCTGCCCGGCACGCTGGGCCAGTTCGGCGATCGGATCGGGGCGCGGCGCATCCGGCTCGGCAGGCGAGTCGCGATTTTCCGGGGGTGGGCCCGAAGCGACCTGCCCGGCCTCATTCGCCTCGGGCCGGGTATCGCTGGCCTGGCCAGCATCGGGCTGGGCATCGTCCGCCGGCGACTGGCGCGGCGCCTGCGGCGACTGGATTTCACCCAGGCTCGCGGGGCGCTCGGGCGCCTCGACGGGAGTCTGCTCGACATCGATCGGCTGCTCGATGGTGAGCACCGGCTCCGGGCGGTCTTCGCGCGCCGGCGGATCGTCGAACAGCATGGGAATGAAGATCACCCCCAGGGCCAGAAGAATCACGGCGCCGCTGACGCGTTCGCGCATTCCGTACTTCATGTCACTCTCCTAGCGAATCCTCTAACGGCCATGCCGAGCGCTTCCGGCCTCGATTCCGGCTTCGCCACGGCTTTCCCGGGCGGCGTGCCAGCCGAGCACCTCGGCCACGGTATAGAAGGAACCACAGACCAACACTTCGTCGTCGGCCGCGAGCCTCGCCGCCAGCCAGGTGGCACCGGCCGCCGGCGAATCGGCGCGCTGCAGCACCGTCGCGCCATGCGCCGTGAGCTGCTCGGCCAGTTCCCCGGCGCTGCGCGCGCGCGGACCCTCGAGGCTGACCGTGACCCAGGCGTCCACCTGCGAGGATAGCGCCTCCAGCACGCCCTGCGCATCCTTGTCGCGCAGCATGCCAAGCAGCGCGATCCGCCGCGCCGGACGCCGCCGTTCGGCGAGCCGGGCCGCCAGGTAGCCCGCCGCATGGGGATTGTGGGCGACGTCCAGGCACCAGTTGCCGAGCCACTGCATGCGCCCGGCCAGCGTGACCTCGGCCAGGGCCCGACGACAGGCGGAAGGCTCCAGCGCGACACCCGCCAGCGCCAGCGCCTGGAGCGCCAGCGCCGCGTTGTCCAGCGGCAGGTCCGGAACCGGCAGTCGATCCAGCCGGCATGCCCGGGCTTGGTGATCGACGCCCCGCCACTGCCATACTTCGCCATCGGGCGCAGGGGCAGGCGTCGTGCGCTTGAAGTCCCGCCCCAGGCGCCACGCCAGAGCTCCACAGGCCTCGGCGGCGGCGAACACGCTCGCCGGCAGGTCGTGCCCGAGCACCGCCGGCCGAGAGCCACGCAGGATACCCGCCTTCTCGCGGCCGATGGCGCTCAGGTCGGTGCCCAGGTAGTCGGCGTGATCGAGCGCCACGCTGGTGATCACGGCGACATCCGGATCGACGACGTTGACCGCGTCGAGCCGCCCCCCCAGACCGACCTCGAGGATCGCCACGTCGGGGCGATGCCTGGCGATCGCCCACAACGCGGCCAGCGTGCCGACCTCGAAATAGGTCAAACTGACCGGCTCGGGAGCCAGGCGGGCGGCCTCGACGCGTTCGAAGCCGGCGACCAGCAAGGCATCGTCGGCCTCGCGGCCGTCGAGGCGCAGGCGTTCGTTGTAGCGCAGCAGATGGGGCGAGGTGTAGGCCGCCGTCGAGCGCCCGTGAGCGCCGGCCAGTGACTCGAGCATGGCCACCGTCGAGCCCTTGCCGTTGGTCCCGGCGACGCTGATCAGCGCTCCGGCGATCGGCGATCCGGTCAAGCCCAGCCGCTCGGCGACGAGGGCCACGCGCTCGAGCCCCAGGTCGATAGCCACCGGGTGCTGGCGCTCGAGCCGCGCCAACCAGGCCTCGAGGGAACGCTCTCGAGCGGACGCGCTGGCGGGGTCAGGCACGGTCCGGCTCATTCAGCGACGGTCATCCAGCGATTCGTCGTCGACCAGCGGACCGGCCTCGCCATCGGCCGCGTGTTCGCCATCCAGGGGCTCGTCCTCGCGCGGCGGCAGGGCGTGGTGGGTCAGCTTGCGCAGCACCCCGAGGAGCCGCTCGCGCATCTCCGTACGGTGCACGATCATGTCGACGGTACCGTGCTCGAGCAGGAACTCGCTGCGCTGGAAGCCTTCCGGCAACTGTTCGCGCACGGTCTGCTCGATGACCCGCGGGCCGGCAAAGCCGATCAGCGCATTGGGCTCGGCCACGTTGAGATCGCCGAGCATCGCCAGCGACGCCGAGACGCCGCCGAACACCGGATCGGTGAGCACCGAGATGTAGGGCACCCCGGCCTGCTTCAAGCGTTCGAGCGCGGCCGAGGTCTTGGCCATCTGCATCAGCGAGAAAAGCGCTTCCTGCATGCGCGCCCCGCCGGAGGCGGCGAAGCACACCAGCGGCACGCCCTCTTCAAGCGCGACGGTCGCGGCGCGCACGAACTTCTCGCCGACCACCGCGCCCATCGAGCCGCCCATGAAGGTGAACTCGAAGGCCACGGCCACCACCGGCAGGCCGTCGAGCGAGCCACGCATGGCGATCAGCGCATCGTTCTCGTCGGTCTCCTTCTGGGCGGCCGCCAGGCGGTCCTTGTACTTCTTGGAGTCGCGGAACTTGAGGCGATCGACGGGCTGCAGCTCGGCGGCGATCTCCTCGCGGCCCTCGCTGTCGAGGAACCAGTCGAGGCGCTTGCGGGCCGTCAGGCGCAAGTGATGGTCGCACTTGGGGCAGACGTTGTGATGTTTCTCAAGCTCGGGGAGGTAGAGCACCCCGTCGCACTTGGGACACTTGCGCCACAGGCCGTCGGGCACGCTGGTGCGACGATCCTTGCGCTGAACGCGTCCCATGGACGGCACGATCTTGTCTAGCCAGCTCATGGTCGGGAGGTATCCATTCTGCTGCGGTCACTGGGCCCGGCGCTAGGCCGGGCCCGACGAATGCGCGTGAAGGGCCACTGGGGCTCAGTCATCGAGCGCCTGACGCATCTCGCCGAGCACTTCCTCGAGCGCCTCGGCGATGGTCTCGGGCCGCTCGGCACGCTCGGCGATACGCGATACCAGGGCACTGCCGACGATCACGCCGTCGGCGATGCGCCCCACGGCGGCGGCCGAAGCACCGTCGCGAATGCCGAAGCCGACGCACAGCGGCAGTTCGGTCAACTCGCGCAGGCCGCGCAACTGACGCTCGACGCCCTCGACGTCGAGCGTGGCGGCACCGGTCACCCCCTTGAGGGAAACGTAGTACAGGTAGCCCTCGCCGTGGGCGCATATTGTAGCGGCACGCGAGCGCGAGGTGGTAGGGGCGACCAGAAAGATCGACTGCAGGCCGTGCGTCCTGAACAGCGGCGCGAGCTCGTCGCTCTCTTCCGGCGGCATGTCGACGACCAGCACGCCATCGACGCCGGCGGCGGCGGCCTGTTCGGCGAAGGCGGCGTGGCCGAGGCGCTCGATGGGATTGAGATAGCCCATCAGCACCACCGGCGTCTCGGCGTCGTCGCGGCGGAACTCGGCGACCATCGAGAAGATGTCGGTCAGCCGGGTCCGCGCCCTGAGCGCGCGCTCGCAGGCCTTCTGGATCACCGGCCCGTCGGCCATCGGGTCCGAGAACGGCATCCCCAGCTCGATGACGTCGGCACCCGCCGCCACCAGCGCGTGCATGAAGCCCACCGTGTGCTGCGGCCCCGGATCGCCGGCGGTGATGTAGGGAATCAGCGCGGTGCGGCCCTGCTCCTTGAGGGCGGCGAAACGTTGGTCGATACGGTTCATTATCTTCTTTCCCTCAAAGGCGGAAGTTCAAAGCAGCGAACGAAGGATTTGAACGCCGCCTTCAGAATTCGACGCCATCGATCTTGGCCACGGTCAGAATATCCTTGTCGCCGCGCCCGGACAGGTTGACCACGATGTGCTGGTCGGGCGCCATGGTCGGCGCCAGGACCTTGGCGTAGGCCAGCGCATGCGCCGACTCCAGCGCCGGCATAATGCCTTCCATGTGGGTGAGCTCGCGAAACGCCTCGAGCACCTTGTCGTCGTTGGCGGCCACGTACTGGACGCGGCCGACATCCTTCCACAGCGCGTGCTCCGGACCCACGCCCGGGTAGTCGAGCCCTGCCGAGATCGAATGCGTCTCGAGCACCTGGCCGCTGTCGTCCGACATCAGGTAGGTGCGGTTGCCGTGCAGCACGCCGGCCGGCGCGTTGGCGGTCAGCGGCGCCGCGTGACGCCCGGTATCGACACCGTCGCCGCCGGCCTCGACGCCGTACATCGCCACCTCGGCGTCCTCCACGAACGGATAGAACAGCCCCATGGCGTTGGAACCGCCGCCGACGCAGGCGATCAGCGCGTCGGGCAACCGGCCGATCTGCTCGAGCGACTGCCTGCGCGCCTCGCGACCGACCACCGCGTTGAAGTCGCGCACCAGCATCGGGTACGGGTGCGGCCCGGCCACGGTGCCGATGATGTAGAAGGTGTCGTCGACGTTGGTCACCCAGTCGCGCAATGCCTCGTTCATGGCGTCCTTGAGGGTCCGCGAGCCGGACTCGACCGGGATCACGTTGGCGCCGAGCAGGTGCATGCGGTAGACGTTGAGCTTCTGGCGCTGAACGTCCTCGGCGCCCATGTAGACGTCGCACTGCAGGCCCAGCCGCGCGGCGACCGTGGCCGTGGCGACGCCGTGCTGACCGGCGCCGGTCTCGGCGATCACCCGCGGCTTGCCACTCTTCTTGGCGAGCAGCGCCTGGCCGATGGTGTTGTTCACCTTGTGCGCGCCGGTGTGGTTGAGATCCTCGCGCTTGAGCCAGATCTGTGCGCCGCCGAGCTGGCGGGACCACCGCTGCGCGTGATACAGCGGCGACGGACGACCTACGTAGGTCGCCAGGTCACGATCGAATTCCGCCTGGAAATCGGCATCGTCGCGAAGGCTCGCATAGGCCTTCTCGAGATCCTCCAGCGCGAAGCTCAGGGTCTCCGAAACGAACCGGCCGCCGTACGGGCCGAAATGGCCGCGGGCATCGGGCAGCCGGGTCAGGTCGCTGAACGTGGTCACGAAAGACACCTCACAGGGTCGCTTGGCTTAGGATTCTGGGATCAGGTTCACGTGTTCGGTGAAGGCATGCAGCTTGGCGGGGTCCTTGATGCCACGGGCGGCCTCGACGCCACCGGAAACGTCGACGGCAAAGGGCCGGACACGGCGCACCGCCTCGCCGACATTGTCGGGCGTCAAGCCTCCAGCGAGGATAACAGGTTTTGCCAGGTTTGCGGGGATCCGCGACCAGTCGAAAACCTCGCCGGTGCCGCCCGGCACGCCCGGCCGATAGGCATCGAGCAGCAGCGCACGGGCCTCGCGATAGGCTTCGGCGGCGGCGTGCAGGTCGATACCCTCGCGCATGCGCAGTGCCTTGACCCAGGCGAGGGGCGCCCGGCGGCACGCCTCGGGCGACTCGTCGCCGTGAAACTGGATCAGATCCAGGTACGGGGTGCAGCGGCGGATGAACTCGTCATCCTGGTCGACGAACAGCCCGACCCGGGTGACGAAGGCCGGCACCCGCGCCGCCAGCCGGGCGAGGTGCCCGGGATCGAGCGCCCGCGCGCTGCCCGGCCAGAGCACGAAGCCCAGCGCATCGGCACCCGCCGCCACGGCGGCGTCGATATCCTCTTCCCGCGTCAAGCCGCAGATTTTTACCCGTGTGCGCATGGTGGGTCTCCTGGATCCCCGGGCCAGCCTGCTCGGTGCCGGCCGGGCCTGGTTACAAGGTCAGCCGCTGGCGGCATCGAGGCTGGCCGGATGCCGCGCCCCCGGCAGGCCACGCCGATAGCGCACCATCGGCGAATCCGGCAGCCCGCGCTCGCCGCTCCACTCGCCGAGAAAACCCAGCATGCTGGGCCCCAGCGGTTCTCGAGGCAGCTCGAAGCGCTCGTCGTAGATCGAGTCGACGAAGTGCAGACCACACCCCGGGGCGGTGACATTGCCCAGGGTCCGGTCGCGCAGCGTCAGCAGGTGCCCCAGATAGCCGACCTGTTCATCGCCACGCCCGACGGCGACCAGCGCCCCGGCGATGTTGCGGATCATGTGATGCAGAAAGGCATTGGCCTGGATATCGATGACCACCAGCGTGCCGTAACGCTTGACCTCGATGAAATGCACGTGGCGGGTCGCCGACTTCGACTGGCAGCCGGCGGCGCGAAAGCTCGAGAAGTCATGCTCGCCGACCAGCTCCTGGGCGGCGGCGTGCATGCGCTCGGCGTCCAGTGGCTCGCGACACCAGGTGGCGTTGGCACGCTCTAGCACCGGGCGGCTGGGCTGGTTGAGTATCACGTAGCGATAGCGCCGCGCCAGCGCCAGGAACCGGGCATGGAAGTCATCGGCCACCGGCGCCACCCAGCGCACCGCGATATCGCGCGGCAGATTGGCGTTGGCGCCATAGACCCAGGCCTTGGTCGAACGCGGTGCCGGCGCATCGAAGTGCACGATCTGGCGCGTGGCGTGAACGCCGCTGTCGGTACGCCCGCTGCAGTGCACCTGGACCGGTGCCGCCGCGACCCGACCGAGCGCCGCTTCGAGCGATTCCTGTACCGACGGCGCCTGCTTCAGGCGCTGCCAGCCGCAGTAATGCGTGCCGTCGTATTCGACCGCCATGGCCAGGCGGCCTTCGAGGCGCTGATGATCATCGAGAAACTCGAAAAGAGGCATCGACTTCCGTCAGGTTGAACCACCTGGACCGCGAGTCTACGGGTCTACAGGCGGTGGCGTTCGATCAACACCCGCGCTTCAGCGGCAACCGGCGTCCCTTCCTCTTCCAGCAGTGGATCGAGCAGCTCGCGAGCCGCCTCGCGCTCGCCGCGGTCGAGACGCTGGCGGGCATGATCCAGTTGTGCTGCGGCGTTGGCGGACGCCGGACCCGCCGGCGAAGCGTGGTTCGTGGAGCGCTCATTATCCAGATCGAGTGGATCGAACGCCACCTCTTCGACGATCCAGCCGCTCGCATCATCGGTCGATGGCGACTCGCCACGGGCCGCGGGCCGCTCATCGGCGAGCGTGGCATGATCGTCATCGATCTCGGACGGGGCATCGTCGAACCCCAGCGGGTCGTCGGGAAAGTCGACCACCGGCTGGGCCAGTTCCGCCGCGCGCGGTTCGGGCTCGGCGTCGAGACTCGGCGGCCGGTAATCGATGACGCGCCCCGCCTCCGGGTCCTCGGCCAAGGTCGCATCGGCCAGCGCCGATGGCGCAACCTCATCATCGGCCTCCCCTGAGAGCGGCTCGGGGTGCCCCTCGGCGGACGGTGACTCGTCGGGGCCGGGAGCCGACGCATCCGGCTCGGCGACGTCGCGCGACTCGGCGGCCGGCACCTGGCCAGTCGTGGGCACAGCGCGTTCCGACCCAGGTACCGTCGGGCTGGCGGGCATCAGCCGCGCGAGGGTTTCACGCGCCTCGGCGCGCTGCTGTTCGTCGCCGTGCGCATCGAGATAGGCGGCCTCCTGCTCGGCGGCGTCATGATCGCCCAGCGCCACGCAGGCGGTGAGCAGCTTGACCCGCAAGTCGTGACGCCCGGGATCAGCGGCGAGACTCTGCACCAGTCGTTCGCGGGCCTGGTCGTAACGACCGTAGGCGAGATAAATTTCGGCCTCGCTGACGGTTTCCGCCTCGGGGGCCGAATCGGACGGCGACTGGCTCGAGGCGGTCGCGGCGGCCGGCGACTCTGGCGAGACCGCAGGCGACGCCGGGATGGGGCCGGCCGAGGTTTCGCGCCCGGCCATCGCCGGCTCGTTGCGTCCCGGCATGGCTCCACCCATGGCAGTATAGCGCGACGCCGGGGCGGCATCCTCCTCGGCATGCCGCGCACGCCGCCGCACGACCAGCCACAGGGCCAGCAGCAGCGCCAGCGCCGCGGCGGCGAGCGGCACCGCGTTATCGCCGAACCAGCGCCAGGCAGCCTGACCCAACGTCTCGACGGGCGGCCGAGCCCGTTCCGGCGTGCCCTCCTCCGCCTGAGCCCCGACCGGCCGCGAGTCACCAGCCGCCGCCTGCCGGGCCGCCGACAGGCCCTCCAGCTGCTCGCGCAGGGCGTCGACCTCTTCGCTCAGGGTGCCGACCTGACCGGCCAGCTGGTCGCGTTGCTCATGCGCCCGCTCCAGGGCCCGGCGGGTGTCGGCGAGCTGCGCCTCGAGCCCGGCCAGCCGTTCGCGGGCCTCGGTCGGGAGCGACGCCGCGCCCGCGTCGGCCCCGTCCGCGGCCTGAGGCGCGTCGAGGGGCCTGTCGTTGAGCAGCGTCAACCGCGACGGGTCCTGCCCCTGGTCGGTTCGGGCGCCGCTCGCGTTCTCCACGCCACCCTCCGCTCCCATGCGGGTAGCGACAGTTCCATCGGCAGCCTCGCTGTCGCCGGCTTCGCCGTCGCGCTGCGCCTGCCACAGGCGATTCTGTTGCTCGACACGCCGGCCGGCATCGTCGTCGCTGGCGAGTATCGCCTGCCGATCGGGCACGTCGAGCGTCGCACCGGCGCGCAAGCGGTTGATGTTGCCGCCGGGAAACGCCTCGGGGTTGGCCTGCTGCAGGGCCAGCATCATGCGTTCGATGCCAACCCCCTCGGGGCGCACGCGATCGGCCAGCACCCATAGCGTATCGCCACTGGCGACACGGATCCGCCCCGCCGCGGCGGACTCGCGGCGCGCGATCGTCGGCCCGGGCGACGGTTCCGCCGTTTCGGCCCGCGCTGGCCGATCCAGCGACCGAGCCGATTCCGATTGCAACGCCGGCATCTGCGCATAGCCCGGCGGATCGAGCAACAGGGTGACTTCCTGACGCTGCCGGCCGCCCGGCCACTCGAGGGTCAACAGCAGGTTGAGATAGGGTTCGTGCACCGCCTGCGAGGTGCTCAGCATCACCGTCAGGCCGCCGGGCCCGCGGGAGATTGCGGCGTTCACGCTTTCCACCAGGGTGGTCCGCGGGATGCCTGCCTCGGCAAAGGCATCGGCCGAGGCAAGGCGTGCCTTGATCAGCGAGGGATCGAGCCCGCCGATATCGGTGAGCGGCAAGCTGGCCTGCAACGGCGCGTCGAGCGTGGATTCGACCCGTGGAGCCGCCATCCCCAGGGCCAGCGCCATGGGGCTGGCCACCAGCAACGACAATAGCGTGCCCCAGGATAGTGTGCGTCTCATCGATGTTCCCCGCGTCGGGCGCCGCGCCACCCCCGCATGAGTGATGACGTCATTTGTTTGGCTCACTTACCGCTCATTCCTACTTACCATAAATCTGCTCACCGAGGCAGGGCATGGGACAAGCGACGACAGATTCTCTCGCCGCCAACGCAACGACGCCTCCCGAAGGAGGCGTCGCGGTACGATTCGCCATGCTGTGGGCACCTAGCGTTCGCGCAGAATCGCCAGCATCCGCTTGAGCGGTTCGGCGGCACCCCACAGGAGCTGGTCGCCGACCGAGAAGGCGGTCAGGTACTCACCGCCCATCGCCAGCTTGCGCAGGCGCCCCACCGGCACGTTCATGGTGCCGGTGACCGCCGCCGGCGTCAGCTCGCGCAGGGTGGCTTCCTTCTCGTTGGGAACCACCTTGACCCAGTCGTTGTGCCTGGCGATGCGATCCTCTATCTCATCCATCGGCACATCGCGCTTCAACTTGATGGTGAACGCCTGGCTGTGCGAGCGCATCGCGCCGATTCGCACGCACAGACCGTCGATGGGGATCGGATTGGCGCCGTGGCCGAGGATCTTGTTGCTCTCGACACCGCCCTTCCACTCTTCCTTGCTCTGGCCGTTGTCCATCGCCTTGTCGATCCACGGCAACAGGCCGCCGGCCAGCGGCGCGCCGAAGTTCTCGACCGGAAAGCCCTCGCCGCGCATCGCCTCGGAGACCTTGCGATCGATATCGAGGATCGCGCTGGCGGGATCCTCGAGCTCGTGCTGCACGCTGTCGCGCAGCGAGCCCATCTGGCTGAGCAGCTCGCGCATGTGCTTGGCGCCGGAACCGGAAGCCGCCTGGTAGGTCATCGAGGTCATCCACTCGATCAGGTCGGCGTCGAACAGCCCGCCCAGCCCCATCAGCATCAGGCTGACGGTACAGTTGCCGCCGACGAAGGTACGGGTGCCGCGGTCGAGCTGGGCATCGATCACGTGACGGTTGACCGGATCGAGGACGATGGTCGCATCGTCGCTCATGCGCAGCGTGCTGGCGGCGTCCAGCCAGTAGCCCTTCCAGCCGGACTCGCGCAGCGGCTGGTAGACCTCGCCGGTGTAGTCGCCGCCCTGGCAGGTGACCACGACGTCGAGCGCCTTGAGCGCCTCGAGGTCGAAGGCATCCTTGAGCGGCGGCACCTCGACGCCGACATCGGGGCCCGGCTTGCCGACCTGCGACGTGGTGAAGAACACCGGCTCGATACCGGTGAAGTCATCGGTCTCGCGCATGCGGTGCATGAGCACGGAGCCGACCATGCCTCGCCAACCCACAAATCCGACTTTCAACATGAAAACGGTCCTCCTCGTGTTCGGTAACCTATGTGCTGTGACTTACCCGGGATTCCGGACAAAACGGCTGGTGAATAAACGCCATTCTAACAAATCAGCCCCAGGCCTGCCTCGCCGCCCCGCTCGGGCCCTGGCTAGCCTTCGTG
The DNA here is from genome assembly GCF_900961225.1 of Modicisalibacter radicis. Lineage (GTDB taxonomy): Bacteria > Pseudomonadota > Gammaproteobacteria > Pseudomonadales > Halomonadaceae > Modicisalibacter. The sequence continues at coordinate 366,689 of NZ_CAAHFN010000065.1, forward strand.
AAAAGCCGTCACCACGGCGTCGCCCATCTCGGCGGTGGTCACCTGCCGCGTGCCCGGGTAGGCGATGTCGGCGGTGCGCAGGCCCTGGTCGAGCACCCGGCCCACGGCGCGCTCGATGCGCAGCGCCAGGGCGTTCTCGTCGAGGCTGTAGCGCAGCATCATGGCCACCGAGAGGATCGTCGCCAGTGGGTTGGCCAGGCCTTGTCCGGCGATGTCCGGCGCGCTGCCGTGGCAGGGTTCGTACATGCCCTGGCCGTGTTCGTTGAGCGACGCCGAGGGCAGCATGCCGATCGAGCCGGTGAGCATCGCCGCGGCATCGGAGAGGATGTCGCCGAACATGTTGCCGGTGACGATCACGTCGAACTGCTTGGGCGCGCGCACCAGCTGCATGGCGGCGTTGTCGACGTACATGTGCGACAGCTCGACGTCGGGGTACTCCGGCGCCAGGCGGTTGATCACCTCGCGCCACAGCATGGTGACCTCGAGCACGTTGGCCTTGTCGACGCTGCACAGCCGCTTGCCGCGCTTTTGTGCCATCTCGAAGGCCACCCGGCCGATGCGCTCGATCTCGGCCTCGGAATAGACGTAGGTGTTGAAGCCCACGCGCTGGCCGTCGCGCTGTTCGATGCCGCGCGGCTGGCCGAAGTAGATGCCGCCGGTGAGTTCGCGGACGATCATGATGTCGAGCCCGGAGACGATCTCGGGCTTGAGGCTCGAGGCCTCGGCGAGCTGCGGGTAGAGAATCGCCGGGCGCAGGTTGCCGAACAGGTTGAGCTCCTTGCGCAGGCCCAGCAGGCCCTTCTCGGGGCGCTTGGCGATATCCTCCAGGGCGTCCCACCTGGGGCCGCCGACGGCGCCCAGCAGCACCGCGTCGGCCGCCCTGGCCTTGCTCAGCGTATCGGCCGGCAGCGGCTCACCGGTGGCATCGTAGCCGGCACCGCCGACCAGCCCCTCCTCGAGGGTCACGTCGAGGCCCTGCGCGCGGCAGACATCGAGCACCTTGACCGCCTCGGCGGTGATTTCCGGGCCGATGCCATCGCCCGGCAGAACGAGAATCTTGCGACTCATGAGCGTTTCCTAGCGTACCCGGCCTCCTGCGAGGCCGCGGATTCGTGAACAAGGGCTATCGTGGATGACAGTCGAACGCGAGGCTGCCCGGCGACAGGTCTTCGAGGAGGCGCTGTGAACCCATCCGTGGGCGCTACATTTGCCATCCATGGCAAATGACCTCCTCTTCGACCTGTCCCCAGCGCCTCTCGCTCACGTCGATAATTGCAACCCTCCTAATTCGTATAGAGGCGCTTTCCCTGCGCGCCCGCCCGTTGGCGGTATCCCTTTTTGCGTCCAGCGTTGTGGTTGTCTGGGAGCTGACGAGATTCCGATCAGCCGGCCTGGCGGAACAGCCAGGGCCGCGCCTGACGATGACGCTGCTCGAACTCGCGGATCGCGTCCTCGTGCTCGAGTGTCAGGCCGATGTCGTCGAGGCCGTTGAGCAGGCAATGCTTGCGGAAGGCATCGACGTCGAAGTGCAGCACCTCGCCTTCCGGGGTGGTGACGGTCTGCGCCTCGAGGTCGACGTCCAGCCGATAGCCTTCATTGGCCTCGACGGCCTGGAACAGCCGCTCGACCGTGGCCTCGTCGAGGGCGATAAGCAGGATGCCGTTCTTGAAGGCGTTGTTGTAGAAGATGTCGGCGAAGCTCGGCGCGATGATCACCCGGAAGCCGAAGTCCTCGAGCGCCCAGGGCGCGTGCTCGCGGGAGCTGCCGCAACCGAAGTTGCGCCGTCCGAGCAGTACGCTGGCGCCCTGGTAACGCGGCTGGTTGAGCACGAAGTCCGGGTTGAGCGGGCGCTTCGCGACATCCTGGCCCGGGTAGCCCTCGTCCAGATAGCGCAACTCGTCGAACAGGTTGGGACCGAAGCCGGTACGCTTGATCGACTTGAGAAACTGCTTGGGAATGATCAGGTCGGTATCGACGTTGGCGCGGTCGAGCGGCGCCACCAGGCCCCGGTGCGTCTTCAATGCATGCATGGTTCAGGCCTCCTGGGGCTGGGCATGGAATTCACGAACGTCGACGAAGTGACCGGCCAGCGCGGCGGCCGCGGCCATCGCCGGGCTGACCAGGTGGGTGCGACCGCCGTAGCCCTGGCGACCCTCGAAGTTGCGGTTCGAGGTCGAGGCGCAATGCTCGCCGGGCTCGAGCTTGTCGGCGTTCATCGCCAGGCACATCGAGCAACCCGGCTCGCGCCACTCGAAGCCGGCCTCGATGAATACCCTGTCGAGCCCCTCGGCCTCGGCCTGGCGCTTGACCAGGCCGGAGCCCGGCACCACCATCGCCAGCTTGATCGAGTCGGCGATGCGCCCGCCGCGGGCGACCTTGGCCGCCTCGCGCAGGTCCTCGATGCGCGAGTTGGTGCACGAGCCGATGAACACCTTGTCGAGCCGGATGTCGGCGATCTTCTGCTGCGGCGCCAGACCCATGTAGGCGAGCGCGCGGCGGATGCCGCCCTGCACGGTCTCGTCGGCCTCGGCATCCGGGTCGGGTACCGAGCCGGTGACCGGCGCGACCATCTCGGGGCTGGTCCCCCAGGTGACCTGCGGGGCGATCTCGGCGGCGTCGAACACCACCTCCTTGTCGAACACGGCATCGTCGTCCGAGACCAACGCGCGCCAGTCGGCCACCGCGGCGTCCCAGAGATCGGCCGCCGGCGCGTAGGGGCGCTCGCGGAGATAGTCGATGGTAGTGTCGTCGACCCCCACCAGGCCGACCCGGGCGCCGGCCTCGATGGCCATGTTGCAGATGGTCATGCGGCCTTCCATCGACAGCTCGCGGATCGCGCTGCCGGCGAATTCGATGGCGTAGCCGGTGCCGCCGGCGGTGCCGATGCGCCCAATCACCGCGAGCACGATGTCCTTGGCGGTGACGCCGACGCCCAACCGGCCCTCGACACGCACGCGCAGGTTCTTCATCTTCTGCGCCAGCAGGCACTGGGTCGCCAGCACGTGCTCGACCTCGGAGGTCCCGATGCCGTGGGCCAGCGCCGCGAAGGCGCCGTGGGTGGCGGTGTGCGAATCGCCGCAGACCACGGTCATCCCCGGCAGGGTGGCGCCCTGCTCGGGGCCGACCACGTGGACGATACCCTGGCGGGCGTCGTTGATGCGAAACTCCTCGATGCCGAACGACTGGCAGTTGTCGTCGAGTGTCTGCACCTGGATCAGCGACACCGGATCCTTGATGCCGGCATTGCCTTCGGCGCGCTCGAGCAGCGTGGTGGGCACGTTGTGATCCGGCGTCGCCAGATTGGCGTCCAGCCGCCACGGCTTGCGCTTGGCCAGACGCAGCCCCTCGAAGGCCTGCGGTGAAGTCACTTCGTGCAGCAGGTGACGGTCGATGTAGATCAGCGCGCTGCCATCGTCGCGCTGCTTGACCAGATGCTGCGACCACAACTTGTCGTAAAGGGTCTGGCCTGCCATGGGTCTCCTCCAGCGTGCTCGTTCGAGCGTCCGGCGCCGCGGCGCCATTAGTCGGTCTTGATCCGGTCGGTCCGGTCAGGAGTAGCGGCACTCTTGATGTGTGAGGTGCCTTGTCATGTGCAAGGTTAATGGCCCCTTACCCATGAAAGCAATTCATGTTATTTATTCTTTGAATTCCGAAACGGAATACCAAGAGAGGGATCATGGATACCCAGAGCCTGCAGGCGTTCGTCGCGGTGGCCGATCATGGCTCATTTTCGCTGGCCGCCGAGGCGCTCTACCTGACCCAGCCGGCGGTCAGCAAGCGCATCGCCACCCTCGAGGACCAGCTCGGCGTACGCCTGTTCGACCGTATCGCTCGCCGCGTCTCGCTGACCGAAGCCGGTCGATTGCTGCTGCCGCGGGCCCGCGAGATCCTGGTGATGGTCGACGACAGCCGACGCGCCCTGGCCAACCTGGCCGGCGACGTCGGCGGCAGCCTGACCATGGCCACCAGCCACCACATCGGCCTGCACCGCCTGCCGCCGCTGCTCAAGACTTACACCCAGGCGCACCCCGACGTGCGCATGGACATGCGCTTTCTCGACTCGGAGCAGGCTTATCAGGGGGTCCTGGACGGCGAACTGGAGATCGCCGTGGTGACACTGGCCCCGTCGCCGGACCCGCAGCTCACGGTGGTGCCGGTGTGGGTCGACCAGCTGCGCTTCGTGTGCGGCAACGATCACCCGCTGGCCGGTCACCGCACGCTCTCGCTGTCGGCCCTGACCGGCTTCGATGCGGTGCTGCCGGGTCACCTGACCTTCACCCGGGGGATCGTGGTCGAGACCTTCGCCCGCGAGGGGCTGAGGGTCGACGTGGCGCTATCGACCAATTACCTCGAGACGCTCAAGATGATGGTGGCCATCGGGCTGGGCTGGAGCCTACTGCCGGAATCGCTGATCGACGACGAGGTCACGATCCTGCCGATCGATCATCGTCCGATCGAGCGCCCGCTGGGTTATATCGTGCACAAGAGCCGCACGCTTTCCAACGCCGCCCGCTCGATGCTGGCCCTGCTCGACGCGGCGGCGGGCGCCTGATCAAGCTTTCACACGCCCCCGCGGATCACTGCCTTTCCTGGCCGACGCCATCGCCCCGGGACTCGCCGTCCGCTGCCGTCTCGTCATGCGCTTCGGCACCCGCGAGCAGCCCCAGCACCTGCGGAATCGACTGGCGCACGTAGCGCCCCGGTGCCGGCTCGATCGGCTTCAGTTCGCCCTCGCCCGGCTGTCGGGCGGGAACCCGCCTGGCCATGTCGACGTAGCCGTTATCGATCATCCACGCCTGCCAGTGCGGCCACCATGAGCCCTCGTTGTGGGTCGCGCCGGCGAACCACTCCTCGGGCGTCGGCGGCAGCTCGGCGTTGGTCCAGTAGCCGTACTTGTTCTTGCTCGGCGGATTGACGATGCCGGCAATGTGCCCCGAGCCGCCCAGCACGAAGGTCACAGGCCCCTTGGGGTATTGGGTGCCGTAGTAGGTGGAGTTCCACCTGGCGATATGATCGTCGCGCGCCGAGACGAAATAGCTCGGCGTGGAGATCTTGCGCAGGTCGATCTTGACGCCGTCGAGCTCGATGCCGCCCGGCTCGACCAGCCGGTTCTCCAGGTACATGTTGCGCAGGTACCAGCCGTGGGTCGCCGCGGGCAGGTTGGTGCCGTCGGTGTTCCAGTACAGCAGGTCGAACGCCGCCGGCGTCTCGCCCTTGAGGTAATTGTTGACGAAGAACGACCAGAACAGATCGTTCTCGCGCAACAGGTTGAAGGAAAACGCCATGACCCGGCCGTCGAGATAACCATCGGCCGCGAGCTGGCGTTCGATGCCCTGAAGGATCGGCTCGTTGACGAACACGCCGATCTCGCCAGGATCGCTGAAATCCTGCAGCGTCGCCAGATAGGTGACCGAGCGCACCTTGCGTGCGCGCCGGGTGCTGGTCAGGTAGGCCACCGTCGAGGCGGCGAGGGTACCGCCGACGCAGTAACTGAAGAGGTTGACCGATTTTTCGCCGCAGGCCTGCTCGATCGCCCCCATCGCGGCGATCGGTCCCAGTTGCATGTAGTCGGCCCAGGTCAGGTCGCGCTGCTCGGGCCCGGGGTTGCGCCACGAGATCAAGAATACCGTGTGGCCCTGCTCGACCAGCCAGCGCATCAGCGAGTTGTCCGGGCGCAGGTCGAGAATGTAGTACTTGTTGATCCACGGCGGAACCACCAGCAGCGGCGTCTTGAACACCTTCTCGGTGGTCGGGGCGTACTGGATCAACTGGATCAGTTCATTCTCGTAGATCACCTCGCCGGGCGTCACGGCGATATTCTCGCCGATATGGAAAGCCTCTCGGTCGGTCATCGACACGTTGAGGCCTTCGGCGGAATTGGCCAGGTCCTCGCGCAGCCGCGCCAGGCCATCGAGCAGGTTCTGGCCCCGAGTCTCGCGAGTGATGCGCATCACTTCGGGATTGGTGGTGACGAAGTTGCTCGGCGCCATGGCGCTGACATACTGCCGGGCATAGAACGCCAGGTTGTGCTTCTGCTTGTCGTCCAGGCCCTCGACGCTGTCGACCAGCGCCTCGACCCACTGCGCGAACACCAGATACTGCTGAAGCACGAAGCGATAGAAGGGATCCTGTCGCCAGGCGTCATCCTTGAACCGGCGATCCTTGGGGTCGGGCTCGACGATCAGCTCGCCGACATCGCCGGCCACATCACGCATCGCCTGCTGCCATATCTGCCACTGACGCTCGGCGGCGTGCAACTGGGCCCGGTAGAGTGCGTCGGGCCGGCTGGCGAGCACCTCGGCGGCGGCGCGAATGCTCTGCTGCATGTCCTCGTAAACGGCGGAGGCGGCCTCGCTCGGCCAGATTCGCTCGACCATCTCCCCCATCAGCGTCTGGTACTCCAGACCGATCGCTTCCAACTGCGCGGTCAGTTCCGGATCGACCAGCGCCTGCCACTCACCCGACCACTCTCTCGGCCACTCTGACGCCATGCGTCCTCCTCGGGATCCCCGTACCGCATTCGATGACGATCATCGCTGTATAGCCATGGCTGGCAGCAATGAGACGCGCGTTACTGTCGATGACAGGGGGACGCCGCCGCCGTAATGGCGGCGGCGTCCGATGTGTTCGTTCGAACGGGCGGGCCGGGCGCGAACCCGGCCTCGCCAACGACATCAGCTGGACTTGCGTGACGAACTGCTGCTGGAGCTGCTATTACCGCCGCCGCTCGACTTGGCCGAGGCCGATTCGGTAGCCGACTTGGCCGACTCGCTTGCTGCCTTGGCGGTCTGATTCGCCTGATCGGCGGCCTTCTGGCTGGCTTCGCTGAGGCCCTGCTCCAGTTCATTCCTGAAGGACATGCTCAGCTCGGTCATGGCTCGCGCGTCTTCGATCATCTGCTGGGAGAGCTCGTTCATCAGCTCGGCCTGGCGCGTCGTGAAGTCGCGCAGGTCATCGGCACTCTGGATCTCCGAGGCGGCGCGCATGCGCTCGGTACCCATCTGGGTGTAGCGCTTCATCGATTCGAGCTGGTACTGGGTCATCTTTTCCATGTTGTCCAGCATCAGACCGTTGATCTTGCGCATCGGCTCGAAGAAGCTCTTGGCCTGGTCGGCGAAGCTATTGAACATCTTGTCTTGCTGCATCTCGAATCCCTCCTGGAGGAACGGCGTAGACAGGTCGGCAATGCGATGCAGCACAGACTGCATGCTGCACCGCACAAAGCGTAGCCGGCCACTTGCGACCTTGCAATAGACGCTTGGTCACGACTTGCGGTTCTGCCGCGAGGTCGCCGATGCGCCTGCGGTGGAGCGACTGGCCGCGCCGCCCGTCTTTTCGTCCTTTTCCGGTTGCTCGGTGGAAGAGGAACTGCCCGCCTTGCGCAACATGTCCAGCATCATCTGCTGGTAATTACCGAACTGGGTCATGCCCTGGGTCATGCCCTGCTGCAAGAAAGGCTGCATCAGATTCCAGGGATCATACCCCTCGACGCCGGCATCCATCTGCTGCTGGATACGCGACATCATCTCGCGCTGGAAGGCATCGACATCGGGCAGCCCCAGCGCCTGGCGAAATTCTGCCGGGGTCATGTCGAACTCGACGTTTATTTTCATGGCAGGACTCAAGTCGGTACGTGTCGACTTGAGTGTAGCAGGCAATACGGCGTAACCGGTCGGCGAAAAGCGACGCTCGGGGAAGCGCTACAGGAAAGGATGCGAACGGCCCCGCGCCGGCCGGAACCGGCGCGGCGAATCAGCGCAGTCGCGGCGTCGACACCGCGACGTCGGCGTTCTGGGCGCGATGGCGCAACAGGTGATCGATCAGCGTCAGCGCCATCATCGCCTCGGCGATGGGCGTCGCGCGAATGCCCACGCAGGGATCGTGGCGCCCCTTGGTGACCACCTCGACGGGGTTGCCATGCGTGTCGATGGAGCGCCCGGGCCGGGTAATGCTCGAGGTCGGCTTGAGCGCCAGGTGGGCGATCAATGCCTGCCCCGAGCTGATCCCGCCGAGCACACCGCCGGCGTGATTGGAAACAAACCCCTGGGGGGTCATCTCGTCGCGGTGCTCGCTGCCGCGCTGGGCGATGGCGGCGAAACCATCGCCGATCTCCACGCCCTTGACCGCGTTGATGCTCATCAGGCCATGCGCCAGGTCGGCGTCCAGGCGATCGAAGACCGGCTCGCCCAGCCCTACCGGCACGCCTTCGGCGATCACGCTGATCCTGGCACCGACCGAGTCCTGGTCGCGGCGAAGCTGATCCATGAACGCCTCGAGCTCGGGCAGTCTGGCCGGATCGGGGCAGAAGAAGGGGTTGTCGTCGACGCCGTCCCACGACTTGAAGTCGATGGCGATCGGGCCGAGCTGGCTCATGTAGCCGCGCACCGTGATGCCCTGGCTGGCCAGGTACTTCTTGGCGATCGCTCCGGCGGCGACCCGCATCGCGGTCTCGCGGGCGCTCGAGCGGCCGCCGCCGCGATAGTCGCGACGGCCGTACTTGTGGTGGTAGGTGTAATCGGCATGCGCCGGGCGGAACTGGTCCTTGATGTTCGAGTAGTCCTTGGAGCGCTGATCGGTATTCTCGATCATCAGGCCGATCGGGGTGCCGGTGGTCTCGCCTTCGAAGACCCCGGAGAGGATGCGCACCTCATCGGGCTCGCGGCGCTGGGTGGTATGCCGCGACGAGCCCGGGCGCCGACGGTCCAGGTCGCGCTGCAGGTCGGCTTCGCTCAAGGCCAGCCCCGGCGGGCAGCCGTCGACGATGGCGCCCAGCGCCGGACCGTGGCTCTCGCCGAAGGTGGTTACGGTGAACAGCTTGCCGAAGGTATTGCCGGACATGCAGCGATCCTCGAATGGAGTCGGACGAAACGGGAATCAGGCGAAACGGGCGGCATACGCGTCGAGCTCGCCGGCGGTCAGCGCGAACACGCCGTGGCCGCCGCGCTCGAATTCCAGCCACAGGAACGGCACTTCGGGGTAGGCGGCTTCCAGGTGGCGATCGGAATTGCCGACCTCGACGATCAATACGCCGTCGTCGTTGAGGTGAGCGCGCGCCTCGCGCAGCAGACGGCGCACGATATCCAGGCCGTCGGCTCCGGCACCCAGCGCCAGGGCCGGCTCGTGGCGGAACTCGGCGGGCATCCCCGCCAGGTCGCGGGCATCGACATAGGGGGGATTGACGACGATCAGGTCGTAGCGCTGCCCGTCGAGGCCGTCGAACAGGTCGGCGAGTACCGCGCGCACGCGATCGCCGACCTCGTGGCGAGTGATGTTGATCTTGGCCACCGCCAGCGCCTCGGGGCTGACATCGGCCAGATCGACTTCGGCGGTAGGCATGTGCAGCGCGCTGGCGATGCCGATGCAGCCCGACCCCGTGCACAGATCGAGGATGCGTGCCGGCGGCGCCGCGGGGAACCAGGCGGCGAAGTGGTGCTCGATCAGCTCGGCGATCGGCGAACGCGGAATCAGCACCCGCTCGTCGACCGAGAATGGCTGGCCGGCGAAGAACGCCTCGCCGAGCAGGTAGGGCAAGGGCTTGCGCGTCTCGATTCGCGCCCGTACCAGCGCGACGATGCGCTCGCGCTCGATATCGAGCAGCCGCGCGTCGAGCACTGCCGGGTCGACGTCCCAGGGCAGATGCAGCGCGCCGAGCACCAGCGCCACCGCCTCGTCCCAGGCGCTCGCCGTGCCGTGCCCGAAGTGCAGGCGCTGCACGTGGAATTCGCTGGTCGTCCAGCGCAGGCAGTCGCGCAGCGTATGAAGCTGCGCGGCGAGCTGCGCATCGTCGAGGGCCAGTGTGCTGTCGGCCGAGTGGATGGCGGCCGATGGGCCTGCGCCAGAGGTATGGGGAGCGGTCACGCGTCGTCCTGTGCAGATACGGGGTAAGGCTGAATTGACGGCGATTGTACCTGCCCCGCGCCACGCTTCACAGTCGCGCCTCAGTCGCTATACTGGGGCGCTTTCGCGCCCCCATTCCCCGTTACCTGAAGAGAGTGCCGCATGAGCCGACGGCGCAGCCCGCCCGACGAGGAGATCTCGCTGTTTCGCCAGGCCCTGAAGGAAGCCGGCGTACAGCGTCTGATCAGCGATCGCGCCGACCCGGGCAAGCCGCGTCGCGACGACACTCAGCGCCTGGCGGCAAGGCGCGAAGCGGCCGCCTCGGCGGCGGCCGACGCGCCGCGCAGCCGCACCAGCGACGGGCGTGTCGAGCCGGTGCGCCCCAGCACGCCGCTGGACTTCGCCGTCGCCGACCTCCCCTACCGCACCCATAGCGCGCTCAAGCGCGGTCAGATCGACTGGCAGGCCGGGCTCGACCTGCACGGCTATACCCTCGACGAGGCCCGCGACCATCTCGAGCGGTTCCTGCACGACGCGCGCGCCGAGCGGCTGCGCTGCGTGCTGGTGGTGCATGGCAAGGCCTGGACAGGCATGGCCGACTATCCGGTGATCAAGAGCCACGTCAACGCCTGGCTGCGCGAATGGCCGAGCGTACTGGCGTTTAGTTCGGCGCGCGACGCCGATGGAGGTACCGGCGCGGTTTACGTGCTGCTGCGCCGACGTGGCAGGGACGCCTGACAGCCCGTCGCGGGGTGTGTGCTATTTCGTTTTCCTGGCCTTCGCGACGTCCTTGGGCCCCGGCCCCTCGTTCGTCGAGGACGGTGGCGCTTGCGTCACGCTCGGGTGACGCTGCGTATCCGGCGGCTCGCCGGCCGCCGTGGTCAGGTCGCGCTTGCCCTCGTAGCGATCCAGGGCCTGCGCCCCCAGATGACGGCCCAGGCAGATCAACGCCTCGGCGCGATGGAACTCGTAGGCGCCGCATACCGTCTTGGGGATCTCCACCAGTACATCCGGCGGGTAACCGGCGATCTTGTACATGGCCAGCGCCGCCTGGGTGATCTCGAACGAAGTCAGCATGATGTCGAGCTTGCCCCAGGCGCGCTCGGCGGCGCGTGAGTCGCCCGCGTTCCCGTGGGTGCCCGGATCCTCGTCGCCGCCGTTGGCAAACATTCGCTGGGCGCGGCTGCGCATCCCATCGAACCAGACCGACAGCCCGTGCCCGGAGGCGTCCTGCATGGCCTCGCGCCGCTGTTCCTCGGCCGCTTCGTCGGCCGGCAAGAGCTCTTTCAGGGTCACCGGCTTGTGGGTCTGGGCAGTGGCGTTGACCGCCAGGATCAGATCGGCTTGGGCGGAAACCGTGGGAATGATCGGCAACGGATTCAGCAGGCCGCCGTCGACCAGCACCTGATCGCCGATATGCACCGGGGTGATAAGTCCGGGCACGGCGATGGATGCCCGGATCGCGCGCAGCAGCGGCCCGCTCTGGAACCATACCTCGCGCTGGCGGCCGATGTCGGTGGCCACGGTAGTCAGCGGAATCGGCAGATCCTCGATCCGGGTATCGCCGACCAGTTTCGAGATACGCGACATCACCTTGCTGGCGCGCATCGCGCCCATCGGGCTCCAGGTCACGTCGACCAGCCGCAGGACATCGAAGTAATCGAGCCGGGTGACCCAGTCGCGGTAGCCCTGAAGCTCGCCGGCCGCATAGACGCCGCCGATCACCGCACCCATCGAACAGCCGGCGATCGCCACCACCTCGTAGCCACGCGCCTCGAGCTCGTCGATGACACCGATATGCGCATAGCCCCGGGCACCACCGCTGCCCAGTACCAGCGCAACCCGCTTGCTCATGCCGCCTCCCTCACTTGTCTTGCACACCCTGCATGGCCGTCACGCCCTCGGCGCTGCCGGCCGACTCCGCGACGTATTCGCCGATCGCCGCCGCCACCGCCGCCACGGCGTCCGGCTCCAGATGCAGATGATGCCCGCCGGGCAGCACGCGCCGCTCGAGCGTCACCAGCGCCTGGCGGGCACGATGGGCGAAGCCGTGCCCGCCGAGAATGCCCTGCTCGCCCTCGACCAGCAGCGACGGCGCCTGAATGGCGCCGAGTATCGCCAGGGCCTGCTCGGGGCAGAAACGCACCAGCGAGGGCCGCAGCAGGCGGCCATCGGTACGCAGCCGCCAGCCGCCCTCGGCGTCCCGCGCCACGTTGCGCGTCACCAGCGGCTCGGCGGTCGCCGCATCGATGGGCGTCACGCCGCCGCCGACACGTGCGGCGATGGCACTCTCGATATCGGCATAGCGGGGTGACGGGGATATCCGCCTGCGTTGGGCGATCAACCCCTTGCGCAGCTGGGCCGCACTGTCCTCGCTGGGCGTGGTCAGCGTGCCCAGGCCGTCGATGAGCACCAGCCGCGCGACCCGCTCGGGCATGGCCGCGGCCACCAGACAGGCGACCCCGGCGCCCATCGAGTGGCCGAGCAGCGTGGCCCGCTCCAGGCCCAGCGATGCCAGTGCGTCGAGCACATCGTGCGTGTAATCCCAGATGGCGTAATAGACGCCCGCCGGGTGACACCGGGACAACCCGTGTCCGGCGAAGTCGATCGCCACCAGGCGAATGCCCAGGGCGTCGGCAAGGCGCGGTGCCAGGCGCGAAAAACTCGCCGCGTTGTCCAGCCAGCCGTGCAGCGCCAGCCAGGTCGGCGCGCCGACCTCGCCCCAGGCCAGTCCGGCCAGCCGGCCATCGGCCAGTGATATCTCCTCGGCTGTTCTCATCCTTCCCTCCCCAGCAGTTGATCGATGGTGGCGACGAGCGCCTCGCGCGCGGCCTGTGGCGCCTCCATGGGAAACATGTGGCCGCCCGGGACCTCGCGCACGTCGATGCCATGGCGGCGCAAGCGTTGCCGACGCGCCGGCGTCATCAGGTCGGATTGCCGACCGGCAATCAGTGCCGCAGGCACGTCGAGGCGCCGGGACAGCCCATGCAGGCGGTCCGGCAGATGGCGAAATATCGCCACCTCGGTGGTCGATTCGAAGACCAGTTCGACACTGCCGTCGTCCAGCTGACGCGTCGCGCCGTTGATGTAATCTTCCAGCGCCTCGGGCGTGAAGCGCGAGAACAGCGCGCGGCGGCGCAGATAATGCCCCATCGCGTCGCGATCGGGCCAGGTCGTGCGTCGCCCCCGGCTGCGCCCGGCCGGGGTGACACGCTCCGCCAGCCCCAGACGCTTGGCTAGACGGAGTGCCAACGCATCACGGCCCACCATCAACGGCGGGTCGAGCATCACCACGCAGCGAAAAGCCTGCGGCGCGGCCGCGGCAGCCATCAGCATCAGCACGCCGCCCATCGAGTGGCCGACGCCGACGACCGGCTCGTCGAAACGCCGAACCTGAGCGAGCAGCTCGTCACGCAGCGCCGGCCAGTTGTCGCTGACCGGGAACGCCGGGTCGTGGCCCAGGCGGTCCAGCGGAAACAGCTCGAAGCGCTCCGCCAGCGGTGCGAGAAAGCGACGATAGCTGGCGCCGGTAAATCCGTTGGCGTGTGCGAAAACCAGGCGCGGTCGTGTCATGGAACGGCTTTCCTCGAGGTGGTGCAGCGGCCGGCGGCTGGGCCTAGCAGGCTAACGGGTTTATCATGCCACAATTGTCGCGGCCAACGCCGCCGTCCCGGCCACTTTGCCGGCAACCCCGCTTGCCGGCATGGCCATAGCTGCCAGGAGCCTCCGTGTCCCGATCCCCCCGCCCCCGCAACACCCGTCTGCGCAACAATCTGTTCTTCGCCACCGTAATCGCCGCGCTGATCGTCGGCTTCTGGCTGATTCGCTGAGGTTGGCAGTCAAGCCGGCGGGCGAAGGCCGGACGCGGCAGGAATCAACGAATAGGCGGACTGGGCTCGCACACGAGTTTACGGGGAGTCAATGAGTATATTGAGAAGATTTCTAACGCAATATCGGCGAGCACAGACGGTTTTCTTACAGAGCCTCGGGAGATACCGGCTACCATGAACCTGCTGGATGTCTTCCTCCACACCCTGAACGTCACCCTGCCCGTCTTCGCGATGGTCTTTCTGGGCATTCTCTTCAAGCGCATCGGCTGGATCGACGCGCACTTCATCACCACCGCCTCGATGCTGGTGTTCCGGGCGACCATGCCCACCCTGATCTTTCTCAGCATCATCCGCGCCGACCTCGGCGTCGCCCTGCAGCCCGCGCTGATCGGCTACTTCCTGGGCTTTTCCGTACTCAGCTTCTTCCTCGTCTGGGCCTGGGCCCATTGGCGTTGCCGGTTCGAGGATCGCGGCGTCTTCGCCCAGGGTGCGTTTCGCGGCAACTGCGGCATCGTCGGGCTGGCATTGGCAGCCAGCCAATATGGCGATTACGGATTGTCGCTCGGCGGGATCATGGTCGGGGGGATCATCATCATCTACAACGTGCTGTCGGCGGCGGTGCTGGCCTACCACAGCGCCAGCGCCAAATCCGGAGTGCTGACGATCATCGGCCATGTCGCCAAGAACCCGCTGATCCTCAGCGTGCTGCTGGCCATCCCCTTCGCCTACTTCGCGATCGACCTGCCGGAATGGCTGATGACCTCGGGCAACTATTTCGGCGCCATGTCGTTGCCGCTGGCACTGGTCTGCATCGGCGGCACGCTGTCGTTCAAGTCGGTCAAGCGCAGCAGCAGGCTGGCCCTCGACGCCAGCCTGTGGAAGATCGTCTGGTTGCCGATGCTCGGCGTGCTCGGTGCCCTGGCGCTGGGCTTTCGCGGCGCGGAACTCGGCATCCTGTTCCTGTTTCTCGGCAGCCCCGGTGCCGCCGCCAGTTTCGTCATGACCAAGGCGGTCAACGGCAACGCCCAGCTATCCGCCAACGTCATCGTGATCACCACCTTCGCCTCGCTGTTAACGCTCAGTGCCGGGGTCTTCATCCTCACCGCATTCGGCTTGATCTGAGCGGCTCTTCGAATCAGTCACCACCGGGCCGATATCGAGTCACCCGTTCACACACAGGGCGGCCCTCGGGCCGCCCTTTGTGCGTGGCGCTTGTAGCATGCGTGGCTTTTCCGCTCAGCCCTCGCGCTTTCCGTCATACAACCGCTTCAGGCCCAGCGGATTGCTCTCCTTGAGTGCCTCGGGGCGCAGCGCGTCGGGCAGGTTCTGATAGCACACCGGCCGCAGGAAGCGATGGATCGCCGCGCTGCCCACCGAGGTGGTGCGCACGTCCGAGGTGGCCGGGAAAGGCCCGCCGTGGACCATCGCGTGGCACACCTCGACGCCGGTCGGCCAGCCGTTGACCAGCAGGCGCCCGGCCTTGCGCTCGAGCGTCGGCAGCAGGTCGCGGGCCGCGTCGTGGTCGGCGTCGTCCATCTGCAGGGTGATGGTGAGCTGGCCCTCGAGTCGATCGGCGACCTGCTTCACCTCGGCCCGGTCGCGGCACTCGATCACCAGCGAGGTGGAGCCGAACACCTCTTCCTGCAGCGCCGCGT
>NZ_CAAHFN010000066.1 GCF_900961225.1 Modicisalibacter radicis
CGGGCACCACCTTGGCAATGGCATCGATGGCATTGCTGAAATGCATGGACCTTTCCCTGTCAGTGTACCTGACAGGGAAAGGTCTCATGATCAGCTTATTGAAGGTAGGCTTAACTGACTGGCATTACGGCTACGGCCGCGCCTTTTTCATGGGCTCGCCAGGAGTTCGTGGTGCCACGGGTCCGATCTCGGTGGGGTTGAGTTCCAGTATCGCTTTTATACCGTTATCTTCGCGTGCCGCAGATAAGTCGATCCCTTCATGTTGCCGCTTCCAGGGCGGCGATGCGGGCGAGTGCCGTCGACCGGTCGGTGCCGCACACTTCGGGGTCGAAGTCGAAGCGCCGACAGACCGCCGGGCGGCGTGGATCATCGAACAGGCGGCAGAGGTTGTCGTCATCGAGTTGCACGCAGCGGACTCCGGCCGGCTTGCCATCGGGCATGCCGGGGATCGCCGAGCTGATCGAAGGCGCAATGCAGCACGCGCCGCAGCCCGCCCGGCAACCGTCGCTGCCTGAGTCGCTGGAGATGAGTTCGCTCATGGTTCGCTCGTGACGGGGGCAGGCCGTGGCGATTCGGCACAGGCTCCCTTGTCGATGCCCTCGAAGGCCTGGACGCGGATATGGGCGTCCGGCGCATCGTGGCATGACACCTGCGCGGCCAGCCAGGCGGCGATCTGCTCCACGGTCGTCGCCGTGGGCAGCAATTCACAGCGCTCGCGGGGCAGGGTCAGGCGGAATTCACCCTGACTGGCCCGGTAGCCGAGCGTCACCCTTGTATCCGTCTGCTCGAGGATATCCTCGACATGAGCCAGATAGCGTGTGTCGAGACGCCTGGCCCAGTGGCGCTCGAGTGAGGGTCGGCGTTCGCCGTCGCACCAGATCAGCAGCCGCGAGCGGTGGCCATGAGCGATACGCTGACAGTTTCCGCCATGTCGCTTGAGGCCGTGACTATAACCATAGGCCGCGCCTTCGATGGCTTCTTCGGTGAATCGCAGGCGCACCGATTCGACCCGTCGGGGCGGGTGCTGAATGAGTCGTTCCCCATAGAGAGCCGCCAGACGTTCAGCGGTAATGGCCGGCCAGGGCAGCAGCGTGAAGGCCTGTCGAGGCCCGCGCACATCCATGGCGTAAGGCTGCGTGGTTCGAACGATGCAATCCTCGTCCTGGAAAGTGACCGTGACGCCCGGCGCCCGGGTTGGCACCAGCAGGGTGTGGTCGGGGCCGTTGTCCAGGCTTGCCTTGATCCAGGGCTTCACCTCGCCGAAATCGAACAGCATGCCATCCGCACCCAGTTGTCCATCGAGTTCGACATCGACGCCCCAGCTTGCGCCGCTGAGCCCTCTTTGCGGACACCAGAAGGAGACATCGACATGGCTGATGTGGTTGACGAAAAGAGTCATCAGTCGATTCCAAGCGTTTTATGAGTCTGCAGCGAGAGACGCCATTGCGGATTTTCCAGGCAATAGGACAGCGCCGCAGTGAGCGGATCGGAGCAATGGCGGGAGGACGCGATGCCCGATGTGTCCATGGGCTGCAGGTAGAAATGGTCGAAGCCCAGGCTCGCGAAGCGCGATGGCGGGGCGTCGTGCTGAGGATAGACCAGCTTGAGTTCGTCGCCGTGGTCGATAGCCAGCGTCGTCGTGCTTTTGGGGCTGACGCATAGCCAGTCGATGCCGGGTGGCGCCGGTAGCGTGCCATTGGTCTCCACGGCAACCTCGAAGCCGCGAGCCTGCATGGCCTCGATCAGGCCTGCGTCGAGTTGCAGCAGAGGCTCGCCGCCGGTGAAGACCACATAGGGCGTGGCCGCCGTCAGCGGGTGTGGCCACAGTGCGGCGAGATGTCCGGCCAGCTCGCCGGCGTCGTTGAAGCGGCCGCCATTCTGGCCGTCGCTGCCGACAAAGTCCGTATCGCAGAAACGGCAGGCGCTGTGTGCCCTGTCGGCCTCGCGTCCCGACCACAGGTTACAGCCGGTGAAGCGGCAGAAAACGCTGGCTCTGCCGGTACGCGCGCCCTCGCCCTGAAGCGTGTAGAAGGCTTCCTTGAGGTGGTACATCCTCACGACTCCATCGGCAGGGTGCGATAAGCCAATGGATCGGCGAGGCCTCGTGCGGCGAAGGCCGCCAGGCGTTCGCGGCAGCTGCCGCATGCGCCGCAGGCCAGCTCGCCGCCCTGGTAGCAGGTCCAGGTCTCGGCATAGTCGAGCCCCATGCCCAGGCCATCGGCGAGGATGTCGGCCTTGCTGGCGTGCAGGTAGGGGGCCTCGATGCGCACGGCATTGAAGTTGGCCACCGCCGAGGCGGCATTCATGCGCTCGACGAATTCGGGTCGACAATCCGGATAGAGCACGTGATCGCCACCGTGGGCGCCGTAGAAACATACATCGGCACCGATGTTGACGGCATGGGCGATCGCCAGCGACAGCAGAATCATGTTGCGGTTGGGGACCATGGTGGTCGCCAGGCTATCGCTATCGTAGTCGCCGTTGGGCAGCGTTCGGCTGCTGTCGGTCAGGGCGGAAGCGTCGATCAGCGAATGAATCGCCCGGATGTCGATCACCTGGTGGGCGAGATCCAGCCGTTGGCAGACGCGGCGCGCGATATCGAGTTCCCTGGCATGGCGTTGGCCGTAGTCGAAGGACAGGGCGTGTACCGAATAGCCTTGGCGAAGGGCATGGTGCAGGACGGTATAGGAGTCCATACCGCCGGAATAGATGACGACGGCCCTGGCGGATGCCGTGGCCGGGAAAGAATCGTTCATGGTCGGTCCTGCCGGAGAATTTATTGGTCCGTTGAAGACGGCGTCCGGGATCCGGGTGTCCGGACGTATGATCTTTCTAGCGAGCGGGCATTGTACTCATCGCCGATGCGGACCGACAATGCCGCACTTGGCGATTCTCGATCACAATGCGTACTCTTCTAGGAAAACGTCGGCTCAACAAGGAAGCGCATGGCGACCATCGAACACAGTGCGGTATTGAAGGCGGCACCCGAACGCGTCTATGCACTGCTGGAACGCATCGAAAACTTTAGCGACTATTCGGACAAGATCGAACGCGTCGAACCCCTCGGCAACGACTGCTATCGCTGGCACATTCACGTGATAGGACGTGACTGGCAATTCGACGTGCAGGTCACGGAGCGGCAGCCGCCGCATACGTTGGCCTGGGAATCCCTGGCCGGTGTGCGTAACCAGGGGCGCTATACCCTGACCGCGGTACCGGAGGGCACGCGGGTCGAACTCAGCGTGAGTTACGAGATACGCAACCGCCTGCTCGCCAAGGCGGTGGACAAGGCGGCACGACCGCTGGTCAACCAGGTCGGTCAGCAGGTACTGGCCCGGCTCGAGGCCAGACTCTAGACCGCGGTCTATTCGTGGGTCACCCGGTTGCGTCCGGTACGCTTCGACAGGTACATGCGCTGGTCGGCCCGGTGGATCAATTCATCGGTTGAGTCGTAGTCCTCCTCCTTGAGGCTGACGATGCCGACCGAGGCGGTGATCTGGATCGCTGCCCCCCGGTGGTCGAGCAACGGACGGCTGCGCAGCGTGTTGCAGATGTGATCGGCGTAGCCGGCGGCCTGGTGGCGGTCGTAACCGGGCAGTATCACCATGAACTCCTCACCACCGTAACGGCCGACATGAACGTCCGGATCGCTCAGATCGACGAGCAGGCTGGCAAAATTCTTGAGTACTTCGTCGCCCACCGGGTGCCCGTGCTCGTCGTTGATCTGCTTAAAATGGTCGAGGTCGAGAAATACCACCGACAGCTCCTGGGACAGCTGATAGGCCTGTTCGAAATGCGTCTCGAGCAAGGACAGCAGGTACTGGCGGGTATAGAGCTGGGTCAGCGGGTCATAGCGTAGCGCGTGGTCGAGATGCCAGTTGGCTGCCTGCAGAGCGTCCAGTTCCTGGCTCTGGTGCTCGAGCCTGGATTGCAGGCGAAGTGCACGATCGAGGAGCAGTTGCTTCGCTTCCATCAGCAGGCGCGGCGAGTCGAGCGTGTCCGGGGCGTCGACGTCGAAGAGCCCGGCCATCTGGGGAAGTCGCGCCTGGATGCGGCCGAGCAGTTCGCTGCGCTGCTGTTCGTCGCTCAGCCAGGGATCCAGTTGGGCGAGGGTGCGGTGACCATCCGACGCCAGCCAGATATCGGCAAGACGGCCGGAGAGCATGACGCAGTCACCGGGCAGCGCGATAGCCTCTCGCACCGGTCGGTCATGACTGCGGCGTACCCACTCGCAGCAGCGTAATGACAACCCCCAGTTTTCCGTCAGCCAGGCTCCGATCTCGGCATGATCGGCACCGAAGTGCGAGCGCTCGCGCAGTGCGATCTGGTCGTGGTCGTCGAGGGTGCCGATGACTTCCGTATAATCGAGCGGAGCAACGGCGTTGAGAGCCAGCATGCCGATGTCCTGCAATAGCGCCGCCGTGAACACGGGACCGAGTTCGTTGCCCTGGCAGCACAGTGTGGCGAGCTCCTGGGCGGCGATGGCGGCGGTCAACGAGCGTTGCCAGAAGTGCCTAGTATCGAAGCCGGAGGATTGCGTATCGATACGTGACGCCGTTGCCAGGCTGAAACCCAGCGAGAGGGATATGGTGGTGTCGAGCCCCAGTCGCTCGACCGCTTCGCGTAGCGTTTCGGCGGGACTGGACTGCGCATAATGGACGGTGTTTGCCAGGGAAATAAGCCGTGCCGTCAGTGCCGGATCGTTGTGTAGAGCGTCCAGAATGGGCTGCAGGCGGACATCGGGATCGGCGGCAAGAACGAGGACGCGCTGAATGACAGCCGGAATTGAAGGAAGAGCCGGACAATCGAGCAATGACTGGATGAGAGGCGATGGTATCACTGGCTTATCCCTAGCCGCGAACCACGCCCTGGGCCATGCGAGTGACAAGGCTTAGGGCGACGGCGATGATGGCGTATTCTGCAATGAGCGAATATTCATTCTACGTTGCAGATTGTAATTATTACCATCGTTTTGTTACTCGATGTTACGCCAGTCGGTCAGCGCAAGCCAGCCATACTCGAGTGCCCCGGGCATGTGTTCAGGCTGAAGAGGTAACTCCCCCGAAACCGCGACGGCGTGATTGGCCGTTGGGACCGTAGAGCGCCTTGCCGGCGGCGTTATTGAGAAAGTCGAGGATGCGTTGGTTCTGATTCATGCGCGAACCGATCAGTACGCCATTCAACTGGTTGAGTTGTTTGGCGTGTAGCGCTCGGCTCAGAAAGGCATGCCAAGCCTCCAGGCACCGGGCATCGCGTGCGGCGGCTTCGGCGCCTTGGCGACCCTGGCCATAGCCGAGCTTGCTCAGCACGTTACGTCGCTGAGTCTCGAGCGTTTCGAGGCGCTCCATGTGTTGCTGCTTCTGTTGTGCCTGGGCGGCCAGAGTTTCGCCATCGACTTCGCCTGCGGAGAGGCTGGCACGCTCCGCCTCGAGCAGCGCAATGAATGCCTCGAGGTGCTCTTGTTCGCGCTCGAGGTGTTGGGCCAGGCTCATAGGTGTGGTCTCCGCCGATAAACGTAGTTAGGGTCAGGTTTCGGACTTGCCGAGCAGGTCGCGGACGCTGTCGATCAGGCCATCGGCAATGCGCCCTGAATCGATCTCCAGGCGTCCTTCACTGATTGCCTGGCGAATTTCGGCAACGCGTGCGGTATCGATGTCCTGGGTCGTATCCTGGGTCTTGTTGCTCAGGTGCGCGACGGAAGCCGGATTCGAGGCTTGTGACTCGGCGTCAGGCTTGACGGGCTGAGCGGCCTTGCTGTCGGTTTGCGTCGGGCGCTGCAGGGGGTGTGTATTGTCGATTTTCACGGGGCATCCTCTTGATGATTTCGACCTTTCCCTGGCTATCGGCCACGCATGGCATAACTTTAATGGCCGCTTGGGATGGGAAACCCCGGCAGTGTAATTCCCGCCGTCTTCGACGGCCAGCTCAGAACTCGACGCTCAAACGCTTGGGGCCAATAACCCGAGCCTGGAGCAGCTCGCCGTTGGCGATGCGCAGCCTGACCTGTTCGCCCATTGCGCCGTTGTCCATCGCCCGGGCCTCGCGACGGATCTGGAAGCCGTCACCGCGAGCGATGACGCTCACGGTCTGCCCGCGCTTGACCAGGTCCTGCCGACGCAACTGATAGTCCTGCAGGGGCGTGCCCGCGCGCAAGGCCCGGGTGGTCACCAGCCCCGTAGCGTCACCGATGTGCCTGACGGCATGCCGCGGCAGTTTTTCCAGCAGCCCCCGCTCGAGGGTCACGTCCTGCGGCGTCAGGGTCGCGCCACGTGCAATGTCCCGCGCCAGGACGACGTGTTCGACAGCCACCGACACATCGGCTTGAACGTAACGGGTGCGCGGCGCGTCGCCGCTGCAATGAACGCCGACCGCGACTCGCCCATACAGCCGCTGATTGTTCCGCGGCAGGAAGGGCCGGGGGTCTTCGCAGGCTGGCAAGCGTGCCTGACTGCGCTGCACCGCGACGCTCACGCTGTCGCCCAGGGGGCGGGCCTGTTCGACCAGGAAGTCGTGAACGCGTTGCTCGAGCCGCGTTGCCGTCGCGGCGTCCTCGGCCAGCGCCCAGGGAGCACATAGTGCCATGAAGGCAGCGATGGCCAGCAGCTTCATGAAATGGGTGCCGAGAGACGGGCGGGCACTATGGTTTCGGTTGCGCATCGATTCTTCCCCCGTGCGTTGGAGACGATTCTAGTACCGGGGAGTGATCCTCATGCGCGGAAATGATGAGCAAATCGTGGCCTATTTCTTCCTTTGGGAAGACGGGCCGGCGTCTATTCTCCAGCCTGTACCTTTCCCATCCGAGCCAGGGGGCAAGACATGATCGACAAGCTTGACGGAGCGCTGCGCTTTCACCAGGAAGCCCTGAACCTGCGCGCGGAACGTCAGAAAGTGCTGGCAAGCAATATCGCCAATGCCGACACGCCGAACTACAAGGCGCGCGACTTCGATTTTTCAGCCGAGTTGTCGCGGGTCATGCAGCAGGGACGTCCGGGGGATGGCGGCCTGGAGTTGGCACGCACCTCTGGCCGGCACATCGCGGCTCAGGCCCCGGCGGGGGCGGGGCGTGACCTGCTGTATCGGGTACCCGACCAGCCGAGCCTCGATGGCAATACCGTCGACATGGATCGTGAGCGGGCTCAGTTCGCCGACAACGCGGTTCGCTATCAGGCGGGGCTGACCATCATGAATCGCAAGATTCAGGGCATGAAGACCGCGATGCAACCGGAGTAACAGCATGTCCATGTTCAGCATTTTCGATATTTCCGGTTCGGCGCTGACCGCTCAGTCGCAGCGCATGAACGTCACGGCCAGCAACCTGGCCAACGCCGACAGCGTCGCCGGCCCGGACGGCGAAGCCTACCGCGCCAAGCAGGTGATGTTCGAGACGCGCTCCCAGGTTTCCAGCGGCGTCGGCGGCGTCCGCGTCAGCGAAGTCGTCGAGGATCCTACGCCGATGCGCCGCGAATATCGCCCGGCGCATCCACTGGCCGACGAGGAGGGCTACGTGACGATGCCCAATGTCGAGCCGGTCAACGAGATGGTCAACATGATTGCTGCCTCTCGTTCCTATCAGGCCAACGTCGAGGTCATGAACACCAGCAAGACGCTGATGCTCAAGACGCTGACGCTGGGCGAGAACTAAGGGGGCGCTGAATAAATCGACGAGCGGCGTAAAGCGCGAGGCGCACGGAGCACAGGAACCGGAGCCTATGGGTATAGGTGAGGATTCCGAGCACCGCGCAACGAAGTGATTTTCCCGCGCAGGCATTTATGCAGTGTTTCCACAGTGAACTTTTGGTAGCCATCAGGAGCCCCCATGGCCAACACCATCGATACCAGCGTACTCAACAGCCTCAACCAGACCACAGGCGCATCGGCTAACAAGGCATCGGCGACCGACGATCTCAGCAACAGCTTCATGACCCTGCTGGTCACTCAGCTGAAGAACCAGGATCCGATGAATCCGATGGAAAACGCCGAGATGACCTCGCAGCTGGCGCAGATCAACACGGTCAACGGCATCCAGGACCTGAACAAGACCCTCGAGGGCATCACCAGCCAGATCGATGCCGGCCAGACCCTGCAGGCGGCGGCGCTGATCGGTCAGGGCGTGCTGGTGCCCGGCAGCCGGGTTTTGAAAGAGGGCGAAGTGACCACGCCGTTCGGGGTGGAGCTGGAAGCGCCGGCCGATGAAGTCACCATCTCCATTACCAACGACTCCGGCGAGGTCGTACGCAGCTTCAGTGCCGACGATATAGGGGCACTTGATGCCGGTGTTCAATCCTTTACCTGGGACGGAACCTTGCAAGATGGCAAGACTCAGGCGGCTGATGGCTCATACAACGTTTCCATTCAGGCTAGCCAGGGCGGTGAGCCGGTCAATGTCACCGCACTGAACTATGCGCAGGTGGGCGGCGTAGTGACGACCGATTCGGGCCCGCGGCTCGATCTCGGTGCGATTTCCGGCCAGGTCGGCCTCGATGCCGTCCGCCAGATTCTTTAACGGCAGTTTCTGCCAAGAATTAACCAAGAATCAATTAAGTAGCGGGCGTCTTGGCTCGCAGGGAGATTAAGAATGGGTTTTTCGCAAGCATTGAGCGGTGTCAACGCCGCTTCCCAGCAACTAGACGTCGTCGGCAACAACATCGCCAACTCGCAGACCACCGGTTTCAAGAGTTCGTCGGTGCAGTTCTCCGACGTGTTCGCCAATAGCAAGATTGGCTTGGGTACGCGCGTGGCTGGCGTCGTTCAGGACTTCGGCAACGGCAACCTGGAAACGACCGGGCGTAACCTCGATCTGGCGATCAGCGGTACCGGCTTCTATCGCTTCGAGCAGGAAGGCCAGATCGGCTACTCGCGCAATGGGCAGTTGACCATGACCGCCGATGGCGATCTGGTCAACGCCCAAGGTGCCAAGATCATGGGCTATGGTCTCGCTGGCGGTCCGTTTTCCGAGGTTGTTCCGGGCGGTCAGCCTGTCGCCTTGAATATTCCGGCCAATGACATGCCGGCACAGGCGACCGGAACCGCGACCGGGGTACAGGCTGTCTATAACCTCAACCAGGCCACTGACCCGACCGACCCTTCCAAGCTAAATACCGTGAATCTCGATGATGGCAGCGCGCCCGGTGTCGATGTCGATTACCACTATTCGAACAGCTTCACGGTCTACGACTCCCTGGGTAACCAGCGCAACGCCACGGTCTATTTCGAGAAGGCCGCCGCCCCTGCCAACACATGGAACGGCAAGGTCGCCCTAGACGGTTTCTATGATGCCAACAACGACTTCACCCTCGGCTTCGACACCAATGGCCAGCTCAGTTCCATCGAGCAAGGTGGGACGACCACTACCCAGCCCAACTTGACCCAGCCGCAAGTCAACTTCACGACGGCCCAGTTGGGTGGTGATCCCGCGGATCTGGGCTTCGAGTTGAATCTTCAGGGAACCACTCAGTTCGCCAACGACTCCACCCAGAACTCTTTGGTTCAGGATGGTTATACCTCGGGTACGCTGGTGGGTATCACTATCGCGGATGATGGCACCATCATGCGCAACTATACCAACGAGAAATCGGTAGCGGCGGGCCAGATCGCGCTGGCCAACTTCCGTAACCCCGAAGGCCTGAAGGCTGCAGGCGATAACATGTGGGCGGCGACCGCCGAGTCCGGTGCCGAGGTGGTTGGTACGGCGGGTGTGGGGCAGTTCGGTTCCATCGAGTCCGGCACCCTGGAAGCATCCAACGTCGACCTGACCAAGGAACTGGTCGACCTGATCATCGCCCAGCGCAACTACCAGGCCAACACCAACTCGATCCGCACCCAGTCCGAAGTGATGGATCAGATCGCCCAGCTGCGCTAACGGCTAGTTGATGCCGGGCCTTCCTGGCCCGGCATCGTGATGCGTCACGTCGAGAGTCAAACATCATGGATCGCATTCTTTACACCGCCATGAGCGGCGCCAGGCAGAGCATGGACCAGCAGGCGGTGGTCAACAACAACCTGGCCAACGTCGCCACGCCGGGTTTTCGTGCCGAGCTCAGCGCCATGCGCGCGGTGCCTGTCCAGGGCGATGGCCTGGCGACCCGCACCTCGGTGATGGCCTCCACGCCGGGCAGCGACTTCACCCCCGGCCCGCTGTCCACCACCGGGCGCGAGCTCGACGTGGCGGTCGACGGCGACGGCATGCTGGCCGTGCAGACTGCCGACGGCGAAGCCTATACCCGGCGTGGCGACCTGCAGCTGGACGCCAACGGCGTGGTCAACATCATGGGCCGTCCGGTGATGGGCGACGGCGGGCCGATCATCGTCCCGCTGGGCGCCGACGTCAGCATCGGCGCGGATGGCACCCTCAGCGCCGTGGTTCCTGGCGGCGCGCCGAATACCCGTGGCCCGGTAGGCCAGTTGAAGCTGGTCAACCCGGAGCCGGGTTCGCTGGTGCGTGGCGAGGATGGCCTGTTCCGCCCGCAGGGTGGCGGCCAGCTTCAGGCCGACGACACGGTCAGGGTGGTCAGCGGGGCGCTGGAAGGCAGCAACGTGAGCGCCACCGAGGCGATGGTCGCGATGATCGATGGCGCACGGCGCTACGACATGCAGATGAAGACCATCGAAAGCGCCGACGAGAACGCCCAGCGCGCCAACAGCCTGCTGTCCGTAACCAGCTAGCGTTAACCCCTTCGAGGAATTGAATCATGATTCGTTCATTGTGGACTGCCAAGACCGGGCTGGAAGCTCAGCAGGTGCAGATGGATGTCATATCCAACAACCTGGCCAACGTCAGCACCAATGGCTTCAAGCGTTCGCGCGCGGTGTTCGAGGATCTGCTCTACCAGAACCTGCGCCAGCCCGGTGCGCAGTCGAACGTGCAGGACAACCTGCCGTCGGGCATGCAGATCGGCAGCGGTGTGCGTCCGGTCGCCACCGAGCGGCTGCATACCCAGGGCAACCTGGAAAACACCGAGAACTCGCGTGACCTGGCGATCAGCGGCAAGGGCTTCTTCCAGGTGACGCGGGCCGATGGCACCACGGCCTATACCCGTGATGGCAGCTTTCAGGTCAACCAGAACGGTCAGCTGGTGACGGCCAGCGGCTATCCCATCGAGCCGGCCGTCTTCATCCCCGAGAATGCGTTGTCGGTCTCCGTCAGCCGCGACGGCATCGTCTCGGTGACCCAGCCGGGCACCGCGGAGTCCAACCAGGTGGGGCAACTGACCCTGGCGACCTTCAGCAACCCCACGGGGCTCGAGAGTATCGGTGAAAACCTCTATCTCGAGACGGCCGCGTCGGGGCCGCGCAACGACAACGTTCCCGGGCTGAATGGCGCCGGCACGCTGTACCAGGGCTATGTCGAGACCTCCAACGTCAACGTGGTCGAGGAGATGGTCGGCATGATCCAGACCCAGCGCGCCTACGAAATCAACAGCAAGGCCGTGCAGACTTCCGACGAGATGCTGGCGCGTCTGGCACAGCTGTGATCGATGGTCGTCGCATGAATACCGGGCCGATGCCGGATGTGAGGAAATGCATGCCGAACCGTTTGTTGCGGGGCTTGTTGGTGGGAACCTTGTTGCTGGCCATGGGCGGCTGTGCGCAATTGCCGAGGCCCTCGGTGGTCGGCGAGCAGGAGAAGATCGTCATCAACGAGCCGCCGCCGCCGATTCCCAATGGTTCGATCTACCAGCCGGCCACCGCCTATCAGCCGTTGTTCGAGGATCGCCGTCCGCGCAACATCGGTGACATCCTGACCATCGTCCTCGACGAGGACGTAAGCGCCAGCAAGAATTCGTCGGCCAATGCGGGGCGCAACGGCAGCGCAAGCCTGGAACTTGCCCAGTTGCCCGATGCGCTCGACCAGCTCGCCGAGTACGGCTTCGACGTGTCCGGTGAAAACGACTTTGCCGGCAGCGGGGGCGCGGCGGCCAACAACAGCTTTACCGGCACGATTACCGTCACGGTCATCGATGTGCTGTACAACGGCAACCTGCGAGTGCGTGGCGAGAAGCAGATCGCCATCAACCAGGGCACCGAGTTCATTCGCTTTTCCGGCGTAGTCAATCCGCGCGCGGTCACCGGGCAAAACACCGTTATCTCGACCGACGTCGCGGATGCGCGCATCGAATACGTCGGCGACGGCTATATCAACGAGGCGCAGACCATGGGTTGGCTGCAGCGCTTCTTCCTCAATGTGTCACCGTTCTGATGATACGTCGCAGGTATCAAGGCTGATGATCATGTTTATTCGTCGCTCTCTTTTGCAGCTTGGTCTTCGTCGGCTGGCGGGTCTGTGCCTGCTGGTGGTGCTGGCAGCTCCGGCACAGGCCGAGCGTCTTCGCGATCTCGCTTCCTTCGCCGGGGTTCGTGACAACGCCCTGGTCGGCTATGGCCTGGTCGTCGGGCTGGACGGCTCGGGCGACCAGACCACTCAGGCGCCGTTCACGACCCAGAGCCTGACCAACATGCTCTCCCAGTTGGGAATCAGCGTGCCGGCCGGCACCAACATGCAGCTCAAGAACGTGGCCGCGGTGATGATCACCGCGCAGTTGCCGCCGTTTGCCCGGCAGGGCCAGGAGATCGATGTCGTGGTTTCCTCGGTGGGCAACGCGCGAAGCCTGCGCGGCGGCACCCTGCTGATGGCGCCGCTCAAGGGCGCCGACGGCAACGTCTACGCCATGGCCCAGGGCAACGTCTTCGTCGGCGGTGCCGGCGCGGAAGCGGGCGGCAGCAGCGTGTCGATCAACCAGCAGGCCGGCGGCAGCATCAGCGGGGGCGCCACCGTCGAACGCGAAGTGCCGCTACAGCTCGGTGCCAACGGCACCCTGGACCTGCAGCTCGATGAATACAGCTTCGATAACGCCCAGCGTGCCGTGACGGCGATCAACCGGGAATTCGGCGCCCCGGTAGCCGCGGCACTCGATGGCCGGGTAATCCGCCTGCAGACGCCGATGGACAGCAACGATCGCGTGCGTTTCATGGCCCGGGTACAGAATATCGACCTGGCCCTGGGCGAGGAGCCTGCTCGGGTGATCATCAACTCGCGCACCGGCTCGGTGGTGTTGACCAGTGCCGTGACGCTGCGCCAGGCGGCGGTGGCCCATGGCAACCTGTCGATCACCATCGACAACAATCCCCAGGTCAGCCAGCCGAATCCGTTCTCCGAAGGCGAGACCGTGGTCGTGCCCAATGCCGAGGTGTCGGTGGCCCAGGAGGGCGGCGCGCTGCAGATGCTCAATACCAGCGCCGACCTGGGCAAGGTCGTCAATGCCCTGAATGCGCTGGGCGCGACGCCGCAGGATCTGATGTCGATCCTCCAGGCCCTCAAGGCCTCCGGCTCGTTGCGCGCGGACCTGGAGATCATCTGATGTCGATCGATACGAGCAATGGCCAGTTCGCGCTCGACCTGCAGGGCCTGCAGCGGCTCAAGCAGACTGCGGCCCGGCGTCCCGAGGAGGGCGTTCGGGAAGCCGCCAAGCAGTTCGAGTCGGTGTTCCTCAAGATGATGCTCAAGAGCATGCGCGAGGCGACCCCGCAGTCTGGCCTGCTGGACAGTCAACAGACGCGCTTCTATACCGAGATGCTCGACCAGCAGTGGTCGCAGCATCTGGCCGGACAGGGCGTCGGCCTGGCTGAGCAGTTGGTACAGCAACTCGAGGATCGTGGTCTGGTTCCCAAGGCCGGAAGCGCCAGCGAGTCGCTGATCGCCGGGATACCGCGGGGCACGCCGAGGGTGTTGCATGGGGCGCTCCAGGGAGAGGCTCCGGTGGCTTCCCGGAGCGATGACGCGCCCTCGACGGATCCCTCGACACGCTTTACCGACGCACTGGTGCTCGAACCCGCGGGAAGCGGCTACGAAGCCGCGAATCGCGCGGCCGTGGATTCCGCCGACCCGGGTGATCGCGAGCGTCCGGCACATGTCGCCGAGTTCCTTCGCGATCTTCACGGGCCCGCCCAGGCCGCCAGCCGTACCACCGGTGTGCCGGCCGAGCTGATTCTGGCCCAGGCCGCGCTGGAAACCGGCTGGGGTCGCCACGAAATCCCCACGGCCGAGGGCAACAACAGCCACAACCTGTTCGGCATCAAGGCGGGCAGTCAGTGGCAGGGTGAAACCACCGACATCACCACCACCGAATATGTCGATGGGCGGGCGATAAAGATGGTCGATCGCTTCCGCGTCTATGACGACTTCGAGGCGGCGTTCACCGACTACGCCCGATTGATCGGCGACAATCCGCGCTATGCCGGGGTCGTCACCGCCAGCAGCGCCGACAATGCGGCGCGCGCCCTGCAGGCGGGCGGTTACGCCACCGACCCGGCCTATGCCGACAAGCTGATCGCCATCATGGGTACTCTCGGCGTGAACGGCGCGGCCGGGGCACCACTGGCGTCTAACGACGCGAGGCCGAACGGTGAAGCACGCGCCAGGCTCGACGGCTATGCCATCGACGATCTGCCGACACAGATTTTCTGAGTCGCCCAAAAGTGCTCGGCCGGGCTTCAAGTTCTGCGACAGGCGGCCGATAAATCAGGTAATTGCTAGCTCCTCTATCGGGATGGACCCATGAGCCTCTTTTCCACCGGCCTTAGCGGCCTCAGCGCGGCCCAGATAGCGCTACAGACGACCAGCACCAACATCAGCAACCTCTATACGCCGGGCTACAACCGCCAGATCACCCAGTTGGGCGAAACCAGCCCGAGTGGCGGCGGTGTGCAGGTCAACGATATCGAGCGCCAGTTCAACAAATACATCGCGTCGCAGCTCAATGAAGCCACCAGTCGCTCGAGCGCGCTGCAGACCTATGACACCCAGGTCAGCCAGCTCGACAACCTGCTGGCCGATGGTGATGCCGGACTCGCGCCGTTGATGCAGAACTTCTTCTCGTCGCTCGAGGATCTCGCCGGCGCGCCCTCCGACCCGGCGGCGCGTCAGGGGCTGATCGGCAGCGCCGACACGCTGACCGCTCAGTTCCGTGCCTTCGACAGCTATCTCGACGACATGCAGTCGGGCATCAACGGCCAGATCCGTGACGAAGTCACCCAGATCAACAACAGCGCCGACCAGTTGGCCAAGCTCAACCGGCAGATCTCGCTGACCCAGGCCAAGACCGGCGATGTACCCAACAACCTGCTGAATCAGCGCGACCACCTGGTTGCCGAGCTGAGCGAGCGCATCGACATCAAGCTGTCGGTCCAGGACGGTGGCACCTACAACCTGACCATGGCCAATGGCCAGCCGCTGGTTGCGGGCAACAGGAGCTATTCGCTGGAGGCCGTGGCGTCTTCATCGGACCCGTCGCGTACCGTGGTTGCCTACAACGACCCGGGCGGTAGTCAGATCGAGCTGGCTGAATCGGCCTTCGAGGGCGGCACGCTGGGCGGATTGATGACCTTCCGCAGCGAAACGCTGGACAAGACCCAGAACCAGATCGGTCAGATGTCGCTGTCGCTGGCCGCGGGCTTCAACGAGCAACATCGTGCCGGGCAGGACCTCAATGGCGATGCCGGTGGTGACTTCTTCGCGATCGGCGATCCAACGGTCTACTCGAACGAGAACAATGGCAGCGATGCGTTCTTCACCGCCGAGTTCAGCGATGTCTCGGCGGTGACGACCAGCGACTACCAGATCAAGCGCGAGGGCGGCGCCTTCGTCGTATCGCGGGTAGGCAGCAACGAGCCGCTGGATCCGCAGCCGCCCGTCGTACCGGATGGCAGTGGCAATGACACCTTGTCGTTCGGCGGCATGACCCTGACGCTGGACGAGTCGCTGGGGGCTGTCGGCGAGGGCGATACCTTCCTGATACAGCCGACCCGTGCCCTGGCCGGGGAGCTGGAAAACGTCGTCGACGACACATCCAAGATTGCGGCCAGCGCGCACGTCAAGGTGACGCCGACACTCCAGACGGGTAGCACCCTGGAGGCCGGCGACATCACCCTAGAGGAAGGCTTTACGCTGCCCGCCTCGAGTATCCAGATGGATATCTCCATCAGCGCTGCCGATGCGGCCAATGGTGAATTCACTCTGAGCCCCAATGCGCCTGCCGGCAGCGAAGTCCTGGTCAATGGCGAGGTCCCGGCGGATCCATCGAGCGTCAAGCTTTCCGCGGGCGATACGCTGTCCATCGACGGCGTCAGCATGACCTTCAGTGGTGAACCGGTCGACGGTGACAAGCTGACCCTGGCGTCCGACCCCGCCAGCGGCGACAACCGCAATGCGCTGGCGCTGCAGAACCTGCAGAATGGCGATCTCGTCGGCGGGGCGGCGAGCCTGAGCGAGGCCTACGCGTCGCTGGTCAGCGATGTGGGTAATCGGACCAACGTCGTCCAGGCGAATCTGAGCGCGCAATCGGTGCTGACCGAGCAGTTGACGGCCGTGCAGCAGTCCGAGTCGGGGGTCAATCTCGACGAGGAGGCCGCCAACCTGATCCGCTTCCAGCAGTTCTACCAGGCCAATGCCCAGGTGATTCAGACCGGCAGCACGCTGCTCGACACCATCCTGGGCATTCGTTGATCCCCGGCCATCCCGTTTATTGAGGTTTCGTCATGCGCATCAGCACCGTGACCATGTTTGAATCCAGCCTGTCGTCGATGAACCGTCAGCAGGGTGCCTTTCTCGATGTCGGCCAGCAACTGGCGACCGGGCGTCGCGTCGTCAATCCCTCCGACGACCCCCAGGCGGCCTCGCGCGCGGTCAGCGTCTCGCAATCGATGGCGGTGTCCGAGCAGTATTCCGATGCCCGGATCACGGCGCGTAATGCGCTCAGCCAGGAAGAGAGCGTGCTCGACAGCGTCAGCGACGCGATTACCAGCGCCAAGACGCTGATCATCCAGGCCGGCAACGGTACCCTGAGCGATGCTGATCGCACGTCCCTGGCCAGCGACCTGCGCGGCGTCTACGAGAGCCTTCTCGGCCAGGCCAACACCACCAACGGCAACGGCGATTACCTGTTCGGCGGCGTGAAGGATAGTGCGCCGCCCTTCGTCAAGCAGGCGGGCGGTGTCGCCTATCAGGGGGCGGACTCGGTGCGTGCCCAGCAGGTCGACTCCTCGCGTCAGATGCCGGTGGGCGATAGCGGTCTGGAGGTCTTTTCCGGGGTGCACGCCGGCTCGGACTACGTGGCCGAGGCAACGACTGCCGATGACAGCACCCTGACCTTCACCGGCCCCAGCGTCCGGGATGCAGCTGCGGACGGCTTCGGCGAGCGCTACACGCTGACATTCACCGATGCGACGACCTTCAGCGTCACCGACCGTCTGGGCGATGTGGTGGCGACCGATACCTACACGGCTGGCAAGCCCATCGAATTCAATGGCATGTCGATCACCCTGGAAGGCGAGCCCAGGCAGGACGATACCATCGAGATGACCAAGGGCGAAGACCAGAGTGTCTTCACGACCCTGGAGAATGTCCTGGCCGCCCTGGAATCCCCGGCCGACACGCCCGCCAAGCAGGCGGATCTCAGCAATACGCTGTCGTCGGTCAGCCGCCAGCTGGACAACAGCCTGGATAACGTGCTCACCGTACGGGCTTCGGTCGGCGCGCGCCTCAACGAGCTGGATGTGCTCGATACCGTGGGCGGCAACCGCAGCTTGAACTATGAGTCGACGCTCTCGGAACTGGTCGATCTCGATTACGCCACGGCGATCTCCGACTACACGCTGCGGCAGGTGGGCCTGCAGGCCTCGCAGAAAGCGTTCGTCGACATGCGCGGCATGAGCCTGTTCGAAATGCTGTAACCCGAAGACAGCGACAGCATGACGTGAGCGGCGCCGAACGGCGCCGCTTTTCGTTAGCGGCCTTCGCTGCTCGCGCTGAGGGTGCCGGGCCCTTGCTCGATCCAGGCGTGCATGACCCGCTCCGGATACCAGGTTTCGCCCAGGCTACCGTTGTAGCGTGCCAGGGCGCGGGTCAGGTCGCCGTTCTCCAGGCGCAGGTAGTAGGCGAGGATGGTGCAGCCGTAACGCAGGTTGGTGCCGGGGTCGAGCAGGTCGTCGTCGGCGCGGCCGATCACGCGTTTCCAGAACGGCATTACCTGCATCAAGCCCTCGGCACCGGCGGATGAAACGGCGTCTGCGGTAAAGGCGCTCTCGACCTGGATCACGGCGAGGACGATGTCCGGCGCCAACCCGGCGAGCCGGGCCTCGGCGCGGATCCGTGCCAGCAGGTCGCGGCGCATCCGGGCATCGGGAAAGCGTGACGCCAGCCGTCCCTGCATGCGTTCGACCCAGCCCGACGCGTGTCGAGTCGCCGGCAGTGTGTCGCTGCCGGTCACGGCTTCCAGGGTGTCGATCAGTGTCGCCGGAATCCCATCGGGAACGCGCGCCGCGGCGTGGGCAGGGCCCGGGCCCGCCAGCTGCGCGCCGACGGCGATCGCCAACAGCAGCGCTGCCGCCGGGTCGCGATACCGTGCCCGGCGCCGATCAGCCCTGCAGACGCTCACGCAGGAAGTCGACCAGGCTGTCGGCGGCGATCATGGTGTTGTCGCTGTCGCGGCGACCCTTGTATTCCAGCTCGCCGTTGTCGAGGCCGCGATCGCCGATAACCACCCGGTGCGGAATGCCGATCAGTTCCTGGTCGGCGAACTTGACCCCGGGGCGGGTATCGCGGTCGTCGAGCAGCACGTCGATGCCCTGGGTCCGGAGCTCGCCATACAGGCGCTCGGCGGTCTCGCGCACACGCTGCGACTTGTGGGCGTTCATCGGCACCAGCACCACCTCGAAGGGGGCGATGGCATTCGGCCAGATGATGCCCGCGTCGTCGTGGTTCTGTTCGATCGCCGCGGCGACGACGCGGGTAATGCCGATGCCGTAGCAACCCATCCACAGCTTGGCGGCCTTGCCGCTGTCGTCGAGCACCGTGGCGTTCATCGCCTGGGAATACTTCTGGCCCAGCTGGAAGACATGGCCCACCTCGATGCCGCGGGCGATGGACAGGGTGCCCTGGCCATCCGGCGACGGATCGCCCTCGACCACGTTGCGCAGATCGGCGACCTTGGGCAGGGCGACGTCGCGCTCCCAGTTGATGCCGAAGTAGTGCTTGCCGTCGACATTCGCGCCGGCGCCGAAGTCGCTCATCAGCGCCACGCTGCGATCGACGATGACCGGCATGTCGAGGCCGACCGGGCCCAGCGATCCGGGACCGGCGCCCACCGCGGCGCGGATCTCGGCCTCAGTGGCCATGGTCAGCGGTGTGGCCACCTCGGCCAGGTTCTCGGCCTTGATCTCGTTGAGCTCATGGTCGCCGCGCACCAGCAGGGCGATCAGCCCGCCCTGGGCGGCATGCACCATCAGCGTCTTGAGGGTCTTGTCGATCGGCAGGCCGTGCTGCTCGACCAGCGCGGCGATGGTGCGGGCATCGGGTGTGTCGACCAGACGCAGTTCCTCGCCGGGAGCGGCGCGTTCGGGCGTCTGTCCCAGTGGCGCCGGCAGGGCCTCGGCCTTCTCGATGTTGGCGGCGTAATCGGAACCGGTGGAGAACACGATGGCATCCTCGCCGGAATCGGCCAGTACATGGAACTCATGCGAGCCGGTGCCGCCGATCGAGCCGTTGTCGGCGAGCACCGGGCGGAAATCCAGCCCCAGGCGTTCGAAGATGCGCACGTAGGCGTCGTACATCAGTTGGTAGCCGGCCTTGAGCGATTCCTCGTCGACGTGGAAGGAGTAGGCATCCTTCATGATGAATTCCCGCGAGCGCATCACGCCGAAGCGCGGGCGGATCTCGTCGCGGAACTTGGTCTGTACCTGATAGAAGTTGCTCGGCAGCTGCTTGTAGCTGGAGAGCTCCTTGCGCACCAGATCGGTGATCACTTCCTCGTGGGTCGGGCCGACGCAGTAGTCGCGCTCATGACGATCCTTGAGGCGCAGCAGCTCTGGGCCGTACTGCTCCCAACGGCCCGACTCCTGCCACAGCTCGGCAGGCTGCACCGCGGGCATCAGCACCTCCTGGGCGCCGGCGCGATCCATCTCCTCGCGGACGATGCGCTCGACCTTGCGCAGCGTGCGCAGGCCGATCGGCAACCAGGTGTAGAGCCCCGAGGTCAGGCGGCGAATCATGCCCGCGCGCAGCATCAGCTGGTGGCTGACGATCTCGGCGTCGGCGGGCACTTCCTTGAGGGTGGCGATCAACAGTTGGCTGGCGCGCATGGGTCCGGCGTTTCCTTCATGTAAAGAGTCGTGGGCGGGGCGATAGAGAGCCATTCGCCGCATTGTACGGTCAAGCCGGGGGCGCGGCAAAAGCCCGTGGGACGGGCACTGTCTCAGCGCATGGCTATCTCGACGGGCGGGGTCTGCAACTGCATCGGCTGGCGTTGCCAGTCGGCGAAGTTGTCGACCTGGCCGGTGTCGCGCAGCGCGGCGATGGCCTCGAGGTCGAGGCGGGCGAATTGCCAGCCCGGCGTGGCATCGTTGGCCATGGTCAGCACGCCGTTGGGCGGCAGGCCATGGTCGCAGGGCGTGTAGACGGCGGCCCGGCCGATGTTGATGTCCACCGCCGGCGACCACAGCGCCTCGCCGACGGTCGGCGAATGGACCACCGCCACCTGCTGTTCGATGGCGCGCGCCTGGGACGACCAGCGCACCCGATGATAGCCGGCGTCGGTATCGGTGCAACTGGGCACCAGCAGCAGCTCGGCGCCGGCCTCGACCAGCGCCCGGGCGAACAGCGGGAACTCGCTGTCGTAGCAGATCAAGACCCCGAGTCGCCCCGCGGGGGTATCGAACAGCTTGAGCCCGTCACCGCTCTCGATGCCCCAGGGCCCGCGCTCGAAGCGGGTCATGATCTGCTTGTCCTGCCAGGCGGCATGGCCGGGGGCAAGCAGCCAGGCGCGGTTGACGAAGCGCCCGTCATCGGTCCGCCACGGCATCGAGGGTGCCAGCAGGGTGACCCGGTAGCGTTCGACCAGCGCCTGCCAGGTGGCGATCGCCTCGTCGCGCAATGGCTGCAGGGCGTGCAGTTGGGCATGCAGGTCGTCGCGGGTCGCTTCGGGCAGCAGCGAGGCGAGTTCCATGCCGCCGTATTCGGGCAACACCAGCAGCCCGGCCCCGTGATTGACGGCATTCTGCACCCAGCGTTCGGCCTTGATGCGGAATTCGTCGAAATCGCGCAGGGCATCGATCGGGTACTGGGCGGTGGCGACGTCGATCGTGCGGGTCATGCCGGCTCCTGGTCCTCGAGTTCGCGCAGCCAGAATACCATGGTTTTCCCGGTCTCCCGGTCGGCGCCGACGTCCTTCCAGGCGAAGGACGTGGTCAACTCCGGGCGGCGGCGGTAGCCGCGTGCGCTCCAGAAGCCGTGCAGCGGTTGGTAGTCGGCGGGCCTGGCCGGGTGATCCGGCTCGCGCTCGACGGCGCAGAAGGCGACTCGGGCAAATCCCCGTCGACGGGCGTGGTCCTCGCGCTCGGCCATGAAGGCCTTGCCGATGCCGCGTCCCCGGTAGTCCGGCAATAGTACCGACTCGCCGTAATAGAAAACCGATCGGGGATCGATGCCGGCCCCTTCGAAGGGTTGGCGAAAGGGCTCGCATTCGGCCGCGAGCGGCATGCCGGTGGCGGCGCCCACCAGAGCGTCGCCGTCGAAGGCCAGCACGAACAGGCTGTCCGGGCACTCGGCGTAGCGCGACAGGTAATCGGCCTCGTAGGCGAGATCGCCATCGTAGAGGTAGGGGAAATCGCGGAAGACACGGATGCGCAGGCGCGCGAGCGCCTCGAGATGGGGGGCGACGTCGCCGCCCTGGCATGACATCAGCGTGGTATCGACCATGCTCGGCTCTCCTGAAATGATCGGGCGAACGGTATCAGGGGCACCGGGGATCGCCAATGATGACCGGCCCGGGTGGCGTCGGCGGACCGGCAGGTGGCGCATTCCTAATACCAAGGTCTTACGACCAAGGTGTTGGCGTGCCCCTCGTTAGCATGCAATGCTCTTTCGCTGCGATTGTCGACACGACCCGTCGAACCTTCCTTCATCATTGCCTTCATTGCCGGAGAAGCCTGTCATGACCGTCAACAATATCGGGGCCCGTTGCCGTCTGCCCGGCTGGGAATCACTCGAGCGCAGCGCCGAGGAGGCCGCCGCCCTGATCGACAACGGCATGACGGTCGGCATGAGCGGTTTTACCCGCGCCGGTGAGGCCAAGGCCGTGCCCAGGGCGCTGGCCGAGCGCGCACGGCGGGACCCGCTGTCGATCACCCTGATGACCGGCGCGTCGTTGGGCAACGATCTCGACAAGCTGCTGACCGAGGCTCACGTGCTTACCCGGCGCATGCCGTTCCAGGTCGATGCCACGCTGCGTCGGGCGATCAACGCCGGCGAGGTGATGTTCATCGATCAGCACCTGTCCGAGACCGTCGAGCTGCTGCGCAATCACCAGCTCAAGGACATGGACGTGGCGGTGGTCGAGGCGGCGGCGATCACCGAGGAGGGCGGCATCGTGCCGACGACCTCGGTGGGCAATTCGGCCAGCTACGCGATCCTCGCCAAGCGCGTGATCGTCGAGCTCAACCTGTCGGCGCCGGCCGAACTCGAGGGGCTGCACGACATCTACATTCCCCAGATGCGGCCCAATCGCACGCCGATTCCGGTGGTGGCGCCTGATTCGCGGATCGGCACGCCCCACATTCCGGTCGATCCGGCCAAGATCGCCGCCATCGTGGTGACCGACGGCCGCGACAGTCCTTCTTCCGTGCTGCCGCCGGATGGCGAAACCCAGCGCATCGCCGACCACCTGATGGCGTTCTTCACCGCCGAGGTGGAGGCCGGGCGTCTGACCCGCTCGCTGCTTCCCCTTCAGGCAGGGATCGGCACCATGGCCAATGCGGTGATGAGCGGTCTGGCCAATAGCGCCTTCGAGCATCTGACGATGTATTCCGAGGTGCTTCAGGATTCCACCTTCGATCTGTTCGATGCCGGCAAGCTCGATTATGCCTCCGGCTGCTCGATCACCCTTTCCGAGTCGCGAGGCGACGCGGTATGGGGCAATATCGACAAGTACCGCGATCGCCTGATTCTGCGCCCGCAGGAGCTGTCCAACCATCCCGGCATCGTGCGCCGACTGGGAGTGATCGCCATCAACACGGCGCTCGAGGCGGATATCTACGGCAACGTCAATTCCACCCATGTGTGTGGCACGCGGATGATGAACGGCATCGGTGGCTCGGGGGATTTCGCCCGCAACGCCCAACTGTCGGTGTTCATCACCAAGTCGCTGGCCAAGGGTGGTGACGTGTCGAGCCTGGTGCCGTTCGTCAGCCATGTCGATCATACCGAGCATGACGTCGACGTCCTGGTGACCGAGCACGGGCTGGCGGACCTGCGAGGGCTGGCCCCCCGCGAACGGGCGCCGCTGATCATCGAGCACTGCGCCGACCCGGCCTACCGGCCGGCGCTGAGACGCTACTTCGAGGCCGCCCGTCGGCGCGGCGGCCAGACGCCGCACTGCCTGGAACAGGCGCTCGGCTGGCACGTGGCCATGGAGCGTGACGGTCACATGCGCAGCCTGCGCGACGACGGCTGAACCGCGTCGGTTCGAGCCGGTTGCCAGTTTCCCCGCGAGCGGCTATTCAGAGAGAGCGATGGACTGCGCTCACGTTCGGGAGAACACGGCATGCGAACCTATTCCTGTACCTGCGGAACCCGGTTGTTCTTCGACAACAGCCAATGCCTGAATTGCCAGCGCGAGGTCGGCTGGTGCCCGGCCTGTGCGCGGATCGCGGCGCTCGAGCCGCTCGTCGAGGGCGGCTTTCGCTGCACCAATGAAGAGTGCGGCAGCGAACTGCTCAAGTGCCTCAACTATGCCGAGCATGGGGTCTGCAATCGCATGGTGCCGAGCGAGGCCGGCGGCGAGGCGCAGTCGCTGTGCGACTGCTGTCGCTACAACGAGATCGTCCCCGACCTGTCGGTGCCCGGGCATCGCGAACGCTGGGCGGCGCTGGAGGGGGCCAAGCGCCGGTTGTTCTATACCCTGGATCTGCTGGGGCTGCCCCACGGCACTGCCGACGAGGGATTCGAGCCGCCGCTGTCATTCTCGTTCATGGCCGATGCGCTGCCCGACGCCGGGCTATGGCGCAGCACTGCCGGCACCGACAAGGTCTACACCGGTCATGCTGCCGGGCATATCACCATCAACGTCAGGGAGGCCGACGACGTCGAGCGGGAACGCCTACGCATCGACATGAACGAGTCGCATCGCACCCTGATCGGCCATTTCCGGCACGAGATCGGCCACTATTACTGGGACCTGCTGATCAAGTCGCGCGACGAGGAGGGCAGTCGCCGGGTGTTCGGCGATCACGATTCACCGACCTATGGCGAGGCACTGGAGCGCTACTACGAAGTCGGGCCGCCCGATGATTGGCGCCGGCAGTTCATTTCGGCCTATGCCACCATGCACCCTTGGGAGGACTTCGCCGAAACCTTCGCCTTCTACCTGGACCTGGTCTCGGTGCTGGATACCGCCCATCACCTGGGTCTGACCGGAGTCGATCATGACGACAGCCTGCCGACCCTGCTGGCGGCCTTCCATCAGGTCGGGCTGGCACTCAACGAACTCAACCGCGACATGGGGTTGATCGATTTCATGCCCCACGTGATCTCGCCGGCGGTACTCGACAAGCTGGAGTACGTGCACCGGCTGTTGCGACGCGCCGATCGCCCGCCGGTCCCTGCGTCGACGCCGGCGACGCGCTGAGCGACTCGTCCGGGGTGGGCGACGGCGTTCAGTCCTCGTCGTCCTCCTCGGCGATCGTCGCCTCGCCGCCATGGAGCAGGCCGCGGGGGGTGTCCTCCAGGCGCGCGAAATAGGTGGTGACGATGGCCTCGTGAAGGGTATTGAAGCCGATCTGCAACTCGTCGATGAAGGCGTGCAACTCATCGGTGGAGCGCGCCAGCGCCTGCATGTCGGCCTCGAGCACGTCGGCGCGCACCAATGCCGCTGCCGCCAGGGCGCGGTCGTGACGGGGCAGCGACTGCAGCTCCCAGGCCAACGCCTCGAGACTGCGCGCCACGGCCCGCGGGAAGTGCTGGTTCTGCAACAGAAAGCGCAGCACGTCGGGGCCGCGTACCCGCAAACGCACCTGTTGCCGATACATCTGGTAGCCGGTCAGCGACTTGAGCACGCTCATCCACTGCAGGTGCTCGAAGGGGCGCAGCTCTTCGGGGTCCTTGGGCAGCAGATTGCCCGAACGCACGTCGAGGATGCGGGTGGTCATGTCGGCGCGCTCGAGATGTCGGCCGAGCTCGATGAAGGTCTTCGCCGACAGGTGGCTCAGCGTGCCCTCGATCACCCCGGTCAGCGTCTGGCAACCGCGGATCACGCGTTTCAGGAAGGCGTCGCGACGGCGTGGCGTCAGGCCGCTCTCGGCCTGGTCGCGCACCTCCAGGTAGAGCTCGTTGATCAGCTCCCAGATCTCGCGGGAGACGACATCGCGGGTGGTGCGCAGGTTCTCGCGGGCGCCGGCCAGCGAGGAGAGGATCGACCCCGGATTGTCGGGCTCGACGCACAGGAAATGCACGACGTTCTTCTCGCTGCGCCTGTCGTATTTCTTGTCGAACAGTTCGTCGCCGCCGGTGATGTCGATCAGCGTCGACCAGCCCAGGGCCGTCTGATGGGGCAGGTCGAGCAGCAGATGGCTGTTGACGCTGACCAGCCGGGCGGTGTCTTCGGCGCGTTCGATATAGCGCGCCATCCAGTAGAGGTTCTCGGCCACTCTCGACAGCATGACGCTTACTCCCCGTCGGTCTCGACGATCCAGGTATCCTTGCTGCCCCCGCCCTGCGAGGAGTTCACCACCAGCGAATCCTTGACCAGCGCGACCCGCGTCAACCCCCCGGTGGTCACTTGAATGTCGGTCCCGGAAAGGATGAACGGGCGCAGGTCGACGTGTCGGGCCTCGGTGCCGCCGTCGCACAGGGTCGGCGCGGTGGACAGGTCGAGCGTCGGCTGGGCCATGTAGTTGCGCGGGTCGGCCTTGATCCGTTCGGCGAACTCGGCACGCTGGCCGGGCGTGGCGCGCGGTCCGATCAGCATGCCGTAGCCGCCGGACTCGTTGGCCGGCTTGACCACCAGCTCGTCGAGGTGCTCGAGCACGTACTTGCGGTCCTCCTCGAACATGCACAGATAGCTGGGCACGTTGGGCAGGATCGGCTTCTGGTCCAGGTAGTACTCGATGATCCTGGGCACGAAGGCGTAGACGACCTTGTCGTCGGCGACCCCGGCGCCCGGGGCGTTGGCCAGCGCCACCTTGCCCGAGCGCCAGGCGCGCATCAGCCCCGCTACGCCCAGCGTCGAGTCGGGGTTGAAGACCTCCGGGTCGAGGAACAGATCGTCGATGCGCCGGTAGATCACATCGACCCGGGTCAGTCCCTCGATGGTGCGCATGTAGACGATATCGTCGTCATCGACCACCAGGTCGGAGCCCTGGACCAGTTCGACGCCCATCTGCTGGGCCAGATAGGCGTGCTCGTAGTAGGCCGAGTTGTAGATCCCCGGGGTCAGCACCACCACCCGCGGTTCGTCGTAGGGGCGTGGCGACAGGCTGGCCAGCATGTCGTAGAGCTGCGCGCAGTAGTCGTCCACCGGCAGGATGCGTCCGGTGGCGAAGACCTCGGGCAGCACGCGCTTGGTGACGTTGCGGTTCTCGAGCATGTACGAGACCCCGGAGGGTACCCGCAGGTTGTCCTCCAGCACGTAGAGCGTGCCGTCACCGTCGCGCACCAGGTCGGAGCCGCAGATATGCGCCCAGACGTGGTGGGGCGGGTCGATGCCGCGACACTGCGGCCGGAAGTTCACCGACTGGGCGAGCACTTCGGCGGGCAGCACCCTGTCCTTGATGATGCGCTGGTCGTGGTAGAGATCGTCGATGAACAGGTTGAGCGCCTCGACGCGCTGCTTGAGTCCGGCCTCGGTGCGCCGCCACTCGTCGGCGGGAATGATCCGCGGGACGATGTCGAACGGCCAGGCGCGGTCGATCATGCTGCCTTCGGAATACACCGTGAAGGTGATGCCCATGGTCTGGATGGCGATCTCGGCGGCGGCCTTGCGTTCGGCGAGATCCTGCGGGCTGAAGCCGGCGAGTATGCCGCAGAGATCCCGGGCGGCCGGCCGCGGTTGCCCGGGTGCCGCGAGCAGCTCGTCGTAGAAATCCGTGCAGCGGTAGCCTTGCCAATCGATGAGACTCATGGGCGTTACCTTGCCTGGGAGGTCACCGGCGCACCGGTGACGACACTGTCCATGGGCCGTCCCGCACGGGGTCGCGGAGCGGTGCGCTTTCCTCAGGCTATACCAGTTCTTCGGCTCCCGCCTGCGGGCAAGCGTTGACCGGTCGGGTTGCAGTTGTGCTAGACGCGTCCACGGCCGATAGTGAATGGCATTGGCCGTTCGGCCGGCACTCGTTCAGCGTTTGGGGTCCGATATGACGATTCGCGTCGCCTTGCAGCACCATACGAGCTACCGCTTCGACCGCCCGGTGAATCTCTCGCCGCACCTGATTCGCTTGCGGCCGGCGCCGCATTGTCGAACGCCGATCGAGGCCTATTCGCTGAAGATCGACGGCGAACCGCACTTTCTCAACTGGCAGCAGGACCCGTTCGGCAATTTCATCGCCCGGGTGGTGTTCTCCGAAAAGCTCACCCGGCTGGCGGTCGACGTCGAACTGATCGCGCCAATGACGGTGATCAACCCGTTCGACTTCTTCATCGAGAGCTACGCCGAGCATTTCCCCTTCGATTATTCCGCAGCGCTTGCCAAGGAGCTGGCGCCGTATCTCGAGGTTCGCGAGGCGGGTCCGTTGCTGCGCGACTGGCTGCATGGGTGGCGACAGGAAGCGCCGAGCGCGCCCCGGGCGATGGTCGACTTCCTGGTCGCCATCAATCAGCGCCTGCAGCAGGATATCGGTTACCTGGTACGCCTGGAGCCGGGCATACAGAGCTGCGAGACGACGCTGGACAAGGCCAGCGGCTCGTGTCGCGACAGCGCCTGGCTGCTGGTGCAGATATTCCGTCATCTGGGCCTGGCGGCGCGTTTCGTCTCCGGCTATCTCGTCCAGCTGGCCGCCGACGTCAAGGCGCTCGACGGACCCTCGGGTACCGAGGTCGACTTCACCGACCTGCACGCCTGGACCGAGGTGTTCATCCCCGGCGCCGGCTGGGTGGGGCTCGACCCCACCTCGGGGCTGTTCGCCGGCGAGGGCCACATTCCCCTGGCGGCGACGCCCGAACCGTCGAGCGCCGCGCCGATCAGCGGCCTGAGCGACGAGTGCGAGGTCGAGTTCGACTTCGCCATGCGCGTCGAGCGCATCCACGAGGACCCGCGTGTCACCCGACCCTACAGCGAGACCCAGTGGGCGGCGATCAACGCGCTGGGGGAGCGGGTCGACGAACGGCTGGCGAAGGGCGACGTACGCCTGACGCTGGGTGGCGAGCCGACCTTCGTGTCGATCGACGACATGGACGCCGCCGAGTGGAACACCGCGGCGCTCGGCCCGACCAAGCGCGTGCTGGCCGGCGACCTGCTCAAGCGCCTGCGCGAGTGCTTCGCCGAGGGCGGGCTGCTGCACACTCATCAGGGCAAGTGGTACCCCGGCGAATCGCTGCCACGCTGGGCGCTGGCCTGCTACTGGCGGCGTGACGGCGTACCGCTGTGGCGCGACGAGGCACTGCTCGCCGACGACCGTCATCCGGGGCGCTACGGTGTCGATCGGGCGCGGCGCTTCGCCGAGGCACTGGCCGAGCGTCTCGGCGTCGCCAAGCAACGCCTGATCCCCGCCTACGAGGATGCCTATTACTATCTGTGGCGCGAGCGCACCCTGCCGGTCAATGTCGACCCCCGTGCCTACCGGCTCGACGATGACGAGGAGCGCCGCCGGCTGGGCCGGCTGCTCGAGCGCGGGCTCGGCGAGATCACTGGCTTCGCGCTGCCGCTGCGTCACGCTCTCGACAGGCCCCACGCCTGGGAGAGCGGCGAATGGCCGCTCAAGCGCGATTACCTTTACCTGGTGCCCGGCGACTCGCCGATGGGCCTGCGCCTGCCGCTGTCGGCGCTGCCCTGGGAGGCGCGCCCCGACCGGCCCCAGCCGCAATCCCTGTTCGAGTTTCGCGACAACCTGGGCGATGTGCACAGCGAAGTGACGCGCCGCTACAGCGATCTGCGCGCCCCGGGGGCCGACGCGACTCGTGGGTTGCATCGTC
Source organism: Modicisalibacter radicis (assembly GCF_900961225.1). Classification (GTDB taxonomy): domain Bacteria; phylum Pseudomonadota; class Gammaproteobacteria; order Pseudomonadales; family Halomonadaceae; genus Modicisalibacter. Next base: position 29,168 of record NZ_CAAHFN010000066.1, read on the forward strand.
AGGCGCCCGACCAGGACTGGCAGGAGCAGCCGCTGGCCGAGGGCGACCGCGACGAGCCGACGATCCACACCAGCCTGTGCGTCGAGCCCCGCGACGGCCGGCTGCACGTCTTCCTGCCGCCGATGACCCACCTCGAGCACTACCTGGACCTGATCGCCAGCGTCGAGGATACCGCCGCCGCGCTTGCCACGCCGGTGATCGTCGAGGGCTACCCGCCGCCATCCGACCCACGCCTGGCCAAGTTCCTGATCACCCCGGATCCGGGGGTGATCGAGGTCAACATCATGCCCGCCGAGGACTGGCCCTCGCTGGTCGCCAATACCGAAACGCTCTACGAACAGGCGCGGCTGACCCGGCTGGGCACCGAGAAGTTCATGCTCGACGGCCGGCATACCGGCACCGGCGGCGGCAACCACGTCACCCTGGGTGGTGCCACGCCGGCGGACTCGCCGTTCTTGCGGCGCCCGGACCTGCTGGGCAGCCTGCTCACCTACTGGCAGCATCACCCCAGCCTGTCGTACCTGTTCTCGGGACTGTTCCTGGGGCCGACCAGTCAGGCGCCGCGCGTCGACGAAGCGCGCCACGAGGCACTCTATGAACTCGAGATCGCGCTGGCGCAGATCCCCGAGGGCGAGGTGGCGCAGCCGTGGCTGATCGACCGGCTGCTGCGCCACCTGCTTACCGATATCACCGGCAACACCCATCGTGCCGAGTTCTGCATCGACAAGCTCTACTCGCCGGACAGCGACACCGGGCGGCTGGGGCTACTGGAACTGCGCGCCTTCGAGATGCCGCCCCACGCACGCATGAGCCTGATGCAGATGCTGTTGATCCGCGCCCTTGTCGCGCGCTGCTGGGAGCGTCCGTACCGCGGCAAGCTGGTGCGCTGGGGCACGGCGTTGCACGATCGCTGGCTGTTGCCGCACTGCCTGTGGAACGATCTCGAGGATGTGGTCGACGATCTGCGCCGGCATGGCTTCGACTTCGAGCTCGACTGGTTCGCACCGTTTCTCGAGTTCCGCTTCCCGGTCCATGGCCGGGTCAGCCATCGCGACGTACGACTCGAGCTGCGCCAGGCCATCGAGCCCTGGCACGTGCTCGGCGAGGAGAGCGCCGGGGGCGGCACGGCACGCTACGTCGATTCCTCGGTGGAACGCGTTCAGGTCAAGGTCAACGGATTGAGCGGCGATCGCTACGTCGTCACCTGCAACGGCCGGCGCGTGCCGCTGACCCCGACCGGGCGGGTCGGCGAGGCGGTGGCCGGGGTGCGTTTTCGCGCCTGGCAGCCTCCCTCGGCGCTGCACCCGCGGATCGGCGTGCACGCACCGCTGACGTTCGACATCGTCGACACCTGGAACCAGCGCTCGGCGGGCGGTTGCATCTATCACGTCGCCCATCCGGGCGGGCGCAACTACGAGACCTTCCCGGTCAACGCCAACGAGGCCGAGGCGCGGCGGCTGGCGCGTTTCACGGCGCAGGGGCACAGTCAGTCCGCAATGCAGCCGGCGCTGGAAGCGCCGAGCCTGGAGCTGCCCATGACCCTCGACCTGCGGCGCCCGGGCTGAGCGATGCCGGCAGGGCCGGTCTCGCCGGCAGGCCGGCGGATTTCCGGGAGCGGCAGGTCGTGTTAGTGGCCGTTAACCGTCATATGGCGGCCTACAGGGGCGCAGATCGACGTATTGCCCCGCTCGGAACGCGCTATGATGCACGCTGAAACTCCCTCACCCATGGGCATGCCCACCATGTTGGTCCCCGACGTTCCGGAATCGCTGCGCGACACGTCATCCGCCGCGCAGACGCAAGGCAGCCGCTCGCTCGACGCACTGCTGGCAGGCTATGCCGTGGGCGACTCCACGCGCCACGACATGCTGTTCGATGCGGATGGCGAGTTGCGTTCGCACTGGCGCGAGCTGCTCGAGGAGCTCGCCGCGCTGGGCGAGCAGGGGCTGGCCGAGCGTACCGACGAGGTCCAGCGACTGCTCTACGAGAACGGCGTCACCTTCAACGTGCATGACGACATGCGCGGGCGGCTGCGCACCTGGCGCGTCGACCCCTTGCCGCTGGTGATCCCGACCGCGCAGTGGGCCGAACTCGAGGCCGGCTTGACACAGCGCAGCCGCCTGCTCGATGCCTTGCTGGCCGACATCTACGGCCCGCGGCGGCTGATCGAGGAGGGCTATCTGCCCCCCGAGCTGATCTACGAGCATCCCGGTTTCCTGTTCGCCTGCGACCACAGCTACGGCCAGAGCGAGGCGCGCCGTGCCGGGCTGGTCTTCCACGGCGTGGACCTGGTGCTCGACGACCGGGGCCAGTGGCGGGTGGTAGGCGATCGCCTGCAGGCACCGTCGGGGGCCGGCTACGCGCTGGAAAACCGCATCATCCTCGCCCGGGCGATGCCCACGCTCTACCGCGAGGCACCGTTGCGCCGGCTGGCGAGCTTTCTCGAGGCCGAGCATCGCACCCTGGCCGCGCTGTCCACCCTGCACCGCGAGCAGCCCAACGTGGTCCTGCTGACCCCGGGGCCCGATAGTGACGGCTATTTCGAGCACGCCTACCTCGCCAACTACATGAACCTGTCGCTGGTCGAGAGCCTCGACCTGGTGGTCCGCGACAGCCGGGTCTGGATGCGCACGCTGGGCGGGCTCAAGCCGGTCGACGTGATCCTGCGACGGCTCGAGGATGCCTGGTGCGACCCGCTCGAGCTGCGCGCCGATTCGCTGATCGGCGTGCCGGGGCTGGTCCAGGCCGCGCGCAGCGGCGGGGTGGCCCTGGCCAACCCGCTGGGCGTCAGCGTGCTCGAGCACCCCGGTCTCGCTCCCTACCTGGCGACGCTCTGCGAGCGTCTGCTCGACGAGCCGCTGATTCTGGAACCGCCGCAAAGCTGGTGGTGTGGCGACCCGCAGTCGCTCGACACGGTGCTCGACGACTTCGAGCACCTGACGATCCGCGACATCGACCCCGGCGCGCGCTGGATTCGCGCCGCGGAACTCAGCGAAGCCGAGCTCGACCTGTTGCGCCAGCGGGTGGAGGCGCGGCCCAGTCGCTATGTCGCCCAGCGTCCGTTGCGTTCGGCGACCGCGCCGGTCTACGACGACGCCAGCGGCCGCTTCGTGCCGCGCCCGCTCAACCTGCGCGCCTTCGTCACCGCCGAGGCCGAGGCGCCGACCGGGCCGGGGAAATCCGAGCGGAGTGGCTGGTGCTATCGGGCGATGCCCGGCGGGCTGGCCTGGGCCGGGGCGCCGGGAACCCCCTCGCTGGACAGCGACGTGGTCAAGGACGTCTGGGTGCTGGCCGACAAGCCGCAGCCCCACGTCAGCCTATTGCGCCAGGCCTCGGGGCCGATCGTCGTCACCCGCGACGGCAACGACCTGCCGAGCCGGGTCGCCGATAGCCTGTTCTGGCTGGGCCGCTACGGCGAACGCCTCGACGTTCGCGCACGCTTGCTGCGCGAAGGGCTGCTGCGGCTGCTCGAGCAGGATCAGTCGGAATACGCCGACATCACCATGGCCGACCTGTTCGAGGTGCTGACCCTGGAGTGGCCCGATGGCGATCCCGACGCGCTGGCGGACGAATCCGTCGCCGGCGGTCCCTCGCTCGGCGGACGCTTTCACGACCTGCGCGCGGCCCTGCTGACGCTGCTCGACGACGACACCCGCCAGGGCCTGCCGGCGTATTTCCAGCAGATGCTGCGCAACTCGCGGGCGGTGCGCGACCATCTCGGCGACGACGCCTGGCGGGTGCTCAACCAGCTGCGCCGCCAGATCAACGCCATGCCGAGGGTGCCCTCGGCGAGCGCCGGACGGCGCGCCTGCGAGGAGGTGGTCAATCAGCTGGCGGCGTTCTTCGGCCTGTGCAACGAGACCATGCCGCATCATTACGGCTGGCGCTTCATGGACATCGGCCGCTACATCGAGCGGGTGCTGCGTACCCTCGAGCTGCTGCGCCTGGCGCTGCTCGACGCCCGCGAGCCCGGCGTCGCGCTTTGGGAGGTGGTGCTGGCGACCACCGACAACGTCACCGCCTACCGGCGCCGCTATCGCAGCGAGCTGCACCCCACGGCGATTCTAGACCTGCTGCTGTTCGACGAGGGCAACCCGCGCTCGGTGGGCTACATGCTCAAGCGCCTGGGCCGCCAGATCGAGCGCCTGCCGCAACCCGATTCGGCGCCGTATCGCAGCCGCGAGCAGCGTCTGATCGTTCAGGCCTCGAGCACCTTGCAGCTCGCCGACATCGATGTGCTTGCCGATGTGCATGCCTCCGAACGTGCCCGCGAGGCGCTGGCGGTGCTGTTCGATGCCTTGCTCGATCCGCTGGAACAGCTCTCTGACGCCATCGGCCACAGCCACTTCAGCCACGCCGAGACGCCCAAGCAACTGATCAAGATGCAGGTGCAGCCGTGATCTACCAATTGCGCCACACCACCCGCTACAGCTACAGCGCGCCGGTCACGCTGTGCCACAACGAGGCGCGCATGCTGCCCCGCGAGCTGCCCTGGCAGCGCTGCGAGGCGTCGCGTATCGAGATCCTGCCGCACCCGGCGGTGTGCAGCGAGCGCCAGGACTTCTTCGGCAACCGGATTCTGTACTTCGCCATACAGGACATTCATCAGGCGCTCGAGGTCAGCGTGCGCACCCGCCTCGAGACCCGGCCGCGGCCGGCCCTGCCGATCAGGCTGCCCGGCGACTGGCAGGGCTGTCGCGATACGCTGGCCAGCGCCGCCGAGAAGAGCTGCCTGCAGGCGCGGCTGTATCGCCTCGACTCGCCCTTCGTGCGGCGCCATGCGCGGCTCGCCGACTACGCCGCGGTAAGCTTCACCCCGGGGCGTTCGCTGCTCGAGGCGGCCCAGGATCTCAACCGGCGCATCTTCGATGAATTCACCTACGACCCGAGCTTCACCACGCTGGCCACGCCCTTGCTCGAGGTGCTCGAAAAGCGTCGTGGCGTCTGCCAGGACTTCGCCCATCTGGCGATCGGCTGCCTGCGCTCGGTCGGCCTCGCGGCGCGCTATGTCAGCGGTTATCTGGAGACCTTTCCGGCACCCGGCCAGCCCAAGCTGATCGGCGCCGATGCCTCGCACGCCTGGCTCGCGGTCTTCCTGCCGGGCTGGGGCTGGCTGGAACTCGACCCGACCAACGGCAGCCTGCCCGCCGAGCAGCACATCGTGGTCGGCTGGGGGCGCGACTACGCCGACGTGCCGCCGCTGAGCGGCGTGATGAGCGGCGGTGGCGACCACAGCCTCGACGTCGCGGTGGATGTGATTCCCGAACCCCCGGCGAACTCGCCGGGGCGAGCGCAACACCCGCCCGGGACCCCGTTGGAGCCGTCGTCCCGCCCGGCTTGAGCCCGGCCGTTCAGTCGGCGGTTGCCTCGTCTCGCCGTTCGCTCCGCGCCGCCGATGAGCGCTGCGACACGCCACCGGGCGCCGGTCCGGGCGGGCGTAACCCCAGCGTGATCAGCCCGCCGATCAGGCCCCAGAAGGCCGCTCCGATGCCCAGCAGTTTCAGCCCCGAGGCGGTGATCAGGAAAGTGACCGCCGCGGCCTCGCGTTGCCGCGGATCGGCGAGGGCATTGTGCAGGCTGGTGGCGATGGTCGAGAGCAGGGCGAGGCCGGCGACGGTAACGATCAACGCGTTCGGCAGGGCGTTGAACAGCGTACCGATCGAACCGCCGAACGCCCCGGCAAGCAGATAGAAGCCGCCGGCCGCGGCGGCCGCCACGTAACGTCGCTGAGGGTCGGGATGCGCTTCGGGGCCCATGCAGATGGCGGCGGTGATCGCCGCCAGGCACACCGAGAAACCGCCGAACGGCGCCAGCACGAGCGTCGCCAGCCCGGTCCAGGCGATCAGCGGCGATATCGGCGTACGGTAGCCCGCGGCGCGTAGCGTGGCGACACCCGGGGCATTCTGCGAGGCCATGCTGACGACGAACAGCGGAATCCCCACCCCGATCAGCGACGACCACGAGAAGCTCGGCACGATCAAGCTCGGCGCGGTGAACACCAGCGCCGTGCGCTCGGCCTCGATGCCGCCCTGCAGCCAGGCCACGGCCAGCCCCACCGCGAGCACCAGAAGGATCGTGTAGCGCGGCAGCCAGCGCTTGCCGATCAGGTAGCTTGTGCACATCGCCGCGACGAGGGTGAAATCGGCCTCCAGGGCAGCGAAGGCATCGATGCCGAACTGCAGCAGCACGCCGGCGAGCATGGCCGCGGCGACCGCCTGGGGAATGCGCTCCATCAACCGCGCGAAGAGCCCGGTCACCCCGCACAGCAGCACCAGCAGCGCCGAGAACAGGAATACCCCGATCGCCTCGTTGAGCCCGACTCCCGGCAGGCTGGTGGCAAGCAGCGCCGCGCCCGGCGTCGACCAGGCGGTGAGTACCGGCTCGCGGTAATGCAGCGATAGCCCCAACGAGGTGACGCCCATGCCCAGCCCCAGCATGCTCAACCAGGCGCCGATCTGCAGCGGGCCGGCGCCGGCCGCCTCGGCGGCCTGGAAGATGATCACCGCCGAGCTGGTATAGCCGACCAGCACGGCGACGAAGCCGGCGACCAGCGCCGAGGGGGACAGGTCGTGCATCACTGAGCGGCGGGGCATGAGCGTCTCCGGATCGGTTGTGCGTTATAACGCACGTTGCGCACACGTTAGCACCGCGGCCTTTGGCGTACAATTGCTCGCACGTCCGTATTCCAGCACGTATTCCAGGTAGCCCAGCCATGTCGACCGATCCCCGCACGCACATCCCTGCCACCCTCAGGCATCTGCGCCAGTCGAGGGGCTGGAGTCTCGAGCGCTGCGCCGACGCGACCGCGGTCAGCAAGGCCATGCTCGGCCAGATCGAGCGCGGCGAGTCGAGCCCCACCGTGGCCACGCTATGGAAGATCGCCAGCGGTTTCGGGGTATCGTTCTCGGTGTTCTTCGGGGAAGCGACCGGGGCCGACAGTCACGTGCCTGATGGTGCCGGGGAGGATGCCCACTGGCAGGATGCCGCCGGCATGGGCCTGGACGTGCTGATACCCTTCGATGCCGCGCTCGGCTGCGAGATGTTCGCCGTCACCCTGGCACCCGGTGCGATGAGCGCCTCGGCGCCGCACGCCAGCGGGGTCATCGAGCACGTCATCGCCCTGGACGACGGGGTCGAGATCGCCGTCGACGGCCGGTGGCACAGCCTGGCGGCGGGGCAGGCACGGCGCTTCGCCGCCGACCGTCCGCATGCCTATCGCAACCGCCGCTTGCAGCCGGTGCGCTTCCACGATCTGGTTCATTACCCGCGTTGAAGTGGGCCGGGGGTCATTCCAGGCGTAACCGTTCGAGCGACGTCGGGCGGTACCTGGCCAGCAGCGCCCACAGGATCGCCGCGCTTTCGGCGTCGGGATTGCCGTCGTAACGGGCCGGGCGGAAGTGCATCTGGAAGGCGCGCAGCGCCGCGCGGGTCTGGCCGTCGAGTTCGCCGCTTGCGATCACCGGGTAGCCGTAGGCGGCCAGCGCCCGCTGCCATTGGCCGAGCGTCGGCGGCTGCCCTTCGAAGCGTACCCGGTAGGCGGCGACACTCGCCGGATCCGGCCAGGCACCGATACCGGCGCGATGCAGCCGCGCCCAGGGAAAGCGAGGGCCGGGGTCGATCTTGCGCTGCGGGGCGATGTCGGCGTGGGCGACGACATTCGTCGGGTCGATGGCGTAGCGTTCGACGATATCCCGGGCGACGGCGACCACGGCATCGATCTGAACCGCTGGAAAGCGGTCCCAGCGCATGCCTTGGGCGGTGTCGAGGGGGCCGTGATTGACGATCTCGATGCCGATCGAGGTGTCGTTGAGGTTGCTGCGGTTGCGCCAGGCGCTGGCGCCGGCGTGCCAGGCGCGACGCGACTCGTCGACCAGCTGGTAGATTCGCGGTGCGGCGTGGCCATCCCCGGGGTGGCGGGGGATCAGGTAGTGGACGCTGACGTGGGGTCCGGTCAGGGTCTTCAGCGATCGCGCGTCGCCGCTGTCGGTGTAGTGCAGCACCAGATGACGGATCCGTGAACTCTGTGCCGGTGCGGTATGGCGCCGGTCGACCTGGTAGCCGGTCCGTTCTTCGATTCCCGGCGTCGTGCCGCAGGCCGCCAGCAGCGCGCTCGCTGCCAGCAGAGCCAGCGCCGGCCACGGCGAAGGGGGGCGGATGAGTCGTGGCATGGCGTTACATGACCGCCAGTGCGCGGCGAATCAGGATGCCCAGGCACAGCGTCAGGGCGAAGCTCAGCATGGTGCCCAGCAATACGTACTCGGTCAGCTTGCGGTCGCGGTCCTCGCGCAACTCGCCGAAGCGCAGCACCGACTTGGCGGCGAGCAGGAAGCCGATCGGCACCAACTGATCGGCGAGCACGAAGGTCAGCACCAGAAAGCGCTCAAGCATGCCGATACGCGCGCCGGCGTCGGCTAGCATGCCGCTGGTGTCGACCTGGCGGCTCCAGCGCTGCATGATCAGCGCGATCAGGATCGAGGTGGGGCGCAATACCAGCAGATAGCCGAGGGCCACCAGCAAGGGCGCCGGTTGCAGCAACCAGCCGCCGAGGCCGACCAGCCAGACGGGCGATTCGATCAGCAGTGCCCAGACCACCAGCAGCACGCCAATGTGCAGTGCCTGGTCGAGCAGGAAGTAGCGCGCCCGCGGCGGCGCGTAACTCTTGGCGATATCGATCGCCAGATGCGTCACGGCGATCACCATGGCGGCGAGTCCGGCCGGCAGGAGCGGTTGCGCGCCGACCAGCAGCGCGGCCAGCGCCAGCAGGCCGTGCAGGCCGGAATGCAGGTAGACGGCCGGCGACAGGTGGTGCCGGCTTTCCTTGCTGCGCACCCAGGCCTGGCTCTGGAGCAGGAAATCGCCGGCCAGATGGGCGAGCAGCAGCAACAGCAGCAGCGACAGGCCGTTCGAGTCCATCATGCCTCCCTCAGGCGTTGACCGACGTGGGTCAGGTAATCGCGGATCAGCGGCCAGCGGGCGGCCACCAGACGGCGATTGATGGTCGGCTGGGTACGTTCCAGGCGTCTTGCCAGGGCTTGCTGCGATTCGTCGTGCAGCAGGCTGTGATAGGCCACCTCGGCAGAATAGCGCGACCAGTGGCTGAGGATGTCGTCGGCGAAACGCGTCAGCAGCGCGAGCTCCTCGTCGAGTTGCGGCGTGCCGGTCACCACCACCAGTCGCTGGGAGGTCTCGCTCAGGGCGTCCAGTCGCCGCCCCGAACGCACGAAGGCCTCGCCCTCGGCCTCGGCGAAATGCGCCGCGTCCGGCACCTCGCCGCCGCCTATGGCGACCGCGATACGGGCGTCCCACGTCACCTGGCGCGAGGGCGATCGCTGGATGAGTGCCGCGCGCAGCAGTACCGCAGCGGTCACGCCGTAGCCCGGTTCACTGACGGCCACCTGGAAGCCATCGCCGCGATAGCGGTCGCTACGGGCCGCGAAACGTCCTTCGATCAGCGCCAGCGCATCGTCCAGCGTGCGGCTCAAGTTCGGCTTGTCGTCGACCTGCTGTGAGCCGACGATGTCGCCGGTCAGGACCGCGATGTTGTTCATGATGTTGCACCTGCCATTTTATAGCCTTTATTAGCTATAAGTAGAGATAATAGCCTAAAAAAGCTATTATTTTATAGCCTAAAAAGGCTATAAAGCTTATATATAGTCTACAAGGGCTATAAAACAAGCCGAATCATCGAAAGCTCTCTTTTGCTGTAATTATATACAGTATCGTGGCGAGTCCAAGCGTCATCCCCGGGTTGGCTGTAGCAAAATGTAAGCCGCACCGGGCGCTCACTGGACCAGCGCGCGGGTGGCCGCTTCCAGACCTTGCAGGGTCAGGGGATACATGCGCTCGCCGATCAGTTGCCGGATCAGCCGGTTCGAGTGGGTCAGCTCCCAGGTGCGCGGCGGCATGGGGTTGAGCCAGGCCAGATGGTCGAACTTGGTCGCCAGGCGCTGCAGCCAGACGCCGCCGGGCTCGTCGTTGAAATGCTCGACACTGCCGCCGGGATGGCTTATCTCGTAGGGCGACATGGCGGCGTCGCCGACGATGATCAGCTTGTAGTCGTCGCCGAAGGTACGCAGCAGCTCGAAGGTGGACAGGCGCTCGTCGCGGCGTCGGTTGTCGCGCCATAGCCCTTCATAGATGCAATTGTGGAAGTAGAGGTGCTCGAGGTGCTTGAACTCGCTGCGACACGCCGAGAACAGCTCCTCGCAGGTGTGCACGTGGTCGTCCATCGAGCCGCCGACGTCGAGCAGCAGCAGGACCTTGACGGCGTTGTGGCGTTCGGGGCGCATCCGTACATTGAGAAGGCCTGCGTCGCGGGCGGTGGCATCGATGGTTGCGTCGATGTCGAACTCCTCGCCGGCGCCGCTGCGCGCGAAGTGGCGCAGGCGGCGCAGCGCCAGCTTGATGTTGCGGGTGCCCAGCTCGCGGCTATCGTCGTAATCGCGAAAACGACGCTCGTCCCAGACTTTCACGGCGCGGCGCTGGCGCGAGCCATCCTGGCCGATGCGCATGCCCTCGGGGTTGTAGCCGTAGGCGCCGAAGGGGCTGGTGCCACCGGTACCGATCCACTTGTTGCCGCCGGCATGGCGCTCACGCTGCTCGGCGTAGCGCTGCTTGAAGGTCTCGATCAGCTGCTCGAGACCGCCGAGCGATTCGATCCGGGCCTTCTCCTCGGCGGACAGCGAACGTTCGAACTCGCGGCGCAGCCAATCGTCGGGGATCAGCGCATCGATCGCCGCGTCGAGGTTCTCGATGCCCTCGAACCAGGCGGCGAAGGCGCGATCGAAGCGATCGTAGTGACGCTCGTCCTTGACCAGGGTCAGCCGGGCGAGGCGATAGAAGGCTTCGCTGTCGGCGAACGCCACGCCGCGCTCGACGCCGGCGTGCAGGTCGAGCAGCTCGCGCAGGGTTACCGGCACGTCATGGCGGCGCAACGTTTCGAACAGACCCAGAAACATGCGCTAGCGCCTCGTCGTCTGTTGGCGGCGGACCATGAACGCCAGTCGCTCGAGCAGGCCGGTGTCCTGTTCGTTCTTGACCAGTGCGCCGGCCAGCGGCGGCAGCGCCTCGGCCGGGTCGCGGGCGTACAGCGCCTCGCGGGCGAGCTCGTCGGCCATCAGCAGCTTGAGCCAGTCGACCAGCTCCGAGGTCGAGGGTTTCTTCCTGATGCCCGGGACGTCGCGAATATCGAAGAACACGTCCAGCGCCTGGGCTACCAGCCGCGACTCGATGTCGGGAAAGTGCACGGCGACGATCCGTTGCAGGGTCTCGTGGTCGGGGAAATCGATGTAGTGGAAGAAGCAGCGTCGCAGAAAGGCGTCGGGCAGTTCCTTCTCGTTGTTCGAGGTGATGACGATGATCGGTCGGTGCCGTGCCCGCACGGTGTGGTCGGTCTCGTAGACGTAGAACTCCATGCGATCGAGTTCCTGCAGCAGGTCGTTGGGAAACTCGATGTCCGCCTTGTCGATCTCGTCGATCAGCAGCACGGCGCGCTCGTCGGCGTCGAAGGCCTCCCACAGCTTACCGGGCCTGATGTAGTTACTGACGTCGTCGACGCCCTCGATGCCCAGCTGCGAGTCGCGCAGCCGGCTGACCGCGTCGTACTCGTAGAGGCCCTGCTGGGCCTTGGTGGTGGACTTGACATGCCAGGTAATCAGGCGGCTGCCCAGCGCGCCGGCCAGTTCCTCGGCGAGCAGGGTCTTGCCGGTACCGGGTTCGCCCTTGATCAACAGGGGCCGTTCGAGCGTGACGGCGGCATCCACCGCCAGGCGCAGGGCGTCGCTGGCGACGTAGGTGTCGGTGCCTTGGAAAGCCATGAAGGTCTCGTTCCTGGATATGATCAAACGAGTGTACGAACGGCGATCGATGGCGGCAACCGCGCGGTCGCCTGGCTTCAGGCTGGGGGGCTGGTGGTTACGGGCTCGTCACGAGGCTCGCCGACCAGGTTGCTGACCGTGCGGTTGCGACCCTGGGCCTTGCACTGATAGAGCGCCGCATCGGCGCAGACCAGCAGGTTGTCCAGCTCGATCGGGGTGCCCGGTGCGGCGGTGGCCACGCCGATGCTGACGGTGACCACTTCGGCGGTGGGCGAGGTCTCATGGGGGACGCCGACCGCCTGGAGCATGCCGCGCATGGCTTCGGCCAGGCGGGTGGCTTCGTCGAGGTCGATGTCGAGCAGCACCACCAGGAACTCCTCGCCGCCGAGGCGAACCACGATATCGGTCTCGCGCCGGAAGATGTCGCGCAGCACGTTGGCGATCTCGATCAGGCAGGCATCGCCGGCAGGGTGGCCGTAGCGGTCGTTGTACTGCTTGAAATGATCGACATCGATCATCAGCGCCGACAGCGGGGACATGCGCCGGCGGCTCAATGGCAGGGCGATCTCGAGGCGCTGTTCGAGCAGGCGGCGGTTGCCGAGTCCGGTGAGCGGATCGTTGAGGGTCTGCTCGAGCAGTTGCTGGTTCTTCTCGCGCAGGCTGAACAGCAGCGCCTCGATCTCGCGGGTCAGGAAGGCGATGTCGTCGTTGCGCACGAGCAGCGAGGCGGGCGGAGCCGTGGGCTGGCCGTCATGCTGGTTCCTGACGTAGTCGACCAGGCGATGAAGCGGCTGAATGTACTGACGCCGAATCAGCCAGTTGGCGGTCAGGATGAAACCCAGCAACAGAACCGCCAGCAGGGCGATGCGGTGGTCGGCGACGCTATCGCCAAGGTTCAGGGAGTCGGCCCGGGCGAGCAGCCACAAGGCCGAGCCGACCACCATGAACAAGCCGCATAACGTGGTCAACAGGCGTAGCAGGGTACTGTGACGGCGCAATCGCATGGGCCTGCTTCGTAGGTCAGGCACGCCGTGCGGCAAGCCTGTCGATGAGTTTCAGCGCGTATTCCACGAGCGAATCGGGCAGCCTGCCGCGCCAGGTCGTCAGCGATGACCGGCGGGGCGGTGGTCGCGGTACCGCTGGGCTGTTCGGCAAGCCGTTGCCTGACGCCTGTCTTGCAAAGGCGCTTGGTCAAGCGACTCCTTACTTTACTTAATCGGCTGCGTTGACGTGAACTTGAGCCAGAACACGCAGGAGCGCGGTCGTGTCGGGGGCCTCATCGGTCGAGGTCGAACTGCAGGCCGGCCAGGTGACGGTAGAGTGGGTTGCCGGCCAGCAACTCGGCGTGCGTGCCGGCGCCGACCAGGCGACCCCGGTCGAAGACCAGCAGGCGATCGGCGGCGATCACCGTGGCCAGCCGATGGGCGACGACCAGCGTGGTGCGCCCGACCATCAGCCGGTCGAGCGCTTCCTGAACGAGCCGCTCGCTCTCGGCGTCCAGCGCGCTGGTTGCCTCGTCGAGCAGCAGCACCGCGGGGTCGCGCAGCAGCGCACGGGCGATGGCCAGGCGCTGGCGCTGGCCGCCGGACAGCTGAACGCCGCCCGGGCCCAGGTAGCTGTCGAAACCCACCGGCAGCGCCGCGATGAAATCCAGGGCGTTGGCATCGCGTGCCGCCTGGCGCACGGCGTCGTCGTCGGCCTCGGGCATCCCGTAGCGGATGTTGTCGGCGGCGCTGCCACTGAACAGGATCGGTTCCTGGGCGACCAGGCCGATGACACCGCGCAAGGCTGCCGGGTCGAGTTCGCGCAGGTCGATGCCGTCGAGCATCAGACGCCCGGCCTGCGGATCGTGGAAGCGCAGCAACAGCTGCAGCAGGGTGCTCTTGCCGGCTCCCGACGGGCCGACCAGGGCGATGCGTTCGCCGGGGCGGATGGTGATGTCCAGGTC
>NZ_CAAHFN010000067.1 GCF_900961225.1 Modicisalibacter radicis
CGGGCACCACCTTGGCAATGGCATCGATGGCATTGCTGAAATGCATGGACCTTTCCCTGTCAGTGTACCTGACAGGGAAAGGTCTCATGATCAGCTTATTGAAGGTAGGCTTAACTGACTGGCATTACACCTGTGCAGCACGTTTTTATCGGCTCCTGCACCAACGGTCGGATCGAGGACCTGCGTGCCGCGGCCAGCATCGTGCACAAACGCCACGTCGCTCCGGGCGTCCGTGCGATGGTGGTACCCGGTTCCGGGGCCGTGAAAGCTCATGCGGAAGCCGAAGGCCTCGATCGGATCTTTACGCAGGCAGGCTTCGAGTGGCGCAATTCCGGTTGCTCGATGTGCCTGGCAATGAATGACGATGTCCTGACCGACGGCACACGCTGCGCTTCGACGACGAATCGCAACTTCGAGGGACGCCAGGGCCGAGGCGCCATCACCCATCTAATGAGCCCGGCAATGGCGGCTGCAGCCGCTGTGGCTGGATGCCTTACCGACGTACGTCGACTGGAGATCCTGCAATGACTGAGCACACTCGCATCAAGGGACGCTCTGCGGCGCTTCGCATCGAGAACCTCGACACGGACCAGATCATGCCCAAGCAATTCCTACGTGGCATCGACAAGTCAGGCCTGAAGGAGGGATTGCTTTACGACCTTCGTTTCGACGCTCAGGGACAAGCACGACCCGATTTCGTGCTTAACCAGCATTCACATGCAGACGCATCGATCCTGGTCGGTGGCTCCAACTTCGGCTGCGGATCGAGCCGCGAGCACGCCGTATGGGGTCTCCAGCAGTTCGGCATTCGAGCCGTGATCGCGCCGAGTTATGCCGAAATTTTCTACTCCAATGCAATGAACAACCGGTTGTTGCTGGTGACCTTGCCGCCAGCGCAGATCGCTCAGTTGATGGACGATGCCGATGCCCCCTCCAGGAATACGGTCGAGATCGACATCAAGGAGCAAAGCCTTACGAGCTATAGCGTTCAGGCTAATTTTGAACTGATGCCGCGCCACCTCAAAATGTTTCTTGAAGGTCTGGACAGTATCGGGCTTTCGTTGACCTATCAAAACGATATCTCAAAGTTCGCTGATCAACATTGGGCTCGCCAGCCCTGGTTGCGTGAAGTAGCGGCAATCACTCATCAGCGTCTCTGAAACTTTATAGTGAAACTCTGGAGGACATGGACGCACCACCGGGCCGGGAACTCTGGTGGGCCGAGTAGCTGGCAAGAACACAAACACAAAAAAGAACCCCCGCGTAAGCTCGTGAGAGCCAAGAGGCGGGGGCCGTGTTGGTCCTAATTCTAGGACTATGGCTGCATCATCACAGACTTACTTGTAACTAAAGGGCAAAGTCGCATGGCCATCGAGCAAGGAATCTGGAAGCTGGCAGGCAACACAGGTGAGCTGCCGCAGAAGCTGCGGCCCACGGGGCTTGCCGACGAGGGGCAGTTGGAAGAGCAGATCATGCAGGATGTCTCGATCCTCAACCGGGACTGGCTGCTGATCGGGCGCCAGGTGCGCACCGGCTTCGACAAGCTGATCGACCTGCTGGCGATCGACGCCAACGGCACAGTCGTCGTCATCGAGCTCAAGCGCGACAAGACGCCCCGCGACGTGGTGGCCCAGGCCATCGACTATGCCTCCTGGGTAGTCACCCTGGCCGACTACCAGCTGATCGAGATCTACCAGGCCTTCGCCGAGCGCTATCGGCGCCCTCACACCACGCTCGAGGACGCCTTCGCGGCCAAGTTCGGCATTCCCCTGGATGGCGTCACGCTCAACGAGAACCATCAGTTGGTGGTGGTGGCGACCCAGCTCGACGCCAGCAGCGAGCGGATCATCAACTACCTCAACGAGTACGCTCAGCTCTCGATCAACGCCATGTTCTTCGCCGCCTTCGAGGACCAGGGCAACCGTTACCTTAGCCGGGCCTGGATGATCGACCCGGACGAGCCATCACAGCCGGCTGCACGCAAAGCCCGCAAGGAGCCCTGGAACGGCGAGTACTACGCCTCCTTCGGCGATGATCGCCCCTGGGAGCTGGCACGCCACCATGGATTTATCGCCGGCGGCGGCGCGGCCTGGTACTCGAAGACACTTGCCATGCTGTCCGAGGGTGACCGCGTCTGGGTCAACATCCCCAAGACCGGCTATGTGGGCGTGGCCGAGGTGACCGGAGAGCGGTGCCGTGCCGATCAGTTCAGGGTACGGACCGAGCACGGCAGCACACCACTACGGGACATCACCTCGGAAAGTGATTATCCGCATCTCCACCGGGTTATCGATGAAGACGACGAGGAGGCAGCGGAATACCTCGTGCCGGTTCGCTGGGTGGCCTCTTTCCCGGCTTCCCAGGCGTTCAGCGAGGTCGGCCTGTTCGGCAACCAGAACACGGTCTGCAAGCCGACAACACCAAAATGGGAGCATACCGTGGCACGGCTGAAGCAGGCCTGGAAAATCGACGAGTCATGGTGAGTTTCAAGACTTGCCTCCAGCTTCTTGGGGGCGTATGCACATTGACCCATTGAGATGTAACAGTATTTCTCTAAAAAATGAGCCTATGGCACATCTTGCCGGTCAACACAGACGAAAGCGCTGATAAATCTAAAAGCAGCCGGCACGACTGACATCTTTGTTGGCAACCGGACTTGGGATCGCGTTCTTTCCGAGGTACCTTTATGCGCCTCACGCCCCGTGACACATGGCGTCTGTAACCTTTACTGCCAGGACTGCATTGATGGACGATTCCCTGCTGGTCAGCCTCCGCCGCTATCGGCCCCGAGAAGGCCGCGATAGCCTCGAGGACTACATCACCGAGATCTTCGCCTGGCTGCTGCGGAATTCCCGCGAAGTGGCCGACGCCTTTCTCGACATCGTCATGGCGCGTGTGCCGAAGGCGGATCGCATCGAGCTGCCCGATGCCGATCAGGAAATCACCTGGGACACCCAAGCGCCCTATCCGGGCGCGCGCCTCGACATGCTGGCCCAGTGGCCGGGTGGCGCGCTTCTGTTCGAACATAAGGTACATGCGCCGCTCACGGCCGAGCAGGTGAACAAGTATCGCGATCTGGCGGCGTCGGAGTTTCCCGGCCGAGTCGCACGGGTGATCGTTGTCTCCGCCAATACCGGCCAGCACCGCCCGGAAGCCCACGGCTGCCTGTGCTGGGCAAACGTATATAAGCTGCTGGAGCAGCAGCACGAGAGACTGACCGATCCCACCGAACAATTTCATATCGCGAGCTTTCTGGCCCTGCTGCGACACGAAGGGCTGCATCCGGCGGCGCCGATCAGCCATCAGGCGGTGGCATTCTACCCGGTGGCGTGGCGTTTCCCCGAGCAACTGGCGGCCGCGCTGACACCACTGGCGCACGCCGAATGGCCCCTGAGCGAGCATTATGAAGGGCGCGGCCCCAGCACCCGTTGGGGCCGGCTGGGGTTCGAGCTGATCCCCGCGGGTGGCCCCCTCCACTGGATGCCGGGGCTGTTTATCGGGGTAATTCTCGACGGGCGCGACCACCTGGTGCACAACCGGCATACCGACCGGGTGATGCTGAACGTCATTCTCGACTTCTCGGTCAAGGTGCACGATATCTACCCTCGGCTACCGAGCTATCAGAAGCTCGTGCATCAGCTTCAAGAGCTGACGCCAGGCAAGGGCTGGAGCTTCTACGATCATCTCGAGGATCGCCCGGCCAACTACCACCACCCCCTCTACCTGGAAACGCCTCTGCTCGACGTGCTGCGTGGAACGACCACCATGGAAGAGCAGCGAGAAGCGATTCGTCGCGCAGTCTGTGACGCTATCGACCTGCTACAGCACGATAACGCCCTGAAGGCGCTGACCGATGAAGTCCGGCACAAGGCGAGATCGTTGACCGAGACCTGATGTCAATGACGAGGGAACATCGTCCGACACCTACGATCTTGGCGCTGAGCGATGCTCCCACGGATTGAGTATGTCAATGCCAAGCGACTCGAAGTCCTTCACGTTGCGTGTGGCAAGCGTGGCGCGATGCTGTCGACAGATTGCGGCGATTTGAGCGTCAGCGGTATGTATCACCCTGCCCGCACGCTCACTGATGACCACTTGTTCTGCGTAGTGCACCGCCGCGACCTCATCGAACGGCAGAATGCGACCCGCAAAGTCTTCTTCGAACATCGCCGCCGCAATGGCGGCGAACCGGCGCTGGCGCTTGCCGCTAGGCAAGCGCTCTATGCCATAGAGAATTTCCGCCACGGTAATAGCGGAAATGGTCACGGCACTCGCGTCTTGGCTATCCAGCCAGTCGACGACGCACGCCTCCGGTTCGGGCCGCATGAGCTCGGATAACACGTTGGTATCCAGGGCGATCATGTATCGAGAGCCGGAGCACGAGGCTTATCAGACCTGGCTGGCACTTCCAGTTCGACACCTCCCTCCGCCGCAAAGCGCTCCCGTATACGACTGCCCAGCCCCCCTTTTTGAGGTTGGCTCAAGGCGCCGCGGAGAATAATACGCACTTCCTCTTCCATGGAGCGACCATGCCTGGCCGCTTCCATACGAAGCTGGGCCTTTAACTGCTCGTCCAGATTGCGAATCGTGATTGATGCCATGCTCGCCTCCCCATGCGCTCTCAATGCAATCAATGATAGCACTAAAACCATAAAAGACGCCTATCCACGACAGTGGATATGTTTGGAATTCTACGGTGGGAAGTGAAGGCGCTGTCGTTGCCTTCTGGTGTCACGCGAGCTACGGAAGGCATTAATGGTGGGCCCAGCAGGACTCGAACCTGCGACCAAGGGATTATGAGTGCAATACAGTGAAAAATCCAGACCGCGCCTGCAATGCGGTTATACTGAATAATCAGTCAGTTGGTGATTCCCAATGCTCACACTAGCCACAACGTTTCCTCGCAATCAGTAACCAAACCGCAACCAAAGCTGGCTGCTCTCAATGATTCCTAAATCGCCCCAGGTTTCATAGACAGCTCCAGAGCGAGGCAGGCGTAGTACCGACCACCGGCTCTCCGATAACATGGCCGGGTAGTGGAAGCATCGCTGCTGATGACCGACCCGCTACTAACCTTGGCGGGCCAAGCTTGCCTACGGAGGCTTCGATGCTGAACGCCGACATCATCAGGAAGGATGACGATCGCTACCAGGTCATGGCGATGGTTGACGATCTGCAGAACGTTCTCCCCAGCATGTCGCTGGGGTTGAATCCGGAGATTCTTGAACTCGGTATGGCGTACCGCTTCTTCCTCGGCTGGTCCGCCGATCACAGCATCTGGATGCTGTGGGCCGTCGATGTGGATGACCCCACTGGTCAGCCGAGGCCGGATCACCTAGTCGCCTGGCTGACCGACCCCCCCGAAAAGAACCTGGAAGCTATCACCGATGGCCTGATTGAGCTGTTCCGCAAGGCTAGGCGGCGGCCATGGATCACGGATGACGACATCCGGGCCACACTAGAGACACTCGATTTCTCGATACCCACTGTGGAGGCGCTGCTGCCCGATGCGCCTGATCGTTGGCGGCCGCTTCCTGCCAGATTCGGTGTTCTCTTTGCCTTATCTGAGGGATGGGGCGTGAACCGAGAAATGTTCCTGGCTTGGCAACGTCACGACGCCGACAGCATCATCGCCACTCTAGCCGAGGGCCGACGTGATGGCACACTGCTGATTTACACACTGCAGACCGAGAACGTGATGCCGATGGAGCCTTACGAGATCGACTGGCCGCTGCTGCGCCGGGGGAAGAACCCGCCCCAGGCGAAAGCAGTAAAGGAAGCTCAACGCCTGTGCCGTATCTATCAGCATGTCGAAAGAACCGTTGGTTTCGGCGCCACAACCCCTGCCTTCGACTCTGCTGTGATCCGGCTCGCTGTTTCTGGCAGAACCCCTGATGATGCTATAAACAACTGGTATGCCGTCGCCAAGCCACTCCGCCGCTTACTCCGGAAGTACCATTTAGATGCTGCTCGAACGCGATAGGAAAAGTTTGATTGCTCGCTTTCCCTTAACACACAACCACCGTGTGGTTATTTCACCCCATCAACCGAGCATCTAATTTGCACTTTCTCTCAACCTCCTCGCCACCTCATGTCCCGTGCGACTGTCCTTCTTCATATCGCCTAGCTGTCTGAGGATCATGTCTCGCGTGGCAGTAAGCAGCAATGGGTCGGCATCGACCTGCACAGCCGCCGCCTTCTCTCGAATCGGCCATAGCAGCGTGTCCTTCAAGGCCAGCATACCGTTACGATCCGGCGCATCGAACTTGAGATGAACTCGTTGACCATGGCGATGGCTAACATCACCTCGGAATCGGTCCAGCTCCGCTATTTGGCTGTTGGGGGTATCGGGGTTTCGCTTGAGCTTCTGCTCCGCCAGGCTTGCAGCCGCAGAATCGAGCATGACCTTCTGTTGTCGACCGACGCGATCATCCTGGCGCCCCATCCGATAGCCCGCACGAGCCAACAACTCAATCTCGCCACTCTCAGGTAGCTCAGCATCCAAGGCTCCTTCAGTGGTGGTCAGGCTCTGGCCAGCAACCTGCAAGGCTGCCAACGGCTTGCGCTCCTGCCATGCCGACTGAACAGCTTCGAATGGCTGCAGCATATAGTCGAGCAGCTTCTCGAAGACAGGATCGCCGTAGGTGGCGAAATGCAGGCGTCGCCTGCCCTCGTCTCCCAGCCCATGCTCAAACAACTCGCGGGAGATAGTCAGAAGTACATCGCTCGGTACTCCAGGAACATCCACGAGGCGGAATGCGTCGCCATGAGCGAAGCTCTCGATGCCGCCGCCCAACGCCTTCAGGTAGGCACTCTCAGTAATGACCTGCCAGATGTTTTTCAAGGAAGCTGGCAGCGGCTCGCTTCCCTGCTGAGCTTCCAGATGTTCGTAGGCAGCCTTCTGCTCCTGGGCTTTGAACTCGGTGAGCCGTTGGCGCTCCTGAATCCGCTTTGCATGGGCCTGAGCACGGCGAATCAGCTCATCCTCATCGATCTTGCCTTCTTCGCCCTCGGCCTTGGCGTAGTCCTCAAAGTCTTCGGGCTGGATGGGTAAGAGAGAAAACTGCAGCTCCCCCGAGACAGTCAGCGCCTCGCGGAAGCGCTTGACCAGGCGAGAATACACCACCTCTTCCACGCTGCCCTGATAGAGGTAGTTCAGCACATGGATCTGCGTATGGTGCTGGCCGATGCGGTCGATACGGCCGATACGCTGCTCCAGCATCATGGGATTCCAGGGCAGGTCGAAGTTGATCAGCAGATCGGCACTCTGCAGGTTGAGGCCCTCGGCAGCCGCATCCGTGCACAGCAGGATATCGATGTTCCCTGCCACGAAGCGCTGCTTAATCGTGGTGCGATCCATCCGCTCCGTCCGAAACTCTCCGGCTCGCCGCAGCGTGCCGCCGGCTCCTGAAAAGGTACCGATTGGGCACCCCGGCAGACGCCGACGCAACTCCCCATGCAAGTACTCCATGGTGTCGGTGTAGCGAGTGAACAGCACCAGCTGACGTACTCGGTCGCTGCCGTTGTTACGCCGCTGGTCGATATGCTCAAGCAGCTGACGCACCTTTCGCGGCGTGGCGGGCAGCTTGTCCATGGTGGTAAGCAACCGTGAGACAGCGCCCTGCTCCCAGGTTAGGTCACTCTCGGTCCGGTGCTTGAGGATCAGTCCTTCCACCTCGTCGTCCGGTAGCTCTTCGAGTTCTTCACGCGAGCCATCCGAAGTCGCGAACTGTTGCGCCTTGTGGTCGAGCGTCTGCTGTATCTTTGCCAGGCGTCGCACCAGAGAGCATCGCAACGCATGAAAGGACGATGCATAGCGCAACCGCAGGAAGCTCAGGTAGAAACCGATAGCAGCCCGCTGCTGGCCCTCTTCCATATTGGAGGCCATTTGATTTGCCAGGTCGGCGCAGTACTCCTGCAGCTGGTCATAGACCTCACGTTCAATACCACCGAGCGGAATGATGCTGGGGGTAACCTCACGCCAGGCGAGGTTGGCATTCAGCAGACCCTCACGCTGGTAAGCGCGCAGAAGCGAGCGAGTATGCCGCAACATACTGCGCCCTAGCGGCGCCAACAGGCTCAAGGCTGGTTGAACCTCATCCCACACCATCGGCTCCAGCCAGCGGTCAGTGAAGTCCTCCAACCCAGACTTACCGAACGGGCTCAGCACATGTTCGTTGACGAAGTGCCACTGCTCGGGCGAAGAAGTCCGCACATTGTTCAAGTAACGACGCAGCCACTCACTCTCGTAATCCGCCATCGGCTCCTGGTTAAGCAGCTTGTCGCGTACCCGGTAGAAGATTTCGCATAGATCCTCGGAGAACTGTACGGCGCCAGCGGAGGGCATCAACTTCAGCAGATCGAAGGCCTCAACACGATTGAGCTGCATCGGCGTAGCCGTGGCCAGCAACAGAGTGCGCGATTTACCGTACAGCGAACTCTGCAGCTCCTGATAAAGCTTGTTGAAGCGGGGAATGACAGACTGATTATCCGGTGTCTGCCTCCTGGCCTTGTGCGCTTCGTCCACCAGCACCAGGTCGGTCTCGGGAAGATTGGCCAGCAGCCTGCCACCGTGGCGGTTGATCACCAACCCCGTCGAGATAATCTCCAGTGGCGCATCGAACATCCGGCCTTGCCCCTGTTCCGGCTCGCCCCCCAGTGGGTCGATGCGTTCCCAGCGTCCCTTGCGGCTGGTGCGCCTGACGAAAGGTAGATAGAACTTCTCGGCCATTTCCACCAGCCACTGCGAAGTCAGCGAGGCCGGCGCAAATACCCGAATCGTGTTGGCACGACCACTCAACCATAGGGCTCTGAAGGCCAGCCCTGCCTCAATAGTCTTGCCAAGGCCCACCTCATCACACAGCAAATGGTTGCGGGGGTAGGTCTCCAGCAAGCGGCTGGCCACGAAGCGCTGATGTGGCCAAGGCTCGATGGGCGTGGTCTCGATAGCAACGCGCTCCCCGCCCGGCAGCAGTGGAGCGAGGCGCAGCATGGCGAAACGCAGCCGTTCGGGAAAGCTCGGGGCGAGCTCATCCCTTTCTCGTACCTGTTTCGAGTGTATGGGCATCGGCGTGCCATCAATCTCGCGCAGTCCGCCAGCGTTGCGAGCAATCTTTACCAGTTCGGCCTCGACCGCCTCAGGGAGTGAAAAGGTCCTGATCGCCGGGTGGTTACCCTGCCACAGGGCCTTGAAATTCCGATGCTTCTGAGGAATCGCCTTCCTCCCCCAATCCTCCCATGAGGGGTGCACATTGATGTTCTCGGCATTGATGGCCAACGCCGTCTTCGACTCGTTGAGCGAACCAGAAAGATACAACTCATCCTGGCCATCGCCGAGAATCGCCCACTTCTCATGTAGGTAACCATCCTGGGCATAATCCAATGGCTGCGGTGATCCATCCTTGGCATTTACCCGCAGGCCGACGCGAATGCTGAGGTGGCCATTGGCCACCATCCATGCCAGCAGCTCGACGCCATGACGCAAGGCGGATGGCCACTGCTGACTAGATTTCAGCTCTGCCAGCATGACCTGGCTGGTACGCTGCTCGTCACCATGCAGGATCGCGGCAGCATCATCGGGATCAAGCTGCATCCCGACCACGAAGCGCGCCTCTCCGCCGTTCTCGATGAAACGCGAAAACCCCTGTGATGCCGCCGCCAGCGAAGAGGAGCTGAAGTAGCCGGCGACACGGTCGTAGCGTGTCGCCCGGCTCAGGGCCGGGATGTAGAAATCGTGCAGAACATCAACCAGCTTGCCATCTTCACGGATGTCGGAGGTGGCATAGCTCGGTTCCCAGGGATAATCACGTATTGCCATGCCTGGCGCTCCTGTCATTGGATACTTACCGATAAAGGCATAATTCCATCAGCATTGCACATCAGGCTGCTAGCTTACGATTGGCCTTTCCGGGTCATGCTCAAAGCCAGCCGATAAAGCTCGGGCACGCGATACCGCTCGGCACTCTGCTCCGTCCCCTCGTGAATACCCAGTAGCCCAACCTCCTTGGCCAGGGTTAGCTGACCTTTATCTAAGCTATCTAGTTCGCTTGCATCAAAGGGTGTGCGGGCTATTTCACGCAGGTGATCAGTCAGCGTTTCCATCTCTTGAAACTCTTCAATCAAAGAGTCTAGAGCTAGCTTAGATACGCTTGGTAACACTTTTATTAATGTGTTGGGTCGAATCAGGCTGCGCGGATAAGGAGCCTTGGGCTCCTGTTCTTTTTCATGCTCTACGGCAGCACCTAACAGCTGTAGAAGGTGGCGCGGAGCATGATCATTATTGGCATCTGCCAGACGTGTCCATATCCAGTTGCGGGTAAACGCTGTTCTTCCACCGCTCATACGCACGCCGACAATAAGATGCCAAACGTCGATTACGTCATCGTCAGTCCATTGCTCAAAAGGTTCATCCAGCCGTGACGGCGACGGCAATGCTGCCTTTATCCATCCGGCAAATTTCTTTGAGCGCCACAGCTGTTTGACCAGAACTTTCAAGAAGCTATTTTGGTCGCCCCATTGAAGCATGACGGAACGGCCGTAAAGATGGCTTTTATTTTCAAACCGCAATTCTCTCCAGATATCTTCACGCAGAAGAACCTTAAAGCGGATGTTCTCTAAACGCTTCTCCCACTCAAGCACCATCGAAATAAGCCCAACCAAGGCTGAAGCACGACGCTTACGGTCAGTTTGAGCATTGCCAAACTGCGTATCCAAACCATCCCAAAGAAGCGTGAGCGGCTTTTCCATTGACTGATCAAACTGTTGAAAAGCGGTTTCCAACCTAAGACTAAACATGGGTTGTGACGACAGATATTTCATCCAGTGCACAAACTCGACGGTATTATTCGGTAACGGCTTTTCCAGAAGCTGATCAGCAATAAAATCAGTATCGATACAACCCTTTTCGCACGCCAGCACCAATAAGTATGTCATCCATACCTGGTTCCATTGCATGGCTTGGGGCTCGACGAGATTATTTTCCAACTCCTTGAAAAGCGCTTCCCCCAAGCGGATTTTGCTGACATTATCAGGCAAAGGTGACATCACCGGCATAACGCTATTCGATTCGCCATGTTCTTCTTTTATGCGCCGGAATAATGCTGTTTTCCCAGTTCCTTTCCTACCCAACACTAAGGGTCTTTTCAAGTCGAGTGCGCGACGCACTACGTCGGTCTCGATAAACACATCCAGAAGGTTCTTCTGATCCTCAGCTGCTCCCGTATCAACGTAAACATCATCCAGGATGTCTATTTTTTCCCAGCTAGTCGAAGGCGGCGCCTCTTCATTCTCTTCCATCGGTAATAAGCCGGTCACCCAATCCGCTACCGGGCGATACAGTGAATCGATATCATTAATTTCCAGCACATGCTGACTGGCTGCCAATGCTTCCTGGTAAGGGACCCAGTGGGTAATATCGCCCTCATTCAGCTCCAGCAAGCCGTTGTCCTGGCGCACTTTCTGGACGGGAGAAAGCCACTCGGCTACCCATTCCAGCGCACGGTGATATAGCGCCTGGCTCAACTGAGGCGTAGCCGGAAGCGGCCCCACCAGGAAGCGAATTTCCGGGGCAGTAGGTTCACGGCCAGACTGTGCCGAGCGATGATTTGATGCGGCCATTAAGCCTTGAACCAACGCCTCGGTGCCTCGCCGCGCCTGCTCGTGCGGAAACATAGCCACCACGGCCAAATCTGCCTGCTCAAAGAGAAGTGGCGCACTAATCGCGCTAATGCCGGTACGAGAGTCGATCAGTATCACATCAGGCGTAAAAGGCAAGCCTTCACGCACTCCTTGCATCAGCATGCGCAGCGGGTTAGCTTCTTCTGTATACCAGGCACTGGGATCAAGCAGGCTTAAATCGTTGGCATACTTGGCATCTGGCAAGCCGGCGGGAATCAAGAAAAGCCTGCCCTCGTCGTCTACCGGCAGTAGATGGTGGGAAAAATCCGGCTCGCTGCCCTGATCCAGCTGCATCAGTAGCTCCACCACACCTCGGTCTCTTTCAACTTCATGCTCAACGTTGAAAAGCGCCGCCAGCCCTGGGGCTTCAATATCCATATCAAGGCAGACCACCTGTTTGCCGGCTCTGGCCAGCAAACGTGCCGTATGGGCCAACGATGTGGAGCGCCCAACACCACCGCGCAGCGAATAGAACGTTGCCGTTATGGGCGGCGTCAGCTCATCTTCACCATCGGAGAGAAATCTGACTAGAGCCTGTTCTTTTACCTTATATGAACCTCGAGCCAGGCTTTCCGGCCATAAAGGTAACGCAGAGGCTTCAGCTGAGGGCATTGGCCCCGCCTCCTTAGCTTCTTCCGGCGTCAAAAACTCTCGCCAGGTGATTTGCTCACCTGCCAACACACCGGCGATCACTTGACGACGCTCGGTATCGCTCATATCAGCAAACCCCAGGGAGATAATACGCAGCATCCAGCCGCCTTCCGGATCCATCACGGCGACAACGTTGACATCTGAAAAACCCTGCTCTGCTAGCACCGCTTCAATGCTTGACGTTAACTCCGTGGTATTCATAGTTGCCCGCTCCGCCGCTGGCGCTTCTTGGCCTTGCGCATTAACTGTTTGGCAATATAACCATGTAGATTTCCTGCCGCTTTAACACACTCACAAGGCTTGTGCGGTAGCTGTTCAGCACGCTGAAGATAGCGCCAGTCCACTGCCCAATCTGACAAGAACCAAGCATCGTTTTTGAAGTGGCTCAGGTTTAAGCCAGCCAGCCGAACCAGATTAACAAGGTCGTGCCCTCTAGCCTTTCCCCCGTTTCCTGCTGCATAGGCTTTCAAAGCGCACTCAACTCCATAGCCGGATAAGTAGGCAGGGCCTACCGATGCATTCATCTGCTCTTGGATGCTACGTGCCTCTTTCAGGCGCGCCTCTGCAACGGTCATCCATTGATCTGATGTTTGCGGATCCATCGCTGCTCCCTGGCTCATCATTTAACCGCAGTCTGGCAAGCTTACAGCTCGTAGTCGATCAGCTGAGCTTCTCGCTTGAGTTCATCATCGCGGCATTCCTTGGCCCATACTCTAAGCAGGCCGCGCAGGGCGTCGCTGTCGCGCTTGCCGTGCTCGCTGAGGTAGTTACGCGCTGCGACGATGCCACCTTCACGATGCGTCATGATCAGCCCACCGAGCACGTCCCACAGCGTCTGAGGGTTCTCCAGGCGGGCGGAGGCGCGCTCCTCGGGCATGAGCAGGCGCAGCTTGTTGCCTTTGATGGCCAGTGGTGCGGCGCACTCGTCTTCGCCAACGTTGGCATAGGCCACCATGTCGTCATTGGCCTTATAATTGCCGTTTTTCAATTGCAGGCGAAAGTTGAGCGAACGGCTCATCTGCAACGCGTCATCGAAGGCGAAGTCACCCAGGCCGTTAATGCCGAGCGCAATGACTGCCAGGCGGGATTCGGCGTCCAGGTCGTCGACGGTGACGAGGCCACCGGAGAGGCGGCTGACCTCCTCCTCGGCCACCACGCGGGCGGCTTCCTGCATGGCGCGGGTGGGCGGTACCTCGTCGTCGCCATCCTGTACTGGCCAGTGGGCGGAGTAGACGCGCAGCGCACGGCCCCAGGAGGCGATCATGCGGTCGACGGGGTTTAGCTTGAGGCGCTCGAACTCGCCGAGACCTTCACGTACCGCAGTTTCCAGCTTGCCCTTGACCTCATAGGCCCAGCTGGAGGGCTCGCGATCACCGCGACCCGCCGGACGGCAGGCGATAAAGATCGTCGATGCTGCAGCGGCGAGGTTAAGCTGGTGAGTGGAGGCACCAAACTCAGAGTCAACAGGATAAGTGGCAGTAATGTCCCAGCCAGACTGGATCAGAGAGTTTGTCAAAGTCTCCCAGGCATCGGAGCTCTTATGGGTAAACATCAGGGTCATGATGCCTTCCGGCTTAAGCACCCGCTTACTCTCGATAAAGATGCCCTTCATCCGCTCCTCATAGCGCGCCTTGGCGTCCTTAGCTGAGCCATCTCGAGCCGGGTTGGCGACTGCTTCAGGAACTTTGTCCGTCACTTCACCATCGAACCACCCGGGATATAGATCACCTAATGTCTTTTTCTGCCAGACATAATAGAAATCGGAGAGTTCGCTGTACTGGACATTATCGTAATAAGGTGGATCCATCACCACAGCATCAACAGAGCTATCGCTTAATTCACTAATATTAGACGCTGAACCCATGTATTGCTTCAGGAAATTTTCTGCATTGCCAACAACATTCTTACAAGCCGGGGCAACAAGCTCTGCCATTTCCTCAAGCGCTTCAAAAACAGACTTTTGAGCCCAAACAAATCCCGAGGACGCACCAGAAAGGACCATTTCTCCAAAAGTCCATTTGAGAGAAAAGTCGTGACGCCCAAAAGTACCAGAAACTTGCCCACGCTGCTGGATCCAACGTGTTTGACGACTCCCATAATCAACAATCTTGTCAATCGAGAGCTGAAGGTAGGTAATCACCGCTCGGCCCTTTTCTTCACCAAGCTCAGCGATAATTTTCGGCTTCAAGTCATGCAGTGCTTCCATTAACGTTAAATGGCCAAGCAGCTGACGGGGGGTAAACATCTCATCCCAAGCGTTCATGCCATATCGCATTGGCTCACTAGTCTTACTACCAGCCGGAATTGGCTCATTAGGCACTAGCCCCTTCATCTCAAAATCCAGGCGCCGTTCTTCGAGCTCGCGTTCTGCCGCCAGCAATGCCTGCAGATCCGTTTCATTGGGCGCCCGGAAGTAGCGCACCTTATGGGCCTTGATCTCACCCTTTCGCTCACCGGAAGCGTAACGCTGCACCTTACCGTGCTTGTCCAGCTTTGGCTCCAGACGGACGCCGACAACGCTGTAGAGCACGTCTTGCCACTGACCAAATTCAGACTCGCCACGAGCCTGGCGCTTTATCTCGTCACCAGAGATCGCCTGGTGGCAGTGCACACACTGCCCAACGCCACGACTAACGGTTCCGTTATCCAAGTTTTCACCGTTAGGTCCACGATTATCAGAGGAAACGTCAAAAGACTCAAAGCGCACAGTTTTATCCGGCTGAGGCTTAACAGAAACACCACAGTGCTCTCCCTTTTTAGAGAGCCATAGGGAGTTAAGTAACGGTGCATCACCTTCACAATGTGGACAAGTCACTTGGCGACAATGGAGGTAAGAAGTATCTCGATAGACTGCTCGCGGATTATCTGGAGAAATTTCTACATCACAGCTAGGGAAGAATGGACGCATGTCTTCATCTAGCTGATTCTCAAGCTTCTCTCCCCAATGTTTGATATCGTTCAACAGATCACTTCCGAAGCGTGCCGGGTAGTCCAGTGTCGCCTTGAGAATAACGCTAGCAACGGGGTTGAGCTCATTGGCAATCACTTTATGGCCGAGGCGCAGCGCCTCGAAGGGGATTGACCCCCCCCCTGCAGTCGGATCCAAAATGACTTTGGGCTCTTTAGTAAGGGGTGCTTTATTCTGGTAGGCACGATCATAGCCGTAGAGATTAGGCACCCTAACATTCGCCTGCTTTGCAAGCTCCATTAGTTCCTTGAACCAGGCTGGATCCCCCATCTCTTCATGGACATATAGCCTCTCCCCTTTTTGAGGAAGGTAAGGGAAATCCTGCACAACAATCTGCCATTTCTGTATTGCTTCTTGTTCGACTAGCTCCGGCGTTTTATCCAACATCCTGCGTATCAAATACTGCTGTTCGCTGCGTGCTTCTTGCTCCTTGATCAAGGCGCGATGGACCACCCCGTCCACTTCCAATGTCGATTGACCTTCATGAGTCTCGACTCGATCACGGAGCTTGGCTTCATCCAGTATCCAGCAAACACCACCCACGTTAGCCACTTGAATACGAATGCCGAGTGCTTTGATAAACGCTTCCGGATCAGCATCAGCCGGCAGCAGAGAAGCCAAAACGGCCGCCCTGCTGGGAGTGAGGGGACGACGGGCCCACCAAACATGAAGCCTGGCTGTCGGAGGCTGTTTTCCAGTATCACGTTCACGCCGAGTCTCAGCCCCCACCTGGTGGCAGGGGAAGCCGGATTCGATCAGGCACTGGTCGTTGCTGAAATCCATGGTTCTGCTTCCTTGTAAAGCGTCAGCCAGGCGGCGAGCCTGGCTGATCTTATATGCGGCGCGGGAGCGCCCGGTTACCTTGCTTGCCTGGCGGCACGCCAACAGGCAGCTACTGAGTCAATGTTCAGCCGCGGGCACGCACCTTCTCCAGGATGCGCGGCACCCGCTTGTCGCCGGCCTCGCCGCACAGCAGCATGCGCAGGCCGCTGGTGGCCCAGCTACGCAGCGCCGAGTCGGCGGTGGTGACGTTGGCCAGCCAATAGACGGCCTCTTCCCGGGAAAACATCGCGACGCGGCGACCGATCAGCTCGATACGGTCAACGTCTTTAACCTTGCTCTGCAGGCGAAAGAACAGCGCCAGGCGCGCGCCGGCGGCCTCATCCAAAGGGAAGTTAAGGTCAGTCTGCTTGAGTCCCTCGACTGACATGTAACTCTCCAGGCCCAAGGGGATGCCCTGCTCGTCCTTCACGTCTTCCAGGATGCGCTTGAGCACCGGCAGGCAGGCGCGCACGCTCTCGCCATGCAGGGTACCGCGCTCCACATGCTTGGCGCGCGGATTGGTGAGTCCTTCGATGTCGTCGCGGTCCTCCGGGGCAATACGCTCCTTGATGATCAGCACCGGCGACGGAAGATCCTTGTGGCGCGTCAGTCGCAGCACGTAGGGCGAGCGTTTGGCCAGCTTGGCCAGCTGAGCCTCGTCAGCCTGATTGCTCTTGCGGCGGCGGCGGGAAGCCGCCTCCTTTGCGGTAGTGGCCATCAGTGGTGTTTATCCTTCCAGTAGCTCAAGCTTCTTAGTGAACCTGCAGTTCGGGTCCAGTTCTCCCAGCGTCAGACGAACCTCATGCTTCTCAGTGGTGAAACGCAAACGGCTATTAAGTGAAGCAAACAGGGCTCGACTCTCGACCAGAGCGCCTACCGTGCTCGGCCCCAGGATCAACTGGAAACGCCCCTTGTCGGGTGTTTCCGCGCCGATCTGCAGCGTCTGCACCTCGGTCTTCGATTGGGCCAACCCCGTGCCGGAAAGCAGGTTGAACAGCTGCTTGATATTCTCTGGAGTGCGCAGGACGAATGAGCGGTTCTCCACCTTGGGCTTGGTGATCCATCCGCGGGCCTGGGCCGTCTGGTAAGGCACCACGATACCGCCCTTCACTCCCCCCAACGGGACGCTGTCGCCGGTCATCGCCTGCTCGGGGTCAGCATCGCCTTCTTCGTTGAAAGCGTCTTGAGGGTAGGCCACCAGCTGCCGCTGAGCGAAGAGGTTCTCCAGCTGTTGCTGGAAGACGTGGGCATCGACCTTGTCGTGCTCCTGCTCGATGATCTTCGACAGTTGCCCGAGGTCGACTTGATCGCGACTTTCGATGGTCTGGCGGATCCAAGCACCCACAGTGTTAGGGTCGCGCACGATGCTTTCCAGCCAGCCCAACTGCTTGGCATGCTCCTTGGTGCAGAGGATCCAGCCTTCGCCTTTGTTTTCCAAGGGCTCCACTGTGAGCGGGGGCGGGTTGTCCTTGTGATAGAGAGCATCGGGCTTATGGCTGGACTTGTCGGGCATATGGCCCAGGCACCAGCTGCTGCGCTTGGCGCCCTCCACCAGCACAGTGGCGAGCAGCGCCGGGCGCTGCAGAATCGGCCAGTTACGGCGGGTAGCGAAGCGCTCGATCAGATCGCTGACGTTGACCTGCTTTAAGCTATCGAAGAACAGCTTGCCGAGCAGCGTGATGGCCTCTGCGGTGGAGGCCCGCTCTTCAGTAATCAGCTCGCCCTCCTCGGCCAGCTGCTTGAGGATGGCATCCTCCAGGTGCAGGCCACCGGAGCCGCCCGCAGTGGGGCCGGCGCCCCGCTTGCCGAGGTCCCGGACCACCACGCGGCCGCCTTCACGCCCCGGGTAGATCAGGAACCGATAGGCCTCATCAATAGCAGTGCGCAGCTCGGCCGGACTCTTGGCGGCGCGATCCTTGAACTCGCCCTTTTGCAGCTGTTCATGGCTGACGCCCCAGTTCTCGGGGTTCTCCTTGAGGCGCTCCAAGGAAATCGCCTTTCGCGCCAGGGTGAGAATGTTCTGCCGAGTGCGGTGTTCCTGGTGGGTGCGCGACTCCGTCCAGGTGGTGCTGGCGATGTGGCAGGTGCTGGGAGCCAGAAGGAAGACCTGATTCTGATACTGACGCACCGCGTCACCGCGCCGCTCGACGTAGCGCGCCGGATCCACCTCTTCCACCTCGAAGGCGAGGATACCCAGCTGTGGCTTGGGGGTCTTGTCGGGGATGCCCTCGCTGTCATCGATATTGGAGTGAACATCGAACACAGAAGAGCCCTTGATCAGGCTGCGGACCACCTGTTCGACACGCGTCATGGCCTCTTCTTGAGCCACGTTGCCCTCGATACGGCGCAGGATGTTGTTAAGGGTCGGCACGGTATCGGCGTAGAGCCGCCCATTGCGCTCTCGCAGGTAGTTGGCCTCGCGCTCGATAGTTTCCAGCGCCGATCGTACGGTGGCCGGTTTGATGGCCGGCGAGGCCATTTCATACACAGCCGAGGTGATGTCGATACCGAACTTCTCGTCCTGCAGGCCGCCACCGCGGCCGATCAGGCTGTGCAGGAAGACCGAGCGCCAGGCCCATTCATGCACCGGATAGCCATCGGGGTGAGGGTTGGCAGCATCCAGCTCGCCGGCCACGGTGCGGCTGGTGGCCTGGGTGCCGGAGGCCTTGCTGATATCGGAATCCAGCACAGGAACGAGGTCACTATTCTCCGTCTTGCCCAGTAGCTCATTGCGGATGGTGCTGTCCGAGAGATCGATATGGCCGATCTGGATCAGCGGAATGGTCAGCTTGGCCTCCCAGATACGTCGCACGGCACGCGCCAGGGTACGCAGCAAGCCGCGAGTGCCCTGAAAACTCTCTACCTGGGCCAGCTCTTCAGAGAGAAACTCAATCAGCGTGGGATGGAACGGATAGTGCGCAACCAGCCGTTCGTGCAACTGCGGGTCGTTTGCACCGGCAGGCAGATCGGTGCCGGCTTGGCGGTAGGTCTCGATAAACGCAGAAGCCACCTCGCTTGCTGTCGCCTGGTCAACCGAGACAAACAGCCGCTTGGCCATGATGCGGGAAAGATCCCCCTCCTGCACCGGCGTGGTAGCCTCCGAGGTACGGTTGACCACATCCAGCACGCCACGCTGAGCCTCACGCACTACAGCTTCGGCCTCTGCCGAGCTCATGCTGTGAGTCGACTGAAGCTTGCGGATCAGCTTGTTGAAGTCGCCAAAAGCGTTGGTGGCCGAGGCCAGACTCAATACCACCGAAACATTGGCTTTGCCCGCGGCGTAGGTTGAGAGCGACATCAGGAAGGCCGCCGACTGTTCGGCGCCTACACCAGGAAAAGCGGCCTCAATACGCGAGAGGTACTGGGCAATCTCGTCGATGATGATTAGCGTCGGTCGGTCGCCGAACAGCGTATCGAAGAATTCATCCGAGGCAGGCGCCGAAGCGTCATCCAGACGCGATTGGATCGAGGCCTGCTGCTCGGTGGAAAGCGTCTGCTGGGCGATCATCCACCACAGGGTATTGGGCTTGGACGAGGAGCCACCGGCGGTTTCTCGCAGGGTATCCACTGTGTCGCCAATGACGCCGACCACCTGCACCTGGCCCGGCGCTGGCAAGCGCTCGGGAGCGAGGATCCCAGCCATGTGCTCGGCCAGCGGTTGCCCCTGCATGGCGGCATGAGCTAGGGCGATCAAGGTATGGGTCTTGCCACCCCCGAAGGCGGTATCGAGGCGCTGCAGGGCGGGGCGCGACAGGTCGCCGTTGGTCAGCCGAGCGAGGGCGTTATCCAGGATGGTGCATAGCCCCTGGGTCGGATGCGTGGCATCTCGGAAGAAGGCTACCGGGTCCGAGTAAAGCGAGCTTGCCCCTTCGTGAGCCTCACCTTTGCGATAGTCGCCCAGCACGCGGCTAAGACTAGCGGTGAATATTTCAGGGTTGAAGGTTCCCGCCAGGATCTCGGGGCGTGGATGACAGGTGGAAAGAACGTCTTGCATTGGTTGCTCCCTGCAGTGGCACCAAGGCGGCCTCCATGAGGAGTTGAGCCCTGGCCAGCTCGTTTATGGCTTTTTGGGCTATGTTACGCCAGCGGTGCCAAGCTAGGTAAGGGGCTAAGCATCCAACTACACCAGCTATAACCGATCAATATCTCGGCAGCCGTTGATCTAGCACGGCAGACACGGGCCCTAAAGGCCTGCCGGTTTATGATTCGGCTAGCCCATCGCACTTTCACGTGGAAAAAAATAAATCCCGCCATACGGCCGGTGCCGCCCCTGAAGGCAGCGCCGGCGTTGTGCTTTGGTTGACGTTCAGAGGTACCCAAGCTCTGCAAAGGATGAGCAACCTTCGGTCCCAACCACGATGTGATCGATGATGCGGATTTCCACCAGGCCCAGAGCTTCATTGAGCCTTTGCGTGATGCGCCGGTCAGCATCGCTGGGCTCGGGATCTCCAGAGGGGTGATTGTGCACCAGGATCACCGCGGCGGCGTTGCAGGCCAGAGACTGCTTGACCACCTCACGGGGATAGACGCTCGCCGAGTCGATGGTGCCGCGAAACAGCTCCTCGAAGCGGATCACCCGATGCTGGCTGTCGAGGAAGACGGCACTGAACACTTCGTGCTCGTAGTCCTGTAACAGCACCTGCAGGTGTTCGAACGCCAGCGCAGGCTGGGTGATCTTGCGTCCCCTGGCCAGCCGGCGACGAGCGAAGGCCTTGGCGATGCCCAAGAGCTCCGCCTCAGTCACCGTGTCGGTGATGCGATAGGTGCCGGCGGTCTCGCCGGCAGTCAG
The DNA here is from genome assembly GCF_900961225.1 of Modicisalibacter radicis. GTDB lineage: Bacteria > Pseudomonadota > Gammaproteobacteria > Pseudomonadales > Halomonadaceae > Modicisalibacter. The sequence continues at coordinate 20,907 of NZ_CAAHFN010000067.1, forward strand.
CTTGCGGTGGTTCATGATGTTGCTCCTCAGGCCGCCATGACCATGGCCATGCGACGCTCCAACTCCTCATAGAACGCCTCGACGCGCTCAGCGATGGTGCGAATCATCGCCTCGTCCCGGTAGGCCCGCTTCACGAACAGCGGCATCCCGGGCCAGTAGCTGACGAAATCGATCCACTCCCGCTCGCTGACCCACAGGCCGCCCTGGCACTGGGCGATGTGCTCTTGAGGCAGCTCATCGGCCAGCAGTAGCTCGATCTGGTACTTGGGCAGCTTGGTCTTGATCTCGACGAGGCCGTTGCCATCCACCAGGCAGTCCGGCGAGTAGCCCACCCCGTGGTTGAGGATGATGCCGACCTGCTCAAGACCCGGTAGTCCTGTGGCTTCTTGGTAGAGCTCTCGGGCCACGGGTTCCAACTCGTGTCCCCGTTGGATGTGGGGGTTTCCCTGGAAGGCATCAGAGGGCTCGCCGGTGATGCGTTCGCCAATCAACTGGTGCATGTAGCTCATCGCACCGGCTCCGAAGCCTGCTGGCCCCTTGCCCTTGACCAGCAGCGTCTTCAACTCGGACATGGTGATGATACCGAGCCTTGCTGCATGCCACTCGGGCGTGCCTTGGTCCAGTGTCAGGATTTGCATGATGTTCTCCTTCTCGATGACACGGCATAAGCCAGCGAGGGGAGGTTCCCTCGCTGGCCACTTAGTGACGTTGATGGTTGGGCTGGTTGGGTTGAGCCCGTTTCTGAAGGGAAGCCCGAAGCTTGTCGAAATCGCCGCGCGGCACCTGCTCAGCCTCGCCGTACTTGCCGACGAACCATTCCTGAGTCGTCGGGGGACAGGCGGAGATCAACTGTCGGATCTGCCCGGCCTGAAAAGGCGTGACCAGCTTGACCGGAGCGGCGGCGTGGCCGTTGTCGTCCTGGCCCCGGGTGGTGATGTTGAGCAGAGCGCAAAGCACATAACGCTTGCCGTAGCTGGTGGAGGATCCAAAGGCCTGTACAGCGTTCTTGTTGCCGCTGCTATCGGCCGGCAGCAGCATGCTGGTCTCTTCCCGATGACCGTCCTGGTGCATGAGCACCCCAGTGACCTGAATGCCGCGTTCCTGGGTTTGAATGCGGAAGCTCACCGCGAAGCCATGTGTCTTCATGATCGGACGCACGGTATCGACGATGTCTTCTAGGGTGGCGTAGTGACCGTTGTTGCCCTGGCCGCGCTCGACGATGCTGGGCAGCTCCGTCTGCATGGCTGCCATGGCCGCGCTGTAGGCCATCAGCGCCTGACGATCGAGCACACGCTCCTGCATCTGCAGCAGACGCTCCATCTTGTCGATGTCGACCTCAGGGTTGAGGGCGGCCCGTTCGATCACCTGGATGATCGCCATGCTGTCAGGGGTGGCTTGAGTAACCGGTGCTCGGTTGGCGGTCTTGGGATGAATAGGGGTTGCCATAATGGCCTCCGTTAGCGATAGCGCTGGATGACGTCAGGGAGTTGGTCGATAGGCACCGGCTCAAGGGTCAGGGCCACGCGATAGACACAGCCCTCGGCCAGTACATGGGTTTCTGTCGCGTGTTCGCCGGCCTCCAGCAACTGACGTGTCAGCTGGGTCAGGACATGGCACATTTCGAACGTCATGGGCGGTTGCATGGGCATCTCCAGAAACAGCAACGCCCGGCCTTTGAAGGGGCCGGGCGCTATGCCGTGGTGAGGGAAAGACTCAGTGGGGGTGTTGCTACCGGGGAATCAGCCCACCAGCGCAAGTGCTGACTCCAGGGCCTTGTCCTTGAGACCGGCCCCCTGGCCAAACCAGGCGGAATCCATCCGATAGTCGCTGCTACGGGCGCGCTTCTCGTGATCCACGTACTCGGTGACCGCGTTGAGTAGCCCCCAAGCGGTGCCTTGCGCCGTGCACAGCCGAGAGCCACGCCCTTCACCCTGATAGAGCTTCTGGACGCGGTTGAGGGCGCGAACGTTGGGCAGCTTGGACGGATCCTCCAGCGGCGCCTCGGCGTTGCAGATCACCGCCTGGAAATAGGCTCTCGCCTCCTCCTGGCTAACCTTGCGCTCGGCCAGGGTCTTCAGGCGATACATGAAGTCGTCCCACTGGGACACGGAGATCCCTAGCTGCTGCTTGACTAGCTGCGGCCGAAACTCAGTGCTGTGCGGCACCTTCACTCCTTGCGACATGCCGTCCACGGCGATGGACAGAGTGTTGTTGCAGACCACCCGCACCGAGGTCGGGCTAGCGACGGTGGCCAGAGATCCATCGCAGGACGTCGCCAACAGCAAGTAGTCGTTGACCTGGTCCTGCCCCTTCAGAGCTCCACCCAGGCCACTCTTGGCCAAGGCCCAGAACTTGCGGCCACCCTTGAGCACGCCAGCAGTCTCGAGCTCATAGCCTGCGTATTCCGTGAGGTCCCGGTAGAACTCCAGTACCTCCTCCGGTTGCACCACCTTGTAGCGCTGGGAGACCACTGATAGCGGGTCCTTGGTGTCGGAGCGATAGAGCACCTTCTGCTCCGGAAAGGAATGGATGCTCCCCAGGTGGCCCTCGCCATCTGCGATGAAGCGCACCGGGGATTCATCGATGTGCCAATCCATGCCTGCTTGCTGCCGCCAGACTTCCAGCGGCTGGTGACGAGACAGCTGCTGGCCCAGGCCATGCCAGGGGGTGTCACCGACGTAGGCCATGTGTTCAATTTGATGTGCCATGGGAAAAGCTCCTTGAGAGACGCACACGGCATAACGGCCTGCTCTCCAAAGAAAGCGGGCCAACCGTGAGCATGTTGAGAAAGAGAATTGAGGGGTCACCACCAAAGCAGTGATGGACGCGCTAGAGCGTGTCGAGAGGAGTCAGTCGAAGTGGGGGCGAAAGGTGTGGCCACAGGCCCGGCACTCGAGATTGTCGAGCACCTGATCATCCAGCTGGCTGCCAAGACGTGCCCCGACGACACCGCCCGCCGTGCCACCAACCAGTCCACCAAAGACGGCTCCGGCGATACTACCAACGGCGATCCCTACCGGACCGCCTACTGCACCAACCAACGCGCCTGCCTCGGCGCCACTCCAAGCACCGGCCGCTCCACTCGCTGTGCCGGCTATGGCGCCAGTGGTTCCCCCTAGCTTACGCCCGCGATGGAGGGTATGGACTCGACGCGAGCCACAGCTCGGACACGTAATCATAAAGACCTCCTGACGTGAGAAATAACGCTCGTCGAAGCCATTGCTTCTCGACTTCAGGGAGGTAGTACGTGGCTGAAAGTTTTTTGAATTTAATCAATCATGGATTTTTAAGGTGATGCTGAAATAGCAATGAAAGCCCTTTCCCACCACGGCAACACTCCGTGAAACATGACATTATTCGACTCGCAGACAGCCAACCTCCTTCGCTTCCGTACTTTTTCACCTCAAGGATTAATCACATGAGACGATCTCATAGGCGAATCACGAACAGAATTGCGAGCCTGATTGGCTCGCGTTATTTAGAGAAAACCGAGTGGGATAACTTTTTACGCCAACAGGAAAAACAACCGTCTGGCCACACTGGCGTTTATTAATTAACAATACTAGGAGATCTAGAGCCAGAAAACAACACTAATCCGGTAAACGGTAGTATGGTGTTCTAGATACCCTTATATTGCTTACCCTTCTATAACACCCAATACAAGCCTAATCAATTCATACAGCATTAGCACAAGTGGAACATAGGCAACCCTACTCAAAGATTAACCTATTGCTTATTAGCTCGTACAGCACTGTCATTAAAATCTCGCCATGACCGCCCATTATGCCTAGCACTCGATTCATTCGAATAAATTCTCGTTCAAGCTTGCCTAAACCTGTTTGACATTTACCAGAATGCCATGTTGCTTTTAGAGGTGATCTGACACCTCAATGATCCCCTTAAAACTCCCTAGCAGAGAAAAACTCATGTCCATGAACCCTAACTCGATTTTTTATCTTCAACCCAAGCGGCACCCCTTGCGCAAACATCTAACTTGCCACTGGGGCGACACTTACCGGGGCTACCATGTGAAGCAGGATCGTGAAAAGGGCCCTTTGGTGCTGAATTATTTAAACGAGGCGTTTGATCTTATCAAATACCTACAGTCAAAACACTATCACACTTTTGGATTCCGGCTAGACCTGCATATCCCTGAGGACATGACTGACCCACTAAAGTACGACCACAACGGCTTGATAAGAAAATTCCAAAATCAACTACAAGCGGAATTAAATCGCTCAAGTGGTAGGCGCTCAGCAAAACTACATGTGATATGGGCGAGAGAAAAGCTGGACCGAGTATGGATGAAGCGCAAGCGTAGACGAGGGGATAAAGTCCTTGATCCTGATACGGCCAAGCCCCATTACCATCTCATTATTCTAGTCAACGGCGATGCCTTTAGAAACTTGGGGAGTTACAAACCCACACCTAAAAGCGATGATCAATACCTGAGCGAAACAATGGCGCATCGAGTGATTCGTTCTTGGGCTTTCGCCTTGGGCAATCGTGCTCATTCCAAAATGCCGGGATTGGTCGACTTCTGTAAACAAATCCGATTTAAGGAAATCCCAGCCAAGGATGGCAAGCCGGCAAAGAATATTGTCGTCAAGAAAGTTATGCCCTTTCATATCTACCGTAAAGATGGTCCAGAAGCCCTGGTCGAGATCATGTTCGCAGCTAGTTACCTTTGCAAAGCTTACTCGAAGGATCTAAGTCCGGGTGTTCGGTGTTTTCAAACCACCCAGTTTACCCCCGATGTCGCGCATGCGGTTTGGATGGTTGAAGAGGAAAAAAACTACTACGGCAAGCCCTACGCCTTGCGCCATGGGCTTGGTCGGGTAGAAGGCGCCGATTGAGCTAGCGTGCGTGAGGTTTCGCTATGCATACCGCTCAGTCTTCTTCTGAGTCAACAGAGCCCTGATGGTCCTTGGCACAGGACTGCCTATCCAAAATTTTTCTATATACGCTTGATGCTAACAGCGAATTCCTCGAATATTCGCTTTTTTCGCAACACACAAGAATCTCAAGCCATGCAAAATCATGATACAGCTGCACCATTTGAATTTCCGCCGCTTGATGCCGAGTGGCCTCGGCTCAGCGGGTCATCCAGGCTACAAGGTGCCGTTGACGAAGTAGCCCATGAGCTTCAGGTGAGGCCAGAAATGGTCCTGACGACAGCGCTTGGGGCGCTTTCTGTCGCCTGCCAAGCTGGTTATATGGTCAAGATGCCGGGCAGGGATGTGATCCACCCTGTATCGCTGATGCTGCTAACGGTGGCTGAGTCCGGCGTCCGCAAGACCGCCTTGGAATCGAAATTCTTCAAAAGCATTCGCGATTTCCAAAAAAAACAAGAAAACGAAAACATAACGCGATTGCGCAAGTATGAGTTCGATCATGAATTGTGGAGCACCAAACGCCAAACACTTCTCTCTTTGTTACGTAAGGCCGTGAGAAAAGGGGAAGACTGTGAAAAAATTGAAATGCAGCTCAGAAACATGGAAGACGAGAAGCCCGATCTTCCCAAAACTTTTAACTTGCTACATGAAGACACATCGATTCAGGCACTTCTCAAATCGATGCACGATCATCACCCCGTCGCTTGCTTAGTTTCCAGCGAGGCGGACGAGATACTTAATGGCCTTGCCATGCAAAAAACCAGTGCGATAAATTCACTTTGGAGCGGCAGTGATGTTACGGTTGGACGCAGCAGCAGGCCAAGTTTCACTATTACAGGTGGGCGCCTGACCGCCGCTCTGATGACACAAAAAAGCTCTGTTCAGAATTACTTGGAAAAACGAGGAAAACGAGCTCGTGGATCAGGGCTATTAGCTAGATTCTTAACGGTCTACCCTCAATCTTTTATAGGCTATCGGGACTCTGGCGCGGGAAAATCCGAAAAAAGCCCATACTGTGATTCTTTTAACCAACGGATTCGTGAGCTGATATCTAGAACGCTTGATGATAACGAAAAAAAGCTTTCCAAACCAAAAGTTCTTGAGTTTTTACCAGAGGCAATTAAAGAGTGGAATGCGACCGAAAAATTCATCGAGGATCAATGCCGCACTAATGGAATTTATGAGCAAGCCACGGACCATGCCGGTAAATTAATGGATAACATGAACCGTGTCGCCGCTCTTATCCATCTCTGTGAAAATGACAGAGGCAGTATTACAAAAGAAAACTTTATCATCGCCCGAGATATATGCTTGCATTATTCCATGCATTTTCTTGAGCACCTAGTACCTGAGACACAGGCACAGCAGGATGCTAAAAAATTATACAATAAAATGTATGCTTACCAAGATCAACATAATAACAACTTTAAAACCAGCTGGATGCTCCGCTACAGCCACCTCACTCGCGACCGCCTGGACGAGGCATTGGCGATACTTGAGGAAAACCAATATGTAGAAAGCTTTCAAAAAAACCATTATCGTTTTCACCCCGACAAAGTCGGAGAAAAACCAAGACTCAACCCTGGATCTTACAGAAGCATGCTACATCAATGACTAAAAACCACACTTGGTCATGTTTTCGAGACAATAATCAACACGATTGGCTGCTGGTTCAACATTTATTCTAATATAGTAGCCAACACCCTCACCACCCGCATGGTGTTCATCGAGGCCTCCTAGGAAGGTTGATTGATTCGTATCTTCATACTCCCGGATAGGCCCCGTAAGAACCACCTCCCGACAGATCACATCTAGACATACACCATCGGGCCCTATACATTTGCGTATAACAAAATTTTGAAAGCTAACGTGCATAGGCTGACCTATATGAATGACGACACTTCCATCGGCTCACGGCTACGAAGGCTCATGGAAGAGCAAGAACTCGGGGAAAACGGTCTCGCCAGGCGTGCTGACATCCCCCAACCCACCATCCACCGAATTTTGAAAGGCTCCAGCAAATCGCCAAGAATCTCAAATCTTGAGAAAATTGCACAAGCGCTGGGCACCACTGTCAGCTATCTCGCGCATGGCGATCCGCTACGGCAGCACACTGATCTGAACGAGACTTCTGTCCCCAAAGCAGTGGGCATCAAGCCTAGCCTCGCCTCAGCGCTCAGTCGAGCAGGTGCAGCGGCCATGGCGTCGCCCGCGTATAGCGTGGCATCAGCAAAGCTAACTCCACCCATATACCGCTATCCGCTATTCAGCTGGGCACAGGCTGCAGCTATTCGCCAGCCTCACAGGGCTGAGGACTCAGCAGATCTGGGAGTGGAGCCCAGTAGCTTTCAGACTGAAGGCACTGGTTTCTGGCTTGAAATCAGAGGCGATGCCATGGCTGCCCCGATAGGAGTGGCACCCAGCCTACCAGAGGGGACCATGGTACTTTTCGACTCAGACGCTCCTGCCATCCTTGGAAAGCTAGTCCTTGCCACGCTTCCAGACAGCCAAGAGGCCACGTTCCGTAAACTCATCAAGGAAAGCGGTCAGCGCTACCTGAAGCCCCTAAACCCGTCTTATCCATTGATTTTGCTGGATAATTCTTCAGAAATCCTTGCGGTTGCCCTCGAAGCCAGAATCCGACTTTAAGCCCACCTATACCTCCAATCCGCTCATTCGAAGTATTTTGACGACCACGCCAATACATAAACGCATTGACAGTCCAATACGCTTAAGTATTATCCACCCTAAACCAACTATTTCCTTTTGGGATAGAGCTTAGGGGGAGAGGCAAGTATGGGGGAGCGTCTACTCCGTCCGGAACAAGTCGCAGGCCAGCTGGGTATGAGCCTGAGCTGGGTATATGGGCACAAACACGAAATCGGCTTCATTCAGTTTGGGAGCGCGGTACGTTTTGATCAGGCAGAGGTTGAGGAGTACGCTCAGAAGTGCAGGCGCGGTCCTCAGCGGAAGGAGGATCGGAAATGGGATACACAGTCTCGCACCGGAAAGATCGCGGCACGTGGATCGTCCGCTGCACGGTCAACGGCCAGCGTACTCAGCGAACTTTTCGCACAGAAGGAGAGGCAAGGCAGTATGCGCTGAAAGCAGGTGCTCAGCACCAAGAGGATGAGTTCAACGGTGTCATGGGCCGCAAGCCCAAGTACACCTTCTCCGAGGGGCTGCAACGCATGGTCAGCGAATACGATGTCCGCTCCCAGAAGCAACACATCCTGCTTGTGGCGCGATGGATGGATGAACATGCTTCTGGCGTGATCATCGGGCAGGAGTTGCTGGACGCGGCGCGCAGGATGCAAAAGGCTCTCAAGGTGAAGGGACTGGCGCAGTCGACCATCAACAATCGTATCCAGGTCGTCAAGCGAGTCCTCTCGCTTTCGTACCGCGAGTGGGACTGGATCGATCTGCCGCTGGACGGCAAGCTGCGCAAGCCATCACCCAAGAACGAGCGCCATATCTACCTGACCGAGATGGAGCTCGCCGAACTACTTGAAGCAGTGCCGGAGCGCTACAGGATCGAGCGAAAAGTGATCTTGCTGGCAATGCTGACGGGCATGAGGCGTGGGGAACTGATGGCACTGGAATCAGGGAACGTCTACAACGGCCGTATCGTACTCAGGCCCAATCAGACGAAGAGCGGGAAGCCGAGGATAATACCTCTGACGGAGGAAGCCCTACCACTGGTGGAAAGCTTGCCGTTCGATACGACGGGTGACCGGGTGCGTGGCGCGTTCGAGAAAGCCAGGGAGAAGATTGGTCGCCCTGACATCCGCTTTCACGATTTGCGTCACTGCTATGCCTCATTGCTAGCGAGCAAAGGGGAGGCACTGACGAGCATCAGGGATCTGCTCGGTCATTCGTCACTGACGGTGACCAGCCGCTATGCCCATGCCGATCCAGCAAGATGGGAAAGCGTGATGGCGAAGTTGCCGCGGATCAGCAACCAAACCGCAACCACACATTGATAGAAAGCAGCCCTTGGCTACGTAACCGCCTGATTTTATTGGTGGGCCCAGTCAGACTCGAACTGACGACCAAGGGATTATGAGTCCCCTGCTCTAACCAACTGAGCTATAGGCCCGTGTTGCGCGGCGGTATGATAGCGAATGCCGCCGCGCGCGACCAGTGCCGCAAAGACCGCATTCCTTTCAGCGTTCCCCACCTGCCCGGCCATGGTGGCGGTGGTTGCCGGCGCGACGCGGCTCACACCGGCTCCTGGCGGCCTATTTGCGCCACGGCGTCGCGGCTGGCCGCCTTGCGCGCTTCGCCCGTCAGTTCGTGGAGACTGCCCTGGCGCATCTCGAGCAAGCGGTCGGCCTGGTCGAAGTAGTGATCGTCGTGGCTGATCACCACCAGCGTCTTGCCCAGGGCACGCAGGCGCGGCAGCAGCTGGCGGTAGAAGACGCGCCGGAACTGCGGGTCCTGGTCGGCCGCCCACTCGTCGAGCAGCAGCAGGTCGCGCTGCTCGGCGAGCGCCAGCAACATCGCCAGGCGCTTACGCTGCCCCTGGGAAAGGTTCACGCTGGCCACCCGGTCGCCGTCGAAGTCCAGCTTGTCCTGCATGCCCAGCGCAGCGAGCCAGTCGTCGACCAGCGCGGGGTCGGGGGCCTCGCAGGCCGGCCCCATCAGGCGGTCGAAGAGGTGAAAGTCGGTATAGATCGCCGAGAAGCGCTGGCGATAGGTGCTCCACGCCTCGCCCTCCAGCGGCGTGCCATCCACGCGGATCCGCCCGCTCCGGGGTCGGTAGAGGCCGGTCAGCAGCCTCGCCAGGGTCGACTTGCCGCTGCCGTTGCCGCCGATCAGGAACACTGTCTCGCCACGCCGCAGCGTCAGGTCGAGGGGGCCGATGGCGAATCCCTGGCGCGCCTGTTCATCGGGGTAGCGGTAGGTCACCCCCTCCAACGCCAGCACCTGCCAGTCGCTGCTTGCCGCGCTACGTCCGAAGTCGTGGCGATGTTCGGCCAGCGCCAGTTCGTTCAACTTGTCGAACGCCACGCGGGCGTTGATCAGCGGTGGAAAGGCGCCCACCGCCTGGATCAATGGCGCCCGCAGGAACAACAGCGTCAGCGAGAACGTGGTGGCGACCTGGGGCGACGCCCAGCCCAGGCCATTGGCCAGGAAGAACACCACGCCGATGGCGCCCAGCATCATGATGTTGAACCAGTTGACCGCGCTGAGATGGAAGGTGTCGCCGCGGATGATATGGTGCCGATACGCCAATGCATCGGGCGTGTAGACGTCGCGATACAGCCACTCGGCCCGGTCGCGATTGAGCGCCAGTTCCTTGCGCCCCTCGATGACCGACTGGTAGTCCGCATAGAGGCTATCCTCGATGTCGCGCAGCCTGGCCATGTGCCGGTAGACCCGGGCCACCAGGCGCACCCCCACCAGGATGGTGACGACCACCCACAGCGCCGTCACGCCCAGCATGGCGGGCGAGAGCCAGGCCAGGTAGAACGCCGCCCCCAGGGTCAGCACCCCGCCCTGCACCAGTTCCGGCAGGCGCACGAAGGCAACGGTGATGTAGCGCACGTCGGTGGCGAGGCTGGCCAGCAAGCGCGCGCTGCCCAGTCGCTCGACCCGTTCGATGTCGGTATCCAGGATGCGCTTGATCAGCTGGCCGCGCAGCCGGTAGACGAAGTGATGGCCCAGCGTCGTCAGGGCCAGCTGCGAGGCCAGGGTGATCGCCAGCAGCAGCCCGATCAGGCCCAGGAACAGCGGCAGCACCCGCCAGGGTTCGGCCAGGGCATCGAGCATCCGCTGGTTGATGAAGGCGATCACGCCGATCCCCAGGCCCGCGCTGGCCATGCTGAGCGCCACCACGGCCACGAAGGGCCAGCGGTAGTCACGCCATACGATCTTGAACAGCTCCATCACAGGCTCCCTGGCGGTTCGAAGGGTCAGTGCCGGCGTCTGGCCGGGCGATTCTCGGGCTTCAGCGGGCAGCCACCGCATAGCGCCTCGCCGGGCAGCCGATACTTGACGCAGCACAGCCGCCGCACCCGAGCCGGTGCCTCGCCGCCCAGATCGAGATAACGCACCGGCCGGTAGAGGGGATTGCGTCGGCCATCCGGCAATACGCGCATCTCCAGGAAGCGCAGCAGCGGTTCGCCGGCGCCGCCGAAGGCGGGGTGCCGCGAGCAGGTCCGTGCCGCATACTCCACGTAATGCCCGAGATTGCTCCAGAACACCTTGGGCGAGAGACCCGAGAGCGCCGCCAGCGCCTCGATCAGTGGCGCGCAATGGTCGTCGAGCAGATGCCGGAAGCGCGCCTCGGGCGCCCGGGAGGGCAAGGGGCGCCCTCCGTGGGGCAGCCAGAGCCGCGCCGTCTCGCCCTTTTCGCCCACGCTGAGACGCATCCCGTCGGGCGCCACCGGCAGCTCGAGTTCCAGCAGCAGGTTGGCGACCAGCGTGGGGATCGACACGGCACTCAGGTGGTACTTGGACCAGAGCGAGGCCGCCGCCTTGCGGTCGGCCCCCGCGCCGAAGCCTGCCACCAGCCGATCCAGCAGCCCGCCCAGCACCTCCCGGTCGAGCAGTGCGGCAGCCGGGAGCGTCGGCCCCTCGGGCGTGCCGAAGGCCGGTGCCTTGAGAGCATCGAGGGGTGGCCGGCGATAGAGCGCCAGCAGGGCGTCGGCGGGCGCTTCCAGCGGCGACGCCAAGGCGGTCCTCTCGTTCATGGGCAACCTCCGCTGGTGATGACCGGGCCCGTCACAGTCGCCGCAGCCCCCACATGAAGTAGGCGCCACCGATCAGCGACGCCACCAGCCCCGCCGGCATGTCGAAGGGGAAGATGATCTGACGCCCCACCCAGTCGGCCAGCACCATCAGCAGCATGCCCACCAGCGCCGCGCCCAGCAGGTGCTGGTAGGCTCGTGTCAGACCCAGCAGCCTGGCCATGTGCGGCGCCAGCAAGCCGACGAAGGAGAGCGGCCCCACCACCAGGGTGGCGCAGGCCGTCAGCAGCGCCACCAGCAGCAACAGCAACAGGCGCGCCCGGTTGAGGGTAATGCCCACGGCCCGCGCCGTGGGCGCCCCCAGCGGCAGGATGTCCAGCCAGCGGGTGAGCGGCAGCGTGCACAGCGTCAGCACCGCCGCCAGCGTGCCCACCACCAGGGCACTGGTGAGATCGACGTAATAGGTGGAGCCCGCCAGCCAGGCGATCACCTGCTGGCCACGCGGGTCGCCAGCCGACAGGATCACGCTGCGCACCGCATCGAACAGCGCGCCGACCGCCACCCCGGTCAGCAGCAGCTGCTCGGGCACGAAGCCGCTGCGGCGGTTGAGGGCCACCAGCACCAGCAGCGTGGCCAGCGCCCCCAGGGTGCCCACTCCCACCAGCATCCCGCTGGTGGGCGACGGCAGCAGGAAGATCCCCAGGATCAACGCAATGGCGCAGCCACCGCTGATGCCCAGCACCTCGGGGCTGGCCATGGGGTTGGCGGAAAGCCGCTGCAGCAGGGTGCCGGCCACGGCCAGCATCAGGCCGCTGGCGGCGGCGGCCAGCACCCGGGGTACCCGCCACTGCAGGACCTCCCAGTTGTCCGGCGACAGCCAGTACCAGCCGCTCCCCCCCTGGCCCAGCAGCAGGCCGAGCCCCACCGCCAGCAACAGGGCGATCGCCAGTCGTGTGGCCAGGCGCCCCGGCGCCGCGTGCCGATTCGCCAACGCGACGGTCGGCTGCGGTGCCCGGTCGCCCTGCAGCTTCAAACGCGGAATCAGCCACATCAGCAGCGGCGCCCCCAGGGCCCCGGTCACGGCACCGGTGGGAATCAGTATCGGCAAGGCCCCCAGGAAGTGCTGCAGCAGCAGGTCGGTGGTGGCCAGCAGCACCGCCCCGAGCAGCGTGCCCCACAGCAGCCGCTCGCCGAGGCGCCGCGCCCCCGCCAGACGCACGATATTGGGCGCCGCCAGGCCGATGAAACCGATGATGCCCACCACACTGACGATGCTGCCGGTGATGAACACCGCCAGCCCCAGGCCGGCGAAGCGCAGGTACTTGAGCGACACGCCCAGGCTCCTGGCGCTGGCATCGTCCAGCTCCAGTACCGCCAGGGGCCGCAGCAGGAAACACGCCGCCACGCCGGCGATGGCCAGCCGCGGCCAGAGGGTCGCGACACCGTCCCAGCCATTCTGGGCCAGCGAGCCGGCCCCCCAGATCAGCAACCCCGACAACGCCTCGTGATTGAACAGCAACAGCGCGGTGGACACCGCGCCCAGGTAGAGGTTGACCACCAGCCCCGCCAGCACCACCACGATGGGAGCCAGCCCGCGCCGCCAGGCCAGGGCGCATACCAGCCCCACCGCCAGCCCGCCGCCGGCCAGCGCCACCCACTCGCGGCCCATCGACACCAGGCCCGGTGCCAGCAAGGTCGTCGCCATCAACGCCAGATTGGCGCCCGAGGCCACCCCCAGGGTAGTGGGCGACGCCAGCGGGTTGCGCAGCACCTGCTGCATCAGCACCCCGGCCAGCGCCAGCCCGCCACCGGCCAGCAGCGCGATCATGAATCTCGGCCACCAGGCGTAGAACAGCAGCAGTTCGTCGATGCTCCGCAGCGAGGAGGCGAACAACGTCTTCACCCCCAGCGCCACCCCGCCCTGGGCCTCCAGGCCCATCCACAACAGCACCAGCAACGGCAGGCTCAGCAGCAGGCAGGCGCGTGCCGGTGCCAGGCCGCGTGGCGCATGGTACGCCCCGGCCGTGTTTGCTTTCATCTGGCGCCGGCCCCCTTCGATGCCCCGTCGTTCCTCATTTCTGTATCCCGTGCCTGGCTCATGCCGATTGGTAACGATTATCAGTCAATTTAGCATTTGCACTTGCCTCGCGGCTACAGCCACCCATGGCTTCTCCTGCTGATGCGGGTCACATGGGCAGGCGAACCCGGTAGATAAAAATAACGATTCTCGTTTACTCTATGGGCATCGAATCGCTGTGCAAGGAACCCACCATGTTCGAGGTCAAAGGCGCCACCTTCGAGGCCAACGGCAAGCGCCTGCTCCATCCCGTGGACCACCGGTTCGAGGAGGGCAAGGTCTGCGGCCTGATCGGACACAATGGCTCGGGGAAATCGACCCTGGTCAAGCTGCTGGCCCAGCAACAGCCGGCCAGCCAGGGGGAGATCCTGCTCGACGAGCGGCCCTTGCGCGACTGGGGCCACCGGGAGTTCGCCCGCCGGGTCGCCTATCTGCCCCAGCACCTGCCCAGCGCCGAGAACCTGACCGGACGCGAACTGATCGGCTTCGGCCGCTACCCCTGGCACGGCCTGCTGGGGCGCCATACCCACGAGGACAAGGCCGCCGTCGAGCGGGCCATCGAACTCAGCCATACCGAGGCCTTCGCGGACCGGCTGGTCGACACTCTCTCCGGCGGCGAACGCCAGCGGGTCTGGCTGGCCATGCTGCTGGCCCAGGAGAGCCGCTTCCTGCTGCTCGACGAACCCCTGGCGGCCCTGGACATCGCCCACCAGGTGGAGGTGCTGGCCCTGGTGCGCAAGCTCTGTCACGAGCTGCAGCTCGGGGTGATCATCGTGCTGCACGACATCAACATGGCCTCGCGCTATTGCGACCACCTGCTGGCGCTGCACAGCGGCCGGGTGCTGGCCGAGGGTCCTCCGGAAGCGATGATGAACGACGCCACCCTGGAGTCCATCTATGGCCTGCCCATGCGCGTGATTCCCCATCCCAACGGCGAGCATCGCATCGCCGTGGCGCACTGAAGTGACAAACTGAAGAGGTCTCGCTCGGCGGGGGGCCCGGACATGACGCGATGTATCGCGGCACGAAAACCGCGACATCATGTAATAACCGCCTACGACTCAGCAGCGAGTAGGCGTCAGGGGTAGTTTCGACGAGAGTGGACCACGGATGTGATCTCGATGCGGTCCGTTACCTGGTAGACCACGATGAAATTCGGATGGGCCACGATTTCCCGCGTGCCGGGCAAGCGCCCACCTGGTGTAGGTAAGGATGTTCAGCCACCAAGGCTATGGCTGCTTCGATACGGGTGCGAAGCCGCCGGGCGGCTTGAGGATCGCGTTCAGCGATGTAAGTGACAAGCTCTAGCAGGTCGTCAATCGCCGCGTCATGCCAGTGGATCGGCAGGCTCAAGAGGCCCCGCCACGTTGGCGTTGCTCCGCATCGGCGATGATCGCATCGACCTTGCCCATGACTTGATCGTGAGGCATTCCCTGACCCGGGTTGTCGAGGCTCCGCTGGACCTTGGCCCGGAACCAACGGTCATAGCTGTCGGCCTGTTCCTGCGTCTCGAATTCCGAGACGATGGGATCTAGCTGGGTGCTCATGGTCGCGTCTCCTTGAATGCCTTTAACTTAAACGATGACCCGCGGTTTGACATCCTTCCCCCGAAAGCCCTTTCCCGCTTGGCGGCCAAGGCGCCATGGCCGTTCCAGTGGCCGCCTAGGAGGCCACCTCCGCCCCCGTGGCAGACGCCGGTTCGGCAACCCTCAATTGCCCGCTCTCCAGGCGCAGCAGCCGGTCGCCAAGGTGGAAATAGCGATCGTCGTGGGAGATCACCAGCACCGCCTTGCCCATGCGTTTCAACTCGGGCAGCACCTCGCGGTAGAACACGTCCTTGAACACCGGATCCTGGTCGGCCGCCCACTCGTCGAAGACCAGAAAGGGGCGGTCCTCGAGATAGGCCACCACCAGGGCCAGCCGCTTGCGCTGCCCCTGCGACAGTGCCTGGGTGGTGAAGGCCCCCTCCTTCACCTGCACCTTGTGCTGCAGGTGAAGCTTGGCCAGCAGGCGGTTGCCTTCGGCGTCAAGCTCGGCACGCGGCGCTTCCAGCAGCCGCTCGAAGAGGTGGAAGTCGGAGAACACCACCGAGAACAGCTGCCGGTAGGCGTCGCGATCATGCGCCTCGATGCGCTCGCCGTCGAGCCATATCTCGCCCGCCTCCGGCGGGTACAACCCCACCAGCAGCTTGGCCAGGGTGGTCTTGCCGCTGCCGTTGCCGCCGACCAGGAAGGTGATCTCGCCGGGACGGAACTCGAGATCGAGCGGCCCCAGTTCGAAGACGTCGTCGCTCTGCTCATGGTAGTAGCGATGGCGGACGCCCTTCAGGGTCAGGCACTCGAAACGCTCCGCGGGCGGCGTCGCTGCATTCGCCGTGGCGGGTATGCCGCTGGTAAGGGCATCGATACTGGCGGCGGACACTTTGGCCAGGTTGGCTCGCGGCACGTTCATCAGCAACCCTTCCAGGGGCGTCATCATGTAGACGAACACCAGCGCAAAGCCGGTCATGACCCGGTTCGTTCCGGCGCCATCGGCCACCAGCACGAACATCACCAGGCCGATGAAGGCATAGATCAAGAACTGCCCCCAGCTGTTGGACATCACGAACAGCGACATCCCCCGGGTTCGCAGGCTGCGCACCGTATCGATGGAGCCGCCGAGCACATCCGTGGTAAAGGCCTCGCGCTTGCGGCGATGCAGCCGCAACTCCTTGGCCCCTTCGGTCAGCGAACGAAAGTACCCGAACAGCCGATCCTGTTCCCGGGAGGCACCATCCAGGTAGCGGATGGCCCGCAGATGGGCGAAGTGGTAGCCCAGCGACCCCAGCCCCAGCACCGCCATCGCGGCCAGGAATATCGGCCACGACAGCCACGCCATGTAAACCAGGCACCCCACCACCACCACGCTATTGGTCAGGATGACCGGCAGGCTGACGAAGAACTGAGCCACATTGGTGCTGTGTTCCGACAGCGCCGACTGCACGCGCGGCCCGCCCAGTTGCTCCAGGCGACGCAGATCCGCCGCCACGACGCGCCGGGCAATGAACTGGCGCAGGTGAGCCAGGCACGTCTGCCCCAGGCGCTCGAACAGCACGGCCGAGGCCATTCGGCTGCACAGCAGCCCCACCGCCACCAGGGCGAACGTCCAGGCGATGCTGGCGCGGGTGTCAGCGTCCGCGGTCAAGGCGGCATTGATCTGGACGATCAACAGCACACCGCAGAAGCCGGCCATGATGCTGGCCGCCATTGCAGCCAGCATCAGCCAGCGGGACCGACGGATCAGGTAACGCAGCACGGCAACCTCATTGCGCAGGGAGTGTGCCTATCCAGACGAATCGAGCGTCGAATTTTTCAACACGCCACTCATCGCCATTCGGCTCGCGCCGGCCACTCACGCTAGCCGCCCTTCCCCTTGCCTGACCGCGCCCTCCATCGGCGGGCGCTTATTTGCATAGATATCATGAACAAGACGCACTCTCATCCGTCTGCATAGATACACCGGCGATCGAGCCCATCGCGCCACACATCCAGGCAAGGGAGCATCCACTTGTTCGATAGTCACCTCGCGAAGGAGCCGCAGGCCGAGACGCCACCTCGACCGATGCCTTTCCGCGCCGCTCCCGACGGCGACCCGCTGGAGATCGTCGGCGACGCACGGAGCCTCACCGCCCGGGATCCGCAGGGCCACGCGTGCGGCTGGTGGTCCCTGGAGCACACCGCGCAGGGCGTCGTGCTGGACTGGGCCGGCGCCTGCGCCCGGGAGCCGGGCGAGAAGGAAACCCTCGCCGCCATCGAGGCGGTCTTCGCCGGCCAGCCGCACATCCAGGCGCTGAACCTCGCCCCCGCCCTGGCCCGGCTTCCCGGCCTGGTGCGGTCCGGCCTGGTCCCCCGACGTCCGGACGTTCCGCCCCGCGTCACCCAGGAGGCGTTCTTCCAGCAACCCCGCCTC
>NZ_CAAHFN010000068.1 GCF_900961225.1 Modicisalibacter radicis
TGCCGATCATCGACCAGCTGGGCTACAGCCCGATCTGGTTCGGGATCCTGTTCGCGGTGAACATGCAGGTGTCGTTCCTGTCGCCGCCGTTCGGCCCGGCCGCGTTCTACCTCAAGGGGGTGGCGCCACCGGAGGTCAGTCTCAAGGACATCTTCGTCTCGCTGCTGCCGTTCATCGCCATCCAGTTGGTGGTGCTGTTCGCGCTGCTGTTCTGGCCCAACCTGGCCATGTGGCTGGTGTAAGGACAGGCTTCCCAAACCCATCGCGAATGAATTCGCTCCCACGAAACCCGAACGGGTGTTTTGTGGGAGGGAAT
Source organism: Modicisalibacter radicis (assembly GCF_900961225.1). Classification (GTDB taxonomy): domain Bacteria; phylum Pseudomonadota; class Gammaproteobacteria; order Pseudomonadales; family Halomonadaceae; genus Modicisalibacter. Next base: position 317 of record NZ_CAAHFN010000068.1, read on the forward strand.
TTATTCCCGAAAATGGCAACGTTTCCGAATAGGTGAAATCTTGAAAATTACCAAGCTGAAAACCTGGCAGGTGCCGCCGCGCTGGCTGTTTCTCAAGATCGAGACCGACGAAGGCTGCTACGGCTGGGGCGAGCCGGTGGTGGAGGGGCGCGCGGCGACCGTCGAGGCGGCGGTGCACGAACTGTCCGATTACCTGATCGGCCAGGACCCGCATCGCATCGAGCACCTCTGGAACACCCTGTACCGCGCCGGCTTCTACCGTGGCGGGCCGATCCTGATGAGTGCCATCGCCGGTATCGACCAGGCGCTGTGGGACCTCAAGGGGCGCGACCTGGGCGTGCCCGTGCACCAGCTGCTGGGCGGCCGGGTGCGCGACAGGATGCGCATGTACGCCTGGACCGGCGGCGACCGGCCGAGCGACGTGGGCGCCGGCGCCAAGGCACTGGTCGACCAGGGCTTCACGGCGTTCAAGATGAACGGCACGCCGGAGCTGCAGATCGTCGATTCCCACGCCAAGGTCGACGAGGCGGTCTCGAGGGTCGCCGAGGCCCGCGAGGCGGTGGGTCCTGACGTCGGCATCGCCATCGACTTTCACGGCCGTGTGCACCGGCCGATGGCCAAGGCGCTGCTGCGCGAGCTCGAGCCGTATCACCCGATGTTCGTCGAGGAACCGGTGGCGCCCGAGCACCTGCCGAGCCTCAAGCACATCGCCACCGGCCTGGGCTATCCGATCGCCACCGGCGAGCGGCTGCACACGCGCTTCCAGTTCCGCGACCTGCTCGCCGAGGGCATGGTCGACATCATCCAGCCGGACCTGTCGCACTGCGGCGGGATCAGCGAGGGCCTGAAGATCGCCTCGCTGGCCTCCTGCTACGACGTGGCGCTGGCCCCGCACTGCCCGCTGGGGCCGTTGACGCTGGCGGCGTCGCTGCATGTCGATGCGGTCAGCCACAATGCCTTCATCCAGGAACAGAGCATGGGTATCCACTACAATCGGGACAACGACGTGCTCGATTACCTGGTGGACAAGTCGGCGCTGTCGATCAAGGACGGCTTCTGCGAGATTCCGCAGGGGCCGGGCCTGGGCGTGGAGATCGACGAGGCCTTCGTCGAGGAGCGCGCCAAGGTCGGCCATCGCTGGCGCAACCCGGTATGGACGCACGAGGATGGTTCAATCGCCGAGTGGTAAGCGAGTCGCGAGTGAATTCGCTCCCACGAACCCCGGCCATCGATGATCACCAGACGCAACCAGGGGGAAGAATCATGAACGAGACACGCCGGGCCGCACTGGATGCGGCGCTGAAGGAGCTGCCGCTGGTAGCGATCCTGCGCGGCGTCAGGCCGGACGAAATCGACGGCATCTTCGATGCGCTGGTGGAGTCGGGCTTCAAGATGATCGAGATTCCGCTCAATTCGCCGCGTCCGTGGGATAGCCTCGAGCGGATCGCCAAGCGCTGCCCGGACGACGTGGTGATCGGCGCGGGTACCGTGCTCGATCCCAATGCCTGCCAGCGCCTGGCGGATCTCGACGCGCCGCTGGTGATCACCCCCAACAGCGATCCGCTGGTGATCAGCGAAGCCGCGGCGCTGGATCTGGCGCCGATGATCGGCTGCCTGAGCCCGACCGAGGCGCTGGCTGCCGCCCAGGCCGGGGCCAAGGCGCTGAAGTTGTTCCCCGCCGGCAGCCTGGGCATCGGCTACTTCAAGGATATCAAGGCCGTCATGCCGCTCGACATGCCGATCCTCGCGGTGGGCGGCATCGACGTGCATAACATGGGCGACTGGATCGCCGCCGGAATCGACGGCTTCGGCTTCGGCGGCAGCGTCTACAAGCCCGGCTGGTCGGCCGGGGAGGTCGGCGAGAAGGCGCGCGGGCTGATCGGTGAGTGGCGGCGCATCAACGAGGGCCTGAACCAGGCCTCGGAGCTCGAGCGCGAGGCCGATGCATGAGTGGAAATTCGAGCGATAGCCCCGGGCGCCTGATCGCCATCGACTGGGGAACCAGCAACTTTCGCGCCTTCCTGGTCGATCGCGAGAGCGGCGAATGTCTCGACAGCCGGCGCTCCGAGGCCGGGTTGCGCTCGCTGTCCAGCGCCGAATTTCCGCACTACTGCGCCGCCCAGGTCGGCGACTGGCGCGAGGAAGGCGGCGCGGCGTCGGGCGCTGAAAGCGTGCCGATCTACCTGGCGGGGATGGTCGGCTCCAAGCGCGGCTGGAGCGAGGCACCGCAGCTCGACCTGCCGGTGAGTGCCGCCGACCTGGCGGCGCACGTGGTGCCGGCGCCGGGGCTGGACAACGCCTGGATCGTCCCCGGGGTGAAGATTGTCGATGCCACGCATGTCGACGTGATGCGCGGCGAGGAGATCCAGGCCTTCGGCGCGCTGTCGTTGTGCAATACCCGGGAGGCGCTGTGTTGCCTGCCGGGCACGCACAGCAAGTGGGCACGGCTCGCCGATGCCCGGCTTGTCGATTTCACCACCGCGATGACCGGCGAGCTCTATCATGCGGTGCGCTTTCATACCCTGCCCGGCGAGCCGGCGCGGGAGTCGGCCGAGTTCGACGCGGCGGCTTTCGACCAGGGGCTCGAGGCGGCCGGCCACCCGGCGGGCATACTGCATGCGCTGTTCGAGGCGCGCAGCCGGCACCTCTATTCAGGGCTGGCCGGCGAGCAGGTGGGAAGCTTCCTGTCCGGCGTGACGATCGGCAGCGAGGTGTTGAGTCAGCGACGCATTCACCCGCAAGCCGGCGAGGTGATTCTGGTCGGTTCGACTACGCTCAACCAGCTCTATCGCCGGGCCATGACGGCGCTGGATTTCGAGGTTCGCGAAATCGATAGCGACCAGGCGACGCTGGCCGGTCTATGTGCACTCGCCGAGCGGCATGGGCATTGATGATAGCGAGGACCATCTGTTCACAAGCCCTCGATGCCGGTGTGCGTGGGAGCGAATTTATTCGCGATTGAATGGCCCGGTACGGCGGCAATCGGCAACAAGTTCCCTCCCGCGGAATCCACCAGGGTGCATGGTCGGTGGGACGCGTTCATTCGAGACGAAGGTAACTCTCGAACTGCTCGACGATCGCCTTGGGGGATTCGCGAATGTCGATGCGGCAGGCCTCGTCGGCGGTCGGGGGCTCCAGCGTGGCGAGCTGGCTGTCGAGCATGTGTTCGCCGGCAAAGAAGTGCGAACCGCGGGTATTGAGGCGCTGCAGGAGGACCTCGCGGCTGCCGTGAAGGTAGAGAATCTTCAGCTCGGGGGCCCCTTGGCGCAGCACGTCACGATAGTGATGCTTGAGTGCTGAACAGCCGATGACCACATGTCGGCCCTCGTTTCCATAGCGCCGGTAAATGTCGGACAACGTGGCCAGCCAGCCTTCGCGATCGTCGTCGTTCAAGGGCTCTCCGCGTGACATCTTGGCGATACTGGTCGGGCTGTGATGATCGTCGGCGTCGATGAAATCGGCACCGATTGCCGCGGCGACGTCGCGCCCGATATGCGACTTTCCTGATCCCGAAACCCCCATGACCAGGATGCAATGCGATGTGGTTTCCATGTCCGGGGAATCACTCGTTTCTGGGTGGTAATCTGGCCCCGATACTAGCATTTTTAAGCCGCCAATGGGCGGATTGCAGGCCCGTCAATCTGCCACTTTCGGTTAATGGTGGCGGAGGTGGGAAGGCGCCGCCCGATTCTGGTGCGTCGCGATGCACCGCCTGATCCCGCTGCCCCTTTCTGGTGCCTGAACGAAGCGGAACTATCGGCTATCGTGAGGGAACGGCCGGAGTGAGCGGGTGCGCGAACCCTTGGCGGGCGCCCGATCGCTATCGGTTGGCACGTTCTGTGCAGGTTCACCGCAATGATGATGCGGCACCCACCGACTCGAGGGGGCCGCTCATTCCTGGAGGTCGTGATGACGCAACCCACGCCGCAGCGCCCACGCCTGGTCTTCACCGATCTGGACGGTTCGCTGCTCGATCACTACAGCTACGACTGGTCGCCCGCTGCGCCGTGGTTGAAGCGTCTGAAGGCGACAGGGGTCCCGGTGATTCCGGTGACCAGCAAGACCCGCGCGGAGCTGATGTCGCTGCGCCTGGACCTGGGCCTCGTCGATTCGCCGTTCATCGCCGAGAACGGCGCGGTGATCGGCTTGCCGTCCAGCTGGCAGCACGCCCGGCTGGATCGCGATCCGCGCGACTTCGAGGGCCTGTGCATCAAGACCCCCAGCGTCGACAACGACTTCCTGGTACGGCGACTCGAGGTGCTGCGCGAGCGGCTCAAGCTGCACTATCGCTGCATGCGCGAGATGACCGTCGAGGAGGTCATGCGCGCCACCGGACTCGACGAGCCCGGCGCGCGCCAGGCGCGGGTCCGCGAGGGTAGCGAGCCGCTGCTGTGGGACGACAGCGACGAGGCGCTGGAACGTTTTCGCGGGGCCTTGCAGAACGACGGCCTGACGCTGACCCGCGGCGGACGCTTCTGGCATGTGATGGGCAACGTCGACAAGGGGCAGGCGTTGCGTTGGCTGGTGGCGCGCTTCGAGGCGCTGCGCGGCTCGACGCCCGCGACCCTGGGGCTGGGCGATGGCCCCAACGATACCTCGATGCTCGAGGCGGTGGACCAGGCGGTGCTGATTCGCGGCGAGCATCGTCAACCGGTCACGGTCGCCAATCCCCGGCTGTACCGCACCCGGCTACCGGGCCCCGAGGGCTGGGCCGAGGGCCTGGATCACTGGCTCGGCGAGGCGATCCTCGAGCCTTCATCGGACGAGGACGAACCGGTATGAGCGATTTCTACCAGAACGGCATCATCACCAACTTCCACAACCTGACCCACCGACCGGTGGAGGCCCTCGAAGCGGACCTGGTGCGCTTCGCCCGGCGCCGGCCGATGGGCTTGATCCTGCCTTCGCTGTATTCCGAGCTCGAGGGGCCGGCGCTTGCGCACATCGTCGACGAGTTGGCGCAGGTGCCGTATCTGGACGAAATTGTCATCGGCCTGGATCGCGCCGATCGCGAGCAGTTCCTGCATGCCCGGGAGTTCTTCTCGCGGCTGCCGCAACGCCATCGCATCCTGTGGAACGATGGGCCGCGCCTGTCGGCGCTGGATGCCGAGCTCGAGGCCGAGGGGATCTCGCCGCAGGAACCCGGCAAGGGGCGCAACGTCTGGTACTGTTGCGGCTATATGCTGGCCTCGCGGCGCAGCGAGGCGGTCGCGCTGCACGACTGCGACATCGTCACCTACGATCGCGGCCTGCTGGCGCGGCTGATCTATCCGGTGGCGCACCCGCAATTCAATTACGAATTCTGCAAGGGCTACTATTCGCGCATCGCCGACGGCAAGCTCAACGGTCGGGTCGCGCGGCTGATGGTCACGCCGTTGATTCGCGCACTGAAGAAGATCTATGGTCCGCTGCCCTATCTCGATTATCTCGACAGCTATCGCTATCCGCTGTCCGGGGAGTTCTCGATGCGCACCGACGTTCTCGACGGCATCCGCATCCCCAGCGACTGGGGGCTGGAGATCGGCGTGCTTTCCGAGGTGCATCGCAACTATTCGACCAAGCAGCTCTGCCAGGTCGACATCGCCGATGTCTACGACCACAAGCATCAGCCGGTCTCGGAGGACGACCCGCATGCCGGGCTCAATCGCATGAGCCTGGACATCGCCAAGGCGCTGTATCGCAAGCTGGCGACCCTGGGGGTCGAGATCCACGCCGAAACCTTCCGCACCATCAAGGCGACCTACTACCGTATCGCCCTCGACATGATCGAAACCTATGACAACGACGCGGTCATGAACGGGTTGAAGATCGATCGCCACAGCGAGGAGCAGGCCGTGGAGCTGTTTGCCTCCAATATCATGGAGGCCGGGGCGGCCTTTCTCGACAACCCCCGCGACAAGCCGTTCATCCCCAGCTGGAACCGCGTGCAGGCGGCGGTGCCCGACCTGCTCGAGCGCATGCACGAGGCCGTCGAACTCGACAACCAGGGCAGGGTGTAGCCACACGAGCCACGAGCCACGAGCCACGAGCTACGGGATACGGGCTACGAGCCGATCGAAGCCCTTACGGGTTACCACTCGCGGCCCGTCCAGGTCGGTTTTAGTGGGGGCGGCTCGTCGGCAGGCGTTTCCCCCGTCCGTGCCGGCGATGGTAAAAGTACCGCTTCGTTCGAAACGACCGCGATGACCCGATGACCTCCGACGCCCTGCCCATAGACACACGCCTGGCCGATGTCCGGCGCGCCCTGGACACGCACTCCCGCGCGCTGCTGGTGGCCGAGCCCGGTGCCGGCAAGACCACCCGCGTGCCGCTGGCGCTGCTGGATTCCCCCTGGTGTGCCGAGGGGCGACTGTTGCTGCTCGAGCCGCGCCGCGTAGCAGCCCGCCTGGCGGCTCGCTACATGGCCGAGCAACTCGGCGAGCCGATCGGCGAGACGGTGGGTTACCGCATGCGCGGCGAGACCCGGGTAAGCGCCCGGACGCGCCTGGAGGTGGTGACCCAGGGCGTGCTGACGCGGCTGATCCAGGACGACCCGATGCTCGAGGGCGTCGCGGGAATCGTCTTCGACGAATTCCATGAGCGCAGCCTGGAGGCGGATCTGGGCCTGGCACTGGCGCTGGACGCCCAGACCGGCCTGCGCGAGGACCTGCGGTTGCTGGTGATGTCGGCGACGCTCGACGTGGAGGCGCTGAGGGCAGCACTCGGCGAGGTGGCGCTGATCGAGTGTCCGGGGCGGAGCTTTCCGGTGACCACCCATCATCGCCCCCTCAATAATCGCGACGAAACGGCCTCTCAGCAGGCCGCCGTGGTGCGCGAGGCGCTGGCCCGCGAGGCCGGCGACGTGTTGGTGATCCTGCCTGGGGTCGGTGAGATCCGCCGGCTGGCACGGGAACTGGCCGGGCTGTCCGGAGAGACGGTGATCCGCGAGCTGCACGGCCGCCTGCCGCTCGAGGCCCAGCAGCGGGCGCTGAGCCGCGACGTCGAGGGGCGCCGCCGCGTGGTGCTGGCCACGGCCATCGCCGAGTCCAGCGTCACCGTGGATGGCGTGCGCATCGTCATCGACAGCGGCTTTACGCGCGAGCCGGTATTCCAGCCTCGCCTGGGGCTGACGCGGCTGGCCACGCGCCGGGTCAGCCGGGCCAGCGCCGATCAGCGACGCGGTCGCGCCGCCCGCCAGGGCCCCGGCAGCTGCTATCGACTATGGGCCGAGGAGCAACCGCTGCCGGCCCACGCCGAACCCGAGATCCGCCAGGCCGACCTGGCGCCGCTGGCCTTCGAGCTGGCGCGCTGGGGCATTGCCGACCCCGCGGCGCTGGAGTGGGTGACGCCGCCGCCGTCCGCAGCGCTGGACGCGGGTCGTGACTTGCTGCGGCGCCTGGGGGTGCTGGACGACGACCGGCACCTCACCGCGCTGGGCCGGGCCTGTTCGCGTTACCCCACGCATCCGCGCCTGGCGGTGATGCTCGAGCGGGCCGCCGAGCTCGACGCGCGGCCGCTGGCCTGCTGGCTGGCGGCGCTGCTCGAGGGGCGGGCCGGCGGCGAGGAACGGGACCTGGCGGCGACCCTGGCCGCGCGACCCGGCCGCCACTCCAGCGGAGCGGAGCGGCAGTGGTATCGCGATGCCCGGCGTCTGGCCGATACGCTCGACTGCGGGCTGGCGGTGGAGACGCTGGCGCCGCTCGGCGAGCTGCTGGCGATGGCCTACCCCGAACGGGTGGCGCTGAGCCAGGCGCCGGGGCGTTTCAAGCTGGCCGCGGGCAGCCTGGCCCTGCTCGATGCCGCCCATCCGCTGGGCCACGCCGAGGCGCTGGTGGCGGTGGAACTCGACGGTCAGGCGCAGGGGGCAAGGATATTCCGCGCCGCCGCGATCGACCCGTCGCGCCTCGAGGCGCTGTTTCCCGAGACCCGCGATTTCCACACCCGGCTGACCTGGAGCGATGCCGAAGGGCGGCTGATCGGCGAGGAGGTCAGGGCGCTGGGCGAGCTGGTGCTTGAGTCTCGCCCGCTGCGCGAGATGCCCGAGGAGGCGGTGCGCGCGGCGCTGCTGGCGGCATTGCGCCGGCGCGGCTGGCTCGAACTCGACCCGCAGGCCGAGCAGCTGTGCGCGCGGGTGGCGTTGCTGCGTCGCGAATACGGCGAGGCGTGGCCCGACTGGTCCCAGACCCGACTGCTCGAAACCCTGGAGAGCTGGCTGGAACCCTATCTCGACGGAATCCGGCGCCTCGAGCGCCTGGACGCGCTGCCCTTCGAGCGGATACTCCTCGACCGGCTCGACTGGCCGCGGCGCCAGGCACTCGATGAGCTGGCGCCGACGCATCTGCAAGTACCCAGCGGTTCGCGCATTCGCCTCGACTACCGCGATGGCGAGCCGGTGCTGGCGGTCAAGCTGCAGGAACTGTTCGGGCTCGCCGAGACACCGCGGCTAGCGGACGGCCGCGTCGCGGTGACGCTGCACCTGCTGTCGCCGGCGGGGCGGCCTTTGCAGGTAACCCGCGACCTGGCCAGCTTCTGGGAGCAGGGCTATTTCGAGGTCCGCAAGGACATGCGCGGGCGCTACCCCAAGCACCCCTGGCCGGAGGACCCCCGGGGGGCGGTGCCCACCGCGAAGACCAAGCGCCGCCAGTCCTGATTCCGGGCGGGCGAATTGGCGGCCGATGTCGGTGGGGCCGTGGAGGGCGACGATGGCGCAGGCGAATAGTCTGGATCGTGACATAGATCAAAAACGAATAAACATAGAACGAAAAGTTGCGTTATGATGAGGGCATTCGATCGCGTGAAGAGGAGTCATCCCGTGCGCAGCCCCATCGTCAACCACTTCTTCGACGAGCCTACCAACACCTTCAGCTACGTGGTTCGCGACCCCGACAGCCGGGCCTGCGCGATCCTCGATTCGGTACTCGACTTCGATTATCCCGCCGGGCGTACCGATGTGCGTTCGGCCAGCGCCATCGTCGATTTCATCGAGCGCGAGGGACTTTCGGTCGAGTGGATCCTGGAGACCCACGTGCATGCCGATCACCTTTCCGCGGCGCCCTACCTGCACGACAAGCTGGGCGGACGAACGGGCATCGGTGCCCATATCACCGAGGTGCAGACGATCTTCGGCAAGGTCTTCAACGCCGGGACCGAGTTTGCCCGCGACGGCAGTCAGTTCGACCGGCTGTTCGAGGAGGGCGATACCTTCGCCATCGGTGGGCTGGAGGGCCGGGTGCTGCACACGCCCGGCCACACGCCGGCCTGCCTGACCTACGTGATCGGCGACGCCGCCTTCGTCGGCGATACCCTGTTCATGCCCGATTACGGCACCGCGCGCTGCGACTTTCCCGGCGGCGATGCACGTACCCTGTACCGTTCGATCCACAAGGTCCTGGCGCTGCCCGACGAGACGCGGCTGTTTCTCTGTCACGACTACAAGGCGCCGGGGCGGGACGGCTACGCCCACGAAACCACGGTGGCCGAGCAGCGCCGGGACAATGTGCACGTGCACGAGGGCGTCGGCGAGGAGGCGTTCGTCAACATGCGCCGCGAACGCGACGCCACCCTGGGCATGCCGCGGCTGCTCCTGCCGGCGGTGCAGGTCAACATGCGCGCCGGCCACTTTCCGCCGGCCGAGGACAACGGTCAGGTCTACCTCAAGGTGCCCATCGACCGCTTCTGACAGGAGAGAGGATTTGGACACGATGGCGAGTCTGCAGGGGCTGATCGGCGGGGTGCTGATCGGCCTGTCGGCGGTGTTGCTGATGGCCTCGCTGGGCCGGATTGCCGGCATCAGCGGGATACTCTCGGGACTGTTGTGGGGGCGGCCCGATGGCGACACTGCCTGGCGGCTGACGTTCCTGCTCGGGCTGGTCAGCGGTCCGTGGCTGGTGATGCTGATTGGCGGGGGCCTGGGCAATGTCGCCGACTCGGCGGAGGCGGTGATCGGCGCTCCCGTCGGCGGTGTGGGAACGATGCTCGTTGCCGGACTGCTGGTGGGGCTGGGTACCGGGGTCGGCAGCGGCTGCACCAGCGGTCACGGGGTCTGCGGCATGGCGCGACTGTCGCCACGCTCGCTGGCGGCCACCCTGACATTCGTGGTCGTGGCGATGGCCACGGTGTACATCACGCGTCACCTCGTGGGAGGTATGCCATGAAGGCGTTGCTGGGATACCTGGCCGGGCTGTTGTTCGGCCTGGGACTGACGATCGGCGGCATGACCGACCCGGCGCGAGTGATCGGTTTTCTGGATGTCGCCGGCGACTGGGATCCGACCCTGATCTTCGTTCTCGGCGGCGCGGTAGTGACGACGTTCCTGGGCTATCGGCTGGCCTGGCGGCGCGGCGTGCCCTGGCTGGTGCCGCGTTTCGCGCTGCCCACCCGGCGCGACCTGGACGTTCGGTTGCTCGGCGGCGCGGCGCTTTTCGGGGTTGGTTGGGGGCTTTCCGGTTATTGCCCGGGGCCGGCGGTGGCGTCGATCGCCGGCCTAAGCGCGCCGCTGGCGGCGATGCTCGTCGCCATGGCCGCCGGCTGGTGGCTGGCCCGGCGGGTGTGATTCTCGCTCACTGACCCTCAGGGCCGTGCTGCCTGGGAGCGAATTCATTCGCGATGGGGTCGAGCGGGCTTCACTCCGGCGTCTGGACCAGCCATAGGCTGCGATAGGGACGCAGGATATCGCGCTCCTCGGGCCTGGGACTCCAGGGCTGGCCCTCCTTGAGCACGTCGCGCCACTGGCCGTCGGCGAGTTCGGCGACTTCCAGGGGCTGGCGCTTGTCGCTGATGTTGTAGATCGCCAGCAATCGGCGGCCGTCGGGCAGCGGGCCGCGCTGGATGGCGAACAGCCCCGGCGGTGTATCGAGCACGAACTGCGGCGCCTCGGGGTGGAAGCAGGGCTCGCCGGCGCGTAGCGCCAGACGCCGCTTGAGCGACAGGAACGCTTCGCGGGTCGGGGTGCTGCGGCTGTCGATCAGTTCGTCGAGCTCCTCGCGCTGCCAGTGGCGGCGGTTGATCGCCCGCAGGTGACCGCTGCGCTCGACGCCGACATGGTCGTTGAGCGTCGCGGTCAGCGAGTGCAGGTAGAGCCCGGGAATGCCCTGCAGGGCGAGCAGCAGGTTCTGGCTGCACAGGAAGCGTTCCACCTGCCAGGCGTCGGGTCCGCGCCGCGAGCCCTTGAGGGCGTCGAAGTAGGTGATGTTGATCTCGTAGGGCGAATCCTCGCCGTCGGGGTTGGCCTTCATGCTGACGTAGCCGCCGAAGCGGCGCATCAGTTCGAGCAGGATGTCCACTTCGTGCTGGGGCAGCAGGCCTTCCAGCGCTCGCACGCCGATGCCGTCGTGACTGGCGGTGAAATTGAAATAGCTGCAGCCGGCGGGCAGCGCGGGAAGCGTGCGCGCCCAGGCGGCGAGGGTGGTGGCGTCGCCGCTGGTCAGGGTGTGGACCAGCAGTGGCGGCAGGGTGAACTGGTAGATCAGGTGGGCTTCGTCGGGGGTGTCGTCGGGCGATTCGAGCCGTTCGAGGCCGAAGTAGCTCATGTTCTCGCCATGGGGGACGTTGGTCTCGGTGATCAGCAGCGTGCCGGGGGCGACGAAGTCGAGGATCGCCCGCAGCAGACGCACGATGGCGTGGGTCTGCGGCAGGTGGATGCATGAGGTGCCGAGCTCCTTCCACAAAAAGGCGATGGCATCCAGGCGGATCATCCGCGCGCCCTGCTCGACGTAGTGGAGCATGATGCCGACGAACTCGAGCAGCACGTCGGGGTTGGCGAAGTTGAGGTCGATCTGGTCCTCGGAGAAGGTCGCCCACACATGGCGGCGGCCGCGACGGGTCGCCACCGGCACCAGCAGCGGCGTGTTGCGCGGCCGGGTGACCTGGCTGACGTCGCTGTCGGGGTCCATCTCGATGAAGTAGTCGCGCCCGGGCTGGTTGCCCGACAGGTAGTCGACGAACCACAGCGATTCCCGCGAGACGTGGTTGATCACCAGGTCGACCATCAGGTCCCGCTTGGCGGCCAGCCCGCGGATGTGCTGCCAGTCGCCGAGGTCGGGGTTGACCTCGCGGTAGTGGATCACCGAGAAGCCGTCGTCGCTGCTCCAGGGAAAGAACGGCAGCACGTGCACGCCGCTGAAGGTGTCGCCGAGGCGTTCGTCGAGGAAGGCGTCGAGCACCTCGAGCGGCGCTCGCTCGCCGTCTAGCAGGGTGTCGCCGTAGGTGATCAGCCACTGGTCGCGCTCGCTCCACAACGGGCGCGGCGTGGGATCGATCGCACCGCGATGGTGCGATACCAGCGTCAGCAGGCGACGCAGTATCTCCTCGGTGCGCGGGCCATAGACTTCGCTCAGACGGGCGCGGGCGCGCTCGACGAAGGAGGCTTCGTCCAGCGCGCCGGCCGGGGTCGGCGGCAGGGCGCGGTACGCGCCTTGGGTATCGGAGGGCATCGGGGGCTCCTTGAGAACCCGGCGCTGCCGGCCGGGTTCCATGAGTGACGGCTGATACCAGTGTTGCAGAAGCCGTGCCAGCTGTCCGCCCTGGCGTGTGATGCGTATCGGCTGTCGCTTCGCGTCAATCGGTGAGGGCGGCCAGCGACGACACTGTTCACAACATCAAGTGGAGGTCAGTCATGCAATCCAGAATTATTCTTACCTGTGCGGTCACCGGGGCCGGCGATACCACCGGCAAGAACCCCAACGTGCCGATCACCCCCAAGCAGATCGCCGACAACTGCATCGAGGCCGCCAAGGCCGGCGCCAGCGTGGCGCACATCCATGTCAGGGATCCCGAGACCGGCGGCATCAGCCACTCGCAGGATCACTTCCGCGAGGTGATGGAGCGGGTCCGCGAGGCCGACACCGATATCGTCATGAACATCACCGCCGGCGGCGGCGGCGACTGGGTGCCGGATGCCGACGACCCTTATCGCGGCGGCCCGGGCAGCGATATCCAGACCCCGGCCGAGCGTCACGCGCCGGTGGGCGAGCTGCTGCCGGAGCTGTGCACCCTGGACTGCGGCAGTCTCAATTTCGGCGACTCGGTCTACATCAATACCGCCGACTGGCTGCGCGAACACGCCCGGCTGGTGCAGGCCGCGGGGGTCAAGCCGGAGCTCGAATGCTTCGACCTGGGGCACGTGTGGTTCGCCCGCCAGTTGCAGCAGGAGGGGCTGATCGACGGCGATCCGCTCTACCAGCTGTGCCTGGGCATCCCTTGGGGCGCCGAGGCCGACACCGAGACCATGCTGGCGATGCGCAACAAGCTGCCGGCGAATGCCATCTGGGCGGCGTTCGGCATCGGCCGCGCGCAGATGCCGATGGTCGCCCAGGCGGCCCTGCTGGGTGGCCACGCGCGGGTCGGCCTGGAAGACAACCTGTATCTCAGCAAGGGGGTGCTGGCACGCAACGGCGAGCTGGTCGAGAAGGCCGCCGGGCTCATCGAGAACCTCGGCTCGCGGGTGATGACCCCCGGCGAGACCCGCGCGCACCTGGCGCTGCGCGATCCCTCGACTGGCCGCGTCGCTGGAGGTGAGTCATGAGCCGGCAACCCGCCTTGAAGCAACTTGCGGTGATCGGTACCGGGGTGATCGGCAACGGCTGGATCGCCCGCGCGCTGGGCCGTGGCTGGGACGTGGTCGCCTTCGACCCGGCGCCCGGTGCCGAGGCCCGCACCCGCACCGCGGTGAGCCAGGCCTGGCCGTCGCTCGAGCGCCTGGGGCTGGCCGAGGGCGCCGACCCGGCGCGGCTGACCTTCGCCGATAGCCTCGAGGCCGCCGTGGCAGGCGCCGACCTGGTCCAGGAGAACGTCCCCGAGCGCATCGAGCTCAAGCGCGAGATTCTTGCCAGGCTCGACGCCGCCGCCGATCCGCAGACGGTGATCGGCTCGTCGACCTCGGGCTTCAAGCCCAGCGATCTTCAACAGGATTGCGCGAAGGCGCCGGGCCGGGTGATCGTCGCCCATCCGTTCAATCCGGTCTATCTGCTGCCGCTGGTCGAACTGGTGGGGGGCGAGGCCACCACCAACGGCCAGACCGAGCGCGCCCGGGCGCTGTACCAGGACCTGGCGATGCGCCCGCTGGTGGTGCGCCGCGAGATCGAGGGACATATCGCCGACCGGCTGATGGAAGCGCTGTGGCGCGAGGCGCTGCATCTGGTCAACGACGGCGTGGCCACCACCGAGGAGATCGACGCCGCTGTGGTCTACGGCTGCGGGCTGCGCTGGTCGTTGATGGGCACCTTCCTGACCTTCCATCTGGCCGGCGGCGATGGCGGCATGCGCCACATGCTCGCGCAGTTTGGCCCGGCGCTGAAGCTGCCGTGGACCAGGCTCGAGGCGCCGGAGCTCACCGACGAGCTGATCGACAAGGTGGCGGACGGCTGCGAGCAACAGGCCGCCGGCCGCTCGGTGGCCGAGCTGGAAGCGCGCCGCGACGAGTTCCTGGTGCGTCTGCTGGCACTGGTCGAGGAGTACTGGCCCGAGGCCGAAGGGCTCAAGGGTCGTATATGAGGGAGGCGCCCGTGAGCGAAGCGAACCAAGGCCCTGCCGCCCAGCGTATCCTGGCCACCACGGTGGCGGCCGACTGGGTCGACTACAATGGCCACATGAACGATGCCGCCTATGCGCTGGTGTTCTCGCAGGCGGTGGAGGCGCTGATGGCGTCGATCGGTCTCGACGACGCGGGGCGCGAGCGCCACGCCTATACTCTGTATACGCTGGAGACCCATCTGTGCTATCGCCGCGAGGCGCATCGCGATCAGCCATTGACGGTCGAGGTGGTACTGATCGACCGTGACGCCAAGCGCCTGCATGCGTTCTTCAGCATGCGCGACGAAGCGGGCGAATGCCTGGCGACCAGCGAGCAGATGCTGATGGGCATCGCCACCGACAGCGGCCGGCCGGGACCGTTCCCCGAGCCGGTGACGGCGTGCATCGAGGCCTTGCCGCTGTGCGGCGATGAAGATCGCCCGGCGTCGGCCGGCCGGCGCATCGCCATCCCCCGGCGGGAGGCGACAACTTGAGATAGACGAGGCAGGAGGCAGCATGCCAGCCACCGGCGAGAACGAGCAGACCGCTGAGATCAGCGTGGAGGATTTCATTCGGCGTTTCGAGCGTGGCATGCAGGCGGTGAGTGCCGCCGAGGACATGCTCACCGCGCGGCGTCGCTACGAGGCGCTGTGCGAAAGCTTCGCGCCGCCGGATCCCGACTCGCTGAGCGTCGAGGACACCGTTCTCGACGGCGTCCGGGTCCGTCGGCTGCGTCCGTCGGGGGTCAATGCCGGCGCTGCGGCCGATGCCCGCGGCAACGAGTGCGTCCTCTACATCCACGGTGGCGGCTGGAGCCTGGGGTCGACGAAGAGCCATCACGGCATCGCCGCGGACCTGGCGATGCGCCTCGAGCGCGAGGTGATCAGTGTCGATTATCGGCTTTCCCCCGAGGCCGATTACAGCCAGGCCATCGACGACTGCCACGCGGTCGTCGAACTGGCTCGCCCGGTCGCGCTGGTCGGTGACAGCGCCGGCGCCAGGCTGGGCCTGGATCTGGCGCGCCGGCTCGGCTGGCAATGGCCATTGGGGCTCGTCTATCCGCCGGTGGGCACGCCCTCCCTGGACACCCTGGGGCCGGATGCGCCGCTTCTCAGCCGAGAAGACGTCCTGGCCAGTTGGCAGCAGGTCGCGCGCAGTGTTTCCCAGCTGTGCGAAGCGCGTTCCCCGGCGCCGCAGATCGTCGCCCTGGCGGTCGAGCATGACCCGTTGACGCGGCCCTTCGAGGCGGCGATTACCGATTGGCGCACCACCGGCGCCCAGATCGACTACTTCTGCGCGGCTGGCATGGTCCACGGCGCCCTGCATGCGCACGCCCGCCTGCCGGCGATGGGCGATGCCTGGCAGAAGTACTGTCAGACCCTGAAGGCTCGGCTGGGCTGAGCCGCGCGCGGCGAATCCACGCCGCCTGCCACATTGTGCCTGCCTGATCCGCATGGGCAGCTAGACTGAGCAGTAGCAACAGGGGGGTTCCCCGTCCGGCCCGGCCCGACGCCTGCCGGGCTGGACGGGAATTACCGAGCCTGTTCCGTGCATTTTCAAAAGCGTCGCTCGGCGGCGAAAGGCTAATGGCAGCATCCTCTCCCATGTCCCTGGGGCTCGCGGCTCGCGGTCCGCTGATCGCCATCGGCGGTGCCGAGGATCGTACCTCCGATCTGGCGATTCTCAACCAGGTCTTTTCCCTCGCCCCGGCGGGCAACGCGGAGGTTGCGGTGATCGCCACCGCGAGCTCGATCCCCGGACAGATACTGCCCATCTACCAGGCGGCCTTCGAGCGGCTGGGCGCGAGCCAGGTCCACACGCTGGCGATGGAGGATCGCCGCCAGGCGGCCGATGGCGAAATCGTGCGGCTGATCGAGCGCAGCGGGGTGATCTTCTTCACCGGCGGCGATCAGCTGCGACTGACCCACGTGATGGGCGGCTCGCCGGCCCTCGAGGCGGTCCGCGCCTGCTCGCGGGCCGGCGCGGTGGTGGCCGGCACCAGCGCGGGGGCGGCGGCCCTGCCGAGCACCATGATCTACAACAGCACCGCCGAGGACGCCCTGCGCAAGGGCGCGGTCAACATGACCTCCGGGCTGGGGCTGGTCGAGGGGTTGATCATCGACAGCCATTTCCTCAAGCGCGGCCGCTTCACACGGCTGATGGAAGTCGGGGCGGCCAATCCGCAACATCTCGGGGTCGGCCTCAGCGAGGATGCCGGAGTGGTCATTCATCCCCACGGCGTGCTCGAGGCGATCGGCCCGGGCCACGTGATCATCATCGACAGCCGCGACCTGGCCAGTTCGAATATCGCCGAGCTGGAGATGGGCGCGCCGGTGGCGATCGAGAACATGATCCTGCATGCGCTGATCAGCGGTCACGGCTTCGACGTCGAGGCGCGACGCTATCTCGGCAGCGAGGCGCTACGGGCCTGCCTCGCGGAGAGACGATGAACATTCTCGAACATCGCGCCCTGCGCGGGCCGAACTACTACAGCCGCTACGTGGCGATCTTCATGCGCCTGGACATCGGCGATCTCGAACAGCGGCCGAGCGACACCATGCCCGACATCGTCGCGCGTATCACCGAGCGGATGCCCAGCCTCGAGGAGCATCGCTGTTCGGTCGGCCGCCGCGGCGGCTTTCTGGAGCGGCTGGCCCGCGGCACCTGGGCCGGGCACATCGTCGAGCACGTGGCGATCGAGCTGCAGAACCTGATCGGCTTCTCGGTGGGCTATGGCAAGACGCTGGATACCCATGAGCCGGGCATCTACAACGTCATCTACCGTTACCGGGATGAGGCCTGCGGGCTGGCGGCCGGCGTCGAGGCGGTGGACTTCGTCGAGCGGCTGTTCGACGGCCGGGCGATCGACATGCCAACGATCATCGCGCGGCTCAAGGCGGTTCGCGACGCGCACATGCTGGGGCCGTCCACCGCCTCGATCGTCGCCGCGGCCAGCCAGCGCGGCATCCCCTGGGCGCGGCTGAGCGAGGACAGCAGCCATGTGCAGCTCGGCCACGGCCACCGCCAGCAGCGCATCCAGGCGACCGTGACGGGGCGCACCGGGCTGCTCGGCTACAGCATCGCCGACGACAAGCACTGGACCAAGCAACTGCTCGGCGACGCGGGGATCCCGGTGCCGCGCGGCTGGGTGTGCGATTCGTACGAGGCGGCGCTCGAGGCGGCGCGAACCCTGGGCTATCCGCTCGCGGTGAAGCCGCTGGCGGGCAATCACGGCCGCGGCGTGAGTACCGACATCCACGATGGCCACGCCCTGCGCGAGGCCTTCGAGACCGCCGCCCGCCAGCACCCGTCGGTGATCGTCGAGCGGTTCATCCGCGGCGACGACCATCGCCTGCTGGTGATCGACGACACCCTGGTCGCGGCGGCGCGGCGGCGCCCGGCGCATGTCGTCGGCGACGGCGTGGCCACCCTGCAGGCGCTGGTGGAGGCCGAGAATCGCGATCCCCGGCGTGGCCTGGGTCACGAGAATCTGCTTACCCAGATCCAATTGGACGAGCAGGCGCAGCGCTTGCTCGAGCAGCAGAACCTGACCCTGCAGAGCGTGGTCGCCGCCGGCGAGATCGTCTACCTCAAGGCCACCGCCAACCTGAGCACCGGCGGCACGGCCACCGACGTGACCGACGAGGTCCACCCGGAAGTGAGGTACCTGGCGGAGCGCATCGCACGGCTGGTGGGGCTCGACATCATCGGCATCGACCTGGTGGCCGAGACCTTGAGCCGCCCGCTGGAGGAGCAGGCGGCGGCGGTGGTCGAGGTCAACGCCGGACCGGGGTTTCGCATGCACCTGTCGCCGACCCATGGCGAGGGCCGCGAGGTCGGCCGCCAGGTGGTGGACATGCTGTTCGCCGAAGGCGACGACGGGCGCATCCCGATCGCCGCGATCACCGGCACCAACGGCAAGACCACCACGGTCAGGCTGCTCGCCCACCTGCTGCGCCAGGCCGGGCGCAAGGTGGGCATGGCCTGCACCGGCGGCATCGAGATCGACAACCACGTGATCCTGCGCGGCGATTACAGCGGCCCCCAGGCGGCGGCCATCGTATTGCGCGAACCGACCGTCGAGTACGCGGTACTCGAGGTGGCGCGCGGCGGGATCATGCGCCGCGGGCTTGGCTTCGATGCCTGTGACGTGGGGGTGCTGCTGAACATCGCCAGCGATCATCTCGGCGAAAGCGATATCCACAGTCTCGATGACCTGGCGCGCTGCAAGACGGTGGTCATCGATGCGGTGCGCGAGGGTGGAACCGCCGTTCTCAATGCCGATGACCCGCGAGTGCTGGCGGCCCAGGAATGGGCGCGGGGCGAGGTCATCTTCTTCACCCTGGATCCCGAATCGCTGGCGGTGCGGCGCCACGTCCGCGAGCACGGGGTGGCCTTCACCGTGGTCAACGGCTGCATCGTGATGCGCCAGGGGCATGTCGAGGCCGAGATCGTTCCGGTCCTCGACGTGCCCATCGCCTTCGAGGGCCATGCCCGCTTCAACGTCGCCAACGCGCTGGCGGCCAGCGCCGCCGCCCATGCCCTGGGGCTGGGCATCGCCGACATCCAGCGCGGCCTGCGGACCTTCCACCCCACGCATGCCCAGAACCCCGGACGCACCAACCTGGTCATGGCCGACGGGGTCCAGGTGCTGGTCGACTACGGCCACAACGTCGCGGCGCTCATCGCCCTCGACGAACTGATCTGCCGCCTGCCCGCGCGGCGACGCATCGCCGTGGCCAGCGCGCCGGGCAACCGTCGCGATGAGGATCTCGTGGCGCTGGGCGAGCAGCTCGCCAGGATGCACGATGCGCTCTACGTCTACGAAACCGATCCGCGTGGGCGCGACGCGGGCGAAACCGCCACGCTGCTGTGCCATGGCGCCGAATCGCCGGTCGCCGCTGGCCACGCCGGGCGCGGCGACCCTGTCTGTCGCGTCGCGCTGGTCATGGACGAGAACCAGGCCATCGATGCGGCCTTCGCCGAGGCCGATCAGGGCGACCTGCTGGTCCTGTTGATCGACGACATCGACAGCGTCCTCGAGCGCCTCAAGGGGCGTCGGTTCGGCGCCGCGCCGCCCGAAGCGCCCTGAAGGTGCCGCCGCGAAGGCGGCTGGCGTCAGCCGGCGACGGGAGCGGACGATTTCCGCGCGGTGGCCTATTCCCGTTACACTAGCAGGATTGGTCCCATGGCGGATGTCGAGCGATGCATTGTCCCTTTTGCGGTAAGAACGATACCAAGGTCACCGATTCGCGGCTGGTCGCCGAGGGCGATCAGGTGCGTCGGCGCCGCCAGTGCGCCGGCTGCGGCGAACGTTTCACCACCTACGAGACCGCCGAGCTGGTCATGCCGCGGGTGATCAAGGCCGACGGCTCGCGGGAATCGTTCGACGAACGCAAGCTGCGCGACGGCATGCTGCGCGCGCTGGAAAAGCGCCCGGTGAGCGCGGAGTCGACCGAGGCCGCCGTCGAGCGCATCCGCCAGCGCCTGCGTGCCCGCGGCGAGCGCGAGGTCGAGGCGGGCGAGATCGGCGAGGAGGTGATGCGTGCCTTGAAGCGCCTCGACCAGGTCGCCTACATCCGCTTCGCCTCGGTCTATCGGCGGTTCCAGGATATCGACGAGTTCCGCGCCGAGATCGACCGCCTGGCCCAGGAGCCCAATTTCTCGCCCAACGAGGAAGAGCACTGAGCACCTGCGCGGCGCGCGCTGTCGCGTCGATGAGCAATCTCCAGGAAGTGACATGGCCCAGACGATCCCCGAAGCCTGCATGGCCCGCGCCCTCAAGCTGGCGCATCGCGGCCTCTACACCACCGATCCCAACCCGCGCGTCGGCTGCGTGCTGGTCAAGGAGGGGCGGATCGTCGGCGAAGGCTGGCATCGCCGCGCCGGCGAGCCGCATGCCGAGATCCACGCACTGCGCGCGGCCGGCGAGGCGGCGCGCGGGGCGACGGCCTACGTGACGCTGGAGCCCTGCGCCCATCATGGTCGCACCGGGCCCTGTGCGGAGGCGCTTGTCGAGGCCGGCATCATCAGGGTCGTGGCGGCGATGAGCGACCCCAACCCCGAGGTGAGCGGGCGCGGCCTGGCGCGCCTGCGCGACGCCGGCGTCGAGGTCGAGCTGGGCCTGCTGGAGGACGAGGCGCGGGCGCTGAATCCCGGGTTCGTCGCGCGAATGAGCCGCGGCCGGCCCTTCGTGCGGCTGAAGATGGCGATGAGTCTCGACGCGCGCACCGCCATGGCCAATGGCGAATCGCAGTGGATCACCGGGGCGCCGGCGCGGCGTGAGGTGCAGCGCCTGCGCGCGCGTTCCAGCGCGGTGATGACCGGGGTCGAGGCGGTGATCATGGACAACTCGCGGCTCACCGTGCGTGCCGACCAGCTGGGCATCGAGGGCGCCGAAGGCGAGGCGATCGCCGCCCGCCAGCCGCTGCGGGTGATCGTCGACACGCGCCTGCGCCTGCCGCTGGCGGCGGCCTGCCTGAGCGAGCCGGGGCGCACGCTGATCGCCGCCTGCAGCGACGACGCCGAACGCCGCGCCGCGCTGGAAAAGGCCGGCGCCGAGGTGCTGATCATGCCCTGCGGTCGCGACGGCCGCGTCGATCTGGCGGCGCTGCTCGGGCATCTCGCCGCCCACGAGGCGTGCAACGAGATCCTGCTCGAAAGCGGGGCGACGCTCGCCGGTGCGATGCTCGATGCCGACCTGATCGACGAGATGCAGCTGTTCGTCGCGCCCACGCTGCTGGGCGGCGAGGCGCGTCCGCTGTTCGCCATCCCCGGGCTGGAGCGAATGGCTCAGCAACGCCCGTTGCGGATCGACGACATTCGCGCCGTCGGCCACGATTGGCGGATCGTCGCCCGTCCGCAACGCGGCGTGTGACGCCGTGTCGGGGGACTGGCGCGCGCGCCTGCAGACAGGTACCCTGACCGCCGACCTGACCCGGCGAAGTGACAAAGGCGCGCGAACCAGTCGCCATTTGCCGACAACGCCGTTCGAAAAGACCGGAGATCCCATGGCGCTTTCTTCTTCACGGCCCCCCGCTGGCGATTCGCCGTCTGCCCAGGGCCTGGCACGTATCGAAGCGCTGGTCGAAGACATTCGCCAGGGCAAGATGGTGATCCTCATGGACGACGAGGATCGCGAGAACGAAGGCGACATCATCATGGCCGCCGAGAAGGTCGAGGCCGCGCACATCAACTTCATGGCGCGCCATGCGCGCGGCCTGATCTGCCTGCCGATGACCCGCGAACGCTGCGAGCGGCTCAACCTGCCGCTGATGGTGCGCGACAACGGTTCGGGGTTCGGCACCAAGTTCACGCTGTCGATCGAGGCCGCCGAGGGCGTGTCCACCGGTATCTCCGCCGCCGACCGGGCGCGCACCGTGCAGGCCGCGGTGGCGCGCGACGCCAAGGCCGCGGACATCGTCCAGCCCGGGCATATCTTTCCGCTGATGGCCGAGCCGGGCGGGGTGCTGCGCCGCGCCGGGCACACCGAGGCGGCCTGCGACCTGGCGGCGATGGCCGGCTTCGAGCCCAGCGGCGTGATCTGCGAAGTGATGAATGACGACGGCGGTATGGCGCGACGCCCCGAGCTGGAGCGCTTCGCCGCCGAGCACGACCTGAAGATCGGCACCATCGCCGATCTGATCCACTACCGCATTCATACCGAGCAGACCATCGAGCGCGTCGAGTCGCAGCCGGTCGAGACCGCCTTCGGGCCGATGACCCTGCAGGTGTTCCACGACCGCATCCAGGGCGCCCATCATCTGGCGCTGGTCAAGGGCGAGCCGGCCCCCGGCGCGGCGACCACCGTGCGCGTGCACCTGGCCGACAGCCTGCGCGATCTGCTCACGCTGCAAAAGCCCGAGCGCAGCAACTGGACCGCCCATCACGCCCTGGCGCAGATCGCCGCGGCCGATGCCGGGGTCTTCGTGCTGCTCGACGACGGCCGCGCCTCGCTCGACTTCAAGTCGCAGCTGGACATTTTCCTGGAACGTTGCCGGGCCCCGCGCACCAGCGACTCCGATGGCGCCGGCAACTACCTGATGATCGGCACCGGCTCGCAGATCCTGCGCCAGCTGGGCGTCGGCAAGATGCGGCTGTTGAGTTCACCGTGGAAGTTTTCCGCGCTGTCGGGTTTCGACCTGGAAGTGGTCGAGCGGCTGGATGCCGATTCCGCCGATGCGGGCGAGTCGCTAGAATAAGCCCTTTTTTTCAGGACATGGTTATGCAACCGATTTCTCAAGTCGAAGGTTCCTTCACCGATGTCGACGGTCGCTACGTGATCGTCGTGGGGCGTTTCAACCATCACGTGGTCGACAGCCTGGTCGAGGGCGCCGTCGATAGCCTGGTGCGCCATGGTGTCGACGAGGACAACATCGATATCGTCCACGTGCCCGGTGCCTGGGAACTGCCGCTGGCCGTCAAGCGCGCGCTGCGAGTGGTCAAGCCCGACGCGGTGATCGCGCTGGGCGCGGTGATTCGCGGCGGCACGCCGCATTTCGAGTATGTCGCCGGGGGCTGCAACAGCGCCCTGGGGGCGTTGCAGCTGGAGTTCGAGACACCGGTCGCCAATGGCGTGCTGACCGTCAACTCTATCGAGCAGGCCATCGAGCGTGCCGGCACCAAGGCCGGCAACAAGGGCGCCGAGGCGGCCATGGCGGCGATGGAAATGGTCTCGCTGATGAAGCGCTTCGGAGGCCAGGCATGAGCCGCCGCGAACAGTCCACGAGCAGTGCCCGCGAAGCGCGCCACGCCGCTCGCGAGCTGGCCGTGCAGGGCCTCTACCAGTGGCAGATGACCGGCAAGTCGGTGACCAGCCTGGAAGCCGAGTTCCGCAGCCAGATCGCCGACGAGGATCTCGAGGACCACGAGAACTGGCGCAAGGTGATGGAGATCGCCGACCTGGCGCTGTTCCACGACCTGCTGCACAACGTGGCCCGCAACTGCGGCGAGCTGGACGCCGCCATCGCGCCGCTGCTCGACCGACGCATCGAGGATCTGGATTCCATCGAACTGGCGATCCTGCGCCTCGGCGCCTATGAGCTGTCGCATCGTCTCGAGGTCCCGTACCGCGCGGTGATCAACGAGGGGGTCGAACTGGCCAAGTCGTTCGGCGCAACCGACGGCCACAAATACGTCAACGGCATCCTCGACAAGCTCGCCGGACGCTTGCGGATGACCGAGGTCAACGCACGCCGTCGCTGACGTGCCCGTTCCCATGCTGAGCGAATTCGAGCTCATAGCCCGCTATTTCGCGGGGCCCGCGCAATCCACCGTGCCTGGCGCTACCTCCGGGGTCGTGCAGGGCCCGGGCGACGACTGCGCGGTGCTCGCGCCGACCCCCGGCAGCCAGCTGGCGGTCAGCGTCGATACCTCGCTGGCCGAGGTGCACTTTCCCGCCGACGCGCCGGCCACGGCGATCGGCCACCGGGCGCTGGCGGTGGCGCTCAGCGACCTGGCGGCGATGGGCGCGCGGGCGCGCTGGTGCGTGATGGCGATCAGCCTGCCCGAGGTCGACGACGCCTGGCTGGCCGGTTTCGCCGAGGGTTTCCATGCGCTGTGCCGGGCCTGCGACGTGGCGCTGGCCGGCGGTGACGTGACCCGCGGGCCGCTGAGCGTCTCGGTGACCGTGCATGGCGAAATCCCGGCCGGGCAGGCCTTGAGCCGCGGTGGCGGCCGAGCCGGCGACGTGCTGGCGGTGACCGGCGCGCTGGGCGGTGGCCGTGGCGGCCTCGAGGCCTGGCAGGCCGGAGTCCGCGAGCTCGACGACCCGCTGCTGGCCGCCTACCTGCTGCCGCTGCCACGCCTGGCGGCCGGCGAGGCGTTGCGCGGCCTGGCGCACTGTGCCATCGACATCTCCGACGGGCTGCTGGTCGATCTCGACCACCTGTGCAGCGCCGGTGGGCTGGGTGCCGAGCTCGATGTCGCCGCTTTGCCGCTGAGCGACGGACTGGTGGCGCGCCTCGGCGAGACGGGTGCGCGCGAGGCGGCGCTGTGCGGCGGCGACGATTACGAGCTGCTGATCAGTCTGCCGTCTGCACAATTCGCAACCGCCCGGCAGGGTCTCGCCGCGCTCGACGTACCCTTGACCGCCATCGGCCGCCTGCGCGAGACCCCGGGCATCGCCGGCGTCGATGCCGACCTGTTGCACAATGGCTGGCGGCATTTCCCGGGAGGGGCGTCATGAACCGTGCCCCTGCCAGCGTCTGGCGCCGGCCGACGCACTTCTTCGCCTTCGGCCTGGGCAGCGGCGCCGTGCCGTTCGCCCCGGGCACCTTCGGCACCCTGGCGGCGATTCCCTTCTACTGGCTGATGTCGGGTCTCGAGCTGTCCTGGTACCTGGGGCTGATCCTGTTCGCCAGCCTGGTCGGCATCTGGCTGTGCGGCAAGACCTCGCGGGATCTCGGCGTCCACGACCATTCGGGGATCGTCTGGGACGAATTCGTCGGTTACTGGCTGACCATGGCCGCGGTGCCGTTCTCGTGGGAGGCGGCGTTGTGGGGCTTCGTGGTGTTCCGGATCTTCGACATCATCAAGCCCTGGCCGATCCGCTGGGTCGACCGGCGCATCGCCGGCGGCTTCGGCATCATGTTCGACGACGTGCTCGCCGGGGTCTATGCCTGGAGTACCATGCATCTGTGGTTCTGGCTTCACTGAACAAATGATCGCTTACTCCGCTCGCCCATTTGTTCAGCGCTTCTAAAGTCTAGCCTCGGTTCGAAGTCGTGAAGGACGAGAAGGGGAGTCGCATGCGCAAGAGATGGCCGGTGATCGCGCTGGCGCTGATCGTCGGCGTGGCGGGGTACCTGGGTGCCCAGGCCTATTCGAGTCATGTCTTCGAGCGCGAGCTGGCGAGGAGCGTGGCGCGCATCAACGCCGAGGGGCGCTGGCAGGCCGAGCGCGACGTCGGCGAGCGCGGCTGGTTCCATTCCGAGGGTCGTATCGCGCTGAGCCCGGCCGGCGAGGGCGGCGACTGGCGGCTCGTGCTGCCCTTTGACGCGCGCCACGGCATCTTGCACACCCGCCTCGCCGGTGCGCTGCAGGTGATGCTGGCCGGCGACGACGCGGCCGCCACCGAACCCCGGGCGCTGTTCGGCGACGTTCTGGCCAGCGCCGAACCGCGCTGGACCGCGACGCTGGATCATTTCGACCGTCGTGGCGAGGCGCGTATCGTGTTCGCCGCCTTCGAACGGGCGACGCCGGCCGGCCGGCTCGCCTTCACCGGCGCCGAGCTCGACATCGAAGGGCGCCACGGCGATCTGCGCTTGACCGGCCAGGTCGCCCCGCTGCGGCTCGAGCAGGGCGACAGGCAACTGATCGCGGGGCCGGTGTTCGTCAACAATCGCTATCGCTTCGATGCCCGCGGCGAGTATTACCACCAGCGCAACGAACTGATCCTCGATTCGCTGGAATACCGCGATCCACAGCGTGCGACGCTCGTCCTGAGAACGCTTCGCTACGCCGACGAGACCCGGCTCGAGCGGGACCTGCAGGTGGCCTTGAGCCTGTCGCTGGAGCAGGCCCGGGTCGCCGAGCAGCCGCTGCTTGCCGGCAATGCCGAACTGGCCCTGGCGCGCCTCGACGGCGATGCGGTGCGTGACCTGGTCGGCGAGCTGGGGGCATTGCTGCAGGCGGGCGATCTCGCCAGCCTCGACGAGACCGCCCGGCGGCGGTTGCTGGCGCGGCTCGAGCCGATGGTCCTGGCGACGCTGGCCGACTCGCCGCGACTCACCCTCGAGGCCGTGAACCTGTCGAGCGCGATGTTCGGGGTCGACATGCGCGGCCACGGCGAGCTGACGTTCGACGGTACCGACAGCCAGGCACTGGAGATTGCCGATCTGGGGCAGGCGGCGACCCGCGGTCCCTGGCGCGAGCGCCTCGACGGGCGGATCGAAGCCTACGACGTACCGCCGCTGCTGTTGATGCAGCTTGGCCTGCCGCTGGACACCCGTCGATTGACGCTGCGGGTGGTGGATGGCGCGCTGCGTCTCAATGGTCGAGAACTCTCTGAATTGCCTTTATAAGCTTGAACTTCGTCTGCGGTGCCCGCATTGCATGCAGCATGGCGGCCAATCTTGGCCCGGCGGACACTAAGGTGAACGATGAGCGAATACGATCAGGATCCCGACCACACAGCGGAACTCCTCGGCGATGCCGCCGAACAGCAGGGCGAGCACGGCCAGCATGGCGCCGTGGTGCCGACCAACGAATACCTCCCCGAGCGTATCTACCTGCTGCCGATCCACAATCGGCCGTTCTTCCCGGCCCAGGTCCAGCCGCTGGTGATCCAGCGTCAGCGCTGGCAGGAGACCATGCAGCGGGTCGCCAACACCAACCACCACGCGGTGGGGGTCGCCTACGTCGGCGATGCTGGCGGCGGTGAGCTCGAGCACGGCGATTTCCCGGAGATCGGCACCGCGGTCAAGGTCCACAAGGTCCAGGGCGAGGATCAGCAGATCCAGTTCATCGCCCAGGGCATGCGGCGCTTTCGCATCGTGCGCTGGCTGTCGAAGAAGCCGCCCTACCTGGTCGAGGTCAGCTATCCCAAGGAGCCGATCGACGCCGAGGACGAGGAGGCGCGCGCCTACGCCATGGCGATGATCAACGGCATCAAGGAACTTTTGCCGATCAATCCGCTCTACGGCGAGGAGCTCAAGCACTATCTCAATCGTTTCAGCCCCCACGAGCCGGGGCCGCTGACCGACTTCGCCGCGGCCATCACCTCGGCCAAGGGAAGCGAGTTGCAGGGGATCCTCGAGACCCTGCCGATCATGTCGCGGATGCAGAAAGTGCTGCCGCTGCTGCGCAAGGAGATCGAGGTCGCCCAGCTGCAGACCGAGATCAGCGAGCAGGTCAACGCGCAGATGCAGGAGCGTCAGCGCGAATTCTTCCTGCGCGAGCAGTTGAAGGTGATCCAGAAGGAGCTGGGCATCTCCAAGGACGATCGCGAGAACGACGTCGATACCTTCCGCGCCCGGCTGGAGAATCTCGAGGTGCCCGAGCGGGTGATGTCGCGCATCGACGACGAGCTCGACAAGCTGTCGGTGCTCGAGACCGGCTCGCCGGAGTACGGCACCACGCGCAACTATCTCGACTGGCTGACCGCGCTGCCGTGGGGCGTCACCTCCGACGACCAGCTCGATCTCAAGCACGCCCGCACGGTGCTCGACCGCGACCACGATGGCCTGGACGACGTCAAGGAGCGCATCGTCGAGTTTCTCGCCGAGGGTACCTTCAAGGGCGACGTGGGCGGTTCGATCCTGATGCTGGTGGGTCCGCCGGGGGTCGGCAAGACCTCGGTGGGGCGCTCGATCGCCGATGCGCTGGGCCGCAAGTTCTATCGCTTCTCGGTGGGCGGGATGCGCGACGAGGCCGAGATCAAGGGCCACCGGCGCACCTACATCGGCGCCATGCCCGGCAAGCTGGTGCAGGCGCTCAAGGAGGTCGAGGTCGAGAACCCGGTGATCATGCTCGACGAGATCGACAAGATGGGCCAGTCGTTCCAGGGCGATCCGGCCTCGGCGCTGCTCGAGGTGCTCGACCCGGAGCAGAACGTCGACTTCCTCGATCACTATCTCGACGTGCGCCTGGACCTGTCCAAGGTACTGTTCGTGTGCACCGCCAACCAGCTCGACACCATTCCGCCGGCCCTGCTCGATCGCATGGAACAGCTGCGGTTGTCCGGCTACATCGCCGAGGAGAAGGTGGCGATCGCCAAGAATCATCTCTGGCCGCGGCTGCTCGAGCGTGACCGGATTCCCAAGAAGCGCATCAATCTCACCGACGCGGCACTGCGTCAGGTGATCGAGGGCTACGCCCGCGAGGCCGGGGTGCGCCAGCTCGAGAAGCAGCTGCACCGCATCGTGCGCAAGGCGGCGGTCAAGCTGCTGGAAAACGACCAGCAGAGCGTCAAGGTGTCTGTCAAGAATCTCGAGGAGTACCTGGGCGCGCCGATCTTCCGCAAGGAGCAGGTGCTCAGGGGCGTGGGCGTGGTCACCGGCCTGGCCTGGACGTCGATGGGCGGCGCCACGCTGCCCATCGAGGCGAGCAAGGTGCATGCCCTGACCCGCGGCATCAAGCTCACCGGCAAGCTCGGCGAGGTGATGCAAGAGTCGGCGAACATCGCCTACAGCTATGCGCTGGGTCACCTGAGCGAGTATGGCGCCGACCCGGACTTCTTCAACGAGGCGTTCGTCCACATGCACGTGCCCGAGGGCGCCACGCCCAAGGATGGCCCCTCGGCGGGGGTGACCATGACCACCGCCCTGCTGTCGCTGGCGCGCAACGAGAGCGTCGATCGCGCGCTGGCGATGACCGGCGAGCTGACCCTGACCGGTCAGGTACTGCCGGTGGGCGGCATCCGCGAGAAGATCATCGCCGCCCGGCGCAGCGACATCTTCGAGGCGATCCTGCCCGAGGCCAATCGCCGCGACTACGACGAGCTGCCGGATTTCCTCAAGGAGGGCATGACGGTGCACTTCGCCAGGCACTACAGGGATGTCGCGAAGGTGGTTTTCGCCTGACGGTCCGATCCTGGGCGGCGAACGCGTATAATCCTGTGCTCGCAGCTCGCCGCCCATGACACGACCAGGAAACGACTTATGCATCGACAGGCGATCGCCGGCGCCCTGGCGCTGGCGGCTTTGCTCGGCAGCGCCGCGGCCCAGGCCGAGGACACGCTCACCGTCTATACCTACGACGCCTTCGTCTCCGAATGGGGCCCGGGGCCCGTGGTCAAGCAGGCGTTCGAGGCGCAGTGCGATTGCCGCGTGCGCTTCGTCGCCCTCGATGGCGGCGTCGGCATTCTTCAGCGGCTGCGCCTCGAGGGCGAGGGCAGTGCCGCCGACGTGGTGCTGGGACTGGACATGAACCTGATGGCCAGCGCCCGCCAGTCGGGACTGCTGGCGCCCCACGGCGTCGATCTGGCGCCGCTGTCGCTGCCCGTGGAGTGGAGCGACGACACCTTCGTGCCGTTCGACTGGGCGCCGTTCGCCTTCGTCTACGACACCCAGGCGCTCGACGATCCGCCGACGAGCTTCGAGGCGTTGATCGACGCTCCGGACGATCTCAAGATCATCATCCAGGACCCGCGCACCAGCACCCCGGGGCTGGGCCTGCTGTTGTGGATCAAGCACGCCTACGGCGAGCGCGCCGACGGGATCTGGCAGGGCCTGCAGCCGCACATCCTGACCGTCACCCGCGACTGGAGCGAGGCCTACTTCTCGCTGTTCATGAACGGCGAGGCGCCGATGGTGCTTTCCTACGCCACCTCGCCGGCCTACCACATGGCGGTCGAGGACACCGACCGCTATCAGGCGCTCGAATTCGACGAGGGCCACTACCTGCAGGTCGAGGTCGCGGCGCGAACGCGCCATGGCGAACATCCCGAACTGGCCCGTGAATTCCTCGACTTCATGCTCGGCAGCGAGTTCCAGAACACCTTGCCGCTGACCAACGTCATGTATCCGGCGGTCGACCTGGGCGAGGCGCTGCCGGACGTCTTCTCGAAACTGATCGACCCCGAGGTCTATACCTTCCCGCCGCAGCAGGTTCATCGCCACCGGCGGGAGTGGATCGACGAGTGGCTGCGCGCCAGCACGCGCTGATGCGAGGCGTCGCGCTGACGCGTCGGGCCCCGCTGTGGCTGGGCGGGCTGGCCTGGCTGGCGGTGGTCGGCATGGGCCTGGCCAGCCTGGCGGCGTTGCTCTCGCGGGCGACGCTGGCCGATGCCGCCGCGCTGTGGCGCGATCCGTACCTGATGGGCGTGGTGCGCTTCACGCTCACCCAGGCCACACTGTCGACGCTGGCCAGCGTCGCCCTGGCGCTGCCGGTGGCCATTGCCCTGGCGCGGCGGCCGCGCTTTCCCGGGCGGCGGGCGTTGCTGCGGGCCATGGAGCTATCGCTGGTGGTGCCCACGCTGATCGCGCTGTTCGGGCTGGTCGCGGTGCACGGTCGCCAGGGCTGGGCGGCGCCGCTGTGGCGCGCGTTGACCGGCGAGCCGGCGGGCTATCTCTACGGCCTGTCGGGGATCGTGCTGGCCCATGTGTTCTACAACCTGCCGCTGACCGCGCGGTTGCTGCTGCAGGCGCTCGAACGTCAGCCGGAGCCCAACTGGCGGCTGGCCGCGCAGCTCGGCCTGACCCGCCGGGCGCTCTGGCGGGCGCTGGAGTGGCCGGTGATCCGCCGGGTGCTGCCGCGGCTGGCGGCGCTGGTGTTCACGCTGTGCTTCACCAGCTTCGCCATCGTCATGACGCTGGGCGGCGGGCCGCGGGCGACCACCCTCGAGGTCGCGCTCTATCAGGCGCTCAAGTTCGAGGGCGATCTGGCCCAGGCCGCCCTGCTGGCGCTGGTTCAACTGATCATCTGCCTGTCGTTGTGGGCGCTGGCGCTGCGCCATGGCGACGCCACGCAACTGATCGCCGGCAGTGGGCGGCGCATGCCGTTGGGACGCTGGTGGCGGCGCGATGCGCAGGGCCTGTCGCGCTACCTGGACGCGGCCTGGCTGGCGGGGCTGGCGCTGTTGCTGCTGCCGCCCCTGGCGGCGGTGGTGGTGGCCGGGCTGGGTGGTGTGCCGGAGTTGCTGTCGCGCGGTTCCTCGTTGTGGCCGGCCATGGCGCTGAGCCTCGTCATGGCCTCGGTGGCCGGTATCGGCGCGCTGCTGGTGGCGCTGATGCTGCTGGTGGGCAGCGCCTGGCTGCAGCGCCGGGAGCGCGGTGGCACGGCGGCGCTGATGGAGGGCGGCGGTCAGTTGATCCTGGTGATCCCCGCGCTGGTGCTGGGGACCGGGCTGTTCCTGCTGCTGCGCCCGAGCCTGGGAGGCGGCTGGCAGGGCTACGCGCTGGTGGTGCTGGTCAATGCCTGCATGGCGCTGCCCTTCGCCATGCAGGTGCTCAGGGGCACGCTGTTCGATGTGCCGGTTGCGCAACGCCGGCTGGCCGACCAGCTGGGCATCCACGGCGTGGCGCGCTGGCGCTGGCTGGTGTGGCCGCGGTTGCGCCGCCCGCTGGGGCTGGCACTGGCCTATGCGATGACGCTGTCGCTGGGCGACTTCAGCGTGATCGCGCTGTTCGGCAGCCCCAGTCGGCCGACCCTGCCGATGCTGCTCTATCAGCAGCTGGGCGGCTACCGCTGGCAGGGGGCCGCAGCGACAGCGCTGGTGTTGCTGGTGGTCGTGGTGGCGGTGTTCTCGCTGCTCGAGCGCGTGTCCCGCCGCCTGCCGCGCTATCGCCAATCCCTTTACTGGCCGGGCGGAGCCGAATCTCATGCTTGAATGTCGCGAGTTGCGTTTCCACTACCGGCGCGCCGATCCCGGCGAGACGCCGGACTTCTGCTTCAGCCTGGCCCTCGCGCCGGGCGAATGCCTGGCGGTGCAGGGCCCCTCGGGAGGCGGCAAGAGCACGCTGCTGAGCCTGATCGCCGGTTTTCTCGAGCCATCCTCGGGCTGGCTGGGCTGGAACGGCGAGGCCTGGCGCGACCGTCCGCCCTGGCGGCGTCCGCTGACCACGGTCTTCCAGGAGCACAACCTGTTCGAGCATCTGCCGGTGTGGGCCAACATCGGGCTCGGCCTGGCGCCCGACCTCAGGCTCGATGCCGCCGCCCATCGGCGTATCCGCGACGGGCTCGACGGTGTGGGGCTCGGCGGCCTGCACGATCGGCTGCCCGATGCGCTGTCGGGCGGTCAACGCCAGCGCGTGGCGCTGTTGCGCGCGTTGCTGCGCGAACAGCCGCTGCTGTTGCTCGACGAGCCGTTCAGCGGCCTGGACGACGATAACCGTCGGCACTTGTGGGCGCTGGTCCGCGAGCAGCGGCGGCGGGGCGTGGCGGTGCTGCTGGTCAGCCACGACAGCGAGGATGTCCAGGCGCTGTCCGATCGGCGTCTTTTCCTGCGTGAAGGGCGGTTGATGACCTAGGCCGCGATCGGGGGCGGAAAGCGGAGGGTGGTCGATCGATGCCATGGCCAACCGGCCGGGCGGCCCCAAGGTCGCCCGGTACGGGTGGATTGGTTTACTGACTGCTGCCGCCGGTCGAGCCGCTATCGCTGCCGCTCGAACCGCTATCGCTGTCACCGGTCGCGCCGCTGTCGGTGCCGTCGCCGGCATCGGTGTCGCCCTGGCTGGAGCCCGAACCGCTGCCGGCGCTGGTTCCGCCAGTGGAGTCACTTTCGCTGCCTTCGCCGAGGCTTTCTTCCTGCGGGCATTGGCCGCTGTCATCCTGAGCCGCTTCCGAGCACTCCTGGGACATGCCGGCGCCCCCCGATTCGTTCATGCCCTCCGTGGACGTGCCGCTGGATTCGTTGGCGAGTGCGCTTCCGGCGGTCAGCAATCCCGTCAACAGCAGAGTGGTAGCAAAGGCGTGCAGTCTGGTCGTTTTCTTCAATGCAGATTCCATGAACTACTCCTTGATTCGTAGAAATCCTGCCAGGTGGAATGAGCCGTCGGGCGCGGATGGCCCTTCGACCGACGCTATTTCCCGTCGCGTCATTTTTCACGATAGTGCCGCGGCGGCGGGTTCGCCACGAAATTCTGCAGTGTCGTTCCGGGACCGGCCCGCTGGTTTCGGTCGGGGAGACATGACAGAATCGATTGCCCACCTGGACACAACTGCAGACCATCCGGCCCCGCCCTGGCGGGCCTTGCCGAGCCGTTGTCAGCGATTGACAGGCTGCGGTGAAAGATGGCTAGCCAAGACGAGGATCGCATGCCCGAGTATCGCTCACGCACCACCACCGCCGGCCGCAACATGGCCGGCGCCCGCGCCCTGTGGCGCGCCACCGGGATGAACGACGAGGATTTCCACAAGCCGATCGTCGCCGTCGCCAACTCCTTCACCCAGTTCGTGCCCGGGCACGTCCATCTCAAGGACATGGGCCAGCTGGTGGCGCGCGAGATCGAGAAGGCCGGCGGGGTGGCCAAGGAGTTCAACACCATCGCCGTCGACGACGGCATCGCCATGGGCCACGACGGCATGCTCTATTCGCTGCCCAGCCGCGACATCATCGCCGACAGCGTCGAGTACATGGTCAACGCCCACTGCGCCGACGCGCTGGTGTGCATCTCCAACTGCGACAAGATCACCCCGGGGATGCTGATGGCGGCGATGCGCCTCGACGTGCCGACGATCTTCGTCTCGGGCGGGCCGATGGAGGCGGGCAAGACCAAGCTGCTCGACCATGGCCTGGACCTGGTCGATGCGATGGTGATGGCGGCCGACGACAGCGTGGATGACGACACGCTCGACGAGGTCGAGCGCAGCGCCTGCCCGACCTGTGGCAGCTGCTCGGGCATGTTCACCGCCAATTCGATGAACTGCCTGACCGAGGCGCTGGGACTGGCGCTACCCGGCAACGGCACGGTGCTGGCGACCCACAGCGACCGGCGCCGGCTGTTCGAGAACGCCGGTGCGCGCATCGTCGAACTGGCCAAGCGCTACTACGAGAATGACGAGGCGCACCTGCTGCCGCGGGCGATCGGTTCCAAGGATGCCTTCAAGAACGCCATGACGCTGGACATCGCCATGGGCGGCTCGACCAACACCATTCTGCACCTGCTGGCGGCGGCCCAGGAGGCCGAGGTCGACTTCACCCTGGCCGACATCGATCGGCTCTCCCGCGAGGTGCCGCAGTTGTGCAAGCTGGCGCCCAACACCCAGCAGTATCACATCGAGGATTGTCATCGGGCCGGCGGGATCATGGGCATTCTCGGCGAGCTCGATCGCGCCGGAGT
Source organism: Modicisalibacter radicis (assembly GCF_900961225.1). Classification (GTDB taxonomy): domain Bacteria; phylum Pseudomonadota; class Gammaproteobacteria; order Pseudomonadales; family Halomonadaceae; genus Modicisalibacter. The sequence continues at coordinate 34,525 of NZ_CAAHFN010000068.1, forward strand.
CCTCAATACCGCGGTGCCCACGGTCTATGGCGACAGCCTGGCCGAGGCGCTGGATAGCTGGGACATCATGCGCAACCCGACGCCCGAGGTGGTCGAGTTCTTCAAGGCCGGCCCTGGCGGCGTGCGCACCCAGCAGGCGTTTTCGCAGTCGGCGCGCTGGCCGAGCCTCGACGGCGACCGCTCCAGCGGCTGCATCCGCGATCTCGATCACGCCTTCTCGAGGCAGGGCGGACTGGCGGTACTCTTCGGCAATATCGCCGAGGATGGCTGCGTGGTGAAGACCGCCGGCGTCGACGACTCGATCCTGGTCTTCGAGGGCCCGGCCCACGTGGTCGAGTCCCAGGATCAGGCGGTCGAGCACGTGCTCGAGGGCAAGGTCGAGGAGGGCGAGGTAGTGGTGATCCGCTACGAAGGCCCGAAGGGCGGGCCGGGCATGCAGGAGATGCTCTATCCGACCTCGTATCTCAAGTCAAAGGGGCTGGGAAAGGCCTGCGCCCTGCTGACCGACGGGCGCTTCTCGGGCGGCACTTCGGGGCTGTCGATCGGCCACGTCTCGCCCGAGGCGGCGGCGGGCGGGGCGATTGGGCTGGTCGAGAACGGCGACCCGATCCGCATCGACATTCCCAATCGGCGCATCGACGTGCAACTGCCGGATGACGAACTGGCGCGTCGCCGCGCGGCGATGGAGGCGCGCGGCGGCGAGGCCTGGAAGCCGGCCATCCAGCGCGTGCGCAAGGTGTCGGCGGCGCTGAAGGCCTATGCGCTGCTGGCGACCTCGGCCGACCGCGGCGCGGTGCGCGACCTGTCCAAGCTCGATTGAGCCGGACGCCTGGGGACGTAAAAGCCACGCCAGGACCGCAGGGGGCCGCAAGACAAGGCCCGTGGCGCTTGCCACGGGCCCTGGAATTCCGGCATCGTCGTTGCGCCTCGGGTCTTGCGCGTGTCGCATCGACCGATGTCACGCGGCCTGGCGGGCGTCCTCGCCGGGCTCGTCCGCGAGTGCCTCGAGCAGGCATTCGGTGGCATACCATATATTCAGCAATTCCAGACTTTCTTCGGAGCAGCACATCGTCGCTACCTCCCGGTCGAGTGGATAAAACTCGCAATGCTCACTTACAGTGGGCAGTAATGAGTATGGTTGACTAGACCAAGGTCGACATGACGTTTCTTTGAACATTTGACGATCGTCAACGCGGCTTTTTGCATAAGCCCGCGGGGGCGCGATGGCCCGCATGGACAAGGAGGAAGTAATGAAGGAATCGTTCAACGTCGCTCTGGTGGGCTACGGCTTTGCCAGCCAGACCTTCCACGTGCCGCTGATTCGCGCGACCCCGGGTCTCGAACTGACGGCGGTGTCGTCAAGCGACGCTGCGAAGGTGCGTGCCGACCTGCCCGAGGTCGCGGTGGAATCCAGCCCCCAGGCCCTGTTCGCGCGCGACGATATCGATCTGGTGGTGATTCCCACCCCCAACGAGACCCACTATCCGCTGGCCAAGGCGGCGCTCGCCGCCGGCAAGAACGTGGTGGTCGACAAGCCTTTCACCATCACGCTCAGCGAGGGACGACAGCTCAAGAGCCAGGCCGAGAATGCCGGCAAGCTGCTGTCGGTATTCCATAACCGGCGCTGGGACAGCGACTTCATGACCGTGCGCGATCTGCTCGAGGCCGGCACGCTGGGAAGGATCGTCCACTTCGAATCGCACTTCGATCGCTTTCGGCCCGAGGTGCGTCAGCGCTGGCGCGAGCAGGCCAAGCCCGGGGCGGGTATCTGGTACGACCTGGGCCCGCACCTGCTCGACCAGGCCCGCGCGCTGTTCGGCATGCCCCGGGCGATCCTGCTCGATCTCGTGCAGCGCCGCGACGGCGCCGAGGTCGACGACGACTTCCATGCGCTGCTCGACTACGGCAACTGCCGCGTCATACTGCATGCGGCGGCGCTGGTGGCCGCCGAAACGCCGCGTTTCGCGATTCACGGTACCGCCGGCAGTTACGTCAAGTATGGTCTCGATCCGCAGGAGGATCGCCTCAAGGCCGGCGAGACGCCGGCGCCGCAGTGGGGCGAGGATCCCCGTAACGGCACCCTGACCCTGCGCGATGGCGAAGAGGAGGGTGCGCCGCTGGTCAGTCGCGAACAGCCGACCCGCCCCGGCGACTATCTGGCCTTTTACGCCGGTATCCGCGATGCGCTACGCGGTCAGGGCGGCAACCCGGTACCGCTCGACGAGGCGCTGGCGGTCATGCAGCTTATCGAGGCCGGGCTGGACAGCTCGCGTCAGCAACGCTGGGTGCGCCTCAAGGAGGGTGGACTCAACAAGCTGCGTGGATAGCGGCGCCCGCAGGCGAAGCCCACCCAAACCCCGTCAAGCCCCGGCAACCGCTGGGGCTCTTTCGTTTCGGACACCCATTCGGGTCGCGTTGGGCAGCGCGATCCGATCTTCGAGTATATAATTAGCAGACAATTGTTGTTGCTAACTAAAAGTTAGCATGCTATCGTGTTTCTCATCGACAAGGCGCCACAAGCGCCGAATCCGATGGCCGACCGATCCCGTTTGCCGTCATCGGCGAAGCAACTCGATCCCTTGGTCAACGTTATCTTTCAAAAGGAGATGAGCAACATGAAAAGCGTAAAGAGCCTATCACTGACTTCCCTGTTCCTGGCTTCTGCATTGGCCTTTTCCGGTGCCGCGCTGGCCCAGCCGAGCAGCCTGGTGCCGGATCACGGCCTGGACCACGGTCATCAGGTTCCGCCGGCATACCCGGCCCAGGACGTCCGCAACACGGCCATCAACCTGGATAGCCAGACCGCGGTGGTGGAGCGCAACGTGTCTCTGGTGCCCGACAGCGGTATCGACGCCAGGCAGCACCGCGCTGCCGCTGAGGTCCGTGTCGACACACGTACCGCCTATCACGTCAGCCCGCTGGTGAGTGATGGTGGCGTATAAGTGAGCGAGCGAGTGCCGCATCGGCGTCGGCCGCCGGAACGAAAGTACTCGCGCTCATTGTTGTAGCAGTATGAAAAAACCTCGGCCACGGCCGTAATGCCAGTCAGTTAACGCTGACTGGCATTTCTCTTGGTCGGGTACTTCTGGGGTCGGCGCCTGACTGATCGGGGGTAAGATCGCTCGCGTCGCTCAGGCAAGACGAAGGCAGGCGCCATCTCCAGCATCGACTGGATCACACCGGGCACACGCCCCGGCGAGACCCAGGGGAGGACTGTTAACT
>NZ_CAAHFN010000069.1 GCF_900961225.1 Modicisalibacter radicis
GCCACCAGGTGCTTCACCGCACGCCGCTTCGCTTCGGGCGTCACCACTTTCCCGAAACGATCTCCTTGAGCGCGGCATTGTCGAGGGCGCTTTCCGCCAGCAGCTTCTTCAGTCGGGCATTCTCGCTCTCCAGCTCGCGCAGGCGCTTGGCCTCCGAGACTTCCATGCCGCTGTACTTGGCCTTCCAGCGGTAGAGGGTCTGCTCGGTCACGCCGTTCTGCCGAGCCAGCTCAGCGACCGAGACGCCGCGCTCGTGGGCCTTGAGGATGCTGATGATCTGCTCTTCGGTATGTCGGTTTCGCTTCATCGCGAGATCTCCTGCTATCAGGGTAAACGTAGCGGAAATCTCACATTGGCGGTGGACCGGTTTCTGGGGGGAAGGTCAATTTGTCTATTCTCGCTGCTCACCGCAGATACCACGGAGCTTCTACAGTGATAGGGCACGATCCCGAGCCTCAAGCAGCTCGCAACCCAGCAATATCAACAAAAGGATGCAGATGATGAAACTCGGACGCCGCCAGTTCCTTTCCGCCTCGGCCGCGCTGGCCGCCGCCTCGACCGCCCCCGGGCTGTTCGCGCATCAGGCCAAGTCGCCACAACCCAGCCGCTACCCGGCCGATGTCTGGCAAACCGTCGACGATCGCTTTCAGCAATTCATCCTGTTCAACACGCCGCTCGAACGCCAATGGTCCGGCGGGCTGTGGCTGGAAGGCCCGGCCTGGAACGCCGTGGGCCGCTATGCCGTGTTCAGCGACATCCCGCGCGCCCTGCAGATGCGCTGGGACGAAGCCACCGGCGAGGTCAGCGTGCTGCGCCACGAGGTCGGCCACTCCAATGGCAACACCTTCGATGCCCAGGGCCGGCTGGTCGCCTGCGAGCACTACCCGCCGAAAGTGGTGCGCTACGAATGGGACGGTTCGACCACCGTGCTGGCCGAGGCCTACCAGGGCAAGCGCCTCAATGCGCCCAACGACCTGGTGCCGGTCGGCTCGGGCGGGATCATCTTCACCGATCCGGGCTATGGCGCGCATGTCGACTACGAAGGCCACAAGCGCGAGCTGGAACTCGACCCCGCGGTGTACTACATCGACGACAGTCTCGATGAGCCGATCGTCCTGACCACCTCACTGTTCAAGCCCAACGGCGTCGCCCTGGGGCCGGACAAGCAGACGCTGTTCATCAGCGATACCGCGCCTTCGCACCACCCCGACAAGCCGGCCACCATCACCCGCTGCAAGCTCTCGCCGGACTATCGGAAACTCCAGGAGGAAACGCAGATCGTCGCCAGTCCCAAGGAAACCTACGACGGCATGGCCTGCGACGCCCAGGGCAACGTCTGGGCCGCGACCTCGGGTGGCGAGGGCATCGACGGGGTCTCGGCGTACGATCGCGACGGCACCCTGCTCGGACGCATCCTGCTGCCCGAGGTATGCGCCAACGTCTGCTTCGTCGGCGAGGATCGAAACCGCCTGCTGATGACCGCCAGCCAGTCGCTCTACACGCTGTATACCGGCGCCAGGGGTGCCTGATTCAGGCATGCCGCTCGCCACAGCGCTAGCCACCGCCGCCCGACTGCATCGAGCACCGGGCGGTTTTCATTATCGCACCCGCCATTTTCATCAGCTCGACGTGCGCTCTTGCCGCCCGCGTAGCCCCGCCGGAAGGTAGGTCATCGCGGCGGCTAATCGGGCATTCGCCCTGCTACTGCTGCTGGCACCAAGGCGTGCTCCAGTAGCCGGTGACGGCCAACCGCATCGAGTCTTCCAGACAACAACAGACAGGCGCAAAGCCATGACACTCGAGACGTACTTCGCCCGGCGGTGGGACGACCGCAGCGCCACGAGGGCCCAGGCACAGCGCCTCCACGACGCCTTCATCGCCGGCCAGTGCTGCGCCCCCACCGGCATCCGCGGTGTCCGACATGCTGGCTGAATGGCTGGCGCTGACACTGGACGGCGAGACATCCGACGAACGCCAGGGGCGATTGCCCTTCGCGCGGTTCGTGATTCACGCTCCCGGCATCCTCGAACTGATGCCCAGCGCCGCGCGCAGCGACGCACGGGCCTGCGTGCTGTCGGCGGGCATCCACGGCAACGAGACGGCGCCGATCGAACTGATCGGCGAATTGCTCGCGCGGCTCGAGGCCGGCCTGCTGCGTGTCGGCGCGCCGACGCTGATTCTTCTCGGCAACATCCCCGCGCTGCGCGCCGGCGAGCGTTTCATCGCCACCAATCTCAACCGGCTGTTCGATCGCGACCAGCGCAGCGAAGGCGACGAGGCGCTGCGCGCGCGCCGGCTGATGGCCGCGGTGGACGACTTCTACGCGCGCCACTCGCAGCCACGGCTGCACTACGATCTGCACACGGCGATCCGCGACAGCCGCTATCCGCTTTTCGCCGTCGAGCCCTATGCCGAAAACGCCGCAACCGATAGCGAGCAGTGGCGCTGGCTGGCGGCCGCCGGCATCCAGGCGGTGCTGCATCAGCATCGCCACAGCTGGACCTTTTCGCACTACTCGCGCCACTACCACGCGGCCCAGGCGTTTACGCTGGAACTCGGCAAGGTGCGCGCTTTCGGCGACAATGATCTCGCCGCCCTGCGCCCGATGCGTCGCCTGCTCGAGGCGCTGATCGAAGGCCGCGAACCCGCCGGCACCGACCCGCAGGCCATGGCCTTCTTCCAGGTCGAGCACGAACTGATGCGCCGGGCCGAGGACTTCAAGTTGTGTTTCGCCGACGCTACGCCGAACTTCACCGAGTTCGAGGTCGGCACCCGGCTGGCCGAAGACGCCGAGGCCGGCGACTTCGTCGTCGACCCGGCCCCACTGGCGGTGGTGTTTCCCAACGCGGCCGTCGAGATCGGCGCCCGCGCCGCGCTTCTGGTGCGTCCGACGACGCCGCCGCAGGCCGGCGGCTGATGCTCGGCACGCTGTCGGCGCGGCCGACAACGGATGATGGACAACAATAAGAGAGAGGGACCCCATGCCCCCGACCCAAACCTTCGACCAAAGTCGAATGACCAGACGTCACGCCGGTTCTGATCCTTGGCCGAACGCCTGTTAGAATCGCTGCTTTTTTCGCACCGGCCTCGTTCGCCATCTCTGTTCAACGCCGACCGCACCGGCAAGATCCGTCATTGGAGCCCGACTCATGGCCGCAACTCCCCTTCCCCTGGAAGTGATCAACCTCAAGAAGCGCTTCGGCGACAACGAGGTACTCAAGGGCCTGTCGCTCAAGGCCCACAAGGGCGACGTCATCAGCATGATCGGCGCGTCCGGCTCGGGGAAAAGCACCTTCCTGCGCTGCATGAATCTGCTCGAGCAACCCAACGAGGGCGAGCTGATCGTTCACGGCGAATCGATCGACTTCAAGCAGACCCGCCGCGGTCGCGAACCCGCGAACTGGCGTCAGGTCGAGCGCATCCGCGCCAAGCTGTCGATGGTCTTCCAGAGCTTCAATCTGTGGGCCCACATGACCCTGCTCGAGAACGTCGTCGAGGCGCCCATCCACGTGCTCGGCAAGCCCAAGAAGGAAGCCCTCGAGCACGGCCGCGCGCTGCTCGACCGGGTCGGCCTGCTCGAACGCGCCGATTATTACCCGACCCAGATGTCCGGCGGCCAGCAACAGCGCGGGGCGATCGCCCGGGCGCTGGCCATGGAACCCGAAGTGATGCTGTTCGACGAGCCGACCTCGGCGCTCGATCCGGAGCTGGTCGGCGACGTTCTCAAGGTCATGCGCGATCTCGCCGAAGAGGGCCGTACCATGATCGTGGTCACCCACGAGATGAGCTTCGCCCGCGACGTCTCTAATCAGGTGATCTACCTGCATCAGGGAGTGATCGAGGAGGCCGGCGCCCCGGCCGAGGTGCTGGAAAACCCGCAGTCGGACCGCCTCAGGCAGTTCCTGGCGCCCAAGTTCTGAGAGCAGGCTGGAGATACCCAACATGATCGACCTGCAAGGTTACGGACCTCGCCTGCTCGAGGGCGCGCTGGTCACCATCGAGCTGGCCCTGCTGTCACTGCTGGTCTCGGTGATTCTCGGTCTGCTCACCGCCAGTGCCAAGATGTCGCGCAGCTGGCTGGCACACCGTATCGCCACGCTCTACACCACGCTGATCCGCGGGGTGCCCGACCTGGTGCTGATGATGCTGTTCTTCTTCGGTGGTCAGATCGGCATCAACATGGCCACCGACTGGCTCTACTACCAGTTCGATGTCGACATCTTCATCAACATCGATGAGTTCGTCGCCGGGGTAGCGACCATCGGCCTGATCTTCGGCGCCTATATGGGCGAGACCTTCCGCGGCGCCTTCATGGCAGTGGACAACGGTCAGATCGAGGCGGCACGCGCCTACGGCATGTCCGAATCGCTGATGTTCCGCCGGGTGCGCTTTCCGCAGATGATGCGTCATGCGCTGCCGGGGCTGTCCAACAACTGGATGGTGCTGCTCAAGACCACGGCGCTGGTATCGGTGATCGGCCTCACCGACATGGTGCGGGTCGCCGAAGAAGCCGCCAAGGCCACCCACGAGCCATTCACCTTCCTGATTCCGGTGGCGGTGGTCTACCTGGTCATCGCCAGTCTCTCGGAATGGTTCTTCGCGCGCCTGCAGAAGCGCTATGACGTCGGCTTCGGAGGTGAAGAATGCAACAACTGAACGCCTGGTTCACCGACCTGCTGGCCGGCAACGAGATCTTTACCGCCAACACCCTCGGTTATTACGCCGATGGCCTGGCGACCACCGTACAACTGGTCTTCCTGTCGCTGATCATTGGCCTGCTCCTGGCGGTGCCAATGGCCATCGGACGCGGCTCCAGTCGCCCCTGGATCAAGTGGCCGATCTTTTTCTACACGTACGTGTTTCGCGGCACACCGCTGCTGATCCAGCTCTACATCATCTATTACGGCGTGGTGTTCGTGGAGGGCATTCAGGACACCTGGCTGTGGCTGATTCTCGAGGAGCCCTTCTACCCGGCGCTGATCGCCTTCACGCTGAATACCGCGGCGTACACCACCGAGATATTCCGCGGTGCGATCAAGGCCACGAACAAGGGCGAAATCGAGGCGGCGCGCGCCTATGGCATGTCGCGGGCCAAGATGATGCGGCGAATCATCCTGCCCAGCGCCTTTCGCCGCGCCCTGCCGGCTTACGGCAATGAAGTGATCTTCATGCTGCACGCCAGCGCCATCGCCAGCGTGGTGACGATCATGGACCTGACCGGTGCGGCGCGCTTCGTCTACGCGCGCTTCTACGCCCCGTTCGATGCCTTCCTGTTCGTCGCGGCGATCTACCTGTGCCTGACCTTCGGCATTCTCTATCTGTTCCGCTATCTCGAGAAGCGGCTACTGGCCCATCTCAGGCCACAGAACTGAGCGTTGACTCAAACGAGCGTTGGAAAAGTGTCGATCTCGGGCGCTTTTCCCTCTTCCGGCCCGGCGCATGGTGATATAACGTTGGCGGGTCATCGGCCAAGGCCGATCAATACAAGAAAGGGGAATTACTGATCATGAAGAAACTGCTTTCCGCCACCCTGCTGGGCGCCGCGCTGCTGGCCGGCACCGCACAGGCCCAGGACGAAACGGTGCGCCTCGCCGTCGACATACCCTACGAGCCGATGGAATACCGTCTGCCCAGCGGCGAACTGACCGGCTTCGACATCGAGCTGGGCAATGCCCTTTGCGCAGAGATCGGCATCGACTGCGAATGGGTCGTGCAGGGCTGGGACGGCATCATTCCCGGGCTGCTTTCGCGCAAGTACGACGCCATCATGTCGTCGATGACCATCAACGACCAGCGTCGCCAGCAGGTGCTGTTCTCCGACCCGTACTTCACGCCGCCCTCGGCCTGGTTCGTGCCGGCCAGCAGCGACATCCGCACCCCCGCCAAGGAAACCCTCGAAGGCAAGAGCATCGGCGTACAGCGCGGCACCCTGCAGGACAACTACGCCACCGACATGTACGGCGATGTCGCCAACGTCAAGCGCTACTCCACCGCCGGCGACATGGTGCTGGACATGGAATCGGATCGCCTGGACATCGTGTTCCTCGACTTTCCGGTCGGCAAGTCCACCCTGCTCGACAGCGAAGAGGGCAACTACAAGGTGGTCGGCGGGATGATCACCGAGCCCAAGAAGTACTTCGGCGACGGCTTCGGCATCGCCTTCCGTCAGCGCGACGAGGACCTGGCCCAGCAATTCAACGACGCCCTCGCCACGCTCAAGGAAAACGGCACCTACGACGAGATCTTCGAGAAGTATTTCGGCAACAAGAAGCAGTAAGCGCAACCGAAATAGCGTCCGCTACGCCCCGGCCGGTCCGGGGCGTTTGCTTTCCAGCCCGCCCGCCCATTCGATCCGCGACGGTTGGCGAGACGCATGCGGACGCCTTAATCTGGGTGCACGCTACCGGATAATCAGGGACATCGATGATTCGCACCTTCGAGCTGCACCGCCAGACCATCAAGGAAGTCACCGAAGAGACGCAACCGCTGGCCCGGCGCCTCGCCCAGTCAACCTGGATCGATGCCCACGAACCCGACGACGAGGAGCGCGACCGACTCAACGCCTTTCTCGCCGACGAGCTGCCTGCAGGAGAGGATGTCGAAGAGATCGAGTCCTCGGCGCGCTACTTCGTCGATGCCGACGGCATCCACGTCCATTCGCTGTTCCTCTCCCAGAGCGAGGGCCGTCACGGCAACACCACGGTGGCCTTCATCCTGCAGCCGGAGCGGCTGATCACCTTTCGCGACTGCGAGCTCGCCGACTTTCGGCTGCTGCGGCTACGCGCGCGCAGCGGCCAGGTCGAGGCCAGCTCCGCGCAGACGCTGATGATGACCATCTTCGAACAGAAGGTGGAGAATCTCGCCGATACCCTGGAGGATATTCATCGCAAGCTGGAAGACGTCAGTCATCTGGTGCTCGAGGAGGAGGGTTCCGATCTCGAGGACGCCATCGACCAGCTCGCCAAGCTCGAGGACAGCAACGGCAAGATCCGGCTGTGCCTGATGGATACCCAGCGTTCGGTGTCCTTCCTGATCCGCCACCTGCGCGGTCACAGCGAGATCCAGGAAACCGCCCGCGAGGTGATGCGCGACGTCGAGACGCTGATGAGTCACACCGCCTTTCTGTTCGACAAGATCAACTTCCTGATGGACTCGACCCAGGGCTTCATCAACATCCAGCAGAACCAGATCATCAAGATCTTCTCGATCGCCGCGGTGGTGTTCCTGCCGCCGACACTGGTCGCCAGCATCTACGGCATGAACTTCGCCCACATGCCGGAACTCACCTGGCCGTTCGGCTATCCCTTCGCGTTGGGGCTGATGGTCCTCGCCGGCGTCTCGCCGTACCTGTATTTCAAGCACAAGAACTGGCTGTGACGCGCGCTTAATCAGTGCGAATGCGCGCCGCCGATGTGGCCCACCGCCGGCGGTACGCCGGCATCCTCCTCGTCGGCCGGCTGGGCGAGCTCGCGGAGGATGCCGCAGGCGCCGGTCTCTGCGTCGCCGCGGCAGCGCGCGCGCAGCTCGATCAGCGCATCGCGCAGGCAATTGAGCTGGGCGAGGCGTGTCTCGACATGGCCGATATGCTCGTCGACCAGATCGTTGACCTCGGCGCAATCGCGTTCGGGATGGTCGCGGTGCAGCAATAACCGGCGGATCTCGCCCAGCGTCATGTCCAGCGCCCGGCAATGGCGAATGAACGTCAAGCGCTCGACGTGCATTGGCCCGTAGAGCCGATAGTTGCCGGCACTGCGCGCCGGCTCGGGCAACAGTCCTTCGCGCTCGTAATAGCGTATCGTCTCGACCTGACAGCTCGTCCGCCGGGCCAGTTCTCCGATCTTCATTCGCCTGCTGCCTCCTGTCGCCTGCGCCACGCTGGCTCAGGCCCGTCGGTCGTGGCCCTCGCCTCGGAGCCTTGAGTGTAGGGTCTGAGACAAGCTTTCGGCCATCGGGTTCTGGGTTCCGGCCGGTGAACGATTCGCTTACCGGGAAGGACGACGATTGAGCGCCCGACGCATGAAGTTGAGGATCCAGCGCACCATCAACTGGTCGTCGACCGGCGCGTTGAGCGAGGCCTGGCCCTCGCGGACCCGGTTGCCGGGGATCTTGTCGCGGCGGCGCTCCATCAGGTCCGCCGAGTAGGCCTTGGAAAACTCCGGATGGCCCTGCACGCCAAGGAAGGTCTCGCCGACCTGCATCACATAGATCGGACAGAAGTCGCTGGCGGCGAGAACCGTGGCCCCCTCGGGCAGCCGTGATACCTGATCCTGATGGCTGACCACCAGATCGAGCCCCTCCTGCCACGGATCCATCCACTCGGCGCGCTCGGTGAGCCGATTGAACGACATGCCCACGCCCCAGCCGCGCTCGCTCTTGACCACTTCGCCGCCCAGCGCCTTGGCGATCACCTGATGGCCGAAGCAGATCCCCACCAGCGGCTTGCCGGCCGCCCACAGTTCGCGTACGAAGCCGCATAGCGCTTCGATCCATTCGTCGCCGTCGTTGGCGCCGTACTTGGAGCCGGTGGTCAGCCAGGCATCGACGGCATCGACGTCATGGGGAATCTCGCCATCCAGGCAGCGCCAGACCTTGAACTCGAGGGTCGGATCGACACTGGTGAACAGCCGCTCGAACATCGCCGGGTAGTTGCCATGGCGGGACTGCAGCTTCTCGTCGACATCGTCGCACTGCAGCAGACCGATTCGCATGAACGTCATCTCCTTCAGAGGTTTATGCAACGCATTCTACCCAACCCGGTCGATTACAGGCGACCCTCGACGGCGTTGCAAAACAGCGTCTGGTACTGCCCGGCGTCGAAGGCGATCGGGTTCGAGCCGGCGGACGGGTCGGCGACGGCCATGCGCCCCACCGTCTCGGCCTGGGCCAGGTCGATGTGCAGCTCGGCCAGGGTCGAGGGGATGCCGAGCCGCTCGCGCAGCTCGAGCACCCAGTCGATGACCGCCGCGGTACCCGGCTGGCGCAGGTCGAGATAGCGCCCCAGGCGCACCATGGGCTCACCGATCGAACACTCGTTGGCGCGCAGCACGTAGGGCATGAGCACAGCGTTGAGGGTGCCATGGTGGGCGTCGTACAGCGCGCCCAGCGGGTGGGCCAGTGCATGCATCGCCCCCAGCCCGCGCTGGAATGCGGTCGCGCCCATCATCGAAGCGACCAGCATCTGCTGGCGGGCCTCGACATCCTGGCCATCGCGATAGGCGGCGGGCAGGAAATCGCGGATACGCCGCATGCCCTCCACCGCGATCCCCTCGGCCAGCGGGTGGTAGTTGGGGGCGCACCACGCCTCCAGGCAGTGCGACAGCGCATCCATGCCGGTCGCCGCGGTGATGGCCGGCGGCAGGCCGACGCTGAGTTCGGGGTCGAGAATCACCGTCGCCGGCATCATGTCGGGGTGGAAGATGATGCGCTTGACCCGCGCCCGCTCGTCGGTGATCACCGCGGCCCGGCCGACCTCGGAGCCGGTGCCGGCGGTGGTGGGCACGGCGACGATCGGCACGATCGCCTGGCCGTCGGCGTGCTTCCAGTTGTCGCCGATATCCTCCAGCGACCAGATCGACAGCCCGTCCGGCTGCTTGGCCATCAGCGCCACTGCCTTGGCGGCGTCCAGCCCCGAGCCGCCGCCGAAGGCGATCACCCCGTCGTGGCCGCCGTCACGAAAGGCCGCCACGCCGTCGGCCACGTTCGTGCCGGTGGGGTTGCCCTTGATGGCGCTGAATAGCCCGCAGTCCAGCCCCGCCTCGCGACAGCCGGCAAGCGCCGCCTCGACCATCGGCAACCTGGCCAGGCCGGGATCGGTGACCAGCAGCGGCGCGCGCATGCCCAGGGCACGGCACGCCTCGGGCAACTCGCGTATCCGGCCGCTGCCCGTGCGGATCTCGGTGGGGTAGTTCCAGGTAGTCGTCAACTGACTGATAGCGTGCTGGTTCATGGGGCCTCCTTTCGTTAGAGCCGTAAGCTTGAAGCTGTAAGCTTTAAGTAAAACCTCCATTCGGCTTACGGCGTACGGCTTCAGGCATGCTTGAGGTGGAACGACTTGGGCCGGGTCAAGCTCTCGTAGCCGATCCTCGACAGCGAACAGCCACGCCCGGACTGCTTGACGCCGGTCCATGCCAGCTCGGGGTCGAGATAATCGCAGCGGTTGGTGAATACCGTGCCGGCTTCCAGCCGCCGGCCGAGCGCTTCACCGGCAGCGATGTCGCGGGTGAACACCGCCGCGGTCAGCCCCAACGGGCTATCGTTCATCAGCGCCACGGCCTCGTCGTCATCGGCCACCGCCATCACGCCGACCACCGGTCCGAAGCTCTCCTCGGTCATCACCCGCATCGAATGATCGACGCCGGTCAGCAACTGCGGCGCCAGGTAGGCGCTGCCGGGCGTCGACAGCGGGTAGTCGCCGGGATCGATCCATGCCCTGGCACCGGCGGCGACGGCCTCCTCGATCTGGCCGCGCACGAAATCCGCCGCCTCGGGGCGCACCAGCGGGCCCAGGGTCGTCGCCGGGTCGCTGGGGTTGCCAAGCTTGAGCTGGCGCAGCCAGGCCACTGCCCGCTCGACGAAGGCCTCGGCAATGGCCTGATCGACGTAGATGCGCTCGATGGCGCAGCAGCTCTGCCCCGCGTTGAAGAAGGCGCCGTCCATCACCCCTTCGACGGCAGCGTCCAGGTCGACATCCGCGCGAATGTACGCCGGGTCCTTGCCGCCCAGCTCCAGCCCGCTGGCGATAAAGCGTCCCGCCAGCGCCGACTCGACCCGCGCGCCGCCGGCCACCGAGCCGGTGAAGGAGACATAATCGATGCGCGGATCGCGCATCACGCCCTCGGCCGCTTCGTGAGACAGATGCAGGTGCTGGAAGATGCCCTCGGGCAGGCCGGCGGCATCGAAGGCCTGCTGGATGCGTTCGGCGCACAGCGGCGTCTGGGCGGAATGCTTGAGAAGCACCGCATTGCCGGCCATGATCGCCGGCACGATCGCGTTCACCGCGGTCATGAACGGGAAGTTCCAGGGCGCGATGACGAAGGCCACGCCCAGCGGCTCGCGGCTGATGTAGCGGGTGAAGCCCGGCTTGTCGGGCAGGCGGATCGGCGCCAGCGCCCGCTCGGCCAGCGCGACCATGCCCCGCGCGCGCTCCTCGAACCCGCCGATCTCGCCACCGGCCGCGGCGATCGGCCGGCCCATCTGCCAGGTCAGTTCCTCGGCCAGCTCATCGCGCATCGCCACGAAGGCATCGACCATCGCCGAGCAGTAGCGCGCCCGCTCGGCCAGCGGCACCTCGCGCCAGGCCCGCTGCGCGCCGCGCGCCCGGTCCAGGGCCGCCTCGACCCGCGCCGGGTCGGCCAGCTCGCGCTCGACGTAGACCGAGCCATCCACCGGGGAAATCGTTTTTTGTATGGCCATGAATATTCCTTGTCTCACGAGCCCCGGGCTTCGAGCCACGACCCCCAAAAGCTCATCCAGCGCTCATTAGCGGCCCGTAGCCCGTAGCCCGTAGCCCGTAGCCCGTAGCCCGTAGCCCGTAGCCCGTAGCCCGTAGCCCGTAGCCCGTAGCTCAGATTATCTCGAAGTACCTATCGAGCTCCCAATCGGTAATATGCTTGCGGAATTCGCGCTCCTCCCATTCCCGGGTCGCCGCGAAGTGCTCGACGAAGGCGTCGCCGAACAGCTCGCGCGCCGGAGCCGAGGCCTTGAGCCGCTGCGCCGCCTCCCAGAGCGTGCGGGGCAGCGCCTGATGGTCGGGGTGGTCGAGTGTGTAGGCGTTGCCGACGACCTGCTCGTCGGGCTCGAGTTCATGCTCGATGCCGTACAGCCCCGCGCCGATCGCCGCCGCCAGCGCCAGGTAGGGGTTGGCGTCGGCGCTGCCCAGGCGGTACTCCACTCGCTGAGACTTGTCGCTGCCCGGTATCACGCGCAGTGCGCAGGTGCGGTTCTCCACGCCCCAGGTCGCCTCGGTGGGCGCCCAGAAGCCGGGGATCAGTCGCGTGTAGCTGTTGATGGTCGGCGAGAACATCGCCAGCAATTCCGGCATCAGTTGCTGCTGGCCGGCGACGAAATGGCGCTGGACGTCGCTCATGGTGCAGGGCTTGTCGGCGTCGAAGAACGCCGACTTGCCGGAGCCGCGCTCGCGCAGCGAAAGGTGGATGTGCCCGCTCTGACCGGGGTAGTCCGGCGACCACTTGGCCATGAAGGTCGCCATCAACCCGCGACGCTGGGCCCAGACCTTGACGAAGGTCTTGAACAGCGCCCCCTTGTCGCCGGCGGCGAGCGCGGCGTCGACGCCGATCGCCGCCTCCAGCACGCCGGGGCCGGTCTCGGTGTGCAGGCCCTCGATGGGAAAGTCCATGACTTCCGACAGCGCCAGCAGCTCGTGGTAGAGCTCGCTGTGCACCGAGCTTCTGAGCATCGAGTAGCCCATCATGTCGGGGGTCAACGGCTTGAGGTTGCGATAGCCCTTGTCGCGGATCGACTCGGGCGTTTCCTGGAACATGAAGAACTCGTACTCCAGCGAGCCAAAGACCTCGAAACCCAGCCCCTCGGCACGCGCCAGCACCCGCTCGAGCAGGCCGCGTGGACAGATCTCCCGCGCCGGCCCGGCGAACTCGGCGAGAAACAGCAGCATCTCGCCCTCGAAGGGGATGTCGCGACAACTCTCCGGGACGATGCGCAACGCGGCATCGGGGTAGCCGGTGTGCCACCCGGTGTACCGGACGTTGTCGTAGAGCGCGTCCTTGCTGTCCCAGCCCAGCACCACATCGCAGAACGCGAAGCCGTTCTCGAGTGCATCGAAGAACTTCTTCTTGCTCATGTACTTGCCGAGCATCACGCCGTCGATGTCGAACAGCCCGACCTTGACGTGACTCAGCCCGCGCGACTCGACCAGCTGCCGGGCCTGCGCGGCGCTGGTCACCTCTCTGGCTTGCTTGACGCCCATCGCACTACCTCTGCCGTGTTGTGATTGTTATCGCGGCGCGGGGCTCGCTTCATGCGGGACCCGCGCGTTCGCTGTGCTCGACGGCGAACTCTTCCTCGGGAGAGAGTATCAGACGATGCCGGCCGACCAGGGCGAAATAGAGAATGCCCAGCGCGAACCAGACCGCCACCCCCACCACGCCGACCCGGTAGGTCGCGTCGGAAAGCTGGAAGAAGATCGTCACCACGGCGATGACGATGGTCGCCCAGGCGCCGGCGTTGCCGAACGGGCTGCGGTAGGGACGATCCATGCTCGCGTGGTTCTTGCGCAACAGGATGAACGAGACGGCCTGGGCGATGTAGGAGCACATCGCCCCGAACACCGCCATGTTCAACAACGTGCCGCCGATCACCGCCGAGCTCTGGTCGGCGCCCAGGCCGACGAAACAGATCAGCATGATCGACAGGCCGACCAGCGCGCCGGCGACCATCGCCACGTGCGGCGTCTTGCGCGAACCGTGGGTCACCGACAGGAAGGTGGGAAAGTAACCGGCACGGGACAGCGAATAGATCTGCCGCCCCTGGGCGAAGATGATGGTATGGAAACTCGAGATCAGGCCGATGATCGCCACCAGCGCCAGGACCTTGGCCGTACCGCTGCCGAAGATCGCCTTGAAGCCGTCGAGCAGCGGCTCGCCGGACTGACCCAGCGCATGGGCGCCCACGCCGACGACCGAGGGGTTGAGGAACAGGATCATGAACGCCGAAACGATCAGCGTCACGATGCCCAGAATGATGCCCTTGGGCATGTCGCGCCTGGGATCGACCGACTCCTCGGCGGCCAACGGTAGCTGTTCGATGGCCAGGAACAGCCACACCGCGAACGGCATGGCCGCCAGCGCCCCGCCGATGCCCATCGGCAGGAAGGGTCCGTTGCCGCCTTCCAGCAGCACGCCACCCTCGCCGATGTTGAGCGCCCAGGCCGAGAAATCGATATTCGGGAAGGCGCTGAACCAGAACACCAGCAAGACCGCCAGCGCGAGAAGCGTCACGCCCAGGGTGACCTTGAAGGAGAGTTCCACGCCGACGATGTTCAAGCCCACGAAGAGGATGTAGCCGAGCACCCACCATATCGGCTGGAAGGCGGCCCCGGTCTCGAAGATTCCGGTCAGATAGGAGCCGATGAAGAACACGATCACCGCCGGGGTTAGGACGTACTCGACGTTTTCGCACAGGCCGGTGACGAAGCCGCCCCAGGGCCCCATCGACGAGCGGGCGAAGGAGTAGGCGGCCCCGGTGTGCGGCAACGCCGGCGACATCTCGGCAATGCAGAAGGTCAACCCCAGATACATCACGGCGATAAGCAGCGTGGCGATAAGCATGCCGCCCCAGCCGCCCGAGGCAAGCCCCAGGTTCCAGCCCGAGTAGTGCCCCGAGATCACCGCGCCGACCCCCAGCGCCCATAGCGACCAGGGTCCGGCATGACGGCGCAGGCCGCGCTTCTCGAAATAGGCGGCATCTTCATGCCGGTAATGAATGCTGCTCGTATCCTTGCGGGTATTTGTCGTCATTGTTGTGCCCTTCCAACGGATCGGTGACGCGGGCGAGCGACTCGCCACGCGCGCGCTCGACTTTCCGCGGCAACGGTCGCGGCTCACTAGAGTCTGGGCAGGCACCCATCAGCACGGCAACTAGCATCGATGCCAGCCACCGGATGGCTATCGGAAAAATCGATACTGCACCGCAACGGACCAGGAGGCGTCTGCATGTTCCGACGACGCCCGCCACGCGGCACGGCCCTCAGCGAACCTCGACCTGCCCGGCCAGCCAGGGCAGATGGCGCTGGAACTCACCGGCATAGCGCATTTTCAACAACCCACGGCTGTCGCGGGCCAGTTGCGAAGGCAGGTCGCCGAGTTCGTCGCGCCGCGCGACCAGCGTCAACTCGCGGCGCAGCGGCGCGATGGGTAAGGCCACCACCTGCACATCGAGGCGCTCGAGCCCGGCCTGGCACAGGCACAGCGGTGTGGTGATGGTCCAGCCGACACCGGCGTCGACCATGCGCAGCAAGGCGAAGGTGTTGTCGAGATGCAGCCGGGCGGGCAGTTCCAGCTGATTGAGTCGCAAATGGCGCTCGATGGCCTGGCCGATCAGCGATTGCGGCGTGTAGCGTACGAAATCCAGCTGCCGGGCCAGCCAGCGCAGATTGTCGTGGGCGCCATGCCAGTGCCGCGGCAGCACCAGCACGAAGGGTTCGTCGAGCAGCGAATGGCGCTCGAGCCCGTCGTAGTCCTCGAGCCGGTCGTCGGAGACGATGATGTCGACGTGGCGGGTCAGCAGCGCATGACCGTGCAGGTGCGACAGTCCGGTGGTCAGCGTGTAATCGCGGGTGTGGCGCTTGATCGCCTCGATCAGCGGCTGGCCGACCGCGGTGGCCAGCGAGTCGACCAGCGCGATACGCACCTGGTGGAGCTGCTGGAAGGCCCCGGTGCGTAGCTCGCGACGCGTCGCGCGGGCCTCGGCGAGCATGCGCTGGGCGCGGTCGTAGAAGAACCGCCCCGCGGCGGTCGGCTCCAGCGGCCGGGCATGGCGCATAAACAGCGACACCCCCAGCGTCTCCTCGAGATTGGCCAGGCTCTGGGATACCGACGACTGCTTGAGCCCCAGATGCGCCGCCGCCGCCGTCTGGCTGCCGCGCTCCAGGGTCTCGACGAAGATCTCCATGCTCCGCAGATCGAAGCCGAACGCTCCACGCATGTCGCTGTCCTCGTTTATCGGGCCGCTGCGCACGGCGCGCTCATTGCAGCGTGCACGCCGGCCGCTGAGTCATTCGCCGAAACCCGGCCATTGCCGCCACGCAACGCCCCGGCAACACTGGAGCCGGTCAGCCAACGGCGCTATGGTATGCCGCCATCGGCACTACCTCGATGCGCGTGAAGAACCCCCGGCAACCATGGAACCGTCTATGCCCCTCACTCTCAGCGACAGCCCTCACCCCGCGCAACCGGCTACCCGCCCCTCCTCGGCGTGGACCGGCTGGGGCCAGTGGATCGCGCTGATCACCATGAGCGTCGATCACGTTACCCGCTACCTGCTGCCCGAGGCCTGGAAAATGGACTGGGCGAGCTCGTCGATCGGCCGAATCGCCTTTCCGCTATTCGCCGCCATGGTCGCCTGGCACGCGCTGTTCAACAGCCGCGATTCGCGGCACTACGCACGCCGCATCCTGGTCATCGGACTCCTCGCGCAACTCCCTTACCTGGCCATGCCGCGCGATGCCTTTCAGTTGAACATCTGCTTCACCCTGGCGCTGAGTCTGGTCTGGGCAAGCTGGTTGCGCGACCAGCTCGAAGACACGACGCCCTCCCCCGTGCGGACCGGTCTGGCGCTGGCACTCTCGCTGGCATGCTGGCTGGCGCTCGGTCACTGGGTGGAATACGGCCATGCCGGGCTGCTGGTGGTGCCTGCGTTCATGCTGGCGATGCAGCATGCGGCTCGCCTTCGGGGCGACCCGGGCGAACGGCCGGTGGCGCTTGTCGCCTGCCTGCCGGTACTGGCTCTCGCCGGCTGGCTGAATCAATCGCTGATGGCCAAGTCGTTCACCCTGGCGACCACGCTGGCCGTGCTGTGGCTGGCGGCCGGCGGCGCGCGCCACGTCCCCCCGGTGAGCCTGCGCATGCCGCGCAAGCTGTGGCTGGGCTGGTATCCCGGCCATTTTGCGGCGATCGCCGCCTGGTTGCTGTTCGGTACGTCGTGACGACCACCCCGACACGCCGAGGGGCTCAGCGCGGAGCCGCCCCCGCCGTGTTCGAACACTCGCCGAGCGCCGCGACCAGGGCATCGAACGGCAGCGGACGAAAGAACCAGTAACCCTGGAAGATGTGGCAACCGTTGCGGAGCAGGAAGTCGCGTTGCGAGGCGGTCTCGACGCCCTCGGCGACCACCGCCAGACGCAGGTTCCGGGCGATCGTGATGATCGTCTGGACGATCGCCTCGTCGTTGGAATTGTCGAGTTCCTGGATGAAGCTGCGATCGATCTTGAGTTCATCCAGCGGCAGGCGCTTCAGGTAGGATAGCGACGAGTAGCCGACGCCGAAATCGTCGATCGCCAGGCTCACGCCGATGCGCTTGAGGTCGCGCATCGTCTCGATGGTCTCGATCAGGTTGTCGATCATCACGCCTTCGGTGATCTCGAGCTGCAAGCGCCATGGGTCGATACCCGAGCGCTCGATGCAGCGTTCGATCGAAGCGGCGAAATCCGGCTGGCCAAACTGGCGCGGACTGATATTGATCGCCAGCCGCGGGAGTTGCCGCGCATCGAGCCGCTGAAGTGTCTGACAGGCCTGCTCCAGCACGCGCTGGCCGATATCGAGGATCAACCCGCTCTCCTCGGCCACCGGAATGAACTCGAACGGCGGGACCATGCCGCGCTCGGGATGCGCCCAGCGCAACAGCGCCTCGGCACCGACGATCCGTCCATCGCCGTCGACCTGAGGCTGGTAATGCAACTGCAACTGGTCGCCATCGAGTGCCTGGCGCAGGTCCTGTTCGAGAGTCAGCCGCCACACCGCCGCGGTCTGCATGCTCGGCAAGTAGCCACAGGCCTTCGCGCGCCCTTCCGTCTTGGCCTGAAACATGGCCGTTTCGGCCTGCTTGAGCAGTTCGACAGCGCTGTTCTCCTCCTCGCTGAACAGTGCAAAGCCGATACTGGGGGTCACCAGCAATGGGCGCTCGCTGAGGTGGTAAGGCTCCGAAAGCGCGCTCATGACCCGCTCGGCGACGCCATTGACCCGCTCGATCACCTGCTCACGATCGCCCCTGATACGACCGACCACCACGATGAACTCGTCGCTGTTGACCCGCGCGGCAATGTCGCCTTCGCGCAACAGGTCGGTCAAGCGGCGCGCCGTGGCGTTGAGGAGTCGATCGCCGACCGAGTGGCCGAGCGATTCATTGACCTCCTTGAAACGGTCCAGATCGATGAACAATACCGCGCCGTGCTCACCGTGCTGTGCCGAATCGGCCATGATCTGCGCCAGGCGTTCGCTGAGCAGGCGACGGTTGGGCAAGCCGGTCAACGCATCGTAATAGGCCTGGCGGTGGATGGTCTCCTCGGCCTGACGCCGCTCGCTGAGGTCCTCGACGACCGCGACACCGGCCATGATGGCACCCTGGCTGTCGCGCACGCCACTGAACAGGATACGCACCGGCAGGGCCGGCCCCGACGCCACCAGCATGCTGTAGTCGCCCTCGAAATAGCCTTCGCCGCGACTCAGCGCGCGCTGCACGGCCCGCTTGACGCGGGCGCTCTGCACGGATTCCAGCATGTCGAAGCCCAGGAAGCGTTCCCGCGTCTCCCCCGTGATCTGCAGCAGCTTGTCATTGCAATCGGTGACCCGGCCTCGCGCGTCGAAGTGCAGCATGCCCAGTGGCGAGGCCTGGAAGATGGTGTGGTAGCGGCTTTCGCTCTCGCGTAGCGCCTGCTCACGCGCCTCCCCCTCGGCCTGGAGGCGGAGGTTGTCGTGCAGCACGCGATTCCAGCGCCGGCTGACGATCAACGTGAAGACCAGGAAGAGCCCCACCATGGTCGCCACGATCAACGCTACCGGACCGCCCAGCCACAGGTAATGCAGGCTCAACGGCAGCAGCGTGGGAATCAGAAAGGCCGCCGCGACCGGCCACACCGGTGCCATGGTGACCGCACCGCCCGAGGCGATGCCGGCCAGCGCCATGACCAGGATCACCTGATGCTGGAGATCCGAGACCGGAAACAGCCATAGCCCACAAGCGCCCCACAGCAGCCCGGCGGCGGTCGAGCCGATCGCGTAGCCAAGCGCCCAGCGAGACGCCGCATCGCCAGACGGGGCCTTGCGCCGAAAACGCCAGGCCAGCCCCAGCCGGGCCAAGGTGACCAGCACCACCGCCGTCAGCCAGATCAGCATCTGCCGGTGGTCGACGACCGACCACAACGAGGCCACCAGCAAGACCGCGACCAGCACGGCCGACACCGCCGGCAGCCACAGCCCGGCGAACAGGATGCGTACCTGTTCGGCGTGCACCCGCTGCCGATGCCATGTCCCGCTATCGGCGTTTCCCCGCGTACGCTCAGTTTCAGTTGAGGCTTCCAATTACGCCGGCCCCTTTTATTGTCCCTGCCCCGTTGATCATCGCCGAGGCAAACCCCGCTCAGCGATCCGTTATCATCTCGTTCGGTTTCCCATGTTGAGGATTTCAGGTGGCATACGAAGGAATGTCCATCGCAAGGCGACCACCTCAGCTAAAATAACCAACCCATCATGCCGCGTATAGGTGGCAGAAGATTCGTCTTGAGTACCTTCGCGGCTCCTCTTCATACTAGCCGTCCATTAACTCACACGGCTTCGTGAGGGGACCATTGCAGCCGTACAGCGCTCCTTTACCGCTCCAGCCCCGGCACTGGTACGCCTGGCAATGCATCAGCGCCGACGACGGAGCCGACAGCTACTTTTCGCCGGTTTATCTCAAGCGCATAGTGGACCGGGGCGGCCTGGCACCGGTGCTGACCCTGGCGATAGCCAATGTGCTCCACCTCGACCAGCCCCAGGACGAGATACTCTCGCTGCGCACCATCCGTCACGATTGCCGCCTGTTGATCGCCGATGTCCTGGAACCCGGCGGAACGCCCTCCAGCACCGTCATCGTCACCCCCATCACCTTCGGCTGGCTGCGCCGGCACGCCCCGCACGTTACCGATCAGTATCCTTCGGCACTGCTCGATCACGAGGACACGGCAAGCGCCGATCGCTATCTGGGGCGAGCCTTCCCCTATGTGACCCAGCCCTGCTTGTGCCACGATGGTGGGGGTCGCTGAAATTGATCCGGCCCTCTATGCTAGCCTGTACGTCGGGCTCCACAGAGCCCGACGCCCTTTTTTCATCGCGCAGCCATCGGCTCCGCTCGGGCCAGATGACGATGCCATGTGGCTAGCGCTACCATCCAACGAGCCTTGGGAAACAAATGATGAAACGCCCCTTCCGCATTGCCGTCACCGGCGCCGCCGGTAGTATCAGCAATTCGTTGCTCTTCCGTCTCGCCTCCGGCGAGGTCTTCGGCCCCGATCAGCCCGTCATCCTGCAACTGATCGAGCGCAGCGAAGCCATGGAAGCGCTACGCGGCCTGGCCATGGAACTCGAGGATTGCGCCTTCCCGCTGTTGCATACCGTGCGCCTGCACGACAACCCGGAAGACGGCTTTCGCAATGTGCATTTCGCCTTTCTGATCGGCGCCAAGCCGCGTGGCCCCGGCATGGAACGCGCCGACCTGCTGGCCGCCAATGCCGAGATCTTCAGCCGTCAGGGGCGGGCGCTCAACGACCATGCCAACCCCGACGTCAAGGTACTGGTGGTCGGCAACCCGGCCAATACCAATGCGCTCATCGCCAGCCGCAACGCCCCCGACCTGTCGCCGTCTCAGTTCACCGCGATGAGCCGGCTCGACCACAACCGCGCCAAGGGCATGATCGCCAACCGCACCGGCTTCAATACCGCGGACATCCGCAAGGTCGCCGTCTGGGGCAACCACAGTGCCAGTCAGTTCCCCGACGTGCGCAACGCCGAGGCGATGGGCGAGCCGATCTGGCCCGGCCTCGACCACGACTGGGTCGACAACACCTTCATTCCACGCGTCCAGAAGCGCGGCGCCGAGATCATCGACGCGCGCGGCCAGTCCAGCGCCGCCTCGGCCGCCCAGGGCGCCATCGACCACATGCGCGACTGGCACATGGGCACGCCCGAGGGCGACTTCGTCAGCATGTGCATCGTCTCCGACGGCAGCTACGGCATCACCAAGGGGATCGTGTTCTCGTTCCCGGTGCGCTGCCGCTACGGCCGCTATCAGATCGTGCAGGGCCTGCCCATCGATGCCGCCGCCCAGAAGCGCCTCGACGCCACCGAGAAGGAGCTGCTCGAGGAGAAGGATGCGGTCAAGCACCTGTTGCCGGCCGAGACCGAGGAAGCGCACAACAACCTGAGCGTCAGCCTGCGCTCGGGAGCGACCCGCTACGCCGAAGAGGACCGTGACGACGACAGCGACGCCTGCGTGCTGCGTACCGACCGGGTGATGTAACGCCCTTCGGCCCGTTGCACGCCGCGGCGTGCAACGGGCTTCTGCCCCGCCGAACTCCCCTGCCATTCGACGCCTTCCCCACGCCGCCCCGGCGCGTCATCAGTCATGCCGTCCGAATGGCTGACATTGCATAAGTCGCCATGACTTACCATGCTAAGAATCGACGGTTCAAAGGGAGGTCACGATGAAGGATCGCGTCTTACTGATCACCGGCGCCTCGAGCGGCATCGGCGCCGCTACCGCCCGCGCCGCGCATCGCGAAAACTATCAGCTGGTACTCGCGGCCCGCTCGGGCGACAAGCTCAAGGCACTGGAACATGAATTCGGCGCCGAGAACGTGCTCACCGTCGAGTGCGACGTCACCGCGATGGACGACCAGCAGGCGATGGTCGAGCAGGCCCTGGAGCGCTTCGGACGCATCGACGCGGTTTTCGCCAACGCCGGTGTCGGCGGCGCGCCGGGAGGCTTCAGTGAAGCCGACCATCACGCCTGGCAGCGGATGCTGATGACCAACGTCTACGGGGTCGGGCTGACCATCCAGGCGACCCTGCCGGCGCTGCGCCGCAGCCACGGCCATGTCCTGCTGACCGGCTCCGCCGCGGGGCGCGCGACGATCCCCGGCTCGATGTACAGCGCCAGCAAGTGGGCGGTGACCGGCATCGGTTACAATCTACGCGAGGAGCTGCGCGGCACCGGCATCCGCGTCACCCTGATCGAGCCCGGCATGGTCGACACGCCGTTCTTCGACCAGCCACCCGAGCAGGCCCTGGCCGATCGGGACATCGCCAACGCGGTGATGTACGCCATCAACCAGCCCCAGCACGTCGACGTCAACGAGATTCTGGTGCGCCCCACGCCGCCACGCGAGGAGAATTGACGCGTCACGCCGGCGCCTGTTGACCGCCGACAAGAAGCCCGTAAAAAACGTCGAAATTGGACTGGTCGAGCGGGAAAAAATTGCGCATGCTTGGGGGGTCCGATTGTCACTTCTGGAGCCTCATGGACGCGGTACGACAAACCGGCAACTGTGCCTCGCGTGCACGGTGCCAGCCCAAGCGGGACTTCGATGTTCGAGACATGGAGCATCGCACCCGCCTGATGCGTGTAGTCACCCGGCGCATCGCCGTTTCAGAACTCGGTAACCGTGAAATCGCCCGGCGTGCCGGCATCCCCACGCAGCGCATCAGCGACCTGCTCGCCGGTCGGCTGGAGCATTTCTCCGCCGACGATCTCCAGGCGATCCGCGACAGCGTGGAAAGCGTCACCGATGACAGCGAGGCCGCGGCGGGCATGGCTCCCGTCAGGCCCACGCCACCCTAGACGCCGTTATCGCCTTTGCGGACACAGCCGCGGCCTAGAGCGGTAGATGGACGATCGCGCCGCGCAGCCCCTGCGCGCCCTGCCCTCGCTCGTCCAACCATAGCTTGCCGAGCGTGATGGGTAGACGGAAGCGTCGCCGTCCCGCACCGCCGGGATTGAACAGCAACCGCCCGTCACGCCACTCGTTGCGCGGCTTGTGGGAGTGGCCGTGCAGCACGGCCTCGCAACGGGTGGCGCTGTCGAAGTCGGCTATATCGTGGACCAGATGCAGCCGCCGGCCGTTGATGACGAGATCCCGGGAGTGGGGCAACCGCTCGGCCCACTGCTGGGTATCGATGTTGCCGCGCACCGTATACAGCGGCGCGATCGCCGCCAGGCGCTCGAGGATCGCCTCGTCGCCGACATCGCCCAGATGCACGATCGCTTCGCAATCGGCCAGCAGCGTCAGCGCCTCCGGGCGCAGCTGGCCGTGGGTGTCGGCGATCACCCCCAGTGCCGAGTCGATCGTCAGATGAACGGCCTCGCGTGTGGCCATCGGCTATTCCGGCAGGTCGGTCACCGCCCCGAGCGATGCCGAACTGACGGTGCGCGCATACTTGGCCAGCACACCGCGGCGATAGCGTGGCTCGGGCTGACGCCAGGCCGCGCGACGCAGTTCGAACTCGTCGTGGCTGAGCGCGACGTTGATGATGTCGTCCTCGGCATCGATGGTGATCTCGTCGCCATCCTCGATCAGTGCAATGGGCCCGCCGTTGAATGCTTCCGGCGAGACGTGGCCGACCACGAAGCCGTGGCTGCCGCCGGAGAAGCGCCCGTCGGTGATCAACGCCACCCGGTCGCCCAGCCCGCGGCCCATGATTGCCGAGGTCGGGGTCAGCATCTCGCGCATGCCCGGCCCGCCACGCGGCCCCTCGTAGCGGATCACTACCACATCGCCGGCCACCACGCTGCCGTCGTTGATCCGCGCCTGGGCTTCCTCCTCGGAGCCGAACACCCGCGCACGACCGGTAAAGCGCGTGCCCTCCTTGCCGGTGATCTTGGCCACCGCGCCCTCCGGCGCCAGATTGCCGTGGAGGATGCGCAGATGACTCTGCGCCTTGATCGGCGCATCCAGCGCCGCGACGATCCCTTGGTCGTCCGGGTAGGGCGCGACCTCGGCGAGGTTCTCGGCCAATGTCCGGCCGGTCACCGTCAGGCAGTCACCGTGCAGCAGGCCGGCCTCGAGCAGCGTCTTCATCAGCGGCTGAATGCCGCCGATCGCCACCAGTTCGCTCATCATGTAATGCCCGCTGGGCCGCAGATCGGCGAGTACCGGCACGCGGCGACCGATCCGCGTGAAATCGTCCACCGAAAGCTCGATGCCGATGGCGCTGGCCATGGCCAGCAGATGCAGCACCGCGTTGGTCGAGCCGCCCAGGGCGATGACCACGGTGATGGCATTCTCGAACGCCCGGCGGGTCATGATGTCGCTGGGCTTGATGTCGCGATCGAGCAGCGCGAGCACGGCCGCCCCGGCGGCGCGGCTGTCGTCGCGCTTGGTGTCGGAGACGGCGTTCTGCGCCGAGGAGTTGGGCAGGCTCATGCCCAGCGCCTCGATCGCCGAGGCCATGGTATTGGCGGTGTACATGCCGCCGCAGGCGCCCGGCCCGGGGATCGCCGTCTCCTCGATCTGCTTGAGCTCGATGCGGTCGATGTCGCCGCGCGAGTGGGCGCCCATCGCCTCGAATACCGAGACGATGTCGGTATGGTTCTCGCCCGGCAGGATGGTCCCGCCATAGACGAACACGCTGGGCCGGTCGAGACGCGCCAGGCCGATCATGCAGCCCGGCATGTTCTTGTCGCAGCCGCCGATCGCCACCAGCCCGTCGAAGCCCTCGCAGCCGGCCACCGTCTCGATGGAATCGGCGATCACCTCGCGCGAGACCAGCGAGTACTTCATGCCCTCGGTACCGTTGGCGATGCCGTCCGAGATGGTGATGGTGTTGAACACCACGCCCTTGGCGCCGGCCTCGTCGGCCCCGCCCCGTGCCTGTTCGGCGAGTTCGTCGATATGGCTGTTGCAGGGCGTGACCTGGCTGCCGGTGGAAGCGATGCCCACCTGCGGCTTGCGGAAATCCTCGTCCTCGAAGCCCACCGCGCGCAGCATCGCACGGCTGGCCGACTTGCCGGGTCCGTCGACGACCGGACCTGAATAACGACGACGCGGGTCGGCGTGGGACTCATCACTCATCACGGCTACTCCCTGGGCTGGACACGTGGACCAGGCTGTCGCGACCTTGCATCACCACAGCCTAGCCGACTCAGTCTGAAAGCGCGGCGCCTCGCTTGCAAACCCCACCCGACCCCGGAGCAGACGACCATGCGCCGCCGGCCACCGTTTCAGGTACCTGATTCAAGGGTGCCGATCGACCACAGGAATGTCTCGCCGGAGCTGTCGTCCACGCCATCGTTGTCGGTGACGATCCAGGCGGTGCCATCGGCGGTGATCGCCAGGCCCTCGACCTTGTCGACCACATAGCCCTTGTAGCCGGCCAGATCGGGAACCAGGTCGCGCACGACCTGCTTGTCGACCACCGGCAGCTCGCCGCCCAGCGGGGCCGGCGCCAGATCGCCCAGCGCCACACGGGTAAGCTGCTTGATGCGCGCAGCGTCACCGATCTGGTTGTCGCGCTCGATCAGGTACAGCCAGTCGCCATGCGCGGTGATCTCGGAGAGCCCGACCCAGCCCTGCGTCACGCTATCCAGCGGGTAGTGAACCGCGCGCCACTGCGCGTCCTCGAGGTCGTAAGCCAGCAGCTTGACCCGGCCCTCGGGATCGTCCTGCCAGGGCCGCTGCAGTGCGATCCACAGGGTATTGCCGACACGCGTGATGCCCTCCGCGGCCCAGCGCTGGGCCACCGCGCGCAGCTCGGCGGGAAAGGCGATCTCTTGCCGGATTTCGCCTTGCGCGTCGAGGTGATAGATCGCATGCGGAATCAGGCGATCGGCACGCCCTTCGGAGACGACGTAGAAACCGCCGCTGCCGTCGCCGGTGATGCCCTCCAGGTCGAGTTTCTGGGCCGGGCGGCCCGCGCGGGTGACATCGGTGGCCGCGACGATGCGCGCCGGACTCGTCGACGGGTCGATGGTGAAGATGCGCGGCTGGTAGGCGTAGAAACTATCGTTGACGGCGTACAGCAGGCCGTCATCGCCGGCGACCATGCCCGACAGCGCCCCCCAGCCGATCAGCTCGTCGGCGCCCGCCGAGGTCAGGGTCGGGTAGCGCGCCGGCGCGTCCTGATAGGCGTAGATCATCACGTGGGCGCGAACGCCGCCCTCGTCGACCAGATCCGTTTCGTTGGCCGTGACCAGCAGGTTGCGCTGGGGCAGCGCGATCGCGCCCTCCGGGGAGATGCCCGAGGGCAGCAACTGCTTGAGCACTGGAGCGGCCGGGTCGCTGACGTCGTAGACGCCCACCATGGAGGCCCGCTCGGCGAGCAGGAAGACATAGGGCGTACCGCCGAAACGCGCGAATTCCATGCCCTCGGGCTCCACGCCCTTGGCGTCGGAGCGCTTGTCGGGGTAATGGCCGGCCTCGATGATCGCATGCTCGAACGCGGCGCCGGCTTCGTAAACCACCTCACCGTGCTTGTCGAAGATCGTCCAGCCGCGCGCTCCGCCGTCCATGTCACCCTCGTTGGCGACGGCAAGGTGGTCGTCATCGATCCACTGGACCGCATCGGGTTCTCGCAGGCGGCCGGGCTGGCGCTCGTCGAAGATCAGCGCCGCGCGCTCATCGGTGGCGTCGATCGCCTCGAGATCCACCGCCCCGGCGCTGAAATGCGCAATCACCTTGCCCTGGCGGTCCAGTACCGCCACATGATTGTTCTCCTGCAGCGTGACTACGGTTTCGCCCAGGCGATTGATATCGGTGAATTCCGGCTCGGGGTCCTGCGGAGCGACCTCGGCAAGCCCCGTCACATCGGCCTTGACCAGCCGGCTGCAGTCGAGCGAACCGTCGACGACATCGACCAGCGCCACATAGCCGCCGGGAAGCTGCGGTACACGGCCGTCGCCCGCCTCCTCGTCGCGCTCGTTCTCGATCGCCACTGCGATGAAGCTGCCATCCGGCGCGGCGGCGGTACTGTCGGGCTGGCCGCCCAGATCGCAGGTCGCCAGGGTTTCGCCGTCGGTCAGATCGATGGCCATCACCTGCCCCGAGGGCGCGTCGTAGGACGCGGACGTATTGACGCCGACGAAGGCGGTATTGCCGATCACCGACACCGCCGTCGGCTCGCCGGGCACGCTGACGTTGCCCCTGGGCAGGGGATTGCTCGGGTCGCTGATGTCGATCAGGCCGATGACGCCCAGCGGACTGTCGGAGTAGACCAGCGTCATGCCGTCCTCCGAGGCGGCGATGATCTCGGCGGAGGTCGCACGCCGGGTATCCTCGCCCTCGGCCATGTTGCGAGGCGTCGCAAAGCTGGCGATGCGGTTGAAGTTCATGTCCGCCGCCACCGGCCCGGAGCCCAGGGCCAGACCAGCGGCGACGAAAAGGATCGATCTGACAGACATGAGCGCGTCCTTGAAAGGTATAAGGGCTCACTAATCTGCCAGCGCGGTATGTCCATTCGGCGACAAGCAGGCGACAGTCCGGTGACGGCGGACATCGGCGCCCCGGCTCATTGCGTCGACAGTGCCCTCACCGGACGCGCCCAGGCGACCAGCACCGCCACCGACGCCGACGCCGTCAGGGCGCCGAGGAACGGCGCCAGGGTCGGTGCGCCGCCTGGAAAGCTCGCCGCCAGCAATCCGGCCGTCAGGCTGCCCTGGGCGACCCAGCCCGGCAGCACCGCGCCGCACAGCCCGGCCAGCCCACCGGCCACCGCCGCGGTGGTGCTCATGCGCGGCCACAATCCCAGCAGCACCGGAACCACCGCCGTGGCACACAGAAGATCGGCGATCAGAAACAGCCGCAGCACCGACATGCCCTGCAACGCCACCAGCATCGCTGGAATCATCAATGCCAGGGTGAGCCAACGCGCCCCGCTCAACGACAGGCCGCGCCGGCTGAAGGTATCGCCCTCGCCGACCAGCAGCGAGGCAATGCCGTTCTGCAGGGTATCGACGCTCGAGGCGACCAGCGTCACCGCCAGGACCAGCGCCAGCAGGCTCAGCCAGCCCGGCGCGCCGCTCAGCAAGGCGAAGAACGGCATCGGCGGCTCACCGAGTCGGGCGCCGCTGAGTGCCGCGAGAATCCCCAGCCCGCCGATAACGGCGACCACCACCACCGTCGCTAACCCGCCGAGCACGGCGCCACGCCCCAGCGCCCGGGAGTCGCGGGCCGCCCAGACGCGCTGCCAGTAACCCTGGTGAAAGAGGTTGGCCGCTGTCACCGCGATCACCAGCGTCACCGCCACGCTCAGCGCATCGCCGAACGCGATGTCGGGCAGCGCGGCGGATGCCGGTGGCGCCGGCAGTCGCGCCAGCGCCACGCCGCCGACAACCAGCAACAGTGCGCTCAGCAACAGCGCCTGCCAGCGGTCGGTGACCAGGCTCGCACGCAGCCCGCCCCAGGCGGTGTAGACCAGCGTGGTCACCGCCACCGCGACGATCGCCACACCGCCCGGCAACGGCGATAACAGCGCCGTTATGCCGCCGATGGCGCTCAACTCGGCGGCCAGGAAGCAGGCCATGTAAAGCACCGAGATCAGCGCCACGTAGCGGCGTACGCCCCTGCCGAAGCGTGCCGCGGCGAACTCGCCGATGCTGCGACCTTGGGGCAGCCGGCGGCGAATCGCCGGGCCGCACAAGCCCAGCACGAGAAACGGCAGCGCCGAGCCGACGGCATAACCGGCCAATGCCACCGGACCGACGAAGGCGCCGACTTCCGGCGGGGCGAAGAGAATCCACGCGCCCATCCCCGACGCCAGGAACGACAGCCCCAGAGTCGTCGCCGGCTGCGAGTTGCGCGCGGTCATGTAGTCGTCGAGCGGGTCGTTCGCGCGGCTCGCGCGCAGCCCAAGGATGGCAAACAACAGCAATGCCGCGCCGAGCGCGGCCAGGGTCGCGTATAGCATGTCGCTCTTCCTCCGCCGGTGTTAACCGGATCAGGTTCCAGGGTCAGCGCTTCCTGCGAAGCCGCACTCTCAGCCCGCCCGCTGGGCAGGACTCCCCTGGCGACAGTGGATGTAGTTTCAGCCGTTAAAGGTTATCGTCAAAGCGCCGATAACCCAAGTTATGGAAAGTTGCCAGGCAAGACGCGCCCAGCCGACGTGTCATTCGCAACGTGAAACGACGATACGACAACGAAGAATAACGCAGACACGGGGTCCGATAACGCCATGCCTTATTACGAAGCCAAGGAACATGAACCCGGCCGGCTGCATGCGGTTTTCGCCGACCCCTATCAGGCATTCGGCAACCACATACACGAACGCTGGGACAATCTCCCGGCCGGCCTGCATGCCCTGCTCGACCGTCCGCTGGCCGAGAGCACATTGAAGATTCGTGTCATCCACGGCTGGGAAAACGGCAGCTGTCAGCTCGGCGAGCTCAACCATAGCGACCATGAAATGCGCAGTCTCGACGACCTGCGTCACGTCGACGAGCGCTATCACCAGGCTCGCAGCGCCGGCCAACCACTGCCGCACGAGGAGCGCTCGCTGCTCGAAAGCCCCCTGGACGAGGCCATCGAACAGGCCAAGCAGGCGGGTCAGACCATCGACGGCCTGACCCGCAGCACCCCGGCACGCTGGCCGGCGTTCGAGCAGGGGCTGTTCCTTTATACCTTCTTCAAGGTCTACCACCGTCTCATCTATGGCGAGGACGACGCCTACCGCTCGATCCGCTGCCTGACGAGTCACGGACCCTACGAGGTCCACGAATTCCACCTCGAAGAGGGCGAATTCGCCATCGTCACCCCCACCGGGGACGATCAGCCGGGCGCCACGCTCCTGGTCCTCCACGAGAGCCAGCTCGAACCGATGATCCAGTTGCTGGAAACGTGCCGGGTCGCCGCCTAGGCAACGACTCGGGCTTCCCCTGCCCTCGCCAACCTAGCGCTTTCGCCGGGTTGCGGGCACGAGGCGACGACCCCCTCTCTGGCGAGACGGGGCCGCAATATGGTGCGCCGCGAGTCACCCCATCGATATGGTGCTGTTGATCCCCGAGGAGACGTTCTCGGGCTCGAACCAGCGTGCGGTGACAGTCTTGGTCTGGGTCCAGAAGGCGATCGCCTGCTTGCCGTTGGGCCCCAGATCGCCGAGCTTCGAACCCCGCGAACCGGTGAAGCTGAAATAGGCCACCGGCACCGGGATCGGCACGTTGATGCCCACCTGGCCGACATCGATATCGCTTTCGAAACGCTTGGCCACCCAGCCCGAGTTGGTGAAGATCGAGGTGCCGTTGCCGTTGGGGTTGGCGTTGATGAAGTCGATGGCCTCGTCCAGCGTCTCGACACCCACCACGCAGAGCACCGGGCCGAAGATCTCCTCGCGATAGATGGCCATGTCGGCGGTCACGTCGCTGAACAGCGTCGGGCCGACGAAGTTGCCGTCCGGATAGCCGTCGACGGTCAGACCGCGCCCGTCGAGCCTTAGCGTGGCGCCTTCGGCCTCGCCCCTGGCGATCAGCGACACCACCCGGTCGCGCGCCGCCGGCGACACCAGCGGTCCCAGGTCGGCATCGCGCTGGGTGCCGGGGCCGACGGTCATGGCCCGGGACTTCTCGACGATCTCGTCGAGCCAGTCACGCGCCTCGCCGACCAGCACCAGCACCGAGTTGGCCATGCAACGCTGGCCGGCGGCGCCGAACGCCGAGCCCAGCAGGTTGTTGATCGCCTGGCTGCGGTTGGCGTCGGGCATCACCACGCAATGGTTCTTGGCGCCCATCATCGCCTGCACGCGCTTGCCCGCGGCCCCGGCGCGAGCATGGATCTGAGTGCCGACATGGGTCGAACCGATGAACGACAGCGCCTTGATGTCCGGATGGTCGCACAACCGGTTGGCGACCTCCGGCCCGCCATGCACCACGTTGAGCACGCCGGGCGGCACGCCGGCTTCATGGGCCAGCTCGACCAGCCGCATGGTCGACGACGGGTCCTGCTCGGAGGGCTTGAGGACGAAGGTATTGCCGGTGGCGATGGCCAGCGGAAACATGAAGCACGGCAACATGATCGGGAAGTTGAACGCAGTGATCCCGGCCCCCACCCCCAGCGGCTGATTGAGCGAATAGACGTTGACGTCGCTGGCGGCGTTTTCGGCGATCTCGCCGAGCTGCAGCGAGGTGATCGAACAGGCGTGCTCGACCACCTCCAGGCCGCGGCCCACCTCGCCTTCGGCGTCGGGCAGGGTCTTGCCATGCTCCTCGGTGATCAGCGCGGCCAGCTCGCCGGTGTGTTCGCGGATCAACGCCTGGAAGGCGAGCATGATGCGCATGCGCTTGGCCAGCGGCACCTTGCGCCAGGTCCTGAAGGCGGCCCGGGCGCTGGCCACGGCGCGATCGACCTCCTCGAGCGAGGCGAACGGCACCCGGGCGACGACCTTCTGGGTCGCGGGGTTGATGACATCACGCCATTCGCCGGACTGCGACGGCACGGGCTTGCCCTCGATGTAGAGGGCGATCTCTCGGACGGACATGTGGGCGGCTCCTGTTGTGATTGTTGGCGTCGTCAGGCGTTTGGAAATGGCTCCGGATCATGGCTAGTTTACGCGCACGGCAACCCCACACAACGCCCGCCCGCGTAAGACTTTTGTCCCGCCTCAGGTACCGCAGAAGGTACGAAACACCTGCTCGCTGGGTGCGGCGGGCAGCGCGTACTCCTCGCGGCCCGGCTGCTCGTCGAAGGGCCTGGAGAGCACCTCGCGCAGCGTCTCGAAGGGCCCGAAGTCGCCGTCGTCCGCCGCCGTCAGCGCCTCCTGGACGCGGTGATTGCGGGGAATGTACTTGGGATTGGCCGCGCACATGCGCCGGACGATCTCATCGGGAGCGGCCGCTTCCCGGGCCAGCCGCTCGCGCCACCGACCGAGCCAGGCCTGGATCGCCTCGGTCCGTTCGAACAGGTCGAAAAGCGCCGGCTCGGATTCGGCCGAGGCCGCCACGTCGCTCAACTGGCGAAAAGTCAGAGTGAAGTCCGCGCGGCCCGCCTGCATCGCCTCGAGCAGTGACTCGATGAGTTCGCCGTCGTCCTCCTCTTCCCGGGCCAGGCCCAGCTTGGCGCGCATCACCGCGAGTTTCTCGGTCTCGAAGCGCGCCGGATAGGTCTCGAGCACCTCGGTGGCCTTGGCGACGGCCCGCTCCTGATCCTCGTCGATCAAGGGCAGCAGCGTCTCGGCCAGCCGCGCCAGGTTCCACTGGCCGATGCCCGGCTGGTTGCCGTAGGCGTAGCGCCCGCCCTCGTCGATCGAGCTGAACACGGTGCGCGGGTGGTAGGCCTCCATGAACGCGCAGGGACCGAAGTCGATGGTCTCGCCGGCGATACTCATGTTGTCGGTATTCATCACGCCATGGATGAAACCGACGCCCATCCAGCGGGCGATGAGCGTGGCCTGGCGGGCCTGTATCGCCTCGATCAGCGCCAGGTAGCGTTCCCCCTCGAGACGGTTGAGATGCTCGCTGTCGGCAAGTTCGGGATAGTGGCGCGCAATGACATGGTCGGCCAGCTCGCGCAGGCCTTCGATATCGCCGCGGCCGGCGAAGTACTGGAAAGTGCCGACGCGGATATGACTCGCCGCCACTCGGGTCAGGATCGCGCCCGGCTCGGGAATGCGGCGAATCACCCGCTCGCCGGTGGTGACCGCCGCCAGCGCCCGGGTGGTGGGAATGCCCATGGCGTGCATCGCCTCGCTGACCAGATACTCGCGCAGCACCGGGCCGAGCGGCGCGCGCCCGTCGCCGCCCCGCGAGAAGGGCGTGCGACCG
Source organism: Modicisalibacter radicis (assembly GCF_900961225.1). Taxonomy (GTDB): domain Bacteria; phylum Pseudomonadota; class Gammaproteobacteria; order Pseudomonadales; family Halomonadaceae; genus Modicisalibacter. The sequence continues at coordinate 32,245 of NZ_CAAHFN010000069.1, forward strand.
CCGCCCTTGAGCTGGATGTCGCGCAGCCGGCCCCGGCGATCCGTGACTTCGCCGAGCAGCACCGCCCGGCCATCACCCAGGCGCGGCACGAAGTTGCCGAACTGGTGCCCGGCATAGGCCATCGCCAACGGCTCGGCGCCGTCGGGCACGCGGTTGCCCGAGAAGACCTCGGTGGCGAGTGCCTCGTCGTAGGCGTCCAGATCGAAGCCCAGCTCCTCGGCCAGCGGCCGGTTGAAGGCCACCAGCGCGGGCGAAGCGACGGGCACGGGGTCGAAGCGCTCGTGGAAACGCGCCGGTAGACGAGCATAGTGCAGGGTGAACGTGGGTAGCATCGAGCCTCCGTTGCCGACGGTCGTCACCGATCGGCGAAATGAATGCGTCTTTGTTGAGCATAGGTGATAGCGAGCGGCACACTTTGCAAGGTTTCGATTGCCACCCAAGGCACGGTTCCGGTTGCCACTTGAGTGCCGATTCCGGCGAGTCCTCGGCCACGGACACGATACACTGGCCACCACAGGTTGACTCTCAGCAAGGAGAACGCCGTGCTCGACCCCGAACGCTGTCGCCAGGCGCGCCTGTCGCGGGACGCGCGCTTCGATGGCCAGTTCTTCACCGCGGTCAGGACGACGCGGATCTACTGCCGACCGATCTGCCCGGCCACACCGCCTCGGGAACGCAACGTGCGTTATTTCGAGAGCGCCGTGGCGGCGGCCGATGCCGGCTTTCGCCCCTGCCTGCGCTGCCGGCCGGACAGCGCCCCGGGCTCGCCGGCCTGGAAAGGCGTCGACACCACCCTGGAGCGAGCTTTGCGGCTGATCGAGGGCGGCGCCCTGCAGCGGGGCTCGCTCGGCGAGCTGTGCGAGCGCCTGGGGATCGGCGAGCGTTACCTGCGCCGGCTGTTTCATGATCGCTTCGGCGTCTCGCCCAAGTCCTATGCGATCTACCAGCAGTGCCTGTTCGCCAAGCAGCTGCTGCACCAGACCGACCTGCCGGTGACCGAGATCGCCTACGCCAGCGGCTTTCGCAGCCTGCGCCGCTTCCACGACGCCTTTCGCTCACGCATGGGCATGAACCCCGGCGAGCTGCGCCGCCGCGCCGCAGACGGCGGCCGCGGCCTGACTCTGCAGCTGGCCTATCGTCCGCCCTATGCCTGGGAGCGGCTGCGCGACTTCCTCGCCCAGCGTTCGGTCAGCGGCCTCGAGTGGGTCGGCGACGACCACTATGGTCGCGGCTTCGCCTGGCAAGGCGCCAAGGGGCACTTCACCGCGCGCCACGAGCCGCGGCACCATCGCTTCACGGTAACGCTGGAACTCGACCGGCTGGCGGCGCTCAAGGCGGTGGTCGGCAATATCCGCCGCGTACTCGACCTCGACGCCGACACCGCCGCCATCGAAGCCCATCTGGCCCAGGCGCCCCCCGGGCTGCCGCTGGTGGAAGGCCTGCGCCTGCCGGGCCTCTGGAGCCAGTTCGAGGCCGGCATCAAGGCGATTCTCGGCCAGCAGGTCTCGGTCACCGCCGCCCGCAAGCTGGCCCAGGTGCTGGTCGATACGCTGGGCGAGAGCGACGCTGCGGGGTATCGCCGCTTCCCCGAGCCGGCCGCCATCGCCGCCAGCGACCTGGCCTTCCTGGGCATGCCCGGCGCGCGACGCGAAACGTTGCGCCGCCTGGCCGAATGGCACCTGGCCCATGGCCATGACGAAGACGCCCGGGCCTGGCTGACGCTCAAGGGCATCGGCCCCTGGACGGTGGATTACGCCCGCATGCGTGGCGCCAGCCACCCCGACATCTGGCTGGGCGGCGACCTGGGCGTGAAGAAGGCGCTCGGCGAACTCGGCGGGGCCGACCCCGCCGCCGCCTCGCCCTGGCGCAGTTACCTGACCTTCCAACTGTGGAATCGCTGACATGTCTCTCGACAACGACTATCTCGACTACCTCGACACGCCCCCCGGCTCGCCCATCGGCCTGCTGGAAATTCACGCCAGCGAACAGGGCATCACGCATGTCCGCTTCGTCGACGAGCCCGCGCGCACCCCGCGTCCCCATCCGCTGATCGAACGCAGCAAGGCCCAGCTCGCCGAATACTTCCGCGGCGAACGGCGGGTCTTCTCGCTGCCTCTCGCCCCGCGCGGCACCGACTTCCAGCAGCGCGTCTGGCAGCGCCTGCGCGAGGTGCCCTACGGCGAGACCTGCAGCTATGCGACGATCTCGCGGGGCATCGGCAGCCCCAACAGCCATCGCGCGGTGGGAGCCGCCAACGGTCGCAATCCGCTGGCGATCATCGTGCCCTGCCACCGGGTGATCGGCAGCAACGGCCAGCTCACCGGCTATGCCGGCGGGCTGCCGCGCAAGCAGTGGCTGCTGCGGCTGGAAGGCGTGGATCTCGCCGGCTCGGAGGATCTGTTCGCCACTTCGTAAGCCGCTGACCAGGTTTCATTACCGGGGACCGTACAGCTGATTGATGGAGGCTGGGTAAATTAACGCTCGTTGTCGGCATGCCGGCAGCTCGCATGATCATGCTGCCGCGCTGACGGCTCCCCGATCGACGCAAAAGGAGTTGGCATGAAATTGCTACGCCATGGCCGCAGCGGCCACCCGGTACCAGAGGATTTCTTGTGAGTCCTGCCTCAGGATGCCTCCCGCTCGGCGACGAAGGTGCGCACGATCTCGCGGAAGTCGCGGTCGCCGGTGAAGCCGAGTCGATCGGCACGCGGCGTCTCGAAGCGAGCCGGCCAGCTGGCGACGATGGCTTCGATGCGCGGGTCGGGCTCGTGGCTC
>NZ_CAAHFN010000070.1 GCF_900961225.1 Modicisalibacter radicis
GGTCGGCGCCCAGCGCCAGCGCGGTACGCAGCTGTTCCTGCGCGGTCTTGGGGCCAACGCTGACGGCGACGATTTCACTGGCCACGCCCTGCTCCTTGAGCCGCACCGCTTCTTCCACGGCGATCTCGCAGAACGGGTTCATGGCCATCTTGACGTTGGTCAGGTCGACGTCGGAGTTGTCCGCCTTGACGCGGATCTTGACGTTGTAATCGATGACGCGTTTGACCGCGACGAGTACTTTCATGCTGACTCTCCTGATCATGCTGGCCCAGGCAAGCCGCGAGTCGACTCATGCCGACTAAAGCACCCGCCCCGGCGAATTGGCTCAAATCATCTTGCCCGGGTTCATCAGGTTTTCGGGGTCCACCGCTTGCTTGATCCCGCGCAACAGATCCTGCTCCTCGGGAGAGCGGTAGCTCTTGATTTCGGAGACCTTGAGCAGCCCGATTCCGTGCTCGGCGGAGATGGATCCGCCGAGTGACGCGGCGAGTGGGTGCACGATGTCATTGACCGCACCCCAGTGAGCGAGAAACGCCTCCTTGGTCATGTCGTCCGGCTGCGTCAGGTTATAGTGCACGTTGCCATCGCCGACATGGCCGAATATGCAAAAGTGAATGCCCGGCATGTATTCGGCGATGGCGTCGCTGGCACGCTCGATGAAGGTCGGAATGCTCGACACCGGCACCGACACGTCGTGTTTGATGCTGCCGCCGGCACGCTTCTGCGCCTCCGGCGTGCTCTCACGCAGCTGTCTAAGCTTGTACCCCTGCTCCAGAGAACTTGCGATTACCGCATCCAGAATCAGCTCGGCTTCGAAGGCTTCCTCGAGCGTGCTTTGGAAAATCTCCTGGAGATTGTCCTGGGGGCGCGACGAGCTGAGCTCGATCATCGCGAACCAGGGCGCCGGTTCGGAGAGCGGGCTGTCGCGGTCGGTGTGACGACACACGATGTCGAGCGAGAAATCCGACATCAGTTCGAAGGCAGTGACGGCGTCGCCGCTATTGCGCCGAGCGAGGGACAAAAGCTGCAACGCGGCCGCCACCGAGGGCAGCGCACAGAAAGCGGTCTGAACGTGGCGCGGTTTGGGGAAGAGCTTGACCACCGCCGCAGTAACGAACCCCAGCGTACCTTCGCTGCCAATGAAGAGATTTTTCAGCGAGTAGCCGCTGTTGTCCTTGTAGAGCGGACGCATTCCGTTCCAGATGCGCCCATCGGGCAGCACGACTTCCAGACCCAGTGTGAGTTCACGCATGTTGCCATAGCGCAGGACGCCCATGCCGCCTGCATTGCTGGCGATATTGCCACCGACCGTGCAACTGCCCTCGGCGCCGAGACTGAGCGGGAACAGGCAGGATTCGGCGTCGGCTGCGTTCTGCAGGTCGGCGAGAATGCAGCCGGCCTCCACCGTAGCCGTGAAGTTGACCGGGTCGATGTTGCGAACCGCGCGCATGCGCCGCATCGACACCACCACCTCGCCCTGATTGGCAACGGCGCCGCCTACCAGCCCGGTGTTGCCTCCCTGCGGCACCATCGGCACTCGATGTTCGGCACACAGCCGCACCGCCTCGGCAAGCCTTTCGGTATTGTCGGGTACGATCACCACTCGGGCGGTGCTGGTGAAGAGCCCACGCTCCTCGGCCAAGTAACTTTCCAGTTGACCCGACTCGGTAATGACGGCCCCGGGCAGAATGGCCTTCAAACGCTCGATGAAGGCATCATCGAGCGGCGGAATTGCTTCGGATGTGACCTGTGGCTTCATGATCGCTCCTCACCCGCGACGTGTGGAATCATTGCGAACAGCCCCTGGGCCGACCAGCTATCGGACTGCGCGGCTAACGCCTCGCACCAGTTCACCAGCGCAGCTGTATCAAGCTCGCAAATGGCCAGTGACAGCACCCCCGACGCGCGGGATTCTAGCTCGGCTCTCGACCAGGGCGCCTCCGGGTCGCCGCGTCGCAGCGATCGCTCCTCGACAACCATTTCGCCTTCGTCGTTCTCGAGCACGACGCGGGCCGGTCGTTCGCGCGGGAAGCGAGCGGTAAATTCGGCCGACTCCACGATTTCGACCCGCCTCATGAATCGGCGAATCGTCGGGTCCTCCAGCAGTTCCTGGGAAAACCCGAGGAAATCCGGCGCTCGGCCACAGAGCATCGCGCTGATGCAGAAGACGGTGGAAAATTTCGCCTCGGCGAGGTTCTCAGGCTCGGTGATACCCGCGATCGCCAACGCGCTCGCCGGCAGCTCGATGCGCACACGCCTTGCCTGGCGGCAGCGCTCGGGGGCACGTTCGAAGAGCGCTCGAGCGCAGTCCAGGGCGCTGTGCATCTGGCCGCAAACGGGCCAACCCTTGATTGTCACATCGTGAATCATCGGTGTGTCGCCCGGCGTCAGCCAAGCGACATCACAGCCTTCGAGCTTCCAAGCGCGACGCATGCCCCGCGGACCTTCGAGAATATGCTCTGCGCCCGGAATGCCGGCCTGGGCCATGCGGGCGCTCGCCAGCCCGTTACGCACCGCGGTCGCCACGTGGAACGCCTTGGCGGCGGTTGCCTTGTCGTCCAGGAACTGCCAGAGCCCCGAGGCTTGAGTACCGGCATGCCCCAGCGCCCATAAGGTCTGCCGTGCGTTCAAACCGAGTGCCCGCGCCGCCGCCGCCGCCGCGCCGAAGCTGCCGGCGGTCGCGGTGGTATGCGATACCGCATAGTGCTCCGCGCCTAAGTGCGATCCGACCCGAATGGTCGTCTCGAAGCCGGCGACGATGGCACTGGCAGCCGTGTGCGCGTCCAGCCCCTCCAACTCGGCAAGCATCATTACCACAGGAATCACGGTAATGCCCGGGTGGCTGGTCGAGGCCCGGTGGGCATCATCCACTTCATGGAGGTGGCTCACGGCTGCGTTGAACGCCACCGCCGCTGCTGCAGGCTGCTTGATAGGCAAGCCGGCAAGACTGGCCCACCCGGACTCCCCCGGCGTGATCAACGCATGCTTGTAGGTCTCGAAGAGCGGATGCCCGACGCCGGCGATCAGCGCCGTCGACCAATCCAGCATGGTGGCGAAGAGTCGCTCGCGCAGCCGGGCGTCATCGACGTCGACACCGACGCTCGCGACCCAGTGCGCTAGCGCCTCGAGTTCAGGTCGCGCCATGCTCGACGCCCCCCTTCACTACGGCAAGCTCCGGACGCGACTCCTGCCCCCATTCCGCCCATGAGCCGTCGTAGACGGCCATCGGCCCCAACCCCGCGAGTTCGGCACCAAGTGCCAGGAGAGAGGCCGTGACGCCGGATCCACAGGAGCCCACGATCGGTGTTCCCGACTCGATTCCTGCTTCGCGGAACCGCTTCTCGAGCACCTCGGGGGAACGATAGAAGCCATTCTCCAATAGCTGGTCGAACGGCAGGTTCACCGCCCCCGGCATATGCCCGGAGCGAAGACCGGGGCGCGGCTCGGACTGCTCGCCGCTAAACCGCGCAGGCGAACGCGCATCGATCACCTGTGCCGTACGCTTCTCGAGGTACTCGGCTACGTCGGCAGCATCGGCGAGTCGCTCCGGCACCAGGCGTGCTTCGAAGTCGCCAGGCGCCTCCCTCCCCGGTTGCGCGCCGGACTCGAGACCGCAGCCGGCGGCCTTCCAGGCGGGTAACCCGCCATCGAGTACAGCGACATTTCCGTGTCCCATTACCTTGAACATCCACCACGCCCGGGGGGCGGCGAAGACCCCCATACCGTCATAGATCACGACACGGCTATTGGCGTTGACACCGAGGGCACGTACGGCAGCGGTGAACTCGGATGCCGCGGGCAGCATGTGCGGCAACGCGGAGGAGGCATCCTTGATCTCTCCGTCGAAGTCGAAGCGCTTCGCACCAGGAATATGGCCTTCGAGATATTCGGCGTACGGATCACGGGTTTCGCTCGGCAGATACCAGCTGGCGTCCAGAATCACGATCTCAGGCAGATCGAGGTTGGCTCGAAGCCAGTCGACGGTGACCAGATCAGACAGTGTCATTTTGCGACTCCTTGGTGGGGATACGCTGCGCGGTCAACTTCTTCCTCCAACCGAAGAAAGGCGGCAGCACGAGAGACAGAAGCGCGACGAGCAGGATGAATCCGGAGACCGGCCGCAGCAGGAATGGCAGGAATGAGCCCTGGCCGAACGCGAGCGCAAGGCTCAACTGCTCCTCCGCCATCGGCCCCAGGATCAGCCCCAGGATCACCGGGAGTACCGGGACCTTGACGATATGCAAGACGTAGCCGAGCAGCCCGAACCCCAGGAAACAGTAGACGTCGAACATCCTGTTATTGAGCGAATAGCAGCCCACGGTACACAGGACCAGCAGCACCGGAATGACGAACTGGCGCGGCACCGCTATGGCCTTGATGGTGATCGGGATGAAGAAATGATAGAGCAGCGTGCAGAAGGCGAACGCCACGAAGAATGCGATGAACACGATCCACACGATGTCGCCGTGATCGCGGAACAGCAGTGGGCCGGGATCGATTCCGTGGAGCATGAATGCACCCAGCATCATCAACGTCGAGGCGTCCCCGGGAATGCCCAATGTCAGCATCGGGATCAGCGCGCCCCCCATCGAGGCGTTGTTCGCCGCCTCCGGGGAGATGACCGACTCGGCCAATTCTCCTTGACCGAACTTCTCCGGCGTGCGTGAGCTGTTCTTGGCCTGGCTGTAGGCGACGATATTGGAAAGCCCCGGCCCGACGCCCGGGAGAATGCCGATGACGATACCGATGAAGGTCGAGCGCAGCAGATCCCACTTGCGACCGATGACTTCACCGAATGTCGAAACAAAAAGGCGCAGACGGTAGTTGACCTGCAGGATCTTCTCGCGCCGGCCGATGCCGTCGGTGTCGGTGAGCAACTGCGGAATGGCATACAGGCCGATCAGCGCCGGTAATTCGTAGAACCCGGACTCAAGACTGGTGAAGCCGAAGGTCAACCGGGTCTGCCCCGAGGCTTCATCGAGACCGACCAAAGAAAGCCCCAGGCCGATGAACGCCGCCATGAACGCCTTGACCGCGCGCCCCTTCGCCGACATCGACGAGATGCACGAGAAGGTGAAGATCACCAGGGCGAAGTATTCCCAGGGGCCGAACGACAGCGCCACCTTGGCCAGCAGCGGGGCAATGAGCACCAGTGCCAACCCCGACAGCGTGCCGCCGATCATCGAGGCGTAAACCGCGAGCCCGAGCGCGCGAGTCGCCTGCCCTCTCGCCGCCATGGGGAAGCCATCCAGGCAGGTGCCGGCGGAGGCGGGCGTGCCGGGAATGTTCAGCAGAATGGCCCCGACCAGCCCCCCGGAAATGGCGCCGCAGTAGACCCCCATCAGTAGTGGGATCGCGAACTCGAGCTTCATGCTGTAGGTGAGCGGCACCATGAGCGCAATCGACATGGTCGAAGTCAGCCCCGGGATCGAGCCGATCACCAGACCGCCGGCCACTCCCAGCATGATGGCAAGCAGCGTCCATGGCTGGAAGACCGCGGCAACGCCCGCGAGCATCAAATCGTACATGGATGAGTCCTCATGGCAGGAAGGCCTTCAGGTAGACGACCAGCAGCACGTAGATCAGCCCCAACAGCCCCACCGTCACCGCCAGAGCAATGACCAGGCTCGCGGGCTTGATGCGCGGCGCCAGCACCAGAATCGTCACGAAGCAGAACACGGCCGTCGCTACCAGGAAGCCAACATGAGTGATGGCGATCAGATAGACGGTGAACAGACCCAGCAGGTACATCCGGCGACGAAGGAAGGCTTCTTTCCAGCTTTCGCGAAATCCCGGGTCGTCATTGCGCGGGCGCGATACCAGTGTCCGGATCATTTCGATGACACCCATCAAGATACCGCCACCGATTACCATTTCCGGGAACAACCTGGCGGAAACCGTGGCCGAAGCGATCTCGCTGAGCTGCGTGATCTGGGTAGCTGCCACCACGAATAGAAGAATGAAGAGCAAAGAGAACAACAGATCATTGACTCTCATGACGAGAATCTCCCTGTCGGCGATACCGACGGTCGTTGATGAAAGGCCAGAGGCGTAGCGCACCTCCGGCCGTTCGGCCTACTCCGTACCCAACTGATACTGCCCGGCAAGCTCCTCGATACGTGCATAGCGCGCCTCGAGATCGGCTGTCAGTTCCTCTCCACTGGCAGCAACCACCGACATGGAGTTCTGAGCGAGTCGTCCCTGACACGAGGAGTCCTTGGCGGCGGCTAGCCACGACTTCGCCAGGGTATCGACGACATCTTCCGGGGTGTTGGCTGGCGCGTAGGTGGTGAAGTACATCGCGAACTCGCTGTCGACGCCCTGTTCAGCCGCCGTCGATGCGTCGGACAGCTTGTGATCACGCTCGTCGGAGAGGATCGCGACAGGGCTCAGATCACCGGAATTGACATAGGGGGCAGCCGCTGCAACTGCGGTGGGGACCAGCGTCAGGTTACCCTGGATCGCCGCCACGATCCGGGTCTTGTCACCGGACATGGGAATGGTCTGCAGATCGTCGGTGCTGATGCCGGCCTTGTCGAGAAAGTCGAGGACCGCGAAGTGGGAGAATCCGTTGAGCGCGACGCCGATGTTGTAAGCGCCCGGGTCGGACGCAACTTTCCCGCGCAGCGTGTCGACGCTATCGATACCCGAGTTGGCATCAGCGAAGACGCCGTAATTCATGGCGACGGTGGAAGCCACGGGCTCGAAGGCCGTGTAGTTGTAGTCCGAGCGTCCGGTCGCCAGCCCCATATCCATGCCCTGATGGGCCCACAGGAGCTTGTAACCGTCGGGGCGGGCATCACGCACCTCGACTTCGGCGATCTTGCCCCTGGCACCGGTAATATTTCGGATCAGCACCTGCTGATCTATGTGCCCCTCCAGGCACTGAGCGAAGACTCGTGCCGCAACGTCGGAGCCCCCACCGGGGCTGAAAGGCACGACCAGCTCGATGGGTTTGTCCGGGAAGGCCAAGGCCGAGACCGTCGTCAGTGACATGGCCGCGGCGCCGAGGGTGAGAGCGATCGTTTTATTCATTGTGGCGTCTCCTGATTTCATGAATTGTTGTTAGTTGGTCGTGGTGGCACCCGACTCTGTCGCCGAGTCCAGAGCCTGTGAAACAGCTACTGCGCCAACCACCGTGCATCTTTTTCGCGTGCCAATAGGCGATCGACGCTACCCTTGATCTCACCGAGATAGGCGGCAGGGTCAGTCAGCTCGCGAATGCGTTCTGGGGTGTAGGTATCGGCGATGTCCGGGTGCGCTCTCAGCGCCTGCTCGAAGCTCTGGCCGAATTCAATCCCTTTCATCGTGGCTTCGTAGAGCCACTCATGGGCCGTGTTCTTGCCTTTCTTGTCACCCAAATCCAGCATGACCCGCTCGGAAAGAAGATACCCCTCCATCATATCCACGTTGCGCTTCATGGCCTGGGGATTGACACGCAGTCCGGCCAGCAGGTTGGCAGTCTGGGACGTCATGGCACCGAGGATCAGGCAGGTCTCGGGTACCGCTTTCCATTCCGATTTCCAGGAGATGCCATCACGCTCGTGCTCCTGCACCATGGCTTCAAGCATCATCGTAGAGCTATAGCGAATGGCGCGGGCCAGCATGGCGACGTTCTCGGCCGCGACGGGATTGCGCTTGTGCGGCATGGTCGAGGAGCCGAGTTTGCCCTCGGAGAATCCCTCCTCGACCTCGGCGAACTCGTTGCGCTGGAGATTGAAAAGCTCGTTGCCGATCTTGCCGAGGGTCTGGCCGATCATGGCAAGCAGCCCGGTGTACTCGGCGATGCGATCGCGCGCCGGCGCCCAGCTGATGTCGGGGGCCCCCAGGCCGAGCCGATTCGCCACCGCCTGCTCGAGTTCCGCAGCGCGCGGGCCATAGCTCGCCTGGGAACCCACGGCCCCCACCAGCATGATCACGAACAGGCGGGGTTCGACCTGCGCCAGACGCTCGGCATGGCGCGACATCTCGTCGAGCCAGATGGCGCACTTGTGGCCGAAAGTGATCGGCAGTGCCTGAACGCCATGGGTACGCCCAACCATCACGGTATCGCGGTGCTCGCCGGCCAGGCGAACCAGTTCCCGGCCGATCGTCGCCATATCCCGGCGCAGTAACGCATGCACCTGCTTGAGCTGGAGCAGCAGCCCAGTATCCAACACGTCCTGGGTCGTGGCGCCGTAGTGGATATATTCGGACGCTTCGCTGGAGAGCTGGGTATGCACCTGCTTGAGTAGCGGAACCAGCGTATGCTTGACGCGACGCACCTCCTCGGCAACCGCCTCGAGATCGATTGAGTCTATCGAGCCATTGGCAGCGATCTCTGCAGCGGCACTGGCCGGGATCAACCCCATCTCGGCCTGGGTCTGCGCAAGCGCGACCTCGAAGTCCAACCACTTCTGCAAGCGGTTTTTTTCCGAAAACACCTCGCGCATCTCTGGAGTGCTCCAGAGATGTTGCATCGTGACCATGTCAAAAACGGAGACGGACATATCTGAATCTCGGTGGTTAGAGTCGACGTGGATAGTGGCTGGTTACTCTTCGTCGCCGTAGAACTTCATGGCCAGGCCACCGTGGGCAGCTGCCGCACCGGCCTTCATCGCCGCAGCGATGAGCACGGCTTCTGCCACTTCGGCCTTGGAGAGCCCGGCCGCCTTGCCCTTGGTCACGTGAGATTCGATGCAGTACGGGCAGCCGGTGGCATGCGCCACCGCGATCGCGATGAGCTCCCGGGTGCGCGGCGGAACTTCCCCGTTGTCCTGGGACGGTATCGCGTTAAGGGTCATCCAGGCCTTGAAGTCCGCGGGCGCAAGCTTGGCCATCTGCATGCGGAACTCGGCATCGGCATTGTCGTAGTACTTGTTGGTCATCAGACTGACTCCGGATAGCTGATGGAATGGACTCAAGCTCGCATCTCACTCAATGCGACTTGACTCATCCAGTGAAACGCTAGAGACTATGCATCGTCAAGTCATTGCGCGGAGGAACGCATGAGCAATAAGTCGCATAGACCTCCGTCGGGTGTGCTGGAGCGCGGCCTCTCTCTGTTGGCTTGCTTCACACAGGAACGGCCGAGACTGCATCTGAGAGAACTGGCGGAATTGACGGGACTGGACAAGACAACCTCGTCCAGAGCATTGAAAACGCTGGTCGACTGGGGATACCTCGAGCGGAGTTCCGATGGTTCGTACTCACCGGGACCGGCCAATCTACGTATGGCATCGATCTTTCGAACTACCTCCAACTTCGTGTCCCGGGTGGAGGCGCCGATAATCAGCATCAGTCGTCAGGTCGGCCAGACGACTTCTTTCTTCGTTCGCTCGGGGAGCGAGCGCGTTTGCCTGGCACGCGACCACGCACACCAGGACTTTCGCTATTTCATCGAGGTAGGTGCATCTGTTCCCCTGGATAAGGGCGGCGCAGCTGCGCAGATCATCCTCGCCTACAGCGACGTCGACAGCGACGAATCCGTGGCAATCAGAAAACGCGGGTACTACATCTCGAGAGGCGAGCGGCACCGCCATTTCGCCTCTATCGCAACACCGCTCTTCGAATCCGACGGCCAGTTTTTGGGTGCGATCACGATCACAGGGATGGCGCTCGATCTCAGCGATGAAGATCTCAAGGCCTTCCTGGACATCATCCAGAAGGAGGTAGCGGCGGCGGGGTTCACTATCGTCTGATAACGACTTCGTTCTCGGCCCGTACCATTGTGGGTAACTTGCGAGCATATACTGGCGTCGACGTCGCGGTGCGTGCGATCCACCCCGACCAGTGGATGGACACCTCGTTCGCCTACTGGGAAGGCATGGGCACGGTCGAAGGCAGCCACGGCGGCGAGGGCTACCTGGAGATGACCGGCTACGAGTAGCGCCTCGCCTGAACCGGTCAGGGACGTTTATCATGCCCGGCGCGTTCGCTGGCTGTGCCATGCCCCGACCCGGGCTACGCTGGTCAGGGAGCCGTTCGTCTCATTGCAAGGAGCACTGCATGCCGTCATTCACCGAGCAACACCCCGGCGTCGACCCCCACTCGCCGCCGGAAACCGTGGGCTTCACGCTCAACCACAGCATGTTGCGGGTCAAGGACCCGGAACGCTCGCTGCGCTTCTACAGCCATGTGTTCGGCATGCGCGTGCTGCGCCGGCTGGACTTCGAGGAGCTCAATTTCTCGCTGTACTTCCTCGCCCACCTCGAGGACAGCGACGAGGTGCCGGAAAACACCGCCGAGCGCACGGTATGGACATTCAGCCGGCGCGGCGTGCTGGAGTTGACGCATAACTGGGGGACCGAGGAACAGGCCGATTTCGCCTATCACGACGGCAACGCCGAACCGCAGGGCTTCGGGCACATCTGCTTCTCGGTGCCCAGTCTCAACGCGGCGGTGGACTGGCTGGACGAGAACGGCGTGGAATACGTCAAGCGCCCCGAACAGGGCAAGATGCAGAACGTCGCCTTCGTCAAGGATCCGGACGGCTACTGGATCGAGATCATCGAACCGGCGCTGATGGCCAGCACCGGAATGTAGCCGGTACAAGCGACACGCCCCCGCCCAGTCCGATTCGGCTGGGCGGGGGCGTGTCGTTACCGCGAGGGCTTGGCGAAAGCGATCAGGCTTTCAGATCGAACGCCTGCTGCACGACCGGCCAGGCGGGCTCGCCGTCGCGCGTGGTCACGCCGTCGAGGTAGGCCTTGATCTTGTCGGCGTTGTTCTGCATCCACTCCACGGCGACTTCGTCGGCCTCGCGCTCCTTGTAGCTGAAGTCGAGGATCAGCTGACTCTGATCGTCGGCGCTGAAGACCATCTGGTCTAGCAGCTTCTTGGCGTTGGGATGACTGTCGGCGAAACCGCTGTTGAGCAGGGTACGCACGTCGCTGCTGCCGCCACCCGGGCCGAACAGGTTCTCGGGGTCGTCGAGATAGACGATGTCGTACTCGATGTTCATCCAGTGCGGCGTCCAGCCGTAGAACAGGATCCACTCGTCGTTGCTGGTTGCGTTGTCCACCGCACCGAGCATCGCCGGCGTGGTCGCTTCGCGCAGGTTCCAGTCGGCCATGCCGTAGGTGTCGTCCTCGACCGCGCCGTTGAGGATATCGCTGGTCGCCGAGCCGGGTTCGATGGAGAACATCTCGCGACCGAATTTCTCGGCGAACTCCGGCTTGTCGATGTCTCGCGCCGAGGTCACGCCGGCCGCGGCGACGTAGCTTGGCACCGCGAAGCCCATCCGCGCACCGTCGACGTTGTTGCCTAGATCGGCCAGGGTACCCTTGGCATTGACGGTGTCGTACATGCCCTGCTGGGCCGGCAGCCAGGCGCCGAAGAATGCATCGACTTCGCCCAGGTTGAGCGCTTCGTAGGAGATCTGGGCACCGAGCTGCTTGGTGTTCGGCTGGTAGCCCAGCGTCTCGAACAGCTGCGAAGCGATCTCGGTCTTCATGGTCACGCCGGGCCAGGGCGGCGCGGAAAAGGTCACGGCGGGATCTTCCTGCGCGAAGGCGATACCGGGCAGGCTCAGTGATGCGCTGGCCAGGGCACCGGCGATCAGGCCGTTGGCACGATGGGATAGGGACATGAATGGTCTCCTTAAGCGAGTTTTATTGTATATCGATGCAACAATAACATTATTTTATCCCACCCGTCGTTGACTGCCCGCTGTCGACATTCAACATCCGCCGGCTGCCGCCCGGCGATAGCCGCCGCCCGCGTCAGGCGGTATGTTGAACACTGACGTGCCGAACCCAGGAAGGCCTATGACTCGCTGTGATTCACCACGCTGGCCGGCCCTGTTGTGGATAACCCTGGTGTGCCTGTGGCTGGCCGGTTGTGCCGGGCCCCAGATGCGGATGGCCGATTTCGACGATGCGCCGGCGGATTCGCTGACCATCGAACGAGCGATGATCCTGGCCAACGCCCGCCAGGCGCTGGGCCTGCCGTATCGCTATGGCGGCGCCTCGCCGAGCGGCGTGGACTGTTCGGGGCTGGTGCAGATGACCTACCAGTCCGCCGGCATCGCGGTGCCAAGGACCGCCGAGCAGCAGCGCCGGCGGCTACCGCAGCGCGAACGGGTGCGACCCGGCGACCTGATGTTCTTCGGCTCGGGCGCCAAGGCGACCCATGTCGGCATCTACATGGGCGACCAGCGGATGATCCACGCGCCGGGCAGCGGGCGCACGGTCACCGTCACCTCGCTTGCCATCGACTACTGGCACGAGCGTTACCTGGGTGCGGCCGGGCCGGCGCCCTGAGCGTCAGCACCACGTTGCGGTATCCTGTTCAGGAAACTGACGAAACTCCAAGCGAGGCCGCATGAACCCCGTCATCGAATTGCTGAACGCCCACCGCTCGATCCGCAAGTTCACCGATCGCAAGATCCCCCACGAGTTGCTGCTGGAGCTCGTCCGCGCCGGTCAGGGCGCCGCGACTTCGAGCCATGTGCAGGCCTACAGCGTCATCCACGTCAGGAACCCGGCCAACCGCGAGAGGCTCGCCGAGCTGGCCGGCGGCCAGGGCTATATCGCCAGCTGCTCCGATTTCCTGGTGTTCTGCGCCGACATGAAACGCCCCACCGACGCCGCCGAACGCACCGGCGCCAGGGTGGTCCGCGGAATGACCGAACAGCTGCTCGTCGCCAGCGTGGATACCGCGCTGATGGCGCAGAACGTGGCGATCGCCGCCGAATCCGAAGGGCTGGGAATCTGCTACATCGGTGGCATCCGCAACAATCCGCAGGCCGTGAGCGACCTGCTCCAGCTGCCCGGACATGTCTACCCGGTATTCGGCATGTGCCTCGGTTATCCGGACCAGCAGCCCGAGGTCAAACCCCGCCTGCCGGTCGAGGCGATCCTCATGGAGGACCGTTACCGCGAAGCTGACCGGCACGTCGAGGCGTTCGACGCCACCATGCACGGCTACTATCGGGACAGGACCAGCGGCAGGAAGGATGCCAACTGGTCGCGCAACCTCACGCCGCTGTTCGACTCCAAGCTGCGCGCCCACATGCGCGACTTCCTGACCGAGCGCGGCTTCGAGATGAAGTGAGCCGTTCAAAGAACAGCCGGGCGCCATTGGGATTGACGCCCGGCATGTTCAGGCCGGCGTTGCCAGTGCCTCGAGCTCGTCATGCAGTGCCTGGGGAATGGTCACGCCGGCGGCCCGGCTCCGCTCGCGGGCCGCGAAGCGACGCTGCGAGGGAAGCCGCGCCCCTTGATCGACGATCCCCTCGAACAACGCCTCGGCATGGCGTTGCTGTCTTTCGGTGTCGTCGCCCAGAAACGTTTCCGGCGAGAAGGCGATGATCAGCTCGCCGTGGAAGGGCTTGCCCTGGCCATCCGGCGTGGCCGCCCGGGTCTCGTGGCCCAGCAGGTCGCCGATCAATGGACCGGCCAGCAGCTCGATCATGGTCGAGAGCGCCGAGCCCTTGTAGCCGCCGAAGGGCAGCAGCGCGCCATCGAGCGCCGCGTGCGGGTCGGTCGTCGGGTTGCCATCTTTATCGATGGCCCAGCCTTCCGGCAGCGCCTCTCCGGCGCGCTTGTGGAGTTCTATCTCGCCGCGCGCCACCACGCTGGTGGCAAAGTCGAAGGTATAGGGCGCCTTGCCGGGCCGCGGCCAGGAAAAGGCGAAGGGATTGGTGCCGAACAACGGCGACTTGCCCCCGGCCGGCGCCACATAGGCGTGGCTCGGCGTCATCGCGATACCCGCCAGCCCCTGTTCCGAGAGGGCTTCGACCTCCTGCCAGAGCGCCGAGAAATGAAAGCTGTTGTTGATGCCCAGCACCGCGATGCCGTTGCGACGGGCCTTCTCCACCAGCCGCGGCAGGCCCTTCTCGAAGGCCAGCAAGGACGACCCCCGGTTGGCGTCGACCTTCACGACGCTCGGTGCCTGGTCGATGACGGCCGGCTCGGCATCGGGGTCGATGCCCCGGTACTGCGCCGTCTGGGCACAGCCGATCAGTCGATACAAGCCATGCGAGTGACATTCGTCGCGCTGGGCGGCCACCACACTGCGGGTGATCGCCGCGGCATGCGCCGGGTTGAAGCCGTTGTTCAAGAGAACCCGGCGGCTCAATGCCTCGGCATCCGCCAGGGAGAGCGTGATTTCCTGAGCCATGACGTGCTCCTGGTTGGGCGTTTTTGAGAGGCGCCATCGTAACCTACTACCGGGCACGTCCGCCGGCGGCGATGGACCAGCCGCCCCGGGAAACGCTTGTGAGCGTACGACTGAAGATCCGTGGGCCGGCCGCCGGACTAGCCCGCCCGGCCATGGTGCGCCTCGCCCCAGGCCAGCATCTCCGTCAGCAGCGCGCGCAGCAGCGGCCGCACCTCGTCGGCCCGTGCCCGATCGAAGGCGAAGGGCGGCGCTTCCTGCATATAGGTGCGCTGCGACAGCTCGAGCTGGATACCGTGCACGTCGTGCCGCGGGTCGTTGTAGTGGCGGGTGATGTGGCCGCCCTTGAAGCGCCCGTTGGCGACATGGGTGAAGCGCGACTGCGCCCGGCAGAGCGCCTGCAGGCGCCGGGTGAGCGCCGGAGCGCAGCTGCGATTCTCGTAGGTGCCCAGGTTGAGATCCGGCAGGCGGTCGTCGAACAGCCGCGGGATGCGCGAGCGGATCGAGTGCGCGTCGAACAGCAGCGCGTAGCCGAAGCGCTGCTTGAGCCGGTCCAGCTCGCCGGCCAGCGCCCGGTGATAGGGCCGCCAGACATGCTCCAGCGCCCAGTCGCGGTCTGCCTGGCTCGGCTCGCGGCCGGCGGCGAACAGCGGCCGCCCATCGAAGTCGATGTCCGGAAACAGCCCGGTGGTGGCGCCGGCATACAGCGGCGTGTCGTCCTCGGGGCGGTTGAGATCGACCACGTAGCGCGAATAGTGGGCCTGGAGCCGGCTGGCGCCGAGCTCGTCGAGGAAATCGTAGAGCTCCGGAATGTGCCAGTCGGTATCGTCGAGCGTCCGGGCCGCGTCGTTCAGGCCCGCCTCGACCGCCGGGGTCAGCGCCGTGCCGCAATGCGGCATCGAGACCAGCAGCGGTACCTCGCCGGTGTCGAGGCGATACGCATCGTTCATGCCGCTACCTCCCTGCCCGCCTTGAAGACCGTGACCGGCAGCTGACCGCCCAGCCAGTAGCTGAGCTCCGCCGGCCCGGAGATGTCCCACACCACCGCGTCCGCCGCCTTGCCGACCTCCAGCGAGCCATGGCTTTCGCCGATGCCCAGCGCCTTCGCGGCGTTCAGGGTTACCCCGGCCAGCGCCTCTTCCGGGGTGAGCCGGAACAGCGTGCAGGCCAGGTTCATCATCAGCCGCAGCGAGAGCGCCGGCGAGGTGCCGGGGTTGAGATCGGTCGCCAGCGCCATGCACACGCCCTGTTCGCGAAACGCCTCGATCGGCGGCAACTGGGCCTCGCGCAACGTCAGGAAGGCCCCCGGCAGCAGCACCGCGGCGGTACCGCTTTGCGCCATCGCCCGGGCATCGGAGGCGTCGGCGTATTCGACGTGATCGGCGGAGAGCGCGCCGAACTCGGCGGCCAGCTGGCAGCCGCCGAGCCGCGAGAGCTGTTCGGCGTGCAGCTTGACCGGCAGCCCGAGACGCCGCGCGGTGTCGAATACCCGGCGCATCTGGGCGACGGAGAAGGCGATGCCCTCGCAGAAGCCGTCCACCGCGTCGACCAGCCCCTCGGCGGCCAGCGCCGGCAGGATCGACTCGCAGACCAGCTCGATGTAGGCGTCGCCACGCTCCTGGTACTCCGGCGGCAGCGCGTGGGCGGCAAGGCAGGTGGCCCGCACGGTGACCGGCAGCCGCTCGCCGATCGCCCGCGCCACCTGGAGCATCCTGCGTTCGCTGGCGAGGTCGAGCCCGTAGCCGGACTTGATCTCCAGCGTCGTCACGCCCTCGCGCAGCAGCAGCCGCGCGCGTGCCTCGGCGCTGGCCAGCAGCGTGTCGAAATCGGCCTCGCGGGTCGCCCGCACGCTGCTGACGATGCCGCCGCCCTGGCGGGCGATCTCGCTGTAGCTGACGCCCTCGAGGCGCTGCTCGAACTCGCGGCTGCGATCGCCGCCGAACACCAGGTGGGTGTGACAGTCGATCAGCCCCGGGGTCAGCCAGCGCCCGCCCAGGTCGCGGGTCTCGCCGACCTCGACGGGGGGCAGCTCGGCTTCGGGACCGATCCAGGCGATGCGCCCGTCGCGAATCAGCAGCGCCGCCGCATCGACGACCGCATAATCGCCGCCGCGCATCGTCACCGCCTGGCAGTTGCGCCACAGGCTGTCGCCCGCCAATCGCGGGTTGTTTCCATCCATGCGTGCCTCCTCAGTCGATCATCGGCAGGTCGAGGTCCTGCTCGCGGGCGCAGTCGATGGCGATCTCGTAGCCGGCATCGGCGTGGCGCATCACGCCGGTGGCCGGGTCGTTGTGCAGGACCCGGGCGATACGCCGGTCGGCCTCCTCGCTGCCGTCGCAGACGATCACCATGCCGGCGTGCTGGGAAAAACCCATGCCCACGCCGCCGCCATGATGCAGCGAGACCCAGGTGGCGCCGCTGGCGGTGTTCAGCAAGGCGTTGAGCAGCGCCCAGTCGGAGACCGCGTCCGAGCCGTCCCGCATGCCCTCGGTCTCGCGGTTGGGGCTGGCCACCGAGCCGGAATCGAGATGATCGCGGCCGATCACCACCGGCGCGGAAAGCTCGCCGGAGCGGACCATGGCGTTGAACGCCAGGCCGAGCCTGGCGCGCTGACCCAGCCCGACCCAGCAGATCCGCGCCGGCAGTCCCTGGAAGCTGATCCGTTCGCGGGCCATGTCGAGCCAGCGATGCAGCGGCGCGTCGTCGATCAGCTCCTTGACCTTGGCGTCAGTCTTGTAGATGTCCTCGGGGTCGCCGGACAGCGCCGCCCAGCGGAACGGGCCGATGCCGCGGCAGAACAGCGGACGGATGTAGGCGGGCACGAAGCCGGGGAAGTCGAAGGCATTGGCGACGCCCTCCTCCTGGGCCATCTGGCGAATGTTGTTGCCGTAGTCGAAGGTCGGCACGCCCAGCGCCTGGAAGTCGAGCATCGCCTTAACATGCACCGCCATCGACTGCTTGGCGGCCTTGACCACCGCGTCAGGCTCGCGCTGGCCGCGCTCGCGGTACTCCTCCCACGCCCAACCCGCCGGCAGGTAGCCGTTGAGCGGATCGTGGGCGCTGGTCTGGTCGGTGACCATGTCGGGGCGCACGCCGCGCCGGATCAGCTCGGGCAGGATCTCGGCGGCGTTGCCGTGCAGGGCGATCGACTTGGCCTCGCCGGTCCGGGTGTATTTCTCGATGCGCGCCAGGGCGTCGTCGAGATCGTCGGCCTGCTCGTCGACGTAGCGGGTGCGCAGGCGCATGTCGATGCGGCTCTGCTGGCACTCGATGTTGAGGCTGCAGGCGCCGGCCAGGGTCGCCGCCAGTGGCTGAGCGCCGCCCATGCCGCCCAGCCCGGCGGTAAGGATCCAGCGCCCGCGCAGATCGCCGTCGTAGTGCTGGCGCCCGGCCTCGACGAAGGTTTCGTAGGTGCCCTGAACGATGCCCTGGCTGCCGATATAGATCCACGAGCCGGCGGTCATCTGGCCGTACATCATCAGCCCCTTGGCATCGAGCTCGTTGAAGTGCTCCCAGTTGGCCCAGTGCGGCACCAGGTTGGAATTGGCGATCAGTACCCGTGGCGCGTCGGCGTGGGTCTTGAACACGCCCACCGGCTTGCCGGACTGCACCAGTAGTGTCTCGTCGTCGTCGAGGCGTTTGAGTGCATCGACGATGGCGTCGTAGCACGCCCAGTTGCGCGCGGCACGGCCGATTCCGCCATATACCACCAGCTCCTTGGGATTCTCGGCCACGTCGGGATCGAGGTTGTTCATCAACATGCGCAGCGGCGCCTCGGTGAGCCAGCTTTTGGCGCTCAGCTGGGTGCCGTGGGGGGCGCGGATCTCGGTGTCGCGAAAACGTGTGGGGGCCATGGTCGCTCCTGAACGGTGGCATCGAATCAGCATCGAACTATGTATATACATTATGTCAGCCACGCGCCACACGCAATGCTAGCCCGGCCATCGCCGAGTCACCCCAACTTGGGGCAACCACCGCCTCTCTGCACCAGAATTGCACTTTGGTAGTGAGACGTTGACAAGGATTTACTCGGCGCTCGCTCTTCGGTATATGTATATACATTAGCCTTTCAGGAGCTTGTCATGGCCCAACGCCTGTTCGCCGACCACGCCCTGCTGCCCGATGGCTGGGCCCGGCATGTGCTGATCGAGGTCGACGACGCCGGTTTCATCACCGCCGTATCGCCGGATAGCCTCGCCGGGAATGCCCGACGCCTGGCGGGGCCGGCGCTGCCCGGCATGCCCAACCTGCACTCGCATGCCTTCCAGCGCGCCATGGCGGGACTCGCCGAGATCGGCAGCGAGCGCCCGGACAGCTTCTGGAGCTGGCGCGAGCGCATGTACGGTCTGGTCGACACGTTGACCCCGGACCAGGTCGCGACCATCGCCCAGGCGCTCTACGTCGAGATGCTCAAGGGCGGCTACACCCAGGTTGGCGAGTTCCACTACCTGCATCACGACCCCGCCGGCCGCGCCTACGCCGACCCCGCGGAGATGGCCTGGGCGATCAGTGGCGCCGCCGAGCGCAGCGGCATAGGCCTGACCCTGCTGCCGGTGCTCTACGCCCACGGCGGCTTCGGCGGCCAGCCGCCCAGCGCCGGGCAGCGTCGCTTCATCCACGATGCGCCGGGCTTTCTGAGGCTGCTCGAGCGGCTGACACCGCGCCTGACGAACCATCCGACCCAAGCGCTGGGCCTGGCCTTCCACTCGCTGCGCGCGGTAACCCCGGAACAGATTCGCGAGGTGCTCGCCGCCGACCCCGCCGGCCCCCGGCATATTCATGTCGCCGAGCAGCAGCGCGAGGTCGACGACAGCCTGGCCCATTCGGGATGCCGCCCGGTGCGCTGGCTGCTGGACAACGTCGCGGTCGATGCGCGCTGGTGCCTGATCCACGCCACTCACCTCGACGCCGGCGAAGTGCGCGATCTCGCTGCCAGCGGCGCGGTCGCCGGGCTCTGCCCGACCACCGAGGCCAACCTCGGCGACGGGCTGTTCCCCGCCGTCGACTATGCCGCCACAGGCGGCCGGCTGGGCATCGGCTCCGACAGCCATGTCTCGCTGGACGTGGTCGAGGAACTGCGCCTGCTCGAGTACGGCCAGCGGCTGATCGGCCAGCGGCGCAACTGCCTGCAGGACGGTGATACCCGCCAGGTCGGCGACTGGCTCTACCGCCACGCGCTGGCCGGCGGCGCCCAGGCTTCGGGGCAGCCGATCGGCGCCATCGCCCCGGGCCTGCGCGCCGATCTGGTGGTGCTCGACGGCGAAGATCCCTACCTGGCGACGGCCAGCGACGAGACGCGCCTGGGACGCTGGCTGTTCGGCGGATCGAAACAGCAGATCCGCGACGTGATGGTCGCCGGCCGCTGGGTGGTCGAGGCGCGCCGACATGCGCTCGATGAAAGCAACCAGGCGGCGCTTACCCGGCTGTTCCGCGAACTCGGCTAATAGCCCGTCGACAACAACAAACCCAACAATCCCTGGAGTCCCCATGTCCGCCGTGAACGCCATTCCCAAGCCCACTCCCGCGACGCTGTTCAAGCTGCTGGTACCCAGCCTGCTGGGTATTCTGGTGTTCTTCGTGCCGCTGCCCATCGACGGCAAGACGACGATCCTGCTCGACCATATGGTCACCGCCGTGCGCGGCCTGCTCGGCGGCGCCGTGCCGTTCTACGCCATGGCGGTGATCGTCGCTGGCGCCCTCTACCCGGTGGTCACCGGACGCTGGCGCGCCAACCGCACCGAGCAGGTCTTCACCGTGTTCAAGTGGCTGGGCGTGCTGTTCGGCGTGCTGGCGCTGACCGGCGCCGGGCCGGCGGCGCTGCATACCCCGGACATGCTGCCGTTTCTGTTCGACAAGCTGGTGATCTCGGTGGGCCTGATCGTGCCGATCGGCGCGATCTTCCTGGCGCTGCTGATCAACTATGGCCTGCTCGAAGGCGTCGGGGTCATCTGCCAGCCGCTGATGCGGCCGCTGTGGCGCACCCCCGGGCGTTCGGCCATCGACGCCGTGGCGTCGTTCGTCGGCAGTTACTCGATCGGCCTGCTGATCACCAACCGGGTCTACCAGGCGGGCCAGTACTCGGCTCGCGAGGCGGCGATCATCGCCACCGGCTTCTCCACCGTCTCGGCCACCTTCATGATCGTGGTCGCCAAGACGCTGGACCTGATGGCGATGTGGAACCTGTATTTCTGGCTGACCCTGCTGATCACCTTCGCGGTCACCGCAATCACCGTGCGCCTGCCGCCGCTCTCGCGGATCAACGACGACACGCCGCAAGAAGAGGCGCCGGTGGCCCGCGGTCAGCGGCTGAGCCGAGCCTGGCAGGAAAGCCTGGGCGCCGCCGAACGTGCGCCGGGCCTCGGCCGCAGCGTGGCGGTCAACCTCAAGGAGGGCATGCTGATGACCATGAGCATTCTGCCCTCGATCCTCTCGGTGGGCCTGCTCGGCCTGCTGCTGGCCAAGTACACGCCGGTGTTCGAATGGCTCGGGCTGGTCTTCTATCCGCTGATCGCCCTGTTCGGCATCGACGAGGCGAGCCAGCTGGCGCAGGCGACGGCCTCGGGGCTGGCCGAGATGTTCCTGCCGGCACTGCTGATGGCCGATGCCGGGCTGCCCGCGCGTTTCGCCGCCGGGGTGATCTCGGTGTCGTCGATCCTGTTCTTCTCGGCGTCGATCCCGTGCATCCTGTCGACCACCATTCCGCTGTCCATCGGCCGCATCGTGGTGATCTGGCTGATCCGCACGCTACTCAGCCTGGCGCTGGCGATTCCCGCCGGGTATTTCGCCGCCTGGCTGGTGGGTTGAGTTAAGCACGGCGCTTCGCCGGGGCAGGTTTTCGCAAGGGCGCTGTAAACCCATCCATGGGCGCTACTTTCGCCATCTGACCGCCATGGATGGCGGAAATGCCGGAATGGAAGGGATCACTTCCCGGCCTTGGCGAAAGACCCTTGCTTCAACCTACCCCGGCATCCGAGTTATCAGTGTTTTGGAGTGCGCTCGCTGGTGACTCAGGTAGCTGAATGGGCCATGGAGCGCAGCTTGTAGCGATCGCCGGGATGCAGCAGATGCGCGTAGCTGATCAGCCGATCGCCCGACCAGGTGCGCCGGCGCACGCTCAGGCAGGGCTGCGAGGGCTCGACCTCCAGCCAGTCGGCGGCCTGGGGGTCCGCCAGCACCGCCTCGACGACGTGCTCCATGTCGCTGATCGGGCAGGCGGCGACCAGCACCTCGTTGGGCGTCCGCCGCGAGAAGTCGGCGTCGAGATAATCGGGCACCCAGCGCGGGTTGACGTAGCGATCCTCGAGCTGGATCGGCAGGCCATCCTCCAGGTGAATGAGGATCGAGTGGAACAGCGTGACGCCGATGCGCACGCCCATGCGCAGCGCCATCTCGTCGTCGGCGCTGACCGCTTCGCAGCGCAGCACGCGATTGGCGTAGCCATGGCCCCGCCGGCGCACTTCGTCGGCGATGTTGTTGATCTCGACCAGCGGCGACTCCGAGCGACGATCGGTGACGAAGGTACCGATCCCCGACTGGCGGACCAGGTAGCCCTCCTGCACCAGGTCGCGGATCGCCTTGTTGGCGGTCATGCGGCTGACGCCGAAGGTCACCGCCAGCTGCTCCTCCGGCGGGATCTGGTGGTCGGCCGGGAAATGCCCCGCGCGGATGTTCTCCAGCAGGTACTGCTTGATCTGTTGGTAACGGGGCGGTTGGCGTCCCACGGGCTCTCCTCGAAATTCTCTGCCGCCCCGGCGTTCGCCCGGGGCGTCAGGTCAGCGGTTGCAGGTCGATCCTGATCAGGCGCGCCGCGTGTGGCATCTCCAGCCTATGGCTGACCGGCGCCGCGGGCGGGCCAAGCCTACGCCAGTGCCAGGCGTCGCCACAATCGAGCCGCACCGACGCCGGCCCGGCCAGCCGCGCGCCGCCGGCCACCGCCAGCAGCAGCGTCTCGCAGCCGGGGTCGCGCACCAGCGCTGCGCCGGGGGCGAGCCAGGCGATTCCGGCTTGCCAGCGTTGCGGATTGTACATCAGGTTCAGCGCCCGGCTGGGGCCATCGGGCAGTTGGCAGCTCACCGGCATCTCGCCGGCGAAGGCCAGGCTTTCCAGGGGCGCCAGCTCGATGCGCCGCTCGCCGAGCATGAGCGTCACCGGCTGCGCGCCGATCACCGTGAAATGACGCGCCCGGCCGGCAAAGGTCGAGAATGGCGCCGGCCTGTCGAGTTCGGCGATCGAGACCCGCCAGCCCGGATCCGCGCTTGCTTCGCTCGCCGGTTCGCGGGCCAGTTCCCGGGTGACGCCGCCGCCGTTGCGCCAGGCGACCGGCTCGCGTTCGGCGACGCGCAGCCTTTCAGGCAAGTCCATGTCAGGACGCGGCGGTCTTGCGATAGCTCATCGAGGCATCGATGCGCCCCAGGATGTAATCGCCCGCCGCCACCGGCGGGTAGTGAGCCTCGTCCGCCGACACGCCGAGGTCGACCGGATCGACGCGGGCGCCGTAGTCGGGGTCGTAGAAGGTCGCGATCGAGTAGCGCTCGCGGCCGCTGGCGTTGACCACCCGATGCAGGGTCGAGCGGAAACGGTCGTTGGACCAACGCGCCAGCAGGTCGCCGACATTGACCACCAGCGAGCCCTCGATGAACGGCGCATCGATCCAGCGTTCGCTGCCCAGTTCACGGACCTGCAGGCCGCCGACACTGTCCTGATGGAGCAGCGTGATGCAGCCGTAATCGGTATGCGGGGCGACGCCGAACTGGTCCGCCGGGCGATCGTCGGGCTGTACCGGGTAATAGACCGCCTGGGTGCGCTGCAGCGGCTTGGCGTACTTGGCGGCGAAGAACTCGGGGTCGATCTCCAGGCTCACCGCCACGGCGCGCAGCAGGTCGGCGCCACAGCGCCCCACCTCGAGAAAGTAGCGATCCATCGCCCGCTGGAATTCGGGCATGAAACTCGGCCATTGGTTGGGGCCGCGCAGCGCCTCGCCCGCCAGTACGCTGGGGTCGTCCTCCGCCAGGTCCAGCCCGAAGCTGTAGAACTCCTTCTCGTCGGGCCGGGTCGCCTGGTACATGGTCGCGCCGCCACGACGATGGAAGCCACGATGGCGCTTGTTGACCGCCACCTCGGTCTTGCGCCCCAGCGGCTCGGCGAAGAACGCCCGGGCCGCCTGCATGGCGTCGTCGATCGCCGCCTGGGGCAGGCCGTGGTTGACGATATAGAAGAAGCCGACCTCGGTGCAGGCGCGGCGTATCGCCTCGCCGGCACGCGCCAGGCTCTGCGGGTCGCGTTCGCGCACGCCCTGCATGTCGACCAGGGGTATTGTCATTGTTGGTTGGGTCATGGCTGTTTCTCCCATCGGTAAGGGGCGGCCCGCCTCAGGACGACGATCGAGCCGTCGTGCAGTGATCACGAGGCGGCGCTTCTCGCTCGGCACGAGCCATAAGTATATACATGCAAAAACGCCGACGTGCCATTCAGCGGGAAACCGATATCACTGAAAAATGCGCTCCTGCGCACTAAAAAGGGGTCAATAGCGACAATTTGCACCAAAGTTCAGCACACAATCAAAAATACCATTGCCGAGATGTATTTCTCCCGCATGCTGCTTGCATCGAAAAGAGTTCCTGTATATACAGGATGAAACCTGCCTTTGCGCACCTGATTCACAGCGGCAGCCATCGCCGGCACCGTAGGGGAACGACAATGACAACGAGGCTACGGCTCTCTCCGGGCGAACTGACACTCGACACGCTGCGCGAACTCTTCGAGCGCAGCCCCACGCTCTCGCTCGGCGACGACAGCCGGGCCCGGGTCGATGCCGCCGAGGCCACGGTCAGCGCCATCCTGGACAGCGGCCGCACCGTCTACGGCATCAACACCGGCTTCGGCATACTCGCCCAGACCTCGATACCCCGCGCCTCGCTGACCGAGCTGCAGCGCAACCTGGTGCTGTCGCACAGCACCGGGGTCGGCGACGCGCTGGACGACGCCACGGTGGGACTGATCCTGGCACTCAAGGCGACCTCGCTGGCACGCGGCCACTCCGGCGTGCGCTGGGCGGTCGTCGAGGCGCTGCTGGCGCTGTACAACGCGCGGGTCTACCCCAGCATTCCGGCCAAGGGCTCGGTGGGCGCCTCGGGAGACCTGGCGCCGCTGGCGCACCTGGCGGCGACGCTGCTCGGCGAGGGCCGCATGCGCCATCGGGGCCGCGAGATTCCCGCCGCCGAAGGGCTTGCGCTGGCCGGCCTCGCGCCGCTGACGCTGGCCCCCAAGGAGGGCCTGGCGCTGATCAACGGCACCCAGGTCTCCACCGCGCTGGCACTGCGCGGCCTGTTCGCCGCCGAAAAACTGTTCACCGCCGCGGTGGTCGCCGGCAGCTTGACGGTGGACGCCCTGAAGGGCTCGGATACGCCGTTCGACGAGCGTATTCAGGCGGTTCGCGGGCATCCCGGCCAGCGCGACGTGGCGGCCTGCTACCGCGAGCTGCTCGCCGGCAGCCGGATCCGCGAATCGCACCGCGACTGCCCGCGGGTCCAGGACCCTTATTCGCTGCGCTGCCAGCCTCAGGTGATGGGCGCCTGCCTGGATCACCTGCGCTTCGCCGCCGGGGTATTTCTGCGCGAGGCCAACGCGGTCTCCGACAATCCGCTGGTCTTCGACAACGGCGACGTGCTCTCCGGCGGCAACTTCCATGCCGAGCCGGTCGCCATGGCCGCCGACGTGCTGGCGCTGGCGATCGCGGAGATCGGCGCGCTCTCGGAGCGGCGCATCGCGCAGCTCGTCGACCCGGCACTGTCGGGACTGCCGGCCTTCCTGGTCGAGGACAGCGGGCTCAACTCCGGCTTCATGATCGCCCAGGTCAGCGCCGCGGCACTGGCCTCGGAGAACAAGACCCTGGCGCATCCGGCTTCGGTGGACAGCCTGCCGACCTCCGCCAATCAGGAAGACCACGTGTCGATGGCAACCTTCGCGGCCCGCCGGCTGGCCGACATGGCGTTCAATTCCAGCGCGGTGGTCGCCATCGAGCTGCTGGCGGCGGCCCAGGGCATCGAGTTCCACCGCCCCATGGCCTCCTCGCCCGCGCTCGAAGACGCCCTGGCGCTGATCCGCCGCGACGTGGCACATTATCAGCGCGACCGCTACTTCGCCCCCGACCTCGACGCCGCGCAACGCTTCGTAGCCGATGCCGCCTTCGAGGCACTGCTGCCCCGCCCACGCCTCTACGCCGAGGGTTGACGTGAAACGACGCTACGCCCGCAGCCATCGCTGGCGCCAGGCCCGGAGCATCGACGAGCTCGCCGCGATGGCCCGCCAGCGGTTGCCCGCCTTCGCCTGGGAATACGTCAGTGCCGGCGCCGAGGACGAACGCACCCTCGTCGACAACCGTCGCGCCTTCCAGCGCTGGCAGTGGCGGCCGCGCACCCTGGTCGATCTGAGCGAGATCGATAGCCGCGCCACGCTGCTCGGCCGGGAGTGCGCGATGCCGCTGGCGATCGCCCCGACCGGCTACAATGGCATGCTGTGGCGCAACGCCGATATCGCCCTGGCTCGCGCGGCGTGGCGCCACGAGGTGCCGTTCACGCTGAGCACGGTCTCCTGCGACAGCATCGAGGCGGTCGCCGCCGCGGTTCCCGAGGCCAGACTGTG
Source organism: Modicisalibacter radicis (assembly GCF_900961225.1). Taxonomy (GTDB): domain Bacteria; phylum Pseudomonadota; class Gammaproteobacteria; order Pseudomonadales; family Halomonadaceae; genus Modicisalibacter. The sequence continues at coordinate 25,741 of NZ_CAAHFN010000070.1, forward strand.
GTTCCAGCTCTATCCGCTGCGCGACGCAGAGGCGACCCGGGACCTGATCGAGCGCGCCCGAGCGGCTGGCGCCGAGGCGCTGGTGGTGACCACCGACGCCGTGGTGCTGGGCCGGCGCGAATGGGACAGCCGCAGTTACCTGAGCCCTCGACGCCTCACCCCGGGCCATACGCTGGACGCACTGCTCCACCCGCGCTGGGCCGCCCAGGCCCTGTGGCCGGACGGCCTGCCGACGCTGGGCAACCTGCTCAAGTACCTGCCCGCCGGGCAGCACAGCGCGGCCAGCGCGGCGAGCTACATCGGCCAGCAGATGGCCAGCGACCTGAGTTGGGATACCCTGGCCGAGATTCGCCGGCACTGGCCGGGCAAGCTGATCGTCAAGGGCATTCTCGATGCCGAGGACGCCCGGCGCTGCCGGCGGCTGGGTGCCGACGGCGTCGTGGTGACCAATCACGGCGGCCGCCAGCTCGACGGCTCGCCGGCCAGCCTCGACTGCCTGCCGGCGATCGTCGACGCCGTGGGCCGGGACCTGGAAATCCTCCTCGACAGTGGCATCCGCCGCGGCAGCGACATCGCCAAGGCGCTGGCCCTGGGCGCGCACGGCGTGCTCAGCGGGCGGGCCACGCTGTATGGCCTCGCGCTCGGCGGCGAGAACGGCGCCACTCACGCCCTGGGACTGCTCCACGAGCAGTTGCACAACACCCTCGCCCTGCTGGGGCGTCCACGCCTGGCCCAGCTCGACCGCGACTGCCTGGGCCCGCCGCTTCACCTGTCGCGCCCGGCTATAGGCGGCACGGTGCCGTCCAGCCCCGCGCCGCCGGTTCCGGGAGACCTGCCATGAGTTCCGCAAGCACCGACGATGCCTTCCTGGATGCGCTGCTGGGCGCCTGCGGCGACAGCGTGCTGCTGGGCGAGGCGATTCCCGAGTCCTGCCACAGCGACTGGACCGGCCATGGCGCCTGTCGACCGCTGGCCCTGGTGCGCCCGGCCAGCACGGCGGAAATCGCCCGGTTGCTGCGGCTGTGCAACGAGCATCGCCGCCCGGTGGTCCCCCAGGGGGGCATGACCGGCCTGGCCGGCGCGGCGGTACCCGGCGCCGACAGCGTCGCGCTGTCGCTGGCCCGGTTCACCGGGGTGGAAGCCGTCGATCGCGCCGCCGCGACCCTGACGGTGCGCGCCGGCACGACACTGCAGGCCGTGCAGGACGCCGCCGAAGAGGCCGGCTTTCGCTACCCGGTGGATTTCGGCGCCCGCGGCACCTGCCAGATCGGCGGCACCCTTGCCACCAACGCCGGCGGGCATGCGGTGATCCGTCACGGCATGACCCGCGACCGGGTGCTCGGCCTGGAGGTGGTGCTGGCCGACGGCCGGGTGCTCGAGATGATGAACGGCATGATCAAGAACAATACCGGCTACGACCTCAAGCAGTGCTTCATCGGGGCCGAGGGTACACTGGGCGTCATCACCCGCGCCGTGCTGCGCCTGGCGCCGCCCCAGGGCGAGACCCACACGCTGCTGTGCGCGCTGCGCGACTATCCGGCGGCGGTCTCGCTGCTGCATCGCCTGCGCGGCGCCGGACTGGCGCTGGAGGCGTTCGAGGTGATGTGGCAGGACTTCTATGCCATGAGCTGCGACTGGCGGGGCGGCCGGCCGCCGTTGCCATCGAGCCATCCGCTCTACGTGCTGTGCGAGGCCGAAGGCGATGCGAGCCGCCTGGAGGCGGCCCTGGAAGCCGCGCTGGAAGCGGGAGAGGTCGAGGACGCCGTGCTGGCGAGCGGTACCGCCCAGGCCCGCGAGCTCTGGACGATCCGCGAGGCGACCGCCGAGTTTCCGGTCAAGCTGGCGCCGATCAACTTTGACATCAGCCTGCCGATCGCCGACATCGGCGCCTTCGTCGAGGCCGCCGGCACGGTACTGCGGCAGCACTGGCCGGGCGCGCGCATCGTCAACTTCGGGCATATCGGCGACAGCAACCTGCATCTGACGGTGGACGGCCGCTCGCTGGCCGAGGACACCCCGGCGGCCCGCCATGCCATCGAGGCCACGGTCTACCGGCTGGTCGGCAAGTACCGTGGCTCGATCTCAGCCGAGCACGGCATCGGCCTGCTCAAGCGCGACTTCCTGCACCACAGCGTTCCCCCGGATGTCATCGACGCGATGCGCCTGCTCAAGCGCACCTTCGACCCCCACGGCATTCTCAATCCCGGCAAGCTGCTGCCGGCGAAGGAGGAAATCGACACTCCCGATGCGCACCAGCACGGTGCGTGCGGGCCCTAGCCGGGCCCCCGGCAACGCCGCCTGTAGCTGCGCAGGAGCGTCGGGTGGCGCGTAGCGACCGGAAAGTATATACAGGGCTAGACATTGGCACGAACACTGCAAGATGACAGGTGTCACCGAACCCCGGACAGCGACGCTGCCCGACTCGCCGGCCCCGCCGGCCCTCAGCCAAGGAGTCATACATGAACAACAACAATCGCATCCTCGCGCTCTGCCTCGGCCTGGCCGCCGGCGTCGCCTCGCTGACCGCCAGCGCCGACGCGCTGGACGACGTTCGCCAGAGCGGCGTGCTGGAAGTAGCCACGGAAATGCAGTTCGCGCCCTTCGACTTCCACGAGGATGGCGAACAGGCCGGACTCAACAAGGCCATCTTCGCCGAGGTGGGCAAGGAGCTGGGCGTCGAGATCGCGTTCATCGACCTGCCCTGGCCCAGCGTCCTCCCCGGCCTCGAGGCCGGCAACTTCGACGTCGTCGCCGGGCCGATCATCGTCACCCGGGCGCGCAAGGAGCGCTATCACTTCCTGACCCCGATCGCCGAGTCGACCGTGGCGCTGCTCAAGCGCGCCGGCGACGACAGCATCCAGACCCCCGGGGACATCGCCGGCAAGACCGCCGGTGGCGGCCAGTCCTCCGCCCAGCTGGCGGCGCTCAAGACCTATGCCGAGACCCTCGCGGAACCGGTCGAGATCAAGGAGTTCGTCGACAACAACCAGGCCTACGCCGCGCTGGCCGCCGGACGCGTCGACGCCGTCGCCAACTCGCTGCCCAACATCGGCTACGTCGCCAGCCAGCGCTCGAACGTCTTCGAGGTCGTCCAGCCGCCCTTCGGCGAGCCGAGCTACTTCGCCTATCTGGGCCGTGACGACGAGCAGAGCCGCCCGCTGCTGGACGCCATCGACGAGGTGCTGTTGAAGATGAAGGACGACGGCCGCCTCACCGAGCTGCAGAAGAAGTGGCTGGGCCAGGCCATGGATACGCCGCGCGGCGATTTCGAACCCAACCTCTGATCTCTGAGTCCCCATGCTCGAATGGTCCCAAATCATCCAGAGCCTGCCGCTGCTGCTGGCGGGCCTCTGGTCGACACTGCAGATGTCCGCCGTGGGCCTGGCGATCGGCTTCGTGATCGCCGTCGGCGTGTGCGGGCTGCGGCTCTCGCCGCGTGCCGTACTGCGGCGCCTGGGCGGTGCCTACATCACGATCTTTCGCGGCGTGCCGCTGCTGATCCAGTTGCTGTTCCTGTATAACGTGCTGCCGCGCCTGGGGCTGGGCGTGACGCCGGTGGTGGCGGCCATCGCCGGGCTGTCGCTGTGCTGCGGTGCCTATATCGCGGAGATCCTGCGTGGCGGCTTCCTGACCCTGCCCAGGGGCCAGGCCGAATCCGCACTGATGCTCGGCCTGTCGCATCGCGCGCTGCTGCTGCGCATCCAGATTCCCCAGGTGGTGCGGCTGACCTCGCCGGCGCTGGTCAACGAGGTGATCCTGCTGATCAAGGCCTCGTCGCTGATCTCGGTGGTGGGCATCTCCGAGCTCACCCGCACCGCACAGAACCTCGCCGCCAGCACCTTCCTGCAACTCGAGTTCTACCTGGCCGCGGCGGCGCTGTACTGCGTGCTCAACGTCTCGCTGGCACTGCTGGGCAGCTGGCTGGAAATCCGCCTGCGGAGGGATCGCGCATGAGATTCGACCCGAGCGTACTCACCGACAACCTGGGCGCGATCGCCGATGGCTTCATGGTCACCCTGGGCACCTGGCTCGGCGGCGTGGCGCTGGGCCTGACGCTGGGCCTGGTGGTGGCGGTGCTGCAGCTGTTCGGCCCGCGCTGGCTGCGGATGATCCTGCGCGTGTATATCGAGATCATTCGCAGCACGCCGTTTCTGATCCAGCTGTTCCTGCTCTACTACGGCGGCCCCGCGCTGGGCATCACGCTGGATGCCATTCCGGCGGGAGTGATCGGCCTGGGCGTGTACGGCAGCGTGTATTTCGCCGAGATCTTCCGCACCGGCTTCAACTCGATTCCCCCCGGCCAGCTGGAGGCCGCCGAGTGCCTGGGGCTTTCGCGGCTGCAGGTGATCCGGCGCATCCAGCTGCCGCAGATGCTGGTGCTGATCCTGCCGGCGCTGGTCAACATGGTCACCATCCTGTGCAAGGAAACCCCGGTGCTGTCGATCATCACCGTGCCCGAACTGACGCTGGTGCTCAGCGGCATCGGCTCGCAGACCTTCGCCTTCGCCGAGGTGCTGCTGGCGCTGTGCCTGGGCTACCTGGCGCTGGTCGAGGCCACCTCGCGGGTCGGCCAGGCGCTGGAGCGTCGCGCCCAGCGCTACCTGGGGACCCACCCCGTCAAGCAGACCGTCCAGGAGGACATCGCATGAACGCCTCCCACGCCAACGACACCATTATCGAGGCCCGGGGCCTGGGCAAGCGCTTCGGCGACAATACCGTGCTCGCGGAGATCGACCTGCGCGTGCATCGCTCCGAGGTGGTCTGCCTGATCGGCCCCTCGGGCTCCGGCAAGAGCACGCTGCTGCGCTGCCTGGCGTTCCTCGAGCGCTACGACGAGGGCGAGGTCGAGCTCGAGGGCGAACTGCTCGGCTTCGAGCGCGGCCGAAGCGGCCAACGCGTGGCGGCCAGCAATCGCCGCGTCCGCCAGGTGCGGCGCAACGTCGGCATGGTCTTCCAGCAGTTCAACCTGTGGCCGCACATGACGGTGCTGGCCAACGTCACCGAGGCGCTGAAACGGGTCAAGGGCTTGTCGCGGGCCGACGCCGATACCCGCGGCCGGGCGATGCTCGACAAGGTCGGTCTCGCCGACAAGGACGCGGCGTACCCGGCGCAGCTCTCCGGCGGCCAGCAGCAGCGCGTGGCCATCGCCCGGGCGCTGGCCATGGAGCCGCACATCATGCTCTTCGACGAACCGACCTCGGCGCTCGACCCGGAGCTGGTCGGCGAAGTGCTGCAGGTCATGAAGCAGCTCGCCGCGGAGGGCATGACCATGGTGGTGGTCACCCACGAGATGGGCTTTGCCGCCCAGGTCGCCGATACCGTGGTGTTCCTCGACCAGGGCCGTGTCGTCGCCCGGGGCTCCCCCGGCGAGGTCTTCCGTCACGCCGAGAGCCCGCGGCTTCGCCAATTCCTGCAAAACTACCTGGAGCGCAACGCGTTCTGGGACACCCTCGAGGAGCCGACCACACATGCCTGACTCGCCGCCCGGCACGTATACCGTGCAGAGCCTGGCGCGTGCCGAAGTGCGCACGCTGGCACCCTATAACGCCGGCCTTTCCAACGAAGCCGTGCGGCAACGGCACGGGGTCGAGCGGATCGCCCGGCTGGGCAGCAACGAGAATCCCATCGGCCCCGCGCCGGGGGTCATCGAGGCCGTCACCCGGGCCGCCCGCGACGGCGCACTCTATCCGGATGCCGATTGCAGCGCGCTGCGCCAGGCGCTGGCCGAGCGGCTCGGCGTCGCCACGCGGCGGCTGGTGTTCGGCAACGGCTCGGAAGACCTGCTGGCGATCCTGACCCGGGTCTTTCTCGATCACGGCGACGAGGTGGTGACCCTGCGCCCGGCGTTCGGCCTGCATACACTCTATGCCCATTCGATGGGCGCCGGCGTCACCGCCGTGCCGATCACCGAAGACGGGGCCATCGACCTCGAGGGCATGCTCGCCGCGATCACCCCGCGCACCCGGCTGGTGATGTTCTCCTCGCCCTCCAACCCGGTCGGCGCCGCGCTCGACGCCGGCGAGATCGAACGCCTGGCGTCGGCGCTGCCCGCGCATGCGCTGCTGGTCTTCGACGAAGCGTACTACGAATACGCTTGCCTGCAGGACGATTACCCGGACAGCCTGGCGCTGCTCCAGGCCAGCCGCGCACCATGGATCGTGCTGCGCACGTTCTCCAAGGCCTACTCGCTGGCCGGCTTCCGGGTCGGCTACGGCATCGTCTCCGAGCCGGGCCTGGCCGAGCTGATCGACCGCCTGCGCACGCCGTTCAACGTCAGCCGCCCGGCCCAGGCCGCGGCCCTGGCGGCACTCGCCGACCGCGACCACCTCGATCGCAGCCTGGCCAATGTCGCCGCCGAGCGGGCGAGGGTCGGCGATGCCCTGGCGAGGCTTGGCGTGGCACCCTACCCGTCGGCCGGGAACTTCCTGTTCGTGCCGCTGCCGACGCCCGCCGAGGCGGTCAGCGACGCCCTGCTGGCGCATGGGGTGATCATCAAGCCCTGGCGCGAGCCTGGCTTCACCCACTGCCTGCGTGTCACCATCGGCAGCCCGGCGGACAACGACCGCTTTCTCGACGCGCTCGGCGCGGTATTCGCAGGAGCCCGACATGGCCTCGGTTAAGGACGATCGGCACGCCCCGCGCGCGCTCTATCAGCAGGCCAAGCGCTATGTCATGACCCGCATCGATTCGGGGCAATGGGCGCCGGGCGACATGATCCCCTCCGAGAACCAGCTGGTCAGCGAGCTGGGCATGTCGCGGATGACCGTCAACCGGGCATTGCGCGAACTGACCCACGAAGGCTACCTGGAACGCACCAGCGGCGTCGGTACCTTCATTGCCGAGCGCAAGCCGCATTCCAACCTGCTGCGGATCGCCAACATCGCCGACGAGATCGCCTCGCGCGGGCATCGCTACCACTGCGAAATACTCGAGCTGGGTCGTGTGGCGGCGCCGTTCGACATCGCCTCGGCGCTCGAGCTGCCCACCGGCAGCTCGGTCTATCACCTGCGCTGCGTGCACTACGAGGAAGCCCTCGCCGTGCAACTCGAGGACCGCTACGTGTCGCCGGCGATGGCCCCCGGCTTCATCGACCAGCAGTTCGGCGACACCCTGCAGCCCTCGCGCTATCTGCTCGACCATCTGCCCGTCGACGAGATGGAGCACATCGTCGATGCCCTGATGCCCACCGCCGAGGATATCCAGGCGCTGGCGATCGAGGCCAGCGAGCCCTGCCTGGCGCTGATGCGCCGCACCTGGAGTGCCGAACGGGCGGTCACCTACGTACGCTTTCTGCACCCCTCCTCGCGCTATCGGCTGGGCAGCCGCTTTGCGGTCGACGCGACCTATCGCGCCGGCTAGCGCATCGGCAGCCGCCGGTCACTGCCCTCGTGGCGTCGCTGAATCACCGCGGCGCCTCGCCCTTCGCGACGAATGTTCTACGCTGCATAGGCACAGGCACATGACGTGACAAGGAGAGCAACCATGGCCGACCAACCGTTTCTGACCGACATCAAGACGATCCGCGAACGCGCCCGCCAGCATATCGAGCGCGGTGCCGTCACCGAGGGCTATCAAGCCGATCGCGAGAACGTCATCGACCTTCTCAACGAGGCACTGGCCACCGAGATCGTCTGCTACCTGCGCTACAAGCGTCACTACTACATGGCCGACGGACTCAGTGCGAGTATCGCCGCCGACGAATTCCTCGAACACGCCCAGCAGGAACAGCAGCATGCCGACTGGCTTGCCGCGCGCATCGTCCAGTTGGGCGGCGCGCCCAACTTTTCTCCGGAGGGCATCCTGACCCGCGCGCATGCCGAGTATGTCGAGGGCGACTCGCTCAAGGAGATGATCAAGGAAGACCTGATCGCCGAGCGCATCGCCATCGACAGCTACCGCGAGATCGCCAATTACCTGGGCGAGAACGACCCCACCTCGCGGCGTATCATGGAAGACATTCTCGCCCAGGAAGAGGAGCACGCCGACGACATGGCCGGGCTGCTCGAAGGGCTGGACAGGCTCCACCAAAGCAACGCTTGAACGCGTTTGCGACAGCGTGCCGGCCGGCGTTGGCCAGCACGCTCACCGGCTGCGGACACGGGGTAAATAGCGCCCGGATATTTGCATAGCCCCAGGGGTTGTTTCCCCTTGGGGCCGACCCGATGTCATAGTAGGGAAACGCTTTTAGCAGCACAGCGAATAAGCCATCCACCGGTCATGTTCAAGGAGCAAGTCATGGCACTGCATCTAGGCGATACCGCCCCTGATTTCACCCAGGACAGTACAGAAGGCCCGATCAAGTTCCACGAGTGGGCCGGTGACAGCTGGGTCATCCTGTTCTCGCACCCCAAGGACTTCACCCCGGTCTGCACCACCGAGCTCGGCGAAGTCTCGCGCCTGAAGCCGGAGTTCGAGAAGCGCAACGCCAAGGCCATCGGCCTGTCGGTGGACCCGGTCGAGGATCACCGGAACTGGGCCGGCGACATCGAGGAAACCCAGGGTCACGGCCTGAACTTCCCGCTGCTCGCCGATGCCGACCGTACCGTCAGCGATCTCTACGACATGATTCACCCCAACGCCAACGACACCCTGACGGTGCGTTCGGTGTTCATCATCGATCCCAACAAGAAGATCCGCCTGACCATCACCTACCCGGCCAGCACCGGGCGCAACTTCGCCGAGATCCTGCGGGTCATCGACAGCCTGCAGTTGACCGACGACCAGAAGGTCGCCACCCCGGTCAACTGGACCGATGGCGACGACTGCATCATCGTGCCCTCGGTGAGCAACGAGCAGGCCAAGGAGCTGTTCCCTCAGGGCTGGGACGAGAAGAAGCCCTACCTGCGCATGGTCAAGCAGCCCAACAAGGCCTGACCGCGAGACAGCATCAAAGCGCTATCAACAAAGCCGGGCTTCGCCCTAATGCCAGTCAGTTAACGCTGACTGGCATTTCTCTTGGTCGGGTACTTCTGGGGTCGGCGCCTGACTGATCGGGGGTAAGATCGCTCGCGTCGCTCAGGCAAGACGAAGGCAGGCGCCATCTCCAGCATCGACTGGATCACACCGGGCACACGCCCCGGCGAGACCCAGGGGAGGACTGTTAACT
>NZ_CAAHFN010000071.1 GCF_900961225.1 Modicisalibacter radicis
CGGCCTTGGGGGCGGCGATGCGCAAGCTGATCCACATCGCCTACGGAGTCCTCAAGACGCAAACCGAATACCGGCCACAAGCCGCTTAATGAGACGTTTGTGACCGGTTAGGAGAGATGGTATCTAGACATCGCCGAGTTTCGTTTCCAAGCTCGGCAACGGCCTAAGAGCGCAAGTAGACTGACCTGCCCAGGGTTGGATAAGCTTGCGTAAGCGTAGAGCGCGACGACTGCCATTTCTGTTGTGGAGTGCCGATGAACGACTTTATTCCCCTGTCTCGCAAGCAACATGCCGATCATGGCTGGCTACCCAGAGAGCGTTATGCATTTACGGCCGGGCAGCCAGTGACGTCGATTCTGACCGCCGAAATAAGCCGCCTCTTGCCCTACTATTTGCTGGGGTTCATTGAGCAGAGCGATGGTTTCGAGGCTGTGGCGTTACTCGGTTTGAACGCCGAGCAGAACCTCTATCTTCACTCCGACGGACGCTGGCTAGCGGACTACGTGCCGGCATCGCTGCGTGGCTATCCGTTCGATCTGGTCACGATCGGCCAGGGCGAAGGTGAACGACAGGTGCTGTGCCTCGAGAGGGATAGCCTGACCGACGAGGGCCGGGGTGAGCCCTTGTTCGATGAAGACGGTGAACTGGCAAGCCGTGTGCGACAGACCATGAGCTTTCTGCAGCAGCGCAGGACACAATATCGGGCCACCCAGCAGGCAACTCGACTGTTGCAGGAAGCTGGATTGATCAAACCGTGGGCTTTGCAAGTCGACCGGGGCGAGGGTCTGCCTCCATATAAGGTTGAAGGCCTTCATTATATTGATGAAAAAGCCTTGAACGCACTACCGGCCGATGACTTTGCCGCCTTGCGCAAGCAGGGCGCTCTGGTCTTGGCTTATGGCCAGCTTTTTTCGACGGCACAAGTCGACAAGCTGACCGAACGCGACAAGTTTCATGAGCGACAGCAGCCGGGTTCGGCTACCGAAAGTTATGACCGGCTTCTCGATGGCGATGATGACGAATTGATGTTCGATTTTGGCGATTGAGCGATCATTTAATCAGGTATAGCTATATTAGTGACTTTCGTTTGTTAAGTGAAAATTAACTCTATTTATGGAAGGTTGAACTATAGGCCTTTATTGGCGCCGCACACGGCTGGCTGGAGCCTGGGGGACAGGCGGTTATAAACCGCTATTGGCCTCGCTCAACGGACATGACGGACCCAATTGAAAGGTGGGGCATATAAGGAATTGGCCTGTGCGTCTGGCTATCCATCACCAATTCGAATGGAAATGGCATTGCAAACGCTGTTTTACTAACTATACTGGCAAGCAGGTTACATGGTGTAACTCTGTAGTTACTTAAGGCACATGGATGAGCCTAATAGGGTTAGCAGTACGCTAACTCCCCGGAGTCGCTCGCTTCGAGCGCACGGCAAGCTGCATTCATGCGCCCCGATATGGAGATCAACCGCATGGCAACACAAGCTTCCCTCGATTTCGTCCAAAGTCTTTATGTCGCTTACTATGGTCGCCCGGCTGACACCGAGGGCCAGGTCTATTGGGCTGAGCGCGCCGAAGCAGAGGGCCAGGGCGCGATTCTCGATGCCTTCGGCACGTCGGAAGAATTCACCCAGGAATACGGCGATCTCAATAACGACCAGCTCGTTAATTCACTGTATCAGCAACTATTCAACCGGGATGCTGAGCCCGAAGGCCAGAGCTATTACGCCGATGTGCTTACCAACGGCGACAAGTCGCTTTCCGAAATCGCCGTCACCATCATGAATGCGGCCCAGGGCTCCGATGCCGAGTCGATTGAGGCCAAGACAGAAGTTGCCGATTACTACACTGAGAATGTGACGGACGCCGAATACGACATGGAGGTCGCTCAAAGCGTCGTTACAGAAGTCGATGGCAATTCCAGCGGACAGGAAATCGCTTCGGCTAAAGCCGAGATCGACGCTTCGACCGGTGATGAACAGACGCCCCCGACCGATGGCGGCGATGATAATGGCGAGGCTCCGCCGACTGATGAGCAGGTCTTGGTTGTCAATGGGGACGAAGTGTCTGCCGACAACAAGAGTTTCTCACTCGGCGAAAATGAGGCGATCCGTTTCACGAACGTCGAGAGTGCTGAAACCATCAACGTCAATGGTTTGAACGCCGATAAAGCCGTGATGGTTGAGAATAGTGCCAATATCATCCTCAATCTGGATACCGGCTCGGCGGCTTCAGGCCAGTTCGATATCCAGAATTCTACGGTGACGGTGTCTGGCCTTGATACCGACACGTTAACTGCGCTGAGCGTTGCTGCGACGGGTGATTCGTCCCTGAACCTGAACGAGTCCATTGCAGGTCCACTGCAGAATCTGGAAATTACCGGTGACAGTGGTAATTTCGAGCTGCTCGGTGCCGTCGTCGGCACTGCTGAACAAGGCGCCGAGATCGATGCGTCAGGCTATGCTGGCAACGTCACCATCGGTGAAGACGTGCTCGCTAATGCCACTCGCGTAACGACCGGTAGCGGTGATGATGTACTGACGGTCGACGATATCAGCGGTGGTACGGCCGCGCCGGCTATCGACGGCGGCGATGGTAACGATTCGCTGACGGTGACGGGCAGCATGTCGCCTGAGGGTTACATCGACAGCAATGTCAGCGGCTTCGAATCCCTCACGTTCGAAAGCTATTCCAAGGTTGACGCAAGTCAGCTGGATGGCGCTGAGACCTTCAACTTCCAATCCGGTGGCGACATCAATCACTTGGCTTCCGGTCAAACGGTGATTGCCACTGCTGCGGGCCTGACTGACGAGCCCGACGGTTCCCCCATGATCCTGCGTGATGCCGGTGATTCGGTCAATGTCGAAGCGGTCAATGCCGAAGGGGCGGAAACTACGCTCGACCTTAAGGTGCTGAAAACGGACAATGAGTTTACCGGCGGCACGATGAATCTATCCGGCGATGCCGACGTCCGGTACGAGGAAGCCGGCCGTCAATTCGATAGCTTCGATGCTTCTGAACTGAACGGCGACTTGGTGTATACTGGCGCCGCTTATGCACAGGAAAATATCGAGCTGGGTAGCGGAAATACGGAATTGGCCGTTTCGTCTTATGAGACTGACAGTAATGGCGTCCGTACTGGCGAAACGTTCCTCACCTCCAAGTACGATGCCAGAGATGTAGTCACTGGCTTCGACTCCAGTAATGGGGATACACTGGTCGATCTCGATGGTAATACGGTTGCTCCTGTAGACATCACGAGCGACATTGATAGTACCGCCGACATCGATGCGGCATTCGACGTTGCCGGTGGAAATACTGCTGCCGATAACGGCTACGTATCCTTCGAGTTGGACGGCGCTACCTATGTCTACTCGGATAACGATGGCACGGAAGGCGCGACAGGTGAGGACTTCGCGCTGCAGTTGGGCGTTCAGGACTCCACGACAACTGACGCGGTAGCCTGATCAATCGTTAGATTAAGTGATGTAAGAAGCCCGGGGCCATTGGTCTCGGGCTTTTTTATATCGACTGCAAAAGGCGGGCTAAACAATCCACCAATCCTGGTGATGTTCAACCTGCAACCTCCAGCCAACCACTGGCGCTGACGCGGTGCGTCGGGGTTGGAAAAACCGGCAGACCCTCCCCGGGGTCTCGTAGCCATCCAGTTCGCCGAGCCAGCAGGTCTTGCCGCCTGGGCATCACGTTCTCGAGGCCGAGCGCTCCTGCTGGCCTGCCGCTGACTCGGCCCGGGGCTTCGGTGCTAGTGCGTCGACGAAAGGGCCTTGCTGTCTTGGCTCGTTAAACTTGGCCCATAAAAAAATTTCCGATCGCTGAAACCAATCCTGCCCTTCCTGCGTAACTGCCTTGAGGCTCGATGAAACCAGGCGTCTCGCCCGCCCCGCGGGCAGGCCGCAATCAGCCCGATCCAGTACTGGCGATGGGCCGCCGCTGCCTACCGGTGCTGAAATGCTCAAGGACAGCAAGTGAGGTACAACCATGGCTACACAAGCTGCTGAGAACTTCGTTCAAACCATGTATGTCGCCTACTACGGCCGCCCGGCGGACTCCGACGGTCTCGCCTACTGGGCGGACAGGGTCGACGAGGAAGGCAACGCAAGTATCGTTGACGCATTCGGCAGTTCGATGGAGTTCACGACGCGCTTTGGGTCGCTGTCGCCCGAGGATATGGTCGACAATCTCTATCAACAGCTGTTCGGCCGCGATGCCGAGTCGACTGGCCTGCAGTACTGGGTCGATCAGTTTCAGTCCGGGCAACGCTCGCTGGCCGATATTTCGGTAGCGATCGCCGAGGGCGCGCAGGGTGACGACATGGTCGCGCGGGACGCCAAGGTGACGGCCGCGGGTGCCTTTACCGAGGCCCTGGATACGCAGGCCGAGATGGCGGCTTATCAAGGGTCCGATGCGTTGATGGTGGGGCGCGATTACCTGGATCCGGTAACGGATCCGGCATCGGCGGCCGCCGCTGATCCCGAGTCTACGGTTGCTGCGCTCGACCCGGTGGATGGCAAACTGGCCTCGCTTAACGCCGGGGCGGATACCTTGGGGGGCACGGCCAACCGTGATTTGTTCATGGCGCCATTGGCTGACAATGGCGGTAACACGCTGACCAGCGAGGACACACTCAATGGTCTGGGTGGCGACGATACGCTCAGGGCGACGCTGAGTGGGCCGGTTACGGCGGCACCGGATTTGAATGGTATCGAGAACGTGCAGGTCGGGTTTGCTGGAGAACCGGGTGCCACGCTCGACTTGAGCAATACAGAGGGTGTGGCGTCCGTTGGCGTGACGGGAAGTAGTTCGCCGGGGTTCGTGACCGACCTGGGCGAGGTATCGACGTTCAAGGTGGCCAATCAGAGCACCACGGTGGGGTTCTCTAGCGTCACCGCGCCCTCGTTTACGCTGGCCTTGTCCAACGTGGCGGCACAGGCCGATGGCGATCTGGCCGTGGCCGATTTCGATGATATCGAAACCACCGATATTAAGGTCGAGGCGACCAATTCCACGGCGGCGCTCGGGCTTGCCAATATCGTTCGCGACGAGCAGGGCAATCAGGTTGCCGACAACAGTACGCTTGAAACGCTGACTGTCGAGGCAACGGGCAACAATACCCTGGGTGTCACCGGGACCGGCAATACGACGACCCTGAACGTAATGGGCGAGGGCAACGTCACGTTGGTCGCGGGCGATGTCGACGGTGCGACCTCGGTCAATCCGGTGGATGGGCTCAACCTGCAGACGGAGTTCAATCCTGGCGCTTTCGAGGCGCTGGAGATGGTCAATGCCGGTGATGCCGGGGGCAACATAATCTTGACGGCCGGTGCGGCTTTGACCTCCGCTGATCTGGGGAGTGGCGACGATAGCCTGACCATTGCCGACAGCGACGATGTTGCCAGCGCAGGGGCGACCGTCAATGCCGGCGATGGCAACGATACGCTGCGTGGTGGTCGAGGTGAGGACACTCTCAATGGCCAGGCGGGCGAAGATCTGCTGGTCGGGGGGCAGGGTGACGACACGCTGAACGGTGGCGACGGTGACGATATCTTCGGTGGGCTAGCCGGCGACGATATCTTGACCGGTGGCTTCGGCAACGACGAGTTTCATTTCGATGCCGGGGTCGGAACGGACACTATCACCGATTTCGATAACAACGACGACGTGATTTCCTTCCTCGATACCGACGAGGGCGCGATCCAGTTCGCCAACTCGACCACCGACGCCGTACGTGGCGATAGCGACTTGGCTGCCGGCGATTTTCAGATACGCACGTCGCTGGCCAATACGACTTCGGGAGACGATCAGAAGGTCGTGTTGCTTGACGAGGCGGCTGACGCCGACCAGTTGATGATGGGTACGGGCGCGGCGGCCGAGTTCTACCTGGTCGCCAATAATTCGGACTCGGGCAATGCCGAGATCTATTATGACCAGGACTGGTCCGACAGCGCCGGGCGCGAGCAAATCGCCATACTGAATGGCGTGAACAGCAATAACCTGTCGATTGAAAACTTCGATGTGTATTGAGCAGCCTTGATGGGCTGAACGCCCCATCACTTTGCTTGCGGAAACCGCCCCTCGGCCGAGGGGCGGTTTTTTATGCAGCCCGTTTGTGGATTTTCAGTCCAGGCCTGATTTTCATGGTTCAGGCTCGGTCGCGAGCGGCCCATGGTATGTGGCGCGGAGTCTCCAGGTGGCGACATTTTTCTTCTACCCGCGGCTGGCTATAATGCCCGCTCGCTCAGCGGCTCGGCTGTGCTTCAAATAATCTGTTGGGCTGTAACGCTCTGGAAGGTGCGATCTGAAATACGCGATGTTTGCAGTACCGTGGCCGAATGATTCTTTCGGCAGGGCCCGGTGGCTGAATGTCGCCACAGGGCTATTGGCGGCGGTGGCTGGCCTGATGATGGCCGTCTGGCTTTATGGCCCTGCTCTGAATCCGCTCAACGTGACATGGCTGCTGGCGGAAGGGGACAGCTTTCAGCATTTCAGTGGCTGGGATATGTTTCGACGCGATGTGTGGCGCTGGCCGCTGGGAGCGGTGCCGACGCTGGGCAGTGCCATCGACTCGAGCGTGGTATTCAGCGATTCCATTCCACTGATCGCCTTGCCTCTCAAGCTGCTGCATGAGGTCTTGCCCGATCCCTTCCAGTACGTCGGAATGGTGATGGCGGTCAATCTGGCCTTGAACGCTGCCGTGGCGGCTGGCCTGGCATTGCGGTTGCAGGCTACGCGTCCCGGGGCATTACTGGTTGGCCTGCTGGTGCTGGCATTGCCAGCGGTGACGATGCGCGGCCCCGGCGCGCTGGGGCATGAGGCACTCTCTGCCCACTGGCTGATAATGCTTGGTCTATGGCTGGGGCTGGAATGCTCGGCTACGCGCCAGGGTCTGTGGCGCTGGATGTTGCTGCTTAATCTGGCGGTGCTGATCCACTTTTACCTGTTCTTCATGGTCGGCGTGCTCTGGGCCGCCTGGTGTATACGCTCGGGATGGCAGCTACGGGGCCGGGCACTCGTCAGGCATGGCGGATGGATGCTGGCTACGGTGCTGGTTACCGTCGGCGTCATGCTGGCGACAGGTTATTTTCAATTCGGTGTGAAGATCGAAGGTGATACCGGCTTTGGCCTGTATAGTGCCGGGCTGCTTACTTTCTTCAACCCCGGGTCGGCTGGCTTGTTCTTCGGGGGAACGGATTTTCATGGTGTCTCCCGTGTGGTGCCGGGTTGGCTATCGCCGCTCCAGGGACAGTACGAGGGCTTCGCCTACGCCGGCCTGGGGGTGCTGACGCTATTGGGCGTTGCGTTAGGCTGTGCTCTGCTGCGTAGAGGTTCGGTGACGGCCACGACTCGTAGTTGGCCAAGTCGCACGGTTTGGGTGCTGGCCCCGCTAGCTCTGTTCTTTTTTGCGCTGGGTAATCGCTGGGTTCTCGGACCCTGGCTATACGAATGGCGATATCCGGAATTCCTTGAGCCGATAACGCAATATCTGCGCTCCAGCGGTCGTATGGCTTGGCCGTTGCTTTATGTCGCCGTGTTCCTGTCGCTGCTGGCATTGGTGCAGCGAATGCCAGCGCGAGCATTGGCTGCAGTACTGGCTCTCTGCGTAGCGCTGCAGTGGTGGGATCTGGCGCCTTGGCACGTCTATGTGCGTGGCAATATGCAGACTCTGACCTTCGCCAGCCACTCCTACGAACCGTTTCCCTGGCTGGCTCGCGAGGACTTGCACGAGCTTGCCGAGGGCCGGCACCGGCTGAGTTACTTGCCCGGTGATGACATGTACCATCTCAAGGCGGCGACGTGGCTGGCGGCTCGCAATGATCTGTCGATCAACGTTGCTTATTTCGCCCGCGTCAACCAGGGGGTTCTTTATCAGGCAGCCGAGCCGGCGCGTGAGGCGTACGCGAGTCAGGGGCTGAGCCGCGACACGTTGTATGCCTTGACCGATACGACATTGGCGGGGCCTGTATGCCAGTTGCCGGAAATGCGCTGCATTGCCGTGGATAATATGATTTTTGCTGGGTGGGAGCGGGTAGACAATGACAGCGAACAGTAGTGGCATGGCGCAATTCGGCTCGGCTCTGAAAGGTCATCAACAGGCGTTGGCAGTTGCAGTTTCCGCTCTGTTGGGAGCCTGGCTGGCACTCTATTTATATGGTTGGTCGACTATCGATCCGACTCAGGTGCGGTGGTTGCTCACCGAGGGCGACCCGTTTCAGCATTTCATTGGCTGGGATGCGTTCCGCCGCGACGAGTGGCGCTGGCCATTGGGCGCTATTCCGCAGTTAGGCACGCTCATCGATTCGAGTATCGTCTTTACCGATTCGATACCGCTTCTTGCACTTCCGCTCAAGCTGTTTCACGACGCTCTACCTGATCCGTTCCAATATCAGGGTCTGGTGATGCTGTCGAATCATGTCCTGAATGCGGCATTCGCCTGTGGGTTGGCGTTGCGCCTAGGGTGTCGCCCGGTTGGGTCAGTGCTCTTTGCTGCGTTATTGATCTTGCTGCCCATTGTCACGATGCGGGGGTTGGGCGCTCATGGGCATGAGGCGCTAACGGCTCACTGGCTAATCTTGTGGGGCTTGGGATTGGCGCTGCGCGGTGGAGGTCGGATTGGTGACGACATAAGCACCATGGCGAACTGGCTGTGCTTGTTGCTAGTCGCCGTTCTGGTGCATTTTTACCTTTTCTTCATGGTCGGGACGCTATGGACCGCCTGGTGGCTTTGCCAGCTAATCCGGTCTATGACAAGCCGACGGCACAAAGCCAGTTTGAGCTTGGGGGTGGGTGCAATTATTAGTGTTGCCAGTGTGCTGGCGACAATGTGGCTGGCGGGTTATTTCCAATATGGTTTGGATGTCGGCCCGGGTTCGGGTTTTGGGTATTTTTCTGCTGAGGCGATGACTTACATTAACCCGCTATCCGAGGCCTGGTTCTTCAAGGGTACGGAGATGAGCGGGGCGTCGCATGTGCTGCCCGGCTGGCTGACACCGATTGCCGGGCAATACGAAGGCCAGGCCTATGCTGGTATCGGAGCCTTACTTTTCCTCTTGGCGGGATTTCTAGTCGCGGTACGCCGACTTCATTGGATGCAACTGCGTAAGCTAAGCGGAGAAGCGCGGTTGCTAGCTGTGGCGCTGCTGGGACTTTTCGTGTTCGCGCTTGGCGATCGGTGGGTGATCGGCAAGCTGGTATGGTCGGTCGATTATCCCGCGCTCTTGGCCCCATTGACCGAATACATCCGCTCCAGTGGCCGCATGGCATGGCCACTGTTGTATGGGCTCCTGCTTCTCTGCGTGGTTTATCTCTCCAAGGCGATTCGTTATAGAAATCTGATCGCGCTGTTGGCTATCGCATGGCTGGCGCAGTGGGCCGATCTGAAGCCTTTTCATCATTTCATCCACTCAGGGCTGGCCGGTCGTGTGGCCTCAGTGGCGAATGGGTCTCCCTACCCGGCATTGGAAGATGACCGGCTGGATGCCCTGCTGGAGTCGCATGATTCGCTTAGCTACCTGCCGGGGGACGATCTGGGCACGTTAAAACCTTATACTTGGCTGGCTGTTCGACATGACTTGACTTTGAATGTGGCCTACTTTGCTCGTGTCGACGCACAAGTCTTGAGCGACGCGACCGCCCCTGAAGTGAAGAGAGTGGCTCGCGGTGAGCTGGATGCGAATCGTGTCTACGCGATTACCGATGGCCAGCTGGCAGACGCCGCATGTGGTGCCGGGGAAGTGGAGTGCTTTGTGATCGACCAGGTGACGATTGCGGTACGTGCGCGCTGAGCGGTGCTAGTGCATTGCATGGCTTCGACGACCGGAATTCGGTATTAAATGAACTCGACAGGCAATGGAACCCTGATGGCTGAGCAGCATTCAAAAACACCTTTTAACGTCTGGCTGGGCTATCTTGTCGCCGCCTTGCTGGGCATGGCTTGCTTCTGGATCGTGTGTGGCTCGCCGGCTAATGTCCTGGCGGGTGGTTTGATGATCGATACTGACTATCCAAATGCGGCGGCGGCTTTCGAAATCTTCGTGCGTGGCCAATGGCACTGGCCACTGGGAGAAAACCCCAATTTCGGCGGCGTCAATATTTTCTTCAGCGACGGGGCGCCGTGGCTTGCCTTGTTGGCCAAGGTCGTTAACGATCTAACGGGGTTCTATATTCCTTTTCATGTCTTGACGATTATCAACAGCGTACTGTTTGCCCTCATGGCCTATCGCTTGGCAAGGCTGCTTGTCGATGAAGAGGTAACTCGCTGGTTGATTTGCGCATTGCTGGTCTTCAGCTTGATCATGCCTGTCCGCATGATCGGTGCGCAGCATATTGCTCTGAGCAGTTATTGGGTCGTGCTCTGGGCAATGTGTAGCGTACCCGTCGGCACTGAAAACCGATCATCTTGGTGGCGCTGGGAGTTCATCGCTGCCACTGGCCTGGCCATTCTCAGTCATGCTTACCTGGGGGCCATGTCGATTGCTATCGTCGGTGTCGTATTGCTTTCCGAACGTCGTTGGCTAGCAGCGCCTTTGGCCGTCCTCTGGCCATTGGCATTGCTGTATGTCGTTGGTGTGTTCCATGGTGAGCACGCAACGACCGAGGGAGCGAAAGCTTACTCTCTGGATCTACTTGCATTTGCGGAATCCCTTGGCTGGGCCATCGTGCCTAATCTTTATGCCATTGATGAGCCGCCGCAAAGCGACGCCATTCTCTATTTGGGCACCGGGACGTGGCTGTTGCTGTTGGCAAGCGCTGTCGTGAGCGCAGGGATGTTCGCAAGAAAGCCGGCATGGCCTAACCGCTATTTGAGTGGCTGGCTCAACGCTTCTATCAAGGGCCATGATATCAGGAAGCGGCGATTGGTCTTTTTATTGATCGCGGCGCTACTATTGGTGATCTATGCGATGGCCTTCGATCTTCGCATTGCGGGGCAGCGATTGCTTTCGCTGGATATACCATCGCTGACGCTTCCGCTCTACGATCGGTTTCGGGTTACCGGCCGCTTCGCCGCGCCGATGGCTTTCCTGCTGATCGTGCTGGCCTGCATGGCCTGGTCTGCCTGGCGTACCAAGGTGCCTAAATGGGGTTGGGCGGGCGTGGCTTGTTTAGCTATAGTCATGCAGTTTCTTGACGCTCAGCATGCTGGTACAAAGAGCCCGCCCGGTGACTGGCTCGCTGATGCCGAGAAACAGCGTGATGCCGTTGCCAGTGTGCTGGAGGGGCGGATTTGGTCGGGCAAGGTTTACAAGGATGTCGGATACTTCGAGCTAGAACAACAGCGGCTGATCGATAGCCTGCTGGTGGACTTCGGCGCACGTCATTTTGAGGTCGTCCATGGTGCGCGTTTGGCACCGCACGATGTTGAGCGCCGTTCAGGCTATCGAGATGCAAAAGCTGATGATGTCGTGTTGTTGAATCAGGGCGCGTCAACCCCTGAGTGTAGTCGTCAGGTAATCATCAAGGCATTTGTACTTTGTTTAGTCAAGTAAGTTGTTGTGTTATGTTGATACCTTTATGCTAGGTATTGCTAATGTTTCGTCCAGTGCATTCGTGCTTTGAAGCGCTAAATGGTGTCTTTGAGTCAAGGGATTATGAATAAATTAATCACATTGGTTGTGGCCGTAAAGAACGAATGCGAAGCGATCGGGCCGTTTCTCGAAGCTGTCGAGCGAGAGGTGAGTTATCCAGGTGTCGATCTTGAAATTCTTTTTGTCGATGATGGTTCCACAGACGCTACCCTACAGGAACTGCATTTGGCTGCAGAACAAGATAGCCGGGTGAGGTGGCTTAAATTGTCTCGGAACTTCGGCAAGGAAGCGGCAATGACGGCGGGCCTCGATCATGCGCGTGGCGATGGTGTAGTACCTATGGATGTAGATCTGCAGGATCCACCAGCGCTGATCAACGACTTCATACGCTTGTGGCTCGATGAAGGCTACGCTATGGTTTATGGTGTTCGGGTATCCCGTCACGAAGATACGCGTCGCAAACGCACCTCGGCGAATCTTTTCTATCGCCTTTTCAATCGTATATCTCCGACCCCTATTCCCGATAACGCTGGCGATTTTCGCTTACTGGATCGGAAAGTCGTCGAGGCGCTAAAGCGTTTGCCCGAGCGGAATCGTTTCATGAAGGGGTTATTTGCTTGGTCTGGCTATAGTTCAGTGGGCGTCCCTTACGAGCGTCCTGCTCGGCAGGTCGGTGAATCCAAGTTCAATCTTTGGAAGCTGTGGAATTTTGCACTCGATGGCGTAGTGGGGTTCTCGACGCTCCCCTTGCGAGTCTGGAGTTATATCGGTGGTGGCATCGCGTTATTATCTTTCCTCTACATATTGGTAATAGTTTTCAAGGCATTGGTGTTTGGACGCGATACTCCTGGCTATGCATCGGTAATGTCGGCTGTCTTGTTTTTTGGAGGTATGCAACTGCTTTCTATCGGTGTGCTGGGAGAGTATGTGGCGCGGCTGTTCGTAGAAGTCAAGCAACGTCCGCTATACCTAGTGGAAGTAGACAGCCTCGATAGCAGAGTTTTGCCGGTACAAAGCCATGATGGCTTTGAAGAGGAAGGCAAAAGAATCAAGGGGGTAGGTAGTCTTGGTGATAGTGAGAGCGAACAATGAGGCGTCTGACCGAAGAACTGACTACGCTGGTTCGTTTTGGCGGTGTCGGGGTATTCGCAACGTTGGTACACCTTGCTGTTGCCGCCGCTGTCTTTTGGTTCTGGGCTTCGATCTCTCCTTTTCTGGCTAATGTTCTAGCCTTTCTGGTCGCCTTTCAGGTGTCGCTATGGGGGCATCGACGCTTTACCTTTCGACGAAGAGGGCATTCGGGACGTTTTTTTCTCGTCGCCGTAGCAGGCTTCGCTGCCAATAATGGGATACTTGCTAGTCTTTTAGCCACAACTTCCATTTCGGGCTTGTCCGCCGTGGCGATTTCTACCTTGCTTGTGCCTTTGGTCATGTTTTTGGCTGCTCGTTTGTGGGCTTTTGCTTGATTCAAGCTTAATTCGTCAGATCGCTCTTTATTAGAGGTGCTGGGCCACATGATTACCAACCTTTCCGACTTCTGGCGTCCTCGACTCTGGCCTTGTCCACGCTGGCTGTTCATGGCCGGCGGCCTGGCACTGTGCCTGATGGCGTTCTTCAATATTCTCTGGCCACCGGTAGGCAGCCCCGCTGAATCGCTAGCGGCCTTTCTCGGCCTTGCGACGGTACTGACGTATGGGCGCGGGTTGCGCAACAGTGCCGCGCTCTGGCTGTTGCTGGCGGCCCTTGCCGTGCAGGTGCTCTCCTGGGGGCTGGGTTATATGCATCATCCGCAGTGGGTCTCGGACACCCCGGAAGTCGATCGGCTGGCCAAGCTGTTCATCTTCATCGCCATTGCCTGGTGGCTGGGCGGGAGCACGCGCAACACGCTGCTTGTGTGGGGGTTGGCTCTGGTGGGCTACCTGGTCGCCACGTTTACCCATGGTGACGGTTGGCAGGAGTGGTGGCGGGGGCTTCAAGGCGAGCGCGTGGGTTTCGGGATTCGCAACCTGCAGCACGGCTCGATGCTGTTCGGGGTTTCACTGCTGGGCGTGGTCGTGTTCGGTCCCCGCTGGATCGGATGGCCACGTGTTGCCGCATGGCGCTTGGCAAGTTGGCTGGGGGTGCTGTTATTGTGCGCCGTCGGCATCGTCATCGGCCAGACGCGGGCCGTGTGGCTTGCCCTGGCGTTGGCTTTACCCTCGCTGGGGTTGATCTGGCTCGTCTGGCAGGCGCGCCACGTCGGGCTTGCTCGCTTGCGTCGCAGGCTGTTGTTCGCTGCGGGGGTCGTGCTGATCACGTTGACGGCCCTGTTGGCGGCATTCCACGATACCCTGGGCGAGCGGCTGACGACGGAAAACCAGGTGATTGCCGAGGTGCTGGAAGGCAACCTGGATAACGTGCCCTACAGCAGCGTCGGCATACGCATTCATACCTGGGTGGCCGCCGCGCAGTGGATCGGCGACCGGCCACTGGTCGGCTGGGGCGGTCAGGGCCGGAGCCTGGTCATCGACGAAACGCCCTGGCTGCCGGAGTTCGTCAAACAGAACTTCGGTCACCTGCACAACTTCTTCATCGAGACCTGGGTTGCTTACGGGCTGCTTGGCCTGGCGCTGATGGGTGCCTTGGTGATCTGGATTGGTCGGGCCACCTGGTTGGCCTGGAGGGGCGGGGCGATGCCCGGCGATATGGCGCTGTTCGCCTGCGGCTTCTTCGTCTACTGGGTCGTCGTCAATCAGTTCGAGTCCTACCTGTCCTTCAGTACAGGGGTGACGGTTCACAACCTGATCGTCGGTGGGCTGGTGACGCACTATTGGCGGTGGTGCTGGCTGTGTGCCTCGTCGTCACCACGGGCGTGATGCGGTGAGGAGCAGGCTCATACTCGGACCGGCCCCGCTTCGGCTGACGTCAGGGCGCGTCGAGGAAACGCCGTGCTACCTGTTGCGGCTCGAACTCCCCGAGGCATGTCAGGTCGGGAGTGGTTTTCCCCCCCCTGACCATTTCCCCGATGCGCGTGGCCAGCGCTTGTTCTTCCCGTGGCACCAGCGATGACTCGAGAGGGCCCTTGAGAATCTGGCGGACGCCACCCTTGCAGTCGACGGACAACACCGGCGTACCGCAGGCCAATGCTTCGAACAGCACGATGCCCATCCCCTCGAAGCGCGAACTCAGCACGAACAATCGGGCGCGCTTCAGCCAGGGATAGGGGTTCAGTCGATGACCGGCGAGAATGACTCGACCTTCGAGGTCAAGCTCGGCGATCAGCTTCTCGATAGCCGGGCGTTCGGGGCCTTCTCCGATGATGACCAGCTTTTCGTCGATGCCTGCCCGGGCATAGGCCCGGATCAGCAGCGAGTGGTCCTTGGCCTTGGTCAGCCGGGCGACGTTGATGATGTAGGGACTATCGGGTATGTCATTGTCGGGTTCGTTCATCAGGCGCTGAATGCTGACGGTGGGGCACGGATTGACGATCGTCTGCAGCGAGCGCGGTGAAACGTTCCAGATTCTCTCGCCGGCTTCCAGTGTCTCGCGTACTCCGTCGGAGACGGCGACCAGATGGTTGTCCTGGTAAAGGCAGCGTGCGAACAGGCGCGATTTCCAGCTGCCAGGTTTGGGCCGCACGATGTTCTCGAGCACGAAGCGCAGACGGTCATCGCGAAAGTTCCACACCATCTCGAAGGAGCCCCTACCTCGAAAGATCAGGCGGTCGACATGGCCATGACGCTTCTCGAAGCGCTTGAGCCAGAGTCGAAACAAGGGGCCCCCGAGCCAGCCGGTCCAGACGAAGTGGGAACGGTGCAGGAGCGGGTTGAGAAGGAGCCGTGATACCCATTCGATGAGCAGGCCAACCACCGTCGCTCGGTTCCAGCACACGATGGGCAGGTGATGAACGTGTACCGCGGCGTTTTCGGGCACCAACGGCACAGGGTGGTGGCGCAGGGTCAGCAAGTGGCTTTCGCAGCCCGCCTCGGCGAAGGCATCGGCGAGGTTCACCGCAACTCGCTCCATGCCTCCCATCTTGAGTGAGCGAACGACCACTAACGTTCTCAACGGCGTGACTCCTGATATTGGTTAGCGCCACCGTGGCGAAATGCGCGCTCAGTATGCCTGAGCGGCTTGCCAGCGTCATCGGCCTGGCGGGCTACCACGCTAGAGCTTCCATTACATCAGATGTACTTGATGGATTGAGCTTTGTCGCGGCGCCGCGGCGCCGCGGCGCCGGGAGTACTGTATTTCAGTTACTGGATGATTGTTGAGTCGGGCTCACGATGTGTTGCCGTGACGTTCGTTGGGTGTTGCTGGTATTCTTGCGCTAATCGTCGGTATCGATTTTGGTTGACCTGGCCGTGATGGGGCGTGACAGGTACGCCCCCTCTGGGCGCTCTCGCTGGCAGTCCTGGGCGGCTCAGGGGCAATTGCCATGTTGTATTTACCTTATGCAGGCTTGTATCGAGTTATGAGTGTAGAGATAAATCCGGTCTTTATTCCAGAAGATATGGGCTTGGAAAGAACCCCTAACGCCAGGGACGCGTTTGCACCAGGTGAGCTGGTCAATTTCGATCATAAGACTCTCTTTTATGACGTGTTTATTGATGAGAAGGACTCGTCGCTGGTGGCGATAGGGCCGCCAGGGTTGAATCTCCATGGCTACATGGAAAGTGCCACCTTGGTAGTCAATGGCAAGAAAATCCCTTTTTCGCTGAGCGAGCATGAAGAGCACAAGCTGTCTTTCATGAAAGCAAGGGTCGAGCCGGCGGATGATTATGAAGTGGTTTTTCAGTTCGAGGGCTTTCATGTAACTCATCGGCTGAAAGGTTTGAGCGTGCCGGTTGGAAAAAGCGTGCTTGTGGCCATATCCAAGAACAACAGGGTAGAGTGGATTTCGGACTGGGTTGATTTTTATAGTGCGAACTACAATCTTGACGAGATCTACATCTACGATAACGGCAGCGATAATGTCGACGAGCTGGAGCGTGAGCTTGCCGGCCGTGCCCACATCATTCGCTGGGGATATCCTTACGGTCCGCCCGGAAAGCGATTCAACAAATTCGCGCAGCCCGGCGCCTTGAATCACTGTTTGCACCGTTTTGCCAAGGATGGGGTGCTTTTCAACTTCGATATCGATGAATTGCTCATAGCAAATCGCCAGGACATAGACAGAGACGTCGAGAAAAACGGCACCCTCTACCTCGCTAGCTACAATGTCCCGTTCGTCAAGCTGGACAAGAGTAGTTATTCTTATTATGACTTTTGTCATCGCGAGGCCAGAAGAAAGAAGTCTGCACGGAAGTTCGTTTGTCGTTACGATGCTGTGGACATTATCTCGCAGCATAACACGTGGACCTACAGGAAGCTGTTGTTCAAGAAGCGTCTTAAACGCAACAAGCCCGAGAGGCTGGAATCGAGGCGCGGGTTTTTCATGCACTTCCTGGGCATCACGACCAATTGGCAGCCGGGGCTGGAAAAACTCAAGGAGGTGCCGTTGGATACTCTTGTAAGAGATCCTTCGCATATCGACATGAGGCCAAAGGGTGATTGATCCGCAGGTAATGGAAAAAGGCACGACTGTGAGCAGCCAGCATGAAGGATCTTTTTTGTTCCTGTCGGACCACCTGGGGGGTGGCGGCGCGCCGATCTCCATCCTCAATCTGGCACAGGCCCTGGTGGCGCGCGGCTGCCGGGTCACCATCCTGGTGCTGAGCGACAAGATATGGCACGAGATCCCGGATGGCGTTCACGTACAGGCCATACCCTTTGCCTACAGGAACGTCTGGCAGAAATGGAACCGCTTTCGTCTGCACGCCCGGGGCGTGGAAAAGTGGCTGAACGAAAGCGACGAGACTTTCGATGTGGTCATCGCCAATCTCTATTATGCCCATCAGGTCGTTGCACACTCTTGCTTGTCGGAAAAGGCGTGGTTATGCATCCGCACCGACCCCACCCAGGCGCTTCTGGGCAAGAGTTCGTTTCGTTGGAAAGCCAGGCGCAAGCTGAAAAAGCTCTATGGCGGGAAGCGGGTGATCGCGATTTCCAGCGGAATCGTGGAGTCCCTTGCCGCCCACGGCGTTGTGCCGGCCGATGCCAGGGTCATCCACAACATCATCGATGCCGAGTCCATTCAGGGCCGCATGCATGAAACGGTCGACATCGACGATTATATCGTCTTCGTCGGCCGCCTGGACCTACGCCAGAAGCGCTATGACCGGCTCTTGAGGGCGTACAGGAAAAGCGCAACATCAAGCAAGCTCGTGGTCGTCGGCGATGGCGATATCGCTGGGGCCAGCGCCCTGGCGAAGGAGCTGGGGGTGGAAGACAGGGTGCTGTTCATTGGCAAGACGAACAATCCTTACCCGTACATCCATAATGCCCGGCTGCTGGTCCTGACCTCCGATTATGAAGGGTTTGGCCGTGTCATCGCGGAAGCCTTGATTTGCGGCACGCCGGTCGTCAGCACGGACTGCCCCTCGGGCCCCAGGGATATTCTGACCGGGGAGCTTGCCGAATGCCTCGTGGAACGCGACGACGAGGATAAGCTGGCGACGAAGATCGCCCAGATGATCGAGCAACCACCGGCTATTTTACCTGGCCATTACCTGCGGTTCGCGCCGGAGGAGATATCGAGTCGCTATCTTTCGCTGCTGGCGTCGGAGTCGAGCGTTACTGTGCGTTGAGCGTTCAGTGATTACAGATCCCTCTGCAGGGCGTAGACCAGCCGCCCCAGCCATTCATGCAGGGCCTGGGTGCTCTGGCGCAGGTAATAGGCGCGCGGTACGAAGGCGAGTGGGCCGAGGCCAGGCCCGGCGGTGAATTCCGTGGGGGCGGGGATCGCCTCCAGCCCGGCATGCTCGAAGGCGGCCACGGCACGGGGCAGGTGCCAGGCCTGGCTCACCAGCAGCAGGCGTTGAACGCCCGTGCCTCCGAGCAGACGCGCCGATTCGGTGGCGTTCTCGGCGGTGTCGCGGCTTTGCGTTTCGACCCAGGCGGGGTCGATGTCGAAGAGCTGGCGCATCGCCCTGGCCATCAGCTGCGATTCGGCGAGGGCCTCTTTGTGCACCCGGCCGCCGCTGAGCAGTACCGGCAGGTCGTATTGCTTGGCCAGCAGGGCACCGTAGGCCAGCCGTCGCCAGGTGGTGTTGGATGGGGCGTCGCCCCAGCCGAACTCGGGCGAGTCGTAGTTGCGCCCGCCGCCGAGGATCACGATCGCCTGGCCCCGCTTGGCCTCCGTCGGCGTCAGCGGCGGGTAGACCTCCAGGCCGTGGCGCAGCCAGTAGCTGACCAGCGGCGTCGATATCAGCAGCAGCGACAGCAGGCCGGCGATCATCAGGGTAAGGCTCAGCCCCCGGGAACCGCGCCAGAGCAGGGCCCCGAGCAGGGCCAGCAGGATATTGCCCATGGGCGGCAGGACCAGATACTGGAGGCTGCTCAGTGACATCGGGCTACGTCCTTGTGTCGAGTGATCGCAGACGATAGTAGCGCTGATTCGATGGCGGTGCTTAAGGGAAGCTGATGGTGCCAAGTATCCGGATTAAGTGGTTTATGGGCCTGGCAGCCCTGATGCTGAAGATTGATGTCAACTCAGGTCAGGCTACTGCTGTCAGCGTGAAGTCCACATGCACCTTATCGAAAGGAAACACGATCTTGCCATCGTCCGTGTGATCCAGGATGCCGGCATCGAGCAGGGCATGAACGTCACCATGCACTGCCTTCACGTCACGCCCGACGCGCCTGGAAGCCTCACGGATGCTCATGGCGCCTTGGCCGGTCATCGTCTTGAGCAACTCCCAGCGTTTCCGCGTCATGGTCTGCCACAGCAGTTCCACGGACGAGAAGGAGATATGGGTCCCTTGTTGTTCGCCCTTGAAAGCTGACAGGGCTCGTCGGGTCACATCCTCGCGGGAAGCGACAGAGAGCGTTACGGTCGTCATGTGCACCTCCATTGATCTACGTCGGCCCAGAAGTCAGCCAGCAACCGCGCTGGCGTGGTGAATGTGTAAGGTACTTCTTCTGCGCCGATGTGCTTGTGATCGCCTTTACCTGCTTCGTTGTCGTAACGGAGCACGCATTCTCCCGCGACAACATAGGCCAAGGCGTATTTATATTCGTGTCGTGAGCCTCGCACCGTCTGGGGCACCCGCCAGATGCGTAACTCTGCAAAAGCATTGGCCGCTACCTGGTGCCGCTCGCGGAGCAGCAATTCAGCCTTCATGTTAGTACTTGTACCAACGAGATTGTGTGTTGTCAATTAAACCAACACTGAAGATGGCGCTGGAGGATTATTTCCAGGAGCTCCTGGACTTGTTGTTCCCGGCGATCCATGAGCAGGTGGACTGGCCGAAGGGCTACAGCTTCCTCGACAAGGAATTGCAGCAAGTTACGGCGGATGCCAGTAGCGGTAGGCGCTACGCCGACAAACTGACCAAGGTCTACGCCCGTGACGGCAGCGAGACCTGGGTGCTCATCCATGTTGAGGTACAGGGCGAGCCGGAGGACGACTTTGCCGAGCGCATGTACACCTACCAATACCGGTTGCGGGATCGCTACGGGATGGATGTGGTCAGTCTCGCGGTGCTGGCCGACATCCGCGAGCGCTTCCGGCCCACCGCCTTTCGCTATCAGCGCTGGGGATGCGAGCTGACCTTTACTTTCCCCATGGCTAAACTGATTGACTGGGAGGCACGCTGGACGGAACTGGAAGCCAGCGACAACGTCTTCGCCCTGGTGGTGATGGCACAGGTCAAGGCCAAGCGGCTCAAGAACGGTGCCTCGCGCAAGGATACCAAGGTGGCTCTGACGCGGCTGCTGTTCGAAAGAGGCTACCAGCGAGAGCAGATTGTGCGGCTGTTCAACATCATCGATTGGCTGATTCAGCTGCCGAAGGGGCTGGAACCCGCGTTTCTACAGGCGGTCTACGCCATTGAGGAGGAAAAGCACATGCCTTACATCAACACGGCTGAGCGCCTGGGTATTGAGAAGGGGCGCCAGGAAGGGCGTCAGGAAGGTCAGTTGGAAGCCAAGCAAGAGACGGCGATGAACCTGATCAAGCTGGGCATACTGAGCGATGAACAGATTGCCGAGGCTACCGGCCTGACAGTTGCTAATGTCCAGTCGTTGCGTGTCGAAGACAAGCACTGAACCTGCCTGCATTCGTCTTCTCGCTTTGCGCCCAATGGCAATCCCAGCGCCCTTATTCGATTCGAGCGCCTGGAGCGAGAGAAAGCGCTGATTGACTGGCGGTGCTCAAGAAAGCCGAGGTTGCTTATTCTCGGTAGCAGACTCACATTCACAAACTGCCAAGGGTGGGGTTCGTGGGAGCGCGCATTCCATCAGGGCCCGGTGTCGCAGGCGCCACAAGAGGCCGGATATAACGTGCAGTCTCACCTCATGTCTCGTCGCTGCTGGCTTGCACAACGGGACGGGTCCATATAAGCGAATTTATTCGCGATGGAAGTCTGCACCCAATCGGGAATGAATTCCCTCCCACAAAAACTCTCCAGGTTCATGGTTCGGTGGCGCTGCAATCGGGAGCAAGTTCCCTCCCACAAAGGCCCCCAGACCGATGCTTCTGTGGGTTATCAAAGTCTGTGTGCTCGGGGCAGCGAATGGCTCACGCCGCGCTGACAGTGTGCACCTCGAGGTTGACCTTCAGTGCCTTGCGCACCGCGCCGATGATCGCGGCCAGATTGTCCATACCGGGATTCCCCGACGGTGACAGCATGCGATGCAGGCTCTTGCTGGGCTTGCCGGTCTCGTCGGCCAGCGCTTCGAATCCCACGGTTGCATTGACCAAATCGCGCAGCATCAGGCGAGCGGTGTCGGGCTCACCATTGAGAAACAGCGTGACGGCCTCATCCAGCATGGCTTTCGCGAACGCTGGATCGCGATCGACGCGATCGCCGATTGTTGTCTTGAAATCACGGGTCAGTGCCATCTCACTTCCCTCCTTTCTTCGCCTGGCGCTTGCGCCGCTTGTACTCGTCGCGTAGTGCCTTGGCATTGTCGATATCGGACTGCTGGCGTTTCTTCGTACCGCCGCCGAACAGGACGATCAGTTGCTCACCATCGCGAGCCAGATAGATGCGATATCCTGGCCCCAGTCGATGCGGTACTCACCGATCCCCTCGAACCATTTGATGCTTGACGTGTTGCCCATCGACATACGGTACTCGGCGGTGGCCACCTTCGCCGCCGCCTGGGCATCCAGCCCCTCAAACCACTCTTGGTAGGGGCTGGATCCATCGTCACGTAGAAATTCTCGAAGCTCGACCTTCATGCCTTTATGGTAACTTATATGTTACCACGTGACAAGCAAGCATCAAGGCTTAGCGTTCGCGGGGCGGTTGGGTCGCCGGCCGACTGCACTGAGTAGTGAGCAGGGATGCGCTATCGGTAACAGTGACTACTCACAAACCTCCAGAGCCGGGGTTCATGGGAGCGAATTTATTCGCGATGGAAACCTGCACCAAATCGGGACAAGTTCTCTCCCACAAGATCCTCCTTCCACAAGTCTCTTCCATAAACCCCTTCAGGCCGACGCCGCGCGGTTTTCCTTGCGGTCGATGTCGACCAGCGGATGGCGGTGGCGGTGGACCAGCGCCGTGCCGTCGCCCTTGAACAGGTGCGCGCAGGCCGGGTCGAAGGAGAAGCGCACTTCGTCGTGCACGCGGTGGGCGACGTCGCCGTCGGCGACCAGGATCCATTCGCTGTCGCCGTGCTCGAGATACAGCGAGGTGACCCCGCCGAGGCGCTCGATGACCACGATCCGGCCCTTCAGCGGGCCCCGGTCGTCGAGCTTCAGGTGTTCGGGGCGGATGCCCAGGGTCAGCGTGTCGCCCGGCTTGGCGTCGCCGCCCTCGACCGGCACCCGGCAGTCGCCGCCGGGCAGCGCCACGTCGACCCCCTCGGCGTCGGCGCCGCGCACCTCGACCTCCAGGAAATTCATCTTCGGCGAGCCGATGAAGCCGGCCACGAAGCGGTTGCGCGGGTGGTGGTAGAGTTCCATCGGCGAGCCGATCTGCTCGACCACGCCGCCCTGCAGCACGACGATCTTGTCGGCCATGGTCATGGCCTCGATCTGGTCGTGGGTGACGTAGATCATCGTCGCGTCGAGCTCCTCGTGGAGCCGCGCCAGCTCGATGCGCATCTGCACGCGCAGCGCCGCGTCGAGGTTCGACAGCGGTTCGTCGAACAGGAAGATGCTGGGGTTGCGCACGATCGCCCGGCCGATCGCCACGCGCTGACGCTGACCGCCGGACAGCGCGCGGGGCTTGCGGTCGAGCAGTTCCTCGAGCTGCAGGATGCGCGCGGCGGCGAGCACCTTCTCGCGGCGCTCGGCCCTGGGCACCTTGGCCAGGCGCAGGCTGAAGCCCATGTTGTCCTCGACGCTCATGTGCGGGTAGAGCGCGTAGCTCTGGAAGACCATCGCCAGGCCGCGGTCGGCCGGGCCGACGTCGTTGATGCGCTGGCCGTCGATGGAGATGTCGCCGCTGGTGGTGCTCTCGAGCCCGGCGATCATCCGCATCAGGGTCGACTTGCCGCAGCCCGAGGGGCCGACGAAGACCACGAATTCGCGGTCCTTGACCTCGAGGTCGACGCCCTTGATCACCTGGGTGCCGCCGAAGTCCTTGACGATATTGTTGAGTTGGAGCGTTGCCATGTCGGGTTCCTGGTGGTTCGGGTCGGGCGGTCAGGCGAATCGCTGCTACCAGAGGGTGTAGCCGCCATCCACGACGACGATGGAGCCGGTCATGAAGCTCGAGGCGTTGCTGGCCATGTAGACGATGGTGGGGCCGAGCTCCTCGGGGGTGGCGGCGCGCTGCATGGGCGCGTCGTCGATCCAGCGCGGCTTGTATCGGGGGTCGTCGACCGGCGCCATCGCGGTCTTGACGTAGCCGGGGGCCAGCGCGTTGACGCGAATGCCGTAGGGCGCCCATTCGGCGGCCAGCGACTTGGTCAATTGATGCACGGCGGCCTTGGAGGCGTTGTAGGCGGGCTGCATCTGCGGGCGGTTGACGATCATCGCCGAGATCGAGCCGATGTTGATGATCACCCCGCCGCGCGACTGCATTCGCCGGCCGGCGGCCTGGGCGCAGTACCACAGCCCGTGGACGTTGATGTCGAAGATCTCGCGCCAGCGCTCGGGGGTGACGTCCAGCGCCGGCGCGTGCTGGCAGGCGCCGGCGTTGTTGAGGAAGATATCGACCGGGCCGAGGGTGGCTTCGACCTCGTCGAGCAGGGCGTCCGCCGCCTCGGGTTGGGTAATGTCGACCTCAACCGCCATGGCGCGGTGCCCGGCATCCTCCAGGGCCTTGACCACTTCCAGGCTGCGCTCGTGCCCGCGGGCGGCGATGGCGACCTGCGCCCCGGCCTCGGCCAGCGCATGGGCGAACGCCTCGCCGAGCCCGCCGTTGCCGCCGGTGACCACGGCGACCTTGCCGCTCAGGTCGAACTGCGACATCACGTTCATGGTTGTCTCCCTGTCCGTTGTAGAAGCGTTGTCGTGGGATCGGTCATTTCACGGCGCCTAGGGTCAGCCCCTGGACCAGCCAGCGCTTGACCAGCAGCCCGGCGATCGCCATCGGGCAGACCACGATGGTGCCGATCGCCAGCAGCTTGCCCCAGTCGATGCCGGTCTGGGTCAGCAACTGCGCGGCGGCGATGGGAATCGTCTGGGTGCTGGGGCCGGAGAACGTCTGGGCGAAGGCGTAATCGTTCCAGGCGAAGATGAAGCACAGGATGGCGGTGGTCACCAGCCCCGGCGTCATCAGCGGCAGCACCACGTAGCGGAACGCCTGGAACTTGGTGGCGCCGTCGATCATCGCCGCTTCCTCCAGGTCGGGCGGCAGGTCGTCGAAGAACGCGGTCATCAGCCAGATGGCGAAGGGCAGGTTGAAGCTCAGGTAGGCGACGATCAGGCCGGCGTGGGTGTCGAGCAGGTAGAGGTAGCGGAACAGCAGGTACAGCGGCACGATCACCGCCGCGATCGGTGCCATGCGGGTGCTGATGATCCAGAACGCCAGGTGCTGCTTGCCCTTGATGCGGATCCGCGACAGCCCGAAGCCGGCCATGCAGCCGAGCACCACGGCGATCAGCGTCGAGACCCCGGCGATGAACAGGCTGTTGAGCAGGTAGGGCCAGAGGCTGTTGCCGCCGCTGAACAGCGAGGCGTAGTGCTCCAGGGTCGGGGTGAAGAAGACCCGTGGCGTATCGGCGGTGATGATGGTGTTCGGCTTGAACGAGGAGAGCACCATCCAGACGATCGGTATCAGCGTCCACAGCAGCAACAGCGTCAGCAGGACGATCTTGGCGGTGAGGGGAAGCCAGCGCTTGGAGGCGGTCATGAGGCCTTCTCCTGGCGTTTGAGCAGTTTCGTGAACGCCGTGGCGACCATGATCGAGAACACCAGCATGGTGATGCCCACGGCGGCGGCATAGCCTAGGTCGAAGAACCGGAAGGCGATGTCGTAGAGCCGGATGGGGATGATCTTGGTGGAGTCCGCGGGCCCGCCGTTGGTGGTGATGAAGATGATCGCGAAGAAGCGGATCGCGTCCATGGCGCGGATCAGCAGCGCCACCAGCAGGATGTTGGAGATCGACGGCAGGATGATGTAGAGCAGTTTCTGGCCGTACCGGGCGCCGTCCATCTCGGCCGCCTCGAGCACGTCCTCGGGCACCGAGGTGAGCCCCGCCAGCACGATCAGCGCGACCAGCGGGGTCCATTCCCAGACGTCCATGAGGATGACCGCGACCATCGCGGAGCCGACGCTGCCCAGGATGTTGCCGTCGAACAGCCCGCTTTCATTGAGCATCCAGGCATACAGGCCGTGGCTGGGGTCGAGCATGAAGCGCCCGAGCAGCCCGACGATCACCGGGGCGATGAACATCGGGATCAGCAGCAGCGAGATGATGATGTTGCTGCCCCGGGTCAGGCTGTAGACCAGCAGCGCCATCACCGTGCCGATGACCATCTCCAGGCCCACCGTGGCCAGGAAGTAGACCAGGCTGATCAGCCAGCTGGAGCGGATGTCCGGGTCGGTGAACACCCGCTGCCAGTTGTCGAGCCCCGAGAACTCGAAGGCCAGCCCGCCCATCAGGCTGACGTCGTTGAAGCTCATCCAGATGATCGAGAAGAACGGGACCAGGGTGATCAGGGCGAGCAGGAAAAGCGCTGGCGACATCATCGCCAGCTCGAATCCCTGTCGCCGCGCCGAGGGTTTTCCGGTCATCAGCACCATGCGTCACGCCCCCACGATGCGGTCGATGCGTTGCTTGGCGCTCTGCATGGTTTCCTCGGGAGACATCTGTCCCGCCAGCATCTTGGAGAGTTCGGTGAATATCACCGTGTCGACCTCGTTCCACTGGGCGATCTTGGGCCGCAGGCCGATGTGGTCGTCCTGCCAGGCGGTCAGCATGGTGTCCGCGGTGAGCATGTTGGGCATGTCGGTGGGCGGGGTGCTGGCGGCCTTGACCTCGGGCATGTCGTAGACCGACTGGCGTGTCGGCGTGCCGCCGCCGACCTTGCTCTTCAGCCCCATCAACTGGGTCTGCGGCGAGGTAGCCCAGACCAGGAACAGCCAGGCTGCCTTCTGCTTCTCGGCCGAGGCGTTGGCGTTGATGCCGATGCCGGTGCCACCCCACAGGTTGGCACTGCGCGCCGGGCCCTTGGGCAGCGGGGCGTAGCCGACCTTGCCCTGCAGGTCCGAGCTCTCCAGCGAGCCGGCGAACTCGTGCCACTCGGGCATCATCGCGAACTCGCCGTTCTGGAAGGCGTTGGCGACGCCGGTCCAGTCCCAGCTGGTGCTGCCGGGGTGGGCGATCTTGAGCAGCTTCTGGTAGAAGCGCGCGGCTTCCAGCGCGGCGTCGCTGGTCAGCTGGCAGGCGCCGGGGGAGTCGGTGCCGAGCAGGCCGACCTGCTGGCCGTTGGCGAAATAGTCGCCGCCGTGGGCGAACAGCACGTTGGAGAAGTCGCACATCAGCGAGTCGTACTGCTGGGCCTGATGGCCGGT
This sequence comes from Modicisalibacter radicis, assembly GCF_900961225.1. Lineage (GTDB taxonomy): Bacteria > Pseudomonadota > Gammaproteobacteria > Pseudomonadales > Halomonadaceae > Modicisalibacter. Next base: position 26,541 of record NZ_CAAHFN010000071.1, read on the forward strand.
GCCGTACTTGACCTCGCTGGCGTTGCCGTTACTGAACCACTCGGCGATCTGGTAGTACTGCTCCCAGGTGGTGCTGTCCGAGGGCATCGGATCGAAGCCGAGATCCTGCTGCATCTGGTCGTGGTACTTTTCGAACAGGTCGCGACGGTAGATCCAGATCATCGTCGGGCAGTCGTAAGGCAGGGTATAGAGGCTTTCCCTGTCCTCGAAACGGCCGGCGGCGGCCAGCTGCGAGGGGATGAAGTCCTCGATGCCCTTGGGCACGACCGGCTGCTGGTCGTCGTTGATGAACGTATTGAGATCCACCAGGCCGCGATGATAGGGCGCGAGCACCTGGTAGGGATCGGCATAGATCACGTCGAAGGAGCTGCGTCCGGCGCCGAAGTCCAGCGCGACCTTCTGCACCAGGGCGCCCAGCTGCATTTCGGTGATGTTGACGGTGATGCCGGTGAGCTCCTGGAACGACGCCAGGTTGGCGGCGATCGCCGTGGTCGGCGGGGTGTTCTCGGAGATGAATTGGATGGTGGTGCCGCTGGCCTGCTTCCAGGCCTCGTCGCTGGCCATGCCCTGGGCCAGGGCCGTGCGCAGCGAGCCCGCGCCCATCAACGACAGGCCGGCGAGTCCACCCATTCCCTTCAATATGTCGCGACGCTTGAACTGGGTCATTGTTGTTCACCTCTCATGGGTTCAGGTCCAGTGTGTGCTGGGCTGACGGGGTCAGGCATCAAGCGTGATCTGCAGCTTGACGTCATCGGGTCGTGCGCTCGCGGCGCGCTCGAACGCAGCGATGCTCTGGTCGAAATCGAAGGTCTCGCTGATCAGCGGCTTGAGATCCACCTTGCCCGAGGCGATCAGGTCGATCGCCCGGTCGTAGACGTTGGCGTAGCGGAACACCGTCTCGATGCGCAGCTCCTTGGCCTGCGCCGAGACGATGTCGAAGGTGACCGGCTCGACGGGCATGCCGACCAGCACGACCGCGCCGGCGGGCCGGGCACAGGCCAGCACGTCGTCGTAGACCCTGGGGCTGCCGCTGGCCTCGAATACCACGTCGGCGCCCCAGTCCCGGCCGCAGCGCTCGTCGACGGCTGCCCGCAGCGATTCCCGCGAGACGTTGACCGGGGTGATGCCGGCGTAGCGCCCGGCGATCGCCAGCTTCTCATCGACCAGGTCGGAGACCAGCACCTCGCTGGCGCCCCCCGCCAGCGCCGCCAGGGCGACCATCAGGCCGATCGGGCCGGCACCGGTGACGACGCAGACGTCGCCCGGTTGCATGCGCGCCTTGACCACCGCCTGCATGCCGATCGCGAACGGCTCGATCATCGCCCCCTCGGCGAAGGACACCGAATCGGGCAGCGCGAAGGTGAACGCCGCCGGGTGGACGACCTCGGGGGTCAGGCAGCCGTGCACCGGCGGCGTGGCCCAGAAGCGCACGCTGGGGTCGACGTTGTAGACGCCCAGCCTGGTGGCCCGCGAGGTGAGGTCGGGAATGCCGGGCTCCATGCACACCCGCTCGCCTACCTTCAGGTGGCTTACGTTGCTGCCGACTTCGGTGATCACGCCGGACGCTTCATGGCCGAGCACCATCGGCTCTTGAACGACGAAGGGGCCGATCCGGCCGTGGGTATAGTAGTGCACGTCGCTGCCGCATATGCCGACGGTGTGTACGCGCACGCGTACGTCATCGGGGGCGAGCTGGTCGGGCAGGTCGATCTCGCGCAGCGACAGCTCGCGTTGTTTCTCCAGCACCAGGGCTTTGGCTTTCATGGCGCGCTTCCCGAGTCGTGTTGAAGTTGGGCGAGGGCCGGCCGCCGGTCGGCCGGACTCGACTCGCCGTGGGCTTGGCAATGAAGCTACGCGTCACGCTGGAAAAGCGGCTAGGCTATAATTTTCGAGGGAATGATACTTTTTTGCAGGCACCCTGAAGGAGGTGGGTAATTACCTGTTTTATATGGCGCTTTGCGAGCCGTTTGGGCACCGACTCCATGCGGGCTCAAGGGCTGATGTGACCAAAGTATAAAGCGTGACCCGGGTACGAGAGGCCAGCGATCCGCTTTATTTCGGGATAATGAGGGCCCGGAATGGAAGGCGTGTGTTGCCGCCTTGCACAGGGGCAAAGCTGAAAGAGGCACCGACAACTCATGATTGCTGCGCAGCTCAACGATACCCGTCTTGGCGCGCCTGTCTTCGAGAGCATCAGCCAGGACCCGAAGTTCAGTTTCTACTGGCATTGCCATGATTTCCCCGCGCCCATCGCCCGCTGGAATTATCATCCCGAGTACGAGTTGCACCTCATACGCTATTCGCAGGGTCACTATTTCGTGGGCGATTACATTGGCCGATTCGAACCCGGCAACCTGGTGCTGGTGGGGCCGAATATTCCGCATGCCTGGTTCAGCGATCCCGATGACGCGCGGCCGGTGATCCAGGGGCGGGACGTCGTTCTCCAGTTCAAGGGCGAGTGGCTGGAGCACATGATGGTCCTCTGCCCGGAGCTCAACTGCCTGTCGACGCTCATCGAGGATTCGGCTCAGGGGGTGGAGTTCAAGGGTGACGAAGCGCAGCGCTGTGCCGAATTGCTGGTCCTGATGGGCGAGCAGGACAATGCCGGAAGGCTGCTGACGATGCTGTCCATTCTACGCCGTCTCTCGCAGTGCGATTACCATACTCTCGCCAGCCATGGGTACGGTCTGAATGCCCAGGGCGCCTCTTCCGAGCAGGTCGACGCCGTACTGCGTTATGTCCACGATCATTTCCATGAAGAGCTGCGCATGTCGACGCTGGCCGCGCAGAACGGCATGACGCCCTCCACTTTTTCGCGGTTCTTCAAGCACGCTACCGGCGACACCTTCGTCGCCTTTCTCCGGCGGATCCGCATCGGCCACGCCTGCCGCCTATTGCTCGAAGGTCGGCAATCCATCGCCGATATCTGTTTCCAGGTCGGCTACAACAATCTCTCCAACTTCAATCGTCACTTCCGCGAGCAGAAGGGCATGACGCCGCGCCAGTACCAGCAGCAGACGGCCGATCTCGCGGAAGGGTTTCGCGGGAGCGAATTCGTTCGCGATTAAGCTGGCTCGAGGCCTCCGCCATCGGGAACGAGTTCCCTCCCACAGAAAAACCTCAAGGGCTAAGTTTGTGGAGGCTTCGCGGGAGCGAATTCATTCGCGATGAAACTTTCAGTTCATTGATGAGTCAGGCTCTGCGGTATGAATGGCGAGGCTACTGGTCTTGAAGGCCGCGCTTGAACGTAGCCAGCCAGCGCAGGCACTCATCGACGCTTTCCGTGACGCTACGGCTCATGTCGGTTGCCAAGTCTTCGAGGGCGAGGCGAGGAAGGCCATCGTTCAACAAGGCCAAGACGTGTGCGAGCGTACCGGGCGCTGCGATCAGGCGAGCCCGCGCACCGAGTAACTGCATGGCGGTAAGGGTGGCGTCGTAGCCATTTTCCTCGAGTACTGCTGCCCACTTGCCTTCATAGAGCGTTCCCCTGTCCCAGTCCACACGACTGTAATTCTGGAAGAGATAGGCAATGTCCGCGGCGTCCTTGCGCCGGGTATCGGGTATGCGTTCCGTCCAGGCGACGAGCTTCAATAGCGCTTGGCTTTCCAGGTTGGCCACTTTGATCTCGAGTGGCGCTTGGCCGGGAAGGTAGACCCGATAAGCTGTGCTGCATGCTTCGTTGAATCCCATCACCGACATTTCGATCGTGCCTTCCGGTGGCCAGCCGATGGTGGCGTCAGCGTCAGCGACACCACCAAAAGGGATGATATCGACGATACAGCCTTGGGTAGAGCGCAGTTCATGTGGGGCATGCCCTTGATGATAGCCCTTGTGGAGCAGAGCCGTGTGGATCCGTTGAAACTCTTCCCAGCCTTGCACGTAGATGGCGAAGTCGATGTCGGCGGTGGCGCGACGTACCGGTGCTCCGTAATGGTGATGAAGGATGAGATCCCGTGCCTTGGCGCCGATCAGGACATAATCGATACCAAATCGTTCGACCATAGTACTGACATCGCGCAATGCGTCGCGGGCCACCTCGTCAAGAGGCGCTGAAATGGTCAGCGAGATAGCGCTCATCCAGAATCCTTGCGATTTCGGCATTGCGGGAGTCGCCACTGCGGATCAGGTCCGCATAGGCGAGCAAAGGATGAACCATGGAGGGTTCTTGATCGTCCGTCCTCCAGAAGCGTTCCATGAGTCGAATATTGGCTTCGACACCTGCTGGGGGCTTCCTCAACCGATATTGTTGCATCAGTTGGGGTAGATGTTCTCTGGGCAGGAAGAGTGTGGCCATTTGCGGCGTCAAGTGACCACTGAAAAAGGCTCCGGCAATTTCCCCGCCCCACGCCGCGGCGAAGCGATCCATGCCGTGCTCTCCCCACCAATCAGTGGTTTCGCCGTAGAATTCGCCGATCAGTAGCTTGGGGGCGAGCTTTTCGCAGTAGCCGAGGACCCAGCGCTCCATGAGCTTTCTTGGCTCGATGACCCTGCGCTCTCCGCTATGCCTAGTTGCCACGAGGCCTCCGGTTTCGAGTGCCTTGAGGACATTGGCGACGGTGCCATGAGAGACGCCGGTTCGCTCGGCGATTGCGCGCACCGAGGCGTTCACCAGATCGGGAACGATTAGCAGATGGTAGACAACGATTAGCCCTTGGCGCTGGAAGGCACGCTGGCCCGCGTGCGGCTCTTCCCCCCGTTCGAAGCTCGCTGAGCGACCGTTACCTCGAATCAAGATCTTGAAGTCAGGTCGGTCGATGAAGGCATTGCCAGCCGTATCGATGAATTGGATGCCTTGGGCTTGCAGCTTCTTGGCGGCGCTGGCGTTGAGGTAATCGGCGATTAGGAGACGACCAGGGTTACCAGCCAAGTGGTATGAAAGCGCCGGTATCAGGTGAGCCGCCCAGCGCTTTATCTCGCTCGGGAAGTGGTGGCCGCCGAGTTCGACATTGATATCCTCTTCTTGTGCGCCGTTTGGAACGGAACTGAGTGAGGCGCTCAGCCCGGTTTCGCGTTGGAAGGCGGCAATGGCCGCTTCTGCGATCTCACACTCCATTGAAGTCGCCATGGTGTCCAGTAATTAATGGTGTACATTAATAATGTACACATTTAAGAAATGGACATCAAAGTGTTTTTAGCCGATCAGTCAGCCCATGTCTCGTAGCCGCCGCTGCCAACAGAAACAAGTCTCTCCACAAACCACGATGTCACCTGAATACCGAACAAGCCATTGCCGACCAAAGTATAAAGGCGCTTCGCCTGTGATTGCTTGATCCTATGTCGGACATAGCTAGCATCTAGTCCTACAAGGAATCGCGGGATCCGATGAGCCAAGCCACTGCCGCCATGGGTCGCAGCCAGCGACCGGACATAGCCGAATACCTCGCCGAGGCCATCTTCAGCGGCCGCTACGCGCCGGGGGAGTTCGTGCCCAAGGAGCTGGACCTGTGCGAGCAGTTCGGGGTCAGCCGCAGCACGGTGCGCAGCGCCTTGCAGACGCTGGTGGCGGCGGGGCTGTTGACGCGCATTTCGGGGCAGGGCACGCGGGTGCGCGAGCTGCAGGAGTGGCACCTGCTCGACCCGCGGGTCAGCGTGTGGATGGCGCGCTTCGCGCAGCCCAACCCGCGCATCCAGCGCGAGATATTCGCCTTCCGGGTCGCCGTCGAGCCGTTCGTCGCCCGGCTGGCCGCCGAGAACGCCACCGCCGTCGACCTGCTCGCCATCGAAACCGCCTACGAGGGGATGATTCGCGCCCTCGAGGATGAGGACCTATGTTGGCAGGGACGAACACACGATGAATATGACGTGGCCTTTCACGAGGCCGTGTTCGCCGCGTCGCACAATCTGGTCTGGGCTCAGATCAGCCATGTGCTCAAGCCGGCGATCGCCTTGCTGGTCGAACGCTCCAACCACAGCGCCGACGAGCTCAACGACAGTATGGAGCGCCACCGCCGCGTGATGGAAGCCATCCGTCTGCGGCAACCCGAACAGGCCGCGCAAGCGGCGCTGGCGGTGCTGGATCGCACCGGGCGGGATCTCGGTCTCGAGGACCTGACCCGTCAACTTCCCACTCTCGAAACGCAAACAACAAGCGATTAAAGGACGCCAATCCCATGACGCTAAGCACACCGCTCAAGACGCTAACCGCCGCCGTACTCGGTGCCATGGCCTTCAGTGCCCAGGCCGCCGAGTACGAATGGACCTTCCAGACGTCGGAAACCGCGGGCGAGCCGCAGTTCGAGATGAAGAAGCAGTGGGCCGAGAACGTCGAGACGATGTCCGACGGCCGCATTGCCATCGAGATCCTGCCGGTCGGTGCCGTGGTCCAGGCCAACCAGACCCTGCAGGCGGTCAAGTCGGGCATCCTGCAGGGCCACCTGACCGACCCCAGCTACTTCACCGGCCAGAATCCGGCGTTCGGCATGATCGGCAACCTGGTCGGCGCCTGGAGCGATCCCTACGACTTCCTCGACTACATGAACAACGCCGGTGGCGAGGAGATCTACAACAAGCTGGCCGAACCGTACGGCGTGCACCTGATCGGCGCCGCGGCGACCGGCCTGGAGTCGCTGCCGTCCAGCCGCGAGATCAAGACCGTCGACGACATGAAGGGGCTCAAGCTGCGCGCTCCGGAAGGCATGGTCTACAACATCTTCGAGAAGGCCGGCGCCACTCCGGTCAACCTGCCGGGTTCCGAGGTCTACACCTCGCTCGAGAAGGGCGTGATCGACGCCGCCGACTACACGGTGTTCGCCACCAACCAGGCGCAGGGCCTGCACGAGTTCGCCAACTATCCGAACTACCCGGGCTTCCACTCGCTGCCGATGGTCGCGGTCTCGCTCAACAAGGAGATCTGGGACGGCCTGCCGGACGATCTCAAGCAGATCCTGTCCACCTCCGTCGACGCCATGGCCTACAAGATGGTCGGCCAGCTCAAGACCCGCGACATGGAGGCCGTGCGTGAGGCCCGCCAGGATCCGGACATCCACATCGTCGACATGTCGGCCGAGGAGCGCGCCAAGTTCCGCGGCATCGCTCAGGAAGAGTGGCAGGTCTGGTCCGAGAAGAACGAGATCACCGGCGAATTCTACGAGTCCGTGGTGAGCTACCTGAAGAACCACAACCTGCTGCCGGAAGAGGCCGGGCAGTCCTCGGGCGAGCAGTCTTCGGACGACGCTTCTTCCTGATCTAGACCGAGTACCCGTAGCGGGTACCTGTAGAGCGCGCACGACGGGGCCGAAACGGCCTCGTCGTTCGTCATGCCGGCGCCGATCGGGAAGCCGGGGCTTCCTGGCTTGGATCAGTGCCCGTTTTCACCAGAGGCCCGTCTGTTACCAGAGGATAGGACCATGTCTCGACAATCTCCGCCCGGAGACGATCCGGCCACTCAAGACCCGGATGCGGCCCTGGCCCAGGTCCGCGCGCGCGAGGAGGGCCCGCCGCCGGTGCGCAGCGCCTTCGACCGAGGCGTGGTGTGGTGCGCCCGGCGCGTCGCCTGGCTGGTGTTCCTCGCCATGGCGATCAGCG
>NZ_CAAHFN010000072.1 GCF_900961225.1 Modicisalibacter radicis
GGCTCGGGGCGCTCAGGGGCAAAACACCGATTGGATCTATCCTCGAGCAATGGCCGAAAGCGCCCGAGAGGTTTTATGACGCCCCGGGCATTCCAGACACCCGCCAGGCCCTGAATGCAAGCCGCTGTCACGCTGACCCCGGCTCGTGGGCTGCCCCTGAAGGTTGGATACCAACCGATGCAGGGGCGGTCAACGAGCCGGGGTTTGGCTTTTTTGGCTTTTCAGGCAGGCGGCGGTGAGGGGGCGCCGTACAGGTCGTTACGTGATGTATTGGTCCGTGGTTATTACCGTGCCATAAGCGAATGCCAGGGCTGCCATCATCGCGGCGTGGACCTGAGTTGCCGGCACTGTCATGCCATCGAACTCAAGATCTCGCGTGGCGCAGGCATCGTGGACGATCGTCGTCTTGTAGCCGAAGTCCGAAGCCGCACGGCTGGTTGCATCAATGCACATGTGGCTCATGGCCCCGATGACCACGACGTCTTCGATACCTTGCTGGTCCAGTAGCTCCTTCAGGCCGGTCTCAAGAAACGAGTTGGGAAAATGCTTCACTAGTACCGTTTCCGAGTCGAGGGGAGCGACCATGGGATGGATCGCCACTCCCTGCGTACCGGGGGTGAAGAAGGGACGGCTGGAATCGGCGGCCTCATGCCGAACATGGATGACGAGGTCCGTTGCCGATCGCGCATGCTCGATGACCTTGGCGGCATTCGTTACTGCCGTTTCAATATCTTCCAGCGGCAGCTTGCCGTCGGGGAAATACTCATTCTGGATATCCACGGCAATGATTGCACGTTTACTCATGAAACCAACCCTCTTTCGGTAGTGTTTAGCAGACTTGAATCAGAAGGAGACGACCTCGCCGTCAGCGGTGTGACGACAGGATCCTGAGAGATCGAGTCCACGGCGGATGCACTGTTGGTGATGAGGGCCTTGGCCAGGGAGCTGGCGGGAGGCTTGATCAGCATGTGGACGCTCCTCCATGACGTTTCCGGGTGATGACAGGCAGTCTAGAGGGGCCCGGCCGAGCAAGAAATTGGCCTGAATGACAATAATCGAAACTTTCGGGCCAAGGTGTCATGATTCAGGAAAACGAATCTCAGGAGCTGCGCCTTGTCGTTACCCAGCATTGGACTGATCCTTCATCCGACTATCAGCCCTTTCCATTTCTCGGTGCCCTATACGGTGTTCGGTATGGCCTTGTCCGATCGGCCGCTGTTCGATCTATTCATCGTGGCGCCGGAAGGGAAGCCGCTGGAGGCCGATCGGGCGATGACGCTACGGCCCGACGGAGGCCTGGAGCTGCTGGACAGGGTGGATATCGCGGTGGTTCCTGGCTGGCACGATCTGAATGCAGCACCACCGCCCGAGTTGGCCGAGGCGCTCGTCCGCTGTCATGAGCGGGGCACCCATGTGGTGGGGCTCTGTTACGGCACCTATGCCCTGGCGTACGCCGGGCTGCTGGACGGCAGACGGGCATCGACTCACTGGTTGGCCGAGCAGGACTTCAGCAACCGCTTTCCCGGAGTCAAGCTGGACACCAATGCGCTCTACGTGGAGGAGGATCGTCTGGTGACGTCGGCCGGTACCGCGGCCGGCCTGGATTGTTGCCTATTCTTGATACGCGAATACTACGGCGCGCAAATTGCCAACAAGGTGGCCCGTGTCATGGTGGTCCCGCCGCATCGAGAGGGTGGACAAGCGCAGTTCATTGAGCAGCCGGTCGCCATCTCCACCCAGGACGCCCATATCAACCGCCTGCTCGACTACCTGCGAGAACACCTGGCGGAATCGCACACCATCGACGAGCTTGCCACCCGTACCGTCATGAGCCGGCGTACCTTCACACGCCATTTCCACAAGGCCACCGGCATGACGGTGGTGGAGTGGCTGGTAAGCGAGCGGTTACGACGTGGACGCGAGCTGCTGGAAACGACGTCCTTGTCGGTGGAGGCCATTGCGGAAAGGATCGGTTTCCACACGGCGACATCGTTTCGGCAACACTTCAGGCAGCGACATCAGGTCAGTCCACGCGACTGGCGCAAGACCTTCGGCGAACCCCCTGACTATCGTCGGGCCTGACCTTGCCTCCTTCGTCGTTGTCCGCTCTGGCCGGATCCGGAATGGGTCGGCCCGCGTTTCAGGCAGGGCAATCCACAACTGGGTGGCATGCAGGTGAGTCTCGCCGGATACCGATTCCTCGGTGTGGCTGATGCATCTACCGGCCGCCATCAGGTTGACCTGACCGGGTCGGATGACGTGCTCATGACCCAGGCTGTCGCGGTGCAGCCTTCTATGTAGTTACGCCAGTCGTGATGCACAAATTGTTCATAACCATCTATATTTGAGATGGAATAGCTAATAAATGCTCAAATTTGACATCTTTGTTTGGTGTTCCACTTGACTCGCCTCTGTCGAAGTGTTCAGATTTGAATATTAATAAGAAATTACAGTTCATATTTGGATACCCTAGGTATGGTGCCCTCAGATTCCAAACGCTCTGGCAGCCAGGTTGCGATGCCGCCCCCCGTTGCGCGTGCCTTGAGCAATCTCGGTCGTGATCTATCAATGGCTCGTCGCATGCGTCGATTGACGCAGGAGGACCTGGCGCAGCGTATTGGCACATCACTCAGTACGGTCCGACGTATGGAAGATGGTTACCCTGGGACCGCGTTGCACACGTTCCTGCGCGCCCTGCATGTGCTTGGGCGCCTCGAGGACATGGTCAGGGTCATGGCGCTGGAACAAGATACATTAGGCCTGGAACTGGCCCAGGACCAGTTGCCCCAGCGGGTGCGGTCAGCCGGTGGGAAAAAACCGAAGGCAAGGCTATCGGACGAGTCGGGGAGAGAAGGCGGGGCCTCTGGTGGCGATGAGTTCGAGGGCTTTTGATGGCAACCAGGATGAGTCGGGATTTGACCGATTTTGTGCCCGCCTTAGATCCTGAGTCTTGATGGGCGGTGACTGTATTTTGTAGAGCGCTCGCGCACCCATATACAACCCTTCTAATGGATTACGTGGTTGATGAGCATCTGCAGCGCCCAGCCCACGGCTCTACACCGCACGATTGATCCAGGTGATCACCAACTGCCTGAGTAATGAGCATTTAAAGTTTCATATCATGGTCTTATGGGTAGTAAAATGCCCATATTCTTGCTATCCCATGCTGGCCGCATCATAGTGAGCACTTGAATGCTCACAAGACGTCTAATGAGCCTTAAAATGCCCAATCTGGCGAGATGACAATGAAGCGGCCGCGCAGCTACTCCCGCGTCACCAGGCAGGCGCTCTCGATCCTCGGCAAGCTGATCAAGGCTGGCCGCTTGGAGCGGAAGCTCACTGCTGCCGAACTGTCCGAACGCGCAGGCATCTCGCGCAAGACCCTCCGCAACATCGAAAATGGCGAAGCCGGCACCGAGATCGGCACCGTCTTCGAGGTCGCCACACTCGTTGGCGTGCGGCTGTTCGATGTCGACGACCGGGCCGGTGCGATGCATAACGCCCATCTCGAGGAAAAATTGACGCTGCTGCCGAAGCGGGTTCGCCCGAGCAGGCAGGAGGTCGATGATGCCTTCTAGGCTGACGCAGCCACGAGAGGCCTATGTCTGGATCTGGTTGCCGGGAGAGACACAACCCGTGGTGGCCGGTCGCGTCACGCAGCATGGCGATAGCTACAGCTTCAACTATGGCGCCAGTTACCTGGCGCGCGATGGCGCGATCCCGATCTATGACCCCGAACTGCCGTTGCGCCGCGGCCTGATCGAACCGACCGCTGGCCTGTCGATGGCCAGTTGCCTGCGTGACGCCTCGCCCGATGCCTGGGGGCGCCGGGTGATCATCAATCGTCTGATGGGGGGCAAGGCCGCTGGCGCCGCAGCTGACGACATCTCCGAACTCACCTATTGGCTCGAATCGGGGTCGGACAGGATCGGTGCCCTCGACTTCCAGCATTCCGCCACGGAATACGTGCCTCGCCTCAAGGCCGAGGCGTCTTATGAAGAGTTGCTGGAAGCGGCTGAACGGATCGAGAAGGGCGCCCCGCTGACGCCAGCCCTCGACCAGGCGTTGAACCACGGCACCTCGATCGGCGGTGCCCGCCCGAAAGCCCTGATCGACCATGGCGATCGCAAAATGATCGCCAAGTTCTCGTCGAGCACGGACATTTACAGCGTCGTGAAGGCGGAGTTCACCGCCATGAAGCTGGCGGCTGCATGCGAGCTCGATGTCGCCCCGGTCTCGATGACCGCGGCGGCCGGCAAGGATGTGCTGCTCATCGACCGCTTCGATCGCATCCAATCAGGGGCTGGCTGGCAGCGAAAAGCGATGGTGTCGGCGCTGACGATGCTCGGCCTTGACGAAATGATGGCGCGCTATGCGTCTTACGAAGACCTTGCCGAAGTCATCCGTCATCGCTTCACCCACCCGAAGCAAACGCTACGAGAGCTCTACGCTCGGATCGTCTTCAATATCCTGTGCGGCAACACGGACGATCATGCCCGCAACCATGCTGCGTTCTGGGACGGCAGGATGCTCTCGTTGACCCCGGCCTATGACATCTGCCCGCAGGGGCGAACGGGCAACGAGGCGACGCAGGCGATGCTGATCAAGGGCGACAACCGTATGAGTACGCTGTACAGCTGCCTCGCGGCCGCCTCGGATTTCCTGCTCAATGACCAACAGGCCCAGGCCATCATCGAGAACCAACTGGTCATGATCGCCGGTGCATGGGACGAGGTCTGCGAGCAAGCCAAACTGACCGAGACCGACCGCAGGCTTTTTGCCGGCCGACAGTTTTTGAACGGCTACTGCGTCGAAGGCCTCGGCGCCGCACATAGCACGGTACTGGATGGCTTTGCGGCCGCACGTGCGCAGTTACTCGGCTAACAAGGCGGCGAGGGTCAAGCCCGCCGGCCCGCCGAGTATCGCAATCTGCTCTGGATGCTGTTCACCGACCCTGAGCTGCGCCGGGTGATCGCCGATTGGCCGACCCAGGCGCCACGCATTCTCTCCAGTTTTCGCCGCGACTACGCGCGGGCGGATGGCGATCCCGTCATCGGCAACCTGGTGAAGGAGCATTCAGCGCACTCGCCCGACTTTTTCCAGTGGTGGCGCCGCCACGAGGTGGGTGCCCCTTGCCAGGGCGTGCGTGCGCTCGAGCTCGATGGGCTGGGCGAGGTCGGCTTCGAGCACACCCGCCTGATCGTCGACGAAGGCCGGCATCTGCGCCTGGTGGTCTACGCCGTGCAGGAGAAGGACCCTCAGGCTCGAAGCCTTCGCCCGCCGGGTGGCTGGCGAAAGCGAGTGATAGCCGAGTAGACGCCGCTACGGTTCGGCATCCGCCCTGAGCGACCGAGCGGAATGATGAGCGTCGCCCAGAATTGCCGGCTTCCCCAAGCTTGCCGGTAAGTCTCATTGCAAAACGTTACCGAGCGAGGCTAAGTAGGGTTAAGCCCCTGGGCTAGCGGCCGATAGAAAGTATAAAGAGAACAATGCGCAGCGCGTCGCAGGGAAAGGATGTCATCCCCGGACGGTAGTGTGTCTGGGTGTGTAATAGCAGCAGCGCCCTGGGAGCTGTTGCGTTGGGACCTATGAGGCCTGACGTGCATGCTAGGAATGATCAATGGTGTTTGAAGCTTGGCAAGGCAGCGTCTGCTTGCGAACCAGAGCGGATGGTCCGAGGAAGGTCGCATGCGCGTTCAAGGGTGTTATGTAGCAGGCACGGTTATTGGTGTTATGTTGCCGAATTATATTTAATGCTTAGGAATTTCAATAGGTTGGGGGTGCGGATGGTGTGCTAGATAACATTGTTGAACGCGCGTGCTCGTTCAAGTCAATAAACGATCGCGCTATTTAATACCTGTTATATTTTTTAGGAAGTTCGGATGTCTATCAAAATTAGAAGATTCCAAAATTCGAAAGGGGCCATCCAATTTTTGGAAGAACTAGCGCATGGAATGAACGACACAATCGTTTTTCGAGGTCACGCTAACTCGGAACACAGGCTTGTTAATACATGGCAGCGTCACCGTAGCATTCCTCATGAGTCATGGATGTCAGATATAGATGAAGCCTTAGAAAAGTATAAAGTGGGATTAGAAAAACTCGGTATTGAATCACACAATCATTTAGATCGCTTCGAGTCACTAGAGCATGGAAGGCATCATGGGGTACCTACACCATGTTTAGACTTCTCCTATTCTCCGTATGTGGCGCTATTTTTTGCATTTAATGGCATTAGAGTTGATTACAAAAATAAGAAGAATCATTACTCTGTTGTATATGGACTAAATATCAATCAACTGGCTTCTGAATGGGCAAAAAAAATCAGACCACCGAAAGACAATACAGATGAATTCTATAGTGCTTACTGGGGTTTCCAAAATTCTGGAGAAGGATTTTTTAAAAATGGATTTCCTGCAAATGAACTACAGTTCATACCATTTCCGGGAAAGAGTAATACAAGGATGCAAAAGCAATTGGGAGCGTTGCTTTACGATACTCTAAATTACAGCCACATGGGAGTCAAAGATTTAGAAGAATACATTGACAGCGTTACAGAAACGCCAGTTTTTGAAAACGGAAAAACAAACCCTGGTAACCCAATACTCTACAAAATATATGTTAATCAGAAATGCGTAGATAAGGTTTTTGAAAAACTTGAATTAATGAATATGACAGGTGGAAGTCTCTATGGTGATGCAGACGGAGTGGCGTTAGATATCAAGAATGCATACAACTACAATCCCAAGTTTTCATATCTTAGAGATATCAAATCACCTGAATTAGATGACACAAGGATATAACAATCACATGCACTCGGACAGAAAAAAGCGCCGCTCGTTCCTCGCTCTGCTTTTTCCTACCGGTGATGTGTAGCGTTAAACGGTCATGGAAATGGACGTATCTCAAACCTTAATTGACCTTGAAATGGAGTTGGTAAGTCCTTCGACGAGAAGGAGCATTGAGCGCTTGGATGAGCTTATTGCCGACGACTTCGAAGAGTTTGGAAGTTCTGGTAGAGTTATCAGAAAGAAGGACCTCCTCGATTTCGATGGGCCTAGCCCTAAGTATGAGCTTGATGCTTTTTCGGTTCGCTTGCTAGGGGAGGGGGTGGCTCTAGTCAAGTACAGTGCTAAAATTCTTGGGAGCGTTTCGTATAGGAGTTCCGTTTGGGTAAAGTCCAGGCATCGGTGGCAACTGCTTCATCATCAGTCTACGGTGGTGCCAAATGACGTTTAACCAGCCAAAGCAGTGGGACACATTTTTGCTTCGCTGCGCTCAAAACGCAAAAAGTGCCCCTGTTTGGGGACGTTAAATTAAAGGAGAGAACTTGACCATGTCATCTCGTGAAGAGCAGTTCGAGAATCACAATCTTCATACCGTTCTCTCTCAGCTAGATTCAGCGCTTCAGCAAAAGAGTGCGAAAGAACTGAGCGACGGCGCGGTGGACAACCTTGATCGAGTTCGACAAGCGACAGCATTTATTCGAGGTAGGATTGAAATTGCGAGCCCGTTACTGACACCGGCCAATCGACTAGATCAAATCGAAAAGTCCCTGCAAGCGTGCCTAAACGAGGTCAATCAGTTCAATAGCAACGAAAATGAAGGCCATCTGGCAAATGCATCAAACCAAATCGACGCCGGACTAAATAGTGCTGCCGCAATTATTTCTTTAGAGCAGCCTGAACCGTCAGTGAAGGCCCAGGATGCCGTTAGTTTTAAATCCCTCGCAGAAGAAATTATTTCTTCCCTCCGCGATAAATCTGATTCAGTTGCTGAACGTGCCGCGCAGGTTGAAGCCGATCTTCAGAAGCTTGAAGAAAAGAATGAGGAACAAAAAACACAGTTCGATTCTTTGCAGTCAACGATCGACTCGAAGCTTCAGGAGTTAGAGAACCAATTCGGAGCAGCGCAGACTGAGCGCTCAAGCGAGTTTGATGCGCAGGTAAACCAGATTAAAAAGGACGCCGATGATAAGTTGTCCCAAATCTCGGAGAGCGCAGACACAACTTTGGATGAAATATCCAATAAACAGGGTGAAGCCGAGAGAATTGTTAACTTAATCGGAAATGTCGGGTTAACCGGCAATTTCAAAGGGGCGGTAGCACGTGAGAAGCAATCTGCGGATCGTATGAGAATAATTGCTCTCAGTTGCTTTATCGCAATGGTCGCTGTCGTGTTGGGGACACTGTTTGTTTCTGTCGAGAATGGCTTCGATCCGTGGCTCGCACTATTTCGGCTTGGTGCCGCTCTTAGTTTGATTGTTCCCGCCGCCTACGCGGCTCGCGAGTCATCGCGCCACCGGACTCTCGAGAATCAAAACCGCCGAGCGGAATTAGAGCTTGCGAGTATCGACGCATATTTGGAATCGTTGCCGGATGAAAAAAGGACGGAGATTAAAGCCGCTTTGACAGATAAATTTTTCGGGCAGACCCCGGAAGATGAAAAGTCGAGTTCTGATGTTAATGCCGCATCGATGACTGAACTATTGAGGGATGCAATAAACGCTCTCGGAAAGCGTTAATTTAACAATGTGGTCAACGGGATGCCAACTACGCTGCGCTCCGCTGGCACCCGTTACCACTAGCGTTAATCAGAAAAGGAGACAAAATTGAAACGCATTCTCTTGATTTCATTGCTCGCGGTGCTAGGTGGCTGCACGACGGTTCAATACAACGGTTCTCCTTCAGCTATGAAAGATGTCAATCACCCTCCGGTAGGTAAAGAGGTTACGGCCTATGTGGGAGATCACATGGTCGAGAAGGGGGTAATTTACGAAGAGAAAGTACTTTACGTTAAACAGCGCGTAGACGGTGCGCTATACGATATTCCCAGCAAGAATTACCCCCAGGTTGGGTTTGATGAAAAACAAGACTTTTTCTCAGCCATTGGTGTTATTAGAGGAGTTTTATCAGACCCGATTGAAGCGCTCGCGGTTGGTAAGGAACAAGGAAGCCAGGTCTGTGTTATCACGACTCTTGGTGGTAGTGCTTGTTACGATGCCGATTATGAGCGGCGTGGTCGGGTTTCTGAAACTAAGAATAGCTTTCAGCAAACATTGATTTACAGTGGTCGCGTGGGAAATAAGATCAACATCGGTTATCGGGAATTTAGCAATAATACCGCCCGACCCGCCTTTGACAATGAAGTTGAATACGATCTGAGTGAATCAAGGCGCATTGGTTACAAGGGGGCTGTAATCGAAGTATTGGAAGCGGACAACAGCAGCATCACCTACAAAGTTCTTCGCAACTTTCCTGATTAACAATTCGCGGCACACGGATGCCCTTTGCGCCGCTTCGCTCCAAATTGTCCGGTGTTTCGGACGTTATATCTACTCTGGCTTAACGTCTGCTTCTGGCCGTTAACTGACCAATGGTACGACAGGAGTAGCTGTTTGGCCCCGTGAAGTAATGGTTCGGGTTGCCATAAATCACCCCGACGCCTAGACACCCGCCAGGCCCTGAATGTAAGCCGTTGTCACGCTGACCCCGGCTCGTTAGCTGCTCCTGAAGGTTGGATACCAACCGATGCGGGGGCGGCCAACGAGCCGGGGTTTTGCTTTTTTGGCCCTTCAGTTAGGTGGGCGGCTGCAGGGGCGTCAGCCGGGTTTCCAGCAGCCGCGCGGCATGCATGACCTTGAGATCCTCGAACTTGGGGCCGACCAGGTGCAGCCCGACGGGAAGCCCCTGGCCGTCAAGGCCGCAGGGCAGGGAGGCCGCGGGTTGTTGCGTCAGGTTGAACGGGTAGCTGAAGGGCGTCCAGTCCATCCATTCCTTGTACGGGCCGCCGGGTGGCGTGTTGTGGCCCGCCGCGAAGGGTGCGATGGGCATGGTCGGCGTCAGCAGCAGGTCGTAGCGTTCATGGAAGCTGGCCATGTGTGCGGTCAGCTCCGCCCGCTGTCGTCGCGCGTCCAGGTAGTGCTGCAGGGAAATGTCGCGGCCGCGCCGGGCGATATCCAGGAAGCCGGGGTCGAGCCGTTGCTGTTGTGCTTCGTCGAGCCGTTCCAGCACCTGGCTTGCGCCGGCAAACCAGAGGGTGTTGAAGGTGTCGATAGGGTCCTGGAACCCCGGATCCACGTACTCGACCGTCGCGCCGAGTTCTTCCAGCAGGCCCACGGCTTTTTCCACGCAGGCGGCAATGTCCGGGGCGACTTGCACATGGCCAAGGTCGGCGCTGTAGGCGATACGCCAGCCCTCCAGGTCGGGGGGCGGCGGGGTCAGCCAGGCCGGGCAGCGCGGGTTGCCGGCATAGCCGTCGCGTGGGTCCGGCTGCGCGATGACATTGAGCATCAGCGCGCTGTCTTCCGCGGTGCGCGTCATCGGCCCCAGGTGTGAGAGCGTGCTCATGGCGCTGGCGGGCCACTGGGGGACCCACCCGAAGGTGGGCTTGATGCCGAAGGTGCCGGTGAAGCTGCAGGGGATGCGGATCGACCCGCCGGCGTCGCTGCCCTGATGCAGCAGGCCCAGGTTGAGCGCGGCGGCGGCCCCGGCCCCGCCGGAGGAGCCGCCCGGGGTCAGCCGGGTATCCCAGGGGTTGCGGGTGATCCCGTGCAGCGCGTTGTCGGTGACCCCCTTCCAGCCGAATTCGGGGGAGGTGGTCTTGCCGATGACGACCGCTCCGGCGTTGCGCAAGTGTCGGCTGATGGGCGCATCCGTGTCCCAGGGGCCGTCGGGGTTGCTGGTCGCCGAGCCCATGCGGCAGGGCATGCCGCGGGTGGGTGTCAGGTCCTTGATGGTGATCGGCACGCCATCCAGCTCGCCGCAGGGCTCGCCAGCCAGCCAGCGGGCTTCGGATTGCCGGGCGGCTTCCAGCGCCTGCTCGGCGCCGACGTACGAGAAGGCGTTGACGCGGGGGTTGTCGCGTTCGATACGCGCCAGGCAATCCTCGACGAGTTCGACGGGAGACAGCGCCTTGCGACGAAATTGCGCAAGCGCCTGGCTGGCGGTGATCTGGCTCAGTTCAGCGGGGGTGTCGCGGTGTGTCATGGCTGGCTTCACCCCTCTTCCTGCGGGTCGACGCCGGCGGCCTGCACGACTGCTCGCAGCAGCACGTTGCACCCATCGTGCAGGTCGCTCTGGCTGGCGAACTCGCTCTCGTTGTGGCTGATGCCGTTCTCGCAGGGCACGAAGATCATCGCCGCGGGCGCCACGCGGCCGATGAAGATCGCGTCATGACCGGCGCCGCTGACGATGTCCATGTGCGGGAGCTGCAGTGCTTCGGCCCCCTGGCGAATGGCGCTGACGCACTCTGCGTCGAAGTGCTGCGGCGCGAAGTCGGCGGTGGGGGTCAGCGTGTATTCGAGGCCATGGCGCTGGCAGACCTCGTCGATGGCCTGCTCCAGGGCGTGGGCCATCTCGACCAGTGCCTCGGGCGTCAGGTGGCGAAGGTCGATGGTCATCTTCACTTCGCCGGGTATGACATTGCGCGATCCGGGGTGAACCGCCAGCGAGCCCACCGTACCGCGACCATGGGGCGCGTGCTCCAGGGCGATGCGGTTGACTGCCTGGGTCAGTTCGGCGGCGCCCAGCAGGGCATCCTTTCTCAGGTTCATGGGCGTGGGGCCGGCGTGGGCTTCCATGCCGGTGAGAGTGAGATCGAACCAGCGCTGCCCCAGCGCGCCGATGACCACGCCGATGGTGCGTTCGCTGTCCTCCAGGATCGGGCCCTGTTCGATGTGCGCTTCGAAATACGCCTTGATCTCGGAGGTCGCCACGCGGTCCTGGCCCCGGTAACCGATGTCGTCCAGCGCCGGGCCCACCCTGATACCGTCGGCGTCGGTATGGCCGAGCATGTCGTCCAGCCCGAGCTGGCCGGCGAACACGCCGGACCCCATCATGCAGGGCGAAAAGCGGCAGCCCTCTTCATTGGTCCAGGCCACCACCTCGATGGGGGCGCGGGTACGAATGTCGTGCTGGTTGAGCGTGCGAATGACCTCGAGCCCCGCGAGGACGCCGAAACAGCCATCGTACTTGCCGCCGGTGGGCTGGGTGTCGATGTGGCTGCCGGTCATCACGGCGGGGGAGTGCGGCTCGCTGCCGGCGCGGCGGGCGAAGATGTTGCCGATGCTGTCGATACGGATGGTGCAGCCTTCCGCCTTGCACCAGTCGATGAACAGGTCGCGGGCCTGACGGTCCAGGTCGGTCAGCGCCTGGCGATTGACGCCGCCCTTGGGCGTGGCACCCAGCCGGGCGAGTTCCATCAGCGCGTTCCAGAGACGCTGGGCGTCGGTGCGCGGCAGGGCATGAGCCGTTGCGGCCGGGGTGATCGCTTGAGTCATGGTGATGTCCTTGTCGGTGTTATACGGGGGCGTCTCACGCACTGAGCGCCAGGTAACGGTCGCGAATGGCCGGGTCGGCCTTGAAGGCGTCGGCGCGGCCCTGGTAGACCACTTGCCCCTGCTCGAGGATGTAGTGGCGGTCGGCAACGGCCTCGCACACCCTCAGGTTCTGTTCCACCAGCAGCACGGGGAGGCCTTCTTCGCGAATGGCGGTGAGGATCCTGATGATTTCGTCGACGATGACCGGCGCCAGCCCTTCGGTTGGCTCGTCCAGCAGCAGGATCTTGGGGTCGTTGAGCAGCGCGCGGGCGATGGCCAGCATCTGCTGCTCGCCGCCGGAGAGGGCGTTGCCGCTGTTGCGGCGGCGTTCCTCGAGCCGCGGGAACCAGTGGTAGATGTCATCCAGTTGCCAGCGGCTCTGCTTGCGGGTGGCGATGCGCAGGTTCTCCTCCACGCTCAGGATGCCGAAGATGCCGCGATGCTCGGGCACCAGCGCGATTCCCTGGCGGGCGATGCGGAAGGACTGCATGCCGCGAATGTCGTGGCCGTTGAAGGTGATTTCGCCCCGGGGCGTGTCCACCAGCCCGACGATGCTTTTCAGGGTGGTGGTCTTGCCGGCGCCGTTGCGTCCCAGCAGGGTTACCAGTTCGCCGGCTTCCACCTGCAGCGAAACCCCCTCCAGGACGTGGCTCTTGCCATAGTAGCTGTGGATGTTTTCGAGCTTGAGCATCAGGCGGCCTCCCCGAGATAGGCTTCGCGGACCCGTTGATCGTTGCGCACGCTGTCGGGCGTGCCCTCGACCAGGACCCGGCCGCGGTTCATCACGGTAATGGTGTCGCTGATCGACATGACGATGCTCATGTTGTGTTCGATCAGCAGGATGGAGTGGTCCCTTCCCAGTTCGCCGATCAGGCGCGTCATGGTCGGAATGTCGTCGATGCCCATGCCCGAGGTGGGCTCGTCCAGCAGCAACAGCTTGGGGCGGGCGCAGATGGCCATGCCCACTTCGAGGATGCGCTGTTGGCCATGGGAGAGCTCGCCGGCCGGAATGCCGGCCCGTTCGGTCAGGTTCAGGCGCTCGAGCACCTCGTCGGCGGTGTCGATGTGGCGCTTGCGGGTGTCCAGGCGCTGCCAGAAATTGAGCGCCTTCCAGCCGTCC
This sequence comes from Modicisalibacter radicis, assembly GCF_900961225.1. Classification (GTDB taxonomy): domain Bacteria; phylum Pseudomonadota; class Gammaproteobacteria; order Pseudomonadales; family Halomonadaceae; genus Modicisalibacter. Next base: position 13,440 of record NZ_CAAHFN010000072.1, read on the forward strand.
ACGCCCTGCGCCGCCAGGCGCAAATTCTCGTGGACGCTGAGTTCCTGGAACAGGCTGGTGATCTGGAAGGAGCGCGCCATGCCCAGCCCCACGCGGCCGTGGGCCGGCTGGCGGGTGATGTCCCGGCCGTCGAGCAGGATGGATCCGTGCGTGGGGCGGCGTTCCCCTGTCAAGCAGTGGAAAAGGCTGGTCTTGCCGGCGCCGTTGGGGCCGATGACGGTATGGATGGTGCCGGGCCGAATGCACAGGTCGACCCCGTCCACGGCCTTGAAGGCGCCGTAGGCCAGCTCCAGTCGGCGTGTTTCCAGCAGGGGCGCGTGCGCGTTGGTCATGTCACGCCTCCTTGTCGTGCGATGACGCACGGCGTGCACGCTGCAGCAGGCTTGTCAGCCCGCCCCACAGGCCACCGCGCATGAAGATCACCACCGCGATCAGCGCCACCCCCAGCAGCAGCATCCAGCGTGGCCAGATGGCCGAGAGGATGTCGCCGAGCAGGACGATGCTGCCCGCCCCCAGCAGCGAGCCGAACAACGAGCCGGTGCCGCCGATGATGGTCATGATCAGGATCTGCTCGGACATCAGCAGTTCGATGTTCGACAGCGGCGCGAAGTTGAGCAGCATGGCGTAGAGCGCCCCGGCCAGTGCGGTAATGGCGCCGGACAGCACGAACACCATGATCTTGAACAGGCGTATGTCGTAGCCCAGCGCCGCGGCCCGCGCCTCGTTCTCGCGAATCGCCAGCAGGGTGCTGCCGAAGGGCGAACTGGTGATGCGTCGGGCCATGATGTAGATCACCGCGAACAGCACGGCGACCAGCCCGTAGAAGGCCAGCGGCGAGGCGAGGCTGACGAGGGTCGTGTCGCCGAGTGCGATGGGCGGGCGCGGAACGCCCAGCAGGCCGTTGTCGCCGCCCGTCCAGTCGCTCAGGGTATAGGCGAGGAAATAGGCCATCTGGGTCAGCGCCAGCGTCAGCATCACGAAGTAGATGCCCTTGCGGCGAATGCACAGCAGGCCGACCAGCAAGGCCAGCACGGCCCCTACACCCAACGCCAGCAGCAGGGCGCTGAACAGGCCCAGCTGCCAGTGCAGCATGCCCAGGGCGCTGCAGTAGGCACCCGCCCCGAAGAAGATCGCCTGGCCGAAGGACAGCAGGCCGGTGTACCCCAGCAGCAGGTTGCAGGCCAGCGCCGCCATGGCAAAGATCAGGATCTCGGTGGCCAGCGTGGCCGAAGGCAGCACGACGGGGAGCAGGACGACCACGACGAGCATGGCGAGCGTCGTCCCCGGCGCCCAGCGGATCCGGCCCGGGCGGGCCAGAGGGGTGGCGCCGTTGCGCTTCGAAGCGACGGCACCCGTTTTGGTATCCATGTCAGGCTCTCCCGAAAAGTCCGTAGGGGCGTAGCAGAATGACCACCGCCATGGCGGCGTAGATCATCAGGCTGGCGCCCTGGGGCCAGAGTGTGGTCATCAGGCTCTGCACGACGCCGACGAGCAGGCCGGCCACCAGGGCGCCGCTGAACGAGCCCATGCCGCCGATGACGACCACCACGAACGCCAGGCCCAGCACTTCCGGGCCGATGAACGGGTGGGCGCCTCTCAGCGGGGCGGAGAGCACGCCGGCCAGCCCCGCCAGCCCGACGCCGAGCGCGAAGGTGATCGAGAAGAGCCGGAAGATGTTGGAGCCCAGCAGCGAGACCATCTCGGTGGATTCGCTGCCCGCCCGCACCAGGGCGCCGAAGCGGGTCCGCTCGAGCAGCAGCCACAGCAGGATGGCGACGCCGGCACTGAAGGCGATCAGGAAAAGGCGATAGATCGGGTAGGCGAAATTGCCGAAGCGCACCACGCCCTGGAGCAGTTCGGGGGTGGGAACGCTCTTGCCGACCGGGCCCCAGATCATGATCGAGAGTTCCTGGATGATCAGGGCGATACCCAGCGTGACCAGAATCTGGAAGGTGTGGGGCAGGTGGTAGATGCGCTGGATCAGGCTGCGTTCCAGGGCCCAGGCCAGCATGGCGATCACCAGCGGGCCCGCGACCAACGCCAGCCAGAAGTTGCCGGTCAGGGTGACCAGCGTGTAGCACAGGTAGGAGCCCAGCAGGAAGAACGCCCCGTGGGCAAAGTTGACGAAGTTCAGCAGCCCGAAGATCAGCGTCAGCCCCACCGAGATAAGGAAGTAGATCATCCCCAGGCCCAGGCCGTTGAGCACCTGGAACAGATAGACATTGAGCATTGTTCACGTCTCCTGGTGGGCCGGAGTGGCGTGCACTCCGGCGTCCGGGTCAGAGTTGGCAGACGCTCTTGTCTTCCTCGACGAAGGAATGACCGGAACTGATGATGTCGGCGAAATCGTCGGCATCGTCCATCTCGGCCTGACCCTTGCCCTGCAGCAGGTAGTAATCCTTGATCACCTGGTGGTCGGCGGCACGGATGGTTTCCTCGCCGGTGGGGCCCTGGTAGGTGCGACCCTCCAGGGCGGCGATCAGCTCGGGACCTTCACTGGCGCCGGAGGCGTCGACGGCCTCGAGCATCGTGCGGGTCATGATGTAGTCGGCGGCCAGCGGGTAGTTGGGCGTGATGTCGTAGGCTTCCTTCACCTTTTCCACCAGGTGCCGGTTCATGGGGGTGTCGACTTCATGCCAGTACTGCGCGCCGAAGTAGATTCCCTCGACGTTGTCCGCGCCCAGCTCCTGCAGCTGGTCGAGGCCGGCCGACCACACCATGACGATGTCCATCTGCTCGTTGAGCCCGAAGTTGCGGGCCTGACGCAGTGCGTTGGACGACTGGGCGCCAAAGTTGAGCAGGACCAGGACATCCGGCGAGGTGGACATGGCGTTGGTCAGATAGCCCGAGAACTCCTGCTCCTGCAGGGAGTGGTAGCTGTTGCCGACGTGCTCCAGGCCGTACTCCTCGAAGACTTTCTCGGCGTTCTGCAGCAGGGCTTCGCCGAAGACGTACTCGGGGGTGATGGTGTACCAGCGCTTGGCATCCGGCAGCTTCTCGATCAACGGCACCAGGGTTTCGCGGATGGCCCCGTAAGTGGGCACCGACCAGCGGAAGGTGGCGGCGTTGCATTCACTGCCGGTCAGCTCATCGGCGCCGGCCGGGGTCATGAAGACGCCACCGGCCTTGTCGACCTCCTTGCCGATGGCCAGGGCCGTCGAGGACAGGGTCGCGCCATTGAACAGCCGGGCGTCTTCCTGGTTGATGGCTTCCTGCACCTTGCGGATCGCCCGACCGGCGTTGCCTTCGGTATCCAGCGTGGTGTAGTTGATCTCGCGGTCCAGGGTTTCCTGCATCTCCTCGACCGCGAGCTGGGAGCCCATCTCGGCGTACTTGCCATAACTGGCAAAGGCGCCTGAAACCGACTTGACCCCGTAGAAGTCGATGGCGGGCTTGTCCTGGGCCATCAGCGGCGTTGCCAGCAGGCTGCCCGCAAGCAGGGTGATGGCGAAAGTGGCGGTGTGGGTACGCACAGACATTGTTGTTCCTCTTGTTTGAGTTAGAACCCGTCGGGTGCAACGAGCCGGTGTGGCTGGCGTCTTCATGGTCGGTATTGTTCTTGTCGGGTGGGTCAGGGGGAGTAGAGGGCGGCGGCCTCCTTCAGGGTCTCGGGCAGGACCAGGAACTGATCGACCACTTCGGCCTCCAGGGCCGTCATGTGGTATTCGGCATCGCACATGTGATCATGCATCAGTTGACGCACCTGCTGGCGATCCTGGGCTTCGAAGGCATCGACCAGATCGACGTGGTAGCGGATATTGGCTTCGTCGAAGGCGTGCCGCTCGGGCTTGTAGGCCTTCTTGATGACGACCAGGTCGCGCAGGAGGTCGTTGAGAAACTGGCTGACGAAGCGCAGCAAGGGGTTGGGGCAGTACTCGGCCAGCACGTTGTGGAACTCGAGCTCGAGCATGCGGTGCTGGCGCTGGCTGAGTTCATCGTCGTGAGGTCGCTGGCATTGCGCGATGTTCGTGCGCAGTCGGGCGAATCCGGCTGCGTCCAGGCGGTCCACCACGGCGTCGGCGATCTCGACTTCCACCAGGCGCCGCAATTGGTAGACCTGGCTGCCATCCACGTTCTGAAAATGCAGGAAGTTGCGCAGGGCGCGACAGGCCGGATCGATCGTGACCTCGCGGATGACGGCGCCACCGCTCGGGCCCGTCTTCATCTGCACCAGCCCTTCGACCTCGAGTACCCGCAGTGCCTCGCGAATCGTCCCCTTGGCGCATTCGTAGCGTTCCATGAGGGCTTTCTCGTTGGGCAGGCGATCGCCCGGCTGCAGGCCCTCGGTCACGATCCAGTGCTTGATGTCTTCGCAGATGAGGTCGGCAATCTTTTGCCGTTTCGCGGTTCTGGGGGTCGGCACGAGTATTCCTAATATTATATTTATTACTATAAATACTAGAATTAGCCCACCGCGAAGGCTTCGTCAAGGTCATATCGTATGGGGATAGCCGCATGAGGCCGCCAGGGTGGGCGCCACGTGCCGCGGCGGAAAACCTTGGCAGGCCCGTTGCAGGGCGGAGCCCGCGCCGCCGTCCGGGCAACGCTCAGGAAATGAGCGTAAGGGGTACCAGCGTGGCAGCGAAGCCGACTGGATATCGGCATAAAGAAACGGGATGAACGGCCGATAAAGCCCGTAAAGTCGACCTGATCGGTTTCTCCAGAAATTCTTGAATTTCCCCAGTGATCGGAACTCCATGGGGCTGAAGTCATAATGGATAATCGCCGTTTTACACAGGGGGATTAGGCTTTTGGCATCACTAAAAAAGCAATACAAGGTACATTGGCTGACGGGGCAGTTTCGTGAAGGTGGCAGGGAGTCAATGTATCGCAGGTCCATCAAGACGAGGGTGCGAATCGAGTCCTCGCTTTCGTTGATCGTGGCGACCTTGATCTTTGGCATGTTCGCCATTACCGACTACTATCTGCTGGGCCTTTCCAGAGAATATTACCTGTTGATTGCCATGCGCAGCGTGGTGGTTGGTCTCTGCCTTTTCCTGGCATTGATTATCGCCCGCAGGGGCAGCTATTCCAGAATATGGCTGCACGCCATGCCGCTCTGGATACTTGCGACGGGCATCATTCTGATCGTTCCCTTGCGCCCCGAGAGTCTCTCCACGCAGATAACGGCGGTGGTGGTCGCTACCATGGCTTTCTATCTCCTGATCCCCAACCTGCTGACGGTGGTAACGTTCGCCAGCCTCTATCTGAGCATCGGCTTTCTGATCTCTGCGATACTGTTTGCGGAGATTGCGCCGGTGGATACGCTGCGCTTGGCGCTGTTGCTGGTCATGACCAATGTAGTGGGCTTCTGTGCCTTGCTGCGTCTGGAGAGCCTGCAGCGCAAGCAATTTGCGCTGCTTCACGAAGCGCGCGATAAAAACCGTCAACTGCTCAAGGAAATAGCGCATCGAAAATCGCTGGAAGAACAGTTGCGCATGGTCGCCGAGCGGGATGCCCTGACGGGACTGAATAGTCGGAGTCATTTCATGAAGCGTGCCAAGGCGCTGTTGCAGAGTTCGCGACGGGAGCAGGCGCCGTTCAGCCTTTTCATGATCGACGTGGATCATTTCAAGCGCATCAACGATACCTGGGGCCACAGTCACGGAGACTGGGTGCTGGCCAGGATCTCGGAGGCCTGTGCGCACGCTCTTCGCCCCACGGATGTGATAGGCCGTTTTGGTGGCGAAGAGTTCGTGGTTGCCCTGCCCGACACCGGCCCTGACGACGCTCTCATCGTGGCGGAGCGCTTGAAGACGCAGGTCGCCGAGCTGCCGCTGAAGGAAGAGATGAGCGAGTTGTGCCTGAGTGTCACCATCGGTATCGCCATTGCACACGGTGAGGAAGTCGACCTGCAGGCCCTGATCTCGCGGGCGGACCAGTCGCTCTACGCTGGAAAGCGCGACGGCAGGAATCGGGTCGTGATAAGTCGCAAAGGGAGGGAAGAATGACCGGCACCGGGCGTGACATTCGAAACCCGGCGGCCGGCTGCGGCTGGACTCGATAACCTGTCGCTTCATTGGGGTACTTCGATTGAAGAATGCGGAGCCTGGCTCCGCATTTTTCGTTCTGGCTTGTCGCGTTGTCCTGACGAGGCGAGACCGGTGCCAGGACCAATCTGGCGGCCGCGACACTGGCGGGCTTGCCGGGACGCACCATCCCTGATGACGCGCCCGAGGCAGGGTTAACGGAGGGACCTTAGGAGTTCCGGTAGTGCCAGGCTGATCTGCGGGAACAAGGTCACTAGCGCGAGCACCCCGAGCAATGCCAGCAGGAAGGGCAGAATCGAGCGGACGATCCGCTCCACCGGTACCTGCGATATCTGACTGGCGACGAACAGGTTCACTCCCAGGGGCGGGGTCAGGAACGCTATCTGGGTATTGATCATCAGGATGATGCCGAAGTGGATCGGGTTGATGCCGAATGCGGTCACTAGCGGTACCAGGATCGGCGCCAGAATGATGATCGCCGACATCGTCTCCATGAAGGTCCCGACCAGAATCAGGAAAATGTTGATCCAGAGCAGAATCATCAGCGGATCGGTGGAGACCCCGGCCATCACGGCAGATATCTGCTGCGGAATCGTCTCGAGGGTGATGGCCTTGGCCAGTAGCGCGGAGCAGGCCACCACGATCATCAAGGCACCGGAAATCCGATGAGTCAGCTCAAACGCCTGGTGTAGCGCGGGCAGGTCCAGGCGGCGGTAGACGAACCGGGCCACTATCAGGGCATAGAGCACCGCTACCACGGAGGCTTCCACGGGAGTGAAGAGCCCGGAATAGATGCCGCCGAGAATCAGGACGGGCAGAAACAGGGCGAACTTGGCCTGCCAGATCAGCGACGCCAGACTTTCGGATTCGTCTTCCGCCTCGTGAGCCGGCGCCACCACCGCGCCGTTGCGCTTGGCCATGATGTAGGCGGTACCCACCAGTACCGTGCCCATCAGCAAGCCGGGTAACAGGCCGGCGGCGAACACATCGGCGATGGAGACGTTGGCGATGATGGCGTAGATGATCATCGGATTACTGGGCGGGATCAGGATGCCCAGGGTGCCGCCGGTGGCGGTCACCGAGGCCGCGTAGGGCGCCGGGTAACCATAGCGCACCATGGATGGAATCATGATCGAGCCGATCGCTGCCACGGTCCCCGGGCCGGAGCCGGAGATGGCGGCGAAGAACATGCAGGACAGGATGGTCACGATGCCCAGGCTGCCGGGAATGTGGCCGAACATCCGCCGGAAGATACGGATGATGTCGTGAGTAAGGCCGCCCTTTTCCATGATGTTGCCGGCGAGAATGAACGCGGGAATCGCCAGCAGGGCGAAATTGTCCACGCCGTTGAAAATGCTCTGGGCGGCGAATACCAGGTCGGCGCCCAGGAACCAGGTTGCCGCGAAACCGGTCAGGCCTATTGCCGCGTAGATCGGCACCCCGAGCAAAAGCAACAGCGGGAGCAGGATGATCAGGACGAGCTGAACGTCGGTCATGGTGACTCCTCCACGACATTGCCCTTGGCGTTACCGGCCCAAAGCCGGCTCAGCGCCGAAAGCACGAACGCGATAACCAGCACCACGAATAGATAGTTGGTGTTGAAGCCCAGCACGGGCGATACGCTTGGGTACTTTATGCCGTCCAACACGTTCTGAAAGCAGTAGACGATCATCAGCACATCGAACACCAGCAGCAGGGCGGTGATCAGTCTTTCCATCGGCCTGGCGCCGATGAGTCGGCTCAGGCAGTCGTAGAGCACGCCGATCTTCAGTTCGGACTTCATCAGCGTCGAGTAGCTCGCGCTGATGAACACGAAGGAGATGAAGGCAAACCGCGAAAGTTCCTCGGTCCATTCCATGCCGGCGTTGAAGCTGCGGCCAATGATCTGCAGCAGCAGCGCCAGGACCATTCCGGCAAGGAGCAGGTGGCACAGCGTTAGTTGTGTTCGTCTGAGCAGGCTATACATGGGAGTCTCCCGTCGACCTGTTCCCGGCCGACAGCTGGCGTGATTGTTTTATTGTTTGCTTGCTTTGTAGGATTCGAGGATATCCAGGGCTTTTTCCGTGAGTTCCTCGCCATCCGCACCGATCAGGTGGTAGTAGTTGGGCCAGGCGGCGCGGGCCTTTTCCAACCAGGGCGTTTCATCCTCGATCTCGGTGATCTTGACGCCGGCTTCCTCGGCCTGTTTCCACCAGCGGGCCTCGTCCAGCGGTTGCCACCAGCGCACGTACTCGGTGGTCTCGCGCCCGGCGCGTAGCACCGCCTCCTGGAGATCCGGTTCCAGGCTCTGGTACCAGCGTTCGGACACCACGATGGGGTGGGTCAGGATGGTGTAATGCAGCCGGCTGATGCGTCCGATCACCTCGTCGAACTTCATGCCGATGATGTCGCTGACCGGGCTGTCCCCGCCTTCGACCACGCCCTGCTGCAGGGCACTGTAGAGCTCGTTCCAGGCGATAGGCGCCGGCGAGGCGTTCCAGGACTTGTAGGTGCCGAGCATGATGGCGTTGGGCGGCACGCGCATTTTCAGCGGCGCCAGGTCCGCCGGCGTCTGGATCGGCTCGGGGGCGTTGTAGAAGAAGTGCCGCCAGCCGGTGTTTTCCCAACCAACGATGCGCACCCCCGCTTCCTCGATCACCCGGGGCTGGAGGGTCGGGGTGATATGATCCAGCAGGTAGTTGGATTCCTCGGTGCTCTGCGTCAGGTAGGGGAGCAGCAGCACGTTCATGCTGGGCGCCACCTGGGCCATGTTGTTGGTGGCCGGAATGGTCACCTGGATCACGCCCTGGCGGGCCTGCTGCAACATTTCCTTTTCACCGCCCAGTTGCGAGCCGGGGAAGATCACCGGGCGAACGCGGTTGTCGGTATATATCGCCACCAGTTCCGCGAAGCGCTTGAGCGCCACGGTTTGCGAACTCCACTCCATGTTCAGGGAGTGGGCCAGGCGCATGGTGATCTGGTCGTCCTTCCTGGGGACCGATTGCCAGTCGAACGGATTGGGGGTGGCGGCGTGGGCCCCGGTGGTGATGATCAGGGCGGCTAGTGCCGTCAGCTTGGCGATTGTTTTCATGATCATGTCTCAGTTTTTATGGCTATGAACGCGGACCCGCCGTCGCCGACGGACCGCGTTTTTCGATGAAACAGGCGTTACCAGGCCAGGTAGGCGGATTGCTCGACGGTATAGAAGGCCGAGGCGGAAGCGCCCACGGAGTAGGCTCCCAAGCCGGAGTGCTTCATCCCGCCGAAAGGCATGTTCACGTCGGGCACCGTGCCATTGTTCACATGCAGCATGCCGTTTTGGCTCTCATCCAGAAAACGCTGGATAAGGGCATGGGAGTCGGAGAATAGGCTCGACGTTAAGCCGTATTCGGTTTCGTTCAGTAGCGATAGCGCTTCGCCGAAATCGTCATAGGGCAGTACCGACAACACCGGACCGAAGATTTCCTCCTGGCTGGCCGTCCGAGACACCCCGGCATTGTCGAGCACGGTGGGTCGATAGAAGTAACCGCTCTCGCAACCGGCTACGGTGGCACTGTCGCCGCCGGTAACCAGGGTGGCGCCTTCATCCACGGCCCGGGTGGTAGCGGTCTTGACGCTGTCGAAGTGGGCGCCGTTGCACAGCGGCCCCAGGGTGGTGGCCGGGTCGAGGCCGTCGCCCAGCGTCAGCGCCCGTGCGCGGGCGGCCAGACCCTGGACCACCGATTCCTGGAGGTCGCGGTGCACGATCACCCGGCTGAGACTGGTGCAGCGCTGCCCGCCGGTCTGGAAGGCGGCGCCGAATACCTGGTCCAGGCAACTTTCCAGGTCCTGGCTGTCATTGATGATCACGCCATTCTTGCCGCCCAGTTCCAGCTGTGCGGGGATCAGGCTGGCGGCTGCTGCCTGGGCCACCTTGCGGCCCACCGCCACGGAGCCGGTGAAGCTGACGCCGTCGAACCGGCCAGTGGCGGTCAGTTCGCTGGCGAAGGCCCCGCCGCAGGGCATCACCTGGACGAGGCCGGCGGGGAAATGGCGTGCGGCGATCTCCGTCAGGATGAAAGCCGCTGCCGGCGTGAACTGGGACGGCTTGATCACCAGGGCGTTGCCGAAGGCGATGGCCGGGCAGAGCTTTCGCAGCGGCGTCATCGCCGGGAAATTCCAGGGACAGATCGCCAGCAGGGTGCCGCGTGGACGTCTCAGGATCAGGTTGCGCACACGCGGCCGGGCGGCGGCGCTGGTCTGCATCTGCTGGCGGGCCGCTTCGCCGGCCATGAACTTGCCTTCCGCGCAGCCCTTGAGGGTTTCGTTGCGGGCCTCGCCCAGAGGCTTGCCCTGTTCCAGGGTGATCGCCTCGGCGATGCGTTCCACGTTGGCGATCACGTCGTCCAGAAAGGCGGTGAGCCGGTCGCCGCGAACCACCGGCGGTAACTCGGCCCATTCCGCCTGGGCATTGGCGGCACGGTTCAGAATCGCGTCAACGCCAGCGGCGTTAGCCATCTCGGTATAGGCGCCGACGATCTCGGCGGGACGCGCCGGGTTGCGGGTCTCGAAGACGTTGCTGCCAGCGTTGTGGTCTCGATAATCGAATTTCATTGTGCTTGCTCCCGAAGAGGCGGGTTGTCGAGGATCAGAGCGGCACCCTTTTCGCCGATCATCAGCGAGGGCGCGTTGGTGTTGGCGGAGGTCACCAGTGGCATCACCGAGGCGTCGACCACGCGCAGGCCCTCCACGCCACGCACGCGCAACTGCGGGTCCACCACGGCACCCTCGTCGCTGCCCATTCGGCAGGTGCCCACGCAATGGAAGACGGTGCCGCCCTTGTGGCGGACCGCGTCCCAGAGTGCCTGGTCGCTGTCCACCTCGGTGCCGGGTTCCATCTCGTCATCCCACAGGTCGCGAAAGGGCGCCTGCCTGGCGATCTCGCGGAGAATCTTCACGCCCTCCACGATCACCCGGCGGTCGTGGGGATCGGCGAAGTAGTTGGGGTCGATGGCCGGTGGCGCGGTCGGATCGGCGGAGGTGAGACGTACCGTGCCCCGCGAACGCGGGTGACACTGCCACACCGAGGCGGTGAAGCCCGGGTAGGCGTGCAGTGGCGTGCCCGGCTTGTCCACGGACAGCGGCATGACGTTGAACTGCACGTCCGGCCGGTCGCCCTCGGCGTAGCGGGTGCGGGCGCTGCCGCCCACCTGGCCGGCCCCCACGGTGAGGGAGCCGGAGGCGCGCAGCAGCCATTCCAGCCCCATGCCTGCCAGTTTGAAAGGGTTGCGAACGTCGCTATTCAGGGAGAGCTTCCGCTTCAGGCGGTAGATGATGCGCACCTGATAGTGATCCTGCAGGTTGGCGCCCACTTCAGGGGCTTCGTGGACCGGCTCGATGCCATGCTCACGCAGCAGGTCGCCGGGGCCCACCCCGGACAGTTGCAGCAAGTGCGGCGTCTGGATGGCCCCGGCGCAGAGGATCACCTCCCTGGAGGCACGCGCCTGGTGATTGGCGCCCTCGTACCGCCATTCCACGCCCACTGCACGCTTGCCTTCGAACAGCACCCGGCTGGCCGGGGCCTCGGTGACGATGGTGAGGTTGGCACGGTCCTTTACCGGTGTCAGGAAAGCCGTGGCGGAGCTGCATCGCCAGCGCCCCTTGAGGCTCAACTGGTAGGGGCCGACGCCGCGGGTATCACCCCCGTTCATGTCCGGGTTGTAGGGCAGGCCCCAGGCCTCGGCGGCGCGCAGCCAGGCGCGACAGGCCGGGTTGTCGGTGCGCATGTCGGATACGTGCATCTCGCCGCTGTCGCCCCGATACTCGTTGCCATCGCCGGTGTAGCGTTCCAGCTTGCGGAAGTAGGGGAGCACCTCGTCGTAGGACCAGCCGGTGGCGCCCTGTTCGGCCCAGCCGTCGAAGTCCTCGCGCTGGCCGCGAATGAAGATCAGGCCATTGATGGAGCTGGAACCGCCGATCACCTTGCCTCGGGGCCAGACGATGTTGCGTCCGCCGGTGCTCTCCGAGGGGCGGGTGTCGAACAACCGGGCGACCCGGGTGTCGTAGATCGAGCGGTAGTAGCCCACCGGGAAGTGCAGCCAGAAGTTGCGATCCCAGCCCCCTGCCTCCAGCAGCAACACCCGATTGCGCCCGTCGGCGGAAAGACGGTTGGCGACGATACACCCGGCCGAGCCGGCGCCTACCACGATGTAGTCGTATTGGTTGTCGGACACCGTTCACTCCTCGGTGTGATTTTCGTCTCTAAATGTCCTCAAGTCCTAATGTTAGGACTTTAGTTGATGCGAACGTTTCCACATGCTAGAGTTTCTGTCAAGCGTTTCCCGGGGATGGTTGTTCCAGGGCGTTGCGCGGTAACGGCATTTCAAAAGCGGTTTGTGCCATTACCATAAGAGAGCCGTTGCCCGTCCAGGCAGCGGCGAGAACGGGCTTCGGAGCCATTCAGTGATCGCGGATAGCTCCGCCGCGAAGTCCGGCGTTTACGCACCCGCCCAGGCGGCGGTCACCGGGAAAGGATCGAATGGCTGATCACAACGACGACAACGGGTTGCTCAACGCGAGCCCCATTCCGCTCTACTTGCAACTGGCGGACATCTTCCGCTACCGGATCGATCGCGGGGTCTGGTCGGAGGGCACCATGCTGCCGCCCATCGATGTGCTGATGAAGGAGTTCTCTGTATCCCGGGTCACGGTGCGTCAGGCACTGCAGTTGCTGGCCCGCTCCGGCTTGATCAAGATACAGCGCGGGGTGGGCACCCTGGTGATCAAGAGCGCCGGCGAGCGGCATCCGGTAAAGGTGGAAACCACGCTGGACGCCTTGGTGGAGGCCTACCGCGGCGATACGCCGGTGGTCACCAATATCTCCGATTCCAGCACGCCGCCGCGCCTGACCGAGAGTGATGGCGTGCCGGCGGAGGCCTACCACCACCTGCGCCGGGTACATGCCCGCGATGGCGTGAAGTACTGCGTGATCTCCATCTATCTGGAGCAGGGCGTGTTCGAGAGGGCGGAGCAGCGGTTTCGCGACGAGATCATCCTGCCGGTGCTCATGTCCCTGGACGTCACCGTGGCCCAGGCCAAGCAGAGCATCACCATATCCAAGGCGGACCTGGAAGTGTCGCGCCTACTGGACATGCAGCTCGGCGACCCGATAGCCAATGTGCGCCGGGTACTGGTGGATCCGAACAATACGATTATCTATGTTGCCGAGGCGGTCTATCGCGGCGACTACATACACCTGGAAATGGACCTGAAAGCATGAACAAACCGGTCGCCGTCCGCGATATCAAGGCCTTCGTCTACCGTTGTCCCCTGGAAACCCCGGTGGAAACCTCCTTCGGGACGATGTTGGACCGGCCCATGGTCGTGGTGCGTGTGACCGACGAGGACGGCCACCACGGTTGGGGCGAAATCTGGTGCAATTTTCCCATGGTGGGCGCCGAGCACCGCGCGCGGCTGGTGGACAGTGTGTTTAGGCCATTGATGATGGGGGCGGTTTACGACACCCCTCGGCAGGCCTTCGACGCCCTGCAGGCCGGCACTCGTGTATTGGCGCTGCAGTCCGCGGAGCCGGGGCCGTTCGCCCAGTGCCTGGCGGGCATCGACCTGGCGCTGTGGGATCTGTGCGCGCGCCGCGAGGGCCAGCCGCTGTGGCGCTATCTGGGCGGCGACTCGGACCGCATCAGCGTGTACGCCAGCGGGCTGAATCCCTCCGGGCCGGAGCGCCTGGGCCGAGCCATGGCGGACCGTGGCTATACCCGCTTCAAGCTCAAGATCGGTTTCGGGGCGGAGCGCGACCGGGCCAACCTGGCGGCCCTGCGCGACACGCTGGGCGCAGACGCGGGCCTGATGGTGGACGTGAACCAGGGATGGAACCTGGTCCAGGCCCGCGAGCAGCTGCCGGGCCTGGAGAACCTGGGCCTGAAATGGATCGAGGAGCCCCTGCTGTGCACGGCCCCCTGGTCTGAGTGGCGGGCACTGGCGGAGATGACCGACATTCCGGTGGCGGCCGGCGAGAACCTGATGGGCGAAGCCCGGTTTCAGGAAGGCATCGACAGCGGCGCGCTGTCCATCATCCAGCCGGACGCGGCCAAGTGGGGCGGTATCAGCTGTGGCTTGCCCCTGGGCCGGGCGATCAACGACGCTGGCCTGCGCTACTTCCCGCACTATCTGGGCGGCGGCATCGGTTTGCTGGCCTCGGGGCATTTGCTCGCGGCGGCGGGCGGCGAGGGCGCCCTGGAGGTGGATTCCAACCCCAATCCGTTGCGCGGCGAACTGGCCGGACCGCTCGATCGGGTGGAAAACGGAGTTGCCCTCCTGGGTGAGGCGCCGGGCATCGGCGAGCTGGACGGGCTTGAACGACTGGAGCCCTACCTAGTCGGCGAACGCTGACAGTTGAGTGCCTATCGCAAGGGTTTGGTTGTTGAACAAGGGAGATGTACCTTTGGACCCGCATCGTCGATTTCGATGGTTCCGTCTGCACACAGGGGCGCCACCGGATCCCCGCTTTACACTCGCCAACGAGCGTACGTTCCTGGCTTGGATCCGTACCGCGCTGGCGTTACTAGCCGGCGGTATCGCCATCGAAGCCTTCTCCAGTGAGCTGTTTTCCGATTCCGCTCGCCTAGGTCTGGCGGTGCTGCTGACTATGCTGGCCATGGTTATAAGCATCGGCGCCTTCTTTCGCTGGCTGAGAATCGAGCAGGCCATGCGCCTTGATCGCCCGATTCCTCCACCGTTGCAGATCCCCATCCTCTCGCTGATGGTGGCCGCGGTGACGATACTGTTCGCGATACTGCTGGCTTCATGAATATCGGTTTCAGGACTATCGCCTTCCTGAACAGCGGCGGAAAAAGAGACGACAATGGCTCAATTGCTTCATTCGGACCCCGGACTACAGCCTGAGCGAAATTGGCTCGCCTGGCGCCGAACTCTTGTGTCCTTGGTGGTGGCGAGTGCCCTGCTCGTGCGCTGGCTGCCATACCATGCTCTGATGACTTGCGGACTCTGGCTGTTGCTGGTGTCGTGCGCTTGCCTGATCGGCATGTCGTTGCAACGCCGCTATCGTCTGCAATGCGGTTACCTCAACCGGGAGCGCGCGGTGCCGGCCCTGGGCTCGATATTGGCGTTGACGGCGGCCATGCAAGTGGTGGCCATGGCCTGCCTGGTGGCGATACTGGGCGGGTTTTAAGCAAGACAGCCAAGGGTGTCTTCTACACCCTGCAGGCTCCGCCCCTGGTTCGGTCGTCAACTCCCTCGGACATTACAAGTTCCACTATTTACCTGCCAGCCTGCGATAACCGTTCGAAGTTGCCCCCTGCCGGGTCGGTAGAAACCTAGCGTTCAATCCGGCCCGTCAAACGCATGAACCCTCCCTTCGCTGGGGTAACCGCCGTGTGTGCCGTGCCGACGCCAAAATCCAGTACATGCACGATGGTGCTGCCGATATGTTCCTGCCAGGAAAGCATCAGCACATCATCGCGAATCACCACGGCTTCGTATTCGACGGTATCGGAGAATCCCGCATTATCTCCGGCCACGACCTCCACCGTCAGCTTGTTGCTCGACTCGATGGTGATGCGCGGAATAAAGGCGGGGAATTGGATCTCGAACCTTTCTCCTGGGCGAAGGGGCGAAGCGGAATCCATGGACATGCTCGCGCTATCTGCTGAATGAATGGTATCGCCACAGCCAGCGTAGCATCCCCATGACGATATTCACCCGGAACGGTCGTCGCCTCACGGGCTTGGGTCAGCCCGCCGTAAGCCGGCTGAGCATGCCCGACAGCGCCGAGGCCTCGACCATGCCCACCACGGCGTTCAGGTGGCAGGGAGTATCCATGAAGAGGTAAGACCAGTTGTTGGATACGAAAGTTTAATTGTTGACCACGTGGGACCACTCTAGTGTTTCTGCAGCACGCATTAACGGCGCCGCTCTCCCAAGCGCCGAATCTGCAGGCGTTGAAGATGCTTGGATTGGAGAGCCGGCTGCGTATAGGTGGTACCAAGAGGTAAGACCAGAGGAGGATGCATGGCTGAAGAGACGGCCCGGGGGAAGGGCGAGGAACTGCGCGGGGCCGAGAAGGTGTTCGGCTATTTCCGCGACCAGGTCCTCTCGGGGGCTCTGAACCCCGGGGATCGCCTGCCCAGTGAGCGAGAGCTGTCACTTACCCTGGGGGTGGGTCGGCCGTTGCTGCGCGAGGTCATGCGCTCGCTCAATATGCTGGGCGTACTCGACATCCGCCACGGCAAGGGCGCCTTCATCGCCCGGGCCAACTTCGGAATGCTGTCGGACTTCTTCACCTTCTATCTGGCCCAGGAGCAGAGTGCCCTCGATGACGTCATGCAGGCCCGTATCGCCATCGAGTGCCAGGCCATCCGCCTTGCCTGCGAGCGAGCCACGGACGCCGATATCTCCCGTATAGAGACATGCTTCACGCAATTGACCGAGACCGTGGATGATCCGGAACGGGGCGGCCGTTCGGACTATGAGTTCCACATCGCCATCGTGGAGGCGAGCCATAGCCAGACGCTGATAACCCTCTACCACGCCATCTCCACCATGCTGCTGAAAAGCCACGTCGAGCGGCGCAAGACGACGGCAAACGCACCCGAAATCATCGAGAGCCACATCGATTCCCACCGCCAGGTGTTCCTGGCGATCGTCGAGGGCGATGGCGACCTGGCCCATCAGCGGCTCCGCGAACACTTCGCGATAGGCGATGAACTGCGCCGGCGAAGCATCATTGCTGCCCATAGCAAGGGCAGCTCCAGCACGTACTCAACCGACAAATACAAGTGAGGCACGCATGTTCACGAGAATCGGCATGGGACTGGTCACGGCGGCCCTGGCACTGGGCCTGACTACCACGGCATCCGCTGAAACCCTGCGCTACGCCCACGTGGGGGCAGAAGGTGATCTTCAAACCCGCTACGCGGCGGAAGCCGCCAAAGAGATCAAGGAAGCGACCGACGGCAACATCACGGTTCAGGTCTTCCCCGCCAGTCAGCTGGGCGGCGTGGCCGAGATGGTCGATGGGGTCCGCATGGGGTCCATTGGCATGGGCCATCATGACTTCGCCTCGCTGGCTCGGATCGTGCCGGAGGCGGCGGTGTTCAATGCCCCCTACGTCTATCGCGATGCCGAACACGCCCTGCACGCGACGGATCCGGAATCGCCGGCAGTGCAGAAAATCAACCAGCAGCTGATCGAAGAAGGCGGCGTACGCATCATCGGCAGGATCTACCGGGGCAAGCGCCACATCTCCTCCAACTTCGCGGTCAAGTCTCCGGAAGATCTCGACAACAAGCCGTTCCGGGCCGTACCGCTGGATCTCTGGGTATCCATGGTCAAGGGCTTTGGCGCCACGCCGACGCCCGTGGCCGTCTCGGAGCTACCCACGGCACTGATGACCGGGCTGGTGGTCGGCCAGGAAAACCCCCTGACCATGATCAACGCCAATCAGCTGTACGAAGTTCAGTCGCATGTCTCGCTCACCGGCCATATGGATTCCGTGCTGGCGGTTTTCGTGAACGAGCGCGAGTGGCAATCGTTGGATGAAGCGGATCGCAGCGCCATCACGAAGGTTCTCGACGAGAAGGCCGAACAGTCGCTCGAGTGGGCGCAGAGCTCGGAAGACGAGCTGGTCAAGACCCTGAAGGACAAGGGCATGACGGTCCTTGCCGAAGAAGATGGGCTGGATGTGGAAGCTTTCCACGACCAGGTGAGAGCCCAGGTCGACAAGGACTTTCCGAACTTCAAACCCTACATCGACATGATCTCGCAGGTCGAGTGAGCCATCGTCAGGGGCCCCGAACAGGGGCTCCTGGCGGGTGTTCGAATGGTAAAGGAGTTTCGGCATGCATCTAGTCAGGCGGCTGCTGGAAGGGGTGTGCGCCTTGCTGCTGGCGGGGATCGTGCTGGTTCCTCTGGCGCAGGTCATCCTGCGGCAAGTCTTCAACAGTCCGATGGTCGGGGCGGAGGAGCTCACCCGGTTTCTGCTGGTGTGCCTGGTATTCATCGCCTACCCGTTGGTGGTCGACAATGGCGAGAATATCGTCATGGCGGAGCTTCGCGAGTCGTTGCCGACATGGCTGCGCCGGCCCGTGAAGATTCTCATCCTGCTGTGCACGATCGCGGCCAGTGTCTTTATCACCTATGCCACGGTCATTACCATTCAAGCGAACCTCGGCAATACCACACCGACCCTCAAGATCCCGTTCTGGCTGTTTCTGGGCTCGACAGCTCTCGGTTTCGGTGCCGCATGCCTGTTGCATATCGCCCATGGCATCAAACCACCCGCCTCTGAAGTCGGGCCGAACCAATAAGGGGTAATCATGGGCATTGCCTTGATCATCGGCTTTCTGGCCCTGTTCATTCTGGGCTTTCCGGTCGTTTATTCCATTCTGATTCCATCCATTGGCTATGTCCTGATCGAGGGCTTCCCCAGTGGGCTGCTGGCCCAGCGCATTACCTATGCGCTCGACAGCTTTCCCCTGGTGGCCGTGCCGATCTTCATATTCGTGGGCAATATCATGAACCTGGCGGGCGTGACCGAGCGAATCTTTCGCTTCGCCGATACGCTGGTGGGGCGGGTGCCGGGTGGGCTCGCAC
>NZ_CAAHFN010000073.1 GCF_900961225.1 Modicisalibacter radicis
ACGCGGCGCTGCAGGAAGAGGTGTTCGGCTCCACCTCGCTGGTGATCGAGTGCCGCGACCGGGCCGAGGTGAAGCAGGTCGCCGATCGACTCGAGGGCCAGCTCACCATCACCCTGCAGATGGACGATGCCGACCACGACGCGGCCCGCGACCTGCTGCCGACGCTGGAGCGCAAGGCCGGGCGCCTGCTGGTCAACGGCTGGCCGACCGGCGTCGAGGTGTGCCACGCGATGGTCCACGGCGGGCCCTTCCCGGCCACCTCGGACGTGCGCACCACCTCGGTGGGCAGCGCGGCGATCCATCGCTTCCTGCGGCCGGTGTGCTATCAGAACCTGCCCGACGCGCTGCGCCCCGAGGCGCTCAAGGAGAGCAATCCGCTGGGCCTGAAGCGGCTGTACGACGGCCAGCGCGAAGGCTGATCGGCGAGCGCAGACAGCGACGCGAAGAGGGCGGCCCCGGGGCCGCCCTTTTTTGTCGATACCCCGCGAGCGACTTCCGGAATCAACGCCACGGAGCATTCGATGACTCTGCCCGGCCAGCACATGCGTCCGGGCACCGGCGGCTCCGGGTGTGCAGGATCCGTGTCGTCGCCGAATGACTCGACACTGGTGACGCTGGCCAAGGCTCGGCGAACGAGGGGGATCGTCAGGTCCAGATGGGGCGGGGTCTACCGCAGGTCAGGGGCGCTGCTGCAGGGCCAGCTTGATGCCCAGCGCCACCAGGACCGTCCCGGTAACCCCATCGAGGGTGCGCGATACCCAGCGCTTGGCCAGCCAGGTTCCGGCCCGGCCGACCGTCAGGGCGATGGCGATCTGCCACAGGTTGGCGATCACGAAATGCACCCCGGCCAGCCACAGCGACTTGAGCAGCGCCGGATCGTGCGGGGCGATGAACTGTGGCAGGAAGGCCATGTAGAAGACCACGGTCTTGGGGTTGAGGACATTGGAGAGAAACCCCTCGCGCACGGGCAGCATGACCGGCACTTCTCGTCGACGCGTCGCGTCCACCCCCGTGACCGGAAGCGGATTGCCACGACGTGCACTGAGCAGGCTCTGCACCCCCAGCCAGATGAGGTAAGCGGCCCCCACCAGCTTGAGCAGCCCGAAGGCCCAGGCGGATTGCAGCAGTATCAGCGAGATGCCCAGCGACGACACAGTGGCATGCACGAACAACCCGCAGCAGATGGCCACGCTGGTGATGACACCGTCGCGCACTCCGCCACGGGCGGTGTTGCGGATCACCAGCAGAGTGTCCACTCCGGGCGTCATGCTCAGCAGCGTGATCGCCACTACGAAGGGCAAAAACTGGGCATCGATCAGCATCGTCTTTTAGTCTCGGGCAGGTTTCAGGAAAGCCGGATCGATGGCTTACGGCAACAGCCAGCGCCAGATGACGAAGGCGCCAAGCGCCATCACGGCGAGCGCGATCACGATCAGCAGTCCATCCTCCGCCGCCAGCCCCAGCCCCAGCAGGGCAATCGCCAGCGCCGGAATCGCCGCGGCGAAGGGCAACAATTCGAGCGGAATCATGGACAACGCCAGCAGTGCCGCGAGCGCCGCAACCAGCCGCCGTGGCAGCGGCTCGGTCAGCGCCTGCAGACGCGGTTTCAGCAGCCTGTCGAAGCGCTGCGTCCATGGACGCAGCCGATCGACGGCCTGATGAAATCGCTCATGGCTGAAACCGCGCTCACGCAGGCGTCGCGGCAGCCAGGGAGACGGCTTGCCCAGGGCCAGCTGGCTGGCCACGAAAACGATGAAGAGCCCGCACAGGGTCGGTATACCGGGGATCATGCCGGTCGGCAACAAGGCGATCAACGCCGGCAATACCAGCAACGGGCCGAAGCCGCGCGACGCGAAGTTGTCGACTATGTCCTGAAGCCGAATCCTGCTGCCGCATTCAACCTCGTCGAGCTGGTCGAGCAATCCGGTCAGTGCCATCCGTCTGGCCATCTGCATCCCTTCCTTGTGTAGCGTTTCTTATCCTGGCAACCGGGCATCGACCGGCCACCTCTTCCCGCTGCACCGTGACTACTGGCTGAACAAGCCGCGCCGGGCGTGCTTGAGCGAAATCTGGTCGTTCAGGGTCCAGAAATCGTAGAGCACACCGATCAGGAAAAGTCCGCCGGTCAGCAGGTAGATCAAGCCCGTGAACCATTTGCCCATGTACATGCGATGCAGGCCGAACACGCCCAGAAAAGTCAGCAGCACCCAGGCCAGCGTGTAGTCGGTCGGCCCGGCATGAAAACGCATGTCCGCCTGACGGTCCATCGACGGAATCAAGAACAGGTCGATCAGCCAGCCGATGCCCAGCAGTCCGAAGGTAAAGAACCAGATCGTGCCGGTGACCGGCTTGCCGAAGTAGAAGCGATGGGCCCCGGTGAAACCAAAGATCCACAGCAGGTAGCCCACTAGCTTGCTGTGCGTGTTGCTGGACGCAAGTTGTGTCACGCCTCTCTCCTTGTAAAGACCTTAAGAATAGCAGGGCCAAAGCGGGTAACGGGGAGCGTCCAGGCAAGCCCCGGCATGCCCCGGCATGCCCCGGCACCGTCGATGTGAGCACAGCCAACTCTATCATGGGCGAGCGGAGACCTGGCAGTCGTGGCCGCTCGCCATGGCACGCCTCGCGGGTCACGTGAAAAGACCATTGACTATCGACTCGTACCATGCCGCCCGGGAGTCTGGACGCATTCGACATTAGCATCTAAGGTGCTGGATGCGGGGCATCGTAACGTGAGAGATCCACTCAGCGTAGCTTGGCGTGATCCATGGCAACGATGCACACGGCCGCTGCGTGGGTCTGCAAGTCGAATGGCGTCAGTAGCTTATCGGTTTCCGAAGGCTTCCAGTGCGCATCCCTTGTCGCCCACGCATGACGGGCAAATCGCGAGCGAGGTTCTCGCAGCCCAGCAACATCAACATGTTAGTTAAGGAAAAATCGACAATGGCAACTGGCACTGTCAAGTGGTTCAACGATACCAAAGGCTATGGCTTCATCTCTCCCGACGATGGTGGTGATGATCTGTTCGCCCACTTCTCCGAAATTCAGGCTGAAGGCTTCAAGACCCTGCAGGACGGCCAGAAGGTCTCCTTCGAGGTCACCCAGGGGAAGAAAGGCCTTCAGGCCGCCAATATCAAGGCGCTCTGAGTCCTTGCAGTAGGTTCCGAGCGAGACGCTGCCGCGCAAGGCCCGCTTCGGCGGGCCTTGCCTGCGCACTGCGCGACGGATCACGCTCATCCTCTGGAGCCTGGCCAAATTAAGCTTGACCCGCGACGCGGAAGAGCGCATCCTTCAGCGACTGGTTTGTAGACAGAATGACGTCAGTTGTTAATCGATTCCCTCGATAACCCCGTGCGCGTTTCTCTGGCTTATAAGCCTCGCACCGGCGGTTCGTAGCAGTCCGCAAGGCTTCACGTAATCGCATCATCATCAGTAAGTTAGATAGTTAAGGAATTCGACAATGGCAACTGGCACTGTCAAGTGGTTCAACGACACCAAGGGCTTCGGTTTCATCTCTCCGGACGACGGCGGCGATGACCTCTTCGCTCACTTCTCCGAAATTCAGGCAGAAGGCTTCAAGTCTCTGCAGGACGGTCAGAAGGTTTCCTTCGACGTCACTCAGGGCAAGAAAGGCCTTCAGGCCGCTAACATCAAGCCGGCCTGATACGCCTAACCGCGTACAGGTTGCACCGATGTCACGTCCTAGGACGT
Organism: Modicisalibacter radicis; assembly: GCF_900961225.1. GTDB lineage: Bacteria > Pseudomonadota > Gammaproteobacteria > Pseudomonadales > Halomonadaceae > Modicisalibacter. Next base: position 3,709 of record NZ_CAAHFN010000073.1, read on the forward strand.
GACATCGTGAAAAGGCCCGCCTCGGCGGGCCTTTTTGATGCTCGGTCATCGCGATTCAATTGGAACCGTCGCTGGACGAATCGTCGATCTCGATCGACTGCTGCTCCTTGACGTCCTGCTTCTGCGCTTGTTCGAACTGATCGTTGATCTCCTTCTCGGCTTCCTTGAATCGCCGCTCGGTTTCCTTCAAGGCCTGGTCGACGTCGTCCTCGGAATTGTCCCAGGAGTTGTTCGCGGCGGTCTCGCCCGCCGACTCGCCCACCGCCGCATCGTCTCCCGTCACAACGTCGCCCTGCCCTGCATCATCGCCCCCTGCAGTACCGCTGCCATCCGCCGTACCGTCCTCTTGCGTCTGGCCGTTGCCGGCCGAGTCGCTACCGGCCATCGCGTCCGCATTGCCATCACTCTCCGCCTGCGTTTCGTTGCGCGGCGTGCGCTCAACGGCCCCGGCATCCTCGGCCGTCGCCTGCGATGACTGGGAAGACTGGCCGCTTTCCTCGGCCGCCGGGGCGCTCTCTTCATCGTCGCCACCGTTGCAGCCCGCCAGGCCGAGCATCAGCGCCAAGGGTATAGCCGTCATCATCCAGGACGTCTTGGCCATTGGGTATTCTCCTAATCGTGAACAAAAGGGTGGGTGGTGGATGCCGCGCGCCATTGCAGCAAACGCCTCGCTCGGGCGCAAGACACGCTAGACGCCGATATCTTCGTTCCAGATATCGGGATGCCGGGCAATAAAGGTCGTCATCAATTCGCGACAGGTCTCGCTATCGAGCACCTCAAGTGCAACGCCCTGTTCGCGCAGATGCGCTTCGGCTCCCAGGAACGTACGATTCTCGCCGATCACCAGCCGAGGGATGCCGTACAGCAGGATGGCCCCGCTACACATCGGGCACGGCGACAGCGTGGTGTAAAGCGTTGCCTCCCGATACACCGAGGCCGGCTGGCGGCCGGCATTTTCCAGTGCATCCATCTCGCCGTGCAGGACTACGCTGCCCCGCTGCTGGCGCTGATTGTGGCCGCGACCGATGATCCGCCCCTCGTGGACCAGTACCGAACCGATCGGCACACCGCCTTCGGCCAGCCCCTTGCGCGCCTCTTCGATCGCCGCCTGCATGAAGGTATCCATATGGCTCCTTGCCTCAAGTCGCGAACAGCTGCCCGTCGATATCGCGAAACGCCTTGAACTCCAACGCATTGCCCGAAGGGTCGAAGAAGAACATGGTGGCCTGTTCGCCGGGCTCGCCCTGAAAGCGAATGTACGGCTCGATCTCGAAACGCACCCCGGCCCGGGTCAGGCGGTCGACCAGCCCTTCCCAGTCGTTCATGCCCAGCACCACACCGAAGTGCGGTACCGGCACACCGTGCCCGTCGACTGGGTTGCGATGCACACCGGCCCCCTTCTCGTCGAGTTCCGGATTGAGATGACAGACGAACTGGTGTCCGTATAGATTGAAGTCGACCCAGCGATCGCTGGAGCGCCCCTCGGGGCAACCCAGCAAATCGCCGTAGAAGCGCCGAGCCTCGGCAATATCACGGACCTGAACGGCCAGATGAAACGGATTGGGCATGGGGTCGTTCTCCTTGCATGGGAATCACGGTCGGGGGGATGCGTTCAGCAGCTCGCTCGTGTCGGGCATCGCCAGCATGATGGCGCGCGGTTCGAGCGACACTTCGAAGTGCTCGAGGTGGCGTGGCTCGCCATCGAGATTGAGCGGAAAGCGGGCGTCGCTGCGAAAGCTCAAGCGGGACGTGCGAATCGTTCGTACGAATTCGCCATCCTCAGGTAACCGCTCGATCTCACTGAGCAACTGACGCATGTCATGCAATGACGAGAAATGGCGCACGACCAGCACGTCGAGAAGGCCATCGTCCAGCTTGGCGGCCGGCGCCAGACACTGACCGCCGCCGGCCTGGCGACCGTTGCCGATCGCCAACAGGAACAGCGGCGTGGTCAACTCGCCTTCCGGCCAACTGAGTACGCCCTGATAAGGCTGGTAGCGCCAGGCCTTGAGCATGCCCATCAGCGAATAGGCGCCGCCGCCCAGCAGGCGCTTCAAGGCGACCGGCGTCGAGGTGGTGATCTCGGCTCCGAAGCCACCGGTCGCCATGTTGATGAAGCAATCGTCACCGAGACGCGCCACGTCCACCGCGTGCCCGCCACCGGACAGCGCGAGCTCAAGTGCCGGCTGCGGCTCCAGCGGCAGCCCCACGCCATGGGCGAAATCATTGGCGCTGCCCAGCGGCAGGATACCCAGCGTCGGGCGCCGCGCCGCTTCCACGGCCATCAGCCCCGCGACGACCTCGCTGACCGTGCCATCTCCGCCCCCGGCAACGATGCGCGAGACGCCCTGATCGGCAGCCTCACGCACCATGCGCATGCCGTCGCCCCCTTCCCAGGTGACACGCACGTCCAGCGCATGACCCTTTTCGCGCAGCGCAGCGACCGCCTCGCGCACCTCGGGGATTTGTGCCGATTTGCCATTGATGATCAAGTGCACAAACTTGCTCGACTGAGCCATCCACTGCATTCCTTGTACTGTCACTCCATTGATCGCCATACCATCGCCTGTCGGCGCACGCATCGCAAGCGAAGCATCAGGCCGTCACCTCGTTCCCTCTGTCCCCTCTGTCGCTGATCAACAACACCGCAACCGGCAACACGGCGACCAACGCCAGGGCGCCCTGCAACGGCATCCCCGTCGCCAGCATCGCGGAGGCGAGCATCGCGCCTCCCCCCAACTGGACGGCGCCGAGCAGCGCGGCGGCGGTGCCGGCCAGCTCGCGGAAGGACTCCAGCGCGAGACTCGATGCGGCCCCGAGCGTCAGTGAGAAGCCCACCGACAATACCGCCACGGGCCCCATGAAACTGACGATCGACAACGGCAACGCCACTACCGCCATGGCATGCAATAAGCCGGCCACCAGCACCAGCGTCAAGCCGATTCGCACGGTGGGCCGACGGCCCAGGCGATGGATGATCCGCGGCGCGATGAAAAAGGTCGCGATATTGATCAGCGCGTTGCCGCCGAAGCACGCGGCGAAAGCCAGCTCGCTGAGCTGCAGTCGCTCTACCAGCAGCACCGGTGCCGCGGAGACGTAGAGCAGAATCGTCGCCATGCAGACTCCCGCCGTGCCGGCATAACGTGCGAACGCCCGGTCGCCCAGCACCTGGCGATAGCGCGACCAGCTGTATAGTGGGCGCGGCGGCTGCACATCGCCGGGCCGTGTCTCGGCAAAACGCAAGGCCCCGACAATCAGCAGGCCGAGTGCGAACAGCGCCATGAAGGCAAAGTTGCTGCGCCAGCCCAGCGTCACCGCGAGCACCCCGCCCACCACCGGTGCCAGGGCCGGGATCAGGCACAGCGCGCCGTTGAGATAGCTGTAGATTCGCGCGCCCTGAGCCGGTGTAAAGGCATCACGTACCGCGGCGAACGCCACCGTGGTCGTGGCGCAGGCGCCCAGCCCCTGAAGAACGCGCGACGCATAGAGCGGCCCCAGGCTGGTCGCCGCCATGCCCAACAGGGCGCCGAGCGCATACAGCGCCGAACCGGCCAGCAACGCCGGACGGCGGCCGAAGCGGTCGGTCAGTGGACCCACCACGATCTGGCCGAGGCCGACGCTGAACAGCAACAGCGTGATGGTGATCTGCAGAGCCGTGGCGGACTGCCCGAGATCGGCGGCCATGACCGGCAACGACGGCAGATAGATGTCGATCGCCAGCGGCGTCAGCATCACGCTGGCGACCAGCAACATCATCAGGCCGGTACGGGTGGGCGATGTGACCATGAGGGCTCCTGCTGTCGGGGGAGAGCCACTGTAACGCCCTGTCATGGAATGGCAAGCGGCTCACTCACCGGCTGGCGACAGCCGGAACTCGAGCAACCCCTGCGTCCCATGACGCAGGTGCCGGGCCAGCCGCGCCAGGTTATGCCGGTCCTTGGTCTGCAACACCATGTGGTAACGATAGACCGCACCGTGCTCGCCCAGGCTATAGCTCATCGACTTCACCATGCAGCCATGCTGAGCGATCAGCTCGCGGACCTGCTCCTCGTTCGGTGCCCTCTCTGTAGCGTAACTGAGTACATGGTCGGCATAGTATTCGCTGGGCAGGTGCTGCTCGACCCAGCGGAACAGCGACAGCGTCAACAACGTGCTCAGGGTGGCGACCACCGCCGGCAGCCAGAACCCCACCCCGAACAGGATTCCCAGCACCGAGGTGATCCAGATCGAGGCCGCCGTGGTCAGCCCATGGACGTTCAAGCCCTCCTTGAAGATCACCCCGGCACCGAGAAAGCCGATCCCGGTCATGATGCCCTGCGCCATGCGCGTGGGATCGGTGCGAATCGTCGACTCGGGAATGCTGGTGTCGAGCCACTGCCACTGGTTGGTGCTGACGATCATCAACAGCGCCGAGGCAGCGCAGACCAGGGCATGGGTGCGAAACCCCGCGGGGCGGCCGTGGAAACTCCGCTCCAGACCGATCAGGCTTCCCGCCAGCCACGCGGCCCCCAGGTGATAGAGAATCGCCAGACTTTCCCCAGACATATACCCGCTCCCTGTACCGTCAGTCCGTTATAAGAATAGTCAAGATCAGCACACTAACGGCTTGCCAGCCCGCATGCCTTCGCCCACAGTCGGTTAGCATCGCTCACCTCCCCGCGGAAGGAACCGCCCGATGAATAACCGATCCACGACGCCGCCGAGCAATGACCTGCAGCTTGACGGCGACCGACTGCCCTCACAAGCGGCGGCGGTACACGAAACGATCCGCGCCGACGGCGAAAGAGAACTCACCCGCACCACCTCGGCGCTGTTCTGGTCGGCGCTGGCCGCCGGCCTGTCGATGAGTTTCTCGATGCTCGCCAAGGGTCTGCTGGACGCCCACCTTCCGGACAGTAGCGTCGCGTTCCTGGTCTCCTCGCTGGGCTATACCGTGGGTTTCCTGGTGGTGATTCTCGCCCGCCAGCAGCTGTTCACCGAAAATACCGTCACCGCCGTGCTGCCACTGATGAGCGAGCCCCACCTGTTCAAGCTGCTGCGCCTGCTGCGGCTATGGAGCGTGGTCCTGATCGGCAATCTGGTGGGCACCGCCATCGCGGCCTATGCGATCGTCGCCATGCCGCTGTTCGACGGCAAGACCCACGAGATCTTCCTGGGACTCGGCCACCACGTACTCGAGAACGACTTCGGCGAGATGTTCGCCAAGGGCGTCATCGCCGGCTGGATGATCGCCACCATGGTATGGCTGATCCCCGCCGCGGGCCAGGCCAAGATCTGGGTGATCCTGATCGTCACCTATCTGGTCGCCATCGGCGGCTTCACGCATATCGTCGCCGGCTCCACCGAGGTGATCTACCTGGTGTTCTCCGGCGAGGCCGGTTTCGGTGAATATCTGCTGGGCTTCGTCCTGCCCGCCCTCACCGGCAACGTGGTCGGCGGCACCTTCATCTTCGCCCTGATCAGCCACGCCCAGATCCGCAGCGACAGCGAGTAACCGCCGCCCCAATGAATCGGCCGCCCGAAGGCGGCCGTTTCTCACTGCTTTTCACTGCATGCGGCTCTTCTCAGGCCGTGACAGCCGCCGCGTTGGCCTCGCGCTCGCTGGCCGCCGTGCGCCCGGCGCGGTTGAGCGCCGAAAGCACCGCCTTGAGCGAGGCGCTGACGGTATCGCCGTCTTCGGCCATGCCGCTGACCCGCCGGCCATCGACATTGAGCTGGACGAAGGCGATCGCCACGGCGTCGCTGCCTTCGCCGAGCGCATGCTCACCGTAATCGACCACGTTTACCGAGCTGCCGCTATGGCGCTGCCAGGCATCCATGAACGCCGATATCACGCCATTGCCATTGCCCTCGAGCGTCAACGCCCGGTCGCCGTCATGCAGCGTGACGGTCAGCTGTTCGGCCTCGTCCCGGTCCAGGCGGTAGCCCTTGAGCGTGAGCGGCGCCTCGTTGGCGAAAGTGGTCATCAGGATATCGCGAATCTGCTGGCTGGACAGCTCGCCGGGGACCCGCTCGCTGGCCTGCTGCACATGGGGCGCCAGCTCCAGGGTCATCCAGCGCGGCAGGCTGATGCCGAAATCGCGCTCGAGCAAAAACGCCATGCCGCCCTTGCCCGACTGGCTGTTGACGCGGATCACCGCCTGGTAGTCGCGCCCCAGATCGTGCGGATCGATGGGCAGATAGGCGACCTGCCACGGTTCGTCGGCGCCCTGCTTCTGCAGACACTTGCGGATCGCGTCCTGGTGGCTGCCCGAGAAGGCGGTGTAGACCAGCTCACCGATCCACGGATGGCGCGGATGCACCGGCAGATTGGTGCACTCGGTGCAGACCTGGATGATCTCGTCGGGGTTCGACAGGTCGAGCTCCGGGTCGATGCCCTGGCTGTAAAGATTCATGCCCAGGGTCACGATGTCCATGTTGCCAGTACGCTCGCCGTTGCCCAGCAGCGTGCCCTCGACGCGATCGGCGCCGGCCAGCAGGCCGAGTTCCGCCGCCGCCGCCGCGCCGCCGCGGTCATTGTGGGTGTGCAGCGAGATGATCGCGGCCTCGCGGTTGGCGAGGTGGGTGATGAAATACTCGATCAGATCGGCGAAATGATTCACCGGGCCGACCTCGACGGTCGCCGGCAGATTGAGGATGCAGGGGTTGTCCGGGGTCGGCTGCCATACCGCCATGACCGCCTCGCAGATTTCCACGGCGTAGTCGGGCTCGGTGCTGGTAAAGCTTTCCGGCGAATACTGGAAGCGCCACTCGGTGTCCGGGTAGCGCTCGGCATACTCCTGCACCCAGCTCGCGCCCTGGCGGGCGATCTCGATCACCCCGGCGCGGTCCATCTCGAATACCCGCTCGCGCTGGGCGGTCGAAGTGGAATTGTAGACATGGACGATGGCGCGCTTGACGCCTTCGAGCGCCTCGTAGGTGCGGGCGATCAAGTGTTCACGGGCCTGGACCAGTACCTGGACGGTCACGTCGTCGGGGATCTGGTCCTCTTCGATCAACCAGCGCACGAAATCGAAATCGGGCTGGCTGGCCGCCGGGAAACCGACCTCGATCTCCTTGAGCCCCACCTTCACCAGCAAGGCCCATAGACGTTTCTTCTGTTCGACGTTCATCGGCTCGAGCAACGCCTGGTTGCCGTCGCGCAGGTCCACGCTCGCCCAGGTCGGCGCGCGGCTCAGCGTGCGCGACGGCCACTGGCGCGGTTGGGTCAGCGGTACCGGTTTCGCCGGCGTGTACTTGCGATGATCGAACGAAGCCATGGGGGTAATCCTTGCCGATGGTGGATGAAAGCGACCGGAGCCGCAGTCGGAATGGACGCCGAACGCCGGATGGGCGTCAACGGCGAAATCGAAACCGGCTCTCGTGAAGCCGGCAACCTGAACGAAACATAGCATTCCGGATAGCGCTTGTGGCGACGGCTACCAGTCTAGCCCCGATGGCACGACGATGGATTGCGAATTACCCGTGAATCGGCGGACGAATTGGCATAAACTTTCAAAGTATTGTCAAAAAAGCTCTAAAGTTGCCAACCATGCCCAACACAACGCCAACTCCTGCCCTCGACCGCTACGACCGGTCCATTCTCGATGCACTGCAACGCGATGGGCGCATCAGCAACCAGGAACTCGCCGAACGTATCGGCCTGTCGCCCTCCCCCTGCCTGCGCCGGGTACGTGCGCTGGAAGACAGCGGCCTGATCGCCGGTTATCGCGCCATGGTCGATAGCAAACGGCTCGGCTATAGCCTGATGGCGCTATTGCACATTTCGATGGACCGCCACACGCCGGAACGCTTCGCCAACTTCGAAACCAAGGTCGCCGCGCTTTCCCAGGTGCAGGAATGTCTTCTGATAACCGGCCAGGAGGCCGATTATCAGCTCAAGGTGGTGGTCCGCGACATGGACGACTACCAGGACCTGCTGCTCAACCGCATCACCCGCATCGAAGGCGTCAGTGGAGCCCACTCGAGTTTCGTGCTGCGCCGGGTCATCGACAACCCCGTGGTGCCGATGGCTTGACCGGCGGCCGGGTTGCCGGCCCGGCCCCTTGCCGAGACGTCAGGTTGCGATGCACAGAACCGAGCACTGCGAAGCAGCGCGAGCGAATGCTATGGTTGGCCGTTCATCAATCATCGACTGGAGTTCTCATGTCTCGGAAGGTCTACTGCATCGCCAGCTTCAAGCCCAAGCCCGGCAGGGAAGACACCGTCTTCAAGGCCCTGCAGGCGCTGGAGCCCAACGCGCACCGCGAGGATGCCTGCCTGAAGTACACCGTGACCCGCCACATCGACAACCCGTTCGCCCAGGGCACTAGCTATCCCATCGTCTTTCACGAGGTCTGGGCCAACCGCGAGGCCTTCGAGGCGCACTGTCAGCGTCGCGAAATCCGCGAGTTCTTCGCCACGCACCTGGAAGCCGACGATGGCGACATCGAGGATGCCAATGTCTGCGTCTATACCGATGAGCCCAATGGCTTCGACGCTCCGCCGGTGTGAGTCTGCCGCAGCCGGCCAATAGGCCAGTAGCGTCATCGCGGGCCTGGCGGCGTGTAATAGGCACACTCGCGTCATGCCCCGGCTGCCCGGCATTGGCGCCTGGCAGCCTGGTCACGTAGCATCGGCGGGCAATCGCGCCGGTCCGGCCGAACCTGTCAGGCCGAACCTGTCAGGCCGAACCCAACCACGAGACGTAGCCCCTCGGGGCGGATTCGAGATGCACCTGCTTCGCCTACTGCGCCGCCGGCAGACTTCCGGCCGGGTCACCCAGCGGCTAAATCTGGACATGCACTCGCGACTCAAGCGAGCCTTCTACTGGCTGCTCGCCATCACCGCCCTGCATACCCTGGCCATGATGGCCTTCGAGGGGCTGAGCGGGGGCGATGCGCTATGGCTGACGCTGACCACGATGACCACGGTGGGCTACGGAGACTTCTCGGCCGCTACCCCGCTCGGTCGCGCCGCCACCGTGCTACTCCTCTACGTCGCCGGTATCACCCTGCTCGCACAGCTGGCCAGCGATTACATCGATTACCGCCTCAAACGCAAGGAATCCATGATCAAGGGCCGCTGGAGGTGGCAGATGCAAGACCACATACTGATCGTCAACAGCCCGAACAACAACGCCGCGGTCTACTTCGAGCGCCTGGTGAGCCAACTGCGCTCGAGCGCGGACCTGCATGACACGCCGGTGCAGATTCTCACCGATGCCTTCCCGGAGGGGCTGCCCGAGAGCCTGCGCGAGCGGGGCGTCGTCCATCACCACGGCGAGCCCTCCGACCCACGAGCGCTGGCGGCGGTCACCCCGGCCCGGGCCAAGGCGATCATCGTGCTGGCCCGCGACGAGTACAGCCGGGTATCCGACAGCATCACCCTGGACGTACTGAGCCAATTGCGTGAACTATGCCGGACGGGGCTGCCCTACACCGTGGCCGAGTGCGTGCACGAGGACAGCCGCAGGCGCACCGAGCTGGCGGGCGCCAGCACCACGCTGCGTCCGATCCGTGCCTACCCCGAGATGCTGGTTCGTTCGCTGGTGGCGCCGGGGGCGGAGAAGATCCTCGAGAACCTGTTCACCCACCACGACGACCATGCCATGCGCTATCCGATCCATCTGGAAGATGGCGTATGGTCCGATGTGACCTGCCGGCTGATGAAGGCGGGCATGGGCACGCTGATGGCCTATGTGGCGGAAGACGGCCATATCACCTGCCACCCGGCCCATGACCATCGCTTCAGTGCCAAGGCTCTGATAGTGATGGTGCGCGAAGAGTTCGTGCCCACCGCCCAGGATATCGAACGTTGCGTTCATCGGACCATGCCCAGCGATCCACGAGGCTGAACACCAGGACGCGCTGAGGACCATGGACGAAAACGGCCGAAATGCTCGTCTCGCGGACTACGCGATCCAGGAAGGCCCGACGCTGAACCTCGGCGGGCAAACCGTGACGTTGGTCAAGGCCGGCCACGACGATGTCGACGCGGCCGAGCGGCTGGTCTTCGACAACATGCACCCCTACCTGCGAGACGCCGGCATCGCCTGGGAATCGGCGCGCTTTCGCCAGGGCTTCGCCACGGCAGACAACTACCGCCTGATCGCCGGTGCGCAGACCGTAGGCCTGCTGTCGCTGACCTATGCGGCGGACCACGCTTACGTACGGGAACTGCAACTGATTCCGACCTACCGGCGCCGCGGCATCGGTAGCTGGCTGCTACGCGAGGTGGAACGCTTCGCCCGGCAACGGGGGCTGAGTCGCATCCGCCTGCGGGTTCTGAAAACCAGTCCCGCCGAGGCTCTCTACCGACGCCTGGGATTTCGTGTGGTAATCGAGGAAAGGGCCACGCTGGGCATGGAGAAATCGCTCGTCGACCCGCCGCGGTGAAGCATCATCATGCTTGCCTCCAGCAGGTAAGCCTCATCTACAGCGCCAAGCGCGAAGAAAACGATCGTGACCTCTCAGCCATCGCCCAGTGCGAACGCCAGGGCAGCCTCGACGTGCAGCGCCGTGGTGTCGTAGAGCGGCATCGCGGTGTGCTGCTGCTCTACCAGCATGGCAATTTCGGTACAGCCGAGTATCACGCCCTCGACGCCCCGTGCCGCCAGCGTGTCGATGATCGACACGAAGCGCGCCCGCGATGCCGGGTTGATCTCGCCCTGAACCAGTTCGTCGAAAATGATCTCGTGAAGGCTCACCCGCTCGGCCTCGTCGGGAACGACGACCTCGATTCCGAAGCGCTCTTCCAGTCGTTGGCGATAGAAAGCCTGTTCCATGGTGAACCGGGTGCCCAGCAGGCCAACTCGCCTGACGCCGTCGTTGTCCAGGGCTTCACCGGTGGCATCGGCAATGTGCAAAAGCGGAATGCCGATGGCGGCTTCGATGTCGTCGGCGACCCGGTGCATGGTATTGGTGGCGATCACCAGCGCCTGGGCGCCGCCCGCCTCGACCTGGCGTGCCGCCGTCGCCAGCGCCTGGCCGGCGCGTTGCCAATCGCCATCGCGCTGGAAGGCCTCGATCTCGGCGAAATCGACACTCACCAGACAGATCCTGGCGGAGTGGAAGCCCCCCAACCTGGCTTTCACGCCCTCATTGAGCAGCCGGTAGTAGCTCAGGGTGGATTCCCAACTCATCCCGCCGAGCAGCCCGATCGTCTTCATGCTTTCTCCTCGATGACCAAGATACGGATAGTGAGCAACGGGCCCCTTCCCGGGCCCCGCTGCCGGTTGGCAAGCCGCGGCCGCATCCGGCGACCGCGGCTTGGCTAAGTCAGCACGTTCCCACAGTAGGGACAGTACCCGTCTTCGCTGCGCTTGGCAGCTATCCAGGGCTCGCCGGTCAACGGCGCCTGCCGGGGGGCATCGTCGCTGGCGGCGCAAGCCTCCGGACTGAGTGGCCGTACCGCGCCGGCCTCGACATGCAGTCCGATGTCGCGCAGCAATCGCGCATCGAGATGCCTGAGCGAGTCGAACGCGACGCGACGACGACGGCGTACGGTGAGGGCCCGATTGAGTGCCTGATAGAGCGATGCCAATGTCATGTCCAGTCTCCTGGGTCGGAGGCCGGGATCCTATCGGGGCGGGCAAGCTGTTCGGAAGGAATCACTCTGGGCCGCGGTAAGATCCGCGGCCAGAACGTTAGAGTCGATCGACGGCACACGGATAGGCACGCACTCGCAGGTCATGGGAATTCATGACCGCGGCGGCGAAACCTAGCATGGTGGCCTGATAGGACATCGTGTCGATTCGTCCAACGAGTTGATGGTGAGGTCGTTCGCATCGGCTTTAATAAGCCGATACTCATTCATTAAAGCGGCGTCCTCCGTCGTCGTCAACCTGCGCGGCTCGCTAGCCGTCGACACAGGCCTTACCATGGGGGCGAATCCGCTACCCGGAAGCGCCCATGAAATATCTCGGAGCCCACGTCAGTGCCGCTGGCGGACCGGACCAGGCGATAAGGCGCGCCCACGAAATCGGCGCCGATGCGCTGGCGCTGTTTACCAAGAACCAGCGTCGCTGGCATGCCAAGCCCTTGAGCGACGAGGCGATCAGCGCCTTTCGCGACGCTTGCCTGGAATACGACTTTGGCGCGGCGCAGATACTTCCCCATGACAGCTATCTGATCAACCTGGGGCACCCCGACCGCGAGGGGCTCGCGAAATCCCGTGCGGCCTTCCTCGACGAATGCCAACGCTGCGAACAGCTCGGGCTGACGCTGCTCAACTTCCACCCCGGCAGTCACCTGGAGCGGATCAGCGAGCGCGATTGCCTGGCGCGTATCGCCGAGTCGATCAACGAAACCCACGCCCGTACCGAGTCGGTGGTCGCGGTGATCGAGAACACCGCCGGCCAGGGCACCAACCTGGGCCATCGCTTCGAGCACCTGGCCGAGATCATCGAGCAGGTCGACGACCGCTCGCGGGTCGGCGTCTGCGTGGACACCTGTCACGCCTTCGCCGCCGGCTACGATCTGCGCACCCCCGAAGCCACCCGCGCCACCCTCGACGAATTCGAGCGGGTCGTCGGCTTCGGCTACCTGCGCGGCATGCATCTCAACGACGCCAAGAGCGGCTTCGCCAGCCGCGTCGACCGCCACCACAGCCTGGGCCAGGGCAACATCGGCCTGGGGGCGTTCAGCACGATCGTCCGCGACCCGCGTATCGATGGCATCCCTCTGATTCTTGAAACCATCGAGCCGGCGTTGTGGTCGGAGGAGATCGCCTGGCTGCGCGGGCAACAGTCGGACGCGCCGGTCGAAACGCACGACTCGCGATGACACCACTTCTATCAAGGACGAACCATGCAGGATGACGGCTTCTTCAACTGGCTGGGGGAAGCGATCGGCGACGCCATTCGCACCCTGGTCGAGTTCCTGGGCAACATCTTCGGCGGGCTCTACTGGGCCGTCGACGACTTCGTCGATGGCCTGTCCGACTCGCTGGGCATCAGCGGCTCGCTGTTCAGCCTGATCGTGCTGATCGTCGGCCTGATCATGCTCTACAAGGGCTTGCGCGCCTTCCTGCGCGGGGCGGTGCTCGGCGGGGTATGCTGGGTCCTGCTGGGACTGCTGGCGCTCAGCTGGCTGATCGCCTGACGCGTGCACGGCTCATTGTCACCGCCACGATTGATTGCTTCCATGACTGACCCGGGGTCGATCGCGACCCGATACACGACGACAGGAGACGGACACTATGTTGAAACGCTTCGCGCTGCGCCACTGGGCGCTATCCTTGCTGGCCACCCTCGCCCTGGCTCCCGCGGCATTGGCTCAGCAACAGCCCCCTGCCGACGCCAATGTCGATATCCAGCAGGTCCAGGATTGGGAGGTGCGCTGCCCCCAGGGCAACACCGCTCAGGGGGCCTGCACGATGAGCCAGTTGATCGACAATCCGGATAGCGGCCAGCCGCTGATGCGCGTGGTGCTGGCCTACCCGCCGGAAGCCGATGGCCCCGTGCTGGTATTCCTGCTGCCGCTGGGCGTGCGCCTGGCGCCGGGCATGCAATTGAGCATCGACGGCGGCGAACCGGTCCGCTTCCCCTATCAGGTCTGCCAGCAACAGGGCTGCCGCGGCGACCTGCCGGTCAAGCCCGAGTTGATGCGCCAGTTGCGCGGTGGCAGCACCGCCACGCTGAGCATGATCGGGCCACGCGGCGAGCGCACGGACCTGGATATCTCGCTGATGGGCTTCACCGATGCCACCCAGCGTATCGCGCCGTAACCGGTCGCGCCCGGCGCGGCGATAGGCGCATGGGCACGACGTGAAACGGGCCGCTCCTGGAGCGGCCCGTTCCATATTGCGCTGCTTCCCGGCAAGCCGTCAGACGGCCAGCGCCTTCTCGACCACTTCATAGACATTGGGCGAAAGCGGCTCGGCCTGGATGCGTTCCAGCTCGGCCTTCATCAGGGCCTGGCGCTGCTCGTCGTAACGCTGCCAGCGGGTCAGCGGGGTGATGATCCGCGCGGCGATCTCCGGGTTGAGGCTGTTGAGCTCGATGACCACATCGGCAAGCAGCCGGTAGCCCTGACCGTCGAGACGGTGGAAGTTGACCCGGTTCTGGCCGGCGAAGGCGCCGATCAATGCGCGCACCTTGTTGGGATTCTTGAGCGAGAATGCCGGGTGCCCCATCAGGTACTTGACCCGCTCGATGGCATCCGCCTGCGGGCGCGTGACCTGGACGCTGAACCACTGGTCCATGACCAGCGGATCATGGGCCCACTTCTCACCGAAGGCGCGCAACGCCGGGTCGGCGATATCCCCGCGCGAACTGTGCACCAGTAGCGTCAAGGCGGCACGCACGTCGGTCATGTTGTGAGCAGCCTCGAACTGCTCGCGGGCCAGTTCGACGGCCTCGTCGTCCTCGATGCTCATCAGGTACGACAATGCCACGTTCTTGAGGCTGCGCTGGGCGATCTGCTCGGCGCCGGGTACGTAGTCGGCCTCCGACTGGTTGGCGCGATACAGCGCCAGGAACTCATCGCGCAGCGTGGTGGCCAGCGAGCGCTTGACGAAATCCCGTGCGGCGTGGATCGCATCGACGTCGACCATCGGCTGCTGCTCGGCGATGTACGCCTCCGAAGGCAGGGTGAGCATCTCGGCGAGCACCGCCTTGTCGTCGGCAGGCGCCGACAGCAGGCCGCGGAACGCCTCGGTCACCCGGGCGTCCATGACTTTCTCGACGCCGTTGCGGTGCGCGGCGATCAGGTCGTCGAGCGCCAGCATGGTCAGCCGCTGGCCGGCATCCCAGCGATTGAAGCCGTCACTGTCGTGCTGCAGCAGGAAAGCCAGGTCCTCGCGCCCGTAGGGAAAGCGCAGCTTGACCGGCGCCGAGAATCCGCGCAGCAGCGAGGGCACCGGCGCTTCGGCCAGATCGGTGAAGACGAAGGTCTGCTCCTCCTCGCGCAGGTGCAATACGCACTCCTTGTCGAGCCGCTCGCCATCCAGCGTGAGCCCCAGATCGTCGCCGGACTTGGTACCGACCAGGCCGATGCTCACCGGAATGTGCAGCGGCTGCTTGTCGGGCTGGCCGGGCGTCGGGGGCGTGCGCTGACGCAGCGTCAGGCGGTATTCGCTGTTGGCATAGTCGTACTCGCCGTGGGCGTCGATCTCGGGTGTGCCGGCCTGCGAGTACCAGCGCATGAACTGGCCGAGATCGATGTCCGAGACCTCGGCCATGCAGGCAACGAAGTCCTCGATGGTCACGGCCTGCCCGTCGAAGCGCGAGAAATACAGGTCCGAGCCCTTGCGGAAGGTCTCCCAGCCCAGCAGGTTGCGCAGCATGCGCACGATCTCGGCGCCCTTCTCGTAGATCGTCAGGGTATAGAAATTGCCGATCTCGATGTAATGGTCCGGACGCACCGGATGCGCGGTGGGCCCGGCATCCTCGGCGAACTGCGCGGTGCGGAAGAACGACACGTCCTCGATGCGCTTGACCGGCGCCGAATTGACGTCGGCCGAGAAGCTCTGGTCGCGGAAGACCGTGAAGCCCTCCTTGAGCGAGAGCTGGAACCAGTCGCGACAGGTCACCCGGTTGCCCGACCAGTTGTGGAAGTACTCGTGGGCGACGATCCCCTCGACGCGCTGGAAGGCGGCGTCGGTGGCGGTCTGCGGATGGGTCAGCACCGCCGCCGAGTTGAAGATGTTGAGGCCCTTGTTCTCCATCGCGCCCATGTTGAAGTCGTTGACGGCGACGATCATGAAGCGGTCGAGATCGTACTCGCGACCGTAGGTCCGCTCGTCCCAGGCCATCGCCGACTTCAGCGAACGCATCGCGTGCTCGGTCTTGTCGAGGTTCTCGGACTCGACCCAGATCTGCAGGGTGATCTCGCGACCGCTGGCGGTCGTGAAGCGATCCTCGACCTTCTCCAACTGGCCGGCGACCAGCGCGAACAGATAGCTGGGCTTGGGGTGCGGGTCCTCCCAGGTGACGAAGTGCTTGCCGTCCGGCAACTCGCCACGCTCCACCGGATTGCCGTTGGACAGCAGCACCGGCAACGTCTCGGCATCGCCGATCACGGTGGTCGAGAAGGTCGCCATCACGTCGGGGCGATCCGGATAGTAGGTGATGCGCCGGAAGCCCTCGGCCTCGCATTGGGTACAGAACATGCCGTTGGACAGGTACAAGCCTTCCAGCGCGGTGTTGCTGGCCGGATCGATGTCGACGTCGGTCTCCAGGCGGAATCGCTCGGGCGGCTCGGCAATCGTCAGCGTCTCGGCATCGATCCGGTATTCGCCCTCCTGGAGTTCCTGACCGTCGATGGCGATACGCTTGAGCGAGAGTCGCTCGCCGTTGAGCGCCAGTGGCCGGCCGGGCGCACTGTCGGGGTGACGCTCCATGTGCAGTATCGCACTGACACGAGTCGCCGAGGGCGCGAGATCGAACTTGAGTTCGGTATGGGTGACGCGAAAGGCCGGCGGCTGGTAGTCCTCGAGATAGACCGGTTGCGGCTGTGCATCGACCGGCTTGATTTCGACCTCTGCGGAAATCGGCGAATCGGACATGACGGGTACTCCTTGTACAAGGTTGCCGCCATTGTACGGTGAGCGAGGCAGGAGTCTCAAAGACGCGGCCTGACCATGCAGCCACTTGCCGCGCTCTATCAGCGGTTGGAACGCTGCGAGGAGCAGGAGGCGCCGGTGAGGCGTTCGGAGGATGCAGGCAACATCGGGCAGCTGCCGCCACTCTGACGCGGCGTCGGCCGCGTGGCGATCCACAGCGACAGCCCGCTCAGACCGACGATCAGGGCGACACGCACGGGCAACGATTCGACACTCAGGGCGATGACGAGCATCGACACCACCAGCATCGCCAGCGCCCAGCGCTTGGCGTGGGTCGGGATCGCGCGTTCGCGTTCCCAGGCGCTGATCGAAGGACCGAAACGCGGATGCTCGCGGATCCACAGCGCAAAGCGTGGCGAGCCCCGGGAAGCCAGCCACACCGCCAGCAGCATGAAGCAGGTCGTCGGCATCACCGGCAGGAACAGGCCGATCACGCCCAGGGCGAAGCTGATGCCCGCCAGGGCCGTGTAGATGGCATGTCTGATGTTGGGCATCGTGCCCTCCTTAACCACGACCCTGATGCAGGGGTAACCACCGAGCCCCACGGCAGCACGCTTGTCGGCCGGCGCCCGGCAGTTCCATTACAGCGTGTTCGGCCGGACAGGGGAAATGAGTACCGCCTATGGTCATCCTAGGCAACTTCAATAGATGCGTCATCCCGCCACCCAGGATACCCCCAGTCGCCCTGGCCGGCCTTGACCTGGGACAGGCGGCGGCACCTCGCCTGACCGGTCGCGGACGGCCGGTCGCGGACGGCCGGTCGCGGACGGCTAGTCGCGGAAATTATCGAACTGCAGCGGCAGCTCGATGGATTCATCGGCCTTGAGCAGCGCGATGGCCTGCTGCAGATCGTCGCGCTTCTTGCCGGTGACCCGTACCTTTTCGCCCTGGATCTGCGCCTGGACCTTGAGCTTGGCGTCCTTGAGCGTCTTGACGATCTTCTTGGCCAGCGGCTGGTCGATGCCCTGGCGCAGCTCCACGCGCTGGCGGGCGCGCACGCCGCCGGTCTCGGCGGGTTGCTCGTCCAAGCAGCCGACATCGATGCCGCGCGCGATCAGGCGGCCCTTGAGGATGTCGAGCATCTGGCGCAACTGGAAATCGGCATCGGCTTCCATCGCCACCGCCCCGTCCTCCTCGCTGAAACTGGCGGTGACACCGCGGAAATCGAAGCGCGTGCCCAGCTCGCGGTTGGCCTGATCGACGGCGTTGGTGACTTCGTGCTTGTCGAGCTCGGAAACGATGTCGAAGGATGGCATGAATGTGCTCCAGTGAGATTGACGCCGTGCATGCTAGCCCAAGCGCGCCGCGGCTGCAGCCTCTCCGGACCCGCACGGCGCTTCGGCGGCGGTCACCAGCGACTTGTCCATCTGCCAGGCGGCACAGCCATCGACATAGTAGTCTTCCAGCCAACGCCTCGGCAGGAAGCCCATGCGCCGGTAGAGCCCCATCGCCACGCGATTGTCGGCGCGCACCTCGAGGGTCAGGCGCTGCATGCCGCGCTCAAGCGCCTCGCCCTCCAGCGCCTCGAGCAGGCGCCGCCCCAGCCCGCTGCCGCGCGCCTCGGGATGCACGCAGAACGAGTACAGCCGCGCGCTACGGCTGTTGCGCCGAAACAGCAGCGTGCCGTAACCCTGCAATGCGCCTTCATCGGTGACGGCGACCCAGGTCCGCGCGTGGGCCCGTTTGAGCAGATGCGCCAGCTGTCGACGTGTGAAACGGTCGCCCTCGAAGCTGATCGACTCGAGCTGACACAGGGCATCGAGATCGTCACCACGGGCGGGACGCAGAACAGAAGAGACAAGCGGATTCATGAACGACTTTCGTGAACAATGGGCGAAGGGGCAAGGCGGCTTGTCGCGGCGATCGGGACCGCGGCGGCCCCCTGGCATTTATGCGATTGAAGCTATTGTAGCCGCTTCTGGTCAAGTGCATTCTAGCGCCAGTCGGGCCCCACCCGCTCCGTACACTTCAGCCAGGAAGCTCGCCCATGTCACCGTTGCGTATCGTCGTCGACCGGCTCGCCGACTGGCGTCCCTACTACCCCAGTGACGACCTGATCAGCGCCGCCGACTACCTGGCACAGGAAGCCACCGGCGCCCAGGAAAGCGCCACCCAGGTCATCAACCTGTGCGGCGGGCTGGACTACCTGGGCACCGGCTATTACGTGTCGCTGCTGGCCCAGGCGCGCGGCCAACGGGTGCTGCCCAGTGTCGAGACGCTCAACCAGCTGTCGCGCAAGGCGCTGGTCGACCTGCAACTCGAGTCGCTGGCGCCGCTGATGGACGAGCTGTCGCGGCGTGGCGCGCTGCCCGACGAAGCGTTCACG
Source organism: Modicisalibacter radicis (assembly GCF_900961225.1). Classification (GTDB taxonomy): domain Bacteria; phylum Pseudomonadota; class Gammaproteobacteria; order Pseudomonadales; family Halomonadaceae; genus Modicisalibacter. The sequence continues at coordinate 22,580 of NZ_CAAHFN010000073.1, forward strand.
CTGCGCGTGATGTTCGGCGAGTGTCTCGAGGAGGGCCTCGGCCGGCTGGCACGTCGGCTGTTCGAGCGCCTGCCCTGCCCGCTGATGGAGGCGCGTTTCCAGCGCCGCCAGGGACTGTGGCGACTGACCCGGCTCAAGCCGCTGGCACTCAGCGCCCTGCGCGGGGCCGAGCAGGATCGCTTCGCCCAGGCGCTGAACCGTCATTCGCGGAAGATCTGGCGCACCCCCAAGGCGCGTCGCCGCTATCGCTACGACCTGGCGATCCTGGTCGACCCCAAGGAAGCCCTGCCGCCGAGCAACAGGAGCGCGCTCAAGCAGTTCATTCGCGCCGGACGCCGGCTGGGCATCGATGTGTCGCTGATCACCAAGCGCGACGAGGGGCGGCTGGCCGAATTCGACGCGCTGTTCATCCGCGAGACCACCAGCCTCGATCACCACACCTACCGCATGGCGCGGCGTGCCGAGCACGAAGGGCTGGTGGTGATCGACGACCCGCGCTCGATCCTGCGCTGCACCAACAAGGTCTACCTCCACGCGCTGCTGGGTGCCCGCGGCGTGCCGGCACCGGATGGCCTGCTGCTGTATCGCGACGATCTCAAGCGGCTGCCCGAGAAGGCCGCCGGCCTGCAGTTCCCGATGGTCCTCAAGGTGCCGGACGGCGCCTTCTCGCGGGGGGTGGTCAAGATCGCCTCGGCCGAGGCACTGCAGCAGGAAGCCACGCGGCTGTTCGAATCGTCGGCGCTGTTGCTGCTTCAGGAGTGGCTGCCCACCGACTACGACTGGCGCATCGGCGTGCTCGATGGCCAGGTGCTCTACGCCAGCCGCTACTACATGGCCCGCGGCCACTGGCAGATCTACGATCATTCGCGCGGCAAGACGCGCAGCGGCGGGTTTACCACCCACGCCCCGGAGGACGTGCCCAAGCCGGTGATCAAGGCCGCACTGAAGGCCACGCGGCTGATCGGCAACGGTCTCTACGGGGTGGACATCAAGCAGGTCGGCGATCGGGTGGTGGTGATCGAGATCAACGACAACCCCAACCTGGATGCCGGCGTCGAGGACCTGGTGCTCGGCCCGCGGCTCTACGACAAGGTGATGGAAGTGTTCCTCGAGCGCATGGAGGCCAACCGCCGGCACCCGCACTGATCAGGCCTTCCGCCCACTGCCGCAATGGCCCGGGATCAGGCGTTATGGGTTCGCCGCATGGCGATCCGCAACAGCGCGGGCAATACCAATACCAGCACGCTGATGCGCAGCAGGTGGTGGGACGTCACGAAGGCCGGGTCTATGCCCAGCGACAGAGCCACCAGGCTCAGCTCGGGGGCGCCGCCCGGCATGTAGGCCAGCAGCAGCGCCGCGGCCGAATAGCCGGTGATGGCGTGCACGAGCCAGGCGGCGACGACGGTGATCAGCAACAGCGCCACCGCCTGGAGCACCGCCATAACCAGGTTGACGCCCACCGAGGCCAGCGACGTGCCGCCGAAACGCACGCCCACCGAGACGCCGATGATGATCTGCGCCAGCGCGACGATGGTCGGCGGAATGGCTGCCTCGGTCACTCCCGTCACGTGAAGGGCACCGGACAGCAGGACCGGCCCGAACAGCAGCGGATTGGGCAGGTGCAGGCGTCGCCCCAGCCACATGCCGATGACACCGGCCCCGATCAGCAGCAGGGTATCGCCGAGCTCCGGTACCGCCAGCCATTCGCCCAGGGTCAGGCTGCGTGCCTGCAGGCTGACGTGCCCGACCAGGTCGAGTGCCGGTGGAATCGCCAGCAGTAGTATCAGGATGCGCACCGCGTGGGTCAGCCCCACCATACGCAGGTCGGCCTGCGAGTCCGCCGCCATCAACGTGACCGCCGAGACGCCGCCGGGAACCCCCGAGTACATCGCGGTATCCATGGAGTAGCCGGCGACACGCCGACCGAACCATACCGAGAACGCCATCATCACCGCCGTGGACAACAGCATCAGCACCAGGCTCGTACCCCACAGTGCCACATCGCCGGCCATGTCGGGGGTGAACGCCGCGCCGAGCATCACCCCGATCACCACCAGCACCGCCTTGCGCGAAGTGGTGGGTGCGCGTAGCCGCAAACCGCCCAGGCTGAGCAGGGTAGCGGCGATCAGCGCCCCCAGCAGCCAGGGCAAGGGAACGTCGAGCGCATAGGCGATGCCGCCACCGACGGCGCCGACGGCGAGTGTAGGCAGCAATTTACCGGTCGCAGCGCACCGGCCTTTGAGCGTGCCGATCAAGGCAACCCCTCTATCATGGCGTCATAGAAAGCGCGGGCCCGGGTTCGGCATGCATCCGCCCCGGGCCCAGCGCCGCCAGAGAATGCGGAAAGTTTCAGGCGCCGTCCAGCGACTTGCGAGCCAAGAGCTTCGGCACCAGCCACGGCAGTACCAGCAGCGCCCCCGCGGCAATCCACAGCCCCAGCGAGATGCCCGACTGCCACAGGATGCCGAGCTCACCGCCGCTGATCGACAGGGCCCGGCGCAGGTTGTCCTCCATCAGCCCGCCGAGGACATAGCCGAGGATCACCGGTGCCAGCGAGAAGCCCAGCTTGCGCAGCAGGTAGCCGAACACGCCGATGATCAGCATCAGATAGATGGCCATCAGGTCGGAGTGCAGTTGGAAGACACCGACGAAGGCCAGGATGGCGATCCCCGGCACCAGCACCCAGCGCGGGATGGTCAGCACCTTGGCGAACACCCCCGCCAGCGGCAGGTTGAGCATCAGCAGTACCACGTTGCCGATGTACAGCGAGGCGATCAGCCCACCGGCCACCTCGGGACGCTCGGAGAACATCATCGGCCCGGGCGTGATGTTGTAGAGCATCAGCGCGCCGAGCAGCACCGCGGTGGTGCCGGAACCGGGGATCCCCAGCGTCAGCATGGGCACGAAGGAGCCCGCCGCCGAGGCGTTGTTGGCCGCCTCGGGCGCGGCCAGGCCCCGCATGTCGCCGGTACCGAAGGTACCCTCCTTGTCGGAGAGGCGCTTCTCGGTGGTGTAGGCGACGGCCCCGGCCACGGAGGCGCCGGTACCCGGCAGCACACCGACGATGAAGCCGATCAGCCCGCAGCGCAGCATGGTCCACTTGCAGTGCAGCACTTCCTTGAGGCTGACCATCACCCGGCCCAGCGGCGGCATCTCCTCGCTGGCGTCCTGGCGATTGGCGTGCTCGAGCATCAGCAGGATCTCGCTGATCGCGAACAAGCCGATGATCATCACCACGAAGTCGATGCCGTCGTAGAGTTCGGCCATGCCGAAGGTATAGCGCAGCACGCCGGTGCCGGAGTCCACGCCCACCATGGCGATCATCACCCCGAGCACCGCGCCGATGGCGGTCTTGATCGGGTCCTTGCCCATCATCACCGACATCGAGGCGAAGGCGAAGATCATCAGCGCGAAGAACTCGGCGGGGCCGAACATCACCGCGACCTCGGCCAGCAGCGGCGCGAACAGGGTCAGGCCGATGATGGCGATGGTCGCCCCGACGAACGAGCTCACCGCGGACAGGCCCAGCGCCGGGCCGGCCAGGCCCTTCTTGGCCAGCGGGTGGCCGTCGAGGGTGGTCATCACCGCACCGGCATCGCCGGGCACGTTGAGCAGGATGCTCGACATGCGACCGCCATATTCCGCGCCGGTATAGACGCCGGCCAGCAGGATCAGCGCCGACTCGGCCGGCAGGCCCAGCGTGTAGGCCAGCGGCATGAGGATGGCGATGCCATTGATCGGGCCGATGCCCGGAAGCGCGCCGAACAGTGTCCCCAGCATCGCGCCCAGAAAGGCCAGCCCCAGGTTGAGGGGGCTCAATGCAACACCGAAACCGTCTATCAGAAAATCGAACATGCCGGGCCCCTCAGGCGAAGTCGGGCAGCCAGTAGCCGCCTGGCAGGGAAATTCCCAGCCCTTGGGTGAATAGATAGAAGCTGCCCAGGGCCATCAGCGCGGCGGCGATCAGCGCCTTGAGCCAGGTCGCCTCGAACAGCCGGGCCAGGGCCAGCACCGCGAAGAAGGTGGTCACGATGAATCCCAGCCGCGTGAACAGCAGCGCGTAAACCAGCAGCACGCCCAGCACCGCCAGCAACTTCAGGCTCAGCGACTTGTCCGGCCAGTGCCCGTTGTCGCCCGGTCGAAACACCAATACCAGGGACAACGCGGCCAGCACTATCGACAAGGCGATCGGAAAGGCCTTGGGCCCCACGGGCTCGTAGCTGAAAGGGACATGCAGATTGGCGGCCTGGGCGGCGGCAAACGCCGCCAGACCGATCAGGGCGAGTCCCAGGAGTCGGTCGGCGGCGAGCTTCATTTCGTCAGACCCACTTCTTCGGCGAGCTGCTTGAACTGGGCGACCTGCTCCTTGACGTAGCCGTCGAAGTCATCGCCGAAGCGCGACATCGGGAACAGTCCGCGCGCCTCGCGCAGCTCGGCGAATTTCTCCTTCTCGGAGAGCGTCTCGAGCTTGTCCACCCACGCCTGATAGGCCTCGTCGCTGACCTCGGGGCCCATGTAGTAGCCGCGCCAGATCGGCCACTGCACGTCGTAACCCTGCTCGGCGGCGGTGGGAATGTCGGCGTACGGTCCGCCCAGGCGCTCTTCGGACAGCGAGGCCAGCACGCGGATCTTGCCGCTTTCCAGGTGCGGACGCAGTTCCGACATGTCGCCGGTGAAGACCTGGATATGATCGCCGAGCAGCGCCGCCAGCGATTCGCCACCGCCCTCGAAGGCCACGTAGCGCAGGTCGCGCGGCGAGATGTCCGCCGCCTTGGCGGTCAGCGCCGCCTTCATCCAGTCCTGGCTGCCCACGGTACCGCCGGCACCGAAGACGATCTTGCCCGGCTGGGTCTCGAGGTCTTTCATGAGTTCCTCGAGGTTCTGCCACGGCGCGTCGGCCTTGACCACGATGGCGCCATAGTCGGCGCCCAGCGCACCCAGCCAGCGCACTTCGTCGGCGTTGTAATTCCCGAACTTGCCCAGCGCCAGGTTGACGGCCGCCCCGGTGCTGGCCGCGACGATCAGGTTGGGATCGTCGGTACGTACACCATTGACGTGGTTGTAGGCCACGGCGCCGATGCCGCCAGGCATGTAGCTGACCATCATCGGCTTGTCGATCAGCCCGGTTTCCTGCAGCGCATTGGCCGCGAGGCGGCAGGTCAGGTCGTAACCACCGCCCGGCTTGGCCGGTGCGATACACTCGGTGTCGTCGGATTGGGCCTGGGCCGTGCCGGTCATCAGCGCACCGCTGAGCGCGATCAGCGAGGACCAGCGGCGAAATGCCGAGTTGAATTTCATGGCGGACTCCTGTTTCTTTGTTGTGAGCGCGAGGGGCGTCCCCTCCCTGCCGTCATCGCCTCGATGACCCGAGTGATGCTAGGCACCCAACCTTTCATCAACCTGTCATCCGCGCCCCATCCCCGTGAGACTTTGGTCCAATGCGCCTGCTTATCGTCGAAGACGACCCGCTGATCGCCCGCTCGCTCGTCAAGGCCCTCGGCCCACTGGGCAACACCGTCGAGACGTTCTCTCGCCTGGGGGAAGCCCGGGCAGCACTGGCGCATAACCGTTTCGACCTGATCGTGCTCGATCTGGGACTGCCCGACGGCAACGGCCTGACGCTGCTTGGCGAGTTGCGCGAACGCAGCGACGCCACGCCGGTGCTGATTCTCACCGCCCGCGACGGGATCGACGAGCGTGTGCGTGGTCTCGACCGGGGCGCAGACGACTATCTGGCCAAGCCGTTCTCGCTGGCCGAGCTCGAGGCCCGGGTGCGTGCCCTGCTGCGTCGCAGTCAGCAGCGTACCGACAACCGCCTGCAGTTCGGGCCGCTGTGTTTCGACCCGGCCTCGGGCACCGCCACCCTGCACGACGAGACGCTGGCCCTGCCACGCCGCGAGCTGGGGTTGCTGGAAGGCCTGCTGCTGCACGGCGGGCGCATCGCCCCGCGGGAGATGCTCGAGAGCCGCCTGTTCGGCTTCGGCGAGGTAGGCCCCAACGCCCTGGAGGTCTACATCAGTCGCCTGCGCAAGCGCTTGCAGGGCAGTGGCCTGCGCATCCGCACCCTGCGCGGACTGGGCTATCGCCTGGAGGACGATCCGACGTGATCGTCGTCGACGGTACGCTCAAGCGGCGCCTGGGCGTCTGGCTGCTGGCCACCGTCGGCATACTCGGCGCGTGCCTGCTGGTCGAGGCCTATACCAGCGCGCAGCGCGCCGCCGACCGTGCCTACGACAGCCAGCTCGAGGCGGCGGGCCTGACCATCGCCGAGGCGATCCAGTGGCAGGACGGACGGCCGATCGTGGAAATGCCGGCGGCGGCCTTCCAGATCCTGGCCACCGACCAGCAGGAGCGGGTGTTCTACGCCATCCTCGACACGAACGGCCGCGAGGTGACCGGCAACCTCGACGGGGCCGTGACGCCGGCCTGGCAGCGTGATGCCGAGGACGAATCGGTGTGGATGACCGTGCAGCATCACGGCACGCCCATTCGTCTGCATGGTCGCGAACTTACCTCGGCCGGCTGGGAGTCGCTGGATCCCGTGCAGATCTGGGTCGGGCACACCCTGTCGGGGCGCGAGGCACTGGCCGGCGACCTGTTCGTGCGCACCCTGACCCGCTTCCTGGCCATGGTACTGGTCGCCGGGCTGCTGATGCTGCTGGCCATCCGCACCGCGCTGGGTCCGGTGCGTCGCCTGCGCCAGTTGCTGCGTCAGCGCGATGCCGATGACATACACCCGCTGCACGCCCGGGTGCCCGGCGAGCTCTACGACATGGCGGAGACCCTCAACGCCTTGCTGGCCCGCCAGCGCGAAGGCCGCGACGCCTTGCTGCGCTTCACCGCCGATGCCAGCCACCAGCTCAAGACCCCGCTGGCCGGCCTGCAGAGCACCAGCGAACTGGCCCTGCAGAGCGACCGTCCCGACGACTGGCGTCAGGCACTGGAAGCCGTTCATGGCAGCGCGGCACGCACCAGTCGCCTGGCCGGCCAGTTGCTGAGTCTGGCCCGCCTGCGCCATGCCGAGGAAACCAGCCTGGCAGCGACCGATCTGCCTGCCCTGCTGCGCGACACCGTGATGGAGTGGGCCGAGCGCGATGTCGCCCAGCAGCACGACCTGGGCCTGACGCCGCTCCCCGACGCGCCGCTGCGCATCCAGGGCGAGCCCTGGTCGTTGCGGGAAATGATCGGCAACCTGATCGACAACGCCCTGCGCTACACGCCGCCGGGCAGCGAGATCACCCTGGGGCTGGAGCGTCACATCGACAGCGTGACGCTCAGCATCGAGGACGACGGCCCCGGCGTGAGCGACGAGCTGCTCGGCCGCCTGCATCAGCCCTTCGAGCGCGGCGGGCGCCAGGACACCCAGGGTTCCGGCCTCGGCCTGGCCATCGTCGACTCCATCGCCCGCCGTCACGACGCCGTGATGAGCGTACGCAACGCGCCAGGCCATGGCTTGTGGATCGGTATCCGCTTTCCGTTGCTGACAGAGGAAACCTGACATGCCGCGACACTGGTTGGCGTGCCTGCTGCTGGTCGGCCTGATGCCCCCCGATGTACCGGCGCAATCCCGGATGCCGCTGGTGGTCGAAGCCGCCCTTGACCGTCAGGTCATCGCCCCGCTGCTCGACGCCTTCGCGCGTGCCCACACCGATATCGCCCTGGAATATCACGACCGCTCCACGCTCGAGGTCGACCGACGTGCCCGCGAAGTCCGCCCGGCCCCGGACGTGGTGATCAGCTCCGCCATGCCCTGGCAGCTGGCACGGGTCAACGAGGGTCTCGCCCAGCCGCTGGACAGTGACGAGGCGCGCCACTGGCCGGCCTGGGCGAAGTGGCGCAACGAGGTGTTCGGCTTCACCTTCGAACCCATCGTCACCGTCTACCGCCTCGACCTGGCACGCCACATGATTCCCCCCACGACCCATGCCGACCTGCATACCATCCTGAACACGCACCAGGGGCTTCTGCGCGGGCGCGTGACCACCTACTCCCCGGGCCGCAGCGGGGTCGGCTACACCCTGTTCCAGCAGGATGCGCGCTATTCGCCGCGCTTCTGGGATCTGGTCGCCGCCATGGGCGCCGCCGGGGTCAGCCTGGAGGACAACACCCAGGCCATGCTCGACGGCCTGACCGAGGGCAGATACTGGGTGGGTTACAACCTGCTGGGCTCCTACGCCATGCACTGGGCCCAGACCCACCCCGAAGTGATCGTGCAGGTGCCCCAGGATTATGCGCTGGTGATGATGCGCATGGCCTTCGTGCATCGCGACGCGCCGCACCCGGCTGCCGCCAGGGCGTTCGTCGACTTCCTGCTCGGCATCGAGGGCCAGCGCATCCTCGCCGGCAGCACGCCGCTGTTCAGCGTGCTACCCGAGGTCATCGGCCCCTACACCGCCCAGCGCCTGCGCGACCAGGTCGGTGAACGGCTCTACCCGATCCCGATCAACGCCTCGCTGCTGGCCTTCGTCGACCGACTGCGCCGCGATGCCTTCATGGCCCGCTGGAACCGGGAAATCAGCATACTCGAGGATGGCGATTAAGGGGTTCAAGGCGTCGTCCTTGTAAGCCATTGCCGACACGTCTTGTCAGCCATTCCCGACGGCATGGCCCTGGCCATTCTGTCGGCCGGCCATCTTACGTAAAGTCTTCCTCTTTGGCGTTGCAACCCGTCGCCGCCAGGGAGGCTTGCCCATCATGGCCGACACGACATTCGATGCGTTACTCGAAACCTTCGACATCGACCTATCGCAGTCGCAGCGGTTGCTGACCCTCGAGGTCGCCGGGGCGCGGCTGGTGCCCCACCGGCTGGTGGGCGAGGAGCGCGTCAGCGCGCCGTTCACCTACACCCTGGACTGCATCTCCCAGCAGAACGATCTCGAGCTCAAGAC
>NZ_CAAHFN010000074.1 GCF_900961225.1 Modicisalibacter radicis
TGGCGAAAAAGCGGACCGGGCTGGCGCTCCAGTTTACGGGGTGTAAATGAGCATTTTGATCGGACTCGCGCCCGAGCCGATTTTTAACGCCGTATTGCCGAGCGCAGGCAGTTTTCGTACAAAGCCTAGGGAACCACTAAACAAATCGGTTCTGAGCGGCTGAACCCGTTCAGCCTGGCCAGATCATCGCCTCAGCAGTCATTACATGACCACTTCAGGTGGCCTGTTTTTCTTGGCAGCCAGTTTTCCGGCTGCCAGGCCAAATTCAAGACACACTGGCCCTGTCAGCGTCCCCCTCGCACCTTCCCGCCAACACCAGGTTGCCGAGGGCGAACAGGGTGAACAGCTGTGCCTGGTTCTTGGCCAGCCCTTTGTAGCGGACCTTCCGGTAGCCGAAGAGGTTCTTGATGACATGGAACGGGTGCTCCACCTTGGCGCGGATGCTGGCCTTGGCCTTCTCGAAGGCCAGCAGTAGCGTTTCCATAGTGCTGTCTTCCAGCTTCTTGAGGGTGCCGCGTTTGGCGGCGACACAGCACCGCGAGTTCGGGACGTCCTCTTCCTCGTCCAGATGCTTCCACATGCCGGTGTAACCCGCATCGCCGTAGACTCGCTTGTCATCATCGCGGACCAGGGCGCCGACCATGGTGACATCGGCGACGTTGGCCGAGGTCGCGGCAACGCTGTGGGTCAGGCCGGTGACCGCATCGACGCCGATATGCGCCTTCATACCGAAAAACCACTGGTTGCCTTTCCTGGTCTGCTTCATCTCCGGATCGCGTTGCCTGGCCTTGTTCTTGGTGGAGGGCGCGGCCGCCACGATGGTGGCGTCGACGATAGTACCCTCGCACATGAACAGGTCCTGCTCAGGCAGGCTGGCGTTGATTTCCTCGAAAATCCGCTGGGTCAGGGCATGCTTCTCCAGCAGGTGGCGGAAGCGAAGCAGCGTGGTTGCGTCCGGCACGCTTTCGATGGCCAGATCGATACCTATGAAGTCGCGCATGGCCTGGCTGTCGTAAATGCATCTTCCAGCGCCTCGTCGGCCAGCGCATACCACTGTTGAAGGAAGTAAGTCCGCAGCATGCGCTCCAGGCCAATCGGCGGCCGGCCCCGCTTACCTGCCGTGTTCGGGAAGTAGGCGGGCGACAGCGCGCCGATGAGCCGTTGCCAAGGCACCAGGGTTTCCATATGAGCCAGGAACCGCTCGCGGCGGGTGACCTTTTTCTTGTTCTGGTACTCGGCTTGGGCGAACGAGATCTGCTTCATCGGGTGGCTCGGTCAGGTGGTGACAGGGTAGCCAGATTTTACCTCGCCGACGGCTGCCAGGCAGCTACGGCGGGATTTATGCAGCGTTTCCTTAACGCTTCAATGCTCTTTCTCGATCAGTTCTTAGCTCAGCGCTCGCGCAGACGAACGAGACCCGCTAATCGATTAGCGCCCAAACAGCCATACTATTGGATGATGGCCGATGCTTTTGTTGGCACTAAAAAATGATGAAATGGAGACGGAAATGTGTGAAAATCCTGACCTGCTAGTAACACAAAGTTACCTAAAAAAACCTAGATGTACATAAAAATCAAGAGGATGGCTCCCTCATGGCCAATCAATTTTATCTCGACACCGTACAGTCTCTCTACGTCGCCTATTATGGCCGCCCTGCCGACCCCTCTGGCCAGAAATACTGGGCGGAACGGCTTGAAGCCAGCGATGGCAAGCTGGGCGAAATCATCAACGCCTTCGGCACCTCCCCCGAATACGCCTCCCGTCTAGGCAACAGCGACGCCGCCACCCAGGTCAACACCCTGTATCAGCAACTTTTCGGGCGCGCTGCCGAAGACGAAGGCCGGGCCTTCTACGCCAACATGATTAACAGCGGTGAAAAAACCCTGGCCGAAATAGCGCTTACAATCCGCGAAGCCGCCCAGGGCAGCGACCGCACCACGTTCGAGGGACGCACCGTCGTCGCCAAAGCCTTTACCCAAGAGCTGAATACCCCCGAAAAAATCGAGGCCTACTCGTCCGACCGTGGCATTGGCATCGGCCGTGCTTACCTGGAGCGCGTGACCGAACAAACCTCCTCGGATGACGTACTGAGCGAAGCCGCCCCGGTGGTTGAAACCCTACTGCCCGAAACTGAGCCGGAAACCCCGCCCACCGGCGGCGGCACACCGACGCCTCCAGCGCCCACCTTTACTGCCACACTGCATGAGCACGCCGTCATTTTCGGCGGCACCGCCACCGGGCCGATTGCCCTGACCAACGATCATGGTGAATGGACCTTCACCCGCGGCAACCTCACGGCCACCGTGTCGGGCGAAAACGTTAACGGCATCGCACTGGGTGATGCTGCTCTAACAGCCAACGGCAGTCTTTTGGACGACATTTCCGTTACCGGCACCGGCCAGCTCACCTTGAACGACCTCGCTGGCAGTTTGGATCTCAGCGGCTTAGCCGAAACCTTGAACGTTACCGCGACGGTTAGCAGTAGCCAGGATATTTCTGAAAACACCAACCTGAGCGCTATCGACACTTATCAAGTCGGCAGCGACGCGACGCTGACCATGACGCTTGAGCAATACGCCGGAACAACGCTAAAAGGCCAGGGGACCTTGAAATTCAGTGATGACATTGCCCCGCTACTAACCATTACCAATACCAATAACGAGTTGGAGTCGATTACGATCGCGCTTATCGATAACGATATCGGTCAACGCAGCGTTGCTGAAGTTCAGGCTTTTTTATCGCTTGAAAAGCTAGTTGACTCTTCTGGCGAAAAGGTAGAACTAAGCAATCTAACTTACACGCTGGTGGATACCAGCGCAGCGCTAAGTAGCTCGAATTCTGGTGTTGCTGAGATTGTCGAAGGTGCGGGCAATGTCGAGACCAGCGACGCGGCATCCATTTTACAGGCGATCACCATTCACGATCGTGCCAATGGTGCTAGCTACAGCATTACCGACTATGCTTCAACCATTATCAATCGTTCCACTGATGCCGATACCCTATCGGTGTTGCAGGCTGCCACCTCGGTAACGGCATCAGGTACGGTGAGCGCCGCAACGGCAGTGGACCTTCATGGTATTAGCGAATTCTCAATCGATTATAATATATACGACAACTACACGAATATCACAAACGAAGCTACTGGAGTTATCGACTCAGCAGTCAATCTTTCCACTTATACCCAAATCGATACAACACAAGCTATAAACATTATTGCATTCGACAATAGCGGCACTACCAGCATCAGCAGCATCGAAGATACAGCGGCTGCAACCAACTCTTTTGTGGATGCTAACGAACGTTCCGAAAAGCTCGATTACAGCTTCTCGGTGAGAGACACCTCCACCGCCATTTTGACTGCAATACAAGATAGCACGTCCTTTATTTACGGAAAGGCCGTGAACGACTTCGAAATCGACGCACGGGTTCAAAAGATTGTAGCAACAACGAACTTTGATTTAACCGGCGCGCAAACCTTCTGGGAAGCCGTTAGCACCGCCTTTGACGTCGTGGATGACAACGAAGCCACCGTATCAACCACGGCTCAAAAAACCACTTATACGATTTCTGATGAAATTGAAAACTATGACAATGAGGCCGCAGGTACAGAGTGGGTCGTCAATGCTGATGTGCGTATCATCACCGGCACTGCCGAAGACATTTCTCAGGCGCAGAACAATAGCAGCAATACCAGCCACGATATTTTTGAGTTGGTAAATGAAAGCGATCAAGACCGCCTTGTCGTTACCGGCAGTGCCGGTAACCAAACCATCACTGGCGGGCCGGGTAACAACAGTATCGATGCCGGCGATGGCAACGACACAGTCACGGGAGGCGGAAGCGGTGACACCATTAATGGTGGGGCAGGCTATGACACCCTTAAAGGCGAAGCCGGCAACGATACTATACACGGCGACGCGGGTAACGATACCATCCATGGCGGCACCGGCAACGACACCATTTACGGTGATACCGGTTATGACACGCTTTACGGCGAAGAAGGTCGCGATACGATTTACGCAGGCAGTTCATCATCCACCGGCTCTTCAATCCACACCACTCGCGTTACCGGTGGCGAAGACGGCGATGACATGTACGGCAGCGGCGATGCCGACCTGTTCATTTATGAAGGAAGCGATCGCAACGAGTTAGCAAGGGAGTCTTCAACGACTTACTCTACAAGGGACTACATCACCGACTTCAGCCTTGGCGACAAGATTGAGTTCCAAGGTGGTGTCGATGACGTCCAGTTCTTCAGTAGTGGTTCTGCCAACGCGTCCGACGTGGAAGCCGGTGAGCTAGGCCTCTCCATTCGCTACGAGAAAAACGCCAACGTCACGAACTGGGCAGGCACGGATACAGTAGATGCCACGCGTATTTTCATCGACGTTGCCGATGAAGACGGTCACTTCGACGATATCGCCGATATGCATATCATCCTGGTAGGCAGCGACATCGATATCAACTGGGATGGTAGCTCCATCGTATTCGGTGGCTAAGCGACCACCTGCTTGATAGCAGCAATAAGGGCAAGCCGCCGGCTTGCCCTTTTTTTTGTGCGCCATCCAAGGCGCTGCGCGCCAGCCTGGCGCACACCAAAAACGGCCCAAAATATGGCCGGCCGCTTGTCTACTGAGCGCTTGGCGCCCTGGGGCGCTAAGCAATCAGCGCATCGTCGTGCTGTATGCCGAGCGTCGGTACCTCTTCGGCAACCATCGTCGGCTCATCCTCGGTGGGCACATATTGATCGTCACCATACAACTCGGCGAAGTCGATGGAATCGGAACGTTCGGGAATTTCCAGCGCCAATGATGGGTCGATCTGCTCGAACTCGCCGGACGCCATCGATTCGGCGATCCCCTTCATGGCGAGATAGCTCTCAAGGGTCAATGCCCCAGCCAGGGCGCTGTAATCGAGCTCCACGCCCTGGGCGAGCTGATCCATCTCCTGCAGGCCACGCTGCTCGACCAACAGCGTCGCGGTGCCGTCGAGCCCCAGGCCATTGCGGCCGATGGCCGGATTGTCACTACCCGGGTAAAGCGTGAGATTGGCGTGCTCGAACTCTTCCAGCGCCTGGTCGATCGACACGATCGCGCGCTGGCCGGTTTCCATCAGCGAGGCATCCACGCCCTCGTTGGTGGCCCATAGCGCGGACAGCGTATCCAGCGAACCGTCTGTGCTGCGGTAGTTATTCTGATGATGCATGTCCACGAACAGATCCGGCTGGTACTGCTCGACCACCTGCCTCACGGCCGCCGATTCCGGCGCCAGATCCGGGTCGTTGGGCACCGACGGGTCGTAGGTACGGTTGAGATCGATGTCGTTGGAGTTACGCCGTGGGTCCAGGATGTCTTCGCCGCCGGCCACCTGCTCCTGCCAACGCGCGAAGCCATCCGGGTTGACCCGCGGCATCACCACCACGGTGACTTCCTCGCGCAGCGCCTGCGCTTCAGCGCTGTCACCGGCCAGGTAATCGAGCAAGTAGAGCGCCGCCTCGGTACCCAGCGGCTCGTCGCCGTGCTGCTGGGTGGCGATCATCAGCGTTTGCGGCCCCGTGCCCACCACGGCGCTATACAGCGGGTTGCCCTCCACGGATTCCCCGACCTGTTCGAGGGTCATCGCCTCGTGATCGCTGTCGAGCTGTTGCAGCGCCGCGTAGAGCGCTTCATTGCTGTGCAGGTTGTCCAGGGCCAACGCCTGCTGCGCATCGTAGTCTTCCTGCGCGACGTTCTGACTGTAATAATTGGCCACCGCGAGCTTGGCGCTCAACGCTTCCCGGTCGAACTCGCTCGCGGCGTCGATCATGCTATTGGCAAGGTTGGCGCGGCCGAGCTCACCGTTATCCACGCGCCCCGCCCAGTAAGCCACTTCATCGTCGCCGGGGTCGCGCTCGAAGTACTGGTTGTAGAGTGAACGCACGTACTCGCCGCTATCGAGCTCGGCCAGATAACCAGACGCCTCGTCGGAGCCGATAATCGCCTGCTCGATCGCCTCGGTGCTGACCTCGCCGGATTCGAGCTGGCCCTGCCAGTACGCCAGGCCATCCGGGTCCGCTGCGCGACCGATATAAGCCAGATAGAGGGATTGCACGATTTGAGCGCTGTTTTGTAATTCCATGGCCTGGAGCCTCCATTTTCTTTCCTAGTTGAACCACCCCTAATGGAAGCTAGTGGGTCGACTCAGAAAAGACATTAGTGTTTTGCAAAAAACCACAAAACAATCACCAGCCATTTACGTACCTAGTGCGTGGCACTCAGCAGGTGCCGTTGCAGCAGTAACGCTAGTAACGCTGCCACGGCCCAAGCACAAAGGCCGTCGTCGCGGCCTTTCACTGCTTTCCTCAATACCCGATCCACAGCGATTCGCCGAACAGCGCGGACAATTCACCGCCCGTGACGCCGGTGGCCTCGATACTGCCATCCGCCGGCACCAGGGTTTCGCCACTGGCGGAGCGCAGGCCCAGGTCCACGAGGTCGAGGCCCACGGCGTATTGATCCGTCAGGGTCAGCGAGCCGCCCGTCGTGAAAGCGATCTCCAGGTCGATACCGGGCTCACCGGCAACCTCGCTGCCGTTATCGATGAAGCGTAGCGAGACTACCGATGCCGCCAGCGCGTCGGCATCGGCGACGTTGATGAAGTTCAGCTCATCGGCCCTGCCACCTATCACATCGAAGTCGATCAGCGTATCCGCCCCGCCCGAACCGACCACATAGGTGAAGGAATCCTCTCCTGCTCCGGCCGTCATGGTGTCGTCGCCGGCGCCGCCCACGATCCAGTAGCCGCCGGACCCGGCGATGACGGTATTGCCCGCATCGCTGAGCCGATACTCCTCCACATAGTTGTAGCTGACATCGTCATCGGTCAGATCGACCGTGCCGCCTTGGGTGAAGAAGATCGTCTCGTGCCCCGGCGTTCCTGACCGACCGGCGCCGATCGACTCGAAAACCGCCAGCTGGTCGGGGGTCATGGCGACGCTGGCGGCATCGGCTATGCTCAGATAGTTTACGCCCGCCAGGGACATCTCGCTGATATCCGCACCGTTCTCCAGCCTCAGCCAGCCGCCCGCGTCGAGCGTCACAGCCTGGCCTGACGCTTCCGGAAAGCCGGGGAGCCCGTCAATACCGTCTGCCGGGCCAGGGACGGACACGCCGGGTGACGGCAGGGATTCGGCGGTGATGGCTGCCAACTGCGCCTGGGCCCCGGCCAGCCCGGATGCGGTGGAATACGCCGCGACCGCCTCGGGGGTGGACAACGTGGCGGTGAATTCGTCGGCCGCTGCTACCCGCGCATCGAGGACAGCGCGGTCTCCGCCCTGGGCGGCGTTGGCCACGGTCAGCGCGATTTCCGCCAGGCTCTTCTCACCGCGGGCCAGCACGCCGACGTAATAGTCGCGGCCTTCGTCGTCGGCGGCACGGCCGAACAGCTGCCCGTACAGCGTCTCGATGCGTTGCGCATCGTCCATCCCGCCAAAACGCGCCAGATACTCCTGGGACTGGCCGAACGCATTGGTCATGGCCTTCAGGTCGCCGCCGTTGGCGTCCAGCCGCGTGGCCCAGTAATCCAGGCCGCCGGGGTCGCCAGGCCGGCCATAATACGCCACGTAAAGCGCCTGAATCTGCTCGAGCGAGGTGGATGTCGGCATCGCTGATTCCTTGCCTGTCATGGGTAGGCCCATTATATCGGCCCCGCATTAGCAAACTTGAATTAAATAATCCAAAGAGGATGCCGAAGGTACCTGTAAATAGAGGGAGCCTGCGCTGGCTTAATCGTCAAACAATCCTACAGAGGGGCGCGTAATGATTAACTCAAACCATTAAAACTCGAACGGCAAGAATGGCTGGATCGCGCGGGCTAAGGCAGGAAATGAGAAGGATAAACGCAAAAAAACCCCCGGCCAAGGCCGGGGGTTTCGGTACGAATCAACGTTGCCGTTAAATCGCGGTGCCGTTAGGCGATGGAGATGTAGCCGTTTTCAACCTGGAGGTCATCGGCGTTGACGCCAGTCAGCGTTACCTGTGCACCGTCGAAACCGTTCTCAGCGCTGCCGGCAAAGGCCTTGTTCTCGAAGGAAAGAACGGTATCGTTGCCGCTCTGCTGGAAGAAGACTTCCAGGGTATTGACATCGCCCGCTGCGTCGTCGGTCAGTGTAACGTCAGAGCCCAACTGGACAGCCGTGAAGCTGTCGCCGATGTAGAGCTGGTCTTCGCCATCAGTACCGAAGCCGGCAATAGTTTGACCGGCGTAGCTATCATCGAAGATGAACACGTCATTTTCAGCGGTGCCACCGGTGGCCGCGTCAGACAGGTTGACACCCTGCTCTTCGATGGTGTCGGCCGCCTCGGAAACCGCGTCGTTCAGGTCGTCGACCTGAGACTGCAGACCGGTCAGTTCCTGATAGTCCGCAACGGCTTCGTTGAAGGTGCTCAGCGCAGCCTGGTCATTGAGGAGATCCTGAGCGTTGGGTGCGCTGCCGGTGTCAGCATTTGCCAGATCCAAGGTGACAGCATTATCAGTCACGGAATAACCGCCGCCATCGCTGACAGCCGCATTGGTGATATCGGCTTCGAGGTTGATCACCTTCTCAGCGGCCTTTTCGAAGGCCGTCTGCTGAGTCGCGAGACTCTGCTCGGCATCGTACTGGGCCTGCGCGTCGCTGATCAGCGCATCCAGACCTTCGTAGTTGCTGGCAGTGAAGTTAGAGTCGAGCTCGACTTCACCGTCGCCGTTAACGACCAGGAAGTCGACGGCACCACCACCCTGTCCGTCGTCGTAGGTAACAAGCACGGAGTCACCGGCATTGGCGTCCACGGCGTAAGCTTCGCTACCGGTCGCATTGAGTGCATCGAACTTAGCAGTTTCACCGGTCAGTTCATCGGAAGCATCCGAATTTGCAGTCAGCGCAGACTCGAAACGAGATTCAGCGCTCTGCAGGGAAGAGATAGCGGCGTTCAGGCCGCTAGTGCTGTTGACCGTGTCCTGAGCATCGCTGACAGCTTTCTCAAGCTCGTCCTGCTTGGCGTCGATCTGGGCAGCGGCAACGCTGGCGTTGCTGTCCAGAGTGATGCTGCCGGCAGTTTCGACCTCGCCTTGTGCCGCTGTGACTGCGTCGCTGAGAGCGGTGTCAATCTGCGCATCGGTGGCGTCTTCAGCATCAACAGACAGCTCTGCGACGACGGCTTCGTTGGAAACCACGTCACCCTTCAGGTAGTCGGAAACCGCTTCCTGAGCAGCCTGATACTCTTCGATAGCCGGGGTCAGTTCGGGCGTGTATAGCCCACCCTCGGCGTTAGTGACTACGTCCTTGGCTGCGACGATATCGTAATCTTCGGCAGAGCCGTAGGTAGCGGTGTATTCAGCAGCCGCTTCGACCTTGGCGTTGAAATCGTTAAGATCGACACCGCTGGCAGCGTTCTTGATGGTCAGGGCAATTTCAGCCAGCGACTTCTCGCCGGAATTCAGAACGCCTGTGTAGTAAGCCAGACCTTCCGGATCGGCATCGCGACCGAACATCTGCTCGTACAGGTTGTTGACGAGCGTGGCGTTGCCCTGGCCTTCGGCCATTGCTTGGTATTCTTCAGAGTTGCCAAACGCATTGATGATGGCGCTTTCGCCTTCACTTTCGAGACGGTCGGCCCAGTACTGGAGACCATCCTGATCGGCCGGACGGCCATAGTAGGCGACGTAGAGCTGTTGTACGGAATTTTCAGATGCTTGTGTAGCCATGGGACTATAGTCTCCTAACGTTTGCAAAGCTGGCGGCCTAGTAACGCCAGCCGTTCACACTGCGTGAGCGCTCGAGCCCTGCTCAGTGAGCCGCACCCGAATGCCAGTGATTGCTGTTGTGTCATGCCGATTGTTCCTTAGGACCGGCCACCACATGAACCACCGCGACGAATGCGGATACCGGCTAATGTAATGACGCAGCTCCTACCAAGTCAACGAGCGATCCCAACGAACAATCGACAAATTACCCTTCTATTCGTGACATGCCGATGACCGAAAATGCGCCTTGGGGCGCCCAACAGGCTCACCCTTGGCATGCCACTGCCAGCGAGATTAGCTTATATCTTGGCTCATGGCGAGAGTGAACGCTTACTTTTTTGCAACTTTCACCCTGCCTGCACAAGCCCTTGATCAGGCTTGAAAAAAACACTGTTTCCTCAGGCCGACAGCATAGCGCATGTGACAATTTATTTCAGCGCCGGGGTGAGAAAACCCCTTGCCGGCATTAAACCTCTTTTCAACCCTTTCAAGGATTTTGCGGCCTGCGAAAGGAGTGGCCACTCACATTCAACTTGGCGCAGTGGGTGGCGGCCCGAAAGGTCGGTCAAGAGCAATCCACTTTGGTTGTAAGCCATTTGCCATAGGGCTGAAATAATGCCGAAAGCGACGCTTGGCGCGTCGCTTGCCCAGCATTTTCAACACGGCTAATAAATGGTTGTTTTTAGGGAATAAACGCCATATAAACGGTTAGCTTTGGTTGATTATCGCTTGCCTGGATGACCCGTGCCTCAGGCAACGCCCGCCAATGCGCGCACCGCCGAGGCCCAGGCAAAGTGGCGTTCGGTGCATTCGCGGGCGCGGGCTATCCGCGCCTGGCGCGCCGCATCGTCGCTGCCGAGCAATTCGCCCAGGGCGCGCGAAAACGCCGCGAGTTCGGCCAGCCAGACGGCGTCTTCGGCGAAGTCCAGCCCACGGTTGCCGAACGGGGTGGTGAGCACCGGCACGCCGCTGGCGGTGTAGTCGAGCATCTTCAGATTGCTGCCGGAGCCCGAGGTCATGGGATTCAGGGCGACATCGACGCTGGCCAGCAGCACGCGCAGCTCGGCATCGCTGACCCGGCCCAGGGCGCGCACGTTGGGCGGCAGGTAGCGAAAGTCGGGGTGATCGCAGAGGCTGCCGGCGAGGTAGAAGACCACCCCCGGGTGGGTCGGCGCCAGCCGCCGGCAGATGAACTCGGCAGCCTGCAGGTTGGGGCCGTGCCAACTGCCCAGGAACAGCGCCACCGGCCGGTGCTGGCCGAGCCGCGCCTGCCAGCGCCGCCGGGAGGGCATGTCGATCATCGCCAGGGCCGACAGGTCGGCGCAGTTGGGCACCACCCGCCCCTTGTCGACGGGTAGCTGGTAGCGCTCGCGGAACAGCCGCAGGTCGCCCTCGGCACAGGCCAGCAGCTCGCTGCTTTCCTGGCAGGCGCGGCGCTCGGCCTCTTCGACCTCGGCCAGCGCGGTTTCGGCCTCGGCCACGCCACGGCCCAGCGAATCGTCGAGAATCGCCCGCTTCAGGTCGCGCTCGACGTTGTGCGACTCGTACAGCCAGGGGCCGTCGAAATGCTCGCACAGCGCGTGGACGAGATAGGGGTGGGCGCATACCCCCAGCGTGGCGTGGACGGCGTGGCGCGTCAGCGCGGCGATGAAGGCGGGGTTGTCGCGCCAGCCGTGGATGGCGGCAATGTCGTCGACCGGCGCTTTCAGGGCCTGGGTTAGCTCGTGCAGGCGGCGCGCCTGGGCACGGCTGAGCGGCACGCGATGCTCGGTCACGCCGGGGGCGATGGTCTGTTCGCGCTCCTCGTCGTCGGGGCCGGTCAACGAGAGCAGCGTGACGCGCACGCCGAGTTCGCTGGCGACATGCCGGTAGAGGTGGAACATGCGGTTCTGGCCGCCGCCCATCGGCGGGTAGACCGGAAAGGTGTTGAGCACCAGCCAGTGCGCCCCGCCACCGATGCCGGTGACGACGGGAAATTGCGGGTCGGCCTCTCGCGGCGTGTCGGCGAGCAGGTGATCGACGGTCTGGCGCCAGTTGACATGGGCGACGCGCGCGCGGGCGTTGTCGCCCATCCGGCGGGTGCGCGCACGGTCCGCGGCGGCCTCGCTCAGCGCCTCGGCGAGCGCGCGCTCGGTGGGCTCAACACTCCATCCGGTGACACCGTGCTCGACGAATTCGTTGACGCCACCGGCATCGGTGCAGGTGATTACGGCCTTGCCGGCGCCCATCGCCTCGACGGTGATCAGCCCGTAGTCCTCATCAAAGGGCAAAAACGGCACGGCGAGCGCGTCGCGGTACTGGGCGACGATCTCGCTGTCGCGGACGAAGCCGAGAAAGCGCACTCGCGGGTCGTCACCGGCGAGCGCCTTGAGTTCGGCCTCCTGCGGGCCGGTGCCGGCGATACGCAGTTCGATGTCGGCCTCGCTGCGCAGAAAGGCGCGCAGCAGCAGGTCGATGCGCTTGGGGCCGTCGAGCCGGCTGACGGTAAACAGGTAATCGTGATTGCGGCCTTCGAATAGCGGCAGGTCCGAGGGGTGGTGAATCACCTGGATGGGCACACCACGCGGGAAGTAATCGGCGCGGCGGGTGACGTTGCGCGAGATGGCGGCGTAGCGGCGGATCGCGCTCGGCGCCAGGGCGATGGCATCCAGGTGATGGACGATGGCCCGGGTCAGCGGGCCGGGAAAGGCGAACAGCCCGTCGCGGGCGGCCCCGGGCAGGCCGCTGCCGTGCAGCAGGGCCTGGACGACGCCGAACAGCTCGGGTAGCTGGGCGCGTTCCGGCGTGGCCTCGAGCAGCTGCTTCAGGCGCTTGAGCCGCGGGTGGTGACGCAGCAGGCGGATCGCCTGGCGGCCCTTCTCCCCCGGCCAGGCCTCGGGCTCGAACGGGGCATGCTCGGCGCGCTGCGGCCAGGGGTAGGTATCGTAGAGCCCGCGCAGGGTGTGTTGCAGGTACAGGTGATGGTCGGGATGTTCGACCATCCAGGCCGGGTACTTGGTAGAGATGACCCGGTCGAAATGGCTCAGGTCCAGCTCGGCGAAGCGCTGGTAGCTGGCGATCAGTTCAGGAAAGTTGCGCTCGGCGCTGGGCAGCTTGATCAACTCGAGCTGATGATCGCTCAACTGGTTGGCGTGATGCTGCAGGCCCCACCACAGCTTTTCGGCCCCGCCGACGGCAAACGGCACGCCACTGGGCGCGACGAGGGCGATCTTCATGCGCCCTCCCCGAGTAGCGAGGCGACGACCTGCTGCCAGCCGATGCCGGCGCGGTGGTAGGCAGCCTGCCCGGCGCGGCCCATCTCGGCGCTGCGCGCGCGGTCGGCCCAGGCGTCATCGATGACGGCGGCAATCGCCTCGGGCTCGGCCGGCAGCACCCAGCCGGTTTCGCCGTGTTCGACGAATTCGCGTGGGCCGCCACTGTCCTCGCAGGTGATCACCGACTTGCCGGAGAGCATCGCCTCGAGGGTGATGTAGCCATAGTCCTCGTCGCGTGGGCCGAAGAAAACCGCCAGGGAGTGAGCGTACCAGGCGCGCTTTTCAGCCTCGCTGAAGCGCCCGGTGAGGCGCACGCGGTCGTGAAGCCGGTAGCGTTCGATCAGCTGCTGGTAGCGCCCGCGCTGACCGCCGTCGCCGGCGATGAGGATGCGCGCCGGGCTCTTTAGATGACGCGCGGCTTCGATCAGCAGATCCTGGCGCTTGAGGCTTTCCAGCCGGCTGGGGCAGAACACGTAGCCCCAGTCTTCGTCGCAGTAGAAGCGCTCGGCATCGAACGGCGGGTGGTACAGCGGCGTGGCGTCAAGCGCGTTGTAGTGCGCAAGACGCTCGGCGACCCGCCGCGAATTGGCGAACAGCCGATTGGCGCGGGCCAGGTGGCGGTTGTCGTAGGCGTGGATGGCGTCGCGCAATTCACGCTGGGCGGCGGTGGCCTGGTCGTCTTCCCACAATTCATACATGGCGCGGTGCTGATGCATCACCCAGACCACATGGTCGGGGTGATTAACGCCGTAGCCGGGAAACTGCAGGCTGATGACCTTGTCGATGGCCACGCCGTTGGGAGCGGTGAAGTCCAGCGTTTCGGCGTAGTCCATGGCACGCTGGATGTCGGCTTCGGGCTGGAAGCGAAACGGCAGCCTGAGCAGCTCGACCTCGTGGCCGTGCTCGCGCAATGCGCGGGTCACGCCTTCGATGTGATAATCGGCGCCGCCGCGCATGAATGGAACGAGATTGGCGGTAACCAGCACTCTCACGGCCGCGCCTCCCCGGCCGGCGCGCCTTCATCGCTCGCGGCTTCCAGCTCACGTGCACCGGCGGGCGCAGCCTTGCGGCCGACCACGGCGAAGTCCTGCGGGCCGCACAGATGACCATTGACGCGCTCAGTGAGCGGGTCGTCGCCGGGCACCTTGGCTTCTTCCGGGTAGGGATTGAAGCGGCGCACCTCGACATCGGCGAACCCCAGGTAACGCAGCAGGAAACTCATCGCCGTGGGCGTCAGCGGGTTGAGGTGCGTGGGGTCGTGATAGAAGGTGTGGCTGCCAACCAGCAAGTTCTCGGGGTTGGGCGTTTCGACGATCAGCACGCCACCCGGCGCGAGCACGCGCTGGGCTTCGTCGATCATCGCGTACAGCGCCGCGAACGGCAGGTGCTCGGCAAGGTGGAAGGCGCTGATCAGCGCATGGCTGTCGTCGCCCTGCTGGCGCAGAACCTGGATGATGTCGCCCTGCTCGACCTCGAAGCCGGCGTCGCGGCAGTGATCGATCATGGCGACGTTGAGGTCGACCCCGTGTGGCACGAAGCCCTGCTCAGCGAGTAGCTTGAGCCATTCGCCACGCCCGCAGCCCAGGTCCAGCGCGCGGCTGCCGACTTCAAGGGCCTGGTCCCACTGCGGCTGGTACTGACGCAGGTGGGCGTAGATCGCCGCTTCGCTGCCGCGGCAGGCGTCCTCGAAAGCCAGGTAGTAGGCGTCCAGCAGGTCCTGGTTGAGCAACTCGCCCGCCTGCGCCGTGGGCGCCGCCGCGGGGGGCTCGACGAGGCGTTCCACGGCGCGCCGGTGCTGCTGCAGCGCACTCCATAGCGCCGGCTGGTGGCGCTCGATCTCGTCGACTCGCTGGCTTTGCTGCTGGGTGGACTCCGCCTGCTCGGTGAAACGCTCGTCGTGCACTTTCAGACGCTGTTCGTGCGAATTGCCGGCGGCCTGCTGACGCTGCAATTCGCCATCGAGTTCGATCAGCACGTCGCGCATCAGGGTATCGCGACGCTCGGCGCGATCCTCGAGCGAGGCAATGCGCTCCATCAGCCGCATGCGCGGACGCAAGGCGATCGATGCCAGCCGATAGGCCAGGCGCATCGGCGGGCGCAGTACGCGGCCCAGCGGCCCGAGGCGGCCGACCAGGCGGAAGGGCAGCGTGAGCATGCCCCGCCGCGGCACGGTCACGCCATGGCGCGCCAGGTAATCCCGTGCCTCGTCGGCACACAACAGCTCGGCGAGAACGTACAGGCGCCCGGCGCGGGGCAAAACGCCCAGATAGTGGCTGAGCCCGTCATGGTCCGCGTCGCGGCCCATCAGGGTTCGGTAGACGCGCTGCAGGAAGATTTCGTCGCCATGATGGGCGGCGACGAGCTCCTCGAGCCTCGGCCTGAGCGGGTCGCTGACGCGCAGCGGGTCGACGGTGTCGTCGAGCAGTTCGCCAAAGCGCTCGCGGTAGGCGAACGGAGGCGGCTCGGTGGTGGCTTCGTCGGCTTCGACTTGCCGGGCCACGGCCTTGAGACGGCCGATCAGGCTGTCGATGGAATCGAAAGTCTGGGTCATGACTGGCTTTCCTGGCGTTCGGTCGGCTTGCCCGTGTGCTGGGCAGCGACCGGGGTCATCTGGATGTCCGTGGGGAGCCGGCAGATACCGGAGAAGAGATGCTGCTTGTAACCGGCCACTTCGAATTGCAGATAGCTGTCGCACCACCAGTAGCAGTCCTCGAGATGATGCTCGCGACTGTGCAGCGCCACGGTGACCGTGTACTTGCCGGGGGCGATATTGGCGTCAAGCCGTAGCCGGGTCTGCTGGTGCTCGCCGGCTCCCAGGCTCAGTGTCTGGCCCAACTGAAAGGTGTTGACGCCGAAGATGTCCTGGCCGAAGCGATCGCGTATCAGCACGCCGAGGGTGACGTCGTCGACGGCCTCGCGGGCTTCCAGCGTCAGGTCCAGCTCGAGCCGTTCGCCACTGGCCAGGGTACTGCTGAGGCTGTCTTCGCCGAACAGCGCACCGTCGATGACGCTGATCTCGCCGCTGCCGTAAGCGCGGTCGTTGCGCTGCTGGTGTCGCCCCTCCTCCTCTTCGGCCTGGCGCGCCATGATCCGGTTGTAGAGGTTGACGGCATCATCGGCGTTGCCGTTGTAGGCCAGTTGCCCACCTTCAATGACCAGCGCGCGGTCACAGAGCATCTTCACGGCGTTGAGATCGTGCGAGACGAACAGGATCGAGCCGCCACCATCCTTGAACTCGCGGATGCGCTTCATGCATTTCTGCTGGAAGTAGCCATCGCCCACCGACAGGGCCTCGTCGACCAGGAAGCAGCGCGGGTCGGCGTGAATGGCGATGGAAAAAGCCAGGCGCATCGACATACCCGACGAATAGGTGCGCAGCGGCTCGTCGATGTAGCCGCCGAGCTCGGAGAACTCGACGATGGTGTCGCGCTTGGCCTCGATCTCCTCGTGGCTCATGCCCAGCATCAGGCCGTTGGCGGTGATGTTCTGCAACCCGGTGAGCTCGGGATTGAAGCCGGTACCCAGCTCGAGCAGGCCGGTGATGCGCCCGTCGATATGGATCGTGCCACTATCGGGCAGCAGCACCCCGGTGAGCAGCTTGAGCAGCGTCGACTTGCCGGCGCCGTTACGCCCCAGCACACCGAGCACTTCGCCGGGGGCGACCTGGAAGCTGATGTCCTGCAGGGCGTGATAGCTGGTGTGCCGACACTTGCCGGTCACCGCTTCGAAAAACCGGTCGAGCGGGCGGTGAAAGAGCTTGAAGGTCTTGCTGAGTCCCTGGATTTCGATCATGGCTCTCTCCCTAGAGGCAGTCGCGAAGGTCGCGTTCGGTGCGGCCCAGCAACCACAAAGACAGGCACAGTATCAGCACGGTGACGGCGGTAAAGATGCCGAGCGGCAACAGCTCGGGCAAGCGCTGGTACATGATCAGGTCGCGGTAGGCGTTGACCAGCGTGAAGAACGGATTGAGCTGCATCCAGCCGAGTACCCAGGGCGGCAGGATCTGGGTGACGTAGACGATCGGCGTTACCCAGAACCAGACCTGCAGCACCACGGCGACGACTTCCTTGATGTCCTTGAGGTAGACCGCCATGATCGCCAAGCTCAGGCCGACCGCGTAGACGCTCAGGCATTGCAGGCCATAGACCACCGGCACCCCGACCCAGTAGGCCGACAGCGGAAAATCGATCAGCAGCAGGAAGCCGACGAAAAAGCCCATGCTGATGATATAGACGATGGTTTCGGCGAGCAGCACCGACAGCGGCAACGCCAGGAGCGACACGCTGACCTTGGTGACCAGATGACTCTGATCCTTGTAGAGGTTGGTGATGCGGCCGAGGCTGTTGGCGAAGGCGGTCCAGGCGAGCACACCACAGATCAGATAGATGCTATAGGAGTATTGGTCGATCTCGGCGCCGAAACCTTCGAGCTTGGCGCCCATGATCCGCGAGAAGACCAGCACGAATACCAGAATATTGACCAGCGGCGCAATGAAGGTCCAGGTTGCGCCGAGCAGCGAGCCGGAGTGGCGCTCGATGAGGTCTTGCCGTGTCAGGTGCAGGATGACCGGCAAGCTGGCACGTATAGCGCTAAGGCGTTGTCGCATGAAACGTATCGCTAAATTGAAGGGTGACTTGTTAACGCGTGGCTTGTAGGAACGAGGCTTCCAGGGCATCGGCCGATTTCTGCCAACTGAAGGATCGAGCGCGCTGACGCCCGGCTTCACGTAGCTGCCCGGCCAGAGTCGTGTCGTCCTGAAGCTTGATCAGGGCGCCGCGAATGGCCTCGACGTCGTCCGGCTCCGCCGTGAGCGCTGCCTCGCCCGCCACTTCGCGTGTCGCCGTCTGGTTCGCTGTGAGCACCGGTACGCCGGCGGCCATGGCTTCGATCACCGGCATGCCGAAACCTTCATAGCGAGAGACGTAGGCGAAAATCGTGGCGTTGGCATACAACGCCGGCAGGTCCTGATCGCTGACGTAACCGAGCCGACGTATCCTTCCTTCCTCGAGCGCTCGCGCAGCGCCATCCGGCAACCGCTCGTCGCCCCAGCCGGTAATGCCGACGACCAGCAGCGGGCAGTCGCGCTGACGCTCGTGAGGCAAACTGAGAAAGGCACGTATCAACGTCGTCAGGTTCTTGCGCGGCTCGAGCGTCCCCACGCTCAGGCAGTAACGGGCGGGCAGTCCGTGAGTCTTGCGAACCCGTTCGCACTGAACTGGATCGACTTCGAAGAAACGCGACGCCACGCCTGGCGGTACGAGATCGATCCGCTCGGGAGCAACGTTGAACAGGTCGATCACTTCGTTGGCGGTAAATTGCGAAACCACGTTGATACGCGTCGCGCGGGCGACGCTCTGGGCCAGATGCCGATTGAAAAAGGCCGTTCGCTCCTTGGGGTGATATTCGGGAAAGCGGCAATGCGACAGGTCGTGCAGCGTGACGACACTGCGTCCCGGCCACGGCAGTCGTATGAAATTGGGCTCCCAATAAAGTGTATCGTGCACGTCCCGGCTGACCAGGGCATGCATACGTAGACGCTGAGCGAATGCCTGGCGATAGGCGAACCGTGTCAGCGGGTTACGCAGATACCGTCTGGCGAATTGCCAGGCACCGACTCGGGCACGCGCTGCGCTGGCGCTACCCGGCTCGGCAATACCCTGCGAAGCGGAGGCATTCAGCAAGGGATGGTCGACGGTGACTGCGTTCAGCCTCAACCCGGCCAAGCCGAGCAGCGACGACACGGGACCGGCCGCCTGCTGGCGGCCCGCCAATTCACGGGTCAGCTCCCTAGTGTAATGGCCAACGCCGGTCAGTGGACTCAGCAAGGGTTGTAAATTGACGATGACTTGCATGGGCGACTCAGTCATTGAACGCAAGTGCCGGCATGCAGCCAGCCAACTGCTGATGGAGGTTATGGTAAAAGGCGTCGTGGCGGAACCGCCGGGCCTGGCTAAGACAATCCGCGGCATCGAAGGTACGCGCTTCGAAACGCTCGAGGGCCGCCAGCAAGCTGTCGACCGTCTGCTTCTCGAAGAAGCAGCCCGTGGCGTGCGCCATGCCCTCCTCGCCGCGCACCGTCTCGCGCGCTCCACCACTGCCGTAGGCGATGACCGGTGTGCCGCATGCCTGAGCCTCGAGCGGGGCGATACCGAAATCCTCGTCGGCCGCGAAGACGAACCCGCGCGCATGCGATAGCCGCCGCTGCAAGTCGTCAACGGGTAGATAGCCCAGAATTTCGATGTTTTCCGCGCCTTGCGCCAACTGCTCGAGTCGCTTGCGCTCGGGGCCATCGCCGATTACCAGAAGCCGGCGCTGAGGAGTCTGACGGAATGCCTCGATGATCATGTCCTGACGCTTGTAGGGAACCATCCGCGAGGCGGTGAGGTAATACTCTTCGCGCGGGCCGGCATGAAAAGGGAATGCATCCAAGTCGACAGGCGGAGGCACGATGACCGACGAGCGCCGGTAATACTTGGTAATGCGCCGCGCGACGTTCTGTGAGTTGGCGATGAACAAATCGACTTGGCCGGCGGTCATGTAATCCCACTGCCGCAAACGGTGCAGCGTATAACGCATCAACCAGTTCAATGGCGGAAATGTGACCCTAGAATCGGCCAGATAGGCCTCCTTCATCTCCCATGCATAGCGCATGGGCGTGTGGCAATAGCACACGTGAACCTGGCCCGGATGGGTCATGACGCCCTTGGCGACGGCATGGCTGGACGAAATTACCAGGTCGAAGCCGCGTAGATCGAACTGTTCGATAGCATAGGGCATCAATGGCAAATAGTGCCGATAATGCCGCCGCGCGAACGGCAGGCGCTGGATGAGACTGCAGTGAACGCGATGCCGTGAGATACGTTCGCGCATCTCGGCGGGCATAAAGTCGACAACGGTATAAATATCTGCCTGAGGAAATGCCTCAAGCAGCGCATCGAGTACCTTTTCCGCGCCACCACGAGCAACCAGCCAGTCATGAACGATTGCTACACGTAATGGAGCTGCCGCATCACGCAGCGATTCCAACGCTTTCACGGTTGTACCGTCTGAGACTTCTGTCGGTGCAAGCGAGACATCATGCATTCGCGTCGACACCGGGCACTAGCGTCTCGACCCTCCCGTAGACGTCATCGAAACGCACGATATCATCTTCCCCAAGATAGCTGCCGGTTTGCACCTCGATCAGTCGCAGCGGAATCTTTCCCGGGTTTTCCAGCCGATGCACGGTCCCCAACGAAATGTAGGTCGACTCGTCCTCGGAAAGCAAAAAGCTGTTCAATGTGTCGTCGTTGCCTTGCCCCTGGGTAACGCGCGCGGTGCCCTGGACGACGACCCAGTGCTCGGCACGATGATGGTGCATTTGCAGCGATAGCGTATGCCCGGGGTTGACGACGATCTCCTTAACCTGGAAACCTTCGCTGATCACCATGGTGCGGTAGTGCCCCCAAGGCCGGTAGACGCGTTGATGGCTGTGGCACTCGCTACGCTTACGCGACTTGAGCACATTGACGATCTGCTTGGTGTCCTGGGCATGGTCGCGATCGGCCACCAAAACGGCATCGTCGGTTTCGACGATGATCAGGTTGTTGACGCCGACGGCGGCAACCAACCGAGACTCGCTGCGCACGAAGTTGTTGCGCGATGCATGCAACAGCACGTCACCCTGGACCGCATTGCCTTCGGCGCCGGCATGTTGTGCCTTCAGGTCGTAGAGGGAGTCCCAGGCACCGATGTCATTCCAGCCCGGATCCATTGGGATTACAGCGGCGTGGCGAGTGCGCTCCATGACCGCATAGTCGATGGAGTCGCTACGGCATTCGGCAAAGGCGACGCTATCGACGCGCAGAAAATCGAGGTCTTCACAGCGATCGTGATAAGCAGATTCACATAATTGCAGTATATCCGCTGCATGCTCGGTGAGTTCTGCCAGATACTGACGTGCCCGGAACAGGAAAATTCCGCTGTTCCACAAATAGTCGCCACTCTCCAGATATTGCTGGGCACGCTCTGTATCAGGCTTTTCGACGAAAGCGGACACGCTGAAGCCTGCCCCCTGCTGCTTGCCCTTGCGAATGTAGCCATAGCCTGTATTGGCGTTCGCCGGCTGGATGCCGAAGGTCACCAGACTACCGCTTTCGACCATGGAAACGCCATCGGATACGGCGCCAAGGAAAGCCTCCGGCTGTTCGATGACATGGTCGGCCGGCATTACCAGCAACTGCGGATCGTCCTCGAGCTCCAGTGCGGCCATGGCGGCCAACGCCAGTGCCGGTGCAGTATTGCGGCCTTCCTTTTCAAGCAGGATGCGTGCCGGCGTGATGCCCAGGTTATTGAGCTGCTCGGCGACGAGGAAGCGGTGTTGCTCGTTGCAGACGATCAATGGTTCCCGGCAATTCGGCAGGCCCTGTAGGCGCAGCACGGTTTCCTGCAGCAAGCTGTGGGTATCGGAGTTCAGCTTGAGGAACTGCTTAGGGTAATGTTCGCGTGAGACAGGCCACAGACGCGAGCCGGAGCCGCCGGACAAGATGACGGGTATGATCATGAAAACTCCTGAATTTAGGGCTTGTCGTTGACAAATCCCCGCGTAACTGTCAGCAACAGTATCTTGAGATCGAATCCCAGCGACCAGTTATTGATGTAATACAGGTCGTATTCGATACGTTTTTCCATGTCGCTGACATCTTCGGTGATACCACGCAGACCATGAACCTGCGCCCAGCCGGTAATCCCCGGCCGGACGCGGTGACGCTGCATGTAAGCACCGATCATATCCTTGTACAAGGCATTATGGTCCATTGCGTGGGGCCTGGGGCCCACCAATGACATGCGACCCTGCAATACGTTATAGAACTGCGGAAGCTCGTCAAGGCTGGTTCGCCTCAGCCACTGGCCAAGCCGGGTAACCCGTCCATCCTGATGCTGCGCCTGTCGAGTGCTGCTACCTGGCTCATGCTGGTGCATGGTGCGAAACTTGTAGATGCGGAAGCGTTTGCCATCCAAACCGTGACGATGTTGCTTGAACAAGATCGGGCGGCCCATGGTCACCCAGACCCCGAGAGCGACGAGCAGCATTACCGGCACGAAAAGTACGAAGAGCAATGTTCCCAGGACGCGGTCCTCTAGCGCCTTGGCGATGCGCGCCGGACCGCGCAAGGGACTGTAGTTGAGGTCGATGGAGAACATGTCGGCGACCTGGGTCATACGATGATTGAGCAGCCGCACGTCAGTCAGGTCGGGGAAATAGCGCACATCGACAGGCACGGCGATCAGTTGGTCGGCCAGCGCCTTGACGGTATTGCCGTGACTCAGCGGATAGCTGAGCCAGATTTCATCGAATGATCGGCTGAATATGGAATCACCTACCAGCAGGCGAACCTGATCGAGAACATGAGCTTCGTCCTCGTGCACGATCAGCCTGTCGATGCGATAGCCCGCATAGGGGATTTCGGTCAACCTCTGACGCACCTGATCGACGTTCTCGGGCCGGCCGATGAACAGTACTGACTTGAGGTTGTGCCCGCTCGCGCGCAAGCGGCGCAGATAAACATACAAGAGCCCCCTCGCGAGCAAGCCGATCACCAGCACACTCAAGCAGGACAGCCCCATCCAGAGACGCGAATAGATATAGCCGCTCTGTGTGATGACCAGAAAAGCGCTGATCAGCAGCACGGTGACCGCCCAACTGATGATGTAGGTGCCGAACATGCTGAATATGCTGCGGCCACGCCATGCCTGGTAGAGACCGAACATTTCCCCCACTGCTGGTAATAGCAATGCCCCTGTGATGATCAACAGTGGATATTCGATCCCGTAGACATAATCGAGATTCGGAAGGCACCAAAGGAAGAAGGCGCCGACGGCCATGGCCAAGGCAGCATCGAAGCCACGCATGGCCAGACGTAACATTTCATTGCTCGTTCGCGATGCCATGGCTTTTAACCGGTAACGCGAGACAGCAGCGCCATGGTATCGACGAGATCCTGCGTACCCAGGTCGCCGACGGCTGCTTGGAGATTTAACCGGTCGAGCAAGTATTGACGCACGACCTCGACGAACTGGATACGCAGATCGTACAGATCGGCGCGGGCATCGAGCACGTCGACCAGATCGCGCAGCCCCAGCTGTTCCCCCTTCTCGGCGGCCTGCAGGAACAGGTTGCTGGATTCGATGGAGCGCTTGAGCGCTTCGATCTGGCGCTCGTCGCCCCTCAGGCTGCGCAGTCGCTGTCGCACCTCTTGGCGGGCCAGGTTGAGGGCGTTGGTGTAGCCGGCCTGGGTGGCCTGTTGGGTCAGCTCGCCCTGCCTGACGCTGGCACTGGTGTAGCCGCCCTGATAGATGGGCACGTTCAGGCGCAGGCTGGCCGAGGCATCCTCGCTTTCCCGGTAGGGATCGTTGGAGGCACGGTCCGAGTAGGAAAGGTTGAGGTTGAGCTCGGGATAATGCCCGGCGCGACGCACGCTGGTATCGGCCTTGGCGATTGCCATCTGTTGCTTGCCGAGCGCGACTTCGACATTGTTGACGGTACGCTCGAGCCAGGGATCGGCTTCGACCCAGCCGCCCGGCAGCGTCAATCCACTCAGATCACCCAAGTTGGAGCCTCCGAATCGCGGCAGTTCTCCGGTCAGGCGCTCCAGCGAACTCAGTGCATTGTTGAGCTCGTTCTCGGCACGCACGGCATCGGCTACCGCCTGGTCGAGCCGCGATTGCGACTCGAGCAGGTTGATACGATCGCCGACCCCTAGATCGTAGGCGCGTTGGGCCTGCTTGACCTGCAGGTTCAGCGATTCCTGCTTGGAATCGAGCAGGCCGAGCTTGCGCGAGGCGAGAAAGGCATCGAGATAGGCTTCGGCGACCTGGAGCGCCAGATCGCGTTCACCCACCGCCACTTTTAATTGTGCCGCTTCGCTCTGCGCCTCGGCCTTGTCGACCTTGCGCCAGCGCTCGAGGCTGAACAGTGGCTGCGAAAGCTGGACCTGCCAGGTCTCGTCGCGGGTAACGCCCTGATAGCGCGCCTCGTAGTCGTCGCTGGCGCCGCTGAGCTCGTTGTCGGGGTTGTAGGATGGGTTATCGGTATAGTAGTTGTCCGACTCCTGGTATACATAGCCGGCACTGGCCGATATTTGCGGCTTGAGCCCCGCTTGAGCCATGGGCACCTGCTGCGCGGTAGCCTCGGCATCGTAGCGTTGGCTGGCCAGGTCGGCGTCATTCTCAAGCGCTAGAGCAAACAGCCGCGGCAGCGAGGGCAGCGGCTCGTTGCTGGCCGCGAACACACTGTCCTCGTCTGGGGCGCGCGCACCTTGCGCGGGCTGGCCGCTCATGGCCGGCAAGCCGGTATCGATCTCGTCGAGCGCTGACGTCGCCTGGGCCAGAGCCAGCGGCGAGAACACCTGCGCTACCAGCAGCAGGCCGGGGAGCATCATCCAAAGCATGCGGTCCTGTCCCATGCTCATTCCTCCCGCATGGCGCGCGCCAGCATGTCGGTGATCGGCTTGGTCATGTAGCTGGCGAAGGTGCGCTCGCCGGTGCGGATCATCACCTCGGCGGGCATGCCAGCTAGCAATTGCATGTTCTCGGTCATTTCGCGCTTGCCCTCCTCGGTCACCTTGACCCGTGCCTTGTAATACTTGGCCCCGGTGGCTTCGTCCTCGAAGGAGTCGGCGCTGACATTGATCACTTCGCCGTCGATGACGTTGGACAGCCGCTGGTTGAAGGCGCTGAAGCGGATCTCGGCGTACTGGCCGGGGAAGATGTTGTCGATGTCGCGATCGGGAACGCGCGCCTCGACGACGAAATTATCACCGGACGGTACGATCTCCATGATCGGATCGCCGGGCTTGATTACCGCGCCGACGGTATGAACTTTCAAGCCGACCACGGTGCCAGTCACCGGCGCGGTCACCGTGGTGCGCTTGACCTGATCGCTGAGCGCGGTGATGCGCTCCTCGGCATCGGCAATGTTGGCCTGGGCCTCGCGCAACTGCTCGCCGATCTCCTTCTGGAATTCCTGGATCTTGACCTGCTTCTGCACCTTGTTTTCGCTGATCTGCGACTTGAGCTCGGCGATCTTGGAGCGATTCTGGGCGATCTCGCCCTTGAACTGCATGACCTGACGCTCCAGCTCGCGCAGGCGCTGGTTGTCGCCCAGCCCCTCCTTGAACAGCGAGCGGTAGTCCTCGGCCTCTTCCCTGAGCGAGGCCATGCGTGACTGGTTTACCTCGATCATGCCCTGCAGGCCGTCGATCTGCTCGCGCATCTGGGCCATCTGCTCGTCGAGGGCGCTGAGAGTGCCCTCGAGCGCGCCGCGACGCGCCTGGAACAGCGCGCGCTGGACGGCCAGCACTTCCTTGACGCGCTGGGCATCGCTGTTGAGCAGTTCATCGGGGAAGGTCAACGACTCGGCGCCCTCCTGCTCGGCGAGCAGACGGATCTCGGCGGCACGGTTGATCAGGTACTGGGAGCGCGAGATCTCGAGCTGCGAACTCGCCTGGGTCTTGTCGATCACCAGCAGGGTATCGCCGGCGTCGACGTGGTCGCCATCCTCGACGTTGATCTCGTCGACGATGCCCCCTTCCAGATGCTGGATGGTCTTCTTGAACGACTCGACCGACACCGACCCCGGCGCCACCACCGATACGGCCAGATCGGCGGTTGCCGCCCAGCCACCGAAGCCGCCAAAGGCCACCAGCAGAATCGCCAGCCCAAGACGCCGATAGCGCTTGTCGCTGGTGGGAAGCGAACTGGCCGGCGCCGCATCGTCGGAGGTCAGCTGCCGAGGCGGCGTGATGTCGATACTGCGATGATTATCGCCTGCCATGTCACTCATGCTCCCGGGATTGCGGCTGGTCGGAATTGCCGGAGGTGCTCGCCCCCTGAACGGCGGTGAGTCGGCCGGTATTCGACCGACCCAAGGCATTGTTGCCCTTCTGCGCCGGCGTCTTGGCGAACTGGGCCAGGACCTGATCGCGCGGGCCGAACATGCTGACCTGGCCTTCCTTGAGTACGAGCAACTTGTCGACGTGCTTGAGTACGCTATTTCGGTGGCTGATCACGAACAGCGTGACGCCTTCGCTCTTGAGCTGCTTGATCGATTCGCCCAGCGCGCGCTCGCCGCTGTCGTCGAGGTTCGAGTTGGGCTCGTCGAGCACCACCAGCACCGGGTCGCCATACAACGCACGGGCCAGCCCCACGCGCTGGCGCTGACCACCGGAGAGTGCCCCGCTGGCGGCATTGATGTAGGTGTCGTACCCATTGGGCAATTGCAGGATCATCTCGTGCACCCCGGCCTTCCTGGCGGCGGCGACCACCTTTTCGGCGTCGACCTCGCCGAAACGAGCGATGTTCTCGCTGATGGTGCCGTCGAACAGCTCGATGTCCTGGGGCAGATAGCCGATGTGCGGACCGAGTTCATCACGGTTCCACTGGACGATATCGGCGCCGTCGAGACGTACCGTGCCGACCTGCGAGGGCCAGATGCCCAGCAGCACCCGCGCCAGGGTCGACTTGCCGGCGGCGCTGGGGCCGATGATGCCGATATGCTCGCCCTTGGCGACGCTGAAGTTGATGCCGCGGATCGTCGCCATGCGCACGCCTGGCGGCGCGGCGGCAACGCTCTCGATGGCGATGTCGCCACGCGGCGCGGGCAGCGACATACGGCGCTGCTCGTCAGGAATCTGTTCGAGCAGCTCGTTCAGGCGGTGATAGGCGCTGCGCGAACTGACGAAGCCCTTCCAACTACCGATCATCTGGTCGATCGGCGCCAGCGCCCGGCCCATCAGTATCGAGCCGGCGATCATCATGCCCGGGGTCATCTCGCCTTCGAGCACCAGCAGTGCACCGAGGCCGAGGATCAGCGACTGGAACAGCATGCGCAGCACCTTGGAAGCGTTGGTCAAAGCGCCTGCGCGGTCGCTGGCCTGCGACTGTTTGGAGAGAAATTCGTGATGTTTGCCGGCCCAGCGCCCCATGATGCCGGGCAACATGCCCATGGCGTGCAGCACTTCGGAGTTGCGCAGGTTGGAGTTGGCCAGATCCTGGGACTTGATATGATCGTTGTTGGCATCGGCCAGCAGTGTCTTGGTGGCTTTTTCGTTGGCAATCGCCAGCACCAGCAGGATGATACCGGCCGCGGTGGCGAAAAAGCCCAGCCAGGGATGAAAGAGATAGAGCACCGCCAGGTAGATCGGCACCCAGGGCGCGTCGAAGAAGGCGAACAGGCCGTTGCCGGTGAGAAACTGCCGCAGGTTGGTCAGATCGCTCAGCGGCTGTGCGGTCTGCTTGCCCTGGGTCAGCACGCTGCGCCGGAACATCGCGCTGTAGAGACGCTCGTTGACCAGCTTGTCCAGACGGTTGCCGACACGAATCAGGATCCGCGAGCGCACCAGCTCCAGCCCCCCCATGACCATGAACAGGAACACCACCACCAGCGTCAGCATGAACAGGGTTTCTTCGCTGCGCGAACTGATCACCCGATCGTAGACCTGCAACATGTACAAGGGGGGCACCAGCATCAATAAGTTGATGAACATGCTGAAAAACCCCACCGAGAAGAATGACCCGCGACACACCTTCAGGGCGCGCTGCAGATCGGTGGCTTCTTTCTGGGTGGCCATGCAATCGCTCGCTATAGGACGAAGAACAGAGGGTGTAACGTCGGCAGGCGTCCGGGCCCGGACCGACCGGGCGCTAAGGATACCAGAATCTGGCCGGCATCATGAGAGGTCGTAGAATAGTTCGAGACGACGAAAGCGGCGCCCCGATTAACTGGCTGGGAATGCGGCTATTCGGTCAATCGGGTCTCGCGGGTGGCGGCGACCCGCGGGGCGTGCACGGCACCGAGCATCGGCTCGGTCACCTGGTCTGCAGCGATGGGAATGGCGGGCCCAGGGGCAGGGCCATGCACCGAATGGACAGCCGCCATTCGGCAGCACACAACCACATGACTCTCCTAGTTTTTTTTATCCAGCCGTTCAAAAATGGCTGCGAAGAACACCGCGACGTCCTGCTTCGTCGGATCGTGGCTGACCTCGGGGTTCTCGGGCAGCTCGTAAGGACTGTCAATTCCAGTGAAGTTCTTGATCTTCCCCGCGCGCGCCTTCTGATAGAGGCCCTTGGGGTCTCGCTTTTCGCATTCCGCAAGTGGCGTCGAAAGATATACCTCGATGAAATCGCCCTCGTCGAACAGGGCGCGCACGGTGTCGCGGTCTTTCTGAAACGGCGAGATGAAGGCGGTAACAACGATGGTGCCGGTTTCGACGAACAAGCGGGCAACTTCGCCGATCCGGCGGATGTTCTCGGTACGGTCGGCTTCGCTCATCCCCAGGTCCTTGCACAGCCCGTGCCGAAGGTTGTCACCGTCCAGCAGCATGGTGTGATAACCACGCTGGTTGAGCTCCACTTCCAGGGCATTGGCTAGCGTCGACTTGCCGGCGCCGGAAAGGCCCGTGAACCAGATGCACCTGCCCCCATGACCCTTGATGCCGGAACGCATCGACGGTGTCACACTGGTGCGATTCCAGATCACGTCGGCCTTGCTGTCGTGGTCCCGGGTCTCGTACGGCAGCGTCTTCAGTTGAAGATCTCCTCCCTTTTCCTTGCCTAGCCCCAGGCTTAGGCGAAGCGCACGCTCCCAGCGCTCGTCGCGTTGGCCGCAGACGATGAAGAAGGGATTGAGCACGCTTTCCTGCCGGTTGCAGCGCAGC
Organism: Modicisalibacter radicis; assembly: GCF_900961225.1. GTDB lineage: Bacteria > Pseudomonadota > Gammaproteobacteria > Pseudomonadales > Halomonadaceae > Modicisalibacter. Next base: position 28,715 of record NZ_CAAHFN010000074.1, read on the forward strand.
GGCTCGAGCGTTTCGACATCCAGCACCTGGCCGCCGGCGGCGGTGACCACGGCCTGGGCGGCGGCGGTGTCCCATTCGCAGGTGGGCGCGAGCCGTGGGTAGAGGTCCGCTTCGCCCTCGGCGACCAGGCAGAGCTTGAGCGAGCTGCCCATGGAAACGCGCTCGTTGGCCGGCAGGTGATGGCAGAATGCCTCGAACTCGGCGACGCCGTGGGAGCGGCTGCCGACGACCTTCCAGACGGCCTGCGCGGGATCGGGCAGGCGGCGCACCTGAATGGCCTCCGGCGCTGCATCGCCCTGCTGCTTCCAGGCGCCCTCGCCCACTTGCCCGAACCAGGTGGTGCCGCCCTCGCCGACCACAGGGGCGTGCACGACGCCGAACACCGGCACGCCCGACTCGACCAGCGCCACGTTGAGAGTGAACTCGCCGCTTTTCTTGATGAATTCCTTGGTGCCGTCCAGCGGATCGATCAGCCAGTAGCGTTGCCAGTCGCGGCGCGTGGTATAGGGAATGTCGCCGGATTCCTCGGAGAGGATCGGCACGCCGGGCGTCAGCGCTTCCAGCAGCGCCACCAGCGCATGGTGCGAGGCCATGTCGGCCTCGGTCAGCGGGCTGTCGTCGCTCTTGGTTGCCACCTCGAAGTCGCGCCGGTAGATGGCCAGCACCGTCTCGCCGGTCTCGTGGATGCCCTCGACGAGGCGCTTGCGGATGTCGTCGGTTACGAAATCGGTCAAGGGGACTCCTTAGAAACAGCTACGAGCTTCGGGCTTCGAGCGCCAGGTTCGGGGCGCTGTGAAGAGCGGCTTCGGGCTTCGGGCTTCGGGCTTCGGGCTTCGGGCTTCGGGCTTCGGGCTCCGGGCTTCGGGCTTCGGGCTTCGGGCTT
>NZ_CAAHFN010000075.1 GCF_900961225.1 Modicisalibacter radicis
GTGATGTCCAGGTCGTCCAGCGCGGGATGGGTCGGACGCGAGGGGTAGGCGAAACGCAGTCCCTCGGCACGGATCTCGCCGCGTAACGGCCTGGGCAAGGCTCGGGGCGTCGCGGGTGCCTGAATATGCGGCTCGGCGTCGAGCAGCTCGAGCAGGCGCTCGGCCGCGCCGGCGGCACGCTGAATGTCGCCGGCCACCTCGGCGAGTGCCGCGACGGCGCCGGCGGCGAGCACGGCGTAGAACACGAACGCCGACAGTTCGCCGGCGCTCATCGTGCCGTCGAGCACCGCATGGCCACCCTGCCACAGCATCAGGCCCACCGCCGCGAAGATCACCAGCATGGCGATCCCGGTCAGCCAGGCCCGCTGGCGGGTACGCGCGATCGCCACGTGGAACGCCGCCTCGGCGGTGCGGGCGTAATCGCGCCGGTCGATCGCCTCGTGGCCGAAGGCCTGCAGGGTGCGAATGCCCGCCAGGGCCTCGCCGGCGTAGCGTCCCAGTTCGGCGACCTGGTCCTGGCTGTGCCGCGACAGGCGGCGCACCCGGCGGCCGAACCACAGGATCGGCAATACCGTGGTGGGGATGCCCAGCAGCACCAGCGCACTGAGCCAGGGCTGGGTGACCAGCATCAGCACGACGGCCCCGAGCAGCATCAGCAGGTTGCGCAACGCCACCGACAGCGATGAGCCGAACAGGCTCTGCAGCACGCTGGTATCGGCGGTGAGCCGCGACTGTATCTCGCCGGCGCCGCCGTGCGGAGTGCGGCTGTTCTCGAAGAAGTCGGGCTCCAGCGTCAGCAGGTGATCGAAGACCTGGCGGCGCAGGTCGGCGGCCAGCCGTTCGCCGATCCAGGTGATCAGGTAGTAGCGTGCCGCCGAGGCAACGGCGAGCGTCCCCACCACCACGAGCAGACCGGCCAGCGCCTGGTTGAGTTGGCCGGCGTCCTCGGCCATGAAGCCGCGGTCGATCACCAGGCGCAGCCCCTGACCCATGATCAGCACGCTGGCCGAGGCGACCAGCAGGGCGATGGCGGCCCCGACCAGGCGCCAGCGATAGGGGCTCAGCAGTGCCAAGAGGCGAAGCAGGATGCGTGGGTCGGGACGGGCAGCGGGCATGGGCGACTCTTGAAGGCGGGCGCGCGACTGGCGCAGAACTCCAGCAGCATCGAGCGGGACGCCGGGAACGTCAATGGGGGATCGTCGTTCGCGGTTTTCGTCGCCCCGCGCTTGATCGAAGCAGACGCGGCCCAATATCGTGGCTAACGAACCATGACAGCGACGGACCCGCACGGAGAACTGCAATGACCGATGCCATCAAACTTGCCTGCCCGCACTGTGCGGCCATGAATCGCGTGCAATCGGCGCGGCTGGACGATGGCGCCAAGTGCGGCAAGTGCAAGCAGGCGCTGTTCAGCGGCGAACCCGTCGATCTGACGGCGGGCAACTACGATGCGCTGGTCAATCGCAGCGAGCTGCCGGTGGTGGTGGATTTCTGGGCCGGCTGGTGCGGGCCGTGCAAGATGATGGCGCCGGTCTTCGCCCAGGTCGCCGGCGAGCTCGAGCCGCGCATGCGCTTCGCCAAGCTCGACACCGAGGCCGAGCAGGCACTGGCCGGGCGTTTCGGCATTCGCAGCATTCCAACCTTGATCGTATTTCGCGAGGGCCGCGAAGTGGCACGCCAGGCCGGGGCCCTGCAGGGCCCGCAACTCAGGCACTGGCTGACGCCGCACCTGCTGTAACGCGCAGGCGGCGAAACCCGCTCAGCTAAGGTAAGCTGGCATCCGATTTTGTGAAAAGCGTACATCAACCCAGGGAGGCTCGAGCGATGCAAGGCGTATTACTGGTGACTGGCGGTAGCCGCGGAATCGGCGCGGCGACTGCGCGCCTGGGCGCGGCTGGCGGCTATCGGGTGTGTCTCAACTACCGGGGCAATCGGCAGGCCGCGGAGGCGGTGGTCGCCGACATCCGTGCCGCGGGCGGCGAAGCGATCGCCGTGGCCGCCGATGTCGCCGATGAAACCGATGTGGTGCGGCTGTTCGAGACCGTGGATCGTGAACTCGGCACGCTGACGGCGCTGGTCAACAATGCCGGCATTCTCGAGCCTCAGTGCCGCGTTGCCGACATGACCACCGAACGACTATCGCGCATCCTGGCCGCCAACGTCACCGGCAGCTTCCTGTGCGCCCGCGAGGCGATCCGTCGCATGTCGACCGCCCACGGCGGCAAGGGGGGCGCCATCGTCAACCTGTCTTCGGTGGCGGCGCGGCTGGGTGCGCCCGGCGAGTATGTCGACTATGCAGCCACCAAGGGGGCGATCGATACCTTCACGACGGGACTGGCCAAGGAGGTCGCCGGGGAGGGCATTCGCGTCAATGCGGTGCGCCCCGGCATCATTCATACCGACATTCACGCCAGCGGCGGCGAGCCCGGGCGGGTCGAACGCCTTCAGGACACGGTGCCCATGCGACGTGGCGGCCAGGCCGACGAGGTCGCCCGGGCGATTCTCTGGCTGCTCTCCGAGGAGGCCTCGTATACCGCCGGCGGCTTCATCGACGTGACCGGTGGGCGCTAGCCGACGACGGGCGACTCCGCGTGACTCTCCGGTACGGCTGCTAGGCTTGTCGAATAGTGACCAGACACGGGGGAGGCCATGCCATTTACTCTACTCGATCGCCGCGTCGAGGCGATCACCGGCGACATCACCAGGCTGCGGGTCGATGCCATCGTCAATGCCGCCAATCATTCGCTGCTGGGCGGCGGCGGCGTCGATGGCGCCATTCATCGCGCGGCTGGCCCCGAGCTCAAGCAGGCCTGCCAGAGCCTGCGCGAGACGCAGTGGCCCGACGGGCTGCCCGATGGCGAGGTCGCCCTGACCGACGGCTTCGAACTGCCGGCACGCTATGTGATCCACACGGTCGGCCCGGTCTACGCCAGGACCAAGGACAAGTCGCACCTGCTGGCCAACTGCTACCGCAACGCCGTGGCGTTGGCCGCCGAGCATGACTGCCGAAGCATCGCCTTCCCGGCGATCTCGACCGGCGTCTACGGTTACCCCTTCGATGAAGCCGCGCATATCGTCATCGATACCCTGGGCGAGGCGCTCGACAAGCATGGATTGCAGGCGACGCTGTGCTTCTTCGGCGATCGCGACCGGCAGGCGTTCGAGACCATCGCCAGGCAGCGCGGCGTGGCGGATCGCTGAAGAATCGCGTCGCCTTGCCGATAGCTTCCTAAAGCCTCCTGGTCCAGGCGTGAACGCTCCAGAAGGCGCATAAAGGAAGCTCTACGATGGTGAATGACCCCGACATAAAGGCGCTCGAGGAGCACGAACGCAGACGGTTGTTGACCCTGCGGCAACTGAATCTGCTCGATACTCCGCCCAGCGAGAGTTTCGATCGCATCACGCGTATCGCCAGCGAGCTCTTCAATCTGCCCATAGCCGCCGTCTCGCTGACCGACGAGGATCGGCAATGGTTCAAGTCGCGGGTAGGGGTCGACCATTGGGAGATACCGCGTTTCAAGGCGTGCTGCGGTGAGGTGACCGATTCTTCCGAGGTGTTGATACTTCCGGACCTGCTCGAGTCGCCGCACTATCGCGACAGCCCTCTGGCGCAATCGGGGATTCGCTTTTATGCCGGGGCGCCGCTGAGAACCGACGATGGCTACACCCTGGGGGCGATGTGCGTACTGGGCAGCGAACCGCGTACTGTCTCCGAGCACGAGGTAAGCATACTGCAGGATCTGGCGGCGATGGTCATGGCCCAGATCGAGCTGCAGCACGCTTTCGGCAGGCTCGACCCGCTCACCGGCCTGCCCAATGGCAGCAAATTCATCGAGGATCTGGATGATCGGGCGCGCGATAATGCCGGGGCGGGTTGTTTCGCGCTGTACATCGACCTGATCGATAGCGTCGAGATGCATTCGTTGCAGCGCGTCCTCGGGCCGGCCTGCTTCGACGAAGTGGCGCGCGAGGCCGCCATGCGACTTCAACTGCACCTGGGTGCCGGCAAGGCCCTTTACCAGGTGGGCGCGTGTCAGTACTTGCACATCCTGGAAAGCGCCGGACAATGCCAGGACGAGTGCGAGGCGCTGACCCTGGCTCGGCACCTCAGGCAGGTACTGGCAAGCATGCCGCTCGGCGATGCCGCGCCGTTCATGCTGCATCCCGTGGTGGGGGTGTCGCCTTTCCGGCTGGGAGACGTCGCACCCACCGATGTGCTGCGAACCGCTCACAGCGCCTGCCAGGCCGCCCGAGATGGCGAGACCGGCGTCAGCCTCTACTCCTCGGCTCTGGACGAGCGGCATCGACGCCGCTTCGCGCTGATCAACGGCTTCCGCCATGCGCTGGAGGACGTCGGCCAGCTACAGCTGGTCTACCAGCCACGCGTGTCGCTGGCCTCGGACGATTGCGTGGGCGCAGAGGCGCTCCTCCGCTGGCAGCATCCAACCCTGGGGGCGGTCTCTCCCGTGGAATTCATCCCGCTGATCGAAAACACGCCCATGGCCCGGCCGCTGACCGACTGGGTGTTGCGGCACGCCATCGTCCAGGCGGCCGACTGGCACCGGCGAGGCCTGGCATTGCGCGTGTCGATCAATATCTCTGCAGCGAATCTCGAGGAAAGCGACTTCAGCGCACGGCTGCTGGGGTATCTGGCCGAGCATGGCTTGCCAGTCTCGGTCATCGAGCTCGAACTGACGGAGAGCGCGCTGATCGGCAATACCCGGAGCGTCGGCGATGCACTGGACGCGCTGGTCGAAGCCGGCATACGGATCGCCATCGACGACTTCGGCACAGGCTACAGCAGCCTGGCCTATCTGCAGAAAGTGCCGGCCGACGTGGTGAAGATAGACCGTTCGTTCGTCGCCCAGATCGACCATGAGCCGCGCAGCCAGACCTTGATCAAGGCGATGATCTCCATGGCGCGTGATCTCGACTATCATGTGGTCGCCGAAGGCGTGGAGAGTCAGCAAAGTTACCGGATGCTGCAGGCGCTGGGTTGCGACGAAGCGCAAGGCTACTGGCTGGCCAGGCCGCTGAGTGTCGCGTCTTTCGAAGACTGGCTGACCGAGCGCTGTGAAGGCGCGTCCGCAACGCACTGATTGCGGTCGGCGAGCGCCTATCGGCAGCTCGCCGGTCGCTTCAACAAGCGCTTCGGCACCGGCAATACAGGCGAAACGACGCCGATCTACCGCTCAGATATCCGGTCTCATGCAGTTGGCGTAGAAGGTGACCGTCGCCGGCCAGTCGGAGAACAGCCCGATCACACCGACATCACGGGCCAGCACGTCGAGGGTGAGCAGCTTGTCGCCGTCGCTGTCGATCACCGCGTCGGTGGTGCGGTGATACCACTCGCCGTCCTCGTTCAACGGGCCCGAGCGCTCGAAGCTCCAGGCGATGATATCCAGCCCGGCCTGCCGGGCACGTTCGGCATAGACCGAGGGCACGATGCGGTTGCCGGACTCGCCGGCCCCGGGGTTTGAAGCCAGCAGCATCCACAGCGGCGGGGCGAGGATGTTCACGCCCTGATCGGCGAGTGCCTGCATGCCGGGCTTCCAGGTCTCGGGCGTGGCGTAGTCGAAGCCCTCCTCGGCGTAGCGGTCGTCGAGATAGACGGCCTGCTTGGCGAACTCGGGTTCGTGCTCGATCCAGTAACGCACGTCCTCCAGCTCGAAGGATTGCGGATAGACATCGCCCGGGGCGACGTTCGCCGCCTTGTAGTCGTCGATCAGCCTCTGGGCGTAAGCGGCCCGCGACATGCCCTCGAACGGCATGGACACGCTCGGCGCCTTGAGCTCCGGAGTCATCTTCACGCCCAGCGCCTTGAACAGTTCGATGCTTTCGGCATGGGTCATCAGCGTGCCGCGCTGGGCGTAGAGATCGGTTCGCCAGCCGGGAGTGGCATCCATGTAAGCCTGGATACTGCGCGCCTCGCTATCGGCGCCCTCCATCTTGCCTTCGAGCGTCTTGAACTCGGCGAGGCTGATGTCGCTGGTGCAGCATTGAATGGCGCCGGCGTTGACCAGCTCGCCGCTTTGCGGATCGAACTCGGGCGGCACGCGGCATTTCTGCGCCAGGTCGGTCTCGAGAATGTTGGTGGTGGCGTGCAAATCGCACTGCGAATGACGGCAGACCAGCTGCTTGTCCGCCGTGAAGGTGACATCGCATTCCATGATGCCCGCGCCCATCTGGGCGCCGGCGATGTACGCCTCCCGGGTGTGCTCGGGAAACTGCAGCGGGGCCCCGCGATGGGCGATCGAAAACGGCGAGCGCTGCCAGTCGTTGCGCTGGGCGGCGCAGTTCAGCAACTCGGCCTTGAGTTCGCGGGAGCGCTGGGTGTCCTCGTCCATGTCCTGGACCAGATAGAGCGGACGGGGGCCGAGGGTGACATGCTTGGCGGCGGCGGTGATCGCCTGTTCGCTGCTTGCCGCCCAGGCGGGCGAGAAAGCGATCGCCGAGAGCAACAGGCAGAAACCCATGAAAAGGGCAGGGGAGAGAGCGGCGGAGAGACTCTTGTTATCGATCATGGCTGGGCTCGCTGGCTTTTCGAAGAGCGGAAGCCCTGAGTATAGGACCCGGTTGTGACGGCATGGCGACCGCGACGTTGCATCCCCGGGCGAGGCTCACGTCCACTTGGGGTCGGCGGTGAACGACACCGTGAACCAGCGTCGTTCGGGCGGTATGGAAAGTCCAGCGGTGATCTGCTCGCGAATCTCGTCGAGCACCGCGATGCCCTGCTGCGCGCCGTAGTCGGGCGTGGTGAGGATGTGGATCTCGATGAAATGGCCGCGCCCGCTCTTGGCCACGTGACTGTAGTAGTCGAGCAGCCCTTCGCGCGCCATCACCGGCGCCATGGCGGCATGCACCTCGCTGTCCAGCCCGCTGGGGGCGATCAGGAAGATTTCGCGAATGGCGCGGCGCACGATGCCGATCGGCACCGGCATGAAGCACAGCGTCAGCAGGGCCAGCAGCAGGGAGTCCACGTAGGGGGTGAGAGAGGCGTAGGCGGTGCGCTCCAGCAGCAGGGCGATGGCGAAGGCCATGACCAGCGCCGCGCTGATCAGGCCGGCCATCAGCCAGCCCTGCATGTCGATGCGCAGGAACTCGGAATCCACGCGGCGATTGATCCGCCTCTCGTAGGCGTGCATCGTGAAGCACGCCGATGCGACCACCACGGCATACACGATGGCCAGGCCGAAGGCGAGTTCCTGCCCGCCCTCCATCAGCCCCTGCACGGCGTTGAGGAAGGCGTAGAAACACAGCAACAGCAGGATGCCGCCGTTCAACCCCGCCACCATCGGCTCCAGGTGCCAGAAACCGTGCTGGAAGCGCTGGCTGGCCTCGCGCACCGCCAGCCGAGCGACAACCAGGGCCAGCCCCGACATCGCCGCGTCGAGGGTCGAGAACACGCCGTCGAAGAGGATCGAGCGGGAACCGGCCAGCAGCCCGAACGTGACCCCCATCGCCGACACCGCCAGGGTGGTGGCGATGGACAGCATCAGGGTGCGTTGTTCGAGTGCGGCTTGCGTGGGCGCTGTCATGGGCAGGACTCTTCAGCGGCAAAGCCTCGATACTAGCAGCCTGCGAGAGGCCCGGCGCGTTTGTGGCCGGGCCGTGGTGAGCCGGGCTTGCCCGGGCTGGACAGCCGGTAGGCGAGGCGGGTGCTGTCGTGGCGCTCGAAGATCGCGTAGCGGCCCTCGCCGACGGGAATGGCCTCGCCTTTTTCCACGTAAGTCGCCCTCCGTCACCTCCTGTGCACGAGAGAGCGTATTGAACAGGCATCGCTCCTTCTGGTCAGCAGAGGGGGCACTGTCATGCAAAGGCGGTGCCGGGTAGCGGTGCCACTCGGCGAGCGGTATCTTGGGACCCGGTTCACTCGGAAGCCACGCCATGTCGGATGCCACCCCCCTGTTCTGGCGCGATGCGCGCATGCCTCACGTGGAGCTTCGCCGGGTCGAGGACGGGCGTCGGGTCGGCTACGCGCCGCATAGTCACACGCAATGGTCGCTGGGAGCCATAACGGCGGGGGAGAGCCTCTTCCAGTACCGCGATGACCGCTACTCCATTCAGGCCGGTACCCTGGTGATGATGAATCCCGACTGGGTGCACGCCTGCAACCCTGCCGACACGCGCCCCTGGTCCTACCTGATGCTGTACGTCGATACCGCCTGGCTGACCCGCCTGCGCTTCGACGCGGGGCTGTTGGCCACGCCGCGCTGGCAGGACATCGCCACCGCGGTGATCCGCGAGCGGCACTGGTTCGAAGGCTATTGCCGCATGGCGGCCTGCCTGCTGAACGCGAGCCGAAACCTGCTGGACAAGCAGACGGCGGTCGTCGAGTATCTCGCCGCACTGATGCACGAGCTTGCCGGCCAGCCCGTCCAGCCGCCGACCCCGATACCGGCCATATTGCAGGAGCTGGCCGCCTACCTGGATTCACAGGCGGCAAAAGAGATCTCGCTGGACGACCTGTGCCAACGCTCCGGCTACAGCCCAGGCCACCTGATTCGTGCCTTCAAGCAGCATTTTGGTCTCACGCCCCACGCCTACCTGATCAATCGCCGCATTCAACTGGGCCAGCGTGAGCTGAAGGGGGGCAAGCCCATTGCCGAAGCAGCCCTGAGCGCCGGTTTCTCCGATCAGCCGCACTTCCAGCGCACCTTCAAGCGTCTGGTGGCCGCCACGCCGAGCCAGTACCGGCAGTCCTCACGCGAGCAGTAGATAGATGCAGCTACCGGCGAGCAGCAGCGCCAGGGTGCGGTTGACCGCCACCAGCACCGCAGGCCGGCGCACGTAGCGGCGCAGGAAGGCTCCGGCGTAGACCCAACTGCCCAGCGACAGCCAGCAGATAGGCAGATAGAGCGCGGCAAACAACAGCACCTGATCCGGATCGCTGCCACTGGTATAGGCACCGATGCCCGAGGCCGATGCCAACCACGCCTTGGGGTTGAGCCACTGCATCAACGCCCCCGTCAGGAATCCCGGCGCCCGTCGGGCCTCATCCTGAGGCAGACGCCCGTCGTCGCGAAACAGACGCCAGCTCAGGTAGAGCAGAAACGCTATCCCGGACCAGCGAAGTGCCTCCTCCACCCCCGGCGCGACCGCCAGCACTGAATAGAGCCCCAGTCCCACGGCGACGAACAGCACCACAAAGCCCAGCGTCGCCCCGGTCACGAACACCAGACCCTGGGCGAGGGGATAGCGCGTGCCGCTGCTCAGGCACACCAGGTTAACCGGCCCCGGTGAAATCGAAGCCGCGAGGGCAAACACCGACATCGGCAGAATCAAGGCAAGGCTCATGGTCATCCTCCTGGCGGACAATGGCGAACAGAGTGCAATGCCGACAGGGGCGCGGTATTGAATAAAATTGAGGTGCAGGTGGAGTGGGGCGTGCCGCAGCGGCGGGGAAAATCACCGCATGCCTTTGGCCGAGTTGCCCTCGAGGTTACGGCCGGTTACGGTTGGGAAAGCCTCGAGTGCTGATCGAGCGCAACAGCTACCCGGACACTGCCTTGCCTGGGATGATGGGGAGGCCTGCCTTCATCGATGCTGCCGGAGCGTTTTGCTTCCCCCTAGCTCCACGCCACGCTCTCGCCTCTTCTCGGAAACAGCGTACAGGCATCCGGCAAGCCATTGCCGGTGAGTGTGGTAACCACTTCTAGAGCGGAGTCGTTCATGAGCTTCGGCAAGACCACGCCCATTCTGCGCATCTTCGATGAAGCCAAGGCGAGGGAGTTCTACATCGGCTTCCTTGGCTTCGAGACCGATTGGGAACACCGCTTCGAGGCGGACTTGCCGCTCTATATGCAGATCTCCAAAGGAGGCTGCGTTCTGCATCTTTCGGAGCACCACGGGGATGCCAGTCCCGGCGCCGCGCTGCGTATCGAAACGGATGAACTGGAAGTCTTTCACCAGCAACTCGTTGCAGCCCGATACGCCTACGCCCGGCCGTCTATCGAAGAAACGCCGTGGGGGAGTCGCGACATGACGATTGCGGATCCTTTCGGCAATCGGCTGACGTTCATCAGCGCGATCGGCTCCTAGTCGGCTTCGATACGGCTTGCATCCACTGTCCCGTCGCGGAATCACTTCCACTTGATATTGCAGCCCATCGACGGCTTCTGCCGTGCATCCGGCGCCTGGCCCGCCAATACCGCATCGGCGGCCGCGCGAAGATCCTCGCCGGTCACCGGCGTGTCCTTGCTCGGGCGGCTGTCGTCGAACTGGCCGCGGTAGGCAAGCCGGTGCTCGCGATCGAACAGGAAGAAATCCGGCGTGCAGGCCGCCTCGAAGGCGCGGGCCACCTCCTGGCTTTCGTCCACCAGATAGGGAAAGGTATAGCCGCGCTGGCGCGCTTCCCGGAGCATCCTGGCGGGGCTGTCGCCCGGGTGGCTGTGAAAGTCGTTGCTGTTGATCGCCACTACTGCCAGCCCCTTCTCCTGATAGACGCGCGCGAAGGTGGCGAAGCCATCGGCGATGTGCTGGACGAAGGGGCAGTGGTTGCAGATGAACGCCACTACCAGCGGTCTGCCGGCGAACTCCTCGCTCGACACTTCGTTGCCCTCGGGGTCGGGAAGACGGAAGGCCGGCAGGGGGGAGCCCAGGTCGATCATGCTGGAAGGTGTCAGGGACATGCGTGGAATCTCCTTGCCTCGATGAACGGTATTATCATTCTATGGGCAACCCCGGTGTCTTGCTCAAGAGGGCTTGTCGCGAACCAATGGCCTGGCGGCGCGGCCAGCCAGCACGTCAGCGAATTTTCGCCGTGAAACACGACCCCGCGGTCATGAGATAGCCAGGGATGGAAAAGCTGGTGTGCCGCGAACGGGGTCGATTGCACAAGCGTTATCCACGAAGGGTGACTCCGATGAGCCCGAAAGAACACTTTGAACTACTGGCCGTCTACAATCGGTGGATGAATTCGAAGATCTACGCGGCTGCGGGTCGCCTTGGCGTGACAGAGCTGGCCAGGGACCGCGGGGCCTTTTTCGGCTCCATCCTCGGTACGCTGAATCACCTTCTTGTTGCCGACACTATCTGGCTCAAGCGATTCGCCACGCATCCGTCCGGCTTTGCCTCGCTGCGCGAGGTAGTCAAACTTCCAGACCCGGTCAGCCTGGATCAGCTGCTGTTCGAGGATTTTACGGCCCTGTCCGAGCGCAGGGCCTGGCTGGATATCCAGATTGTCGATTGGGTCGGGAAGCTTTCCGGCGACGATCTGAACGTCCTGTTCGAGTACCGCAACACCAGGGGTGTGCCTTATTGCAGGCGGTTTTCGAGCCTGGTCCTCCACTTCTTCAATCACCAGACCCACCATCGTGGGCAAGTGTCGACTTTACTGTCTCAGGCGGGCGAGGATGTCGGCGTCACCGATCTCTTGGCCCTGATTCCGGAGGAGAATCAATGATCGGTTGCGGGTCGGTTGCCCCGCAAGCCAGAAAGGAGCCGAGCGTATTGCGGAATGGCTCTCGGAGGGTTCCGGCGTTCGCATCAAAACATCCTGCACCGGCTTCGCCCCGCGACGTCATTCCGCGCTGGTAGCTAAAGGATTTCCATGACGAGCATCGCCAACACGCCTGAACCACCGTACTACGCCGTCATCTTCGCCAGCCATCGAACCGACGGCGATCATGGCTATGCCGCCATGGCCGAACGCATGGCGGAGCTGGCCGCGACGCAGCCGGGCTACCTCGGCATCGAGTCCGCCCGGGAGGAGCTGGGCATCACCGTGTCGTACTGGGAAAGTATCGAAGCCATCCGAAACTGGAAGCGCCACGCCGAGCACCTGGAGGCGCAGCGGCTGGGGCACCGGCAGTGGTACAGCGACTTCCGGGTGCGTATCGCCAGGGTAGAGCGCGAATACGGCATCTAGGCCCAGTCGGGCATCGCCGGCCGGCGTGGGGCAGGGGCGAGCGATTTGCCCGCCACCCAAGACGCAAGGCGGCAAAATCGGGATAATGGCCGGCTACCCGCCTAAAGCGCGCCGACAGTCACCAACCCGGCTCTTCTTCATGGAAATCAAGGTCAACTATCTCGACAATCTGCGTCAGGAAGCGCTGTTCGATGACTTTACCGTCATCACCGATCAGCCGATCCGCTACAAGGGCGATGGCTCCGCGCCGGGGCCGTTCGATTACTTCCTGGCCTCCACCGTGCTCTGCGCGGCCTACTTCGTGCGGGTCTACTGCAACGCGCGGGATATCCCGACCGAGAACATAAGGCTGTCGCAGAACAACATCGTCGACCCGGAAAACCGCTACAACCAGATCTTCAAGATTCAGGTGGAACTGCCGGAGGATCTTTCCGAGAAGGATCGCACCGGCATCCTGCGTTCCATCGAGCGCTGTTCGGTGAAGCGGGTGATCCAGAACAACCCGGAGTTCCAGATCGAGACGGTCGAGAACATCGACGAGGATGCCCAGGCGCTGTTGATGGGCGGCACCGTCGAGAGCAGCGAGACCTGGATCGAGGGCAAGGACCTGCCGCTGGAGCAGACCATCGCCAACATGACGGCCATCCTCCAGAATCTCGGCATGAAGATCGAGATCGCCTCGTGGCGCAACATCGTGCCGCACGTGTGGTCGCTGCACATTCGCGACGCCGCCTCGCCGATGTGCTTCACCAACGGCAAGGGCGCCACCAAGGAAGCCGCGCTGTGCTCGGCGCTGGGCGAGTTCATCGAGCGCCTGAGTTGCAACTTCTTCTACAACGACCAGTTCTTCGGCGAGGAGATCGCCGCGAGCGCGTTCGTTCACTACCCGAACGAGCAATGGTTCCAGCCGGGGCCCAATGACGCGCTGCCGGCGGGGATCCTGGACGACCACTGCCGGGCGATCTTCGATCCCGACGGCGAGCTGCGCGGCTCGCACCTGTACGACACCAACTCCGGACGCACGGATCGCGGCATCGTTTCGCTGCCCTTCGTGCGCCGGTCGGACGGCGAGACGGTCTGGTTTCCCTCGAACCTGATCGAGAACCTGTATCTGAGCAACGGCATGAGCGCCGGCAACACGGTGGCCGAGGCGCAGGTGCAGTGCCTGTCGGAAATCTTCGAGCGGGCGGTGAAGAAGCAGATCATCGAGCAGGAGATCGTGCTGCCCGACGTGCCCCGGGATGTGCTGGCGAAATATCCCGATATCGTCGAGGGCATCGAGGCGCTGGAGGCCCAGGGCTTCCCGGTGCTGGTCAAGGACGCCTCGCTAGGCGGCCGGTTCCCGGTGGCCTGCGTGACGCTGATGAACCCGAAGACCGGCGGTGTCTTCGCCTCGTTCGGCGCGCACGCGAGCCTGCAGGTGGCGATCGAGCGCAGCCTCACCGAGCTGCTGCAGGGGCGCAGTTTCGAGGGCATGAGCGACCTGCCGGCGCCCACCTTCAACTCCCAGGCGGTCTCCGAGCCGAACAACTTCGTCGAGCACTTCATCGACTCCTCGGGAGTGATCTCCTGGCGCTTCTTCAGCGCCCGCGCCGATGTCGAATTCCGCGAGTGGGACTTCTCGGGGTCCACCGACGAGGAGGCGGCCCGGCTGTTCGGCATCCTCGAAGAGGAAGACCTGGAAGCCTACGTGGCCGTGCACGAGGATCTGGGTGCCCCGGTGTGCCGCATTCTGGTGCCCGGCTATTCCGAGGTGTATCCCGTTGAGGATCTGGTCTGGGACAACACTAACATGGCGCTACTGTTCCGGGAGGAGATCCTCACCATTCACGACCTGGACGATGCGCAGCTGGCCGACCTGCTACAGCGTCTGGAGGAGAGCGAGCTCGACGAACAGATGAAGATCGTCACACTGATCGGCATCGAGTTCGACGACAACACCGTCTGGTCCGAGTTGACCATCCAGGAACTGAAGCTCTTGATCCACCTGGCGCTCGGGAATCACGAAGACGCGCTGGATCACGTCGAGATGTTCCTGCAGTTCAACGACAATACCGTCGCGCGGGGGCTGTTCTATCAGGCGGTTCTCGCGGTGCTGGAAGTCACGCTGGACGACGAGCTGGAACTGGACGACTACCTTTACAATTTCAGGCGCATGTTCGGCGGCGCGACCATCGAGGCCGCGGTCGGCTCGGTGACCGGCGAGGTGCGCTTCCATGGCCTGACGCCCACCAGCATGAAGCTGGAGGGGGTCGACCGGCACCAGCGCCTGATCGAGAGCTACAGGAAGTTGCACGCGGCGCGGGCCGCCCGCTCTACATGAGAGTCAGCGAGGTTCCTGGCGCTTTCCTCAACTGGTCGCCGGAAGCCGTCCAGTGTGGGCGGCTTCGGAATCGTAAGGAGTCAGCGGCAGGGGTCAATTCCGGTCGGTATCGAGCAATGTGACGGCCAGACGCACGAAATCCACGGAGGAGAGAATCCCCGCGAGGCGACCTTCGCTGTCCAGGACCGGCATGGCACCCTGACGCTGTGCCAGCAGTTGCCGGCCGGCGTCGGCGAGCGGTGTGTCGGCTGCCAGCGTGAGCACGTCCCTGGCAATGACCTCGGCGAGCGGTATCCGCCCCAGGTGGTGATTCAAGCGCTGCGCGCCGTAGCTATCGGTGATTCGCAGCGCTTCCCGCAGCACGACCTTCTGGTTGAGCAGCCCCGCCAGATGGCCCTGTTCGTCCAGCACCGGCAGATGCCGTATCTTGTGCTCCCGCATGGTCTCGTTACCGTCGTTGAGCGTCTGCTCTAGACGCAGCGTCACGATGTCGCGGGTCATGATGTCGGCTACTACGGTGGGAGTCTCTTGGCTCATGGGTACAAATCCTCGATCGAGTTGGATTCAGGGTATGCCTCTGCTGTTTATCGGCAGCGATTGGCCGGGGAATAGCCGGGCGGCTGAATTTTTCAAGGGAGTGTCCGGGGCTCCCGCTCCCTGGCTCGGCTCGGGACGTTCCTGCGCTTCAATGCCGGCATCATCGAACGGGAGAGTGAGGCGGTAATGCGCAGCTTCATCTACGACACCCTCATGCTCAGGCTCACTTCCCGCTGGTATGCGGAAGTGCTGGAGCGCGTCCCCGACGGTGCCGTCGTGCTGGATGTCGGCATCGGCACGGCGGGCGCGCTGCTGGCCAATGCCGAGCTGGCGAAGCGAAAGCGCCTGCGGATTACCGGCATCGATATCGACGCCGATTACCTGCAGCGCGCCCGGCGAAGGCTCGAGGCTTCCTCCCTGGCCGAGTATGCCGAGGTGCGTCTCGAGTCGATCCACGAGCACGGCGGCGGGCCGTACGATGCCATCTATTTCTCGGCGAGCTTCATGCTGCTGCCCGAGTCTGACCGGGCGCTACGGCACTGCTGCCGGCTCTTGCGACCGGGCGGGCGAATATTCTTCACGCAAACCATCCAGAAGCGGCCCGCCCGCTGGATGGAGCGTCTCAAGCCCGTGCTCAAACGGATAACGAGTATCGACTTCGGCCGCGTGACCTACGAGGATGCTTTCAAGGCCCAGCTTCACGCCGCCGGTCTCGAACTGGAGGAGTTCACCTACCTGGCCCACCATGGCAGCCGAGCGTCGTGCCTTGCCGTGGGCAGGCCGGTTGGTGCTCACTAAAGCCACTGCCGATTGGATGAACGATGGTTTCGCAGGGCAACAAAGCCATGCAGCCAACCCTCTTTCACCGCGCCCGATGGCGACGTGCTCTAAACGGACAGGATATGAAGCCTTTTTCAATTCTCTTGATAAAAATAGTGGGCCTTTATCTCGGTCTTAGAACATTGCTTTCGATGTTACCGGTTCTGTTCAGCCCACAGTATCATGAGATTGTAGCTGGCGAATGGCTTGCTTTAGCCGTTGCTACGATAGTAGTGCCTATGGTCGGCGGTGTAGTGCTCTGGTTTTCCGCGAGTGCTATAGCCAACAAGATTCACGGTGGTGAGGAAGCGGGTGTCGATGTCAAAGACACCGGTCTAGTACGTGCTGGCACGTTCCTGATCGGTACTTTCTTGTTCGTACAGCACATAGGTAGCGTGACAAGCCGATATTCCTTCTCGGGTGATATCGACTATGGATCTCTGCTGGTGATTGCCATGAGTCTCTTCATGATCCTGGGCACTGGCCTTTTGGGAAGGCTATACCAGAAGGCAAAGTATTTTGGCAGTAATACATAGCCAGACGCGGCACTGCGCTGCCGTTGTCTCAGGTACCTATCACCGTGCCAAGTGTGCTCAACGATGAGATTTCCAGATGGAATGGGCCCTCCTTGCGGTCGGCGATAAGCACACCTATCTGCTGGAGTTCGCCCGGATCGAGGGGCGGGGCCTCCTCGAGTATACGGCCACGAAATACCGGCTCGAAGTCACTCCAGGGGAGCGCGATACATTGCCATTCGCCGACCTGCGGCTGGAACACGCCGCGATAGGCGCCGCCTTCCAGTAGTTGGCTGGTATACAGGCGCAGCTGGTAGCGGCGTCCGTCGCCTCGCGCCCTAATACACAGCCCTGCATGATCCGATAGATGCCAAGTCTCGGGGTCGCGACGTACAGAGGCAAAGCCGCCGCCATTGGTCAGCGAAAGCTCGCCTGAAAACACGCCCGTGGTGGACTCCGCGTGCATGATGCTATTGGAAGCCCCGCCCATCACAGCGTCGTTGATGGGCCGCCAGCGTGCAGCTTCTTGCTTGTTGCTGAAATCGATCAACGTCGGCATCGTGTGTTTACCCTACGCCGTAAAAAGTGTCGTTTCCCTGGCATGATCTTATTATCAGCCTGCATGCCTGATGTGAAGTCACATCGGCGACACGCTCGAGCCGAGCACTGGCTGCGCACTTGAGACGTTTTGCCTCGATGCTGCCCTCGACCCGCGCGCTGGCCAGCAATAGCGCCTGATCCGTGGCGACCGGTCGCCGTGTGACGCTCCCTGCGACGCCACTGCCGTCGTGAAATCGTACATCGATAGTGGGTCAATCACGGTTCCAGGGGGATACGCCCAGCCGCAAGGTGGTCTCCTCCTTGGCCGGACGGCGGGGAACAAGGGGATTTTCACCTGAATGCCCACTTCGGCGTTCGCGGTCTTCATGCTATCATCACAAGCCTGCTAATGATTGGGTGAGTGAATGGCTCGCCCAGCGGAAACTTCAGGTAATAGTGCCCCCGTGCCGTCCTGGCCGGGGGCATTATGTTGAGCGAGAGCTTGTCATGTCACAGCGAATTCCCGATGAGATGACGCTACCGGAGCTGACCCTGCGCGGGGTCGTACTCGGTGCGTTGATCACGGTGGTGTTTACCGCCTCCAATGTCTATCTGGGGCTGAAGGTGGGCCTAACCTTTGCCTCGTCGATCCCCGCGGCGGTGATCTCCATGGCGCTGCTGAGCCGTCTGGCCGGCGCCAATAAACTCGAAAACAACATGGTGCAGACCCAGGCCTCGGCGGCCGGGACCCTGTCGGCCATCATCTTTATCCTCCCTGGCCTGTTGATGGTGGGTTACTGGCAGGGCTTCCCCTTCTGGCAAACCTCGGCGATTTGCGCCATCGGTGGGATTCTCGGGGTGCTGTATACCATCCCGTTGCGTCGGGCGATGGTCGTGCAGAGCGACCTTCCCTATCCGGAAGGCATCGCCGCTGCCGAGATTCTCGAGGTCGGTGATCGTGGTCGCGATGACGACAGGCGCGCACATGATGCCAACGAGCCCGGCGCACGCGATATTGCGCTGGGGGCGCTGGTGGCGGCGGCGTTCTCGTTGGCCAGCAGCGGCTTTCGCGTGCTGGCGGACAGCATCACGCTCTGGCTGACGGCAGGGCGCACCGCATTCCAGTTCTCGACCGGCTTCTCGCTGGCGCTGGTCGGGGCTGGCTATATGATCGGCATCGTTGCTGGGGTGGCGATATTGATCGGTACGCTGATTACCTGGGGGATTGCGGTGCCCTGGTTGACCATGATGGATCCCGCCTCGGTCGGGCCGTCGCTGACGGATGTCGCGATGCAGCACTGGTCCGAAGACGTGCGTTTCATCGGCGCCGGGGTGATCGGGGTCGGGGCCATCTGGACCCTGTTGACGCTGCTCAGGCCGATGATCGAAGGCGTGCAGGCGTCCTTTGGCGCGCTGCGCAAGGGCCAGGGCAGCATGACCCGGGTGCCGCGCACCGACCGCGATCTGCCGGCGTCGATTCTGCTGGGTTTGGCGGGTATTCTGCTGGTCGCGCTGTTGGCGGTATTTGCTTACTTCCTGCATGCAGCGGCGCCGGACATGTCCAGCGGCACTTTCTGGACGCTCGCGCTGGGTAGCGTGCTGTTTGCCGGGCTGTTTGGCTTCATTATCGCTGCTGCCTGCGGCTATATGGCCGGATTGGTGGGCTCATCCAGCAGTCCGATTTCGGGGATTGGTATCGTTGCGGTGATCCTGGTCTCGCTGATGATTCTCGGCTTCAATCAGCTCAGCGACGGGCTGACCATGCTCGGCGATGATGTCGCAAGCATGCTGCCAACGGCGCTGGCACTGTTCTCGACCTCGGTGATCGTGGCCGTAGCGGCGATTTCCAATGACAACCTGCAAGACCTCAAGACCGGCTATCTGGTCGGTGCGACGCCGTGGCGTCAGCAGGTGGCGCTGATCATCGGCTGTCTGGTGGGGGCGCTGGTGATCCCGCCGGTGCTGACGCTGCTCTATAACGCCTATGGCTTCGTGGGAGCGCTACCGCGTGCCGACATGGACGCCAGCCAGGCGCTGGGAGCGCCGCAGGCCTCGCTGATGACCGCCATCGTCAAGGGGATCTTTGCCCATGACCTGCAGTGGTCGATGATCATTATCGGCCTGGTGCTGGGGGCGGTGATGATCGGCATCGACGAGCTGCTCAAGCACCGTGGTAGTGTCGCCCGCTTGCCGGTGCTGGCGGTGGGCCTGGGCATTTATCTGCCGGCCAGCGTCAACATGCCGTTGATCATCGGTGCCATTCTGGGCTGGGTGATTCAGCGCCGTCTGCAGGCGCGCGCGGCGGCGCGTGGTACTGACCCCAAGACCAGCGTGGAGCAGCCGCGTCGCCGCGGTGTCCTGATCGCCTCGGGCATGATCGTCGGCGAGAGCCTGATGGGCGTGTTGATGGCCGGCATCATTGGCTTTACCGGTAGTGATGCACCGCTGGCGCTGGTGGGAGATGGCTTTGCCGGCATTTCACCGTGGTTGGGGCTGGCGGTGTTTGTCGCGGTCTGTGCCGGCCTCTATCGGCGCGTGATGGCCGAGCGTCAGGTGCGTTAGTCCGAGTCCGGACGTGAGCCGATGCTGTCCGTGTGCCAGGCGCGGGCAGTAGCGGCCCGGTTGTGCCCCCGGCAAGCAGCAGAATATCTGGGTGTGCTCCTGCTCTTGCTGACAATCAGCGCCGCATTCACCTCGCCGAAGCCGAAACCGGCGTACGGCCCATGCCGGCTGCGATGCTCGCTCGCCGCGCCCGAGACGAAATCCAGGTCGCTCGGATCCTCGTCGGCGTTTTCCAGGCTCAGAGTCGGGGCAGGCGCTGTCGTCGCCAACCGGCGTCGTCTCCCGGTCCGGCAGTGATGTGGTGGGCCTCGGTACTGGTTCCGCAGTATAATCAATTAGCGGTTTTCGGAGAGCCCAAGAGGATCAGGCATGGCTCGGAGGCTTTTCCACCACGACAGTGCCGCGTACCGGCGGCGTTATAGTCATTTGACGAGACGATATGGAAACCTTCGCGATTATTGGAATGTGTTTTGGGGCCATCGGCATGTCGTTGGGAATAACAGGCTTTGTATTTTCTGGCGTAGCCATAAAAAGGCTAAAAGCATTGGAGCAGAAGTTTGAAAGTATAAAATAACGATGACCCGCGAAGGTACCGACGCGCCTGCCCGAGGTGAAGCCGTGCTGGAATCGGTACGGCGGCAACGCTGTTGGCAATATCGAGCTGTCGACCCTGTCGGCATGGGTCAAAGGAGCTAGTGTTACTGGCGCTATCTAGAAAAACCGAAGCCTGTTCTGGGTGACGAAGGCCGCTACAACGGACTGCGTTCATGCCTGGCGTGAAGTCACGCTGCAGGCAGCCTTCAGCCAGGCACCGGCTTCGCACTTGAGCCGTTTGGCGTCGATGCGGCCCTCGACCCGCGCGCTGGACAGCAGCAGCGCCTGATCCCCGGCGACCAGGCTTCCCGTGACGCTCCCCGCGACGCTGATGACGCGCGCCTCGATGCATTGCGAGACGCGTCCCGAAGCGCTGACGGTTACGCTATGCTTGTCGGCCGTTACGCTGCCCTCGACGGCACCGTGAATGACCAGCGCTTCCCGGGAATGCACTTTCCCTTCGATACGCAGCGATGGGCCGATCCTGCTTTCCGGGCGCGCGGAAAGCTCGTGGGTGATCGCTGCGACGGGGGCCGCCGGCAAGGGCACAGGGGCCCGGTCGCCCGTCCGAGCGGGTGATTCGCTGGGCTCCCGGGGTGTGACCGCTCGAGTCTCGGCAGTATGCGCGGCCCTCGGCCGGGGTGCCGGGGCACGCTTGCCGATGCGCCGCCTGCCGTCCAGCAAGATGACGATGAGCGCCACCACGCCCAAGGTGAACAATACGTCCCCGCCTCCCATGGTAACCTCTCGATCGATGTGGGATGCCCATGGCCAGTATAAGCGGGGCGCCAGACGCGGATAGAGGGCGACTACCCGGCATTTTCGCTGGTTAATCGTTCCTTTGATCCGATCCTGGCCCGGTAATATTCGCCGGTGTGCGTTCTTCCCTCAGGTTACCCGGAGCCTTGCCATGTTCAGCAAGCACAAGCCCACCAGTGTCCCCGACCATACGGTGTCGTCTCCTGCGCAGCCACAGCGCTCTCCCGGCGCGGACGAGTCGCATGGCAGCGGCAAGCGACCCGCCATCATCGGCGCCCGGACCCGCATCGAGGGTAGCGTCATCGGGGACGAGGAGCTGATCATCGATGGCCAGGTAACGGGCACGGTGGAGTTCAAGCGCAACCGGGTCAGCATTGGCAACACCGGCCGCGTGAAGGGCGATATCTATGCGCAGACGCTGCATGTCGCCGGTAGCGTCGAAGGGCGCCTGATCGTCTCGGAAAAGGTCACCGTGCATCGCTCGGCGCATATCGTCGGCACGATCATCACGCCCTGCCTGGCATTGGAGGATGGGGCAGCCTTCCAGGGCAACATCGATATGGATAGCGAGAACGAGGTATTGCGCTCGGCGTTTGACGGGATGGATAGCGAAGTGGCTACCCAGGCTGTGGATCGCGACGATGAGGTGCCTGCCAACGTTGATCCGGAGGATGTACCAATGGCTGAAACAGAAACGCGGCGCGAAGATAACGCCTGATTCATAGGGAATCGCCAGGCTAATCGAGACACCCGCCAGGCTCTGTAACTCATGCCACGCAAACCCCGAGCCAATCACCTGACTCAGGGTTTGCCATTTATTGTGTTCGTTGATTGTCAGTGTGGGCCGCTACACCTTGCTGACGATCAGCGCCGCATTCACCCCGCCGAAGCCGAAACCGTTGCACAGCACATGCCGGCTGCGATGCTCGCGCGCCGCGCCCGAGACGAAGTCCAGGTCGCTCAGATCCTCGTCGGCGTTTTCCATATTCAGGGTCGGGGGCAGGCGGTCGTGGATCGCCGCCAGGGCGGAGAAGATGCTCTCCACGCCACCGGCCGCACCGAGCAGATGGCCGGTGGCCGACTTGGTGGCGGAGATCGGGATGCTAGCGAGGGCGGCGCCAAACGCATTGCGCAGGGCAGCGATCTCGGCCCGGTCGCCGACCGGCGTCGAGGTGGCGTGGGCGTTGATATGATCGATGGCGTCGGGTGCGAGCCCCGCCATCCGCAGCGCGAACCGAATGGCGGCCGCGGCACCGGCGCCATCCTCCGGTCCGGCGGTGATGTGGTGGGCATCCGCGCTGGTGCCATAACCGCTGAGCACGGCCAGCGGCGTTGCCCCGCGTGCCTCGGCGTGGTCCAGGGTTTCGATCACCAAGAGCCCCGCGCCTTCGCCCATGACGAAGCCGTTGCGGGCCTGATCGAAGGGACGCGATGCCCTGGTGGGGTCGTCCTGCTCGGTGGAGAGCGCCTTCATGGCATGGAAGCTGGCCAGCGAGAGCGGGTCGATGCAGGCCTCGGCGCCGCCCACCAGGGCCACCTCGGCCTCACCGCTGCGGATCATGCGCATGCCATCGCCAATCGCCTGCACGCCCGCCGCGCAGGCCGTGACCGGGCAGCCCAACGGCCCGCGCAAGCCATGACGAATCGACACATTGCCCGCCGCCAGGTTGGCCAGGAAGGCCGGCACGGTGAAGGGCGAGAGCCGGCGGTGGCCGCGGGTCGACAGGGTATTCTGCGCCTGGGTGATGGTGGGGAAGCCGCCGATGCCGGAGCCCACGATGGTCGCGGTGGCCAGTCGGTCAGCATCGCTCGACGGGAACCAGCCGGCCTGGGTCAGCGCCTCTTCAGCGGCGGCCATCGCGTAGAGGCTGAACAGCTCCATCTTGCGACGCTCCTTGGCATCGACCACGCGATCCGGGTCGAGACCGGCTTCCGGGTCGTCGGCGATGCCGGGCACCGAGCCGGCGACCTTGATCGGCAGGTCGCCGGTGTCGAAGCGGGTGATCGGAGAGATGCCGGAACGGCCGGCCAGCAGGCGCTCCCAGTTTGCGTTGACGCCGCAACCGAGGGGGCTGACCATGCCCATGCCGGTGATGACGAGCGGTGATGACATGATAGTGTCCTGAACATCTTGGGTTCGTGCCACGCTAGCACTGAGCTTGATATGATCAAGATAATATTCAGCGTGTATTCAGCACCTATTCTGAGCAGCAACGTGAGGTCGCCATGTCCGACTCGACGAATCGCAAGGCCAAATCGCGGGAGCGCATTCTCAAATCGGCCGTCGAACTGTTCAGCCGCCAAGGCTTCGAGAAGGTCTCCATCGGCCAGATCATGAAACTGGCCAAGATGACCCACGGCGCCTTCTATGCCCACTTCGCTTCCAAGGAAGCGCTCTACCACGCCTCGGTGCGGGAAACCCTGGAAAACAGCCGCGCGGCCAGGTTGGTCAAGGGGCCGCTTTCGATGAAGCACCTCACGGAGCTGGTCTCCAACTGCTGGAACCTCCAGGAGCTGGAACGCAAGCACAAGCCGGGGCCGGAGACGGTGCTGTTCAACGAGATCGGCAACGAGAACGCCGAGATCCGCACGCTGTTCGAGGCTTCCTACCTGCGCATGAAGAAGATGCTGGAAACCCGCCTCATCGCCCTCGGCCGTCTCAAGAAACTGCCTTTCGAACCCGACCGCGACGTCATCGCCGACAAATCCCGCGTCATTCTCGCCTCGCTGGTTGGTGCCGTCGCCATCGCCAAGAGCCTACCTGGCGAGCAGGAACGCCAGCACATTCTCGAAGCCGCCCAACGCAACATCCTGCGGATGCTCGGCGTCAATGAAATCGAACTGGAAAGCATGCTGGGTGACGCAGGGCAGGAACAGAGTCCCGCGTAGTGCCTGGATGATGGCTCTGCCTGCTCTCATCAGCGCTACCGAAACTGGACGTCGCCCGTGTCGATGGAGCAGGGCGCGCTTAAAGGATGCTGATTCCATTACTGCCATTGAGACAACATGACACTTGACTACCGCTGGCTTTACGACACTGCACGAAGGCGTTTTGCATCCGACGAAGCCATGGAGGCCTTCCTGCCCAAAGCGCTTGCTGCCGACGAGTTGAAGCAGAAGGGAGACGATCGTTACCTTTCCGCCATGAGCCAGCGGGTCTTTCGGGCCGGTATGCAACACTCGGTGGTCGATGCCAAGTGGCCGGCCTTCGAAGAAGCGTTCTGGGGTTTTGTACCCGAGAAGATGGTGTTGCTCAGCCCAGAGCAGATCGAAGGCTACATGAAGGACGACCGAATCATCCGCCACCGCACCAAACTGCAGACCATTCCCAGGAACGCCCAATTCATACTGGATATTCGCCAGGAGCAGGGCAGCAGTTTCGGCGAGTTCATTGCCAACTGGCCGGGCACTGACATCATCGGTCTGTGGCGCTTGCTGGCCAGACGCGGTGCTCGACTGGGCGGGCGCTCGGCCGCCGCCTTTTTACGCCTGGCCGGAAAGGATACTTTCCTGTTGACCAGCGACGTGGTCGCGCGCCTGATGGCCGCAGGCATTGTTGATCAACCCCCCACCAGCCAGCGCGATATGCAAGTCGTACAGGGCGCTTTCAACGAGTTGCAGCAGAGTTCAGGAAGGTCGTTGTGTCAGTTATCGGCCATGCTGTCGTTGAGCATCAACCCCAGGTTTTAGGCCCCGGTCGGCGCCGTGGCCATCGCCAAGCGCCTGCTCGGCGAGCAGGCGCACATCCTCAACGCCGCTCAGCGCAGTTGCCCGAACGCACCTTCAGAGCCGGCCGACGATAGCGAGGAGGCTTCCCGGGCAAGGACCGAGCAACGGGGGAGCAGGAGTGGACCGCCAGCCGCGTCGACCTCATCTACGGCTCCAACTCGCAACTGTGCGTATCGCCGAGGAATACGCCGCCAACGGTGGCGAGGCGTGGATGATCGACCGCTTAGACCTGCAACGCTGAGGGTTAAGCTTCCTATTATTGAATCAATCCCGAAGGTTGGATATCCAGCCTTCGAGGTTTTCGTGCCGCAGGTTCAGATCAAGAAATGTGGCTTGGCGCCGCCTAATGCTTTGGTTGGCGTTGTTATCCGCTTAACAGCTGGTTACCGTAAGGTAAAGGTCAACTTAAGATGACTCGTATAAGGGGTACGCAGGGACTACCGCATGGATGGCAACCGACCATCGCAGCATGCACAGGTAGGGGCGGTAGCGTGGCTGTATGCCCCTCCAAACATCAACCCAGCGGGCTACGTACACCGGCAAAGCCTTTGCCCAGTACATGTGTATAGATCTGGGTGGTTTCCACGCTCTTGTGGCCCAGCAACTCTTGAACGGTGCGGATGTCCGTACCCTGACCCAGTAACTGTGTAGCGAAGCTATGGCGAAGCGTGTGGCAGGAACCGGGGCGAGGTAACGATGCCGCTTTCATGGCCCGTTTGACGGCTCTCTGTACGGCGGATGGATGGATATGATGAAGAACTGCCTTGCCCGCGTCATCGAAGCAGGGACGGCTGGCGGGGAATAGCCATTGCCACGCCAGCGAGATCCCCGCATTGGGATACTTGCGGTCCAGTGCATGGGGCAGCGTCACGGGAACTCTGCCCTGGCTCAGGCGATGTGCGAGTTGCTGTTCAGCGAGGGCAGCCTGTTGCCGCAAGGCAGGGATACAGGCTGCAGGCAGTAGCGTGGTTCTGTCCTTGTCACCCTTGCCGGCCCTCACCGTGATGATCTGTCGATCGAAGTCGATATCTCGTACTCTCAGCCGGCAGGTTTCGAGAACCCGTAGTCCCGAGCCATACATCAAGGTCGCCATCAAGTGCATCGGGTCTGAAAGCCGATTCAGCACGCGCATTACCTCATCATGCGATAACACTATTGGCAGCCTGCGCGGGCGTTTGGCGTGCGAAAACTCCCCTATATCCCCCAAGGGCTGCTCGAGTACATGGCGATAAAGGAAGACGAGAGCATTCAATGCCTGGTTCTGTGTGGCCGCCGCCACATATCGTTCCACCGCAAGATGCTCGAGAAATGCCTGAACCTCAGTAGCCCCCATATTGGCCGGATGGCGCACGCCATGGAAACGAATGAAATAGCGTATCCAGTAGCAATAAGTCTTCTCGGTTCGCGGGCTGTAGCGCTTCAACCGCATGGTGGCTTTCACGCGATCCATGAGCTTTGGGGGGCGGTTGGGCGAGTCCACACGGGCTACCTCTTGTCTCTGTATGTTTATACAGTGTTATTGGCATTGGCAAAATGTGCAAGCACGCGAATTCTGCATAGATTGCCGAATTATGGTTAGTGGCTTTAAAATCAATGTGTTAGGCAAAAAATTATGCTAAATAATATTCTTGAACGCGCATGCGCGTTCAAGTGAATAAACGAGCGTGCAACCTAATACCTGTTATGTGTGTCGGAGAATAATTACATGTCGATAATTGTTGCAGGCAAGTTAATACTGAAGTCAGGCGCACGCAACGAGTTCATTGATAAATCACGTGAGGCAATCTCACAAGCAAGAAAACTAGAAGCTTGTGATGATTTTTCGGTATCCCCAGACCCCATCGATGAGAATAGAGTAAATATATTTGAAAAATGGAGTTCACGTGAGGAGCTAGATGCGTTCAGAAACTCAGGCCCAGATAATGGTTCTTTTGCTCTAGTAGAGTCTTTTCACGTAAAAGAGTATGAACTCAACACATAACAAGCACATGTTGTCGGACTTGGACCTCCCCCGGTTTAGTGGACACGCATCGATAACTCCCACGGAGGAGAAAACCGATGCCCGCAATCATCACGGGGAAGAAGACACAACGTTACAGCACTGAGTTCAAGGTGAAGGCGGTCGAGT
>NZ_CAAHFN010000076.1 GCF_900961225.1 Modicisalibacter radicis
CTGCCGCCGAGGAGATCCTGCTGGTCAGCGGCGGCGCCTACGTGCGCATCAAGGGCGGCAATATCGAGCTGCATGCGCCCGGCAAGGTCACCGTCAAGGGGGCGACGAAGAATTTTGGGGGGCCGACGGAGATGTATGTTGGCAAGCCGGCATTGCCCGAGGCCGATGAACCCATCTGTGTCAGTTGCTGGTTAAAAGCACTGAAGGAACAACGAGCCTTGGTCAAGGTGCAGTCATGAGCCTAAGTGATGAAGCGTTGAAGTCACGTGTTTCTGGGTATGTACAAGGGCTGGAGGATGTCGAGCGGGGCTCAGCCTCGGTCTGTGCCGTCATCGAAACCGGCCTGCTGAGTGAAGATGAGCGCAATGCGCTGTGGAAGCGCTTTAGAGGCCATCCTTGGCTGCAGCAGTCCCAGTTCCAGGTGCTGCAACCTTTGGGGCCCTGGCTGTTCGACGATGATATCGAGACGCTGCTTTCCGATGTTTACCCTCTGGCGGAGCGAGGCTTTCACGGGGTGCTGATTACCCATCAGCCAGTGGCCCAAGAGGCGGTGAAGTTGGGTAAACTCTGCGTCGTGAAAGACGCCAATGGCGAAGAGCAGTTGCTACGTTTCTATGCGCCCAACGTCATGCCGGTTCTACATCGCTTTTCGGACATGCCTTGGTACGATCGGCTCTTCGGCAGTTTAGGGGCATGGTGGTTACCTGGGCTGGACGGGTGGGAAGAATTCGCGGGTGGTTGGGAGAGCCTTGAAGGGGCGGTCGATTCCGAGGAAACGATCACGTTGACGCCCGCGTTACTGCAAGCCATCGGCAGCGACCCCATGACCCATCGAATATTGGGCGAGTTGGAGCAGTCGTCGCCAGCGTTGTTCAATACGGCATGCCCTGGTCTGCGTCTGGCGATGGTGGATAAAGCCATAGAATCGGCACGCGCTTCCGGCTTTGATGACATCCAGGACTTGAGCGTCTATGCCGCGTACTGCGTGGCTTACGGGATGCAGGTAGTGGGCGAACCAGATTTCTTCCGGGCGGTCGAGATGTCCGCGCAAAGGCCGCGTTCATTGGCGGAGAACTTGAAAGCGGTCGCGTCACACAGCGTTAGCGAGGAACATCATGGATAGCCTTCTCGATCCCTTGAGTATCGGACAAGGCATTGGCGATAGACTGTCGGCGATGCCGCAGACCGATGACGACGGCACGACGGTGGACTGTAAGAAATCGGTCAATATTCTGCCACTACGTTACAGCGCCGTTTATGCAGAAGACGACGATAGTGCTGCTCTTGCGAACGTGCCCGAGTATCAGGGCGAGCCGGTGGCAGATATCGGCCTGTCGCAGGCTAGGTATACCGCGCGCTTTCTGCGGGAAGGCTATCTCTATGTCTTGCTGAACCGCCTGGGCACGTACCGCTGGGAGCACTGCTACTACGTCTCCGCCGATGCCTTGCTCACTCGGATCAACCCCTATGAGCCGACGAGAGAGGGCGGGGGGACTCCTTACTTCTCCATCAATGACGTGGAGGACGTATCAGAGGGGTACATGCTCTTTCTGCCGGACCCGCTGAGCGTACGAATGCTCGAACGGCTCAAGTCGAACGCCCGGCTCAGAGAGCCCCTGCAGCGCTTTGCCATCGCCGAGCTGGCGCATAGTTGTAGTGGCGAAAGTGTCATTCCGCCTACGATGCTGCAATCCCAGATAGCGGAATATGTTGGCTGGCAAGATGAGGCCGTGGGCGAGTTGTTGCAGAAACAAGCCTTTCCCTCGCTGACCGATCCGTTCGATGAAAATGCGCAGCCGGCCGATTTGAAAAACTACTGGTCGCGTTTCGAAAGCCTACAGCGAGCTTTGGATGGCCTCCAGGGCTTTGCGGTCGTCCTCGGCGATGCCATCGGCATTACTCAGGAGCTGAACAACCACCGTAACGACGCGCTGGAACCGCTGCGGGACTGGATGGAAAAAAAGGATGCGGATGGCCTCACCAACGAGCAGCGCTTCTATACCTCGGAGCTAATACGAGATCTCCGCGAGAACTATGTCAAGGGACGGGTCAATGCCTTTGCGCAGAGGGACGTGACGAGTTTTAGGTCGCGTGCCGGGCTGCGGTACATGCCTCACGTGCGGGCAGTGGGCGAAGCGGAGATTGGCGGCAACAGCCAGCCGACCGCTCGCGACTACGAGCTGGCCGAGGAGTACGAGGAACGGCAAGCGGAGATTCTCGAATCGAGCTCCCGACGGATCACGGCAGAACGTGGCGCGGAGTTTCGCCAGGAATACGATAGCCAGTATGCGCCGTTGCTGGATCAGAACGCACGGCAGGTTTTCGACGATAGCATGGCCGAGCAGTCCCGTCGCCAGGAAGCCCTCATGGCCGCCAGAGTGTCTGACCACCTCGCCTGGCTTCGTGGCGCACCCTTTCTCGATGCGCTGGATTATTACGACTCGCGTGAGCCGATCTGGGGCTGGGCCTACAGCATTCAGGTCGTGCAGGCCACGGTAGGGATGGAGGGCACCGGAGAGGGCGCTGCGCTGCTGGATCAGTGGTGGCGCGACATGAACATGAACGATCGCTCGAATCTTGCCTGGGCGGTCTACTGTCTCAATCAGTACGATATCCGCCGCGCCGGCCAACAGGATATCGAGTCGTTTCGTGCCAAGGACACACAGGTCGCCGATACCGACGACAGTTGGATGGGGCCCGAACCTCAGAACATCCTGCAAGGGTTCAAGCACCTCACCACGGCGTTCAATACGGCCAACGCGGCGCTGGAGGGCGAGACACCCGACTGGTTCCGTTCGAACCGGCTGGGCGTCACCATGGCCTGGTATACCCAGTTCATGAAAGGGTTCTTCGAAAAGGCGCGCAGCGAGACCATGGACCGAACCACGCTGCGGATTTCCCTTGGATTGATGCGGGCGCAGCTTGCCCGACATGCCGCGCAGATCGGCGTCAACCGCCGCTGGTTCAGCAAGGGCTCGGCACGTGAGCTCGCCAAGGCCAAACGCTTATTGTCACGAGACATGCAAGCGGCGCTGGAGGGCAACGGCAGCCAGTTCATGCAGTTCCGGCTGGGCGTGGCGGTCGCGATCATCGAAAGCTATGCGCTCTACCAGACGCTCTCCAAGCAGGACAAGGATGCGCGTGATTACACCAAGATAGCGGGCGCCTTCGTGCTCGTGGCCAGCGCCATCGCGGACACGGCGGCGTCCAGCATCAATATGGTCATGGTGATGGGGAAATACCATTCGACGGATGTCGGCAGGGCCGCTCAATTCCGTCTGGGCGGTTTCTCGTTCTGGGGCGGGATGCTGGCGTCGGTGGGGGCATTGTTTTCAGCGATAGATGATCTGCAAGAGTTCGCTGTTCAAGTGAAGAAAGATAATACCATCCTTATTTTTGCGTATGGCGCAAGATTTTTAGCTAACGTGGGTATAGCTATTCTCGGTACGGCAGTAACACTGGCGTCATCCGCCGCCTTTTTGTCTCATGTTGCGCAGCAGGGCAAAACCGCGCTGGCGAGACAGTTGGCCGCTTTGCTGGCGCCACTGGCTCGCTCCCTGGCCACGGCTGCCATCCGTGGTGTGATGTTGGCCGGTTTTGCCATGGTCTCCTGGGCAGGCATCATTCTGACGATCGGGTTCTGGGTTTTCGGCGACGATGCGCTGGAGGCGTGGTGTAAACGCTGTGCCTTTACCACGGAAGGCGCTCCCGACTATTACGCTGACTACGCCGAAGAGGTCGGCGCCTTTCACCAGGCTTTACAGGACGTGACCTGATGTATTTCGTTGAGTGGCTGATGCGCCGCACCCTGACGGCGAGCAAGAAGGATATCACCGGGTTCGAGGGTGATATGAAGCAGTTCGAGAAGACGACCGAGAAGTACGGTAAGCAGTATCGCGGAATGCAGGAGCGGCAGGTCAGCGACGCGCCATCCGATGCACGCTCTATCTACAAGATGAACGACACCTATATGGATGTCAGAACCTTCTTTGATGAGTGGCGGGGGGGGGGGTTGTTGGGTCTAAGTCCTCTATTGTTAGGCTTGTTTTTTTTTCCATATTTCTTATTGGGGCTGAGCAGTATTTTTTGGACTGGAGTGATGCCTAATACGGGTAGGTCCGCTGAGACTATAGACTATTTGGCAACAGTAGGTACGTGGGGTCTATGGTTGATTATGGTGGCTGCATTTGCATATCTCTTCTGGATATTCCGCATGGAGTGTCTGGTTCAGCGGCATATCGTGGTTCGCTTCAATCGCAAGACGCGTAAGATCTATATCAATCGGCCCAGCTTCGCCGGTGGCAATAAAGTCTACGACTGGGACGACGTGATCGCCTCGGTCGACCCTGACGATCAGGTGGTGACCAAGAAGCGCAAGCGGGAAATCCTGATGCTGTTCTTCTTCAAGCAGCGCACCGGTGCGCAGTATCATGACGTGGTCTTTCTCGGGGCGCCGCTGCGCAGCGACCATGAGCTCTATGCGCTATGGGAGTACATTCGTCGCTATATGGAAGAGGGGCCGGATAGCATTCCCAAACCCAACTGCATTCCCCGTTTTCCCTGGCCGTGGCGATCGCTGCTGGCCCCCTGGAGTTTTCTCGAGAACAAATGGGCCGCGGCGCCCTGGAGCCCGCGCATGATCGCGCTGGTGCTGATCGCTTCGCCGGTCATGCTGCTTCACGCGGTGGCGCACTGGTGTTCGCTGCTGCTGTGCTGGCCGGTGTACTGGCCGCGTCAGCTGCGTCGGGAAAGCACGGCCTCCGAGCCGGTGTGAGGGAATGTTCGGCGATGACGCGCTCGAGGCGTGGTGCAAGCGCTGTGTCTTTACCACCGAGAGCGAGCCCGATCATTACGCCGACTATGCGGAAGAAGTCGGTGCCTTTCACCAGGCCTTACAGGACGTGACCTGATGTATTTCGTTGAGTGGCTGATGCGCCGCACCCTGACGGCGAGCAAGAAGGATATCACCGGCTTCGAGGGTGATATGAAGCAGTTCGAGAAGGCGACCGAGAAATACGACAAGCAGTATCGGGGCATGCAGGAACGGCAGGTCAGCGACGCGCCATCCGATGCACGCTCCATCTACAAGATGAATGATACCTATATGGATGTCAGGACTTTCTTCGATGAATGGAGGGGGGGGTATTGTTGGGGCTTTCGCCTTTGCTGCTAGGGTTGGTTATCTTTCCTATTCTTATTCTTCCGGGCCTGACCAATATTTTGTTTACTGGTGTGGTTGCTGAGGCGGGTCGAGCAGCAAGTTTTGGGGATTACGTTGGTGTGGTGGGTCTTTGGTGTATCTGGTTTGTGATGCTGGCTGCATTTTGGTACCTCTTCTGGATATTCCGCATGGAGTGTCTGGTCCAGCGCCATATCGTGGTCCGTTTCAATCGCAAGACGCGTAAGATCTACATCAACCGCCCCAATTTTGCCGGTGGCAATCAGGTCTATGACTGGGACGACGTGGTGGCCTCGGTCGATCCCGACGATCAGGTGGTGACCAAGAAGCGCAAGCGCGAAATCCTGATGCTGTTCTTCTTCAAGCAGCGCACCGGTGCCGAGTATCACGACGTGGTCTTTCTCGGGGCGCCGTTGCGCAGCGATCACGAACTCTATGCGCTGTGGGAGTACATCCGCCGCTACATGGAGGAGGGGCCGGAAAGCATCCCCAAACCCAAGTGCATTCCCCGTTTTCCCTGGCCGTGGCGCTCGCTGCTGGCCCCCTGGAGTTTTCTGGAGAACAAGTGGGCAGCCGCGCCCTGGAGCCCGCGCATGATCGCGCTGGTGCTGATCGCTTCGCCGGTCATGCTGATTCACGCGGTGGCGCACTGGTGTTCGTTGCTGTTGTGCTGGCCGGTTTATTGGCCGCGTCAGCTGCGTCGGGAAAGCACGGCATCCGGAGTGACGCCGGCCGGCCGTTGATCACCGGCCGGCCTGCATCCTGCGCTGTATGCGACTCGGCTACTTTTATCTGCATTTCCCGAGCGGCGACGCCGAAGGTGTCAGATGGCGCAAGTATGCTGTCACCAGCGACAGCAACTTCATTCCCCTGCCGCTCGACGGCCAAGCGGCCCCAGGCATGGAAAAAGCGAGGCCTGTCGTAGATCCAGCGACTGGCAGATGGCCCGCTGTGTCACCATCAGCCGGCCCGAGCAGGTCACCCAGGCCTGGCTAGTGTTCTCGGACACCGATTGGAATGACAGCATCCGCGCCGAGGTCGAGCGCGACCCATCGGCACGCATGCAGTTTCTCAATCCTTCTCTCTGTATCTCCCCGGCAGCGAGTCAGCCCCACACCGCACCGCTCTCGGCACTGACGGAGTGGGTCAGCGAATACCGGCCCAATACGACCCAGAGCTTTCGCAACACGGTGGCCGATCAGGACGATCCTCAAAACACCGCCACCTTCGAATCCGTCTATCCGTTCCACTGGCGCGCCTTCGAGGCCGAGGACCTGATCGAAACGGCCGAGCGAAAATCGCAGGGGCGATCCATTATCTTCGCCACGCACGACCCGCGCGGTATCACCGTCGAGCTCAACGCCGAGCAGATTCAGGCGGTGGCGGCGTCGCTGCAGCGGCATAGCTGGCGCATCACGTCCTGGGAGGGAATACAGGCCATCAAGGCTGCCGTCATGCGGCCCTCTCAGCAGCAGCGGCTGGGCGACGATGTCATCGGTATGCTGCAAGACGATCTTGATGCCGCCAGGTCGGGGCTTGACTTGGCCAAGGGAGAGAATTCCGAGGGCAATCGCCAGATCATCGATTACTACGAAGAACAAATCGCCACGCTCGAAAGGCAGATTCATGATCGTATCAAAGACCCGGAAATCCTCGAAAAGCGGGGCGAGCTGGCCTGGCAACGCACACGTAACCAACACCTCGGCCTGATCGAACTGGATACCACCGAGTATCTGCGGCTATCTGACGAGGCCATCAAAAAGGACATCCAGCAGACCGTACTCGCCGATCTCGAGACGGCTCAAACAGAGATTCATGTGCCGCTCTCCCAAGATCACGCCACCTGGCTACAGACCGATGATCTCAAGTGTCGCTTCCGATGCGACTATCGACAGGACGACCTGGACGCCGGCAACGCCTACACGCACCATTTCATCGAATGCATCGAGGATGCCGCGGACCGGGGCGAGTGCGACGAGGTCATCCAGCAGTGGGCGAGCCAGGGGAATCTGGACGATCCCTCGAACCTCCTGCTGCGCGCTTTGACCCTGAATCAGGATACGCATGCGGTCGTCATCAACGACCTGGCCAAGACACCGATTACTACCGGCAATGCCTACACCATTCTCAAGCGACTCAACGATACCTGGCGGGCCAGCCGAAAACACATGCTGAACCCCGAGGTCAGCGAGAACACGGCCAAGAACGCCTTCGCCCGGCTGATTCATCAGACCGGTGCGCCGGTGGCCAAGTTCCTCTCCCGCCAGATCGACTCGGCCGCCATGAACCTTTATTTGGCGGCCGCCATGCTCGGCAACGAGAAACTGATGATCCAGCGCCCCCTGGCGGGCACGCCGGAACAGCAACTGGCCTTCATGGCGGCAAAGATGCGCGCGCAGATTCCCCGTAACAAGCGCCCCAGTCAGCGCCAGATGGAACGGATCATGAGAAGCTGGCTGGCGGCGGGCGGGGACGAGCCCGTGCTGCGGGTTCCCCATGTCGTCCTGCTCGACGACACAATGTTGCGACAGGTGGCCGATGGCCCGGGGTCAGGCGGCGCCGCCCAGGCCAGATTGCTGAGAACCCAGCGCCCCCTCATGTTGACCCCGGACAATATTCGTGACACCGCCCTGCCACGCTTCCAGGCGTGGACCAATGGCGATATGCGGGTTGCCGCGGTGGGGCTGCTGTTCAGCACGGTATCGACCCTGTTCGCGCAAGACGCCATGAAGCAGGCAAACGTGTTCACCGACGAGGAAGCCACCGGACGCTTCGTGGCGTGTAGTGCCGGTTTGATTGGCGGTGTGCTGAGTGCAACGGAAACCGGCATTCAGCGGTTCGAAGCCGTGCGAGGGATCGATGAAATGACCAAAACCAAATTTGGCTTTCGTTGGACGGGGCGTTTTCTGGGTGCAGGCGCGGCTTGGGGATTTGCGTATTATGATTTTCAGGAGACAGTTGAAAACTACAATAAGGGAAATTTTTTCATGGCTGCTTTGTATGGTTTTTCAACTGGAGTTAATACATTGCTAGGTTTTATGTCGATCTTTACCCGTTTTCTCGCCGGTGGAGCCGGGGTTATCTTTTTGATCGCACTGGGCATCGCCCTGTTGATCGAGTCCTTCCAGGACAGCGCGGCGCAGACCTGGCTCAGGCACTGCTTCTATGGCAGCGACGAACGCTGGCCCGATATCGGGACCAGTGACAAGGAACTCCGACAAGTACTGGTGGGCTGATCATGAACAAGGTGCAGCACAAGATCCTCGAGGCGGTTGGCGTCTACCGTCATGGTCGGCTGACGTATTCGACGTTTTCCCGGGAACATACCTTCGATATCAAGCAAGCGCAGACGACGCCCGAGGTGCCGGCCTCGGTGTTTGCCAGGCGGAATAACTGTCTGGTGCTGGCAAATGCCTGGTTTCGGGAAAGTGGTATGTACCTCTCTTGGGGAACGCTGGGAGGGACCGTGCTTTTGGCTATATTCATGTATCTGGCCTTGATAATGCCATGGCTTTCTGAAGTCGAGATTGGTGTTTCAGGTGGGCTTCTTTTAGTATTTTTTTTAATTCTTGGCATATTTTTTTCTTATCCGCTTTTATTTTCTGCAAAAAGCGAGCTCAAGCTTCAAGGGTTGCGATACGTTATCTTCAATACCCACTCGAAAAACGTCCATTTCGTTAGCGACGTCGATTTCCAGCCGAGAAGCTGTCGTTGGGACGAATGCACCTTCTGCATCGCCTATTCGGCAGGTAGTATCGAAGGCTATTACTATGTGCTCAAGGGTTACTTGTTAAATGAGGATGGCAGCGTCAAGGACAGCTTCTCGTTCGATGACTACCATCATATGACGTCGAATAGCGATAAAGCCCGCCAATCGATGATCGGCGACCTCTCGGCACGCTTCGAATACGTGCGACGCTGCATGGAAGAGGGGGGCGATTCGGTAGAGCCCGTTCCGGTGTCGCTCGGCCTGAAACCTAGCCTAGGGGAGGCCGCGGAATATCTGTTCCCGGGCGCCCGAGGCTCGACGAGACTGACATTTCATATCGTCTACTCGATTATACGCACACTGCTACTGCCCTTTGTGGGAGTACAAGTCGTGGGCCACTACTTCTTCTGCCGCTATTGTCGCTTACCGCAGTGGCCCCAGGCCGTGATCGATGAGTGCGGGGAAGAGATTTTTCCAAAGCGATGATCTTCACCATTTTTACGTTCAAATCCACTGGGACCGCCAAGGTCAGCATGACGAGAATTCCAGCGTCTGGCTGCGGGTCTCCCAGCCCAACGCCGGTGCCGGCTGGGGCAGCGTGTTCGTGCCGCGGATCGGCCAGGAAGTCCTCGTCGACTTCCTCGAAGGCGATGCCGACCGCCCGCTGATCACCGGCCGGGTCTACAACGGCGAGTTGAAGTGACCCCCTCCAGAGCTGCACAGGCTATAGTGCAGTCATCAGGAGGACAGGATGAGCGACGACACCCCCATCAAACGATGGACCGCGAAGCGCAAGGCGTCTGTGGTCATGGACATCTTCAAGGGCAAGACCACGGTCGCTGAGGTCGCGCGACAGCATGACCTCACCGTCTCCGAGGTCGAAGGCTGGATCGATGAAGCCCAGCGCAACATGGAAAACGGGTTCAAGGCCCGCCCCAAGGATATCCGCGAGCAATACGAGTCCGACTTGCGGGAAACCAAGGAGGCGCTGGGCGAGGCCCACTTGCAGATCTACGCACTAAAAAAGTGGCGTCGCCTGCTCGACGAGGACGAGAACTCGTAAGGTCGCTGCAGGCGGAAATGGCCCAGGAAGGCCAGGTGGTATCACTTGCCAAACTTTGTCGCTGGCTGGGTTTCCCTCGGCGCAGTCTGTATTACCGGCCAAAGGCACGGCCTCGTGTCGTGAATACGGACCTGACGGCCCGTGTGAAGCTGACGCTGGAACGCTTCCCCAGCTACGGCTATCGCCGGCTGGCGTGCGTGCTGGGCGAGAACCGCAAGCCGATCCAGCGCATCCTGCAGCTCAAAGGCTGGCAGGTGCGCAAGCGACCGCAGGGCTTCCGACCTCGCGCCAGAAGCTTGCCGTCGGTCACCTCACGGCCAGATGAGCGCTGGGCCACGGATATCACCCACGTATGGTGCGGTAAGGATCGGCGGGCCAGCTTGGCGGTCATCATCGACTGTTGCACGCGTGAAATCCTCGGTTGGCGATTATCGGACAATGGCAGCAGCAAGACAGCAGAGGCCGCCTTGGAGGAAGCACTGATTTATCGGCTGGGGGCACTGGGACACGTTCAGCAACCGCTGGCACTTCGCTCCGATAACGGGCTCGTTTTCAGTAGCCACCACTACACGGGCACGGTAAAGGCCTATGGCCTCACGCAGGAGTTCACGACGCCGTACAGAACGGGCTCGTGGAGCGCTTCTTCCGGTCCTTGAAGGAGGAGTGCATCTGGCTTCACCGTTTCGAATCGCTGGGCCAAGCCAGGGTCGTGATCGATCGCTGGATCCGGTACTACAACGAAGAGCGGCCACATCAGTCTCTGGACTATGTGGCACCCCGAGCACACCCAGCATTAACGGCGTAGGGTGTGCAGAAACCAGGGGGTCATTACAGACTGGGCGAAGCTGATGGGCGCCAGTGTCAGCCTGACCAGCGGCGGCATGCAGGCCATCGAGGGCTATACGACGATTCGTGCCGCCAGCCTGGGTACCGGCGAGGCCAGCGCGCTCGGCCGGGCGGTGAGCAGCGCCCCCTGGAAGATGACCGGCCACCTGCTTGGAACCTGGAAGTTCCGATGGTTCATGAAACGAAAACCGCCACCTGGGATTACCCGTAAGCGGCGGTTTTTCTTGATATTTCTGGTCGGAGCGACAGGATTCGA
The DNA here is from genome assembly GCF_900961225.1 of Modicisalibacter radicis. Lineage (GTDB taxonomy): Bacteria > Pseudomonadota > Gammaproteobacteria > Pseudomonadales > Halomonadaceae > Modicisalibacter. Next base: position 11,054 of record NZ_CAAHFN010000076.1, read on the forward strand.
ACCTGCGACCTCTGCAACCCCATTGCAGCGCGCTACCAAGCTGCGCCACGCTCCGACTGGTGTCCTGCTAGGGCTGGGGACTCAGCTTTTGCCGAAGCCCGCCCGATGGACGAGGCACATAATATCGATTTCCCCGCCAAATGCAAGCGAGAATTGCGCTTTCCTTTCAATCGCTTGTCGTTGCCGTTGAGCGGTTGCGGCGGCTGGCGTGCGACCTTCGTTGTACAATTGTCGCACGTAATGAATCCTGGGGGGGCGAAGATGCCATTGATCGTTGGAATGAGTGTGCTGCTGGGTTGCCAGTTCATCGGCGAGCTGCTGGTGCGGGCCATGGCGGTACCGGTTCCCGGCCCGGTGCTGGGGATGGTCGTGCTACTGGTTGGATTGTTGATCAACGGCCGCGTGCCGAGTGCGCTGCGAATGGCCGGCGAAGGCCTGCTGCGCTATCTGACATTGCTGTTCGTGCCGGCCGGGGTGGGGCTCATGACGCACTTCGGCCTGATCCGTGAGGAGCTCGGCATTCTGGCCGTTACCCTGGTGGTTTCCACGGCGCTGACACTGGCCGTTACCGCCAAGGTGCTCGATTGGCTGGCGCGCCGCCACCTGCGGGGAAGCGGGAGTCGTAACGGTGGCTGATATCGAACGTTTGTGGGTCTATCTATCCGGGAATCCGCTGGTATCGCTACTGGCCACCCTGGTGGCGTTCTATGTCGCCACGTACATCAACAGCTGGGCGCGTCACTCGCCGCTCGTGCATCCGGTGGTGGTGGCCATTGTCTTGCTCATCGCCTTCTTGATGCTGACGGGCATCGACTACGCCAGCTATTTCGAGGGCGCCCAGTTCATCCATTTCCTGTTGGGCCCGGCGACGGTAGCGTTGGCGATCCCGCTTTTCGACCACCGCGAGCGCGTGCGACGGCTGTTGCTGCCGATCCTGCTCGCTTGCGTGACGGGGATCGTGACCGCCGTGGGATCGACGCTGGGTATCGCCATGCTGCTGGGCGCGCAGCGCGAGACACTGTTGTCGTTGGCGCCGCGTTCGGTGACGTCGCCGATCGCCATGGGGATCGCCGAGCAGGTGGGCGGCATACCCTCGTTGGCGGCGGGGCTCGTGCTGCTGACCGGCTCGATCGGCTGCGTGCTGGGGCCATGGCTGTTTCGCTGGCTGAAGATCGAGGATCCCAGCGTACGTGGCTTTACCATGGGGCTGGTGGCTCACGGCTTCGGCACGGCGCAGAGCTTCGCGTCGTTCGGTGCCGTGGCCGGTGCCTTTGCCGGGCTGGCGATGGGGCTGACGGGGCTGCTCACCGCCTTTCTGCTGCCGCTGATCGTCAAGTTGTTCGGGCTTTGAGAGCCATCGGTCGGCGGGCTCAGATTTCATCCCAGATCTGTTCGCGGAAGTCGTGAGACAGCTCGCTGATTCGGCGCAGTCGGGCGAAAGCGGCATCGTTGATCTCGGTCACCGCCCGGTTATAGCAGTGCATCAGTTGCTCGGCGCTCTTGGAGCTCTTCTCATTGAAGCCACAGCGAGTCATGCGTTCGCCGGCCTGCGCGGTGAGTCTGATGAACTCGACTTCATGCTGGGCGATCTCCGTTGCCACGTCGAGCCAGACGAGCTGCAGGCGCAGCAGGCGAGACTGGGCGTCGAGACATTGCCGTAGCCACCAGTAGGGCAAGGACGTGGCCTGGAACGGTGGTGGTGTCTGGTCGTCGTCGCCGAACAGGACGGTCAGGGGTGAGATGGGGGTTGGCGTACTCATGATGGACCTCCTGGAGCACGGGTATCTCCTGACTATAGCCCTCGAGGCCAGGCTGCGCTCGGCAAGATGGTGGTCGAAATCGGTGCTTGATTGTCTCCGCCGAGACGGAGCGGGCAGAGGAGGCGAGGCCTTGCCGGGTGGTTCGGGAACAGGCTGCCGGCCCGGGGCCGGCAGCTCGTGAGGCTCACCAGAAGGTGTTGACCACGAAGTAAGCCACTAACGTGACGACGATCGTGCCGGCGATATTGAGGGCGAAGCCGGCGCGAATCATCGACTGGATCTTCATGTGGCCGGTGGCGAACACGATGGCGTTGGGGGGCGTGGCCACGGGCATCATGAATGCGCAACTGGCGGCGATGGCCGCCGGCACCGTGATGATCAGCGGCGAGACGTCCAGGGACATCGCCAGGGCGCCGAGCAGTGGCAGGAAAGCCGCCGCCGTGGCGGTGTTGGAGGTCACTTCGGTAAGGAAGATGATGATCAACACCACCATGGCGACCAGGCCGATCAGCGGTAGCACCTCGAACATCGAGAGCTGGTTGGCGATCCATTCGGCGAGCCCGGAGCTCTTGATCACCCCGGCCAGCGCCAGCCCGCCGCCGAACAGCAGCAGCACGCCCCAAGGCAGTTCCTTGGCCTGATCCCAATCGAGCAGCTTGATGCCGCGCTGGGTGCCGCTCGGCAGCAGGAACAGCAGCAGGCCGGCGGCGATGGCTATCGTGGTGTCGGATACCCAATCCAGTCCGATGTTGTTGATCAGCGGGCGGACGATCCAGGCCAAGGCGGCCAGCATGAAGATCACTCCGACGCGGCGTTCGGCCGGGGAGAGGCCCCCCAGCTCGTCCAGCTGCCGTGTGACCAGGTTCTTGCTGTCTTCGCCGGCATCCAGCGAGAAGCCGCCGCGGGTCAGCCACAGCCAGGCAACGACCATCATGATGATGCTCACCGGGAGCCCGACGACCATCCACTGGGCGAAGCCGATGTCGATATTGCGATCGTTGGACAGGTAGGCCGCCAGCAGGGCGTTGGGCGGTGTGCCGATCAAGGTGGCGATACCGCCGATGCTGGCGGCATAGGCGATAGCCAGGAGCAGGGCCGTGGCGTAGCGGTTGAGTTCCTGGGGGTCCTTGTCGCCGAGCAGGCTGATCACCGACATGCCGATCGGCAGCATCATGATGCTGGTGGCGGTGTTGGAGACCCACATGCTCAAGAAGCCGGTGGCGAGCATGAAGCCGGCAATCTGGCGGCGTGGCTGATAGCCGACGTACTTGAGCACGTTGAGGGCGATGCGCCGGTGCAGGTCCCAGCGCTGCATGCCCAGGCCGATCAGAAAGCCGCCGAGGAACAGAAAGATGATCGGGTTGGCGTAACTCGAGGCCGTCGGCTTGAGGTCGTCGATGCCCAGCGCCGGTACCAGGACCAGCGGTATCAGGGCCGTGGCGGGTATCGGTATCGCTTCGGTCGACCACCAGGTCGCCATCAGCAGTGCCAGGCCGGCGCAGTGCCAGGCGGTCGTCGGCATCTCGCCCGGGGCCGGTACGATCAGCACCAGCGCGAGCCAGAAAAGGCCTAGCCAGAGCCCGATGCGCGCGGCGGTAGAAGGCTGAGAGTCGGTTTCACGAGTATCTTGGGGGGTGTCGGGCACGCGAGGCCTCCTTGCCGTTTTCCTTTTGTGGGCTCTCTGCTGCAGGCTAGCCTGCTCCGGGCATGGGCGACAGGCCGGGCAGCATTCTATACCGCGTGTGGCACGGGATCATCAGTTACTGTTGGGTGGGCCCCCGGCGCCACGTATACTGCGCGCAACGATTACCGGGCCGGTGAGGCAGAAGATGAATCAATCGATGGGCTGGGTGCTGTTGGGGCTCGCGACAATCGCGGTCCTGGGGCTCGCCGCATACGCCTGGCGGCTCTGGCAAGAGGTGCGTCGGCGCGAACGGTTTCGTGCCGAGGAGGTGCGGCGCGCCAATGACAATTGTCTGGAAAACCTCGATATCATCGCGCGGGCGATGCAGGCCGAGCAGGTGGACCTGACCGAGGGCAGTCTGCGCTGCAAGGTACTGCTCGAGATCATCGACCCCCGCTTGCTCGAGCGGGAATCGCTGCAAGTCTTCGATGAGGTGCATCGGCGCACCGCGCACCTGCATACGCACACCGCGCGTCAGTCCCTGTCGCCACGCGAACGCATGAGCGAGGACCGTGAGCGGCTGGCACTCGAAGCCGAGTTGCGGCAACGAATCCTCGCGGCGGCGGGAGCGGTCGACGAGTTCGTTCGGGGCTGGCCGGCCAGCCTGCATTGAACGTGCCTTCTTCAACGTCAACGATGGAGTCATGGTGATGCCCCCGTCCCTGCTCGATACCCCTCTCGCCGATCTTCGCCACGCCCTGCACTCCTCGCCCGAACTTTCCGGCGATGAGGCCGGCACGGCGGATCGAGTGGCCGACTGGCTCGTCCAGGCCGGGGCGGACAGGGTGATTCGTCGCCTTGGCGGGCACGGCGTGGCGGGGGTGTTTCGTGGCCGCGAACCCGGCCCGCGGGTCCTGCTGCGGGCGGAGCTCGATGCCTTGCCGATCCGCGAGCAGAGCGAGCGTGCCTGGTGCTCGCAAAACGAGTCGGTGGCTCACAGCTGCGGCCATGATGGCCATATGGCTGCGTTGCTGGGGGTCGCGCAACGGCTCGCCGAACGTCGTCCGCGCAGCGGCGAGGTGGTCCTGCTCTTCCAGCCCGCCGAGGAGACCGGCGATGGTGCCGGTCGGGTGCTCGATTCGGCGGACTTCGAGTCGATCCGCCCCGACTATGCCTATGCGATGCACAACCTGCCGGGCAGGCCTCTGGGTGAAGTGTCGGTCAGGCCGGGGGTGTTCACCTGCGCTTCCCGTGGCCTGATCATTCGCCTGAACGGGCTATGCGCCCACGCGGCGCATCCGGAACAGGGGCGCAGCCCGGCGATGGCGATGTGCCGCATCCTGCAGGGGCTCAAACGTCTGCCCCAGCAGCTGCCCGACGACCACGGCCTGGTGATGATCACCCTGATTCATGCACGACTCGGCGATGTCGCCTTCGGTACCTCGCCGGGACAGGCGGAAGTCATGGCGACGCTGCGCACGGAAAGCGACGACATGATGCGCGCCCTGGCCGAGGCCGCTGTTGCCCTGGCCCGCGTCGAAGCCGAGGAGGACGACCTGGGCGTGGACATCGACTGGTGCGACGTTTTCGCCAGTACCGTCAACGCAACCGCCGCGGTGAACGCCATCGAGCGCGTCGCCGGCGAGCTGCGGATGCCGCTGGCGAGATTGCCCGCGGCGCATCGCTGGTCCGAGGACTTCGGCGTGTTGAGCGGAGGTTGCGAAGGGGCGATGTTTACCCTGGGAAGCGGGGAGGGCTGTCGGCCGTTGCATCACCCGGCCTTTGACTTCCCCGACGACCTGCTCGACCGGTCAGCCGCTATTTTCTGCGGTCTGGTCGACTATCATCTTGCATGATCGATGTTGCAGCGTATCCTTGTACAGGCTTCGTACAAGTGAGGGGGTTTGCACTGGCAAGTGCATTCCTTCACGCTGAGAGTTAACTGAAGTAAAGAATGCGTCATCGAGGGTGAACTGAGATGATGGCGGGAGAGCACTAGCCTAAATGGCGCATTTGTGCTTTCTTTTTCGAGGACAGGATAGGTGGAAAAACGTCCTGGCCGAGCTATTGGGTTCCGACTAGATTGGACCCGTCGAGTAACGACACGTTACGACAAGCGCTGTGTAAAGAAGGAGTCTTACATGAAGAAATCAACGACTGGCTTGCTAGTTGGGTCCGCACTTGTGCTTGGTCTTTCTGGCTGTGCGAGCTCCGGTTCCTCCTCCATGAGCGATACCCAGCAGGATGCCTGGTATCAGTCGCCTTTCGTCTGCGGCCTGGCAGGTGGTCTGATCGGTGGTGGAATCGGCTATGCATCCAGCAGCGATTCCGACGAAGACGATGGTGCGGCCATAGGCGGCGTCGCCGGTGCTACCGCCGGTGCCCTGCTGTGCGCCGATTATGGCAGCAATGTCGTCGACAGCGATGGCGACGGTGTTCCGGACGATCGCGATCAGTGCCCCAATACGCCGGCTGGCGTTGCTGTCGATGCATCCGGCTGCCCGCTCGACACGGATGGTGACGGCGTGCCCGACTACAAGGACGAGTGCCCGGGAACCCCGGCTGGCGTGGAAGTGAACGCGTCAGGCTGCCCGCTCGACTCCGACGGTGACGGCGTACCCGACTACATGGATCAGTGCCCCGACACCCCGGCTGGTGCCGAAGTCAACGCACTGGGCTGTGAAGCCGATGTCGTGCTGCGGGACGTCAACTTCGAGTTCGATTCAGCCACGCTGACCTCGCAGGCTGAAATGATCCTCGACGATGTCGCCTCCAAGCTCGATGCCAGCGAAAACGTTCGTGTGCGTCTCGAAGGGCATACCGACTCCATCGGTAGCGATTCGTACAACAAGGAGCTGTCCCAGCGTCGTGCCGAATCGGTCAAGGACTACCTGACCTCGCAGGGTATCGACGCGGACCGCATGCGCGCCATCGGCTACGGCGAAGAGCAGCCGATCGCGACCAATGAAACGGCCGCGGGTCGTGCCGAGAACCGTCGTGTCGAACTGGGCGAATGGACCCAGTAATGCCGACGACATGAGGCCGGCGTCTCGATTCGCCGGCTGAATGCAGGAAGGGGCGCCTCGGCGCCCCTTCCTCGTTTCCGGCTGCCCCGTGGCGGAGACGCCCGCCCCGCAGGTGGACTCGAACCGGGGCGCCTGCTAATGTAGGTGCCCGCACTTTTAGACGTCTGGCGGATCTCACGGCGTCGTATGCTCCGTGAGCGCCAGGCGGCAAGTGCCCAGCCTCGCCATACACCGATTTACGCGACACGTGATCCCTGGTATGGATCACCACTGCGCTTTAGGATCCTGAATGCCCATCGTGACCCTTCCCGACGGCAGTCAACGCCGTTACGACGCTCCGCTGAGTATCATGCAAATCGCCGAGTCGATCGGCCCCGGGCTGGCCAAGGCCTGCGTGGCCGGCAAGATCGACGGTCGACTTGTCGATACTGCCGATCTTGTCGAAGACGACGCCGAGGTGGCGATCGTCACCGCTCGTGACCCCGAAGGGCTCGAGATCATCCGTCATTCCTGCGCCCACTTGATCGGTCATGCCGTCAAGCAGCTGTATCCCGATGCCAAGATGGCCATCGGGCCGGTGATCGAAGACGGCTTCTATTACGATATCGATTTCGGCCGCTCGGTGACCCCCGACGATCTCGACGCCATCGAGCAGCGCATGAAGCAGTTGATCGACAAGGGCTACGATGTGGTCCGCGAGTATGTCGACCGCGACCAGGCGATGCTGACCTTCCTGCATCGCGACGAGCCCTACAAGCAGGAGATCGTCCGCGAGATTCCCGAGGGGGAGACGATTCGTCTGTATCACCATGAGGAATACACGGACATGTGCCGTGGACCCCATGTGCCCAATACCCGGCATCTCAAGGCCTTCAAGCTGACCAAGCTGGCCGGCGCCTACTGGCGGGGCGATGCCGAGAAGCCGATGCTGACGCGTATCTACGGCACGGCCTGGGACGACAAGAAACAGCTCAAGGCCTATCTCAAGCGCCTCGAGGAGGCCGAGAAGCGCGATCACCGCAAGCTGGCCCGCAAGCTCGACTTCTTCCACATGCAGGAGGAAGCGCCGGGGATGGTGTTCTGGCATCCCCGGGGCTGGACCCTGTGGCAGACGGTCGAGCAGTACATGCGCAACGTCTACAAGGAGGGCGGCTACCAGGAGATCCGCTGCCCCCAGATCATGGATGTCTCGCTGTGGAAGAAGTCCGGGCATTGGGACAACTACGCCGAGAACATGTTCTTCACCGAATCGGAAAAGCGCGAATATGCGCTCAAGCCGATGAACTGTCCGGGCCATGTGCAGGTCTTCAATTCCGGTCTGCGCAGCTACCGTGAGCTGCCGGTGCGTTACGGCGAGTTCGGTGGTTGTCATCGTAACGAGCCATCGGGGGCGTTGCATGGCATCATGCGGGTGCGGGCCTTCACCCAGGACGACGGCCACGTGTTCTGCACCGAGGCCCAGATCGAGCCGGAAGTCACCGCATTTCATCGTCAGGCGCTCAAGGTCTATCGCGATTTCGGCTTCGACGAGATTGCGGTCAAGATCGCCCTGCGCCCGGAAAAGCGCCTGGGCAGCGACGCGGTCTGGGACCGTGCCGAAGCCGCGCTGCGTGGTGCGCTCTCTGCCTGTGAGGTCGAGTGGGACGAGTTGCCGGGCGAGGGCGCGTTCTACGGCCCCAAGATCGAGTACCACATGAAGGACTGCCTGGGACGCGAATGGCAGGTGGGCACCATGCAGGTCGATTTCATGATGCCGACCCGCCTGGGGGCGCAGTACGTGACCGAAGCGGGCGATCGCCAGCCGCCGGTCATGCTCCACCGGGCTATCGTCGGTTCCATGGAGCGCTTCATCGGCATCCTCATCGAGCACTACGCCGGTGCGATGCCGTTGTGGCTGGCACCCCAGCAGGCGGTGGTGTTGAACATCACCGATGCGCAGCGCGAATATGCCGAAAAACTCGAGAAACGCCTGCAAAATACCGGGCTGCGCGTCAAGTCGGACTTGAGGAACGAGAAGATCGGCTTTAAAATCCGCGAACATACGTTGCAGAAGGTCCCCTATCTCCTTGTGGTTGGAGATAAGGAAGTCGAGACCGACTCGGTGGCCGTGCGCACGCGCAGCGGCGAGGACCTGGGCAGCATGACGGTGGACGCCTTCATCGACCGGGTGCAGGCCGAGCGGTAATAGCGACATCTTCCAAGGCAAAAGTGGAGACGGAACCATCAAGAGAAGCAACCCGAGAGGGCGCCCTCAGGAAAAGCGCCCACCAATGAACGAGCGGATTACCGAAGATCAGGTCCGCCTGATCGCCAGCGACGGTGAGCAGCTGGGCATCGTACCCACAAGCGATGCACTCGAGCGCGCCGAAGCGGAAGGTATGGACCTCGTGCAGATTTCCAATGCCGATCCGATCGTCTGCAAGATCATGGATTACGGCAAGTTCCTCTTCGAGCAGAAGAAGCAGAAGGCTGCTCAGAAGAAGAAGACCAAGCAGATCCAGGTCAAGGAAGTCAAGTTCCGGCCTGGCACCGACGAGGGCGATTATCAGGTCAAGCTCAAGAACCTGATCCGCTTCCTCGAAGGTGGCGACAAGGGCAAGGTCACCTTGCGCTTCCGGGGTCGTGAAATGGCACACCAGGATATCGGCCGCAAGCTGATGGAACGGATTGCCGCCGATCTCGAGGAGCTGGCCGCCGTCGAGTCCTTCCCCAAGATGGAAGGCCGTCAGATGGTCATGATCCTGGCCCCGAAGAAGAAGTGATCCGTCGGCAAGTGAACGGGTGGTCGCTGCACGCTGGTGCGTGTCGGGCCACCGGCCATGGATTTTCTAAAAAACCCGAGCGGAGTTATCTCCATGCCGAAAATCAAGAGTAACAGTGGCGCCGCCAAGCGCTTCAAGAAGACGGCCAACGGCTTCAAGCACAAGCAGTCGTTCCGCAGTCACATCCTGACCAAGAAGTCCACCAAGCGTAAGCGTCAGCTGCGCGGCATGAAGCAGATCCACGATGCCGACAAGGCATTGATCTCGCGCATGTTGCCCAACCTGTAACGCATTGGTCGAATTCATTTAACGTCAGGAGATTGCCATGACTCGTGTCAAGCGTGGTGTCGTAGCGCGCCGCCGTCACAAGAAAATCATGAAGCAGGCCAAGGGCTACTACGGTGCCCGGTCTCGCGTGTTCCGCGTCGCCAAGCAGGCGGTCATCAAGGCGGGCCAGTATGCGTACCGCGACCGCCGTCAGCGCAAGCGCCAGTTCCGCGCGCTGTGGATCTCGCGGATCAACGCGGCGGCTCGCCAGAACGGACTGTCCTACAGCCGCTTCATCGCCGGGCTCAAGCAGGCCGGTATCGAGATCGATCGCAAGGTTCTCGCCGATCTTGCCGTTCACGAAAAGGCTACCTTTACCGCCATCGTCGAGAAGGCCAAGGCTGCCCAGTAAGTGATGGCGCCGTCGAAGCCGCAAGCTTCGTCGACAGCATCGTGAACGCCGCAGGGGAAGAGCAGCCGCTCTTCCCCTGTTTTTTTGGACCCGGATGCCAGGGTCCCAGGATTCAGGATTCGGAGCGTAACGGATGGACCATTTACCGACGGTGGTCGCCGAGGCTCGTCAGGCCATTCAGGCTACCGAGAGCGTCGCCTCTCTGGACGAGGTACGGGTGAAATATCTCGGCAAGAAGGGCGAGATCACGGCGCTGCTCAAGGGGCTCGGCAAGTTGCCAGCCGAGGAGCGCCCCCAGGCGGGCGAGCGAATCAACCAGGCGAAGCAGGCGCTTGGCCGCGACCTCGAGGCGCGACGCGGCGAACTCGAGCGGGCGGCACTGAACGAGCGGCTGGCCGCCGAACGTGTCGACGTGACGCTGCCCGGCCGGGGCCAGTCCCAGGGCGGGCTGCATCCGGTGACGAGGACCCTGGAGCGTATCGAGGGACTGTTCACCCGGATCGGCTTCGATGTCGCGGTGGGCCCCGAGATCGAGGACGACTACCACAACTTCGAAGCCCTCAACATTCCCGCCCATCACCCGGCGCGCGGCATGGCGGATACCTTCTACTTCGATGCCACGCGGCTGCTGCGCACCCATACCTCGCCGGTCCAGGTGCGCACCATGGAACATCAGGCGCCACCGATCCGCATCGTCTGCCCGGGGCGGGTCTATCGCAGCGACTCGGATCTGACCCACACGCCGATGTTCCATCAGGTCGAAGGCCTGCTGGTCGACGAGGACGTCAGCTTCGCCGATCTCAAGGGCACCATCGAGGACTTCCTCCATGCCTTCTTCGAGCGCGACGATCTCTCGGTACGCTTCCGCCCCTCGTACTTTCCCTTCACCGAGCCCTCCGCCGAGGTCGATATCCAGTGCGTGATGTGCAGCGGCGAAGGCTGCCGGGTCTGTTCGCACAGCGGCTGGCTGGAAGTCATGGGTTGCGGCATGGTTCATCCCGAGGTGTTCCGTCATTCGGGCATCGACGCCGAGCGTTACAAGGGCTTCGCCTTCGGCATGGGCGCCGAGCGCCTGGCGATGCTGCGTTACGGCGTCAATGATCTGCGGCTGTTCTTCGAGAACGACCTGCGCTTTCTGCGCCAGTTCGCCTGAGCGAATCAAGGAGACGGGATTCCAAGATGAAATTTTCAGAACAGTGGCTGCGCGAGTGGGTCTCCCCGGATCTCGCGACCCGGGCGCTGGCCGACCAGGTGACCATGGCGGGACTCGAGGTGGACGCCGTGGAACGGGTCGCCGCGGTATTCAGCGGTGTCGTGGTGGCCGAGGTGCTGAGCCGCGAGCCGCACCCCGATGCCGATAAGCTGAGCGTGTGCCGGGTCGACGATGGTTCCGCGGAGCCCGTCCAGGTGGTTTGCGGGGCGTCCAACGTCGCCGGCGGCCAGAAGGTGGCCTTCGCTCGCGTCGGTGCCGTGCTGCCCGACGATTTCAAGATCAAGAGGGCCAAGCTGCGCGGCGTCGAATCGCGCGGCATGATCTGCTCCGCCTCGGAGCTTGGCCTCGAGGAGGAAGCCTCGCCGGGTATCCTCGAGCTACCCCTCGATGCACCTGCCGGCGTCGATTTCCGCGACTGGATGGGGCTCGACGATGTCACCATCGAGGTCGACCTGACGCCCAATCGGGGCGATTGCCTGAGCCTCAAGGGATTGGCCCGCGAGGTCGGGGTGCTCAACCGGCTACCCGTCGATGAGCCCGACGTGGCGGCACAGGCGGTCGTTCACGACGCGAGCTTTGCGGTCCATGTCGCCGCGGCCGAAGCCTGCCCGCGTTATGTGGGGCGTATCGTCAAAAATGTCGACGCTGACGCCGCGACTCCATTGTGGATGGTCGAGCGGCTGCGCCGCAGCGGCGTGCGTGCCATCCACCCGCTGGTCGATGTCACCAACTACGTGATGCTGGAACTGGGCCAGCCGATGCATGCCTTCGACCTGGCCAATCTCGAGCAGGCGATCGAGGTGCGCTACGCCCGCGAGGGGGAAACGCTGGTGCTGCTCGACGGCCAGCGGATCGCCCTGCGCGACGATACCCTGATCATTGCCGATGCCGAAAAGCCGCTGGCCATCGCCGGGGTGATGGGGGGCGAGTTTTCGGGGGTCGGCGAGACCACTCGCGACGTGTTCCTCGAAGCGGCCTTCTTCACGCCGCTGGCGGTGGCCGGGCAGGCGCGCTCCTATGGGCTGCACACCGATGCCTCGCATCGTTTCGAGCGCGGCGTCGATCCGGCCCTGACGCGTCAGGCCATCGAACGTGCCACTCAATTGCTGCTGGCGATCGCCGGCGGCGAGCCGGGGCCCTTGAGCGAGACGGCGAGCCCCGACCACCTGCCCGGTGAGCGGGAGATCCTGCTGCGCGCCGCGCGCATCGAGCAGTGCCTGAGCATGCCGCTGCCCGCCGACGAGGTGGTCGATATCCTGACGCGGCTGGGCATGCGGGTGACGGCACAGGGCGATGCGGGCTGGCGGGTCGGAGTGCCCAGCTGGCGCTTCGACGTGGCGATCGAGGAAGACCTGATAGAAGAGCTGGCGCGGATCCACGGCTACAACCGCCTGCCGGTACGTCGGCCGGCGGCGCGTCTGTCGCTTCAGGCCGATCACGAAGTGCGTCAGCCGCTGTCGCGGCTGCGCCGTCAACTGGTGGCGCGAGGCTACCAGGAAGCGATCAGCTACAGCTTCGTCGCCCCCGAGTTGCAGGCGCTGCTGGCGCCCGGCGTCGATGCACCGCGTCTGGCCAATCCGATCTCCAGCGACATGGCGGTAATGCGTGCCAGCTTGCTGCCGGGGCTGGTCAAGGCGTTGACCCACAACCTCAACCGTCAGCAGCAGCGGGTGAGGTTGTTCGAATCGGGGCTGGTGTTCAGAGGGGCACTCGACTCGCTGGAACAGACCGCGATGCTGGGCGGGCTGGTCTGCGGGCCGCGCGATCCCGAGGGCTGGGCCGCGCGCCGCGACAATGTCGATTTCTTCGATCTCAAGGGCGATCTTGAGAGCCTGCTGGCGATGGGAGGCGACGCCGACGCCTGGCGTTTCGAGCCCGCCGAACATCCGGCCCTGCATCCGGGGCAGACCGCCGCGGTGCTGCATCGGGGGCAGCGTGTCGGTTGGATCGGCGCCCTGCATCCGGCGGTGCGCGCCGAATTGGGGCTGAAGAGCGACCCGCTGGTTTTCGAAGTCGAGCTGGACCCTGTGGTCGAAGGGCGGTTGCCGAGCTTCGCTGCGCTGTCGCGCTATCCCGAGGTGCGTCGCGACCTGGCGCTGGTGGTCGACGAAGCCGTGGCCGTCCAGGCGCTTCTCGATACGCTGCGCGAGCGGGCCGGCGAATGGCTGACGGACCTGCACCTGTTCGACGTCTACCAGGGGGCCGGCATCGCCGAAGGCTACAAGAGTGTCGCTTTGGGCTTGACCTGGCAGCATCCTTCGCGCACGCTGAATGATGAAGAAATCAATCAGTTAGTCGAGGCGATCGTCGCCGAGTCGAAGCAGCGTTTCGGTGCCGAGTTGCGCGGCTGAACGTCGTCATCCAGCACGAGGGAGTGACAATGGGTGCATTGACCAAGGCGGAACTGGCTGAACACCTGCACACGGAGCTCGGCGTCTCGAAGCGCGAAGCCAAGACCCTGGTCGAGGCGTTCTTCGAGGAGATCCGGGGCTGTTTGCGCGAGAACGAGCAGGTCAAGCTTTCGGGGTTCGGCAACTTCGACCTGCGCGACAAGCGCGAGCGTCCGGGGCGCAACCCCAAGACCGGCGAAGAGATTCCGATTTCAGCCCGCCGCGTGGTCACTTTTCGCCCCGGGCAGAAGCTCAAGGCGCGGGTCGAGGCGTTCGACGGGCCCGCGCCGCAGTGATGCCAGCCGGCGCACGCTGATCGGCGAAGGGCCGCTCGGCAATGGCCGACCCGTAGATGAAAGGGCCCCGCCGTTTGGCGGGGCCCTTCTGGTATCGGTCCCCCACGTTGCCGGCGCCGCTTGGCGACCCGGCTCGCCAGCGTGGGCCCTCAGGGAAAGAGCTGGGTCAGCTTGGTCGCCAGCATCAGGTTGCCGCTGGCCTTGAGACGCCCGGACATGAAGGCCTGCATGCCGTTGAGCTCCCCGTTCAAGACGCCCTTGAGGGTGGCGCTGTCGGTGGACAGCGACACCGAGGGGTCGTCATGCTCGCCTTGCTGGATATCCAGCGTCCCGTCATCGACGGTCATGAAGTAGTCGTCGGCATCGGCGATGTGGAACTGGAAGGTCTCGTGCATGCCCTTGGCGGCTTGCGGGTCGAAACGAGACTTGAGATTGTCGATTACCTGAGTGGTTTCGCTCATGAAGTTCTCTGCAGCCTGCGAACGGGAAAGCCTTCGAGCTTATTTTGAACAGGCGTTTGAATCAAGCGTTACTCTTGGTCGGCCGGATGAACGACCATGTGGATTCTTGAATAGGCAACGAGGAGCAACAGGGTGAGTCAATGGTTCGCGGAATATGGCCTGTTCCTGGCCCAGGTGATAACGCTGCTCGTGCTGGTCATGGCGGCGCTCGCGGTCGTCGGCCGCGCCAGGGCCGGCCAGGCGCGCAGTCATCTGCGCATCGAGGAGCTCAACAAGCGTTACCGCGCACGCCAGCGGCAGTTGCGCCTGGTCGGCCTCGACAGAAAGCGCCGCAAGGCGGCGCTCAAGGCCTTCAAGCGTGACGACAAGCGCCGCGACAAGACCGACGGGAGCGATCCCGAACGGCGGCCCACGCTCTGGGTGCTCGATTTCCACGGCGACATCAAGGCATCGGGAACGACGCGGCTTGGCGAGGAGATATCGTTGATTCTCGACGTGATCGGCGAGCGTGACGAAGTCGTCATGCGCCTGGAATCGCCGGGCGGCCTGGTGCACGCCTATGGCTTGGCCGCCGCCCAGCTCGACCGCCTTCGCGAGGCGGGCGTGACGACGACGGTGTGCATCGACAAGGTGGCGGCCAGCGGCGGCTACATGATGGCCTGTTGCGCCGACCGGCTGCGTGCGGCGCCGTTCGCGGTGCTGGGTTCGATCGGCGTGGTGGCTCAGATGCCCAATGTTCACCGGCTGCTCAAGCGCCACGACATCGATGTCGAACTCCTGACCGCTGGACGCTACAAGCGGACGCTGACGGTGTTCGGCGAGAACACCGAGGAGGGGCGCGAGAAATTCGTCGAGGAACTGGAGAGCACCCACGAGCTGTTCAAGCGTTTCGTTGCCGAACGCCGCCCGGGGCTGGATATCGACAGCATTGCGACCGGCGAGACCTGGTATGGCAGCCAGGCGGTGGGCAGGGGGCTGATCGACGACGTGGGCACCAGCGAGGCCTACCTTCTGGAACGCATGCAAGCGGCGCGGGTCGTCACGGTGAGCCTCGAAAAGCGCCGCGGCGTGACCGAGCGCCTGGGCCGAGCCGTGTCGCTAGGCATCTCGGACGCCCTGCAGCGGGTCTACGAGGCGCTCGAGGCCAGCGGTTGGCAGCGCCGTTGAGGCTAGTCCAGATACAACCTGGCCAGGGTGTCGATCAGTTGCCTGGCTTCGTTGCCCTGCAGCGAATAATAGATGGTCTGCGAGGCGCGGCGGGTGGAGACCAGCCCGATACGGCGCAGTATGGCCAGGTGCTGCGAGAGTGCCGACTGGCTCAGCGACAGACGGGTGTTCAGCTCGGACACCGAGAGTTCGCCGTTGTCGAGCAGGCAGAGGATGCGCAGGCGATTTTCGTTGGCGACCGCCTTCAACAGGTTGGTCGATGAAAGGATGGCATCGTTGGGGTCGTTCAGCAGCCGTGCAGCGAGCGGGCGGTTAGTCATGTTTTGCCTCCTGTGGCCGGCGCGTCCTGCGCCGTGTCCATTTTCCCGCTGCCGATGCCTGCTCGCAGGTGTCGGAGCCGCCGCGGGTGACGTGAGAGGTAACGCAACAAGTCTGCCTCTCTTACTGATTTAGTGAAACTTCAACAACCACGCAAATTTGCCTTTTCGGGGCGACCAACGCTAATTCATCGCCACGATGATTTTCGGCGTCGCTATGCCGGATCATTGTCGACAAACTTTCTGTCGGGAAGGCGAGAGGCGGTTGGCAACAATCCGTTCCCGCCGACTAGCCGATGGTATGACGGTAAATCCGCCTGAATGCTCTAGAGTTGTGTCAACAATTCATCGCGGCCCGATGGGACCGATGAGGTTGTCGATCATCCTTGAATGGCAGGCATTTCATGAGCGCATACCAGACCGAATACCAGCGATCGATCGAGCATCCCGAGGCCTTCTGGGCCGAGCAGGCACAGCGTATCCCCTGGTTTCGCCGGCCCCGCGAGATACTCGGCTATGATGCGCAGGGGCATGCGCACTGGTACGCCGACGGCGAACTGAATACCTGCTACGTGGCACTCGATCATCACGTTGCCGAGGGGCGCGGCGACCAGCCCGCCATGCACTGGGATTCGCCGGTAACCGGGGGCAGGCGCACGCTGAGCTATCGGGAATTGCGCGACGAGGTGGCGCTGTTCGCCGGTGCGCTCGCCTCGCTGGGTGTGGTCAAGGGCGATCGGGTGGTGATCTACATGCCGATGGTGCCCGAGGCGCTGATCGCCATGTACGCCTGCGCCAGGCTGGGGGCCGTGCACTCGGTGGTGTTCGGCGGCTTCGCGGCTCATGAGCTTGCCGTGCGCATCGAGGACGCCGAGCCGCGGGTGGTGATTGCCGCCTCCTGCGGCGTCGAGGTGGATCGGGTCATCCCCTACAAACCGATCGTCGATGCGGCCCTGGCGCGTAGCCGCCATCGCCCCGAGGCTTGCGTGATCCTGCAGCGCGACTCGCTGCGTGCCGAATTGAACGACAGCGATCGCGACTGGCGGGCGCTGGTGGCGAGTGCATCGCCTGTCGACTGCGTCGCCGTCAAGGCCAGCGATCCGCTGTATATCCTGTACACCTCGGGGACCACCGGCAAGCCCAAGGGGGTGGTGCGCGATAACGGCGGCCACGCGGTGGCGCTGCACTATTCGCTGGACCGCGTCTATGGCATGGCCCCTGGCGAGGTGTTCTTCTCGGCCTCGGATATCGGCTGGGTCGTCGGCCACTCCTATATCGTCTACGCCCCGTTGATCTACGGCTGCACCACGCTGGTCTACGAGGGCAAGCCGGTACGGACCCCCGATGCCGGTGCTTTCTGGCGTCTGATCGAGGAATACCGGGTGCGGGCTTTCTTCACCGCGCCGACCGCGTTTCGCGCCATCAAGAAGGAAGACCCGGACGGCCGGCGACTCGCAGGCCACGACATCGCCTGCCTGCGGACGCTGTTCCTCGCCGGCGAGCGCCTCGATCCGCCCACCTTTCATTGGCTAGAGGACCTGCTGTCGGTGCCGGTCGTCGATCACTGGTGGCAGACCGAGACCGGCTGGCCGATCGTCGCCAATCTGCAGGGGCTTGAACCGATGCCGACCAAGGCCGGTTCGGCGACGCTACCGGTTCCCGGATTCGCCGTGGCCGTGCTGGACTCGCGGGGCGAACCGGCCGGCTGCCGCGAGCAGGGCAGCGTGGTGATTCGCGAGCCGATGCCGCCGGGTTGCCTGACGGGGATATGGCGCGACCCGCAACGCTTTCAGCGCGCCTACATGGCGGCTTTCCCGGGCTGTTACCTGAGCGGTGACGGCGGCTACTTCGACGAGGAGGGCTACCTGTTCATCATGGGTCGCAGCGATGACGTCATCAATGTCGCCGGGCATCGCCTGTCCACCGGCGAGATGGAAGGGGTCGTGGGCTCGCATGCCGCGGTGGCCGAGTGCGCGGTCATCGGTATCCAGGACGAACTGAAGGGCCAGGTGCCGGTCGCGCTGGTGATTCCCAAGGACGGTTTCGATGGCGATGCGGTCGCGCTCGAGCGTGAACTGGTGACCCTGGTTCGCGAGCAGATCGGAGCCATCGCCAGCCTGCGTCAGGTGCTGGTGGTTGCGCGCCTGCCCAAGACCCGCTCGGGCAAGATCCTGCGCAAGCTGCTGCGCAACATCGCCGACGGCGAATCCTACGGCGTTCCGTCGACCATCGACGACCCCGCCAGTCTTCAGGATGTTCACGAGGCCATGGTGGAGGGCGAGGTGGGCACGGCACATCGCGCGCAGCAGAGCGGCTAAGCGGCCCGGCCCTGGGGCGACATGGCCGGGAGACCTGCGCGAGCGGCGCTTTACGTGCTAGTATCCGGGCAAATTTTCCAAGCAAGTCCTGCCCATGCCCACGCTCAAGATCATTGTCGGCACCGTCTATGGCGGCGCCCTGGATGTCGCCGAACAGGTCAAGCCGCTCTTCGAGCAGGCCGGCTACGAGGTGTCCATCCTCGAGCAGCCGACGCTCGACGACATTACCGATGATGCCGCCGATCTGACCCTTTTCTGCGTCTCGACCACCGGCAGTGGCGACTACCCCGGCGGCATCATGCCGTTTGCCCGCTCGATCGACGAGCGGCATCCCGCGCTCGGCGGGCTGCGCTACGGGCTGGTCGCGCTGGGTGACAGCTCCTATGGCGATACCTTCTGTGGCGCCGGGCGCAGCCTCGATGCGCTGCTCGAAGACCATGGCGCGCAACGTGTCGGCGAGCGCCTGGAGGTCGACGCCATGGAAACCTTCATGGCCGACGACGCCGCCGTGCCCTGGGCCGAGGCGTGGATCGACGAGAACGAACTGCAGGCCGGGTGACGATGACGACTCGTGTCATGACCGCCGAACGGGTCAGCATCCTCACCGGCATCCTGATCGCCATGCTGGCGACCCTGCTGCGCTATCTCGCCGACGGCGTAGCGCAGGATCGCTTGATCCTGCTGTGCATCGCCGCCGTCGTGGTGCTGGGGGTTGCCGTGGCTTCCTGGCGATTGCTCGACGCCGTCGCGCGGCGACGCTTTCCCCCGTTGCTGGGACGGATGGGGATTGCCATGGCCGCGAGCCTGCTCGTGGTCGCCGTCTGGCAGGCTGTACAGGGCGGCCTGGCCGGCCTCGATGGCCTGGCGGTGCTCTCGCATGGCACCACGCTGGGGCTGTTGATCCATGCCCTGGCGGTGGGGCTGCGTCGCAGCGCCTGATGCCCGTTCGCTAGCGTCTCCAGGGACACTGCACACGCAAGGACCCGACCGTGGCGGCCGGGTCTCTTGCTTTTTGGCTGGCATCGGCTTGCGCTGGAGTGCCGAGGGGCGCGCCTTGCCGCGCCTAGTCCAGCGTGTAGCAGGGCACGTAATGGCTGCCGGGTAGCTTCATCCGCCCCTGGGCGACGAATGAGTTGAGCAGGTCGTCCAGGCGCGCCATCAGTTCGGACTCGGCGTGCAGCCGGAAAGGGCCGTGCGCCTCGATGGCGCGAATGCCGGGTTCCTTGACGTTGCCTGCGACGATGCCCGAGAACGCGCGGCGCAGGTTGGCGGCGAGCTCATGGATCGGCTGGCCGTGGTGGAGCTGCAGGGCGGCCATCGCCTCGTGGGTGGGCTCGAAGGGCTGCTGGAAGCCGGGTTGCACGTTGAGGCGCCAGTTGAAGTAGAAGGCGTCATGATGCGCCCGGCGGAACTCGGTGACCTCGTCGATTCCCTCGCGCATGGTGCGAGCCACCTTCACCGGGTCGTCGATGATGATGCGATAACGCTGGCGGACCTCTTCACCCAGCGTGTAGCGCAGGAACTCATCGATGCGCTTGAAGTAGTCGGCGGCGCTCGGCGGACCGCTGAATATGACCGGGAACGGGGTGTCGGCGTTCTCCGGATGCAGCAGGATGCCCAGCAGGTAGAGGGCTTCCTCGGCGGTGCCCACGCCGCCAGGGAAGATGATGATGCCGTGCCCGACGCGAACGAACGCTTCGAGGCGCTTCTCGATGTCGGGCATCACCACCAGCTCGTTGACGATCGGGTTGGGCGACTCGGCGGCGATGATCCCGGGCTCGGAGATGCCCAGGTAGCGGCCCTGCTTGCGGCGCTGCTTGGCATGCGCGACGTTGGCCCCCTTCATCGGGCCTTTCATGGCGCCGGGGCCGCAGCCTGTGCAGATGTCCAGGTCGCGCAGCCCCAGGTGGTAGCCGACGCTCTTGGTGTAGTCGTACTCCTCGCGCGAGATCGAATGGCCGCCCCAGCAGACCACCAGGCTGGGCTCGCGGGACGACTTGAGCGTGCCGGCGTTGCGCAGGATGTGGAAGACCGCGTTGGTGGTGCCGTCGCTGGTTGCCAGGTCGAAGCGCGAGTGCTGCTGGATCTCGTTGAAGACGTAGACGATGTCGCGCAGGATCGCCGACAGGTGCTCGCGTATGCCGCGGATCATGCGCCCGTCGACGAAGGCATCGGCCGGGGCGTTGGTCAGCCTGAGACGAATACCGCGATCCTGTTGCAGGACCTCGATGTCGAAATCGCGATAGGTCTCCATCACCGCCAGCCCGTCGTCGGTCGGCGAGCCGCAGTTGAGTACCGCCAGGGCGCAGCGACGCAAAAGGTCGTGGAGACCATTGGCCGAGGTGTCGCGCAAGCGGTTGACCTCCTGCTGAGACAGCACCTCGAGGCTGCCTTCCGGGGAAATCGTGGTCGAAATCGTTTCCGGCATTAGCGGTTCCTTGTCATGCCTGCAATCGGGTGTGGCGACGCCTGGGGGCGTCGTTGCGTAAATTGAAGTGTACACATTGGCGCGGTCGCGGGCGGGCGTTCCATCGACGATCGCGCCGGTCGAGCGGGGCGGTAGGTACGCCAAGTGTGCCGGGCATGGTAACGGTTTTTACTGAGCGTAGTCCCATCACCCGATGCTAACACGCCGGTATCCCGGCCGCAGCGCTGCGCCGCGGGGCCATCTTTGCTAAGATGGCCTCCGGCATGTCATCTGGTGGCAGCCTGGTCCGGGTTGCGCCCCGGATCGAGCCGTTGCCTGGCGCGCTGTGGTCAACGAAATTCCAGCGAGTGGTCGCCCGTTCCATGTTCAATGCCCAGTATTTCCGTACTTTCATAACCCTGGTCGAGACCGGCAGCTTCACGCACACGGCACGGCGACTCGAGATGACCCAGCCCGGGGTCAGTCAGCACATTCGCAAGCTGGAAAACTATCTCGACAAGTCGCTGATCAACCGCTACGGGCGTCGCTTCACCCTCACCGAGGCCGGCCGTCGGGCCTACGATTATTCGGTTCGGCTGTTCGCCGAGCATGAGCATTTCCGCCATTCGCTGGACAACGAGTCGCTGGATTCGGGCGACTGCCGGGTGGCTTCGCCGGGCAGCGTCGGGCTCTTGTTCTATCCGTTCATTCTCGGCTACCAGCAGATGCACCCCGGGCTCACCGTCAGCTACAGTTTCGCCTTCAACGACGAGATCGTGCAGGACGTGGTGGCCGGCCGCTACGATCTGGGCATCGTGACCGAGGTGTTCAAGCATCCGGATCTGGAGTTCGAGCCCTGGCACCAGGAGCCGTTGTGCCTGGTCGTGCCGGCCGATTTTACCGGCACCTCGTTGCAGGAATTGCTGGCGCTGGGGTTCATGAACTACTCGGACGGCATCAATTATGCCGGGCAGTTGCTGCGTGCCAATTTCGCCGGCGAATTTCGCTCGATGAGCCATTTCCCGCGCCAGGGGCACACCAACGAGGTCGCCATGGTGCTCGACGCCGTCGCCCGTGGGCTGGGCTTCACGGTGGTCTCGAGGCCGGTCCTTGAAACCTCGCCCTGGCAGCGGCAGGTCAAGGCGCTGACCCTGCCCAACCAGGTCTACGAGACGCTGTATGTCGTCACCCAGGCGGGCAGCGAGACGCCGCGACGCTACACGCAGCTGCTCGGCGAATTCCGCGAGGAGCGGCGCAACACCCTGTACGGTCTGGTCGAGGAGCCGGGGTTCGATATCTGAACCGACCGTGCGATGCGACTGCCCCGGGAGCCCCGCCGAAGCGGGCTCCCGGGGCGTTGCGGAAGGTGTCGTCAGTCGCGGTATTCGTCGATGCTCGGGCAGGAGCAGATCAGGTTGCGATCGCCGAACACGTTGTCGACGCGATTGACCGCCGGCCATATCTTGGCGGCCTTGGTGGCTTCCGAGGGGAAGGCCGCCAGTTCGCGCGAATAGGGGTGCGGCCACTCGGCGTCGCGCAGGTCGGCCATGGTGTGCGGGGCATTGACCAACGGGTTGTCCTCGAGGCTCCATTCACCGCTTTCCACCCGCGCGATCTCCTCGCGAATCGCGATCATCGCCTCGCAGAAACGCTCGATCTCATAGCGTGACTCCGACTCGGTGGGTTCGATCATCAGCGTGCCGGGCACCGGGAACGACATGGTCGGCGCATGGAAACCGTAATCCATCAGGCGCTTGGCGATGTCTTCCTCGCTGATCCCCGAGCTCGTCTTGAGCGGACGGGTATCGATGATGCACTCATGGGCCACCCTGCCGTTGGCACCGCGATAGAGCACCGCGTAGTGATCGACGAGGCGCAGGGCGATGTAGTTGGCGTTGAGGATCGCCAGTTCGGTGGCCTCGCGCAGCCCGCGCGCGCCCATCATCTTGATGTAGGCCCACGAGATCGGCAGGATCGAGGCGCTGCCGTAGGCCGCCGCCGCGACCGCGCCGCACGCCTCGCGGACCCCGGCGATCGGCGTCACCACGTGATTGGACACGAACGGTGCGAGATGCCCCTTGACGCCGATCGGGCCCATGCCCGGGCCGCCGCCGCCGTGCGGGATGCAGAAGGTCTTGTGCAGGTTGAGGTGCGAAACGTCGCCGCCGAAATCTCCGGGGCGGCAGAGCCCCACCTGGGCGTTCATGTTGGCACCGTCGATGTACACCTGGCCGCCATGGTCGTGAACGATCTGGCACACCTCGCGTACCGTCTCCTCGAACACGCCGTGGGTGGAGGGGTAGGTGATCATGATCGCCGCGAGTGCGTCGCTGTGCCGTTCGGCCTTGGCGCGCAGGTCGGCGACGTCGATGTTGCCGCTGTCGTCGCACTCGACCACCACCACCTTCATCTGCGCCATCGCCGCCGAGGCGGGGTTGGTGCCGTGCGCCGAGCTGGGAATCAGGCAGATGTCGCGATGCCCCTCGCCGATATCGGCCTGATAGCGACGGATCGCCACCAGCCCCGCGTATTCGCCCTGGGCGCCCGAGTTGGGCTGCATCGAGATGTGGTCGTAACCGGTGAGCTCGACCAGAAACGCCGCCAGCTCGTCGATCATCTGCTTGTAGCCGACCGTCTGGTCGTTGGGCGCGAAGGGGTGGATCCGGGCGAACTCCGGCCAGGTGATCGGGATCATCTCGCTGGTGGCGTTGAGCTTCATGGTGCACGAGCCCAGCGGAATCATCGCGTGGGTCAGCGACAGGTCGCGATTCTCGAGTCGCTTGAGATAGCGCAGCATCTCGGTTTCGCTGCGGTAACGGTTGAAGTTGGCATGCGTCAGGTAGGCACTCTCGCGACGATAGCCCGCCGGGATGCCGTCGCGACCCTCGGCGACGATCGCCTCGTCGAGCGCACTGACCGAGAGTTCGTGTTCCTCGCCGAGCAGCACGTCGAACAGCACCGCCACATCGGCGGGGGTGGTGGTCTCGTCGAGGCTGACACCGACCCGGCCGTCATCGCGCAGGCGCAGGTTGATCTCGTGGGTCAGCGCACGGCCATGAATCTTGCCGACATCGACGCCGGTCAGGGTCAGGGTGTCGAACCAGCTGTCGTGCTCGAGCGTCACGCCCTTGCGCCTGAGGCCCTCGGCGAGAATGCTGGTCAGCCGATGAATGCGGGTGGCGATGGTGCGCAGGCCCTCGGCACCATGATAGACGGCATAGAAGCCGGCGATGTTGGCCAGCAGTGCCTGGGCGGTGCAGATGTTGGAGGTCGCCTTCTCGCGGCGGATGTGCTGCTCGCGGGTCTGCATGGCCATGCGCAGGGCGGTATTGCCGCGGCTGTCCTTGGACACCCCGATGATGCGTCCGGGAATCGAGCGCTTGTGCTTGTCGGTGGTGGCGAAGAAGGCCGCATGAGGGCCGCCGAAGCCCATCGGCACGCCGAAGCGCTGCGAGTTGCCGAGCACGATGTCGGCACCCAGCGCACCGGGCTCCTTGAGCAGCGCCAGGCTCATCAGGTCGGCGGCCACGCAGGCCATCGCCTGGTTGCGCTTCGCGGTGTCGATCAGTGCCGCCAGGTCGTGCACGCGACCGCCGTCGCCGGGATACTGGAACAGTGCGCCGAAGACATCATGCTCGGCGACGGCCTCGGCACGATCGACGACCAGCTCGATGCCCAGATAGACGGCCCGGGTGCGCAGGACGTCGAGGGTCTGCGGAAAGACGTCGTCGGCGACGAAGAAACGCTCGCTCTTGACCTTCCTGTTGGCTCGCCGGCACAGCGCCATGGCCTCGGCGGCGGCGGTGGCCTCGTCGAGCAGCGAGGCGTTGGCCAGGTCCATGCCGGTCAGGTCCATGACCATCTGCTGAAAGTTGAGCAGCCCCTCCAGGCGGCCCTGGGCGATTTCCGGCTGGTAAGGGGTGTAGGCGGTATACCAGCCCGGGTTCTCGAGCACGTTGCGGACGATCACCGCCGGGGTATGGGTGTTGTAGTAGCCCTGACCGATATAGGTCTTGAAGACCTTGTTCTGGCGGGCCAGGCGCTTCAGGTAGTCCAGCGCTTCGGCCTCGCCACGGGGCGCCTCGAGGGCGAGCTCTCGATCGAGCCGGATCCCCGCGGGGATGGTTTCGTCGATCAGTGAGGCCATGTCGGCGACATCGAGCGCGGCGAGCATGGCTTGCGTATCGTCGGCATCGGGACCGTTATGGCGCTTAACGAAGGCATCATGACTGACCAGTTCGGCCAGGCGGCGATTGTCTGTAGACATGCAACACCCTGAAGGGTAGGGGGCGGTCAGGCCCGATAAAGAAAGACGTCAAACGGAAGGGCGCGGGGCGGGCAGGTTGAGGTTGCCCGCCCCGTCGGCTTCACGCTTCTGCGTCGACAATGGCGGCGTAGGCGTCGGCATCGAGCAGGTCGTCGAGTGCGTCGCTGTCGCTGGGCTTGAGGGTCAGCAGCCAGCCATCTTCGTAGGGCGAGGAATTGACCGTCTCCGGTGCATCCTCGAGCGCTTCGTTGACGGAGACGATTTCACCATCCAGCGGGGCGTAAAGGTCCGATGCGGCCTTGACCGACTCGATCACGCCGAACTCCTCGCCCTTGTCGAGCGTGCGGCCTACCTCGGGAAGTTCGACGAAGACCACGTCCCCCAGGGCTTCCTGGGCATGGTCGGTGATGCCGATGGTCAAGGTGCCATCGCCGTTGTCGAGAATCCACTCGTGGCTGTCGGTATAGCGCAGATTCGCGGGAATGTTGCTCATGAAGTTTTCCTATACGAAAAAAGGTTTTCTTGTCGAGGAATCGTATCGCGAAAAGAGCCCATTGGCGAGCCTTTGGCTGCCAGCATCCGGGCCTGGCAAGACGTTCCCGGGCCTGTTTGACCTGACCGTCAGGGTAAGGGTGGGCAGATTTTCCGGGCAAGTCCAGTCGCTCGACACGGGAGCTTGACATGCCTGCGTGCCGAGGGCGCAGTCGGCGCGTGAAAAGGCGTGGGCGGGTTACTACGCTCAAGGGACACCGGGAAAAAGGTGAGCCGCGATCCTTGAGATCGAGACCGCCACTGGGTAATGTGGCCGTGTTTCCGATAAGAAATATTTTCCTGTTTTGGTCCGGCGCGCTCCATTCGCCATGAGGCATTGCTTATTTGATGAAATCCAGCAGAAGGTCGGGTTTTCCTTCTGAAACCTGGCGTCATAATGGTGAATTCTGCCAGGGGGCCGCCGCTCGACACGAGCCGGCGCTTGGCTGACAAATCATCAAGACAACAATCGTTAAGGGAGAACGAACGTGGAAACGTTGACCAATATTTTTTCAGCCATCGAAGGCGTGGTCTGGGGGCCTTTGATGCTGGTCCTGCTGCTGGGCGTGGGCCTCTATCTGCAACTGGGCCTGAAAGTCATGCCCATTCGCAAGCTGGGGATCGGCTTCAAGCTGCTCTGGCAGGGCCGCAGTGCCTCGGAGAGCGATCGGAAGGAGGGCGAGGTGTCCCCCTTCAATGCCTTGATGACCTCGCTATCGGCGACCATCGGCACGGGCAACATCGCAGGTGTCGCCACCGCAATCTTCCTGGGTGGCCCGGGAGCGGTGTTCTGGATGTGGATCACTGCCCTGGTGGGCATGGCCACCAAGTTCTCCGAAGCGGTCCTGGCGGTGCGCTATCGCGAGGTCGATGAGGCGGGCGATCATGTCGGCGGACCGATGTACTACATTCGCAACGGTCTGGGCAGAAAATGGGCCTGGCTGGGCGGGCTGTTCGCGTTCTTCGGCGCCGTCGCGGCGTTCGGTATCGGCAATACCGTGCAGTCCAACTCGGTCGCCGACGGTCTCAGCGAATCGTTGGGCATGCCGCACTGGCTGACCGGGGTGGTGATCATGGTGCTGGCCGGCGCGGTGATTCTCGGCGGCATCAAGCGCATCGCCAAGGTCGCCGGCAAGCTGGTGCCGATCATGGCCGTCGCCTATATCGTCTGTGGCCTGCTGGTGCTGATCATCAATGCCGAGCAGGTCGGCGCGGCGCTGGGGCTGATCTTCGGCCACGCCTTCACGCCGGTATCCGCTGCCGGTGGTTTCGCCGGTGCCGCCGTGGCCAAGGCGATCCAGTATGGTGTGGCGCGTGGCGTGTTCTCCAACGAGGCGGGGCTGGGCAGCGCGCCGATAGCCCATGCCGCGGCGCAGACCAAGAATCCGGTGCGTCAGGGGCTGGTGGCGATGCTCGGGACCTTCATCGACACCATCGTGGTCTGCTCGGTGACCGCGCTGGCGATCCTGACCAGCGCCGAGTGGACCTCCGGCGAGACCGGCGCCGCGCTGACCGCCATGGCCTTCGATGGGGCCCTCCCGGGCGTCGGCCAGTACGTGGTGTCCTTCGCGCTGGCGGTGTTCGCCTTCACGACCATCCTCGGCTGGGCCTTCTACGGCGAGAAGTGCTGCGAATACCTGTTCGGCATCGCCTCGATCAAGGTCTACCGGGTGGTCTACATCCTGGCGATTCTCGCCGGTGCCGTCGCCCCGCTGGATTTCGTGTGGCTGATGGCCAGCGTCTTCAATGCGCTGATGGCGATACCCAACCTGATCGCGCTGGCGCTGCTGTCGCCGGTGGTCTTCAAGCTGTCGAAGGACTATTTCGCCGGCAAGCCGGTACTGCCCGGCGAGGACCTCGATCGCTGAATCCGGCCTTAACAACCTGACCCTGGAGCATCCGATGACTGATCTGCGCACGACCCCGCTGCATGACCTGCACCTCGAACTGGGTGGCAAGATGGTCGAATTTGCCGGCTATCACATGCCGGTGCAGTATCCCCTGGGGGTCAAGAAAGAGCACGAGCATACCCGCGAGGCCTGCGGACTGTTCGATGTGTCGCACATGGGTCAGGTAATGTTGCGCGGACCGGACCCGGCGCAGGCCCTGGAAAGCCTGGTCTGCGCGGATATCGTCGGGCTGGCGGAAGGTAGCCAGCGCTATGCGCTGTTCACTGGCACCGAGGGGGGCATCCTCGACGACCTCATGGTGGCCAAGGTCGCTGAGGATCAGCTCTATCTGGTGGTCAACGCCGCCTGCAAGGCCCAGGACATCGCCCACCTGCGCACCGGCCTGGGCGGCGACCATCGGATCGAGGAGCTCGAACGCGGCCTGCTCGCCCTGCAGGGCCCCAAGGCGGCGGCCGTCATGCGCCGCCTTTGTCCGGCAGCCTGCGAACTGACGTTCATGCAGCACGCGCGTGTTGCGATCGGCGATATCCCGGTACGGATCAGTCGCAGCGGGTACACGGGCGAGGATGGGTTCGAGATCTCGGTGCCCGGCGAGGATGCCGAGCGCCTGGCGCGCCTGCTGCTGGCGGAAGAAGAGGTCGAGGCGATCGGCCTGGGGGCGCGCGATTCGCTGCGTCTCGAGGCGGGGTTGTGTCTGTATGGTCATGACATCGACCAGACCACGACGCCGGTCGAGGCCGGCCTGATCTGGGCGGTCGGCAAGCCGCGACGTGCAGGCGGCGAGCGCGAAGCCGGTTTCCTGGGCGCCGATGTGATTCTCCATCAGATCCAGGCGCGCGATCATCGCCGCAAGCGTGTAGGCCTGCTCGGCGAAGGGCGCGCCCCGGTCCGTGAAGGCGCGGAGCTGTTCGACGCCGATGGCCACTCGATCGGGCAGGTCACCTCGGGCAGCTTCGGTCCGACGGTGGGCAGGCCGGTGGCGATGGGCTATGTCGCCATCGAGTCCGCCGAGATAGGCAACGTCGTCCATGCCGAGGTGCGTGGCAAGCGGCTGCCGATGACGGTCAGCAGGATGCCGTTCGTTACCCCCGGTTACCATCGGGGCTGACACGCTCGCGCATTGCTTATACCGTTATCTTGCTGCGAAGGCCATCCACACGGATGGCCTTCGTCTTTTTCGGTGGTCGTTCAGGTCGATATCTGGGGAGCGCCCCCGTGAACCTGACGGAACGTCAGGCTGATACGTATCCCGGGGATCGCCCGCGGCAGCAAGGCATGTTGAAGCGCCTGCTGGCAACCGCGGCCCATGACCAGCAGGCTGGCGTGGGGCAGCCAGACATTGAAGGCCCGGCGCGGTCCATGGCGATGGCGAAAGCGCAGTGGCCGTTCGGCGCCCAGGCTGACCGCGGCCACCAGCGGCGTCTCGCCGAGTTCGGGCTCGTCGTCGCTGTGCCAGCCCATGCGCTGTTCACCGTCGACGTAGCGGTTGAGCAGCACGCTGTTGAAGCGTGCGCTGGCATCGTGTTCGACGACCAGCGTCTGTATTCGATCGCGCAATTCGCGTACCGCCGGGTGCCAGGGTTCGGGCTGGAAGTCCCGTTGCGAATAGCGGTAGCCGGCTTCCGGGTCGCCCATCCACACCTGGCTGCGCGGAATCGGGTGACGCCGGCCGTAGAGTGTCAGCTCGGGACGCTGCCAGGGCAGGTCATGCTCGAGGCATTCGAGCAGGCGGTCGGCATGGGCGGGTTCCAGGCATTGCCGATGGAGCAGCAGTGGCGGCTGGGCAAGCAGCGTTTCCCAGCCGGGTATCTCGCGTGAGTGCATGCCGCGAGGATGGCATGCGACATCGCTGGTGACCAGCCTACAGCGCGGCCGGGGACCACAGCCAAAGGCTGGCCTCGGCGATCAGGTAGCCGAGCAGGGCGCCAGCCGCGACATCGCTGAGGTAGTGCAGTCCCAGAACCACCCGCGACAGAGCGATCAGCGCGGCCAGGGGCGCGATGACCACCAGCAGCCAGGGCGCGCTGTCGGCGGTCAGCGTGGTGAAGGCCACCGCGTGCATGGTGTGTCCGCTGGGAAAGCTGTAGCGATCCATCGGCGGCATGGTGCAGGGGATCTGCTCGAAGGTGATGAAGGGCCTCTCGCGGCACAGTCGGGTCTTGACCAGCCGGTAGATCAGCGCGGCGACCCCGGCGGTCAGCGCGAACTGCAGCGCCAGCCACCAGCCATGGGCGCCATGGATCAGCGCCTGGCAGGCGATCAGCGCGGCCCAGACCGGCCAGTCGCCGAGTCGGCTGGCAATGCGCAGGGTCAGCAGCAAGGGCCAGTGACGGCTGTAGCCGGCCAGCCGGTGGCAGGTCTGCCATTCGAGCAGATCGAGCCGTTCAAACGCGTGCAGATTGCGATTTTCCATGGGCCGTCTCCTGTACCTGTAGCAGGGTGGCGAGGAAGTCATCGGCGACCCGCGACCAGGCGTGATGTTCGACACGCTGGCGCGCGGCACGCCCCAGCCGCGCTGCCTGGGCGGGGTTGCGGCAGAGTGCGGCGGCGTGGGCGACGAAGGCCGCCGGGTCGTCGAAGGGGGCCTTCAAGCCATGCCGATCGTGCTCGATCAGCAAAGCCGCGGCCGCGTAATCGAAGGCCACGATGCCCAGGCCGCTGGCCATGGCTTCGGCGACCACGTTGCCGTAGGTCTCCGAGCGCGAGGGAAAGACGAAGAGGTCGGCGCTGGCGTAATGGCGGGCCAGCGATTCGTTGTCCACGAAGCCGGTGAAGATCGCGCCGGGCAGACGCTTTTCCAGTGCCGCACGCTGCGGCCCGTCGCCGACCACCAGGGGTTGCAGATCGGGCTGCACGGCCTGCATCGCCGCAAACGACTCGACCAGCAGGTCGAGGTTCTTCTCCTGGGCGATCCGACCCACATGCAGTGCCACCGGCTGTTGCTCGTCGACGCCCCAGCTCCGGCGCAGCGCGACATCGCGCCTGTGCGGGCCGAAGTGGTCGGCGTCGATGCCGCGGCCCATGACCCGCACACGCTCGAAGCCGGTCCGCCGGAGCTCCTCGGCGCGTTGCTCGGTGGGCACCAGCGTCGCCTGGCTGCGGTTGTGGAAGTAGCGCAGGGTGCCGCGTACCGGGGCTTCCAGCCAGCGCATGCCGTAGTCGCCGGCATAGTGATCGAAATTGGTATGGAAGCCGCTGACGGCCGGAATGGCCAGTCGTCTGGCGACGTTGAGCGCCGACCAGCCCAGCGGGCCTTCGGTGGCGATGTAGATGGCGTCGGGGCGTGCCTGCTGCCAGAGCCGGGTCAGTGCCTTTCGCGCCGGCATGCCGAGGCGTACATCGGGGTAGGTCGGGGCGCGAAAGCCGGAGACCTGCAGTTCATGCTCCATCCCTGCGGCCTTGCCGGGCTGGAAGGGTCTGGGGCGCACCAGCTGCAGCGTCACGCCACGCTGGATCAGCGCCCGGCTCAACTGCTGCAGCGTGTGGGCGACCCCATTGATATCGGGGGCCCAGGTTTCGCTGACCATGGCGATGCGCATGCGGTAGCCCTCGTCGTGCTGAATGGGCTCAGCTTCGCGTGCGGCGATGACAGCCGCGCGACAAGGGCGTTAAGAGTCGGTGACGCGGCTCAGCGCAGGACCTGGCGTGGGTCGATCGGCTTGCCGCCGTGGCGCACGTCGAACAGCAGGTCGTAGCGGCCGGTGGTGGCGTTGCGGCTGACCATGCAGAGCGGCGTGCCGGCCTTGACCGGCTGGCCCTCCTTGACCTCGAGCTCGCCGCACAGGGCGTAGACGCTCTGCAGGTTGCCGGGATGGTGGACGATCACCACCTGGCCGAGCTGGCGCATCGAGCTGGCGAAGCGAACGTCGCCGTCGGCGACCGCATGCGCCTGCCTGCCCTGCTGGGTGGCCAGCAGCATGGGCTGGAGAGTCCCGCGGGAATCGCGTCCGAAATCGCGCACCAGACGATAGTCGTCGAGCGGCCAGGGCCAGTGCTTTTTCTGCTTGGGCAGCGGCCCCGGGTCGGGCAGGCTGGCCGCGCGGGTCGAAGCGGCTTTGGTGGGCGCGGCACGCCTCGCGGTGCTCCGCGTCGGCGAGCCGGACAGAGGAACCTGGATCAGTTGGCCGACCCTGAGCTGGTTGGGGGCCAGCCCTGAATTGGCGGCCTGGATGCGCGATGGCGTGGTGCCGAAAAGCCGCGCCACTTCGGTATAGGTGTCGCCGGGACGAATCTGGTAGCGATAGGGGCCGCCACCCGGGGCGCGCTCGCGTTGCGTGGGGATCAGGATGCGCTGTCCGACCCGCAACTGACGGGCCTTGACGCCGGGATTGAAGCGCTGCAGCCGCAACAGCGGCACGTCGGCGCGGCGCGCCAGTTCGCCGAGGGTGTCACCGGGGCGGATGCTCACCCAGTTGCCGGCGAGCGGCGTGCCGTCGCTGATCGTGGGACGTGAATGAGAGGCGCAACCGCTCAGCACTAGCAGGAGCAGGATCAGCGCAGCGAGTCGAGTCTGGCGTCCTTTTCCTGCCATAGGGCGTTGAGCCATTGCTGGAAGCGTTCCTTGTAGTGCGGGTCCTGGTGGTAATCGCCACCGAGCATCCATGTCGGCAACTCGATAGGGCGGGCGTAGAGGCTCATCGATCCTTCACGGCCGCAGAGAAAGTCCCAGAAGCTCGGGCGTTGCCGGGTATAAGCCAGGGTCACGTCGAGGATCCCGCTTAGCCGCGTTCCGAGCAGGTTGATGACCTGGGCGCTGCCGCCGGCCTTGGGCCGCAGCAGGTGTCGATAGGGGCAGTCCTGCGCCTGCTGCTTGGCGGGGGTGAAGCGCGTGCCCTCGACGAAGTTGTAGATGGCCATCGGTACCTGCTGGGCGTGCTCGCAGAGTCGTTCGGTGGCCTGGCGGTCGCGTTCGGCCAGGGCCGGGTTGCGGGCGAGTTGCTCGCGCTTGTAGCGACGCATGAGGGGAAATTCCAGGGCCCAGAAAGCGATGCCGACGATCGGCACCCAGATCAGCTCGCGCTTGATGAAGAAGCGCGGCATGGGGATGCGCCGATGCAGCGCCATCTGCAGCACGAAGATGTCGGTCCAGCTGCGGTGATTGGCGATCACCAGCCACCACTGCTGGGGCGACAGTCCCTCGGGGACGCGCATGTCGAGGACCGGGCGAATCCAGTGGCGCATCCACCACAGGTTGGTTCCCAGCCAGGCCAGCGCGACCTGGTTGAGCCCGCCGAGTACCCGCAGTCGCAGGCGGCGTGTCGGGGTGACCAGTTTGAGCAGTGTCAAAACGAGCAAGGGAATGCCCCAGAACAGCGTACTGAATATCAGCAGCAGCAGGCTGACGAGCCCTTTCAGGGTCGACATGCCATTCTCCATCAGTGACTTGGCGATCATGCTACTGCAAGCGCAACAGGCTGCCCAGCCTTGCGCGCCTCACGCTGGCCATGCTTGGCGTCCGGCGTGAGGACGGCGAGGGGCTTCGCGGGTACGTCGCGCTCAATGCTGCAGCTCGGGC
The DNA here is from genome assembly GCF_900961225.1 of Modicisalibacter radicis. Taxonomy (GTDB): domain Bacteria; phylum Pseudomonadota; class Gammaproteobacteria; order Pseudomonadales; family Halomonadaceae; genus Modicisalibacter. The sequence continues at coordinate 43,697 of NZ_CAAHFN010000076.1, forward strand.
AGGTCCCGGTAGAGCTCGAGCGCTTCGGGGTTGGCCAGCGCGTCCTGGTTCTTGACCGGGCGGTCGTGAACGACATTGCGCACCGCGAGCTCGACGATCTTGCCCGACAGCGTGCGGGGAATGTCGGCGACCTGGACGATGCGTGCCGGCACGTGGCGCGGGGTGGTATTGGCGCGCACGGTACGCTTGATTTCGTCGCGCAGCGCGTCGTCGAGGGCGACGCCCTCCTGCAGACGAACGAACAGCACCACGCGCACGTCATCCTGCCACTCCTGGCCGATGCACAGCGATTCCAGCACGCCGTCGACCTTCTCGACCTGGCGGTAGATCTCGGCGGTGCCGATGCGCACGCCGCCGGGGTTGAGCACCGCGTCGGAGCGACCGTGGATGATCAGGCCATCCTCGGCGGTGATCTCGGCGTAGTCGCCGTGCGCCCAGATGCCCGGGAAGGCCGAGAAATACGCCTCGCGATAGCGCTCGCCGTCGGGGTCGTTCCAGAAACCCACCGGCATCGACGGGAAGGGCCGGGTGCATACCAGCTCGCCTTTCTCGCCGCGCAGCGGCTTGCCGTCGTCGTCGAATACATCCACCGCCATGCCCAGGCCGCGGCACTGCAGCTGGCCGCGATAGACCGGGCGGATCGGGCAGCCCAGCGCGAAGCACGAGACGATGTCGGTGCCGCCCGAGATCGAGGCCAGCAGCAGATCCCTCTTGATATCGCGATAGACATAGTCGAACGATTCATGGGCCAGTGCCGAGCCGGTGGAGAGCACCGCGCGCAGGGCCGACAGGTCGTGATCGCGGCCGGGGGCGAGCCCCTCCTTCTCGCAGGCGGCGATGTACTTGGCGCTGGTGCCGAACACGCTGATGCGCTCGCGTGCGGCGATCTCCCAGAGCGTTTGCGGGTCCGGCGCGAACGGCGAGCCGTCGAACAGTACCAGGGTCGCTTCGCAGGCCAGGCCCGAGACCAGCCAGTTCCACATCATCCAGCCGCAGGTGGTGTAGTAGAACAGCACGTCGTCGCCATCGAGGTCGGTATGCAGGCGGTGCTCCTTGAGGTGCTGGAGCAGGCTGCCGCCGGCCGAGTGGACGATGCATTTGGGCGCGCCGGTGGTGCCCGAGGAATAGAGGATGTACAGCGGATGATCGAAGGGCTGTGCCTCGAAGTCGATGTCGCTGGCCGGGTTGCTGAGGTAGTCGTCCCAGGCGACCGCCTTGTCGATGCCGTGGGTGTCGGGTTCGTCGTGGAGGAAGGGGAACACCACGACCTGGTTGAGCGAGTCGATGGCGGTGCTGATCCGGGCGAGGCGTTCGCGGGTATCGATCGGCTTGCCGTTCCAGGTGTAGCCGTCGGTGGCGATCAGCACCTTGGGCTGGATCTGGCCGAAGCGATCGAGCACCCCGTTGAAGCCGAAATCCGGCGAGCAGGACGACCACACCGCGCCGATGCTGGCCGTGGCGAGCAGGCCGATGATCGCATGTTCGCTGTTGGGCACGAAGCCGGCAACCCGGTCGCCGGGGGTGACGCCGCTGCCGCGCAGCGCATGGGCGAGTTTGGCGACCCGCTCGTAGAGCTCGCCATAACTCAGCTCGCGGCGACGGCCGCGCTCGTCGCAGGCGATCAGTGCCGGCTTGTCGTCGCGCCGGCGCAGCAGGTTCTCGGCGAAGTTGAGCCGCGCCTCGGGGAACCAGCGCGCGCCGGGCATGGCGTCCGGACGCGAAAGCACGCTGTCGCCGCGCTGCTCGGCGATCACGCCGCCGAGCTCCCAGACCAGCGGCCAGAAGCGTTCGAGGTTGGCGACGCTCCATGCGTGCAGGTCGGCGTAGTCGGCGAGCGACTGGCCATGCTCGCGGTTGATGCGTTGCATCAAGGCATGCATCTGGGTGGCTTCGATGCTCGCCTGTGAAGGCTGCCAGAGGGGCATGGTCATCTTTCCGCTCCTTTTTCTTGTCCGGGGTGGTTATGATTGGCGCGCGCTGGAGTTGGCCCAGAAGTTCGCGAGCGGCCGACGGGCGATGGCGGGCGTGGGGCGATGACGCGCGACGACCCGGACGCACGGCTTGTGCAGCGCAAAACACTATCATTGAAAACGGCTGCCGGTGAATTGTCACGATTGCCCGGCGGCTCGACAAGGAGCCTTTCGGATGACGTGGTTGTCGTGGTTGTTGGTCGCGCTGGCGGTGCTGGCTTTCGTTCTCGTCGCGCTGGAAGACGTCATCCATCTCAACAAGGCCAAGTCGACGCTGTTCATCGGCACGCTCAGTTGGCTGCTGTTGTTCATCTTTTCGTCGCGGGAGAGCGGGCTGACCCTCGAGGCGCTCAACGAGAACCTGCTCGAGATCGCCACGCTGTGGCTGTTCCTGATGGCGGCGATGACCTTCGTCGCCTATCTCAATGCCAAGGGCATGATCGCCAATCTGATCTATCGCGTCCTGCCCAAGCGTATCGACGAACGCGCCTTGCTGTTGTTGACCGCGGCCTTTGCCTTTCTGTTCTCGTCGCTGGCCGACAACATCACCGCCTCGCTGGTCTCGCTGACCCTGGTGCTGTCGCTGCAGCTGCCGCCCGAGAAGACCCGGCGCTTCGCGGTGATGACCGTGTTCGCGGTCAATTCCGGCGGGGTGGCCCTGATTACCGGCGATGTCACCACGCTGATGATCTTCCTGAGCGGCAAGGTGGCGATCCCCGACCTGATGTTGCTGTCGCTGCCCTCGCTGGTCGCCGTCATCGTGCTGGCCCTGTTGCTGATGCCCGGCCTCGGCGGCGCGGTCACCATCCCGCACGAGCGTCGCCAGACCCGCCGCTCGGACCGTCTGATCGCGGCGGTCTTTCTGATCACCATCCTCGCCACGTTGACCGGCAACGTGCTGTTCGGCATTCCGCCGTTGTTGACCTTCCTGTTCGGGATGTCGGTGATGTTCATGATCGGTCATTACGTCGAGCGTCGCTCCGAGGCCGAGGAGCGACGGGTGCTCGACTACATTCGGGTCATCGAGTACGACACGCTGCTGTTCTTCCTGGGTATCCTGCTGCTGGTGGGCATGCTCAAGGAGATCGGCGTGCTGGCTTTCCTGACCCAGGGCTACCAGTCGCTGCCGGTCTGGCAGGCCAATTACGTGATGGGGCTGCTCTCGGCGCTGGTCGATAACGTGCCGCTGACCGCGGCACTGCTCAAGTCGGGCATCGAGATGCAGCGTGCCGACTGGCTGGCGCTGACCTATGCCGCCGGCGTCGGCGGCTCGCTGCTGGTGATCGGCTCGGCGGCGGGGATCATCGCCCTGGCCAAGGTGCGCGGACTGACCTTCAGCGGTTATCTGCGTTACCTGCCCGCACTGGTGCTGGCCTACAGTCTGGGTTTCGGCGGCGCCTACGCCATGGGCCTGCTGGTCGGTTGATCAAGATGTGGCCAACCTTCCCGGTCGCGCATCACGCGTGGCCTGGGACCGGTTGCCCAGCCATCGCTCACAGGGTTGTGCACAGCCACTGTGCATAACTACCGGCAGGGCCGGCGAATTTGGTGGGGGCGGCGGCCGCAAGCTACAATCTGTCATCATTACCGCATTTCAGCCGCCGGACGGGTGTCTCACTCGCTCCGGCGGCCTCGTTTTTCCCCATCGACCCGGAGGTGACGCTCTTGCGCGGCTTGCCGGCAACCCTGCCGATTCTCTTCGTCTGCGAAATCAGCTTCCTGCTCGGCCACGGGCTGATCATGACCCTGCTCGGGGTGCGCATGTCCCTGGAGGGCTTTCCGTCGCAAATGGCGGGCCTGTTGATGTCGAGCTTTTCGCTGGGCTTCGTGCTGGGCAGTTACTTCCTCGAGAAGCGCATCCGCTCGGTGGGCCACATCCGGGTGTTCGCCGCCTGCGCGGCGATGCTCGCGGTCACGGCGATGCTGCATGGCATCTGGATCAACCCCTGGGCCTGGCTGGTCTGGCGCGTCGCCGGGGGCGCGGCGACCGCCGGACTGCTGATGGTGATGGAATCGTGGGTGTCGGGGGAATCGAGCAACGAGAACCGCGGCAAGGTGCTGGGCTGGTATCTGGTGATCTCGACGTTGTCGCTGGCCGGCGGCCAGTGGATGCTCAACATCGCCGATCCGGCCACCGCCGTGCTGTTCTCGGTGGCCGGCATGCTGTTCGCGCTATCGCTGGTACCGTTGTCGATCCACCGTATCCACGGACCCTCGCAGTCGAGCCACGACGTGGCCCACAAGATCCGGCTCAAGGAGCTGTTCAAGCGGGCCCCGGTGGGCCTGGTGGGGGCATTTACCGCCGGGCTGATGGCCCAGGCCTTCTTCGCCATGACACCGTTCTTCGGTCAGGAGATCGGCCTGTCTACCAGCCAGACGGCCCAGTTCATGGCGACCACCACGCTGGTCGCGCTGGTCGCGCAATGGTCGCTGGGGCGGATCTCCGATCGTCTCGACCGGCGCAAGGTGATCCTGTGCATGGCGGCCGTGATGGCGGTGACCGGGGCCTTCATTTCGGCGGCCGCCAGCTACAGCTACCTGGCGCTGCTGGTCGTGGCCTGCCTGCACACGGCGATGCTGCACACCCTGTATTCGCTGAGCCTGGCGCATACCAACGATTGGCTCGAGCCCTCCGAGATCATCGCCGCCAACGCCAAGCTGATGATCTGGTACGGCATCGGCTCGATCATCGGCCCGTTCAGCGCCTCGCTGGTCATGCAGTTCCTGGGACCCGAGGGGCTGTGGTTGTTCCTCGGCGCTGCCGCGCTGGCGCTGGCGGTATTCGTGTCGGTTCGGTTGTACAGCGCGCCGACCGCCGCCGAGCAGGCGATCGAGCAGGAGCCTTATGCGCCGATGCCGATCATGGAGACGCCGCACTACCATAGCGAGCTCGACCCCCGGCATGAGCCGCAGCAGCTGGAGTTCGACTTCGTCAACTATCACTATGAAGACGCCGGCAGCAACGACGCGCCGGCCGAGGACGAGGCACCGGCCGAGTCGGTGATGGACGCTGGCGAGCAGCGCGGGCGAGCGGCGATCGGGGCAGCGGGCAGACGTATCTACCCCGACCGGGCCGATTGAGCGGCTTCAGGCGATCTCGCAGCGGGTATGTTCGGGGAGCAGCAGTTCGGCGGCCCGCTCATGATTGTTGCTCAGGCACTTCCGGACCAGCGCGATGCCGCCCAGCGCGATGCGCTGTTCGTCGCCATCGGCGAAGGCCAGCCGGCGGGTGCAGGCGGGGTAGAAGCGGTAGTCGAGCAGTGGCGCGACCGGGAAGACCCCGGACTGCCGATCGCTGGACCCGATCAGGCCCGCTCGTTGCAGCCGCTGGTCGAGAGCCTCCAGGGGCTGGCCCAGGCCGTTGCAATCGAAGCCGGCGTGATGCAGCCGGGGCCCCAGCGCTGCCAGCCAGGCGGCCAGCGGATGGGCCTGACGCAGCTGCTGATAGGTCGCCCAGTCGGGCATCGGCCAGGGACGACCCCGGCACAGCAGGTTCTGACCGCGGGTGTCGCAGCGCGGTGTCTGATTGACCAGGGCTTGCAGTTGCCGGCGCGGTTCACGGGTCAGGGTGCCGGACTGGAGTTCGCAGAGCACCAGCCAGGGGCCCGGCATGGCGGGCGAGAGAAGCGTTACCAGCACGCCACGATCGGCCATCGCGAATCGCCCGGCACAGCGATAACCGAAGTGGCGAAGAGGTGGCAGCAAGGCTTCGGCGGCGAAGGGGCCATGATTGAGCGTGACGGCGACCAGATACTCGGCGTTCTCCACGGATGGCGCGAAATCCAGCGCGCCGAGATCGGGGTGCAGGTGAACGTAATCCAGCCATAACTGCTGCAGGAATTCTTCGCGTTGCATGTTTCGGCGCTCCATGCCCAGGGCCCTGAGTAGCTAGTATAGGGGCTCGACATGGATCGGTTTTCAACTGCCCGTCGGGTTATTCAACGCTGAAGGATTCGCGAATGTTCAGCCGTCGTCGGTCAGACATTCCCCCACCGCGCGGTGGATCTCCGCCTCTTCGTCGGCCGTCACCACGCAGACCAGAGGCCCGCGCCCGACATCCAGGCGTCGTGCATGGCGGGCATTGGCGGTGTCGTCGAGCTCGATGCCCAGCCAGCCGAGCTCGGCACAGATGGCGCGTCTGACCGCCGTGGCCTTCTCGCCGATGCCGGCGGTGAAGACCAGCGCATCGAGTCCGCCCAGCAGGGCGACAAGCGCCCCCGCTTCGCGTACCGCGTGGCGCACGAACAGCGCCACCGCTTCCCGGGCTTGCGGTTCCTGGCTCTCGAGCAGGTCGCGCATGTCGTCGGATATTCTGCCCGAGACGCCGTAGAGGCCACTGTCGTGGTAGAGCATGTGTTCGACCTGCTCGGCGCTCCAGCCCCTGGACTGCATCAGGTAAAGCACCACCCCGGGGTCGAGACTGCCGGCCCGGCGCCCCATCATCAGGCCGTCGAGCGCCGTGAAGCCCATCGACGTCGCCTGGCTGCGGCCGTCGCGGATCGCGCACAGGCTACAGCCATGGCCGAGGTGGGCGACCAGCACCCGGCCCCGGGCCCGATCGCCCAGCAGGTCGGGCAACTGCCGGGCGACATGCGCATAGGAAAGGCCGTGGAAACCGTAGCGCAGGATGCCGTCTTCGGTCAGTTGACGCGGCAGCGCATAGCACTGGTTGAGCCAGGGTTGCGTGCGATGGAAGGCGGTGTCGAAACAGGCGACCTGGGGCAGGTTCGGCCAGTGCGCCTGGATCTGCCGGATGATCGCCAGCGACTGTGGCTGATGCAGCGGAGCCAGCGAGACCAGCGCGTCGAGTTCGTCCAGCAGGGCCTCGTCGATGCGACGAGCCCGGCCATGGCGGCGGCCGCCATGCACGACGCGATGACCGACGGCGGCGAGCGGCGCCTGGCCAATGCGGTTTTCCAGCCAGCCAAGGAGGGCCTGGGCCACCGCGGCGTGGCCGGTTCCTTCGACCGTGAAACCCTCGCGGCTGGCATCGGTATCGCGAAGGCTGAGGCGCGGTGCCTCGTGGATCCGCTCGACCAGTCCGCGAAGCTGCTCCCGGCCCCGCTCGTAGAGCGCGAACTTGAGCGATGACGAACCGGCATTGACGGTCAGGATCGGGCCGCTCATGAGGGGGCGTCTCCGCGCCGCACGACCAGGCAGGCCAGCGCCGCCGAGGCGAGGCGGGTGGCGACATCGTCGCTGCGGCTGGTCAGCATGATCGGCACCTGGGCCCCCATCACCAGCCCGGCGGCCTGGGCACCGGCCAGATGGATCAACAGCTTGGCGATCATGTTGGCGGCCTCGAGGTCGGGCGCCACGAGGATGTCGGCGCACCCGGCGACCACCGAGTCGAGCCCCTTGGTGCGGGCCGCCTGCAGCGAGACGGCGTTGTCGATGGCCAGCGGACCGTCGAGTTCGCCGCCGGTGATCTGGCCGCGCTGGCTCATCTTGCACAGCGCGGCGGCATCGAGGGTCGAGGGGATGCGCGGGTTGACGGTTTCGACCGCCGAGAGGATCGCCACGCGGGGACGCGCCAGGCCTATCGCATGGGCGAGCTCGATGGCGTTCTGGACGATGTCGCGCTTGGCGGCCAGGTCGGGCTGGATATGCAGGGCGCCGTCGGTGATCAGCAGCGGTCGAGGGTAGCTGGCGACATCCAGCGCATAGATATGGCTCATCTGGCGTTCGCTGCGCAGGCCGGCATCGCGGGCGAGCACCGCACTCATCAGCTCGTCGGTATGCAGCGCCCCCTTCATCAGTGCCCGGGCCTCACCGCTGGCGGCGATCCTGACGGCGGTTTCCGCCGAAGCGTGGCTATGCGGGGTGTCGACGATCCTGAGCCCGCCGAGATCGGCATCGAATTCCACGGCGAGGGCCTCGATACGCGTCCGCGGGCCGACCAGCAGCGGCTCGATCAAGCCTTCCCGCCAGGCGGCCAGGGCACCACGCAACGAGGGCGCGTCGCAGGGGTGGACGACGGCGGTGGGAATCGGCGGATGGCCATGTGTGGCTTCGAGCAGCTGCCGGTGACGTTCGCCGATCGGGGCTGCATCGTGGGTGTCGAGCGGGGCGGGCATCTATGACTCCTATCGGTGGATCGCCAGAACCTGGACGGGAAGCAAGCATGCCTTCGACTTTAGGCGCGCTGGCCGTCGACTGCCAGCGCTGCGGCGCATCATGCGATCCGGGACGGGGCGCGCATGGCGGCCGCTGAAACGAGAACACCGGCCTCGGGGCCGGTGTTCGGGGGACGATGCGGCGCTTAGCTGACGCTTTCGGGCATAAGCCGGTTGTCGCGAACGTACTGGTCGAATTCGGTGAATCCGCCGATATGGGTCTGGTCGACGAAGATCTGCGGCACGGTCTCGACCGGCTTGCCGATGGTCTTCTCCATGTCGGCCTTGGTGATGCCCTCTTCGTGGATGTCGATGTACTTGTATTCGAAGTCATCGCGAGCACTGCTGATCTGCTCGGCGAGGTCCTTGGCGCGCACACAGAAAGGGCAACCGGAACGTCCGAAGATGACGGTGATCATTGGCTCTCCTGGGAGTTGATGGATGCGGTTGGAAATTTTGTCGCCAATTCTCGTTCATCGTGGCGGTACATGCCAATAGGGTACCACTACCCAGGCCATTGCGTGCCGCTATGAAGACGTGTCGGCATGGCGATCTTCATCGGCGTTCTTCAGCAACGTACGCAGCTCCGAATAGATGTCCGGGGCGGCAACCACGATATGTTCGCCGTAGAGTTCCTCGGGGATGCCCTCCGGACAGGCATAGACATGCCCGGTGCGGGCGCCGGCTTCGCGGGCGATCAGCAGGCCGGCGGCGAAGTCCCAGGGCGCGACGCTCTCGTAATAGGCGTCCAGCCGGCCGCAGGCGACATTGCACAGGTCGAGCGCGGCGGAGCCGCAGCGGCGTATGTCCTGACACTTCTGCATGACCGCCGAGAAACGCCGCAGCAGGGGCGCGCGACCGTCGCGACGATAGGGGAAGCCGGTGGCGACGAGGCTGCGCTCGAGCGAGGAGGCGAGGCTGGCGCGGATCTGCCGGTCGTCGCGTCTGGCGCCCTGACCGCGAATGGCGGTGAAGGTCTCGCCGAGAATCGGCGCATGCACCACGCCGACCTGAATCTTGCCGTCGAGCGCCCAGCCGATGGATACCGCCACGTGGGGCAGGCCCTGGGCGAAGTTGACCGTGCCGTCGATGGGATCGACGATCCACAACGGCCCGCGCTGGTCGAGCGTTTCCCGGTCGGGGGTGAGCTCCTCGCTGAGCCGCGGCTCGTCCGGGAAGTGCCGCTCGAGACGCGTGCTGATCATCCGGTCGATGGCGACATCGACGTCGGTGACCAGCTCGTTGCCCTTCTTGTAGCGCTTTTCGTAGGACGGGCTCTCGCGGGCCCTGAGGATTTCGCGTCCGGCTTCCTCGGCGATGTCGGTGGCGATGGCGAGCCGTTCGGCGAGCTGCATGAGGCCTCCTGATGACGATGTCTGATGATTCCAGTCTAGCGTCGCACCGGGCGTTTCTGAAGCTTGCGCTGCAGGGTCCTGCGGTGCATGCCCAGCGCGCGGGCGGTCGCCGAGATGTTGCCGTGGTGTTCCTGCAGGACCTTCTGGATGTGTTCCCAGGTGACGCGGTTGATCGACGGCGGGTTGTCGGCGATGTCGATATCCGGATCGCCGCCGTCGCGCTCGAAGGCGGCCAGCACTTCGTCGGCGTCGACCGGCTTGCACAGGTAGTTGACCGCGCCCAGCTTGATCGCCTCGACGGCGGTGGCGATGCTCGAGTAGCCCGTCAGCACCACGATGCGGCAGTCCGGCACGATCTCCAGCAGGTCGGGCAGCAGCTTGAGCCCCGATGAGTGCTCGAGCTTGAGATCCAGCGTGGCCAGCTGGGGCCTCGTCTGTTGAGCCAGGCCCAGCGCCTGGTCGGCATCCACCGCGGTCATCACCTCGAAACCGCGGCGGCTCAGCGCGCGCTCCATGACGCGGCAGAACATCTCGTCATCGTCGACGATCAGCAGGCGTTCGGCGGTCGGCATGGCGGTATCCCCTCCTGCGATGAATGGTGGCCGTTCATTGGCCGGCAACCAGGCGCGGCAGCTTGACCTCGGTCAGCGTGCCGCCCTCTTCGTGATTGTACAGGCTCACCCCGCCTCCGAAGCGGTTGATGGTGGCATGGGTGAGAAACAGCCCGATGCCCATGCCCTTGCTCTTGGTCGATATGAAAGTGTCGCCGAGCTGGTCGGCGATCGACATGGACACCCCGGGTCCGTGATCGCGGATGTCGATGATCACCTCGTCGGCGTTCCAGTCGAGGCTGATGACGATATTGTCGGGATTGGCGTCGGCGGCATTGTTGAGCAGGTTCATCAGCGCCTGCTCGAGCGTGGCGTCGACCGCCAGCATCGGCGTGCCGCGCTTGCCGAGAATCTCGACCCGATGGGTGACGTCGGGGCGCAGCACCAGCCAGCGCTGGACGACCTGTTCGAGCCAGGCGACGGCGGGGCGCGAATCGGGCTCGGCGAGTCGCCGCCGGTCGGCATTGGCGACCAGCTGCTGCAGGCGTGTCTTGCAGGTGTCGACCTGCTGGCGCAGCAGGTCGATGTCGGCCGTGAGGGTCGGCTGCCCGACGGCGTCGCGGCGCATTTCGGCGAGCAGCACGGCCATGGTCGACAGCGGCGTGCCCAGTTCGTGGGCGGTGCCCGCTGCCTGGGTGGCCACCGCGAGCACCTGTTCGTTGCGCAGCGCCGCCTCGCGGGTGCGCGACAGTGCCATCTCGCGCCGTCGCAGGGCATGCGCCATCTTGAAGATGAAGAAGGTCACCAGGCTCGCCGACAGGGCGAAATTCAGCCACATGCCGAGCACGTGCAGGCTGATGCCCGGGCCGACCACGGCATGGCTGAGCTGCGGAACCGGCTCGTAGAACAGCATCAGGAAGGTATAGCCGGCCAGTGCGGCGCTGGCGATGGTCCAGGCATGGCGCCAGGGCAGCGTGGCGGCGGCGATGGTCACCGGCACCAGGTAATAGGAGATGAATGGATTGGTCGCACCGCCGGTGTAATAGAACAGCAGCGAGAGCCCGGCGATGTCGGCGAGCAGATGCAGCAGGTATTCCAGGTCGGTGACCGAGCGTGGCCGGCCGAGCCGCCACCAGCTGGCGACGTTGATCAGGCCCATGGCGACGATCACGCCGATCACCGGCGTGACGCTCAACTGAAAGTCGAGAATCTCGATGCCGAAGATGATCGCCGCGAGGAACCCGGTCCAGGTGATGCCGCGCACGAAGGTCAGCCGGACCAGGTTGCGGTTGGGGGTCGACAGGGGCAGGGGGGTCGGTTGTTGCATGGGCGCTCCGGCTGGCTGGTCGGCGCATGATACCTGAACTCGGCCTTGCGCTCAGGCTACAACTCGGGCCGAGTAGCCCGTAGAATTGACCGCCAGCCCATTCACGTCAGCCGGGCGCGGCGCTGTGCGTCGCGACGGATGTACCCAGACCAGCGATCCCACGAATGACAGACAGCCAGATAGCGCAGGCCGCCGAATTACGCCGCACCTTCGCGATCATTTCCCACCCCGACGCGGGCAAGACCACCATCACCGAGAAGATGCTGCTGTTCGGCAATGCCATCCAGCTGGCGGGCTCGGTGAAGAGCAAGCGCAACGACCGCCACGCCACCTCCGACTGGATGAAGATGGAACAGGAGCGCGGCATTTCGGTGACCACCTCGGTGATGCAGTTTCCGTACAACGGCCGGATCGTCAATCTGCTCGACACGCCGGGGCACGAGGACTTCTCCGAGGATACCTACCGTACCCTGACCGCGGTGGATTCGGCGCTGATGGTGATCGACGGCGCCAAGGGGGTCGAGGCCCGGACCATCAAGCTGATGGAGGTCTGCCGGCTGCGCACCACGCCGATTCTGACCTTCATCAACAAGATGGACCGTGACACCCGCGATCCGGTCGAGGTCATGGACGAGGTCGAGACGGTACTCGACATCCAGTGCGCGCCGATGACCTGGCCGATCGGCATGGGTCGTCATTTTCGCGGCGTCTACCACCTCTACAACGACGTCATCCACCTCTACAGGCAGGGCCAGGGCAATCGTATTCCCGAGGACGTGCGCATCGAGGGGCTCGACAACCCCGAGGTCGACGAGGTGCTGGGCGCCGATCAGGCCGAGGAGCTGCGCATGGAGGTCGAGCTGGTGCGTGGCGCCTCGCATGAATTCGATCTCGAGGCCTATCGCCGCGGTGAGCTGACGCCCGTCTACTTCGGCACCGCGATGGGTAACTTCGGGGTGCGCGAGATGCTCGACGGCTTCGTCGAATACGCGCCGATGCCCCAGGCCCGCGAAACCGATACCCGCGAGGTCACCGCCGAGGACCCGCGCTTTTCCGGTTTCGTGTTCAAGATCCAGGCCAACATGGACCCCAAGCACCGCGATCGGGTGGCCTTCCTGCGGGTCTGCTCGGGCAAGTACGAGAAGAACATGAAGATGCGCCATGTGCGGATCGGCAAGGACGTCAAGATCGCCGACGCGCTGACCTTCATGGCCTCCGACCGGGCGCAGGTCGAGGAAGCCTGGCCGGGCGACATCATCGGCCTGCACAACCACGGCACCATCCAGATCGGCGATACCTTCACCGTTGGCGAGGACATGCGCTTCACCGGCATTCCGCACTTCGCCCCGGAGCTCTTCAAGCGCGTGCGGCTGCGCGATCCGCTCAAGACCAAGGCGCTGCAGAAGGGGCTTCAGCAGCTCTCCGAGGAGGGCGCGACCCAGGTGTTCATGCCGCTCGACAACAACGACCTGATCCTCGGCGCGGTGGGCTCGCTGCAGTTCGACGTGGTGGCCCACCGGCTCAAGGAGGAGTACAAGGTCGACTGCATCTACGAGGCGGTCAACGTCCAGACCGCACGCTGGGTGTACTGCGACGATGCCAAGAAGCTCGACGAGTTCCGGCGCAAGGCGAGCAGCAACCTGGCCCTGGATGGCGGCGGCTATCTCACCTACATCGCGCCGACTCGCGTCAATCTGCAGATGACCCAGGAGCGCTGGCCCGAGGTGCGCTTCAACGCCACCCGCGAGCATTGAGCGAAAGCGCTTGCCCGCCGCGGCCGGCTGGCCAATGCTTGATGCGAACCAACCACGCGGCAACGTCCGGGGAGCGCGCATGGCGATGAAGTTTCTCAAGGAGTTCCGGGAATTCGCGGTCAACTGCCGAACTTGACGAGCAGTCCTGAACCGAGCCGAACGAGGAGGTCCGGCATGCTGATAGACGCTCACTGCCATCTCGATTTCGCGGCGTTCGACGACGACCGTCAGGCGATGTTCGAGCGTGCCCGCGCGGCCGGCGTCGGCCATTTCGTGGTGCCCGGAACGACCCGCGAAAGCTGGCCGCGGGTCGTCGCGCTGGGAACCGAGCGTGACGACGTCAGCATCGCGCTTGGCCTGCATCCCGTCTTCATGGCGTGTCATCGCGAGGGTGATGTCGAGGCGCTGGCGCAGACCCTGGATGCGCACCCGGAGGCCGTGGCGCTGGGTGAGTGCGGCATCGACGCGCGCTTCGAGGAGACCCTCGACGCCCAGTGGCGATTGCTCGACGCCCAACTGAGGCTGGCCAAGGCGCGTCGCCTGCCGGTGGTGCTGCACTGCGTGCATGCCAACGACAAGCTCGGCAAGCGGCTGCGTCAACTCGATCTGCCGGCCGGGGGATTGATCCACGCCTTCGCCGGCAGTGCCGATCAGGCGCGGCGGTTCGTCAACCTGGGGTTCGTGGTGGGCCTGGGCGGGGCGATCACCTACCCGCGCGCCCGGCGCCTTCAGCGCGCCGTGGCGGCGCTGCCCGACGACGGCTATGTGCTGGAGACGGACAGCCCCGACATGCCGCTGTGCGGCCATCAGGGCCAGCGCAACGAATCGGCACGGGTGGCGCGGGTCGCCGAGGGGGTCGCCGAATTGCGCGGCCAGAGCGTCGCCGATGTGACGGCTCACAGCGCCGACAACACCCGGCGACTGTTCGGCATCGCCGGCTGAGAGCCTTCAGACGCCGCCGGTGGCCAGCGCCTCGGGGTCGACGCGCTCGATCGGATAGGGCAGGTCGAGACGTTCGAGGGGCTGGTCGTCGATCGTCAAAGGCTCGCTGACATCCCGGGTGGTCATCACCGCGAGGATCTCCACGCGCCCCTCGCCGTCGCTCGTCGCGGCAACCACATCGCCCCGCGACTTGCCGTCGGCGTCGGTGATGGCGCTACCCAGCCCGGGCGGCACTTGCCCTTCGGTTCGGCCACGCATCAGGCGCTTCTTGACCTGCCCGCGAAAGTGCGCGCGGGCGACGACCTCCTGGCCGGTGTAGCAGCCCTTCTTGAAGCTGATGCCGCCCAGCGCTTCCCAATTGAACATCTGCGGCAGGTAGCTGTCCTGCAGGCCCGCTGCGAGCCATGCCAGGCCGGCCTGGATGTCGTGGAGCCGCCATGCGGCATTGCCCACCGGCAAGGCATCATGAGCCAGGTTCTGCCAGGCGCCGATTGCTTCGTCTTCCGGCAGGCAGAGTACCAGGCGCGGCTGGGCGCCGGGATGGCGCAGCACGACGCCGTCACCCAGTGCGACCTGCTGCCAGACGGTGGGCGGCATCACTTCGAGCCGACGCTCGACCAGTGCCGGGGCCTGGTGGCCGATCACCCCGAACAGCGCCAGGTCGTCGCGCGGCGTCAGCTCGACCTTGTAGAACACCGCGAACTTGGCCAGATGGCTGCGTAGCGGCTCGAGCAGGCTGACATCCAGCAACAGCCAGAAGCGCGACTCCCCGGCCCGCAGCAGCTGACCATTGGCAAGCATGCGGCCCTTGGCCGTGCAGAAACTGGTGGGGGCGGCGAATTCGCCGTCGGCGAGCGTCAGCTGGGCGCTGGTCTGGCCTTGCAGGAAGCGTTCGGCATCCGCCCCGGCGATCTCGAGCACGGCGAAATGAGTCAGTGGCGCTATGAGAGGTTGCGTCGACGTCGTGGCCGCGGACGGTCGAGCATCGAATTCGATATGCCGATCATCGGTGAGACGTGCGCCGAGCTGCTGTAAATGGGCGATCCAGTCGCTCATGCATTCTCCTAGAGCCTCGCGCAAGGCAGGCGTTCAGTTACTCTCGATACCGGCTGTATGGGGGTGGAGCGCGCTGAATGCAAGGCGCTCGTAGCGTGGGCTAGCGGTGCGCGTCATGGCGCGTGCTAGACTTGGGCGCACGCAACCAGCAGCGAAACGGGAGAATCCGACATGGCGCGAGTGTCCCTGATCTTCGAGGGTGTCGAGGACGCCGAGCTGGTCAACCGACTGACCAGCGAGCTGATGATGGTCGACGGCGTCGAGAGCGCCGAGGTCGGCCGCCATGGCGCCGACGTGGAGGGCCGCGTGAACCGTGCGATCCTGGTCGAGACGGTCGAGCGGCTCGGCGTCACAGTCCGCTGAACAACGAGATATCGGTCGAGTAGAGGAGAGTCCCCGCATGACGATCACGGTGATCAGCAGCGACGGCGACAGCCTGCGCCAGCGCGTCGAACTGGAGCATTTCGACGATCTTTTCGTCGATGCGCCGGCCATCGTCGGCGGCGACGAGAGCGCCCCCGACCCCCACGACTACTTCGACCTGGCGCTGGGGGCCTGCAAGGCGATCACCGCGCGCATGTACGCGCGGCGCAAGCAGTGGCCGTTGAGCGGGGTCACGGTCACCGTGACCCGCAATGATCGCGAAGAGCGCCAGGGTCGCTACTATCTCGATGTGGCGCTGACCTTCGATGGCATCGACGATCCCGGGCAGCGCCAGCGCCTGCTCGAGATCAGCGACCGCTGCCCCATCCATCGCCTGATGACCGATGCTACCGTCGAGATTCGCAGCCAATTGGCGCCGGACACGGGTGCGAGCGCTTGAACTTTCACCGCACCGCTACCATTTCAGGGCCATGAACAAGCCATTTCGCATCCAATCCAAGTACCGTCCGGCGGGCGACCAGCCCACTGCCATCGAGGGACTGGTCAAGGGTCTCGAGGCGGGCCTGGCGCACCAGACCCTGCTCGGCGTCACCGGCTCGGGCAAGACCTTCACCATGGCCAACGTGGTCGAGCGCCTGCAGCGGCCGACCATCGTGCTGGCGCCCAACAAGACGCTGGCCGCTCAGCTATACGGCGAGTTCAAGTCGTTCCTGCCCGACAACGCGGTCGAGTATTTCGTCTCCTACTACGATTACTACCAGCCTGAGGCCTATGTGCCGTCGTCGGACACCTTCATCGAGAAGGACGCTTCGATCAACGACCATATCGAGCAGATGCGCCTGTCGGCGACCAAGGCGCTGCTCGAGCGCCGCGACTCGCTGATCGTGGCCTCGGTGTCGGCGATCTACGGGCTCGGCGACCCGGACCAGTATCTGAAGATGCGGCTGCACTTCAATCGCGGCGAACAGATCGACCAGCGCTCCTTCCTGCGCCGCCTGGCCGAGTTGCAGTACACCCGCAACGACATGGACTTCCGGCGCGGTACCTACCGGGTGCGCGGCGACGTGATCGACGTGTTCCCCGCCGACTCCGAGGAGGAAGCGGTGCGGATCGAGCTGTTCGACGACGAGATCGAGTCGATCAGCCTGTTCGATCCGCTGACCGGCGAGATGCGCGGCAAGCTGCCACGCATGACCATCTATCCCAAGAGTCACTACGTCACGCCGCGCGAGACGATCCTTGCCGCCGCCGACAACATCAAGGCCGAACTCGCCGAGCGTCTGGAGTGGCTGCGCAACCACGACAAGCTGGTCGAGGCCCAGCGACTCGAGCAACGCACCCTGTACGACCTGGAGATGATGCACGAGCTGGGCTACTGCAACGGCATCGAGAACTACTCGCGCTATCTCTCCGGGCGTGCCCCGGGCGAACCGCCGCCGACCTTCTTCGATTACCTGCCGCCCGACGCCATCCTGTTCATCGACGAATCCCACGTCAGCGTGCCGCAGGTGGGCGGCATGTACAAAGGCGACCGCTCGCGCAAGGAAACCCTGGTCGAGTACGGCTTCCGCCTGCCGTCGGCGCTCGACAACCGGCCGATGACCTTCGACGAATGGGAGCGGATCTGCCCGCAGACGGTGTTCGTCTCGGCCACACCCGGCCCCTACGAAGAGAAACATGCCGGCCAGGTGGTCGAGCAGGTGGTGCGCCCGACCGGGCTGGTCGACCCCGAGATCGAGGTGCGTCCGGCCTCCACCCAGGTCGATGACCTGCTCTCGGAGATTCGTCTGCGCACCGAAGTCGGCGAGCGGGTACTGGTCACCACGCTGACCAAGCGCATGGCCGAGGACCTGACCGAGTACCTCGACGAGCACGACGTTCGCGTGCGCTACCTGCACTCGGATATCGATACCGTCGAGCGGGTCGAGATCCTGCGCGACCTGCGGCTGGGCAAGTTCGATGTGCTGGTGGGTATCAACCTGCTGCGCGAGGGGCTGGATATTCCCGAGGTCTCGCTGGTGGCGATCCTCGATGCCGACAAGGAGGGTTTCCTGCGCGCCGAGCGCTCGCTGATCCAGACCATCGGCCGCGCCGCGCGCAACGCCAACGGCAAGGCGATCCTCTACGGCGACCGGGTCACCGATTCGATGCGCCGGGCGATCGACGAGACCGAGCGGCGTCGCAACAAGCAGATCGCCCACAACGAGGCGCATGGCATCGTGCCGCGCACCGTGACCAAGTCGGTCGCCGACATCATGGAGGGCGCCCAGACGCCGGGCAAGAAGGGCAGCCGGCGCAAGAGCGAGCGCAAGGTCGCCGAGGGGCCCGGCGAGTACGGCGTCGAAGCGTTGCGCAATCTCACCGTCCCCGAGCTGACCCGGGAGATCGGCAAGATCGAGGACGCCATGCACGAGGCCGCGCACAATCTCGAATTCGAGGAAGCCGCGCGCTTGCGCGATCAGGTCCAGACGCTCAACGCCCGGCTGATCGAACTCAAGTGACGGCAGGTCATGAAGCCGAGGCCCACGGAGGCCGGTCAGAGCAGTAGCCGGTAAACGCTGTCCGGGGAAGAGGTTGGGGGCAGGTTTTTGCGAGGGCGCTGTCGACCCGTCCATGAGCGCTACTTTGGCCCTCCAAGGCGACCCCCTCGCTGCAACCTGCCCTCAACATGGCGTGCCGGAATCGTTGAGAATGTGTTCTTGGACTCCGTTTATACCGTTATCTTTTCAATGCCGTACCTTGGCCTGCAAGTTTGCTCCCGTCGCCATCCCGGTACCTGCCTGTCCTGGCATCGTTGCGGTATAATCCCGCCACCAAGAATCCGCCGGGTAGCCTGACCTGCCAACGGCGGCCGTTTGTGCGCGCGAGCGTGAACCAAGGAGCCCCGCCCCCCATGACCGTGATCCGCCAGGACGATCTGATCCAGAGCGTCGCCGATGCCCTGCAGTACATCTCCTACTACCATCCCAAGGATTTCATCGAGGCCATGCATGCGGCCTATCAGCGGGAGGAAAACCCGGCGGCACGCGATGCCATCGCGCAGATTCTGATCAATTCGCGGATGTGCGCTACCGGTCATCGGCCGATCTGTCAGGATACCGGCATCGTCACCGTCTTCGTGCATGTGGGGATGAACGTGCGCTGGGAATCCGACATGAGCCTCGACGACATGATCAACGAGGGCGTGAGGCGGGCCTACCTGAACCCCGACAACGTGCTGCGCGCATCGGTACTCGCCGATCCCGACGGCAAGCGGGCGAACACCCGCGACAATACGCCGGCGGTCATTCACCACAAGCTGGTTCCGGGCGATACCGTCGAGGTTCATGTCGCCGCCAAGGGCGGGGGCAGCGAGGCCAAGTCCAAGTTCGCGATGCTCAATCCCTCCGACAGCGTGGTCGACTGGGTGCTCGAGCAACTGCCCCGGATGGGCGCCGGCTGGTGCCCGCCGGGCATGCTCGGCATCGGCATCGGCGGCACCGCCGAGAAGGCCATGGAGCTCGCCAAGGAAGCCTTGCTCGATCCCATCGACATTCAGGCGCTGCAGGCCCGCGGCGCCGCGAACCGTGCCGAGGAGCTGCGCCTCGAGCTCTACGACAAGGTCAACCGCACGGGGATCGGAGCCCAGGGGTTGGGCGGCCTGACCACGGTGCTCGACATCAAGGTGAAGGATTATCCGACCCACGCCGCCAACAAGCCGGTGGCGATCATTCCCAACTGCGCCGCCACGCGGCATGTGCACTTCAGCCTGGACGGCTCAGGCGTCGCCGAGCTCCCGGTGCCCAGGCTGGAGGATTGGCCCGAGATCACTCGTGAGGCGGGTGGCAACGTCAAGCGCGTCGACCTGGATGCCGTCACCCCCGAAGAGGTGCAGACATGGCAGCCTGGCGACACCCTGCTGCTCAACGGCAGGCTCTTGACCGGCCGGGACGCGGCCCACAAGCGCATGGTCGACATGCTGGCCAGGGGAGAAGCGCTGCCGGTGGATCTCAGGGGGCGGTTCATCTACTACGTGGGCCCGGTGGATCCGGTCCGCGATGAAGTGATGGGCCCGGCCGGCCCGACGACCGCCACCCGCATGGACAAGTTCACCCGGACCATGCTCGAGCGGACCGGACTGCTGGGGATGGTCGGCAAGGCCGAGCGTGGCCCGGTGGCGATCGAGGCGATCCGTGACAATCGCGCGGTCTACCTGATGGCGGTGGGCGGTGCTGCCTATCTGGTCGCCCAGGCGATCAAGAAATCCCGCGTGGTGGGCTTCGAGGACCTGGGGATGGAGGCGATCTACGAGTTCGAGGTCGAGGACATGCCGGTGACCGTGGCCGTCGACCCCCGGGGCGAGTCGGTACACCGGACGGGGCCGGCCAGGTGGAAAGAGATCATCGCCGAGCGCGCGTGACGCTGGCTGTCCACGAGACCCCGGCGTAGGCTGGGGGCGTACTTTCACAGCCCTGGAGGCGCCATGACGACCGCTAGCGGTACGGATCGCCGATGACATCCTGGCTGTTGGGTGCAGGCGTGTTCGTGATCCATCTGGCCGGGGTGGTCTCGGCGGTGCTGGCGCTGCTTTCCAGCCGCACGTCGCAGGGCGCGGTGGCCTGGATTATCAGTCTGGTCACCTTTCCCTACGCGGCGCTACCGGCGTACTGGGTCTTCGGTCGACCGCGGTTCTACGGCTATGTCTCCTCGCGAGGCGAGCATGACTCGACCTTGCGGCGGATACTCGCCCGTTATCGGCCCCTGATAGAGCCGTACCTCACCGAGGCGGCGAACGTACGCGTCCAGGCCGTGGAAAAGCTGGCGATGATGCCGCTGACCGGCGGCAACCGCGCTTCGCTGCTGATCGATGGGCAGGCGACCTTCGACAGCCTGTTCGCCGGCATAGAGGCCGCGCGGGATTACGTGCTGGTGCAGTTCTTCATCATCCGGCGCGATCGCCTGGGTATCGCCTTGAAGGATCTGCTCGAGCGCAAGGCCGGGCAGGGCGTGCGGGTCTACCTGCTCTACGACGAGATCGGCTGCCATTCGCTGGACGACGGCTATCTCGACGACTTGTCTCGTGCCGGTGTCGAGGTCAGTGCCTTCAATTCGTCGCGCGGCTTTCGACATCGCTTTCAGCTCAACTTTCGCAATCATCGCAAGGTCACCGTCGTCGACGGCGTGCTCGGCTGGACGGGCGGGCTCAACGTCGGTGTCGAGTACCTCGGCGAGGATGCGCGCCACGGACCGTGGCGAGACACCCACCTGATGCTGTCCGGGCCCAGCGTACTGGGGCTGCAGGAAGCCTTCTGGGAGGACTGGCACTGGGCCACGGGCCGGGTCATCGATCTCGAGTGGAAGCCCAGGGTGACCTGCGACGAATGCCAGCATGTGGTGATCGTGCCCTCGGGGCCGGCCGATGGCCTGGAAACCGCCAGCCTGCTGATGCAGCACAATATCCATGGTGCCCAGCAGCGCCTGTGGATCACCAGCCCCTATTTCGTTCCCGACCAGGGCGTGCAGGATGCCTTGCGACTGGCGGCGCTGCGGGGTGTCGATGTTCGGGTAATGATGCCCGAACGCCCGGATCATCTGCTGGTCTTCCTGTCGGCGTTCTCGTTTCTGCCCGACATGATTCGTGCCGGCGTGAAGATATACCGTTATCAACCCGGCTTTCTTCACCAGAAGGTAATGTTGATCGACGATCACAGCGCCACGGTGGGAACGGTCAATCTCGACAATCGCTCGTTCCGGCTCAATTTCGAGATCACCGCCTTCATTCCCGATCATGGCTTCGCCGCCGAAGTCGCGGTGATGCTCGAGAACGACTTCGCCCAGTGTCGCGGCGTGACCCTCGAGGAACTGGAAAGCCGGCCGCTATGGCGCAAGCTGGTATCCCGCGCCGCCTACTTGCTGGCCCCGGTTCAATAATCCGCGTCGCGAAGCCATCCGCCATGGTGGGTGGGTCCCGGCTTGGGTACACTCAGGCGCGTCGTGGCTGGCGAACATCCAGCCGTCTACCTTCTCACTCGATGTGGAGCCACGGTGAACCTCGAAACCAAATGGCTGGAAGACTTCGTGGCACTGGCCAACACGCGCAGCTTCTCGGCGTCGGCGCGCCAGCGTCACGTCACCCAGCCGGCCTTCAGCCGGCGTATCCGTTCGCTGGAGCAGGCCGTCGGGGCGACCCTGGTCGATCGCTCGACGACTCCGGTGGGGCTGACTCCGGAGGGCCAGCTGTTCCTGATCACCGCGCGCAACCTGGTCGAGCAGCTCAGCGAAAGCCTCAGCCACCTGCGCGGCCTGGCGATCGCCAATGAAGCCCTCGACATCGTGGCGGCGCATTCGCTGGCCCTGGCCTTCTACCCGCGCTGGATTTCGCGCCTGCAGAAGGGCGTCGGCGAGTTGCCTACGCGCCTGGCGGCGATGAACGTCGGCGATGCCATCCATGTGCTGCGCGAGGGCAACTGCGACCTGATGCTTGGCTACCATGATCCTTACGCGACCATGCAGCTCGATGCCGAAGTGTTTCCCTCGTTCTCGATCGGCAAGGCGATGATGGTGCCGGTGTGCATGCCCGATACCGAGGGCCGGCCTCTGTATCCCCTCGATGGCGAGCGTTCGATACCGTTTCTGGCCTATACCCAGGGTGCCTTCCTGGGGCGCTCGGTACGCATGCTGCTGAAGAACGATCCGACACGCATGCGCCTGAAGACCATCTACGAGACGGCGATGGCCGAAGGACTCAAGGGCATGGCGCTGCAGGGCGTGGGGATGGCCTGGATACCCGATTTCTGCATCCGTGACGAACTCGCCAGCGGCCGCCTGGTGCGGGCCGGTGACGGTGCCTGGGACATTCCGCTGGAGGTGCGGCTGTACCGCTGCGCGCTGGTACACAAGCCCGGTGTGGAGCAGCTGTGGCGGCAGATGATGAAGCTGCCGCGGGATTTCCTGCAGGCTTGAACTCGAGTCGCCACGCGGCGGCTAAGGGGCGCCCCAGCCCGCGGGCAGGCCGAGAAAGTTCTGAATGATGAAGAAGTGGTCTTCGAACAGCGTATCCGGCTCGAGGTCGGCCAGCGCCACCCAGCGCGCCTGCTCGCCGCCCTTGGCGGGCTTGAGCTGCGGCAGGCGCTGTTCGGGGCGCAGGGCGAAATAGAAGGCCTCGGCCAGGGTGCGTCCCCGCCAGCTGCGATGGGGGTTGTCGAACAACCGCTGATCGCGCAGCGAGCCCTTGAGCACCGGTTCGGGCACCTTCAGCCTCACTCGCTCGCGGAGTTCGCGCAGGCAGGCATCCTGCAGGCGCTCGTGGGGGTTGATGAACCCGCCGGGCAGTGCCAGCAGCCCCTTGCCGGGAGCGGCGTTGCGACGCACCAGCAATACGTGGCCGGATTGCACCACCACCGCGTTGACGGTCACGAAGATCGGCGGATAGGGCGCCTGGGCCCAGGCACTGCGATACTGCTCGAGCAGTTGCTGCTCTTCGAGCAGCTGTTGGCAGGCCTCGGAATCGTGGAAGGCGTTCAGGGCGTGATGCACGTTCGCGGGGAGATCGTGCGCGGCACCGGTCGACAGATAGTCGCTTGCCGAGTTACGGGAGTGAAAGAGCCGTTCGCGAATGTGGCTCGCCGAGATACCGTCGACCAGCGGCACGCTGACCGATTCCCACTGTGGAAACAGGCTCAGGAAGTAGCTCGACTGACCGCGGCTGGCGCCGATCAGGCCGATACGCGGCAGCTTGCCCTGGCAGGGCTGTGCGATGTCGCGCACCTTGCGTTGCACGTCGCGCACCCAGACATCGTCATTGTACAAGGCGTCGAGCAGCGGCTCGATCTCGAGCCGGTCGTTGTCGGCGTCGTTGAAACCGCTGCGCAGCATGTCGCGCCGCTCTTCGAAGCGCCAGGGGTTACGCAACGAGCGCGCCTGCCAGGCCGAGCCGATCAGCACGATGACCTGTCGCGCTCGCTTGAGCGCCTCGTGGATCACCGCGAGATGGCCCAGGTGCGGAGGCTGGAAACGGCCGATGAACACCAGGCAATCGAAATCGGGCTGCTGCATCGCGTCGGACGAGGATTCCATGGGCGCTCCGGTGAGAGTGGCGCGGCCATTATGGGTGGCCGCCCCAGGCACTACAAGAGAGCGTTCCGGAAGTGAGCGTTCCGATCATGGCGAGTCGCTTTCGCATGCCGGGGCCGGCCCGGTTATGCTGGTTTGAATGGCCATAAAGGATTCCGCCGTGATTACCAAGACATTCGCCTACTGGTTTCGCATCGTGCGCGACGCGATCAAGCTGTGGCTCGATCACAATGCGTTCAGCTATGCCGGTTCGCTGGCCTTCTACACGCTATTCTCGCTGGCGCCGACGGTGATCATCGCCGTCACGGTGATCGGCGTGGTGCTTGGCGAGGATGCCGCCCGGGGCGAGATCGTCGCGAATCTTCAGGGGCTGATCGGCCCCGGCGCGGCCGAGGCCGTGGAGAACGCCGTTGCCGCCTCGCGGATCGAGAGCTCGGGGGTGCTCCCCACGCTGCTTGGGGTCGGCACGCTATTGGTAGGGGCGACGACGGTATTCGCGCAGATGCAGTATTCGTTAAACAGCCTGTGGGGCGTGACCGCCAACCCCGATCGCAACAGCCTGCTGGTCTTCCTGCAGAAACGCGTGCTGTCGATGGCGGTGGTGGTGTCGATCGGCTTCGTGTTGCTGGTGTCGCTGGTGCTGGGCGTCGCATTGCGTGCGGCGTTTCGCTATGCCGGTGGCTGGCTGCCCGGTAGCGAACTCCTGCTCAGCGTCGGCGAACTGACGCTGTCGCTGCTGGTGATCGCGCTGTTCTTTGCCACGATCTTCAAGATCCTTCCCGATGTCATGCTGCGTTGGCGGGATGTCGTGGTCGGTGCGCTGGTTACCGCGGTGCTGTTCGCCATCGGTCGCTACGGAATCGCCGCCTACCTGGCCTATACCGCCACGGCCTCGACCTATGGCGCTGCCGGCTCGGTGGTGCTGATCCTGCTGTGGGTCTATTACTCCTCGCTGATTCTGCTGTTCGGCGCGGCCTTGACGCGGACGCATTTCGAGGCGCGCGGCTTGAAAATCGTTCCGCGCAACATGGCGGTGCGGGTCAAGACCGAATTGCTGCATGGCTGAGCGTGGCCAGGCGGGCTTCTTGCCGCGCGCAAGCGGCCGAGCGCCGGTCGACGGCAGTTGTTGTGGAGGACGATGATAACCGCCTTGAGCCCGCTGGCCGGGTCACTGGCAAAGATGACCTGCTCGAGGCTGGAGAAGTCGGCGTGATCGAAGATCGACATTGTTGTCGCCCCTCTCTCATGGAGGTTTCTCGTTTTGGAACCGGCCAAGGCGGGGCTAGTGCGGCCTGTATAGTCAAGCCTAGGGCAGCGCAGGCGCCCTGTCTCGATTTGGGCTGCCCGGGGAGGCGATGCTACAACTATCGATACAGCGCGGCCTCGTGGTCGTGACCGGCATGCAGTCGCAGGAGATCGTCATGGATCGATGTTGTGTAAAGGCCTTCGTCGATGGCCGGGTACAGGGAGTAAGCTATCGCGCCGCGGTCCAGGAGCGCGCGCTCACCCACCGTGTGACGGGGTATGCCCGGAACCTGCCCGACGGGCGCGTGGAAGTGTTGCTGTGCGGCGACCGCGAGGCGGTCAACGCGCTTACCGAGTGGCTCTGGCAGGGGCCACCGGCGGCGCGGGTGACCCATGTGGAATTGCATGCTGTCGAGTGGTGCGATCGTGACAGCTTCGTGACCCGGTAGCCAGGAGGCGTCGCGTCAGCTCAGTGTCTCGACGATCCAGTCGACGACGGCAGGGCCGTCGGCGTCCAGGCATACCCGGGCGCTCGGCGTGCGCGACCAGCGCTCGGCGATGAACGGACGGCCCGCCGCCGCAAAGATCGTCTGGCCCTCGGCGTCGCCCTCGGTGACGACCGTCAGGTGCCCCTCCACGGCGGTGAACAGTTCGGGCTTCATCAGCCAGGCCAGGGCGCAGCTGTCGTGCGGGCAGCAGCCATCGATACCCAGCGCCTGCTGATAGAACGCCTTGTAGAAGTCGTAGCTGCCGGCCAGCACCTCGCCAAGCCGCCCTTGGCCAGCGGCGATCCGGGCCATCGCCTCGGGGTCGAGGACGCACCGGTGTGTGGCGTCCAGGCCAACCAGCGTCAATGGCCAGCCGGCGGTCAGCACGCGCTGCCCGGCGTGGGGGTCGTTGAACAGGTTGGCTTCGGCGACCGGCGTGACGTTGCCGCCTTCACGGATCGATCCCCCCATCACCACCACGTGCTTGACGCGCTCGACGATGCCCGGGTCTAGCTGCAGGGCCGCGGCGAGGTTGCCCAGCGGGCCCACCGCGACCAGCGTGATCTCGCCGGGGCGGGCATTGACCTGATCGACGATGAATTGCGCGGCGCTGATGGCCTCGGCACGCCCCTGGATCTCGGGCAGCCCGATATTGCCCAGGCCGTTGTCGCCGTGAATGTGCCTGGGCGGCGGGAAGCGCGTCTTGACCATGGGGCCGGCCGCGCCCTGGGCCACCGGGATACGCTGCCCGGCGAGTTCGGCAAGCAGCAGGGCGTTGTGGGTTGCCGTGGTGACATCGACATTGCCGTAGGTGGTAGTCATGCCGAGCAGTTCGATGTCCGGATGAGCGAGGGCGATGGCGATGGCCTGGGCGTCGTCGACGCCGGGGTCGGTATCGAAAATGATCGGTGTGGGCATGCTTGGAATCCTATTGTGGTCGGGTTCGTGGCATTCAGTCTGCGTCTATCGCCAGTTCCTGCCAATGGCCGGCGGCCTCCATGACTTCGCTGAAGACGGGGATGCTGGGGGCAGCGCCTTCGCGCTGGACGCACAGCGCCGAAGCTGCGCTGGCAAGCCGCAATGCCGCGGCGACATGGTGTTCGTGCTGAATCGCGGCCATGAAATAGCCGATGAAGGTGTCGCCGGCGGCCGTGGTGTCACGCGCCTCGACCTTGTGCGCGGCAAGCCGCAGCCGCTGGCTGTCGCTTTGATAGCAGACGCCTTCGCCACCTAGGGTGAGCACTATTTCGCTGCCCGGCAACTTATCCTGAAGCGCATCGAGCAGCCGCTCGACGGCATCGCTTTCATCGAGTCCGACCAGCGCGGCCGCTTCGCCGCGATTGAGAAACAGCAACCGGCAACGCTCGAGGGGCAGGCGCAGGACGTCGGCAGTCATGGGGGCGGGATTGAACGCGATGCGCATGCCCCTGTCGGCGGCGCTCACCATCAGTTTGCCGAGCGCATTGCACTCGTTCTGGAGCAGCAGCCAGTCGCCCCCGGCAATCGAGGTGAGCAGGGCCCGATGGTGGGCATCGGTAAAGCCATGGTTGGCGCCGGGGTGGAGGATGATCGAGTTCTCGCCGTGATCGTCGACCTGAATCAGCGCATGACCGCTGGGCTCGGCGGTCAATTCGATGTGCGCGGTATTGACGCCGGCCGAGGAGAGCGTTTCCAGGGCCCAGCGATCGGTCTGGCCGAGGCGTCCCCAGTGGGTGACGCTACCGCCGGCCCGGGCAACGGCAAGCGACTGATTGGCCCCCTTGCCCCCGAGAACCTGACGATAGCCGTGACTGGTCAGGGTTTCGCCCGGGCGAACCAGGTGAGGGACTCGATAGACATGGTCGATATTGATCGAGCCATAGTTGTAGAGCATGGATCCTCCAGATAAGCACAAGGCGTGCGGCGAGCAGGCAACCCCGTCGGGAGCTGCGGAGAAGCTTCCGTTCGTCGGATGTGGTCAGAGTATTGGCATTCATCCCGGGCGATGCAACTGCACTTTTTATACCGTTATCTTCTTTATAGTCTCTATTCGATCAAGCATTCCTTGTGTTTCTAACGATTCGACTTCCAGTGCTCCAGGTTCTCGACCGTCAGTTTCACGACATTGGCCCGTGCTTCGGGGCTGATCCAGGCATTATGCGGGGTAACGAGCAGATTGAGCGGTTCGCCGAGTGCATCGAGCAACGGATGCCCGTCACGCGGCGGTTCCGAGGGCAGTACATCGACGGCCAGACCGCCGAGGCGTCCAGCGCGCAGCGCATCGAGGGCCGCTTGTTCATCGATGATGCCGCCGCGTGCGCAGTTGATCAGCAGGGCCTCGGGCTTGAGTCGAGCCAGCATCGGCGCGTCGATCAGGTGGCGGGTGGCCTCGGTCAAGGGGCAATGCAGACTGATGATATCGGCGCTGGCAGACAATTCGACGAGTGAAGGGCGAGGATCCCCGGTTTCGTCTCCGGGGCGGGCGGCGAATATCACTTCGACGCCAAAGGCCTCGGCGAGTCTGGCCACGGCCCGCCCGAGTTCGCCGCTGCCGACGATCACCAGGCGCTTGCCGGAGAGTTGCAGGGTGCGGTGCCCCAGCAGACAGAACAGCGGACTGCGCTGCCATTCACCACCGGCCACGTCCTGCTGATAGCGGGGCAACCGATTGGCCAGGGCGAGCATCAGCATCAGGGTGTGCTGCGCCACGCTGCCGGTGCCGTAGGCGCTGACATTGCGAACGGTGATACCCTGGCGCTCGGCGGCCGTCATGTCGATATTGTTGGTCCCCGTTGCCAGTACGCAGATCAGCCTGAGTTCGGGCAGGGCGGCAAGCAATTCGGCGTCGAGCACGACCTTGTTGACGATCGCCACCTCGGCCCCGGCGAGCCGCGGCTGACGCTGCTCGGGCGCGGTGGTCGCATGGATGTCGAGTGTATCGACCTCGCCGCGAATCGGCTCGAGGTCGATGTCGTCGCCCAGCGTGGCGGCATCCAGAATCACGGCTTTCATGGGGGCTCCTTGTTCGGAAAACGGGCGGGGCAGTCGCCAGGCTTCGCAGCATTGCAGACAAGCTCGTCCACGGGCGCCGACAACTTGCCCGTGAGGGGCCGCAACACGCTATAATATGCGGCTTTCATGGCAGGCTTGGAAAGCGCGTCGCGTGGCCACATATCGTTATCGCCGCACATTGCCCACAATGCCTGCGGATGCCGTCTCAGTCACAGAGTGATAAAAACCATGCCCATCTATGAATATGAGTGCAAGGCTTGTGGCCATCGCCTGGAAAAACTCCAGAAAGTCAGCGCAGCACCGCTGCGGGAATGCCCGGCGTGCCAGACCGATGCCCTGTCGCGATTGATTTCGGCGGCCGGTTTCCGACTGGCGGGAGGTGGCTGGTACGAGACCGATTTCAAATCGGGTGGCACCAAGCGCAATCTGGCCGGGGACGGCAATAGCAAGACCCCCGTCAGCGGCGACAAGCCCGCGCCTGCTGCGACGCCGGCCTCCGACGCCAAGGCGTCCGCCTGATACCGCCGCCGGCCCGGACCGGCGGCCCTTACCCTTTACAGCAACGAAACAGGATGTGACATGCGCAGCCATTATTGCGGCCAGTTGAACGAGACCCTGGTAGATCAGGAGGTCACGCTTTGCGGATGGGTGCATCGCCGCCGTGACCACGGGGGCGTCATCTTCCTCGACATGCGCGATCGCGATGGCATCGCCCAGGTGGTGGTCGACCCCGATACCCAGGACGCGTTCGCCACCGCCGATCGTGCGCGCAGCGAGTTCGTGCTGCGTATCCATGGCCGCATCCGGTTGCGCCCCGAAGGGACCCAGAACCCCAACATGCCCACCGGCATGATCGAGGTGCTGGCCAAGCAGGTCGAAGTCCTGAACACCGCGGCCACGCCACCGTTTCAGCTCGACGAACATGGCAAGGTAGGCGAGGAGGTGCGTCTCAAGCACCGCTATATCGACCTGCGCCGCCCCGAGATGATCGACAAGCTGCGCCTGCGTTCGCGGATCACTCACAGTGTACGCGCCTACCTGGAAAGCCAGGGCTTCCTGGATATCGAAACGCCGATCCTGACCCGCGCCACCCCGGAAGGCGCCCGCGATTACCTGGTGCCCAGTCGTACCCATGAAGGGCACTTCTTCGCCTTGCCGCAGTCGCCGCAGCTGTTCAAGCAACTGTTGATGGTGGCCGGGCTTGATCGTTACTACCAGATCGCCAAGTGCTTTCGCGACGAGGATCTGCGCGCCGATCGCCAGCCGGAATTCACCCAGATCGACCTCGAGGCCTCGTTCGTCGACGAGGATGCGATCATGGGCATCACCGAACGCATGATCCGCCAGCTGTTCCAGGAGGTGCTCGAGGTCGACCTGCCCGAGTTTCCGCGCATGCCCTACGCCGAAGCGATGCAGCGCTACGGCTCGGACAAGCCGGATCTGCGCATTCCGCTGGAGCTGGTCGATGTCGACGACCTGATGAAGGATGTCGACTTCAAGGTGTTCTCGGGCCCGGCCAACGCCGACGACGGCCGTGTCGCGGCACTCAAGGTCAGCGGCGGCGCCAAGCTGACCCGCAAGGAGATCGACGAGTACACGCGCTTCGTCGGCATCTACGGGGCCAAGGGGCTGGCCTGGATCAAGGTCAACGAGCGCGCCAAGGGTCTCGAGGGTCTGCAGTCGCCGATCGTCAAGTTCATGGACGGCATCATCGAGACGCTGCTGGACCGGGTGGGTGCCGAGGACGGCGATATCATCTTCTTCGGCGCCGACAAGACGCGAATCGTCAACGAGGCGATCGGTGCGCTGCGCGTGCGGCTGGGCGAGGATCTCGATCTCTATACACGCGCCTGGGCACCGCTTTGGGTGGTCGACTTCCCGATGTTCGAGGCCGACGATGCGGGACGGCTGTCGGCACTGCACCATCCGTTCACCGCGCCGTCGTGCAGCCCGGAGGCGCTCAAGGCCGACCCGGCCAGCGCCCTGTCGCGGGCCTACGACATGGTGCTCAACGGCACCGAGTTGGGCGGCGGCTCGATCCGTATCCACGATCAGGGGATGCAGCGCACGGTGTTCGAGGTGCTCGGCATCGGCGAAGCCGAAGCCGAGGAGAAGTTCGGCTTCCTGCTCGACGCGCTGCGTTTCGGTGCGCCGCCGCACGGCGGCCTGGCCTTCGGCCTCGACCGCCTGGTGATGCTGATGACCGGCGCGCGGACCATCCGCGAGGTGATCGCCTTCCCCAAGACCCAGAGCGCCGCCGACCTGATGACCGATGCCCCCGGCGAGGTCAGTGCCGATCAGCTCAAGGAGCTCAACATTCGCTTGCGCCAGAAAGCCAAGGTGACGACGGGCGACGAGTGACGCCGGCACCTGGCGGCATCGCGTCAGGTGGACGGCACGATCCGGCTTTCAATGAACCCGGCGGCGCTCCCAGCGCCGCCGGTTTTGCTGAACGAGGAGGCTTTCGATGGCAGGCCATAGCAAATGGGCGAACATCAAGCACCGCAAGGCGGCCCAGGATGCCAGGAAGGGCAAGGTCTTCACCAAGCTTATCCGCGAGTTGAGCGTGGCCGCGCGCCAGGGCGGCGGCGAGCCCGACGACAATCCACGTCTGCGCGCGGCGATCGACAAGGCGCTGGCCAACAACATGACCAAGGACACCATTCAGCGCGCCATCGATCGCGGTGCCGGCAACACCGATGGCGATGCCATGGAGGAGACCGTCTACGAGGGCTACGGCCCGGACGGCGTCGCGGTGCTGGTCGAGTGCATGACCGACAATCGTAACCGTACCGTCTCCGACGTGCGTCACGCCTTCAGCAAGCAGGGCGGCAATCTCGGTACGTCGGGGTCGGTGGCGTTCATGTTCCATAAACAGGGGCGGCTGGCCTTGCCCGAGGGTGTCAGCGAGGAAATGGCGATGGAGGCCACACTGGCCGCCGAGCCCGAGGACATCGTCGCGCAAGCGGACGGTACGCTGGAGGTCGTGACCTCGCCGGAGCGCTTCGGCGCCGTAAAGGATGCGCTGATCGAGGCGAATATCGAGCCCACCGCCAGTGACGTGGGCCTTTATCCCGACAACTACGCGTCGATCGACGATGTCGAAGTGGCGCGCAAGGTCATCAAGCTGTTCGACAGGCTCGAGGATCTCGACGACGTGCAGAACGTCTATTCCAATGCCGACTTCGCCGACACCGTGCTGGCCGAGCTCGAATGACATTACTCAGCGTATCCGGGCGAACCGGGGAGGCCGATTGATCATACTGGGCATCGATCCCGGCTCGCGCATCACCGGCTACGGGGTGCTCGACGCGAGCACGGCGCGGCCGCGCTATATCGCCAGCGGCTGCATCCGCATGCGTGCCGATGACCTGGCCCAGAAGCTGGCCCAGGTCTATGCCGGGGTCGCCGAGCTGATCGGTCGGTATCGCCCCGGCGAACTGGCCATCGAGCAGGTGTTCATGGCGCGTAATCCGGATTCGGCGCTCAAGCTGGGCCAGGCCCGGGGCACGGCGATCGTCTGCGCCGCCAATCATGGCCTGCCGGTACACGAATATGCGGCGCGTCAGATCAAGCAGGCGGTGACCGGTACCGGGGCTGCCGACAAGAGCCAGGTACAGCACATGATCGCGGCACTCCTGGCGCTCGACGCACGGCCACCGGCGGATGCCGCCGACGCACTGGCGATTGCTCTCACGCACGCCCACGCCCGGGCCGGGTTGCTCGGCCACAAAGACAGCCGCCGACGTCGCTCCCGGGGTACGGGGTGGCGCGACTTCCGGCCCGGATCCTGACGACGCGAGGTGGGCGCTGGTCACTCGTACGGGTGACCAGTATAGTGACTACCCAGTCGGCCGGAGGAACGTAACTGCATGATTGGACGCCTGCGCGGTACCTTGCTGGAAAAGCAGCCCCCATGGCTGGTAATTGACGTCGGCGGTGTCGGCTACGAACTCGAAGCCTCGATGAATACACTGCTGGCGCTGCCCGGTATCGGCGAAACCGTACAGCTGTATACCCATCTGAGCATTCGCGACGATGCGCATCTGCTCTACGGCTTTGTGCGTGAAGCCGAACGTGCGCTGTTCCGCGCGCTGGTCCGGGTCAATGGCGTGGGTCCCAAGCTGGCACTGGCGATTCTCTCGGGCATGGAACAGGACCAGTTCATTCGCTGCGTGATGGACAGCGACGTCAAGGCGTTGACACGACTGCCGGGGGTGGGGCGCAAGACCGCCGAGCGGCTGATCGTCGAGATGCATGACCGTTTTCCTCACTGGGCCGAGGAGCAGGTCGACGGTCAGGCGAGCACGCCGCCTTCGGCTTCGCGTGCTCACGACCCGCTGGCCGATGCCGAAGCGGCGCTGGTGACGCTCGGCTACAAGCCGACCGAGGCGGCACGCATGCTCAGCGGACATGACCAGGGGCTATCCACCGAAGCGCTGATCAAGGCCGCACTCACTCGCAAGTTGGCAGGATAGCGATGAATGATCGAAAGTGACCGACTGATCGCCGCCGAGCCTCAGCAGGGCGAGCCACAACACGACTACGCGATCCGCCCCAAGCGACTGGCCGACTACATCGGCCAGCCGCGCGTTCGTGAGCAGCTGGATATCTTCGTTGCCGCGGCGCGTGGCCGCGGCGACAGTCTCGACCATACCCTGGTATTCGGTCCGCCAGGGCTGGGCAAGACCACGCTCGCCAACATCATCGCCGTCGAGATGGACGTCGACATCAAGTCGACCTCCGGGCCGGTGCTCGAGCGCGCCGGCGACCTGGCGGCGATGCTGACCAACCTGCAACCGGGCGATGTGCTGTTCATCGACGAGATACACCGCTTGCCGGCCGCGGTGGAAGAAGTGCTCTACCCGGCCATGGAGGATTTCCAGCTCGACATCATGATCGGCGAGGGGCCCGCGGCGCGTTCGATCAAGCTCGACCTGCCGCGCTTCACCCTGGTCGGCGCGACCACGCGCGCGGGATTGCTGACCTCGCCGCTGCGCGACCGCTTCGGGATCGTGCAGCGTCTCGAATTCTACGCGATCGACGAACTCACCGAGATCGTCGTGCGCTCGGCGCGGCTGCTGGGTATCGAGACCGAGGCCGAGGGTGCCGCCGAAGTGGCGCGCCGGGCCCGCGGTACGCCGCGGATCGCCAACCGTCTGCTGCGCCGGGTGCGCGACTATGCCGAGGTGCGCGCCGATGGTCGGCTGACCAAGGCCATCGCCGACCAGGCACTGAACATGTTGAACGTCGACCGCCACGGCCTCGATCACATGGATCGCCGGCTGCTGCTGGCGATGATCGAGAAGTTCGAGGGCGGGCCGGTGGGGGTCGACAGCCTGGCGGCGGCGATCAGCGAGGAGCGCGACACCATCGAGGACGTGATCGAACCCTACCTGATCCAGCAGGGCTTCATGCTGCGCACCGCGCGGGGGCGCATGGTCACCCGCCAGGCCTACCTGCACTTCGGCATCGCCGCCGACGATGCCACCCCCGAAGCCAGTGGCGAGGGGCGGCCATGAGCGCATTCACGATCCCCGTACGGGTCTATATCGAGGACACCGATGCCGGCGGCATCGTCTATTACGTCAATTACCTCAAGTTCATGGAACGGGCGCGAAGCGAGTGGCTGCGGGCTCGCGGTCTCGACCAGCGCGCCTTGCTCGAGGGCGGCATCCAACTGGTGGTGCACCGGCTCGATTGCCGCTATGCCAGGCCGGCACGGCTCGATGACGAGCTTTCGGTAAGCGCCGAGATCGTCAACCACTCAGCCTGTCGGATGCGTTTCAGACAGAAAGTGAGCGCAGCAAAGGAACCCTTGTGCGAAGCCAGCGTCGATATTGCCTGTGTCGATGCACAGCGGCTTCGTCCAATACGCTGGCCGGCGGCAATCGCCTCGGCCCTGAACGGATAATCTGGACCACTGACGAGGACACCCGTGAACGAATCCCTGTCCATTCCCCACCTGATCATGAACGCGAGCCTGGTGGTGCAACTGGTAATGCTGTTGCTGATCGCGGCTTCCATCGCTTCCTGGGTGGTGATCTTCCAGCGCAGCTTCGTGCTGCGGCGGGCTCACAAGGCGCATCGCACGTTCGAGGACCGCTTCTGGTCGGGCGTCGATCTCAACGAGCTCTATCGCGAAACGCCGGCCGAGCAGGACGTACTCGGCGCCGAGCACATCTTCCGTTCCGGCTTTCGCGAGTTCAATCGGCTGCTGCCCAAGACGCGCAGCAATCAGGCGATCCTCGACGGCGTCCAGCGCGCCATGCGGGTCGCCTGGTCGCGCGAGGAGGAGCGCCTCAATCAGCACCTGATCTTCCTGGCCACGGTTGCCTCGTCGAGCCCGTATATCGGCTTGTTCGGTACCGTCTGGGGCATCATGGGCTCGTTCATGAGCCTGTCCATGGCCCAGCAGGCGACGCTGTCGACCGTCGCGCCGTGGATCGCCGAGGCGCTCATCGCCACCGCCATGGGCCTTTTCGCGGCGATCCCCGCGGTGATCTTCTACAACCGCCTGTCCGCGCAGTCCAATCGTCTGCTCGGTCAGTACGAGGACTTCGCCGAGGAATTCCACTCCATTCTGCACCGCAACCTGCAGGGACGCGGTGACCGGGAAGCAGCCTGAGGAAGCGCCGCTATGATGCATGGCCCCTTCAACCGTGGCCCGCACCGCAAGCCCATGGCCGAGATCAACGTCGTGCCTTTCATCGACGTCATGCTGGTGCTTCTGGTGATTTTCATGATCACCGCGCCGATGATGACCCAGGGCGTGCAGGTCGAATTGCCCAGGGTCTCCTCCGAGCCCATCGACATGCCCGAGGACAGC
The DNA here is from genome assembly GCF_900961225.1 of Modicisalibacter radicis. Classification (GTDB taxonomy): domain Bacteria; phylum Pseudomonadota; class Gammaproteobacteria; order Pseudomonadales; family Halomonadaceae; genus Modicisalibacter. Next base: position 78,757 of record NZ_CAAHFN010000076.1, read on the forward strand.
GAGCCGCTGGTCGCATCGGTCAACAGCGATGGCGAATATTTCCTTTCCATCGGCGATGGCGAGACACCGCTGAGCCTCGATGAGATCAGCAACAAGGTCATCGCGGTACTGCAGCGCAAGCCGCAGACGCCGGTAATGGTCAAGGGCGATCGAAACGTGCCCTACGGCCAGATCGTGACCTTGATGAGCACCCTGCAGGTCGCGGGCGTGCCCAATGTCGGCCTGATTTCCGACCCGCCTTCCCGGGAGCAGTGAGGACGCACGATGGCGAAACAGGAAAGGCGGGTCGGCTACGGGCTCCCCGTGGTGCTGGCGGTAGGCCTGCACGTCGGCATATTGCTGTTGAGCGTGTTGCGCTGGCCTGCCAGTGAACCCGAACAGACCTCCTCGGCGATTGTCCAGGCGACCCTGGTGAGTACCGAAACGGCGACCGATCAGGCGCAGCGGGCCAAGGAAGCCCAGGCCCGTGCCGCCGAGAGCCAGGCCCAGCAAGAGAAAGCGCAGGAGCAGGAGCAACAACAAGCCGAACAGCAACGCCGGGCCGAAGAGCAGGCGCGTGAGCGTCGTGAAGCCGAGCAGCAGGCGTTGCAGGAAACCCGGCAGCAGGCCGAGCAGGAAGCCCAGCGGCGCGCGGAAAGGGCCGAACAGCAAGCGGCCGAACGCGAGGCGCAGGCCGAAGCCGAAAGGCAGCGCCAGGCCGAAAAGGCACGCCAACAGGCCGAAGCCGAGAAACAGCGTCAGGCCGAGGAGGCGCGCAGGCAGGCCGAAGCCGAGAAACAGCGTCAGGCCGAGGAGGCGCGCAGGCAGGCCGAAGCCGAGAAGCAGCGCCAGGCCGAGGAGGCGCGCAGGCAGGCCGAAGCCGAGAAGCAGCGCCAGGCCGAGGAGGCGCGCAAGCAGGCCGAAGCCGAGAAGCAGCGCCAGGCCGAGGCCGCCGCCAGGCGCGCGGCCGAAGCGGCCGAACGCGCCTCGGAGCAGGCCCTGGCGAGTTCGATCGCCGGCGAAGAGCAGGCGATCGCCAATGCCAAGCAGGCGGCGCAGGCGGCCAATGGCTTCAAGAACCTGGTCAAGCGGGCGGTCGAACAAGCCTGGAACATACCGCCGGGAGCCACTAATCAGATGCGCGCCGTGGTCAGCCTGGAGTTGCTGCCGACGGGTGAACTGGTCAATGCTTCAATTAGCCAGAGCAGTGGTAACGCCAGCTTCGATCGTTCGGTCCTTCAGGCCGTCGAGCGTGCCGCGCCGTTCCGTGAAATGCGCGAGCTTCCAGCCGCCGCGCAGCGGCAATTCCGTGAATTCAACCTGGATTTCAATCCTGAGGATGTGCGCTGATGAAACGACTAGCTCCGTTCATGCTCGGCTGGCTAATGTTGCTGTTTGGCAACCCGGCCAGCGCGGACCTGACCATCGAGATCACCAAGGGCAGCGATGAAGCGATCCCCATCGCCGTCGTACCGTTCGGCGGGCAGCAATTGCCCGAGGACATCGCCCAGATCGTCAGCGACGACCTGGCCCACAGCGGTCAGTTCGATCCGCTGTCGCGCAGCACGCTGATCGCTTCGCCGACCACCAGCGACGAGGTCCGCTATCGCGACTGGCGTGCCGTCGACAGCAATTACCTGGTGGTCGGCCAGGCCAGCCAGACCGACCAGGGCTATCGCATTCAGTTCGAGCTGATGGATATCTACGGCGAGCGGCGCATGCTCGGCGAGGCGGTCAACGTCAGCGCGAACCAGCTGCGTTCCGGTGCCCATTACATCAGCGACAAGGTCTACGAAGCGATCACCGGGATTCGCGGTGCCTTCTCGACGCGCATCGCCTACGTCACCGCCCAGGGCGCCGCCGACAGCCGGCGTTTCGCGCTGCATGTCGCCGATGCCGACGGGCACAACAGCCAGCAGATCCTGTCCTCGCGGGAGCCGATCATGTCGCCGGCCTGGTCGCCGGATGGCGACAAGCTTGCCTACGTATCCTTCGAATCGGGTAACTCGGCGATCTACATCCAGAACCTGGCGACCAGCCAGCGCGTCCAGGTCACCTCGTTCCCGGGCATCAACGGCGCCCCGACCTGGTCGCCGGATGGCCGCAAGCTGGCGATGTCGCTGTCGAAGGATGGCCAGCCGGAGATCTACGTCATGGACATCGGTTCGCGCAGTTTCCAGCGCCTGACCCGTAACGACTCGATCGATACCGAACCTTCCTGGGCGCCGGACGGCGACAGCCTGGTGTTCACCTCGGATCGCAGCGGCGGCCCGCAGCTTTACCGCTACTCGCTGGGTAGTGGCGAAAGCCAGCGACTGACCTTTACCGGCAATTACAACTCGCGCGGACGCTACTCGCCGGATGGCGAAACACTGTTTATGATCCACCGTGGCAACAGCGGTTTCAGCGTCGCCAAGCAGAACCTGGACAACGACCGGCTGACGATACTCACCGACTCGCAGTGGGATGAGTCGCCCAGTGTTGCGCCGAACGGGAGCATGGTAATCTTCGCCACCCAGCAGGGAAATAACGGGGTGCTGGGCGTGGTGTCGGCCGATGGCAATGCTTCGTACCGCCTGCCCTCGGCCGAAGGCGACGTGCGGGAGCCTGCGTGGTCGCCGTTCATGAACTGAGCCTGAACAGACAGTTACAATTGTGTCATTCGCATTTTGAGCAAGGAGTTTGAAATGAAGTTTAAACCGTACGCCAAAAGCCTGGCCGTCGCTGTTTCTCTCGCTGTCATGGCTGGTTGTTCCAGCAGCGGCGGCACCCAGGACGGCAGCATGGATGGCACCACGGCCGGCGGCCAGGGGCAGGGCGGCGTGACCACCGGCCAGGGCGTCTCCGGCGGACAGGCCAGCGGCTCGCAGGTGGGTGCCGGTCAGCGCGCGGGCATTCCCGATGTACGTACCATCTACTTCGACTACGACAAGGACACCATTCGTCCCGAGTTCGAGTCCGTGCTCAACGAACACGCCGAGTACCTGCGCAACCACTCCAACGCTCAGGTCGTCCTGCAGGGTCATGCCGACGAACGCGGTACCCGCGAGTACAACCTGGGGCTGGGCGAACGCCGTGCCCAGTCGGTGGAGCGTTACCTGAGCGTTCAGGGCGTATCGTCATCGCAGGTCGATGTCGTCAGCTATGGCGAAGAACGTCCGGCCGTGCAAGGCCACTCCGAACAGGCCTACGCGAAGAACCGTCGCGTGGTCATCGCTTACTAAGCTTCGGCGGAGTCAAGCATGAAACACAGTCTGAAAGGACTGTGCGGCGCGGGGGCCCTGTTGCTCCCGCTGTCCGTATGGGCCGCCCCCGTGGTCGAAGATCTTTCGGCCAATCAGCAGAGCAATCTCTACCAGCAGACCCAGGCTCGTCCCGAGGCGGGCGGCAACCTGGTGCTGTTCAACCAGTTGCAGGAAAACCAGCGCAGGCTCCAGGAACTGCGAGGGCAGATCGAGGAGCTGCGCTACCAGCTCGAGCAGCAGAAGACCCTGGCGCAGGAGCGTTACCTGGAGCTGGAGAAGCGCATCGAGGCGATCGCCGCGAGTGGTGACAATGGCAGCGCTTCTGACGCTTCGTCACAGGCGGGTGACGGCGACACGGCCGCTGCCAGCGCCGCCAGCCAGGAGGATCGCCAGGCCTACCAGGCGGCTTTCCAGAAGGTCCAGGCACGCGACTTCGATGCCGCGCTCACTGCCTTCGAGGCCTTCGTCGAGAATCATCCCGATTCGCCATTGCGCGCCAACGGCTATTATTGGTTGGGAGAGCTCTATTCGGCGCGCTCCGAGCTGGAGCCGGCGGCCCAGTCGTTCACGACCGTGATCGAAGACTACCCGCAAAGCAACAAGGTCCCCGATGCGCTCTATAAACTGGGATTGCTCAAGGCACGCCAGGGCCAGCCGGAGGCCAGCAAGCAACTTCTGAACCGCGTTCAGCAGGAATATCCGGACAGTAATGCGGCCAGCATGGCCGGCGATTTCCTCAACCAGTCCGGGCTTTGATCGGCACCGAGGAGTCATGATGAGTTGCAAGATCGATTACCAGGCCCCGGCGGATCTGCTGGCGGGGCGAGTCATCCTGGTAACCGGCGCCGGTGACGGCATTGGCCGAGCCGCCGCCCGGTGTTACGCCCGCCACGGCGCCACGATGATCCTGCTGGGGCGCACTACCGCCAAGCTCGAGGCCGTCTACGACGAGATCGAGGCCGAAGGCGGCCCGCAGCCGGCTATCTTCCCGCTCAATTTCGAAGGCGCCACGCTCAAGGACTATCAGGATATGGCGGCGACGCTGGACAAGGAGTTCGCGCGTCTCGACGGCATCCTGCACAACGCCGGCCTGCTGGGACGGATCACGCCGTTCGAGCAGTACGATCCCGAGCTCTGGGAGCAGGTCATGCAGGTCAACGTCAATGGGCCGGTATGGATGACCCAGGCGCTGCTGCCGCTGCTCAAGGCCTCCGAGGATGCCTCGGTGATATTCACGTCGTCCGGCGTGGGGCGCAAGGGGCGGGCGTTCTGGGGCGCCTATTCGGTCTCCAAGTTCGCCACCGAGGGGTTCGTTCAGGTACTCGCCGACGAGCTCGAAAACCTTTCTGCGGTGCGCGTCAACAGCCTCAACCCCGGTGCGACGCGCACGCGCATGCGTCAGGAGGCCTTTCCCGGCGAAGACCCGGCGACACTGCGCAGCGCCGACGAGATCATGCCGACGTATCTATGGCTGATGGGCGCCGACAGCCGGGGGCATACCGGCGAGCGCTTCGACGCCCAGCCACCCCGCGGCTAGGGCCGTCCTCGCGCTTCGCTGTCCATGCCTCGCCGAGGCTGGGCCTGCCCGTTATCGCCGACCCGCCGGGCGTCCAGCGCGATAAGCGCCGCGCTGAGATCCCGGGGGTGCTCGTACCAGCGATCCGCTCCCCAGCTATGCCGGTCCTCAGCCTCGTCGATATAGCCGTAGCCTACGGCGATCGCCGCCATGCCGGCGGCCTGGGCGGCCTGCATGTCACGTAGGTGATCGCCGATGTACCAGCACTGCGAGGCACTCACGCCCAGGCGTTGCGCGGCTTCCCACAACGGCTCCGGGGCGGGCTTTCTGACCGGCAGATCGTCGGCGCACAGCAATGCGCCAGGCGCCAGGCCCAGCGCCTCGATCAGCGGCGCGGCATAAGCTCGCGGCTTGTTGGTGACGATGCCCCAGGCCCGTGGTGGCTGCGACCAGGTGGCAAGTAGCGGTTCCAATCCCGGGAAGACTCGACTCTCGGCGGCGACATCGCAGGCGTAGCTGTCAAGCAGGAACTCGCGTGCCGCGGCATGCTCGGGGTGCGCAACCTCGAGCCCCAGCGCCAGCGTCACCAGGGCGCTGCCGCCATTGGACACCTGCGCGCGGATCACCTCGAAGGGCAGTGCGTCGAGGCCGTGGTGCGCACGCAGGGCATTGGTCGCCCGGGCCAGGTCCGGTGCGGTGTCGACCAGGGTGCCGTCGAGATCGAACAGCAGCCCGAGTGGCGCATCGATCACGGCGCCTCCATCGTGCAATGCATCAGGTAGTTGACCGAGACATCCCGCGGCGCCAGGCGGTAGGTGCGGGTCAAGGGGTTGTAGGTCAGCCCGCTCTGTTCGCGTACCCGCAGGCCGGTGGCCCGGCACCAGTTGGAGAGTTCCGAGGGGCGGATGAACTTGCGATAGTCGTGGGTGCCGCGCGGCAGCAGGCTGAGCACGTATTCGGCGCCGATGATCGCAAAGGCATAGGCCTTGGGGTTGCGGTTGATGGTCGAGAAGAACACGTGCCCACCGGGGCGTACCAGCGTGGCACAGGCCCGCACCACCGCGGCGGGGTCGGGGACGTGCTCGAGCATTTCCAGGCAGGTGACGATGTCGTATTCGCCGGGATGCTCGGCGGCCATCTCCTCGGCGCTGACCTGGCGATAGTCGACCGTCACGCCGCTTTCCTGCTGATGCATGCGCGCGACTTCCAGCGGCGTCGCGCCCAGGTCGATGCCGGTTACCCGGGCACCGCGGTGCGCCATGGCCTCGCTCAGGATGCCACCGCCGCAGCCGACGTCGAGGGCGGTCTTGCCGGCGAGCCCGGCCCGCGCGTCGATGAAGTCCAGGCGCAGCGGATTGATCTCGTGGAGCGGCTTGAACTCGCTGTCGGGGTCCCACCAGCGACTCGCCAGGGCCTCGAATTTGGCAATCTCGCTGGAGTCGACATTGCCGCGCTGGGTACCGCGTTGTGCCTGGTTCATAGCGCCTCTCCCTGTTGGCGGGGGTTGTACGTGACGCGCTGGCTAGCGCCATGTGCTTGCGTTCCTGGTTATCGATCGGCATGGCTCGCCGTCAGCGAGCCCGGCCCGGGGATGATGCAACGCTTGCATGCCGGGCCGACGAGCTGCCCATATTCTACGCTTTCTCGACAAGCTTTGGGCAAAGATGCCACGGTAAGCGGTGGCCGGACCGGCGGTCGGGAGTGCCGGCGGTCCGGCGCGATGTTATCGTTGGCAATCGCGCAAGCTCGGCCAGCGCGACGATCGCGAGTCTGCCGGAGACGCAGGCTGATTCACTGAGCGTAGCGGGGCTCGCTTCACGGCCCCGATATGGCATACTTATTGTTACATTCATGCAGGAGGGACCCCCATGATTCGTAAGGCCGTACTACCCGTAGCGGGGCTCGGCACGCGTTGCCTGCCGGCTTCCAAGGCCATCCCCAAGGAGATGATCACCATCGTCGACAAGCCGGTGATCCAGTATGTCGTCGAAGAGGCGGTGGCCGCCGGAATCAAGGAGATCGTGCTGGTCACGCACTCCAGCAAGGGCGCCATCGAGAATCACTTCGACAAGCATTTCGAACTCGAGACGATGCTCGAGGCCAAGGGCAAGGACGACATGCTCGCCGAGGTGCGCAGCATCGTCCCCGACGACGTGAGCATCATTGCGGTGCGTCAGCCCGAAGCGCTGGGGCTCGGTCACGCGGTGCTCTGCGCTCGCTCGGTGATCGGTCAGGACGAGCCCTTTGCGGTGCTGCTGCCCGACGTGCTGGTCGATGACGAAGGCCTGCCGCGCAACGACCTGGCCGGCATGATCGAGGCCTACCAGCGTACCGGCGATGCTCAGATCATGGTCGAGAACGTGCCCAGGGACATGGTCCACAAGTATGGCATCGTGGCGCTCGAGGGCGACGTGCCCGACCCCGGCAAGAGCGCGCTGATCAGCGACATGGTCGAAAAGCCCGCGGTCGAGCAGGCACCCTCGACGCTGGCGGTCATCGGCCGTTATCTGCTGCCCGGTTCGATCTTCGAGCTGCTCGCCCAGACCAGGCCGGGCGCCGGCAACGAAATTCAACTGACCGATGCCATCGACACGCTGCGCAAGCAGCAGGGCGTCGCCGCCTATCGCATGCAGGGCGCAACCTACGATTGCGGACACCAACTCGGCTACCTGGAAGCTACGCTGGCCTACGGCAAGCGCCATCCCAAGTTCGGCGAGGGCTTCAACGCGCTGCTCAAGCGTTACGCCAACGAGGGGTAAGCCGATGCGAATTATCGTACACGGCAGCGAGCTGGCCGCGGCGACCGCCGCCGCGGCGATGGCCTCGGTCGGTCATCGGGTCGACTGGTACCCGCATCCCGACACCGTATGGACACAGCTCGCGGCCGCCGACTGGCTGAGTGGCGAGCCCTTCGTCGCCGAACAGCTGACGGCGAGCCGCGACTCCGGCGCGCTGCGCATTCACGATGCCCCAACGGCTCTCGAAGAGCCACTGGAAGCGGATGTCCTCTGGCTGGCATTGGCGCCCGACCAACGCGACGCCGCCGAGCGGTTCGTCGATGACGTCGCCGGTGCGCAGAGTTCGCCGCTGGTGGTGGTCAACAACTCGACGTTCCCGGTGGGCCAGACCGAAGCGCTGGAAGCATTGCTGCGGCATGCCTCGCAGGTCGCCGTGGTACTGCCGGACATGCTCGAGGAGGGGCGTGCCTGGCAGGTCTTCACGCGCCCCTCGCGTTGGCTGCTGGGCTGCGAGGACGATTGGGCGGCCGACCAGGTCCGCGAATTGCTGCGTGCCTTCAATCGCCGGGCCGAAGTCTTCCAGCGCATGCCCAGACGTGCCGCCGAGCTGACCAAGCTGGCGATCAACGGCATGCTGGCGACGCGTATCAGCTACATGAACGAAGTCGCCGGTCTGGCCGACTCGCTGGGCGTCGATGTCGAGCACGTTCGGCAGGGCATGGGCGCGGATACCCGCATCGGCTATGAGTATCTGTACCCGGGGATCGGCTTCGGCGGGCCCAACTTTTCCCGCGACCTGATGCGCCTGGCCGACGTCCAGCATCAGACGGGGCGTGAATCGCAGTTGCTCGAACAGGTGCTGGATATCAACGAGGGCAAGAAGGAGACGCTGTTCCGCAAGTTGTGGAATCACTTCCACGGCAAGCTGGAAGGGCGCACGGTGGCCATCTGGGGCGCCGCCTTCAAGCCGGGCACCACACGCATCGATCATGCCCCCGTGTTGACGTTGTTGCGTGCGCTGTGGGCCCAGGGCGTCCATGTCCGCCTGCACGACCCTGCAGCGCTGCCGGCGCTACGCAAGGAACTCGGCGAGCATCCGCTGCTCAGCCTGCACGAGGACGATCCTTACGCCGCCTGCGAGGGCGCCGACGCCCTGATGCTGGTCACCGAGTGGAAGTGCTACTGGAACCCGGACTGGCGGCGTCTTGCCGAAACGCTAGGCGAGCGGCTGATCCTCGACGGACGCAACATCTACGATCCGGTCTACGTCGCGGCCCGCGGGCTGGTCTACCGGGGCATCGGACGGCGCGCCGACCCCTGAGCCACTAGGCCCGAGCGCCGCGCGGGCATGCGCCGACGTCCCGCTTCAGAACGGGACGTCGGCGTCGCGGACCGGCAACCACCTTGCCCGGCTGCGGAGCGCTGCGATCAGCTGAAATTCTGGGCGACGAAATCCCAGTTGACGATATTCCACACCGCATCCAGGTACTTGGGTCGTGCGTTGCGGTAATCGATGTAGTAGGCATGCTCCCACACGTCGATGGCCAGCAATGGCGTCTGGCCGTGAGCGATCGGGGTGTCGGCATCGTCGGTATTGAGGATATCGACGCCGCCATCGGCAGTCTTGATCAACCAGGTCCAGCCCACCCCGAAGTTGCCGGCGGCCTTGGCGTTGAACGCCTCCTTGAACGCGTCGAAGGAACCGAATCCGGCGTTGATGGCCTCATTCAGTGCCCCCGAAGGCTGGCCACCCCCCTTGGGTGACAGACAGTGCCAGTAGAAGGTGTGGTTCCATACCTGAGCCGCCTGGTTGAACAGCCCCCCGGAAGTCGACTTGATGATCTCCTCGAGCGACTTGGCCTCGTCGTCGGTCCCTTGGGTCAGTTCGTTGAGCTTGGTCACATAGGCCTGATGGTGCTTGCCGTAGTGGTACTCGAGGGTTTCCGCGGAGATGTGCGGTTCCAGCGCATTTTTCTCATAGGGCAGCGCGGGAAGTTCGAAGGCCATGGGTCGACTCCTATTTGCTTCCGGTAATCACCGTGGAATACAGAAGCGGATAAAAAACCTTACAATACCAAGCATCTGCGTTCAGTGAGGTCGCAACATGTTATCAGCCTGGGGTATGCTCGCCAATTCCGCTGCCGCAGCTCAGCACGTGTAACGAAGGCAACGATGGCGAACTCGCTACACGCCAGGCACAGACGAGGAGAATCCATGGTGGATCGCGCCGACGAACCACGCCTGACAACCCCGATCGTCCCGGGACCCGGCGACGAACTGACGACGCATCGCTCGCCGGGCAACACCCAGAGTGCGCGCGTCTGGCCGCTATGGTTGCTGGTTTGCCTGCTGCTGGTCGGGCTGACGACACTGGCCTGGCTCTACTGGACGGACCGCCAGAGCTGGCAGACGACCCAGCGCGAGCTCGAGGGGCAGGTGTCCAACATGCATGCCAGGCTGGATAGTCTCGATGACGGGCGCGGCATGTCCCCCGACCAGCTGTCGAACGAGCTCGGCGCCCTCGGCGAGGAGCAGCAATCGCTGTCCCGGCAGCTCGACGAGCTGCGTTCGACCGTCGAAGGGCTCGAAGAGAACACGGCCGACAGCTCGCGGATCGACGACCTGGCCCAGCGGCTTGACGGCCTCGAAACGCAGGGTGACACACTGGCCGCCACCCTCGATGCGACCCGCCGCTCGCTGACGGCGCTCGAGAAGCAGGGGAACGAAGCCCGTCAGGGATTGTCCGAGCGTGTATCTCGCCTCGCCTCCGATCAACAGCAGGCGACCCAGCGTCGCGAGGCGCTGGCAGGACGCACCGACGAACTGACCCAGACCCAGCGCGGCATGCAACAGCAGCTCGAGGCGCTGGGCGAAGTCGAAACCCGTATCGCGACACTCGGTGAGCGTGTCGACTCGTTGAACCAGACCAGTCAGTCGCGACAGGATGAGCGGGAACAGCTCCAGGCGCGGATCGATGAAATCCGCACCGCGATCACGGAATTGCGCCAGAATCAATTGGCGATCAACGCCAGTCTGGAAAGCTTGAGTGCCGGCAACTGATCACGACGATGTCTTCAGGGAGCCAGAGACACGAATGGAAGCAGTCATAGTCAACCGGTGCGATGACCGCTCGTCCGTCGGCGCTTCACCGCGGCCCGACGAGCGCTGATTCATGCACCTGCAGCGGCGCTATCTCGTCCCCCTCGTGCTGGCCCCCCTGATCGCTGCCATCCTGGCCGCAACCAGCGGCAGGGCATGGGCCATCGAGACCCGCGTCGAGGGACTCGAAGGGCCGGTTGCCGATAACGTCGTCAATTTTCTGGCGGGTCTCGAAGCGGCGGATTACGGCAGGGCGCGCCTGGAATCGGAAATTCAGCGCCGCAGTCGTGAAGCGCTCAAGGCCTACGGCTATTACGAACCCACGATCGATGTGAGCCTGGAAACGAGTGATGACGAGGATGTCGTCGAGCGCACCGTGGTCACCATCGACCCGGGCCCCCGGGTGACCGTCGAGACCCTGGACGTTCAGCTGGCCGGCGACGCTCGCAACGATCGCCACTTCCGCGACGCCATCGACGCCATGCCCCTCGAGGAGGGCGAGCCGCTCCTTCATGCGCCCTACGAAGGACTGCGCAGTCAGCTTTCCACGCTGGCGGCCGAGCGTGGCTACTTCGACGCCGCCTTTCCTCGCCACCGTATCGAAGTACGGCCCTGGCAACAGAGTGCGCGCATCTACCTGACCCTGGACAGTGGCGAGCGCTATCGCTTTGGTCGGGTCAGCTATTCCGGCAGCCAGATCGACGTTGCCAAGTTGCGCAACATGTTGCCCTTCGACGAGGGCGATCCCTACCTGGCCGGCCAGCTCGCCGAATACAACCAGCGCCTTGGCCAGACCAACTGGTTCCGGGGTATCAGCGTCAGGCCAATCATCGAGAGCGGTGCCTCGCTGGCCCAGGCCCAGCGCAGCTGGTGGCAGGCCGTCGATCGTCGCCCTGGCGACGGCGCGGCGGGGTCGGCCGTCGGGGAAACGTCGCCGTTGCTCGGCGCGGGGGCCCTCGAGGCGGCACGCAACGTTGCCATCCCGGGCCCGCCTCTGGTTCCCGTCGAAGTCAGCCTGATCCCCGCCGACCGCCATCAGTTCGAGGTGGGCATCGGCTACGCGACCGACGTCGGCGCGCGCACCCAGTTCAGATGGGACCAGCCCTGGCTCAACGAGGACGGCGACAGCCTCAACCATGAGCTGTACCTGTCCGCTCCCGAGCAGCAGTTCAGCGGTACCTACCGCATGCCGCTGGCCGATCCGCTGCGCGACAGCTACGAACTGCAATACGGCCTCAAGAATCTCGACAACGAAGACACCCAGAGCCTGGAGGCCTCGGTCGAGCTGGCTCGCGAATGGGTCTTCGACAACGGCTGGACGCAGCGCCTGTTCGTCCGTTCCACGTACGAGGACTTCAGACAGGCCGATCAGGAAGAGAATGTGCTGCTCTACTACCCGGGCGTCAGCTGGTCGCGCACCCGCACTCGCAACCCGCGCTTTCCCACCTGGGGTGACAGCCAGCGGCTGTCGCTGGCCGTTTCGGATACCAGCTGGGGATCGGATGCCGACTTCGTGCGGGGGACGCTGGACTCGCAGTGGATTCGCATGCTCGGGTCGAACTATCGCTTCATCGGGCGTACCAGCATCGGCGCGATGAGCACCAGCGATTTCGAAAAGATCCCGCCATCGCTGCGTTTCTTTACCGGCGGCGATCGCAGTGTCCGGGGTTATGGCTACGAGAGTCTCGCTCCGGAGAACGAAGACGGTGAACTGCTGGGCGGCCAGCAGAAATTCGTCGCCAGCATCGAGGCCCAGCGTCGCCTGACCGGCGACTGGTGGGGCGCGGCCTTCGTCGATACCGGTAACGCCTTCGACGACTGGTGGCCGCAGGACCTGGCGACCGGCGCCGGCCTGGGGGTTCGCTGGGTCTCGCCGGTCGGCCCCATAAGGCTGGATATCGCGCACCCCTTCGATAGCGAGGAGGACTCGTGGCGGCTGCACTTCGCCATAGGGCCCGAATTTTGATCATTCCCTGTCTGCGCTTGTTGCTCTGGCTACCCCTCTGGTTGCTTGGGCTGGTTTGCCTGTTGGCGGGCCTGGGGCTTTCACCCTGGGGAACCGCCTGGCTCGCCGAGCAGGGTGAACGGCGCGGTTTTTTCGAGTTCGAACGCGTCAGCGGCTCGCCGCTGGATACCTTCACCCTCGAAGGCTTCGTCATGCAGGCCGGACCGGCGCAGGTGCGCGTGGGGCACCTGCATCTGGCCTGGGCCGATGACTGCCTGCTCGAGGGCCGTTTATGCCTGAATGCACTCGAACTCGAGGATGTCGACGTCCGACTCGAGCAGTCCGGGCCGGCAACGACCGAGCAGCAGGCGACCGACGAGTCGGGCGGCCTGCCGACGATCGGCGTGCCGTTTCCGATCGAGTTGCGCGCGCTGGCGATCACTGACGTCGCCATACGACTCGCCGATGGCACGCGTTTCGAATGGCAGCGCTTCACCAGCGGGGCGCGAATCGCCGGCAGCGAGCTGACGCTGTTGCCGACCCGCCTGGAAAACGCCCGCCTGGCCTTGCCGGCATCACCGGGCCGGTCCCTGGCCGACACGACCGAGGGCCCGTCGGGCGACAGCGGCGTGCTCAGCGCATCGGCGATCGATGCCAGCATCGCCGTCACCGCACCGCGCACCGAATCGACGCCGACCTCCTCGCAACCGGCATCGACGCCGCTGGAGGCCCGGCCGAAGCGCTCGCTACCCGAGATCGAACTGCCGCTGGCAATACGCGCGCCCAGTATCGTGGTCAGCGACTTTCGCCTCGAAGGGCCTTCACCGCGCCGCATCGAACGGCTGGCATTCAGCCTCGAGGGCGAGGGCCACGCTCTGCGCCTGCACAGCCTGAATCTGATCTCACCCGATGCCGATGCGCAACTCTCGGCCTCGGTCGAGCTGCGCGACGACTACCCATTGACGGCAAGCCTGGAAGCGTTGGTCCACCAGCCGCCACTCGCCGGGCAGCGGCTCGACCTCGACATTTCCGGTTCGCTGGCCGACCTGACCGCCGACATCGAAGCCAGCGGTCCCGTCAGCGCCTCGCTCAGCGCCCATGCCGACGTCCTCGATCCCACCGTGCCCTTCGATGCCAGCCTGGACGCCGAGCGGCTGGCCTGGCCGCTCCCGGGACAGCCCGTCGACATCGAGGCCGCGCTGGCAGTCAGCGGCAACGCCGCCGAGGACGAAAGCGAGCAGGCCGCCGTCTTGCAGCCCCCCGACGGCAGCCCGCCCGACTACCGCGTGGAGGACCTCCAGCTACGCGCCGAGGGCGATCTCACCGGCTATCGGATGACGCTGAGGGGCCAAGTCTCGGGTCAGGCGCTGCCCGACAGCGTCGCGGTCGACCTGACGGGTAACGGCGATCTCGAGCACTTCGCCTGGCTGCCACTGTCGCTTTCCGCCGCCGAGGGCTCGCTGACCAGCCGTGGCGAGGTGCACTGGGCGCCGGACCTGACGGTCGACGCCACCATCGGTCTCGAGAATTTCGCGCTGGGCGCCGTCACCCAGGCGGTCGACGGAACGCTCAACGGCGATGCCCGGGTGCGCTTCAGCCAGCAGCAACAAGGCTGGCGACTGGCGGTGCCGGAACTGGCGATCGATGGCACGCTGCAAGGGCGGCCGCTCTCGTTGCAGGCCCGGCTCAGCGGCAATAGCGACATGCGCTGGCAGGTCGACACACTAGCGCTGCGCCAGGGACGCAATCGCCTGACCGCGCAGGGCACGATGGCCGACACTCTCGATCTGTCCGGGCGCCTCGACGCCCCGGCGCTGGATTCGCTGCTGCCCGCACTCGGCGGTTCGGCCAGCGGTCGCTTCAACCTGGGCGGAACGCTCGAGGCGCCGCAGATCACCGCCGAGCTGCGGGGCAGCGACCTGCGTTACGCCGACAATGGCATCGGCTCGCTGTCCCTGGATGCCGACGTCACCGGCCTCGACGATCCGCAACTCGACGTCGACCTGGGACTCGATGAAGTCACGGCGGGCGGGCAGCGCCTCAGCGAACTGAACCTCGGGCTCGACGGGCGACTCTCGCGGCATCGCCTGGATCTGACCCTGCAGGCCGGCGAGGGCATGCCCTTGTCGCGCGCCTCGCTGCGCATCGAGGGAGGCCTGAATGCCGAGCGGAGTCGTTACCGGGGCCAACTTTCCTCTCTCGAGGTCGACAGCGAACAGGCCGAGCTGCGGCTGGCCGAAGCGACGCCGTTCGCCGTCGACCTGGCCGCCAGCCGGTTCAGCATGCAGCCGTTCTGCCTGGTGCGTCAGCAGGGCGGGCGGCTGTGCGCCACGCAGGCATTGCAGGCCTCGCCCGACCAGGGCCGGGTGGTCATGGCCTTGCAGCGGATCCCCATGGATCTGCTGAGCCTTGTACTGCCCGAGGACTGGCGCGCCGCCGGCCAGAGCGACGGCCGGCTCGAGTTCTCGTGGTCGGCCGGCGCCAGCCGCTGGCAGGCCGATGCCGAGCTGCAAAGCCAGCTCGATCTGGAGGGTCTCGATGCCTATGGCAAACCCTGGGCCCTGCCGACGACGCAGCTCGAACTGAGCCTCGAGGCCGATCCCGCCCAGGCGAGCCTCGAGGCCCGGATGAATATCGACGAGGCCGGGGCGATCCACCTCCAGGCGGACGTCGAGGATCCCACCGGCGCGGCCACGCTGGACGGCCGGTTGCGTGTCGACGGGCTGGGCCTGGCGCCCTACCAGGCGCTGGTGGCCGGGGTCGATACGCTCGCGGGCACGCTCGACGGCGATATCGCCCTGGCGGGCTCCCTGACCAACCCCGATCTTGACGGTCGGCTGGTCCTAGACGGGCTGAGCGCCCAAGGCGGCGAGGTACCCGTTGAAGTCCGCGATGGCCGCCTGCAGATCGCATTGAGCGGCCATCGGGCCGACATCCAGGGCTTCGTTGCCGCCGAGCGGGGTCGCCTGGAGCTTTCCGGCGATGCGCGCTGGCCCGAGCCCGGCCAGTGGCAGGCCGACCTGGCGCTCGAGGGCGTCGAGGAGCCGCTGGAACTGACGATGCCCGAGTTCGGGCGCCTGCGGGTGGCACCGGACCTGCAGATTGCCGCTTCACCGGAGCTGTTGCAGATACGCGGCCGGGTCGGCATCCCCTGGGGGCGCCTCGAGGTCGGCCAGTTGCCGGCCTCGGCGGTGTCGCCGAGCAGCGATGAAGTGATCATCACCCGACGCGACGAGCAGCGCGCCCGGCGCGAGGCCGCCGAGGCCGCCGATGAAGCGGGCAAGGGCGCCGACGAAGCGACCGCCCAGGCACTGTCGGAAGCCGGCATGCGCCTCGACGTGCGCGTCGACCTGAACATCGGTCCCGACGTGCGCATCGCCGCCTATGGCCTCGAGGCCGAGCTGACCGGCGACCTGCAGGTGCGCCAGGGTAGCGGCCCGGTACAGCTGTTCGGCGATGTCAACCTGATCAATGGCGAATACAGTGCGTTCGGCCAGGATCTGGTGATTCGCAAGGGGCAGGTGCTGTTCAGCGGCCCGGCCTCGCAGCCACGCCTGCAGTTCGAGGCGATTCGCAATCCGGAGGCCACCGAGGATGACGTTATCGCCGGGCTGCGTGTCACCGGGCCGGCGGAGCAGCCCAACCTGGAAGTGTTTTCCGAGCCGGCGATGGCCGAGAGCCGGGCGCTGTCCTACCTGTTGCGCGGTCGCGCGCCGGATGACGCCGGCAGCGACGGCGCGCTGACGTCGGCACTGATCGGGCTGTCGCTATCGCGTACCGGCAACGCCGTCGGCCGCCTGGGGCAGGCCTTCGGGGTACAGGATCTGACCCTGGATACCGCCGGCAGCGGTGAGGATAGCCAGGTGGTGGTCAGCGGCCAGCTGTTCGAGGATCTCGAGGTCAGCTACGGCGTCGGGGTCTTCTCGCCGATCGCCGAATTGACACTGCGCTACAAGCTGATGCAGAACCTCTACCTGGAGGCGGTGACCGGGGCGGCCCAGGCGGTGGACCTGATCTACAGTTTCAGTCTCGGCCGCAGCAGCGCTTCGCCTTGAACCCGCTGCCGCATGGGCAGGGGGCGTTGCGGCCCACGCGCAGCCGCTGCCACTCGGCATCGCCATCCAGGTAGTACCACTGGCCGTCGGCGTGTCGAAAGCGGCTGGTTTCGTCGAGGGCGAGCCAGCCATCCGGCTGCCGGGCAATCGCCCGAAAGCGCACCCAGCCTTGATCGGCGCCATGCTCGCTGGCTTCGACAATCAGCCGCCGCCAGTGTGGCCCGGGTTCGCCGAGTTCGGCGCGCGATGGCCGGGTTTCCGGGGCCCAGCTGGCAATCAGGAAGTCGTTGTCGGCGAGGACGAAGGCGCTGAAGCGGGCGCGCATCAATGCCTCGGGCGTCGGCGCCCGGCCCGGGGCGACGTGAATCGGCGCGCAGCAGGTCGCATAGGAGAAGCGGCTGCCACACGGACAGGCAGCGGTCGGGGCAATTTCCATCGTTCAAGAGAGCTAGACATCATGTGGAGTAGAGACAAACAGCGCATGCCCACGCCGGAACAGGCCCTGCCGGGGCGCGACCGGGCGATGGCGATCAGTGGCATTCACGCCGTCACGCAGCGCTCGATGCTACCGCCTTTCCCGGCGGGCTACGAGGAGATCGTGCTCGGCCTGGGCTGCTTCTGGGGCGCCGAGCAGCTGTTCTGGGAGTTGCCCGGCGTGCATGTCACGGCGGTGGGTTATGCCGGCGGCTACACGCCCAACCCCAGTTACGAAGAGACCTGCTCCGGCATGACCGGACATGCCGAGGTCGTCAGGGTGGTCTTCGACCCGACGGTCATCGGCCTGCCCGAACTGCTGCAGGTATTCTGGGAGGCCCACGACCCGACCCAGGGGCTACGCCAGGGCAACGACATCGGCAGCCAGTACCGTTCGGCGATCTATACCACCGATCCCGATCAGCAGGCGCTTGCCGAACAGAGCCGGGCGCGTTACCAGCAGGCCCTGGGCAGCGAGAACATGGGGCCGATCACCACCGAGATCGCGCCGCTCAAGGCTTTCTACTACGCCGAGGAGTACCACCAGCAGTACCTGGTGAAGAATCCGGGAGGGTATTGCGGCCTCAAGGGCACCGGCGTGAGTTGCCCGATCGGCTGACGCAACGTGCACAGAGGCGCGTCATGAACGGCTGGCCGCGGCCCTGATGGGTGTCGGGATACTCGTCCAATCCGCGAGCTGGCGACCCACGCGATCGGCCAGCCAGGGATTCAGTCGGCCATTGCGGGTTTCGATGAAGCCGACATGGCCGCCCTGGCGAGCCACCTCGATGCGCACGGCATCGCTGGCCATCGGCAGCCGCGAGAAGAGATCGCCCGGCATGAAGGGGTCGTCGTCGGCATGCAGGATCAGCGTCGGCAGTTCGATGTCGCCGAGCAACCGGCCTGCCGAGGCACGGCGATAGTAATCGCTGGCCGAGGCGAATCCATGCAGCGGGGCAGTCACTTGGTTGTCGTAGGCCCAGAAGCTGTCGAGGCGCTCGAGCTGATGGGCGGCGAGGTCGATCGGCAACGGACCGCTGGCCATCTTGGCGGCGATCTTGCTGCGCAGCGCCTTGAGCAGATGCCGCTGGTAGACGCGGGCAAAGCCGCGATTCAGCGCATCGGCGCTGGCGGCCAGGTCGAGCGGCGCACTGACGACGATGGCGCCGGCCAGATCGAGACCGTCGCCGCCCTGTTCGGCGACCAGCTTGGCCAGCATGTTGCCGCCCAGCGAGACGCCGGCGGCGACCTTGATGGCGCGCGGATAGCGCTGCGCCAGTTGGCCGATCAGCCAGTAGGCGTCGGCTGTGTCGCCGGAATGATAGGCCCGTGGCAGCCGGTTGGGAGCCTGCCCGCACCCGCGGTAGTGCATG
This sequence comes from Modicisalibacter radicis, assembly GCF_900961225.1. Taxonomy (GTDB): domain Bacteria; phylum Pseudomonadota; class Gammaproteobacteria; order Pseudomonadales; family Halomonadaceae; genus Modicisalibacter. The sequence continues at coordinate 97,181 of NZ_CAAHFN010000076.1, forward strand.
AGCAGCGCTCGCCAGCCGAGGCGGCTGGCCATGTTCAGCAGCTCGCGGGCGTAGGGCGAATCGAACGACCCCTCGAGGCCGTGGAAGAGAATGAACAACGGCGCATCGTCGGCGAGCGGCGCCGGACGAACCCAGGCCAGCTCGACGAAGTCGCCGTCGGGCAGGTTGAGGATCTCGATGTCGCGTTCCAGTGCCGGGAGCGGCAGCAGACGCGGCAGCAGGGTCTGGATATGGCGGTTGCCCAGGCCGCGCGCGGCGGTGAATGTGGCTGGAACGACGGTGCGTGCCATGCGGCCCCCATGATCGCTTGCCATGATCGCTCCTCCAGCATATCCCGCCCATCGCCGCTTACAAGGTGCCGATGGCAGCGGCCCGGGGCTTACTTGTCACGAGTCAAGTTGATCGGCCCGGCCTCGCCGATGACGATGTTGTCCTCGATGCGGATACCGCCATGGGGCGCCAGCCGCGCGACACCGGCCCAATCGATGTCGCGTCCCGCCGGCTCGGCCTGTAGCGGCTCGAGCAGCATCGGGATGATATAAAACCCCGGCTCCATGGTGACCACCATGCCGGCTTCCAGGGTGCGTGTCAGACGCAGGGCCGGATCGCGTTCGGGGGCTGGCAGCGGCTCACCGCGTGAATCGCACCGCCCGGCGACATCGTGTACCTGCAGACCCAGCGAATGACCCAGGCCGTGCGGACAGAATGCCCGGGTAATGCCACGTTCGACCGCCGCTTCGGACGAACACTCGATCAGCGCCTGCTCGCTCAGCAAGCGACCCAGCTCGAGGTGCATCCGCTCGTGCAGGGCGACGTAATCCAGCCCCGGTCTCAGCTCGGCGATCAAGCGCTGCTGCAGCCGCTCGACGCCCTCGATCAGGGCCGTGAACTGCGGATCGGCATCATCGCCTGCCCAGGTCCGGGTGATGTCCGAGGCGTAGCCGGCGACGCGTCGTCCGGCATCGAGAAGCAAGCTGTAACGATGCGGTGCGGCCTCGATGTCGTAATGCTGGTAGTGCAGCACCCCGGCATGTTCATTGAGCCCGACGATGTTCTGATAGGGCACCTGCGACTCGCGCTGACGGCTGGCCTTGAGGTAGGCGAGCTGGATGTCGAGCTCCGCGTCGCCGTCGAGGAAGGCCCGGCGGGCCGCCGCGTGGCCGGCCAGCGCCAGTTGATTGGCTTCGCGCAGGCAGGCGATCTCGTAGTCGCTCTTGCGCATGCGCAGTTCGTCGAGCGCCCGGCAGAGCGCCGGCGGGTTGAGCACCGCCCCGAGCCGTTCGGCCGTGGCGGCATCGACCTCGCCGACGATCGCCAGGCGGCCCCTGGGCGGAGCCGGTGGCACGGCGTCGTCGCCGGTCTCGATGGTGAAGCGCCGGGTCCAGGCCGCTTCCGGTAGCGACGGCGCGAGGTGCCAGAAATCGGCCGGGGCATGGATGCGCAGCAGGGGGCGCTGGCCGGGACGGATCAGCAGCCAGCTGTGCTCGATGCCGGCCAGCGGTACCCAGTGCAGGAAGTGCGCGAAGGTCGCGAAGCTGGCCTGCTGGTCGTCGCCGAAGAAGGGCCGCGGCGCGCCACTGTAAAGCAGCACGCCATCGTAGCCATGGGCCTCGAGCAGCCGGGCGTAGGCGTTTTCCAGGCCCTCCAGATGGGCATCGTGCTGGTCGTCGAGACGCGTTGCGCTCATGAGGGTGTCTCCTGTAGTTGTTGCCATAGCTCGTCGAGGCCGGGATGGCGGTGCGCTCGGCGCCGATAGAGGCGCACCTCGAGCGGAACGTTCCAGCGTGCGGGCCCGGCGGGTACCAGTTCGCCTGAATCCAGCGCACGCCGGGCGACCCGCTGGGGCAGCCAGCCGAGCCCGTAGCCTTGGATCACCAGTTCCTTGATGTTGGCGGTCTGCACGTTCTCGTTGAGCGTGCTCAGATAGCATTGCTGGGTGAGACGCATCAGGTGCGCCTCGATCACCTTCTGGATCAACCCGCGGGGATGATAGGCGATGCACGGCAACGGCTGGCGGCGCTGGCCGGGCAGGGCAAAGCGCGGTTGCCCGCAGTCGTCGGGCGCGCAGACCGGAATCAGCAGCTCCGTGTCGATGGATAGATATTCGAAACCGCTGGTGTCGACATCCAGCGATACCGGCTGTCGCGGCCAGTAGCACAGCGCGAGGTCGCATTCGTCGCGATCCAGGGCCCGGAAATAATCACCCAGCAGCCAGCTGGTGGCGCGCAGGTAGGGTTCGACCCGTTGCTGCAGTCCGTGCTGGTTAAGCCAGTCCGGCAGGATATAGGACAACGCACTCTGGGGGGCGGCGAGGACAATGCGCCGGGCCTGATCCTCGGCGATCTGGCCGATACGCTCGCGGGTCAGCCGCACGCGCTCGGTGATCTGTTCGCACAGGCGCAGGAATTCCTCGCCGGCCGGGGTCAGCGTGAGCGGCAGGCTCTGGCGATCGACGAGGGTAGTGCCCATCTCTTCCTCGAGCAGCTTGATGCGCCGCGAAAAGGTCGGCTGAGTGACGTTCTGGGCCTCGGCAGCCCGCGAGAAATGGCGCGTCCTGGCCAAGGTGATGAAGTCTTCCAACCAGCGAATCTCCATCGGTTTACCTCGTTTTGCTGACACGCGTGATGAGTCGACAGGGTGAGCAAGGCGGGGCCTGCGCTAACGGCGCCTGCCCAGGGCGAGCCGGAGCAGGCGCCGATTGCCGACTTTTCGTACAACCCCTAGAGCCCTGCTTAAATTCGCCCCTCTTCGACACCGTGACACGCCACCTGACTGCCCTGGGCTTCGATCAGCCGGGGAATCTCGCGCCGGCAACGTTCATTGGCATGCGGGCAGCGACCATGGAAGACGCAGCCCGAGGGCAGGTTGACCGGAGTGGGTACTTCGCCGGAGAGCTTTATATGGTCGGGGCCATCGTCCTCGAGACGCGGGATCGCCGAGAGCAGCGCCTGGGTGTAGGGATGGCGCGGGCGGTCGAACAGGCTACGGGTTTCGGCGATCTCACAGACCCGTCCCAGATACATCACCACCACGCGGGTCCCGAAGTGCTCGACCACCGCCAGGTCGTGGGTGATGAACAGGTAGGTAAGGTGATGGGCCTCCTGGGCGTCCATCAGCAGATTGAGCACCTGCGCCTGGATCGATACGTCGAGCGCCGATATCGGTTCGTCGGCGACGATGAACTCGGGTTCGACCACCAGTGCCCGGGCGATGGCGATACGCTGACGCTGGCCGCCGGAGAATTCGTGACCGAAGCGCTTGCCCCATTCGGGATCGATGCCCACCGAAGCCATCACCTCGGCGATCTTCTCGAGGATCCGTTCACGATTCCAGTCCGGATGATGGAAGCGCAGCGGTTCCTCGAGCGTCTGCTGGATGCTCATGCGCGGATTCAGCGACGCATAGGGATTCTGGAAGATCATCTGCATGCGCCGGCGGTAGGGCAGTAACTGACCCGGGCTGAGATGATCGATGCGCTGGCCGTCGTAGCGGATCTCGCCGGCGCTGGGGCTCAGCAGCCCCATCACCATGCGCGCCACCGTGGACTTGCCGCAGCCGGACTCGCCGACCACGCACAATGATTCGCCGCGCTTGACGTCGATGTCGACGCCATTAATGGCATGCACGAACTCCTGGCGACGCTTCAGCTTGCCGCCCTCGAAACGCAACTGTTCGAGGAAATCGCCGGAAAGCGGAAAGTGCTTTTCCAGCCCGCGGATCTGCAGCAGCGTCTCGCCGGCCTGCGCCGAATCGTCGTCCTGACGCTGTGAGGGTTTCATGACCTCGCTCATGGGGCCTCCCGTTGTTCGGCGTCGCCGGCCGGACGTGACTCGACCAGCTCGCGCACCATGTGACAGGCGACATCGCAATTGCCCGACCGCACGAACGTCGGGATCACCTCGCGACAGTCGCGCCGGCGTTCGCCGTTGGCGTCGACCGAAAAGCTGCAACGCGGGTGAAAGGCGCAGCCGGGCGGGGTGTTGGCCAGGCTGGGCATCGAACCGGGAATCTGGTTGAGACGCTGCCCGGGGGTGGCCATCTGCGGCAGGGCGTTGATCAGCCCCTGGGTGTAGGGATGCTGCGCGTCGTTGATGATCTCGCGGGTCGGCCCCTGCTCGATCACCCGACCGGCATACATCACCAGTGTGCGCTGGGTGACCTGGCTGACCACGCCCAGGTCGTGGGTGATCAGGATCAGCGCCACGTTGTGTTTCTCGCACAGCTCCAGCAGCAGCTCCATGATTTCCGCCTGGATGGTCACGTCGAGCGCGGTGGTGGGCTCGTCGGCGACGATCACGTCGGGATCGAGCAGCAGGGCGATGGCGATGATGATGCGCTGTCGCATGCCGCCGGAGAGCTCGTGGGGATACTGGTCCAGGCGCCGCTCGGGGGAGGGGATGTAGACCTGGCGCAACTTGTTGAGCGCGATCTCCCGGGCATCGCGGCTGCGGATGCGGCGGTGCGCCTTGAGGCACTCGACCATCTGCTCGCCGATGGTCAACACCGGATTGAGCGTCATCATCGGGTCCTGGAAGATCATCGAGACCTGATTGCCGCGCACCTGCTGCAGCTGCCGCGGCTTCATGGTGGTCAGCTCGCGGCCGTCGAAACGGATGCTGCCGCCGGCGATATAGCCCGGCTTGGCGATCAGGTTGAGAATGGTGAACGCGGCCACCGACTTGCCGGCACCGGACTCGCCCACGATCCCCAGGCGCTCGCCGCGATCCAGCGTGAAGCTGACACCGCGCAGCGCCTTGACTTCGCCCTGGCGCAGGGCAAAGCGCACATCGAGATTGGAAACTTCGAGTAAAGCCATGCGATCAGCCCTTGTAGAGTCGCGGGTTCATGACGTCGCGCAGCCAGTCGCCGAGCAGGTTGATCACCAGCACCAGCACCACCAGCACGGCCCCCGGAATCAGCGTGATCCACCAGGAACCCGACTGCAGGTAGTCGAAGCCGGACTTGATCAGCGAGCCCAGTGACGGCTGGGTTTCGGGCATGCCCAGGCCGAGGAACGACAGCGCCGCTTCCGAAATGATGGCGTTGGCGATCTGCACGGTGGAGATGACGAAGATCGGCGACAGGGTGTTGGGCAGGATGTGCCGGAACATGATGCGCTTGGCGCGAAAGCCCATCACCCGCGCGGCATCGACGTACTCCTTGCTGCGCTCGGCGAGCACCGAGGCGCGCACCGTGCGCGCGTACTGCGGCCACTCGGCGAGGCCGATGATCAGCACCAGAATGAACACCGCGTATTCACTGTAGACGGCGCCACCGAAGCTGGCCTTGATCACCGCGCCGACGATGATCGCCACCATCAGCGTGGAGAACGACAACTGAATGTCGGCCATGCGCATCAGGAAGGCATCGACGCGCCCGCCCAGGTAGCCGGCGAGCAGACCGAAGGTCACACCGAGCAGGGCCTGCATGATCACCGCGCCGAAGCCGATGATCAGCGATACGCGGGCACCGTAGAGGATCGTCGACAGCAGATCGCGGCCCTGGGCATCGGTGCCCAGCAGGTATTGCGGATCGCTGCCGTCGATCCAGAACGGTGGCAGCTCCGAGGCGAGGATGTCGATCTGCGCCAAATCGTAGGGGTTCATCGGCGACAGCCAGGGCGCCAGGATCGCCGCTGCCACCAATAGCACGAAGATGATGAAGCAGACCTGGGCGATCCAGTCGCGCTTGAAGCTGTAGAGCAGATAGGAGCTTCGAAAGCGCGCCCAGCGAGAGGGGGCCGGGGAAGAGGTCGAGGCGGTAGTCATGCGGGCTTCCCTGTGAGTTTCACGGTGGGATTGACCAGGCCGTAGATCAGATCGACCAGGGTATTGGTGATCACGAAAATCAGGCCGACGATCATCAGGTAGGTGACGATCAGCGGGATGTCGGAACGTTCGATGGCATCCAGGAACATCAGCCCCACGCCCGGCCACTGGAAGACCGTCTCGGTGAGGATGGTGTAGGCGACCAGCGTGCCGATCTGCACGCCGCCCACGGTGATCACCGGCAGCATGGTGTTCTTCAGCGCGTGCAGGAAGTAGATGCGGCGCATGCTGATGCCCTTGGCCTTGGCGAACTTGACGTACTCGGACTGCAGCACCTCGAGCATTTCGGCGCGGATCAGGCGAATGAACAGCGGCAGCATGATCGAGGCCAGCGATATCGCCGGCAGCACCAGGTAGGACAGCCCCTCCAGCGAGGCGAAGTTGGTGCTCCAGGTGCCGATCACGTGAACCACGTCGCCGCGCCCGTAGGCGGGCATGCCGCCATCGGTCGACAGTACGCCGTTGAGCCAGCCGCCCCAGCCTGTGTCGGCGGGAAACAACGTGAACTGCACGCCGATGGCGAATATCTGGATCAGCACGATGGCAGTGAGGAATACCGGTATCGAGATGCCGACGATCGAGAGGCCCATGAACAGCCGGGAGAGTGCCGCGCGGGGCTTGATGGCGCTGTAGACGCCTATCGGCACCGACAGCAGGATAATCAGCAGGGTCGTTGCGAACACCAGTTCCAGGGTCGCCGGCAGGTGACGCAGGACCACGTCGATGGTTGGCTCGCCGTAGAAGTAGGAATAGCCGAAGTCGAACTGTGCGGCATTCTTGGCGAAGCGCAGATACTGCACCATGAACGGGTCATTGAGGCCCAGCTCCTCGCGCAGTTCGGCGCGTTCGCTCTCGGGCACCGACTGACCGACCATCTGCTGGATGGGGTCGCCGAGGTTGTCCTGGATGGCGAAGCTGATCACGCTGATGATGAACATCACCAGGAAGGCGTGAAACAGGCGCTTGATCAGAAAGGCAATCATGGATTGCGGGCCCTGTTGGCAAACGAAGGGCGCCCGGGCGGTCGTCGACCGTCAGGACGCACTTGCTCGGCTTGAAATTCGAAGCGACTGACCGCTCGCCGGCTTGCACCGTCGAGCGGCGGGTGGGTGCGGCTTATTCCGGGTTGACGACCACGTCCCCCAGGTAGGGGAAGTTCATGACGTTGAGTACCGGCTCGATCTGAACGTTGTCGTCGGCGGCCCAGGCCAGGTCCTGCCAGTGCAACGGGATGAAGGCGGCATCGTCGTAGAGACCTTTCTCCACCGCCTGAAGCATCTTGGCGCGCTGCTCGCGATCGGTCTCGAGGTTGGCCGCGGCGACTTTCTCGTCGAGCTCGGGGTTGCAGTAGTTGCCCGAGTTGTACTGGCCGGCGCCGGTGTCGGCGTTGGGGCACTCGGTGAGGTACTGGAAGAAGTTCGCCGAATCCTCGGTGTCGGCGTGCCAGCCGATCAGCATCATATCGGCGGCACGATCGTCGAACTCGGACCAGTACTGCGCCTTGGGCAGCGTCTTGAGATCCACCGTGACGTTGATCCGCGCCAGCATCGCCGACACGGCCTGGGCGATCTGGGCGTCGTTCACGTAGCGGTTGTTGGGCGCCATCATGGTGATGCTGAAGCCATCCTCGTAGCCGGCTTCCTGCATCAGCTGCTTGGCCTTCTCCAGGTCGTAGCGCGGCTTCAGATCCGGGTTGTGACCGTCGTAGCCTTCCGGCGAGAGCTGCGCGGCCGGCGTGGCGAAGCCCTTCATCAGGCGGTCGGCGATTGCCTCCTGGTTGACCGCATAGGCGAAGGCCTGGCGGACCTTGGGGTCCTTGAAGGCCTCGACGCGCTTCTGGTTCATCTGCATCATGATGATGCGGGTGCCCGACATGGTCACCAGCTTGACGTCGTCGGCGGCGCGGACCCGCTCCAGATCGTTGGGCGGCACCGGGGCGATGAAGTCGACGTCGCCGGAGAGCAGGGCGGCCACGCGGGTGGCGTTCTCGCTGATCGGGGTCATCACGATGTGGTCGACGTTGCCCGGCGACTGCTCGTCCCAGTAATCCTCGAAGCGCTCGAACTCGATCTTGACGCCCTGCTGCCTTTCGGTGACCTGATAGGGGCCGGTACCCGATACGTGACGCGAAGCGTAGGAGTTGCCGTTCTTGACGATATCGCTCTTGTCCTTGCCAGCGTCGGTTTCGCCGGAATAGAACTGGCTATCCATCGGGAAGATATAGGTGGCCAGGTTGAGCAGCAGCGGATAGGGCTTCTCGGTGTGGAACTTGACGGTATGCTCGTCGACCACCTCGACGCTGGCGATCGGCTCGAAGATCGCCTTGAAGTCGGCGCTGCGCTGGAGGCGCTCGACGGTCCAGGCGACATCCTTGGCGGTGAAGGCGTTGCCGCTGTGGAACTTGACGCCCTCGCGGAGCTTCATCTGCAGCGTGGTGTCGTCGAGCTGCTCCCACTCGGTGGCCAGGCGCGGCTCGAATTCGAAATCCTGGGTCCAGCGTACCAGCGGGTCGAAGACCAGATGGGAGAGTTGCAGCATCCCGCCGGACAGCTGCTCGTGGATGTCCAGCGAGACGGGGTCGGCGTCATAGGCGACGCGCAACGTGATGTCCTGATCGTCCTGAGCGATGGCCGCCATGGGCAGGCTCAGCGAGGCACCCACCAAGCTGGCAAGCAGTGTTTTCTTGAATGTCATGGTCAAAAACCCGAAATGGTTGATTGTTCGTTGTATGACCCTGAGGTCCCGGTATCACCATAGAGAGCGGGGCAGGGCGGGACAATCGAAAAACTGACAGGCGCCATACGCGCGGCGTATGGCGCCTGGGGCGAGCCTGGCCTGATGCCCCGCTCGGCGACACCTTGCAATCGGCCCGGATGCGGCCCGTTCAGTCGGCCGGGGACGCCGGCTCGATGCGGTCGACGCGATAGAGCTGTGAAACCTGATCGAGTCCCTCTGTCGTGCATTCGAGATCGGTGACGCGGCCGTCGCTGAGACCGTAGACCCAGCCATGGACGGCCAGCGGCTGGCCACGCAACCAGGCGCGCTGGATGATCTTGGTCTGGCACAGGTTGGCCACCTGGGCACGCACGTTGTGCTCGCACATGCGATCGACCTGCTGGTCGAGCGGCAGCTCCTCGAGGCTGTCGCGATGGCGGCTATAGAGCTCGCGTATCGAGTGCAGCCAGTAGTCGACCACACCGAACTCGCCACCGGTGATCGCCGCCCTGACGCCGCCGCACCCGTAATGGCCGACCACCATGATGTGCTTGACCTTGAGCACGTCGACGGCGAACTGGACCACCGACAGGGCGTTCATGTCGTTGTGCTGGAGAAGGTTGGCCACGTTGCGGTGGACGAAGACCTCGCCGGGGGGAAGGTCGATGATCTGGTTGGCGGGGACCCGGCTATCCGAGCAGCCGATCCATAGATAGTCCGGATTCTGCTGTTGCGACAGGCGAGCAAAGAAATCCGGATCCTGGCGACTCACTTTTTCGGCCCACTCGCGGTTGCGCTCCAGTAGACGTTGCATTTCGGTTTTCATATAAGGGGCTCCTGATGGTCAGACCGCTCGGCGGCTAGCATTCTTTATCAGCGGTATAGAGAGGGTCAATGGCAAGGGCCTCCCGGCAGGCCGACACGGCTGTTATCATCGCCGTCAATTGGTAAACAGGAGAGAAAGCAAGTGGCTGAGTACGATTACGATTTGTTCGTCATCGGTGCCGGCTCGGGGGGCGTGCGTGCCGCACGCACCGCCGCCGCGACCGGTGCCCGAGTTGCCATCGCCGAGGACCGCTATCTCGGGGGCACCTGCGTCAACGTAGGTTGCGTACCCAAGAAGCTCTATTCCTATGCCGCGCATTTCCACGAAGCCTTCGCGGATAGCGCCGGTTTCGGTTGGCAATTGCCCGAGGCACCGCGCTTCGACTGGGCCACTCTGCGCGACAACAAGATCGACGAGATCAAGCGTCTCAACGGCATCTACAACCGCCTGCTCGACAACGCCGGGGTGACGCTGATCAACACCCGCGCCAAGGTCGTCGACGGCCATCGCGTCGAGGTCAACGGCGAGACGGTCAGTGCCGAAAAGATCCTCGTCGCGGTCGGCGGCTGGCCGTGGATTCCCGACTTTCCCGGCAACGAGCATGTGCTCGATTCCAACCGGGTATTCGATCTCGACACGTTCCCCAAGCGTTTTCTGGTCCTGGGCGGCGGTTACATCGCCGTCGAGTTCGCCAGCATCTTCAACGGCCTGGGCAGTGAATCGCATCTGGTCTACCGCGGTGCGCTGTTCCTGCGCGGCTTCGACCACGAAGTTCGCGAGTTCACCCGCGACGAGATGGCCAAGAAGGGCGTCAACCTGCACTTCGAAACCACCATCGAAGCCATCGAAAAGCAGGGCGACGCTCTTCAAGTGACCCTGACCAACGGCGAGACCCTCGAAGTCGACGCCGTGCTCGCGGCGACAGGCCGTCGCCCGCACCTGGCCGGGCTGGGCCTGGACCAGCTCGATGTCGCCCTCAACCCCGACGGCACGCTCAAGGTCAACGAGCGCTACGAAACGTCGATCCCCTCGATACTCGCGCTCGGCGACGTCACCGGCGGCCCCGAGCTGACGCCAGTGGCGCTGACCGAGGCCATGCATATGGTGCAGCACCATTTCACCTCGAATCCGCCGGGTCCGCTGGATTACCGGAACATCGCCACGGCGGTGTTCTGTCACCCCAATATCGGTACCGTGGGGCTGAGCGAAGAGCAGGCGCGTGCCGAGTACGACGACGTGCGCATCTATACCGCCGACTTCCGGCCCATGAAGCACACGCTGTCGGGAAGCGACGAGCGCTGCCTGATGAAGCTGATCGTCGACGACGCCAGCGACCGTGTCGTGGGCGCGCACATGGTCGGCGAGGAAGCGGGCGAGATCATCCAGGGCATCGCCATCGCCGTACGCGCGGGACTGAGCAAGACCGACTTCGACGCCACCGTCGGTATCCACCCGACCGGCGCCGAGGAGTTCGTCACCATGCGCACGCCCAGCCGGCGCTGACCCGATAGCCGGCGGGCAAGCGGTTGGCGAGCCGCAGCAGTGGCCGCCACACGCCAGAACAGGCCACCCAAGGGTGGCCTGTTTCGTTTGGGCCCCGGCTTCAATCCTCGATAAAAGCCGGGCGCTCCGTTCGGGTCCTGACGGCATCGTCCGATCGCCGCGAATCTGTCATTCAGGTCATCGACAAGCCCGTGGTTGGACTAGGGTTGGCGAGCCCAGCAGTGACCGCCACGGTCCCGGCTTCAATCCTCGACAAGAGCCGGGCGCTCCGTTCGGGTCCTGACGGAATCGTCCGATCGCCGCGAATCTGTCATTCAGGTCATCGACAAGTCCGTGGTTGGGCTAGACTTGGTTGAGGGCGACTCGCTCCATGCATAACCAACCCTTATGGAGCACGCTCGGAGCGATAACCGTTTTTTTGATTTATCCCTAAGTGCCTGTTAAAGTTCACCACAAATTCGCAACGGCGAACCCGACCTCATGAACATGACAACGCAGCCCTTCATCCCCTCGGCCGACCTGGCGAAGCCCAGCGTCGCGGATGCCATAGTGGGTCATGAGCACAACCCGTTGTTCATCCGCAAACCCACCACCGACGATGGCTGGGCCATCTACGAGCTCGTCAAGTCCTGCCCGCCGCTCGACGTCAACTCCGCCTACGCCTACCTGCTGCTGGCGACCCAGTTTCGTGACAGTTGCGCCGTCGCCACCGACGAGGAGGGCGAAGTGGTTGGCTTCGTCTCGGGCTATCCCAAGCGCAACGCGCCGGACACCTATTTCCTGTGGCAAGTCGCCGTCGGCGAAAAGGCCCGCGGTACCGGCCTCGCCCGGCGTCTGGTCGAGGCCGTGATGCACCGCCCGCAGATGGCCCAGGTTCGGCACATGGAAACCACCATCACGCCGGACAACCAGGCGTCCTGGGGGCTCTTCAAGCGACTCGCCGACCGTTGGCAGGCGCCACTGAACAGTCGCGAATACTTTTCCACCGACCAGCTCGGTGGCGAGCACGACCCGGAAAACCTGGTACGCATCGGCCCCTTCGATCCCGAGCGGATCTGATTCGAGCCGCATGCCCGTGGCTACGTGCCATGTCCCTTTCGACGCCTTGCGTCCAGGCGTCATGTCATCACACGTCACTCTCTTGCTACTTTCATATCGACCCGGAGGTCGTAATGCAGACACAGATTCTCGAACGCATGGAATCGGAAGTCAGGACCTATTCGCGCTCTTTTCCGGTCGTCTTCACCAAGGCGCAGAACGCTCGCCTGACCGACGAGAGCGGCCGAGAGTACATCGATTTCCTGGCCGGCGCCGGCACCCTCAACTACGGCCACAACAACCCCCACATCAAGCAGGCCCTGATCGACTACCTGGCGTCCGACGGCATCGTCCACGGCCTGGACTTCTGGACCGCGGCCAAGCGTGACTACCTCGAAGCCCTCGAGGAAGTGATCCTCAAGCCCCGCGGACTCGACTACAAGGTTCACCTGCCGGGGCCGACCGGCACCAATGCCGTCGAGGCGGCGATCCGCCTGGCCCGCGTGGCCAAGGGCCGCCACAACATCGTCACCTTCACCAACGGCTTCCACGGCGTGACCATGGGCGCGCTGGCCACCACCGGCAACCGCAAGTTCCGCGAAGCGACCGGCGGGATTCCCACGCAGGGCGCTTCCTTCCTGCCGTATGACGGTTACATGGGCGAGGCGACCGATACACTGGACTATTTCGAGAAACTGCTGGGCGACAAGTCCGGCGGGCTCGACACACCGGCCGGCGTGATCGTCGAGACGGTGCAGGGCGAGGGCGGCATCAATGTTGCCGGCCTCGACTGGCTCAAGCGTCTGGAAGGGATCTGCCGGGCCAATGACATCCTGCTGATCATCGACGACATCCAGGCGGGCTGCGGGCGTACCGGCAAGTTCTTCAGCTTCGAGCACGCCGACATCAAACCCGATATCGTCACCAATTCCAAATCGCTGTCCGGCTACGGTCTGCCGTTCGCACACGTGCTGATGCGCCCCGAACTCGACAAGTGGAAGCCCGGCCAGTACAACGGCACGTTCCGCGGCTTCAACCTGGCCTTCACCACCGCCGCCGCCGCCATGCGCAAGTACTGGAGCGACGATACCTTCGAGCGCGACGTCCAGCGCAAGGGCCGGATCGTCGAAGAGCGCTTCCAGAAGATCGCCGCCTGGCTGGGCGAGCAGGGCATCGAAGCCACCGAGCGTGGCCGGGGCCTGATGCGCGGTATCGACGTGGGTAGCGGCGACATCGCCGACAAGATCACCCACCAGGCATTCGAGAACGGCCTGATCATCGAAACCAGCGGTCAGGACGGCGAAGTGGTGAAGTGCCTGTGCCCCTTGACGATTACCGACGAGGACCTGCTCGAAGGCCTCGATATCCTGGAAGCCAGTACCCGCCAGGCCTTCAGCTGATATGCTGGAGCCACTCGACGCCGATCACAGCGGATCGCGTCGGGTGGCTCAGTCATCCGTCGACTCAGTCGGCTTGTCACGAAAACAGGAGATCACTCAATGATCGTTCGCAACCTCGAGGAAGCGCGCCAGACCGACCGGCTGGTTACCGCGGCGAATGGCAACTGGGACAGCACGCGCCTGTCTCTCGCCGACGATGGCGGCAACTGTTCGTTCCACATCACCCGGATCTTCGGCGGCACCGAGACCCACATCCATTACAAGCATCACTTCGAGGCGGTTTATTGCATCGAAGGCAAGGGTGAAGTCGAGACGCTCGCCGATGGCAAGCTCTGGCCGATCGGCCCGGGTGACATCTACATTCTCGACCAGCATGACGACCACATGCTCCGCGCGTCCGAGACGCTGGTGCTGGCCTGTGTCTTCACCCCGGGCCTGACCGGCAAGGAAGACCACCGCCCCGATGGTTCCTACGCGCCCTCCGAAGAGCTCTGAAACCAATCCGAAAGCATGCGGCGATGACGTGAAACGTCATGCACATTCAGCGGCTCCGCCAGGCGGGGCCGTTTTGCGTTCACGGGTCGCATGACGCCGCGATAGGACACTAGATGAGGCCATTGGTTCGCATAATATATATTATGTTAAATTGAATGTCTCGGCGCACATCGCGCAAGTCGTCCACCCCCGTCTCCAATCCCTCCGGCGCCCCAGATGACGCAACTGCGTTGATAGTCGCGACCTACGACGACTGGATTTCAGCGTACCTTACTTGCATGATACGCGGTTACCCGTCAGCGTGGCTCCGCGCTGGCCGTTAAAAAGAATTCGGGAATACCGCGCATGAAAACCGCCGTACGCATGACCGTCGTCCTGGTGTTGCTGGCCGCGATTCTGGGAGGGATCTTTGGCTGGAAATTCCTGCAGATGCAGAAGATGGGCGAACAGATGTCCCAGGCCCAGCCACCCACGCCGGTCGACAGCGTCACCCTGACCGCCGAAGCCTGGCGCCCGGAGATCAAGTCGGTCGGCTCGCTGCGGGCGATCAACGGCGTGGCGGTCTCCAACGAAGTCGCCGGCGTGGTCAGCGAGATCGCCTTCGAGTCCGGTCAGCGGGTTTCCCGTGGCGATATCCTGATCAGGCTCGAGGATAGCGTCGATCAGGCCGCATTGGCCGCCCTGGAAGCCCAGGCCCGCCTGGCCAACGAGACGTTCCGGCGCTATTCCGACCTGTTGCCGCGCAACGCCATCTCGCAATCGCAATACGACGAGGCCCAGGCCAACTACCAGGCCGCCCGGGCCGATGTCGCACAACAGCAGGCACAGCTCAACAAGAAGACCATCCGCGCGCCGTTCGATGGCGTGGTCGGGCTGCGCCAGGTCGATCAAGGCGAGTACATTGCCGTAGGCACGCCGATCGTCGAACTCAACATGCTCGATCCCATCTACGTCGACTACAGCGTGGCCGAAAAGCAGCTCGACCGGGTCCAGGCCGGTCGCCAGGTCGAGGTTCGCGTGGCGGCCTTTCCCGAGCGGGTCTTTGACGGCGAGATCGAGGCCGTGGCACCGACCGTCGATGAAAGCAGCCGCACGCTGGACGTCCGCGCCAAGCTCAGCAATGCCGAGCGCCTGCTGCGTCCGGGGATGTTCGCCGACGTGCGCACCCTGGCCCCGGATACCGTCAATGTACCGACGCTGCCGCGCACCGCCCTCGCCTTCAATACCTATGGCGACTACGTCTTCAGGATCGCCGAGAACGATCAGGGCCAGACGATCGCCCAGCGCACCCAGGTCAGCATCGGTCGCCTGCGTGGCGACCAGGTAGAGATCGTCGATGGGCTCGCCCCCGGTGACCGTGTCGTCGCCACCGGCCAGTTGCGGCTGCGCGACGGCCAGCCGATCAAGGTCAAGGACGGCTCGAACGCGGCGGGAAACCCGGACGGCGACGCCCCGGCCGCTGATGCCGAGGCGTCGGACGCGGAGGCCCAGGGCTGATGAAGTTCACCGACATCTTCGTTCATCGGCCGGTGCTGGCCACCGTGGTCAGTCTGTTGATCCTGTTGATGGGTCTGCGCGCGGCGATGGACATGGAAGTGCGCCAGTATCCGCAGCTGGAAAGCACCGTGATCACGGTGACCACGTCCTATCCCGGTGCCAGTTCCGAACTGGTGCAAGGGTTCGTGACCACCCCGTTGCAGCAGGCCATCGCCGAGGCCGACGGCATCGACTACATCAATTCCCAGAGCATCCAGGGCGCCTCGACCATCGAGGTGCACATGACACTCAACTACGACGCCAATGCCGCCCTGGCCGAAGTCCAGGCCAAGGTGGCGAGTCAGCGCAGCGTGCTGCCCCAAGCCGCGGAAAGTCCGGTCATCGAATCCTCCACCGGCGACTCGACGGCACTGATGTACCTGGCATTCTATTCCGGCGAGATGCCGGTGCCGCAGATCACCGACTATCTGACCCGCGTCGTGCAGCCCAAGCTGCAGGCCCTGCCCGGCGTCGCCAAGGCGCGCATCTACGGTCAGGGGTTCGCCATGCGCATCTGGCTCGACCCCCAGCGCATGGCGGCGCTCGACGTCACCCCGCAACAGGTCGTCGCGGTTCTCGAGAACAACAATTACCAGGCCGGCGTCGGCAAGACGCGCAGCGAGTTCGTGGCCGTCAACCTGACCGCCGACACCGACATCAGCGACCCCGAGCAGTTCGAGGATCTGGTGGTGCGCAACGACGACGGCGATCTGGTGCGGCTGCGCGACATCGCGCGCACCGAGCTGGGCGCGGAAAGCTATGACAGTACCGCCTGGTACAACGGCACGCCGGCGAGTTTCATGGCCATCGAACAGGCGCCGGGCGCCAACCCGCTGGACGTGGCGCGGGCCGTGCGCGAAACGCTGCCGGAGATCCGCAACCAGCTGCCCACCGGGCTCGACGTGGTGCTGCCCTACGACGCCTCCGAGTTCATCGAGGATTCGATCAACGAGGTGGTCAAGACGCTGCTCGAGGCGCTGGTCATCGTGCTGGTGGTGATCTTCCTGTCGCTGGGCTCGTTTCGGGCGGCGCTGGTGCCCGCCGTGGCGGTCCCGCTGTCATTGATCGGGGCCGCCTTCGTGATGCTGCTGATGGGCTTCTCGCTCAATCTGCTGACCCTGCTGTCGATGGTGCTGGCGATCGGCCTGGTGGTCGACGACGCGATCATCATCGTCGAGAACGTCCATCGTCATATCGAGGCCGGCGAAGGCAAGTTCGAGGCCGCCCTGAACGGTGCCCGGGAGATGGCCACGCCGATCATCGCCATGACCACCACGCTGGTCGCCGTCTATGCGCCGATCGGCTTCATGGGGGGGCTGGTCGGTTCGCTGTTCACCGAATTCGCCTTCACCCTGGCCGGCGCGGTGGTGATCTCGGGGATCATCGCCCTCACCCTCTCGCCGATGCTGGCCGGCAAGGTGCTCAAGCCCCATGGCAATCCGTCGCGCTTCGAGCGGGGCGTCGAAGCCACGTTCAACGGCCTGGCCAATGGCTACCGTTCGCTGCTGTCGCGGGCGCTGCAGACGGTCTCGGTGCTGGTGGCATTCGCCGTGGTGGTGCTGGTATCGATCTACTTCATGTTCGTCACCAGCCAGAACGAACTGGCACCGACCGAGGATCAGGGCATCATCTTCTTCCAGGGGACGGCGCCGCAGACCGCCACGCTGGAGTACCTCAAGCGTTTCGCCAACGACATACAGGCCGGCGCCGAACGGATCGACGGCTACGACGAAACCTTCATGATCCTCGGCGGTACCAGTGCCGACACGGTGTTCGGCGGTTTCAAGATGAAGCCCTGGAGCGAGCGCGACATTTCGCAGATGGAGGTCATGCCGCACCTGCAGGCGGCGCTGGGCCAGGTGACCGGCCTGCAGACCGCGGCCTTCGCGCCGCCCGCCCTGCCCGGCTCGAGCGGCGGCTTGCCGATCCAGTTCGTGCTGACCACCGCCAACAGTTTCGAGGAGCTCAACGCCACCGCCGACGAGCTGCTCGGCAAGGCCATGGCGAGCGGCAACTTCGCCTTCCTGCGCAAGTCGATCAACCTCGACCGGCCGGTGACCGACATCCATATCGATCGCGACCGCGTCGCCGACCTGGGACTGACCATGGCCGACGTCGGCCAGTCGCTGGCCACACTGCTCGGCGAAGGCTTCGTCAATCGCTTCAGCATGGAGGGCCGCAGCTACAAGGTGATCCCTCAGGTCGAACAGGCCTACCGGCTCGATACCTCGATGATCGACAATTACTACATCGCCGCCGATTCGGGACAGCAGGTGCCGCTCTCCAGCCTGGTCAGCTTCGAGCGCGGCGTAGAGCCCTCCAAGCGCACCCAGTTCCAGCAGCTCAACGCCGTGACGCTGGAGGGCGTGCCGCGTCCCGGCGTGGCGCTGGGCGATGCCCTGGCCTGGCTCAACCAGAGTGCGGCCGAAACGCTCACGGCGAACTATTCGGTGGATTACACCGGCACCTCGCGGCAGCTGATGAACCAGGGCAGCGCGCTGATCCTGACCTTCTTCCTGTCGCTGCTGGTGATCTACCTGGTGCTTGCCGCGCAGTTCGAAAGCTGGCGCGACCCGCTGATCATCCTGGTTTCGGTACCGATGTCGGTGGCCGGCGCGATGACCTTCATCACGCTCGGTGTATCGACGGTCAACATCTATACCCAGGTCGGATTGATCACGTTGATCGGGGTCGTCGCCAAGAACGGCATCCTGATCGTCGAGTTCGCCAACACGCTGCAGCACGAGCGAGGCCTCGACAGGCGCCAGGCGGTGATCGAGGCGGCGACGATTCGTCTGCGGCCGATCATCATGACCTCGGTGGCGCTGATCGTCGCCATGGTGCCGCTGCTGATCGCCACTGGCGCGGGCGCCGTCAGTCGCTTCGACATCGGCCTGACCATCGCCTCCGGCCTGGGCATCGGGACGCTGTTCACGCTGTTCGTCCTGCCGGCCTTCTACATTCTGCTGGCCCGCGATCACAACGCGAGCCGCGATGCCGGCCACGCGGCACAACCCGGCCACTGAGCGGATCCTGTCGACCCCGCGTGGACAGCGCGGGGCTCGCTCCTTATCATCGTGCGACGTTTACGCCTCCGCCCGGGCTCGGCGTCGCTCGCCGATGCCTGCCGAGCGCCAAGAATGCCAAGGAAATCGATGCAATGCCCAATCGCCTGACGCGACTGGCGGTGCTCGCCGGTCTGGTCGCCATCGGCGGCTGCGCCCTGCAACCGCCGCCGCAAGACAACCGCTTCGCGCCGTTATTGACCCATAGTCAGTTCGACTCGCGTCTGAACGCGCTGGAGCGCTCCATCGAGGCACGCTGCGACACCCAGCGGCTCGAGCGCAATGAGCGCACCCTGCATCTGGAGTCGCTCACTAGCGGCGTCCACGGAATCGCGGGCCAGTTGCGCAACCTTCAAGAAGAAGTCCAAGGGCTGCAGCGCGAATCGCAAGTCGAGGTGCCTGACTGCCCCACCAACGTCGACGACTCGCTCGACAACAAGGAAGTGCTCGGCCGCAACGAATGGGTGGGCCTGCCCGGAGTGGGCACCTATCTCAAGGCGCGTCTCGATACCGGCGCCAATACCGGTTCGATCTCGGCCCGCGAGATCACCGAATTCGAGCGCGACGGTGAGGATTGGGTGCGCTTCAAGCTCGCTCTCGACGACGACGCGGTGGCCGTAGAGGCGGCCCGTGATCGCTGGATCGAGGCCGAGGTCGTGCGCCGGGTGCGCATCATTCAGGCCTCGGGCGAGGAGAGCCGACCGGTGATCAGCCTGATGATGTCGCTAGGCCCGATCAAGCAACATGTCGAATTTACCCTCAACGATCGCACCCACTTGAGTTACCCGGTCCTCTTGGGGCGCCGTTTCATGATGGACATAGCGGTGATCGACGTCGCGCAAAGCTATCTGCATCCGCGTCCCGAGTTTCCCGGCGGCGAACCTGCCGCCCAGGCCGGTGCCGACGAAATGCCCGATGGCGGCGAAGACGAAGAAGTCGAAGAAGACGAATAAGGAATCCGCATGTCCCGTGTGCCTTTCTATCTGCTGGTCGGCACGCTGCTGCTGATCGGCATCGTGGTCACCCTGTACCGACACATGGCCCTGGATGTGCCCTGGTCGCCCGGCGAACAGCGGCATATCTGGGAGGTCGAAGCGCAGGTCAATTTCGTCGCCGATGGCGATCCGGTCAAGGCCAGCCTGGCGCTGCCCACCCACCAGCGCGGCTTTCGCGTTCTGACCGAGAACACCGCCTCGTCGGGGTACGGCCTGTCCTACCTCGACGAGCCCACCGGCCGGCGCGCCCAGTGGTCGATTCGCCAGGCCGCCGGCGCCCAGCAGCTCTACTATTCGGTGCAGATGCTGGTCGCCCCCGATGCCGCGCCGCCGCCGACCAGTCGACCGCCGGCGAGGCAGGACATCGCCTGGGAACGCCCGTACGACACCGCGGCGCAAGCGATCATCGATCGCGCCTGGCAACGCTCGGCCGATGCCTTCACCTTCTCCCGCCAACTGGTGGGCCATTTCAGCGGCGATCAGCAGGAAGAGAACGCCCGGCTGCTGCTGACCCAGTTCGACCGCGCCACCCTGCTGGTACGCCTGCTCGACCAGGCGGGCATCGCGACGCGCAAGGTCAATGCCCTGATGCTCGAGGACGGCCGCCGCCGGCAGAGCCTGAGCGCCTGGCTGCAGGTCTTCGACGAAAACGGCGAATGGGTACTGATCAATCCCGAAACCGGCGAACAGGGCCGCCCCGACAACCTGCTGCTGTGGGAAGCCAGCGACCAGGCGGTGCTTGAGGTCCAGGGCGGCAGCCGTTCGCAGGTGACCTTCTCGATGATTCGTCACAACGAGCCCGCCTCCGTGGCGGTCCGCAATCAGCTGGCCGGGGACACCCTGCTCAACTTCTCGATCCATAGCCTGCCGCTCGAAGAGCAGTCGTTGTTCAAGACCATCCTGCTGATCCCCATCGGCGCCCTGGTGGTCGTCCTGCTGCGGGTGCTGGTCGGCCTCAAGACATCCGGTACCTTCATGCCGGTACTGATCGCTTTGGCCTTCATCCAGACTTCACTGTTCACCGGGCTGGTGGGCTTTCTGCTGATCGTCGCGGTGGGGCTGGTCATCCGCAGTTACCTGTCGCATCTCAACCTGCTGCTGGTGGCGCGGGTGTCGGCGGTGATCATCACCGTGATCGCGATCATTTCGCTGTTCTCGGTGGTGGCTTACCGGATGGGCCTGAACGCCGGGCTGACGATCACTTTCTTCCCGATGATCATCCTCAGCTGGACCATCGAGCGCATGTCGATCCTGTGGGAGGAGGAAGGTCCCAAGGAGGTGCTGATCCAGGGCGGTGGCAGTCTGCTGACCGCGGTGCTCGCCTACCTGGCGATGAACAATCCGTGGATCCGCCATATCACCTTCAACTTCCTGGGCGTTCAGCTGATCCTGATGGCGCTGATCCTGATGCTCGGCAATTATACCGGCTACCGGCTGCTCGAACTGCGCCGGTTCAAGCCGGTCACGGAGGACTGAGCGATGTGGGCCTCTCCCGGCAGGTTGAAAGCCAAGGGCATCATCGGCATGAATCGGCGCAACATCCGCTACATCGGTCGTTACAACGACCGGCGCCTTTATCCGCTGGTCGACGACAAGCTCAAGACCAAGCTGCTCGCCACGCAACACGGCATCACCACGCCCGCGCTGATCGGGACCATCGCCACCCAGTTCGACGTCAAGCGGATCGGCGCCATGGTCGAGGCCCATCCGGGCTTCGTGATCAAGCCGGCCAAGGGCAGCGGCGGCAAGGGGATCCTGGTGATCGAGCATCACGACGGCGAAGGCTATGTGAAGCCCAGCGGCCATCGCTTGCAGCACGAGGACCTGCAGCGCCATGTCTCGAATATTCTCTCGGGCCTGTATTCGCTGGGCGGCACGCCGGACGTCGCACTGGTCGAGTCGTTGATCGCCTTCGACGAGACGCTGGCCGCCTACACCTACGAGGGGGTGCCCGACATCCGGGTAATCGTCTTCCAGGGCTATCCGGTCATGGCCATGATGCGACTGTCGACGGCGGCCTCGGATGGCAAGGCCAACCTCCATCAGGGCGCGGTGGGCGTGGGGCTGGATATCGCCTCGGGCCATGCCCTGCGTGGTGTGCAATTCGACCGACCGCGCAGCGACCACCCGGACACCGGCCATGAACTGGCCAGCCTGCACGTCCCCGATTGGGAGGTGCTGCTGCGCCTTGCGGCCAGCTGCTACGAGATGACCGGACTCGGCTACCTGGGGACTGACATGGTGCTCGATCGCCACAACGGACCGATGCTGCTCGAGCTCAATGCCCGCCCCGGCCTGGCGATCCAGATGACCAACGGCGAAGGCCTGCGGCCCCGTCTCGACCTGATCGAGCGTCAGACACCGGGGGTCGGCGTCGCCGAACGCGTGGCCTTTGCCCGGCATCACTTCGCCCGTGCCGGCGAGTTGCAGCCCGGCCCCGGGGACGCCCCGCGAACGCGTCTGGTCGCTCATCGTTCAGACGCGTAGAATGAATGACCCACGGTTCCTGATGCGCAGTAGATGCCCGATACCCAGACCCTGACACAACAGGCCGAGCGCCAGTGCCACCAGCGAGGCGTGCGCTTCACGCCGATTCGCCGGCGCGTTCTGGAAATGATCTCCGCCTCGCCCGGCGGGCTCAAGGCCTACGACCTGCTCGACATCCTGGCCGCGGAGCATGCCGCAGCCAGGCCGCCGACGGTCTATCGTGCGCTCGACTTCCTGATCGAACAGGGGCTGGTGCATCGCATCGAATCGCTCAACGCCTACGTCGCCTGCCCGTGTCCCGAGCATCGCCACGGCTTTCAGCTGCTGATCTGTCGCGCCTGTGGCCGGGTCGAGGAGCTGCACCTGGACGAAGTCAGCGCGCAACTCAGCCAGCGTGCCGCCCAGCTCGGGTTTCGCGTCGACCGTCAGACCATCGAGCTGCTGGGCACCTGCGATGCTTGCCAGTCGGCGTCAACCCCGCCCTGAAACCCGCACCCCGTCACGGAAGCTCATGAGCGAATTGTTCAAGTCCCTGGAATCCGCCCCGCGTGGCGAACGCCTGGCCATCGGCGAGCTCCTCGATGCCGTGCACTGGAATGGCGACGGCCTGGTCCCGGCGATCGCCCAGCAACACGACAGCGGCGAAGTATTGATGATGGCCTGGATGAACCGCCGGGCCCTCGAGGAAACCCTGACCAGCGGGCGGGTCTGTTACTGGTCGCGCTCGCGCGCCAGGCTGTGGCGCAAGGGCGAGTCCTCGGGCCAGGTGCAGCATCTCGTGAACGCGCGGCTGGATTGCGACGGAGATGCCCTGCTGCTCGGCGTCGATCAGCGCGGCCCCGCCTGCCATACCGGCCGGCGCAGCTGCTTCTATGTCGCGCTCGATGACAGCGGCGGCGAGGTCGACGCCGAGCCGTTGGTGGATCCGGCCACGCTGTATGGCAACGCGCGGTGACGCGAATGGCACGCCTGCTACGAAGAATCCTGACCGTGCTGCTGGTGGGCCTGCTCAAGGTTTACCAGTATCTGATCAGCCCCCTGCTCGGTCCGCGCTGTCGCTTCTGGCCGAGCTGCTCGAACTATGCGATCGAGGCCTTGCGCCTGCACGGTCCGGCGCGCGGCGGCTGGCTGGCCCTCAAGCGCATCGCCAAATGCCACCCCTGGCATGCCGGCGGCATCGACCCGGTGCCGGCGTGCGACGACTGCGGCAACGCTTCGTCAGATCGGCCGCCGCCCTCCTCTCGCTGACGGCCCCTTCTCGCCCCGCGAACGCGGTTCAACCGGTAACCGACTGCTGCTCGGCCAGGGCATAGATGCGCTTGAGCATCGCGTGCAGGCCGTTCGAACGCGTCGGTGACAAGTGCTTGTCGAGCCCCAGCTCCTCGAGAAACGTCGGTTGGGTCGCGACGATCTCGCTGGCCGGGCGATCGTTGTAGATGCGCATCAGCACGGCGATCAGCCCCGAGACGATGGCGGCATCGGAGGTCGCCTCGAAATGCACGACGCCGTCGCGACTCTCATGGTGAATCCACACGTTCGACTGACAGCCCTGAATCTTGGTTTCCGGTGTCTTGCGCTCCTCCGGAAACGCCGGAAGCTGCTTGCCCATGTCGATGATGTATTGATAGCGATCCATCCAGTTGTCGAACAGGCCGAACTCCTCGATCAGTTCGGCCTGGGCTTGTTGAGCGCTCATGGTGTCTCCTCGATCGGTCATGACCCTGATTGTAACGCGTCAGCCCGGGTGACGTCCGCCTCGGCGCTCATGCCTCGCCCAGCCGGTGTGCGGCTACCTGGCGCTGCCACTCGTCAGCCTCGGCGTGCAGGTAGCGCGCGGTGGTATCGAGCCGCGAATGACGCGCGGTCATGGCCAGATAGCGCAGCTCCACCCCGGCCTGGGCCTGATGGGTCAGCGCGGTGTGCCGCAACCAGTGAGGCGTTGCCCGGGCCAGTTGCCGACTCAGATGCCGGGCGCCACCGCCGGGGCTGTCGGCGTCGATCGCCGCAGCCGCTTCGGCGAAGGTGGCCTTGATCAGTCTGTAGAGCTGGTTGTCGCCGACCGCTCGCCGGCCATCCAGCGCCCGGATCACCGGCGTCCGGTCGTCCGGCCCGGGCTGCGCCGGCAGCCCCAGGCCCTCGCGCCACTCGCCGAGCAGCGCGATCATGTCGGCGGGTACCGGGATACGCTCCGTTCGCGCGCCCTTGCCCGTCACCCGCCACCACCACCGCCCCTCCCGGTAGCTGAAATCGCCCATCCGCGCCGCAGCCATTTCACTGATACGTGGGGCCAGCAGGTAGGCGAAGCCGAAGATCAGCCGCCGGCGCCGGTGGAGATAAGCCCGACGCGGCGTTGCCGCCTCCGCCGGCGGTCGATTGAGCCAGCCCCAGAACCACTCCCAGAGTGGCCGCTCGAGATAGCGCTCGACCGGCGCCTGGCGATTGTCGAGACGCCGGCGCTTGTCGCGCATCAACCGGAACGGATTGTGCTCGACCCAACCGGCCTCCACCAGCCAGGCGAACAGCCCTTGCAGAATGGTCAGGCTCTGGCGGCGACTGGCGGCCGACAGCGGCCGCCGGAACGGACGCCACTGCGGATGGTTGCGCGCCCGCGGCGGGCCGACCCACCGTTCCCGCGGCTGGGGGTCGGAAAGGAAGGCCTCGAAGTGCTGAAGGTGTTCCCGATCGATCTCGGCGAGGCCGAGCCTCCTTTCCATCGACCACAGCATCAGCCGCTCGGCCTCCTTGCGATAGGTCCGCCAGGTCTGCGGCGATGCGCTGAATTCGGCCAGCCACTGGGCGATGGCCTGGCCATCGCTGTCTGCACGAATGCGCGACGCCCCCTCGACCACTCCGGCGCGGCGGCCGGCAACCTCGCCCCGGGCGACCTGAAACGCTTCCTTCACTGCACCAGCCGCCCCGCTTTCCGACCCGTGCCGGGCCCCTGTCGTGGCATCCCTCACTGCGCCCGCCCTGTTCCGGTGTGCCTGAGTCGATTGTCGCGTGCAGCGATCGCTTTATCAAGATAATGCGCGTAATCATGAATTAATCGTCTTTTCGTAAGATATTATGGATATTACGTATTATGTAACAAACGCAATTCTCGACCCCCGCTGCCGACAAAGTGCGTTAGAATCGCAGAGCGACCGACCGGGTCGGACAGCCGGACAGCGAGGAGATCTCAATGGCGCGCAGCGGAGTGCAGTTCGAGGATGTGCAGCGAGCGATCGACGTTCTGCTCAAGCGCGGCGAGGCGCCGGGCATCCAGAAGATTCGCGATGTGCTGGGTACCGGGAGCTTTACGACCATCAGCGAACATTTTCGCCAGTGGCGGGAACAGCGCAACGCCAACCGCGACCAACCGACCTGGCAGGACGTTCCCGAACCCGTCGAGGCGCTCGTCCACTCGCTGTGGGAACAGGCGCAGAAGCACGCCAGCGACGGCCTGTCCCATTACCGCGAGGAAGCCGACCGGCTGGTGGAGCAGGCCCGCGAGCAGGCGCAACGCGCACGCCGCGAAGCCGAGGACGCCCTGCAGCGCGAAGCAGCGATCAATGATCACTGGAGCCAGGCCCAGGCGCGGCTGCAGGAACAGAGCGCACTGATCGCGCGACTGGAAACGGCGCACCAGGTCGCCGAACAGCGCGAGGCCGAGCTCAGCCAGCGACTGGCCGATGCCGACGGTCAACTGGACGCGGCCCAGGAAAGGCTCCACGACCGCGAGACCGAGCATCACGACGCCCTGAAAAAGCGCGACGAACGCTGGGGTGAACAACTAAGGCAGGAGGAACAGCGCCACGAAGCCGCCGAGGCGCGATTGATGGCCCTGCTCGACGACGCCCGGCAGGAAAAGCAACGCAGCGAAAAGAGTCACCAGCAGCGCATCGAGGCGCTCGAGAAGCGCCTCGCCGAAGCCGACAAGGACAGACAGGCCATCCGGCGGGCGTTGAGTGACGAGCAGGCCAGCCACCGCGAAACACAGTGGGCGCTGACCCGAGCCGAGGATGCGCTCAGCGAAAGCGAACGCCGGGTACGCCAGCACGCCGACGATCAGGCCGAGAACGACAAGGTCGTGACGCAATTGCGCGAACGCCTGCAGGATGCCGAGGCACGCCTGGCCAGGGTCAACCTGCCGCCGTTCGTCTATTGATTCGCCGGACGGCATCGATCGCCAACAGCAAAAGAGCCGCCTCGTCGATCGAGGCGGCTCTTTCTGACTTTCTGCTCACTGGCGACGCGGCATCGCCTCCGGCCGCTCGAGTCCAGCAGCGCAGCGGCCTGCTCGACCGAGCGATCAGTAGTAGGCGTTGGTAGTGTCGGTGTGATCGGTGACGTCGCGGATCCCGGCAAGTTCGGGGATGCGCTCGACCAGGGTCTTCTCGACCCCCTCCTTGAGCGTCAGGTCGACCGCCGCGCAACCCTGGCAGCCGCCACCGAACTGCAGGACGGCCATGTTCTCCTCGGTCAGTTGGATCAACTTGACCTCGCCGCCGTGGGCGGCCAGCCCGGGATTGATCTCGCTGTAGAGGATATAATTGATGCGATCCTCCATCGGGCTGTCGGCGTTGACCTTGGGCATCTTGGCGTTGGGCGCCTTGATGGTCAGCTGCCCGCCCATGCGATCGGCATTGAAGTCGACCACCGCCTCCTCGAGGAACGGCACGCTGTGCGTGTCGAGGAAAACCGTGATCTTTTCCAGCGACAGACGCTCGTCGCTGGGCTCTTCCTCGCCGGGACGGCAGTAGGCCAGGCATGTCTCGGCATACGGCGTACCCGGCTGGGTGATGAAGATCCGCACCGCGATTCCCTCGACGTTCTGCTTGGCGAGCAGCTCGGCAAGGTAATCCTGGGCGCTATCGGTGATCTGGATGTTCTCGCTCATGAATCTCGACCCATCAAACAATACGGTGATTTGCCTTAATGGTATGCAAAAACGCCGGATGGCACAATCCTGACTGAAATACTCGGACTTGCCGGGCATGAGGAGTGCCGACAGGCGGAATGAGGGTCGGGAGTGCCCCGCTCGGGCGCCTTTCTGGTAGCATGGGCGGCCATCGACAGGCCCGCGTCAAGGCGTTTTGTGGCCCGCCATCGGCGCGCAGCCGAGGCAATGACAACCGAGAACGATCGCTGGAGACAGATGCCGACCATGGCTACCGCGCCCCCTTCCCCATCGCTTTCCTCCGCGCTGCCCGCCGGTACCCCCGAGACGCTTGCCAGGACCCTCGAGCAGCGCATCATGCTGCTCGACGGCGGCATGGGCACCATGCTGCAGAACGCCCAGCTCAGTGAAGCGGCATTTCGTGGCGAGCGTTTCAGCGACTGGGCGACGCAGCTGCAGGGCAACAACGACCTGCTGGCCCTGACCCAACCCGAGCTGGTCGAGCGCATCCACCGCGATTATCTCGAAGCCGGCGCCGACATCGTCGAGACCAACACCTTCAACAGCACGCGACTCTCGCAGGCCGACTACGACATGCAGGCGCTGGTGGTCGAGCTCAATCGCGAGGCCGCGCGGCTGGCGCGCCGGGTCTGCGACGCGGTCGGCGAGGAAAGTGGCGTGCCGCGCTATGTCGCCGGGGTGCTGGGGCCGACCAGCCGCACGGCCTCGCTGTCGCCGGACGTCAACGACCCGGCCAAGCGCAACGTGACCTTCGACGAGCTGCGCGAGAACTATTATGAAGCCGCGCAGGCGCTGATCGAGGGCGGCGCCGACCTGATCATGATCGAGACGATCTTCGACACGCTGAATGCCAAGGCGGCGATTTTTGCCCTCGAGGAGCTGTTTGCCGATCGCGGCCGGCGACTGCCGGTAATGATCTCGGGCACCATCACCGACGCCTCGGGACGCACCCTCTCGGGGCAGACCACCGAGGCGTTCTGGAACTCGATACGCCACGCCTCGCCGCTGTCGGTGGGTCTGAACTGCGCGCTGGGGGCCGCCGAACTGCGCCCCTACCTGGAGGAACTCTCCGCCAAGGCCGACGCGCTGGTCTCGGCCCACCCCAACGCCGGGCTGCCCAACGAGTTCGGCGAGTATGACCAGACCCCCGACGAGATGGCGACGATCGTTCGCGAATTCGCCGAAAGCGGCCTGGTCAACATCATCGGCGGCTGCTGCGGTACCACCCCCGAGCACATCGCCGCGATCAAGGCCGCCGTCGACGGCCTGGCGCCGCGTCAGATCCCCGAGCGCCCCCGGGCCTGCCGCCTGGCCGGTCTCGAGCCCTTCAACATCGAAGCCGAGTCGCTGTTCGTCAACGTCGGCGAGCGCACCAACGTCACCGGCTCGGCGCGCTTCAAGCGGCTGATCAAGGAAGAGGACTTCAACACCGCGCTGGAAGTCGCCCTCGAGCAGGTCGAGAACGGCGCCCAGGTGATCGACATCAACATGGACGAGGGGATGCTCGACTCCCAGGAGGCGATGGTGCATTTCCTCAACCTGGTCGCCTCCGAGCCGGACATCTCGCGGGTGCCGATCATGGTCGACTCCTCCAAGTGGGCGATCATCGAGGCCGGGCTGAAGTGCATCCAGGGCAAGGCGGTGGTCAACTCGATCTCGCTCAAGGAGGGCGAGGACGCCTTCCGCGAGCAGGCCACGGCATGCCGCCGTTACGGGGCCGCCATCGTGGTGATGGCCTTCGACGAGCAGGGCCAGGCGGATACCTTCGCGCGCAAGACCGAGATCTGCCAGCGCGCCTATCGGCTGCTGGTCGACGATATCGGCTTCCCCGCCGAGGACATCATCTTCGACCCCAATATCTTCGCCATCGCCACGGGCATCGAAGAGCACAACAACTACGCCGTCGACTTCATCGAAGCGACCCGCTGGATCACCGACAATCTGCCCCACGCGATGGTCTCCGGCGGCGTCTCCAACGTGTCGTTCTCGTTTCGCGGCAACAACGCGGTGCGCGAGGCGATCCACTCGGTGTTCCTCTATCACGCCATCAAGGCCGGGCTGACCATGGGCATCGTCAACGCCGGGCAGCTGGCGGTCTACGACGACCTGCCCGCCGAATTGCGCGAGGCGGTCGAGGACGTGGTACGCAACCGCCGCGACGACAGCACCGAGCGGCTGCTCGAACTGGCCGAGCGCTACAAGGACGATGGTAGCGGCGCGGCCAGGAAGGAGGATCTCGAGTGGCGCGGCTGGGCCGTCGAGAAGCGTATCGAACATGCCCTGGTCAAGGGCATCACCACGCATATCGAGGAGGACACCGAGCTCGCCCGGCAACGCGTCGAGCGCCCCATCGAGGTGATCGAAGGGCCGCTGATGGACGGCATGAACGTGGTCGGCGACCTGTTCGGCGAGGGCAAGATGTTCCTGCCCCAGGTGGTCAAGTCGGCGCGGGTGATGAAGCAGGCGGTCGCCTACCTGCTGCCCTACATCGAGGCGGAGAAGAGCGAAGAGACACAGGCCAAGGGCAAGATCGTCATGGCCACCGTCAAGGGCGACGTCCACGACATCGGCAAGAACATCGTCGGCGTGGTCCTGCAGTGCAACAACTACGAGGTGGTCGATCTCGGGGTGATGGTGCCCACCGAGAAGATCCTGCAGACCGCCCGCGAGGAAAACGCCGACATCATCGGCCTGTCGGGGCTGATCACTCCCTCGCTCGACGAGATGGTCCACGTCGCCAGGGAGATGCAGCGCCAGGGCTTCGAGATTCCGCTGCTGATCGGCGGCGCGACCACCTCGAAGGCGCACACCGCGGTCAAGATCGAGCCGCAGTACGAGCATCCGGTGATCTACGTCACCGATGCCTCGCGGGCGGTGGGCGTGGCCAGCCGGCTGCTCTCGGCCGACAGCAAGCCGGACTACGTCGCGGCGATCCGCGACGAGTACGCCCAGGTCCGCGAGCGCAATGCCAAGCGCCGTCCCAAGGCGGCCGACCTGACCTACGCCGAGGCCCGCGAGCGCCGCTTCGTGCCGGACTGGCCGGCGTACACGCCGCCGGCGCCGACCTTCACCGGCTTGAGGACCTTCGAGGATTATCCGCTCGAGGAACTGATCGAGCGCATCGACTGGACGCCGTTCTTCATGAGCTGGCAACTGTCCGGCAAGTACCCGAGGATCCTCGATGACGAAGTGGTCGGCGAAGCCGCGCGCAACCTGTTCGACGAGGCCCGGGCGATGCTGCGCAAGCTGCTCGACGAGAAGCACGTCACCGCGCGGGGGGTGATCGGCCTGTGGCCCGCCAACAGCGTCGACGACGATGTCATCGAGGTCTACGCCGATGAATCCCGCAAGGTAGTCGTCGAGCGCCTGCACCACATTCGCCAGCAGACCACCCGCAACCGCGACGGCATCTGCTACAGCCTCGCCGACTTCGTCGCACCGCGCGACAGCGGCAAGCCCGACTGGATCGGTGGCTTCGCGGTCACCACCGGTCACGGCGTCGACGAGCTGGCCAAGCGCTACGAGCGGGCCGGCGACGACTACAACGCGATCATGGTCCAGGCCCTGACCGACCGTCTCGCCGAGGCCTTCGCCGAGCGCATGCACGAGCGGGTGCGCAAGGAGTACTGGGGCTACGCGCCCGACGAGACGCTCGACAACGACGCGCTGATCGCCGAGAAGTACCGGGGCATCCGCCCCGCTCCGGGCTACCCGGCCTGCCCCGACCATACCGAGAAGGCCACCCTGTTCCGGCTGCTCGAGGCCGAGGCAAGGACCGGGCTCGAGTTGACCGAGAACTTCGCCATGTGGCCGGCGGCGGCGGTGTCGGGCTGGTATTTCGCGCATCCCGAGTCGAAGTACTTCGCCACCGGAAAGATCACCCGCGACCAGGTCGAGGCGCTGGCCGATCGCAAGGGCATGGCGCTGGGCGAGCTGGAACGCTGGCTGTCGCCGGTACTGAGCTACGACCGCGACTGAGATGTGGCCGGACCCTCGACGCAGCCGGACCATCCTCAGGCTGGCCGGACCGATCATCGGCGGCATGCTCTCGCAGAGCCTGCTCAACCTGGTCGACGCCGCACTGGTCGGGCGGCTCGGCGAGGTCGCGCTGGCCGGCGTCGGCCTGGGCGGCTATGCGATGTTCCTGGTCACCGCGGTGGTCTTCGGGCTGTCGTCGGGTGTCCAGGCACAGACCGCCTGGCGACAGGGCGACTGCGCCTCTGCTCCACACGGCCGGGCACTCAACGCCGGCCTGTCGCTGGCCGTCATCGTCGCCCTGCCGCTGTCGCTGCTGTGCCTGTGGCAGGCGCCCCGGCTGCTGGCCCTGCTCACCCAGCAACCCGCCGTGCACGAAGTGGCCGTGACGTACTTCCGCTGGCGGGTCGTGGCGCTGCTGGCCGTGGCGATGTGCTGCTGCTTCCGCGGCTACTGGAACGGCGTCCAGCAAACCGCGATCTACCTGCGCATCGTGCTGGCGACCCATCTGGTCAATGTGCTGGCGAGTGGCGGCCTGATCTTCGGCCTCGCCGGACTGCCGCATCTCGGCGCCGCGGGTGCCGGGGCCGGCTCGGCCATCGCCGTGTCGGTGGCGGCGATCGCCTGGGCCGTCTACACCGCCCGCTCCGGGGCAATGGCCGGCCGCGCATGGCACTGGCCGGACCGCCCCGCGTTGCGCGCGACCCTCGCGCTCGCCGCCCCGCACTCCCTGCAGCAACTGTGCTTTGCCGCCGGTTACGCGGTGCTGTTCGCGATCCTCGCCCAGGTGGGTACCGCCAGCGTGGCGGTGGGCCATGTGCTGGTCAATCTGTCGCTGTTGCTGATCCTGCCCGGGGTGGGCCTGGGCGTGGCGGCGATGAGCCTGGTCGGGCAGGCCCTGGGCCGCGCCACGCCGGACGAGGCGCATCGCTGGGGCTGGGACGTGGTGCGCGTGGCGTGGTTGGCGCTGGCCCTGCTGGCGCTGCCGATGCTGGCGTTTCCCGAGGTGGTGCTGGGGCTGTTCCTGCGCGACCCGCAGCTGGTCGCGCTCGGTCATGGGGCGCTGCGGTTGACGGCGCTGATGATCGTGCTCGACGCCGTGGCGATCGTGCTCGGACAGGCCCTGCTCGGTGCCGGCGCCAACCGCACGGTGATGGCCGTGACGCTGGCCCTGCAATGGCTGGTCTTCCTGCCACTGGCCTGGTGGTGCGGGGTGGCGCTGGGCTATGGTCTGCTGGGCATCTGGTGGATGCAGCTCGGCTATCGCTGCCTCAACTCGCTGAGTTTCGCCTGGATCTGGCAGCGGCGTCGCTGGCAACGACTTGCCCTGTGAAGCGTCCGCCTCGATCATGGCAGACGGGTCTCGGCGGGTGATTCTAATAACGCATAGCCCAATAAACTATGACTATTTATTCTTTCATAGAATAAACAAAACGGAGTATGGTCTCTGCCATAAGGCACAGATCCCATTTCGCCCTGACTAGCAGGACACCCGATATGTATCGGTACGACACCTACGATCAGACGCTCGTCGACGAGCGCGTCGCCCAGTTCCGCGATCAGATGGATCGCTATCTGGCCGGTCGCCTGGGCGAGGACGAATTCCGCCCGCTGCGACTCCAGAATGGCCTGTACATCCAGCGCCACGCGCCGATGCTGCGCATCGCGATCCCCTACGGCATGCTCTCCAGCCACCAGCTCAGAACGCTGGCCGGGATCACCCGACGCTACGATCGCGGCTACGGTCACTTCACCACCCGCCAGAACCTGCAGCTCAACTGGCCGAAGCTCGAGGACGTGCCGCAGATTCTCGCCGAGCTGGCCGAGGTGCAGATGCACGCCATCCAGACCAGCGGCAACTGCATTCGCAACACCACCAGCGATCAGTTCGCGGGCATCGCCGGCGACGAGATCGAGGACCCCCGGCCGTGGTGCGAGCTGATCCGCCAGTGGTCGACGCTGCATCCCGAATTCGCCTACCTGCCGCGCAAGTTCAAGATCGCCGTCACCGGCGCCGATCACGACCGCGCGGCCATCCAGGTGCACGACATCGGTCTGCGGCTGTGGCGCAACGAGGCGGGCGAGCTGCGTGTACGGGTACTCGCCGGGGGCGGCATGGGGCGTACGCCGATGATCGCCGACGTGGTGCGCGAGGACCTGCCCTGGCAGCACCTGCTGACCTACCTCGAGGCCTGCGTGCGCGTCTACAACCAGTTCGGGCGCCGCGACAACAAGTTCAAGGCGCGCATCAAGATCCTGGTCAAGGCGCTGGGCATCGAGGAGTATCGTCGGCGCGTCGAGGAGGAGTGGGCGCATATCAAGGATGGCGCGCAGACGCTGACCGAGGCGGCGGTCGCCTCGGCCCGGGCCCACTTCCCCGAACCCCCGCGCCGTTCGGTGAGCGAGGCGGCGATCGTCGGCTATGAAGCGCTGCGCCGCGACAACCGCGACTTCGCTCGCTTCGTCACCAATAACGTCACCGATCACGTCGACCCGGGCTACAAGGCGGTGACGCTGTCGCTCAAGCGTCGCGAACATGCACCGGGCGACGTCACCGCCGACCAGATGGAGGCGATCGCCGATCTCGCCGACGCCTTCAGCTTCGGCGAGATGCGCGTCACTCACGAACAGAACGTGGTGCTCTCCGACGTGCCGGTCGACGAGATCGAGGCGCTCTGGCAACAACTGCGCGAGCTGGGCATGGCCAACCCTACGGTCGGCACGCTCAACGACATCATCTGCTGCCCGGGCGGCGACTACTGCGCGCTGGCCAACGCCGTGTCGATTCCCATCGCCCAGGCGATCCAGGAGCGTTTCGAGGATCTCGACTTCCTCTATGACCTGGGCCCGCTGGACCTCAACATCTCGGGTTGCATGAACGCCTGCGGCCACCATCACGTCGGCAACATCGGCATCCTCGGGGTCGACAAGAAAGGCGAGGAGTACTATCAGATCTCGCTGGGCGGCAACGCCCGCGACGATGCCTCGCTGGGCAAGATCCTCGGCCCCTCCT
Organism: Modicisalibacter radicis; assembly: GCF_900961225.1. Taxonomy (GTDB): domain Bacteria; phylum Pseudomonadota; class Gammaproteobacteria; order Pseudomonadales; family Halomonadaceae; genus Modicisalibacter. The sequence continues at coordinate 130,957 of NZ_CAAHFN010000076.1, forward strand.
TCTACCGCGAGGACGTGCCCGAAGTGATCGACAAGGTGCTCAAGGTCTACGTCGAGCAACGTCACGACGACGAGCGCTTCCTCGACACCTATCGTCGCATCGGCATCAAGCCGTTCAAGGAGCGTGTGTATGCCTGATACCAGCCTGATCAAGCTCGGCCAGCCGGAGCGGGACACCTGGGCGCTCTCCCGCGACGAGGAAAGCCTCCCCGAGGCACGCCCGACCATCGTGCCCCTCGCCGTCTGGCGCGAACATCGCGACGACACCTCGCTGGCGCCCTGGCTGCCCAGCGACACCCAGCTCGACTCGCCGCTGTACGACGAGCTGCGCCAGGCGCCGCTGATCGCCATCGACTTCCCGAGCTTCACCGACGGCCGAGGCTATTCGCTGGCGCGACTGCTGCGCGAACGCTACGCCTATATGGGCGAAGTCCGCGCCATCGGCGACGTGCTGGTCGATCAGCTGTTCTACATGACCCGCTGTGGCTTCGATGCCCTGGCGCTGCGCGAGGACCAGCATCTCGACGACGCCCTGCGCGCCCTCGGCGCCTTCAGCGTCAGCTACCAGCCCGCCGCCGACGTCAAGGAAGCGCTGTTCGAGCGCCGCCTGCGCGAAGCGACCTGAACGCAAGCGCGACCGATAAACCGAAGCGCCGCCCATCGGGCGGCGCGATATCCTTTGGCCACTGTTCGAATGTGCCGTTAGCCGCGACGCTTCTGCTGGCGCTCGCGATTGCGCGCGCGGGCCCGTTCGGACTTGCGCAGCATCACATAGGTGGCGCCGATCCCGCCATGGGACGGCACCGCCGAGGCATAGGCCTGGACCTGCTCGAACTGCTGCAGCCATTTGGCGACATACGAGCGCACCACGTTGGCGTGGCTGTCCTCCGCCCGGCCGCGCCCGTGCACGACCAGCAGGCAGCGCAGGTCGTGGGCGGTGGCATCCTCGATGAAGCGAAACAGCGCCTGACGACAGTCGCGCAACGGCCGCTTGATCAGATGCAGCTGCGCCTCGGGGTTGTAGCCGCCCTGTCGCAGGCGGTCGAGAACGCCGGTCTGGATACCGTCGCGACGGTATTCGATCGGATCGATCGCCGGCAACAGCTCGACGAACTCGTCGCTCAGGAAATTGGCCGCCTCGTCCTCGGCCTGGGCGCTGGCCCGCCTTGCCAACTGGGCCTCGCTGGGCGTGGCGGGCCGGCTGTCCAGGCTGGCCTTGTCGCGCCCCTTGGAAACCGGACGCACCTTGTCCGCCATCAATTGCATAAAGTCGCTGTCTTCGTCGCATTGGCGATTCATGGCTACGCCCTCCGGCCGATCATCGTGACGGCCACTATACCAAAGGCGTGTCCATTGCCTTAAGCCTCACGCATCGCGACCCGGCGTGGGGTATGGCATGATCGCCCGCGTCTGCCGCGACTCACAGGATGTAGCAATGAGGTTGTTGAAGCGCCTGATCCTGGCGCTGATGCTGATGGCCGCGCTGGCGGTCGGCTATCTTTGGATCGTGTTCGCCAGCCCCTATGGCTATTCACCGCCCGAGAACCCGCCGGCCATCAGCCGCCAGGGCCCCCACCGCGTCTTCGTCTACGGCACGCTACGCTTCGGGGTCGTGCGCTGGCTGGTCTACGGACGCTGGGGCGATCCTCGGCCGAGCGTGCTGCCGGGCTATCATCGCGAAGGCCTGGATATCGAGCGGCGGCGCGATGCCGAGGTCGAAGGCTACGTCCTGACGGTTTCCCGCGATGAACTCAAGCGTCTGGATCGCTACGAACGGCTCGGCGTGCGTTACAGTCGCCATCGCCTGACGCTGGCCAGCGGTCGAGACGCCTGGGTCTATGCGCGCATCCAGCCCTGACCCCGCCACCCTGCGGCCGGCAAGGCGAGTTGTGGCGGACACTTGGCGCGCTCTACAATGAATGACTAATTCGCTGTTCCGGCAAGGCCATCCATGACGTCGTTGACTCTCTATCACAATCCCCGCTGCTCCAAATCGCGCCAGGCGCTCAAGCTGCTGGAGGAGCGTGGCTGCGATTTCCACGTTCGGCGCTATCTCGACGACCCGCTGTCCCGCGAGGAGCTCGCGGCACTTGCCGCCCGCCTCGACGCAGACGTGGCCGAACTGGTCCGCACCGGGGACAGCGACTGGAAGGCCCTGCAATTGACGGCGCCGAGTACCGACGATTATCTCGACGCGCTGGCCGAGCACCCACGCCTGCTGCAACGGCCGCTGCTCGATCGTGGCGACCGGGCCGTGATCGGGCGCCCGCCAGCAACCATTCTCGCGCTGGTCGATGCGTCCTGAGCGGTCGATTGCCATCAACAAGGAGCCGTCATGAACGCTTCACGTCCCTACGTGCTGGTCCTCTACTATTCGCGTTCCGGAGCCACCCGCACCCTGGCCGAACAGGTCGTCGCGGGCATCGAAAGCCAGGGCGACATCGATGCCCGCTTGCGCACGGTACCGGCGGTCTCGGCGGTCAGCGAAGCGGTCGAGCCGGAGATTCCCGCCAACGGCGCCATCTACGCGACGCTCGACGACCTGCGCGGTAGTGCCGGCCTGGCCATCGGCAGTCCCACGCGCTTCGGCAACATGGCCGCTCCGCTCAAGTATTTTTTGGATGGCACCAGCGAGTTGTGGCTGAACGGGGCACTGGTCGACAAGCCGGCGACCGCCTTCACCTCTACCGCCAGCCTGCATGGCGGCCAGGAAGCGACGCTGCTGACGATGCTGGTGCCGCTGCTGCATCACGGCATGGTGTATGCCGGCGTTCCCTATAGCGAACCGGGCCTCGTGGCGACGACCTCCGGCGGCACCCCGTACGGCACCAGTCATGTTGCCGGCGCTCGCGGCGAGCGCAGCGTCGACGATACCGAGCGGGAGCTGGCCCATGCGCAGGGCAAGCGCATCGCGCGACTGGCGCTGGCCCTGCAGGCGATCCGGGGAAACGCCCGATGAACGGACTCGAACGGCTCGAGACCCGTTACGGGCTCGAAACGCTGGCCCGGCGAGCGCGCCAGGCGGTGCTGATCAGCTTCGTGCTCCTCATCGCGTTACTTCTGCTCAGCGGCTGGCAACTACGCAGCCACAATGGCGTCGAGTGGCTGCCGGTCCTGGTGCGGGCCCTGCCGCTGGTGCTGTTCCTGCCTTCGATCCTGACCCGTCGTCCCCGCGGCCACGCCTGGCTGGCCTTCGTCAGCCTGCTCTACATTGCCCAGGGCGCGATGCTCACCACGCTACCCGGTCAGGCCTGGCTGGGCTGGCTCGAGGTGTTGGCGGCAGTGGCGCTGTTCTTCGCCAGCGCCTTGTACGCCCGTTGGCGCAGCCGCCTGTTGCGCCAGTGAGGCCCTCCAGCGCGCTGATCCTGGCCATGCTCGCGACGAGTATCGCGAGCACCCTGGCGGGCTGGCCGATGTGGCCGGCGGCGCTGCTCAGCTGGCTGGCCACCCTGCGCCTGGCCCGGCAGCTTCCCCGCGCCTCGCGCCATCAGGTGCTGTGGCTCGGCGGCGCCGGTGCGCTGATATGGCTGGTGGCGCTGATCCGCCACACGCCCTACGCGCCGATCCAGGCGCTGACCATCAATCAGGCCCTGCTGATGATGTTTGCCGGGGTCAGCTTCCTGTCGATGGCGACGCCCGCCCGGCCTGACGGCGAACGCCCGCGAAACGGCAGCCTGTGGGGGACGCTGTTCGGCGTCCATCTGTTCGGCGCCGTTATCAATCTCTCGGCCCTGTTCCTGTTCGCCGATCGCATGCAACGCGACGGCAAGCTGAGTCGACGTCAGGCGATGGTGCTGGGCCGGGCATTCCCGGCCGCCGCCGCCTGGTCGCCCTTCTTCGTCGCCATGGGGGTCGCGCTCACCTACGCACCGGGGCTGGAGTTCACGGCGCTGTTGCCGTGGGGCGTGGCCTGCGCCTCGCTGCTGCTGAGCCTGGTGGCCCTCGACGCGCTGCGCATCGAGGGCCCGTTCGTCGGCTACCCGCTGAACGCGGGCGCCTTGATTCTGCCCGGCGTACTGGCGGTCACGGTGATGGCGATGCACGCGTGGCGGCCGGAAATGTCGATCCCGTTGATCATCAGTATCGTCTCGCCGATCGCCGCGCTGCTGCTGGCACCCCGCGGAGAACGCCGTGCACGGCTGCGACAGCAGCTCGACCATGGCCTGTCGCGGCTGGTGCCGCAATTCGCGCTGTTCCTGGCCGCCGGGGTGCTGTCCAGCGGCCTGAGCGCCCTGCTCGCCAGCTTTCCCGCGGGGCTCTCGCTGCCGGTCGCCGACTACGGCCATTGGCAGGCCTGGCTGAGCCTGGGGATCATCGTCATGGTGGCTTTCGTCGGCGTTCACCCGCTGGTCAGCGTGACCACCCTCGCGCCGTTGCTGGCGACCCTCGACCCCGACCCGACGCTGCTGGGCATGGTCTTCCTGATGGGCTGGGCGCTGGGCACCGGCAGCAGTCCGCTATCCGGCAGCAACCTGGTACTGTGTGCCCGCTACGGGGTCAACGCCCGAGAGATGCTGGGCTGGAACCTGCCCTATGCCGTGCTCGGCTGGCTGGCCTGCGGGCTGGTCTTCGCGGCCCACGCCCAATGGACTTGATGAGCTTTGCCCCGTTTCGCCGTATTGGGTTTCACTGTACTGGCCATGCTGCTCCTTTATACCGATCATGAGAGCACTACGTCATGCACGGGCCACCGATAGGCAATCGAGCGCGTTATGCCCCGATCGCCTTGAGTGCGATCGGGCCAGCAGCGATCATGAGGGAAAATACCAGGAGAACGCCATGAACACCGATATCGCCGACCTCAGACGCAATTACAGCGGGGATCATCTCGACGCCGGCAATACCCCCGACGAACCATTGCCGCTGTTCCAGCTGTGGCTCGACCAGGCGCTCGAGCGCGAATCCGACGACGCCAACGCCATGACCCTGGCCACCGTCGACAGCGAAGGCCTGCCGCACGCACGGATCGTTCTGCTCAAGGGCATGGACGAACGCGGTTTCGCGTTCTACACCAGCTATCAGAGCCACAAGGGCGCCGAGCTGGCCAATGTCCCGCATGCCGCCCTGGTGTTCTGGTGGCCGGCCACCCAGCGTCAGGTACGCGTCGAAGGGCGGGTGGTACAGGTCGACGAAAGCGAATCGGACCATTACTTCCACAATCGTCCGCGGGCCAGTCAATTGGGGGCCTGGATATCGCAGCAGGGCGTGGAGATCCCCGGTCGGACATGGATCGAGGAGCGCAAGGATCGCTTCGAGCGACTCTACAACGGCCTGGACGTGGACCGCCCTCCGCACTGGGGCGGTTATCGCGTCGTCCCGGAAATCGTCGAATTCTGGCAGGGCCAGGCCGACCGCCTCCACGACCGGCTGCGCTACCGGCGCCACGACGACAGCTGGGCCAAGGTCCGCCTGGCACCCTGATAGCGCAAGGCTCGCGGCCTGTGACAACGAGCCCTGCACAAAAAAGCGCCCGGCCTAGGCCGGGCGCTCTTGCATCGACGGATCCAGAAGGATCGAAGGCTTAGCTCTCGCCCGTCCACTCGTCGACGACTTCCGGATGCTCCTCGACCCACTTCTGGGCGTTGGCGTAGGGATCGGCGCCCTCTTCCTGGTTCATCAGCATCACCTCGCCCATCTGCTCCGGCGTCCACGCGAAATTGTCGAGGACCTCGTAGACTTCGGGCATGTCCTCCTCGAGGCCCTGGCGAACGATGGTGTGGATCTGCTCGGCATCGCCATAGACGTTCTTGGGATCGTCGAGGTACTTGATGTCCCAGCGCGAGAACATCCAGTGCGGGGTCCAGGCGGTGACGACGATGTCGTCTTCGTTCTGGATGGCAGACTGCAGCGCGGCGGTCATGGTGGCGCCGCTACCGCTGCGTAGCTTGATGTCGCCCCCGAGGCCGTATTCGTCGATGACGTCCTCGGTCAGCCCCATCAGGCCGGCACCGGGATCGATACCGATGATTTCGCCGTTGACGAGGTCGGCCTTCTCGCCGAGTTCCTCGATGGAATCGATATCGGTATAGGACGGTACCGCGAGGCCGAGCTTGGTGCCATCGAGGTTGGTGCCCAGATCGACGACCTTGTCCTTGGTCTGCTCGAGGTAGTTCTCGTGGGTGGTCGGCAGCCAGGCCGCGACCATGCCATCGGCATCGCCGTAGGCCACGGCCTGCCACATCGCCGCCGCCGACAGCGACGACATCTCGACGTCGTAGCCCATCTGCTCGAGTACCGCGCGGACCACGTTGGTGGAGGCTACTTCGGATGACCACTCGACGTATGCCAGACTGACGGTGCCCTTGCTCTCTTCCTGTGCCTGAGCGACACCGCTCACGCCCAGACCGGCGACCATCATCAGCGAGCCGAAACGCACGGCACGTGACATAGCATTGAACGTTTTCATCACTTTCCCCTTCTTGGTTGAGTATTTGAACGCCGTCCAGCAGCTGCCCGGATGGCGCCCCCGGTACCGTCCAGGGTACCGGCTACGGCGTCTTAACGCGCCTTCTTGGGTTTACGGAACGCCTGTGTCAGGCGATCCAGCAGCATGGCCAGAATGACCACGGCGATCCCCGCCTCGAAACCGTCGCCCGGACGCAGGCGCTGGATCGCTTTCCAGACCTCGCTACCCAAGCCGTCGGCACCGATCATGGCGGCGATCACGACCATCGACAAAGCTAGCATGATGGTCTGGTTGATGCCCGCCATGATGGTCGGCAGCGAGAGCGGCAACTGCACCTTGAAGAGTTTCTGACCACGCGTCGAGCCGAAGGCATCGGCCGCTTCGATCAGTTCCTTGGGTACCTGACGAATGCCCAGGGTGGTGAAGCGGATCGCCGGCGGCATCGAGAAGATCACCGTGGCGAAGATCGCCGAAACCGAGCCGATGCCGAAAAACGGAATTGCCGGAATCAGATAGACGAAGGCGGGCATGGTCTGCATGAAGTCCAGCACCGGCATGATCACGCCATAGAGCCGATCCGACAGCGCGCCCACGATGCCCACCGGGAGTGCAATGACCACTGCCACGATGGTCGCGAACACCACCAGCGTCAACGATTCGATCATCGGGAACCAGAGACCCATGTTCCAGATCAATGCCAGGCCGAGGACCGAACCGATCGCCAGGCGAATGCCCGATACACGCCAGCAGAGCAGCGCGATAAGGGCCATCAGCGCCCATTCGGGCATCCAGGCCAGGGCGTCGTTGATGGCGTTGATCCCGGTCTGGGTGAAGCGTGAGATACCACGGGTCACCACCGAATACTCGGTGGTCAGATAATCCAGCCCGGCTTCGATCCAGTCGCCGAGGGGTATGCGGGGAATATCGATAGCCATTTAGTGTTCTCCAGCTTCAGCCAGTTCCGCCAGCACGGCGCCCTTGACCACCACGCCGAGCAGGCGTTGGTCCTCGTCGACCACGGCGATCGGATAGCTCTTCTCGTTGAACATCGCGAACAGGTTGTGCAGCGGTTCATCCGGGCCGACCCTGGGGAAATCGTTATGGATCAGTTCCCTGATGGACTGAATGCCCTCCTTGGCCGCCCGGTCCGCGGCGTCGGCCTCGATCAGCCCGAGCAGCTTGCGCTCGCGGGTCGTGACGTAGATCGAGTCCAGGCTGTTCTCGCTGAGCTTGCGGAGCACCGTACGCGGGCCGTCGTCCTCGCGTGCGGTGGCCCGCACCGGACGCATGGCACTGCGCGCGGTGAGGATGCGCGACATGTCGACCCCTTCGGTGAAGCGGGCGACGTAATCGTCGGCGGGGTTGGTGAGGATATCCTCGGGGGTGCCGATCTGCACGATCTCGCCATCCTTCAACAGGATGATGCGATCGCCGATGCTCAGGGCTTCGTCGAGATCGTGGGTGATGAAGATGGTGGTCTTCTTCATGCGGTGCTGAAGTTCGAGCAGTTCCTGCTGCATGTCCTTGCGGATCAGCGGGTCGAGGGCCGAGAAGGCCTCGTCCATCAGCATCACGGTCGAGTCGTTGGCCAGCGCCCGTGCCAGGCCGACGCGCTGCTGCATGCCGCCGGAAAGCTGATTGGGCAAGGCGCCTTCCCATCCCTCGAGGCCGACCTGCTTGAGCGCGTCGCCGGCGCGCCTGATGCGCTCCTGCTTGTCCACACCACGGATCTCGAGGCCATACTCGGCGTTCTGCTGCACGGTACGGTGAGGAAAGAGCGCGAAGTTCTGGAACACCATCGAGAAGTGACGCCGCCGACAATGCAGCAACTCCTTCTCGGACAACTTGGGGATGTTCTCGTCATCGATGATGATCTCGCCTTCGGTCGGCTCTATGAGCCGGTTGAGGCAACGAATCAGTGTCGACTTGCCTGACCCCGAGAGCCCCATGATGACCAGCAGCTCGCCCTCCTGGACATCGAAGCTGACATTCGAAAGGCCCAGGGTATTGCCGGTCTGTTCGAGAATTTCCCCGCGACTCTTTCCCTTGTCGCGTAGCTCCAGTGCCTTCTTCGGCTGATTGCCGAAGACCTTGCTCAGGCCGCGTACCTGAATCTTGGTCTGTTGCGTTTCGCTCATCGGCTTTGCCTGTATGTCGTGATCGCTTTGTTCGATACGAAACGGTGCCGCAGTGATTTTTCCAGTGCTATCACAGCATCGCATTTTCATAACGAGTGTTTATAATTCTTGTCGCATCATACAATCTTATTAATATGGCTTCAAATCAGAACAACTGATGATTGATCAACGGTTCAATTTCCCCTATGACGACTTCGCCCCGCTCAGTAGGGCTGGTTCTCGAGACGGTGGCGCTGCCAGTCGCTGGCGGGTTCGTTGAGCCTGAGAACGGCATCGACGACCTGCTCCTCCATGTTGTAATGGCTGGTGAAACCCAGTTGCTTCATCAGCGAACGCATGGGGCCGTTGTCGACCATGATCTTGCCGACCATTTCCAGGGTGCCGAGCCCGCGGCTATAGCGGATCATCTTTTCCATCAGCAGCCGCCCCAGGCCATGACCATGCATATCGTCGCGTATGATCACCGAGAACTCGGTACGGATGTTGTCCGGATCGTTCCAGACCCGGACCACGCCGAGCATCTCCTTGCGACCGTCGTCGCGCTGATGCTCGGCGATGAAGGCCATCTGACGGTCATAGTTGATCTGGGCCAGCCGCGACAGGTCGCGCTTGCTGAGATCCGCCTTGTTGTGAAAATAGCGAAAGCGGATGCTCTCCTCGGAGAGCTGGCCGTGAAAGTCCGAGATCAGCGGTGCATCCTCACCACGAATCGGGCGGATCTCGACGCGCATGCCGTTGCTCAGATCGACCCACTCACGCAGCTCTTCCGGGTAGGGCATGATCGCGTGACGCGCGGGATCGCCCAGATCCATCGCGAAGTCGACGGCCACCAGGCCTTCTCTGTTGAGCAGCAGCGGGTTGAGCTCGAGCCCCTTGAGCTCGGGCAGGTCCGAGGCCATCTGCGACAGCTTGACCAGCAGCTGGCAAAGCCGCTCGATATCGAGTTCCGGGTCCCACGAATGCTCGCCGATCAGTTTCGCCGCATGGGTACGCTCGATCAGTTCTCTGGCCAGGGTCATGTTCAAGGGCGGCAGGGAGACCTGCCTGTCGGCCAGCACGTTGACCTTGTAACCGCCGATACCGAAGACGATCACCGGACCGAAGATCGGGTCGCGGGTAATGCCCGCACACAACTGCAGCGAATGCTTGCCGCGCTGCATTTCCTGGAGGCAGTAACTGTAGATGCGGCTGTCGGGAAACTTCTCCGCGACCTTGGCGCCCAGGCGCCGGACACCATCGGCAACCTCCTCCGGCGTCTGCAGATCCTGGAGCAATCCCGCCGAGAGCTTGTGGGGGTGCTGACGATAACGAAACGGCAGGCAGTTACGCTGGTGGACGATCTTGAGCGCCATGCGCCCCGACAAGGCGCTGGCCGCTTCGGCCGCCTGTTGCGGCGTGAACACATAACGGCTCGGTGCCGCCGGAATGCCGTAGGCGGCCAGCACCTGGGCGGTCTCCTCGTGGGTCAGCCGGTCGCGTTCGCGGGCCTTGGCCTCGCCGATCAAGCGGTGGCAGCGTTCGCGAATCGTTGCGGTGGTGGTGAACGGCAGGCTCGGCGGGGTTTCCTGAAGCTGCCTCTGGACCCGCTGATAGTTCACCATGTGCATGAAGGCCTTGACCGCCTTCTCGGGGGAAATATAGGTGGGAATCCCGGCCAGGTTGCATTCGTGACGGGCCGACAGCGCCTCCTCGAGCCCCATCCAGCTGGTCAGCAGGTTACGCTTGAAGCGCCGCCGATTGGCGACCAGGGCCTGGGCGGTGGTTCGCGACGGCGCCAGTCGCGTCGGCGCATGGACCACCAGCACGGCATCGGTCCCGGGGTCGGCGGCGACGATCTCCAGCGCCTCGACGAAGCGTTCGGGCGTAGCGTTCCCCCCCAGATCGACCGGGTTGCGCCCGGGCAGGCTGATATCGAATTCACCGTCGGTCAGCGCCTGGCGTGTCTGCTCGGAAAACGCCGCCAGCCGTCCGCCGGCGCTGACCAGCTTGTCGATCGCCAGCAGGGCCGGACCCAGTCCGTTGGCGACGATCGCCAGCCGGTCGCCACGCAGCGGCTTCATCCGCGACAGCGTCTCCAGGGCATCGAACAGCTCGTCGGAATCGTCGACCCTGACCACCCCGGCACGAGCCAGCGCGGCGTCGACGATCACGTCGCGGTTGGCCACCCCCGGAGTCGGTGGCGCGCCGGACAGGTCGGATCCCGGCGTTCGGCCACTCTTGATGGCCAGCACCAGGCGATTGCGCGACGATTCGCGTAGCGCGGTCATGAAGTGCTGGGCGTCGTGAATGCGTTCCAGGTGCAACAGCATCGCCTGGCAGGGGGAATACTGATTGATGTAGTCGATCAGGTCGGCCAGCATCACATCGATGCTGTCGCCCAGCGTGACCAGGTGGGAAAAGCCGATGCCGCGACCGGCGGCCCAGTCGATCATGGCGTTGCCGAGCATGCCCGACTGGCCGAGGTAGGCGACGCGACCGGCCTTCACCGGCTGGCTGGCGTAGGTGGCGTTCAGGCGTCGCCCGGGGACTATCATGCCCAGGCACTCCGGCCCCAGCACGCGGATTCCCGAGCGCCGCGCCGAAGCCAGCATGCGTTCACGGATCGATCCGCCGTCGCCTGTACGGTCGTCGAGATGCGCGCCGCCGGAAAGCACCATGGCCGCCCGCACGCCGAAGCGCCCGAGCTGCTCGATGAGCCGGGGCAGGCCCGCCACGGGGGAGCAGACAACCGCCAGATCGGGCACCTCGGGCAGGTCGTGGACGCGCTTCACGCACGGTCTGTCGTGGACGCTCGCATAGCCCTTGGGATTGACGGCCCAGATACTGCCCGGGAAGCCGCTGTCGGTCAGGTTGCGGATCACCAGCCCGCCCATGGAATGGGTCTTTTCCGAGGCGCCGATGACCGCCAGGGTCCTCGGTTCGAAGAAATACCGCAGAAACCGCGTGCTCACGCTGCTCTCTCCTTGCCTCGACGATGTTCACTGTGTACGACTTATGGACAGTGTCATGCAAGCCTAGCCGCCGTTTACTGTGTCCAGCTGCCGGCCGGAGACCTTGGGAGCCTATCGGGCTTAACGCTGATCCGCTGTGACACACGCTCTTTCGGCCACTTTCATTCGCTCTGATTCGTTAAATAGCGGGCTATTCGCCTCATCAGATCGATAACATTGTCTCGAAATCCGCGCGTCTCGCGACGACCGGTCAAACCCGACAGGCTCCTAGATGATCACTGCCTTTATCAGTCACCCCCATTGTGATCGCCACCACATGGGGCCGGACCACCCGGAAAATCCCAAGCGGCTGGAAATCATTCGCGCCCACATGGCGCTGGCCGGGGTGCTCCAGCAGACCATGCAGGCCGACGCCAAGCGGGCGAGCGATGAACAGCTGGTGCGCATCCACCCGGCGCGCCATCTCAAGGCGCTCGAGCGCTGCGTGCCGACGCAGGGGCTGGTCAACCTCGACAACGACACCTTCATGAACCCGGACAGCCTCGATGCCGCCCGCTTCGCCGCCGGCGCCGTCACGGCGGGCATCGATCGGGTCTTCCGACACCAGGCCGACAATGCATTCTGCGCCGTCCGCCCACCGGGTCATCATGCCGAAGCCAGCGAGGCCATGGGCTTCTGCTTCTTCAACAACGTCGCCATAGGCGCCGCGCATGCCCGCGCGCGCTACGGCGTACGACGCATCGCCATTATCGACTTCGACGTCCATCAATGTAATGGCACGATCGACATCTTCGGTGGCGATCCCGACACGCTGATCTGCAGCAGCTATCAGTACCCCTTCTACCCCTGGCGTTACCTGCGTGCCGGATTCGACAATGTCGTCGACACGCCGCTCGACCCCGGTTGCGACGGCCCCACCTATCGTACGCTGATCGAGCGCGACTGGCTCCCCGCCCTGCGGCGACACCGCCCCGAGCTGATTCTGGTCTCGGCCGGTTTCGACGCCCACCGTGAAGACCCGCTGGGCGATATCTGCCTTGAAGACGCCGACTACCACTGGATCACCGAGCTGATCATGGACGTCGCGCGCAGCCATGCCGACAATCGTCTGGTTTCGGTGCTCGAGGGCGGCTACGCCCTCGATGCCCTGGGCCGCAGCGCCACCGCCCACGTGCGCGCCCTGCTCGGCCAGCCCTACGTGCCTGCCGCGCCGCCCCGCTGAGCCCGACGTTTCCGATAGCGGGGAAAACTCCGGCCCGGGAGCCTGTCGCAGAGAGCATGGCCAGAGGCGGCGCGGAGACGTTCGAAGCGCCTGCACTGTGCTAGCATGGATGAAAATTAATTTCCTATCGTGAACTCTGATGGCCACTACCGACCAGGATGCCGCCCTGCAGATCGCCTCCGGGCGCAAGCCTTTCGTCGAGCCACTGCGCCTCGGCAAGCGGCTCAAGGAGATTCGTCTCGCCAACCAGTGGACGCTCGAGGACGTCAGCCAGCGCACCGGGCTGGCGCGCTCGACACTCTCCAAGATCGAGAACAATCAGCTGTCGCCGACCTTCACGGTGGTCCAGAAGCTGATCGGCGGGCTGGACATCGACCTGCCGCAATTACTGCGCCCGCCGAAGCCACAGACGGCCACCATGGGGCGGCGCGACCTGACCCGGGTCGGCGATGGCCAGCGTCACCCGACACCGACCTACGAGCATGAGCTGCTCTCCCATCAGCTTGCCCAGAAACGCATGATCCCCTTCAAGACCATCGTCCGGGCGCGCAGCTTCGACGAGTTTCAGGAGTGGGTGCGCCACGACGGCGAGGAGTTCCTGATCGTGCTCGAGGGGAGCGTTCTGCTGTATACGGAGTTCTACGAGCCCGTGGCGCTCGAGCATGGCGACAGCATCTACTTCGATAGCGACATGGGCCATGCGCTGGTTTCGATCAGCGAAGCGGATGCCACGGTGCTCTCCGTCTGCACCCGTGCCGATGGTGGCTAGACCGCCGCCCCTCGGCGTGCGGTCTCTGCTATTGTTTCCCAGTCTTGTCCAAGCGGAGCCTTACCCATGCAAGAATTCGACGATGCCACGCGTACCGAGATCGAGGCCGCCGCCTTTCGCCGATTGCTGCGGCATCTGGATGCCAACAAGGACGTCCAGAACATCGACCTGATGATCCTGGCCGACTTCTGTCGCAACTGCCTGTCGAAATGGCTGGTCGCCGCCGCCGACGAGCGCGGTGCCGAACTCGACTATGAAGCGGCCCGCGAGTATGTCTACGGCATGCCCTACAGCGAGTGGAAGGCAAACCATCAGGCACCGGCCACACCGGAGCAGCTCGCCGCCCTGGAGGCCCGTCAGAAACGCAAGGAAAACGCATGAGCGAGGAGCGTGAAGGCTTCATGCCGCTCAACGTGGCGGTATTGACGATCTCCGACACCCGCGACGAGACGACGGACCGCTCCGGGCTGGCACTCGTGCAATGCCTCGAGGATGCCGGCCATCGGCGGGCCGACAAGCGGATCGTTGCCGATGACGTCTACCGGATCCGCGCCGTGGTCGCCGAATGGATCGCCGATCCCGAGGTTCAGGTGATCCTGACCACCGGCGGAACCGGCTTTACCGGGCGCGATTCCACTCCCGAGGCGGTCTCGGTCCTTCTCGACAAGCGCATCGATGGCTTCGGCGAGCTTTTCCGCCACCTGTCGTGGCAGGAGATCGGCAGTTCGACCATTCAGAGCCGCTGCCTGGCCGGGCTGGCCAACGCCACGGTGGTGTTCTGCCTGCCCGGGTCGACCGGCGCCTGCCGTACGGCCTGGCGGGGCATCCTGCGCGAGCAGCTCGACAGCCGGCATCGGCCCTGCAACTACGCCAACCTGGTGATTCCCGGACGAGGCACGCATGGCTGACCCGCAGGCCGATCTGCAAAGCGTGGAGGCGGCGCTGGAGGCCCTGCTGACCGACGTCGCACCGCTCCCCGGCGAACAACTGCCGAGCGAGGATGCCGCCGGACGCGTGCTCGCCGAACCGGTGATCGCCACGCGCGACGTGCCGCCTGCCGATAACAGTGCGATGGATGGCTATGCCCTGCGTGCCGTCGACGCCGGCTCGCCGCTGCGCATCAGCCAGCGCATCGCCGCCGGCAGCGCACCAAGCCCCTTGGCGCCGCGCAGCTGCGCACGCATCTTTACCGGGGGCGAGATGCCGCCCGGCGCAGACTGCGTGGTGAGGCAGGAAGTCGTCGCGCATCGCGAGGATAGCGTGCTGATACCGACCGGCGTGCACCCCGGAGAGAACGTGCGCCGCCGCGGCCGCGACGTGGCCGCCGGCAGCATCCTGCTGGCCGCCGGTACGCGCCTCGAGGGCGCGGCCCTGGGCCATGTCGCCGGTCAGGGGATCGTTTCGGTGAGCGTTCGCCGCCGGCCACGCGTCGCGTTGCTGAGCACCGGCGATGAGCTGGTCGAGCCCGGACAGCCGCTCGGCCCGGGGCAGATCTACAACAGCAACCGGCCGATGCTGACACGCCTGCTCGAGCGCTTCGGCGCCGAGGTCGTGCATACCGCCACGTTGCCGGACGATTTCGCCACGACCTGCCGCCTGTTGGGCGAAGCGGCGCAGCGGGCCGATGTGGTCGTCTCCTGCGGCGGCGTGAGCGTCGGCGAAGAGGATCACGTCAAGGCGGCGCTGGAACGCCTGGGTCGGCTCGATCTCTGGCGTCTGGCGATGCGCCCGGGCAAGCCCCTGGCACTGGGCCGCCTGCCGCATGCCGATGGCGAGGCGCGGTTCGTCGGCCTGCCCGGCAACCCGGTTTCGAGCTTCGTCGGCGCCTGGCTCTACCTGCGCCCCTTGATCGGCGCCCTGCTGAGCTGTGACGCGCTCGCCTCGTTGCCACGGCTACCCGCCCTCGCGGGATTCTCGACCCGTACCCAGGCGCGGCGTCACTTCATGCGCGTGACGCTCGAATTCGGCGAGGCGGGCATCGTCGCGCGCGCCTTCGCCGACCAGAACTCGGCGGTACTGTCCTCCTGCGTCGCCGCCGACGCCCTCGCCGACATTCCGGCGCGCAGCACCATCGACGAAGGCGACCCCATCAGTTGCCTGTGGCTGGTATCGGGGTAATCACGCGCCGGGGGCTACACCCAGCTCGCGGTTGAGGGCGGGCCATAGCGCATGAAAATCCCGCTCCAGGCCCGCATAGTCGGCCTCGACCCAGGGCACCAGCGCGGCAAGGCGATTGGGGCCGCGCAAGCGCCGGCCGATATTGGCGATGGCCGAGCAGGTGAAGTCGAGGTCGGCGTAGCGCGACAGCCAGTCCTCCTCGATGAGCAGCGGCACCATCGTCGCCAGACGAGCCGGCGCGGAGCGCGACGCCAGAACCCGGTAGCAGCGAGCAACCAGGGCCGGGTCGAGATGGTCGCGGGCCACGAAATGATCCCACACCATGTCCAGCGCGATGCCCGCATAGCGTCGCCCGTCATCCGGCGCCCGCGAGCGGGCCTCGCGCACCACCTGGTGCTGGTCCACCCAGGCGTCGACCCGGCGATGATGGCGTATCCCTGTCGCCGCCGCCGGGCTCCAGTCGCTCAGGTCGACGCCCTTGACGCCATCGGCGATCAGGTTGCCGTGGAGGAATTCGTCCGTGCCACCACGGGCCAGCCAGCCATGGGCGAGAAAATTCACCGGCGACGTCCTACAGACAGTTGGTGGGCTTGGGCAGCCCCGCCAGCCGCGCGGCGACCTTGGCCGGGCTGTCGGGGAACAACCGCATCAGATGGATCGAGCGGCCCTTGTCCGGCCCCAGCCGTTGACCGACCGCCTTGACCAGCGGGCGCATCGCCGGCGCCATTTGATAACGCCGATAGAAATCACGCAGGACCTCGATCACTTCCCAGTGCTCGTCGCTCAATGCGCGGCCCTCTTCGGCGGCCAGGGCCTCGGCAACGCCGGGCGACCAGTCGTCCAGGTCGACGAGATAGCCTTCCGGATCCAGCGCCACTCGGCGCGGTCCGACGTCGAGGTGGCGTGCGGCGGTCGTCGTGGCCATTAGAACCAGCTCACAGTGCGTTGAGTTTCCTCCGTCAGCGTGACGAAGCCTTGCATATCCAGTGGCGTTACCCAGCTCGCGCAGCATCCGGTCAAGCCTCTCGAGGCAAGATCCTCGAGCAACGCGAAACAGCGCCCTTCGAGCGCGGAAAAGAGGGCCGCCTGAGGCTCGACCGCGCCATAGACCCCCGCCTCTATCAGCAGCAACCGGTCGTCGGCTCCCATGGTGCGCAGCATCTCGTGTGCCACGCCACTCGAAGCGGGGGAACGGTTGAGCAAGTGCAGTATCATGGCGAAACGGATCCTCGCTGGGCGGCATCAAAAATTGAAGACCGAGGCGCTGGTCGCGAACAGCCCGGGCAAGACGTCACTCGTCACCGGCGTCACCGGCCAGTCGAGCTCCGCTACCGTGAGTCCCCGAGCGGCCAGGGACGCGGCATCGACGCGTATATCCTCGATATCGTACATGGCCAGCATGTCGAGCGTGGTATGGCTGCCCTTCTGTCCGAGCGGCCCGGCCTGCTGGCCGCTACGCAGGGCCTCTACGCCGTCGCCGAGAAACAGCAGGGTCACATCCTGGCCGAGGGCGGCGGCCACCAGGGCGACATCCAGCCCTTCACGCAGCCAGCTGCTGTCGTGAGGCGCGTGGCGAAGTACCACTAGCATCGTTTGCGGATCATCCATGCGACCCCCGCGTCAGGGTGAGAACGTCACCAGCCGGTCATGGGTCAGGCTGGCTTCCACCAACTGTCCCAGTCCGGTGAGTTCGAAGGGCGGTTCGACATTGTACGCTGGCTTGCCATGACGTCGCGCCTCGCGCTCATCGGTCATGCCCCGTCGCAAGGCCGCAGCCACGCAGACCAGTAACGCCGTGCCTTGCGATTCGGCCAATCGCAACCAGGCATCGCCCAGATGCGGTTCGTCCTGCGGCGGCGCAGCCAGCCGCGAGGCATTGTAGACGCCGTCATGGTAGAAGAAGACGGTTTCCAGCCGGTGCCCGCGATCGACCAGCGCGTGAGCGAAACGCAATGCCGAGTGTGACGCTTGATGGGAATAGGGTCCGCCCATTACTACCAGGCCATAGCGCATCTTGATCCCCTCGTTGACCGGCCCCTATTGTCGTGTACGCCTCACGGCGAAGGCAATCTCTAGCACAGCAGCCGCCGCGCCCACGACTTCTGCAGTCCGCTATCGAAAGAGCCCCCGCCGGCTGCCCGGCGGGGGCTCTTTCATCGTCCCGAGCGGTCTCAGTCGTTGTTCATGATGCCCAGCAGCGAAAGCAGGCTGATGAACAGATTGTAGATCGACACGTAGAGCGTCACGGTGGCCAGGATATAGTTGGTCTCACCGGCACGATGCACGATCTCGCTGGTCTGGTAGAGGATGACCGCCGAGGAGAACAGCACGAAGCCGGCGGATACCGCCAATGCCAGGGCGCCGATATTGAAGATCATCGCCACGACCATGGCCAGGATCAGCACGATGGCGCCGGCCATCAGAAAGTTGCTCAGGAAACCGAAATCCTTGCGGGTGATCAGCGCCACCGCCGACAGGCCCACGAACGTCGCCCCGGTCATGGCAAGCGCCGTCATTACCAGCTGGCCTCCGTTGGGCACGGACAGGTAGAGGCTGATCACCGGGCCGAGGGTGAAGCCCATGAAACCGGTAAAGGCAAAGGTTGCCAGCAACCCGGCCGCCGAATCGGCGGTCTTGTGGACCAGGAACATCAGGCCGTAGGCACCAATGAAGAAGATCAGAATGTTCATCTGACCCACACCCATGGCGACGGCGACGCTGGCGGTCACTGCCGAGAACAGCAGTGTCATAGCCAGCAACATGTAGGTGTTGCGCAATACTTTGTTGGTCGCTAACGCCGACGTGCGGCGATCACTGACCTGCGATGACTGATAGGCCATGATTTCAGGCTCCTGTGGTTACGGAAACGGTTACGGGGAACGAGTGCTAAAGAGAACTGTGAATATGACCTAGCATGCCGCCTGCGGGTTCCCCACGCAAGCGACAACGGCGCGTTTTTGAGGGGCACCCCGTTTGCTGGCTTACGTTTTGCTAGCAAAATGAGAAACGCTCTCGCTCAATGCTTCGATATGCAGGGCCCGGGTACTGAAGGCCCCCAGATCGATATACCTGACATTGCCCAGATTCGTCGGCGAAGCCAGGATGGTGTGGCCTACCACCACCGCATCGATATTGCTCACCCGCGTTTCGCAGCGCGAGGCGATGCGCCGCCGAGCCCAGGTCAGCCGTTGTCTCAGCGCATGCCCCTGTTGCGCCAGGGCCGCCCAATCGTCCGGCGGTTCGGCATGCACGATCCCGACCCTGGCATCGTCGAGCGCCACTTCGATGGCATAGGGCATACGCGCCAACGCCTCGTGCAACAAGGCTGCCAGTCGACGAGGCTGCTCGTTCAACGCCCATCCTCCGCCGTTCTCGACCCACAATGCCCAATCGCCCCCTTGCAGGGCCTGCGAGGCCAGTTCCTCGTGGTTGCCGCGCACCGAGTGGAACCACGGCTCGAAAACCAGCTCCAGGCAGGCCCGCGAGTCGGGGCCGCGATCGATCAAGTCGCCGACGCAGAACAACCGGTCGCGCGTGGCATCGAACCCCTTGCGCTCGAGCGCCGTCGCCAGCAAATCGTAACAGCCGTGGATATCGCCCACGACATAGTCCGTGCCTTCCCGGTTGATGGTAAAACGCTGGACCAGCTCGCTCATGGACTGGAACACTCCTGGCTCGTCGTCCGCCGTCCGCCAACGTTCGCGCGAGTCGAAGGCGAGGCGGTATACGGAAACATAGAGAAACAAGCCCCGGCATGACCGGGGCTTGTTATCACAGGGCTTTCACCGCGGCGGGGTCAGGTCTTCTTATCGCCTTGCAGATTCAGGCGTAACACGACCCCCGTATCCTGACGCAAGTTAGCAACTTCGAGAGCATGCGTGGTCATGTCCGCTTCGAGTCGGCTCAATGCGTCCGGATCGCTCTGCTGCATCGCCAGAAGCTGATTCTCCGAGAGATCGCGTTGTCCGATGTAGTCCTTGCCGGCCTTGCGAAGCGCGGTACCCACTTCACCGGCCACCGTCTCGTGAAATGCCGTCTCGTCGTCGCCTGTATTCAGGATCGTGATTTCCATGTCCTGCTCCTGTTGCCTCGATTCCTTGCTGCCGACCGGCGCGAAGCCGTCATGCAGAGCGGCTGACACGTGCCTCGTAGTGTGCGGGAACGTCGCCGACCTCCGGATGATAGCGCGGGTCGGTGACCTCCAGGCGCTGTTCGCCCCGGTCTTGGCGATACACGATGACATCGCCCTTGGCCAGGTCATGCAGCGCCTCTACGATCACGGTGTCGCCGTCCACGGTCCCCTGGACGGGGCCCAATCGCTCGCCCGACGCCTTCTCGATCAACAACGTGTCGTTGTGCGCGGTTTCCGTTTGCATCTGGCTCTCCTTGCAGTGCCTTGGACAATCAACCCGGCCGGATCAGAGCGTTTCGTAGAAGGAATCGACCTCTTTCTTGGCCTCCTCGCGGGCCATGCCGTGCCGCTCCTGCAGGACGCCGACCAGGCGCTCATATTCGCCATCGACGACATCCAGGTCGTCATCGGTCAGCTTGCCCCAACGCTTCTGGGCTTCGCCCTTGATCTGCTTCCAGTTGCCTTTCACCTGATCGCTATTCATGAGTCTCTCCTTGTCGCTTCCGTGCAAGCGCTTCTTGCGCTCCCCCCTAACGTAGCAGTCACCTGGGTTTTGACCAGCCCCTCGTATCTTGGAATCCCGGCGGCGCTTGCCCCATCCACGATCATGGCCACCTTCGCCGGGTGCAACAGTACGAGCGCCGCGCGTAAGGCCTTGTATTGATTGCCAGCCGGTAGTTGACGAGCGCAAAAAAAATGGTAGTATACGCCTCCGTAAGCCGGAGGGATGGCAGAGCGGTTGAATGCACCGGTCTTGAAAACCGGCGAAGGTTTATAGCCTTCCCAGGGTTCGAATCCCTGTCCCTCCGCCACTTACCATTAGTTACCCACAACTTGGCAGCGTTGCGCCGAGTTGGCGACGAACCGCCCTTCAAGCCGAAATGGCACGATGAGGCGGTTTTTTGTGTGCGGCCTAACCCTCGGCTTGCGCCCCACCATCGGGCTTCGCATGGGGTCGAGCCGATCCTGGCGATCGAAAAAACGGTATCTCGGGCTGCAACTGTTCGAGCGTTTCCAGCGGGACCCATCCCGATTGCCCATCGCCATGGCGCGTGCACCAGACCCAACCATTCAGGATTCTGATGCCGCCTGGTTCATGCCCTGGCTTTACGCATGATCTGCTCACCTCCTCACCAATCACGCCTATACCCTCGGTTGCGGATATCGTCGAAGCAGCGATATAGGGGCCAGCCAACCCCGGCATGCGCCAAATACCATGGCCGCATGTCGTACGAGGCTATTTCGCCGGGCAAATGCGCACTTTTGACCAGGGATTTGCTATCGCGCAACCTTCATTTGTCCCGATAGACTTACCCACAGGAAGATTGATAAGCGACCGCTGGAAAATGTACCGTCGAAGTGACCAAATAACATACACTACGCAACGCAGGGTGCTTTTATGCCCATCTTCTCAGTCCATTACGACCTCGACCTTCCCGATGAATACGCCGCGTTCTACGATGCGCTCGAAGCCTACACCCATCGGCATGTCATGGATGGCTGCTGGCTACTCGAAACGACAGGTAACGCCGCGGATATCCGCGACCGACTTCGGCCCCACTTGACGAGCCAGGACTCGCTGCTGGTTGCTCAAGTCAGCCAGGATTGGGCGGGGGCCGGCACCGAATGCGGCGATTGGCTGAACGAAAGCCAGCGCAACTTCGGCTGAACCTTGAAGTCCGGAAGCAACGATAGATCTGGCCCGGTTGCCGAGGCTGCATTATTCATGGCCGCAGCAACCGGGCAACGGCCATTCTTCAGGTCTTCTCTCCTTCTGCGGCTTGCTCGCTTCCGGGCGGCTGGCTTGTCGCTGGCGCATCAATAAAGACGCAACCCGACACGCTTGACGTGGTTGCCGTCCATTTCGCTGAT
Source organism: Modicisalibacter radicis (assembly GCF_900961225.1). Taxonomy (GTDB): domain Bacteria; phylum Pseudomonadota; class Gammaproteobacteria; order Pseudomonadales; family Halomonadaceae; genus Modicisalibacter. Next base: position 152,564 of record NZ_CAAHFN010000076.1, read on the forward strand.
CACCCACTGAAAGCCGTGCCAGTCGATGTCATCACCTACAACGGGGTGACCACCGACACGCAGGGACACGAATTCGCCAAGCGTCATCTCCTGTTCACCCGGACTCAGCGTCAAGCCGTAGGCATCCGCCACGTCTCGCATCAACGCACCGCCGTCGAGAGTGAAGGTGCCGAAGAAGGCACGCTCCTGCTTGAGGCGGGCATCGCCGTTGAAAAGCCGATTCAGCGCTGGCAAATCGTCACTGCGGCCGATGACGCAAAGCACATCCCCCAGACGCAGCCGTGTATTTCCCTTGGGGTGCAACATCGCATGCTGCCGAAACAGGGCCGAGATGATCGCGCCCGAGGGAAAGCGCAGCAAGCGGATGGGAGCGTCCTCCAGGGCATCGTTTTCGACCTGATAGACGAACATCTCGTAATCGTTTTCCGGCAGGACGCCCAGCGGGCCGCGCCGATTGGGGGTGGTCCGGGCGGGCACCAGAACCCGGGTGATCCGGGCCGCCGGAGAGAGGCTGCTGCCCTGGACAAGCAGCGATATCAGCACGCCGAAAAAGGCCACGTTGAAGTACAGCGCGGCATTCTCCACACCGCCGATGACCGGAAAGATCGCCAGCACGATTGGCACCGCGCCGCGCAGCCCGACCCAGGAGATGAAGGCGATCTCTCGCCAGCGAAAGCGGAAGAATGGCTTGATGGCCACGATCACCGCCAATGGGCGCGCCACGAAGATCAAGATCAACGACAGCAAGGTGGCTGGAATGGCATAGTCCATCATCTCGCTCGGGGTCACCAACAGGCCCAGCACCAGAAAAAGCCCGATTTGACTGAGCCAGGCCAGGCCATCGTGCACGGGCAGAATGAAGCTGAGATGCCGCCCCGGTTGATTGCCGACCATGAGCCCGGCCAGGTAGATCGCCAGAAAGCCACTGCCCCCAAGCACGCTGGTCAAACCGAAGACAAACAGCCCCAGCCCCAGCGTCAGCAGCGAATACAGCCCGGGGGCCAGATCGAGCCAGCGCAGCAACTTGCCGATCAGCCAGCCGCCACCCACGCCGATCAGCAACCCCAGCCCGAACTGATTGAGAAACAGAAGCAGGGTGTCGACGGGGCCACCAACCTCGCCGGTTAGCACCTCGACCAGGGTGATGGTCAGGAATATGGCCATCGGATCGTTGGTGCCTGACTCGATTTCCAGCGTGGCCCCGACGCGCTCATTCAGATTGAGGCCCCGTCCGCCGAGCATCGAGAAAACCGCCGCGGCATCCGTCGAGCCGACGATCGCCCCCACCAGCAGGCCCTGGGCGAGGCTAAGGTCGAGCAGCCACATGGCACACAGGCCCACGATGCCACTGGTCAGAAAGACCCCCAGTGTCGCCAGTGACAGCGCCGGCTTGAAGCCGACGCGGAAGGTTTTCAGGCGCGTTCTCAGCCCACCGTCGAGCAGGATCATGGCCAGGGCAAGATGACCGATGATGAACGCCAGCGGGTAGTTGTCGAACTCGATCCCCAGCAAACCGTCTTCCCCGGCAAGCATGCCCAACGCCAGGAAGAACAACAGCAGAGGAAGGCCGAACAAAGCCGATAGGCGACTGGCCAGAATGCTCAGTGCCAGCAACGAACCGGTGAACAGGAACAGCGTGTTGATACTATCCATGGCGGATTCCCGTTGATTCCCTTCAAGTATGCCATGCGCTCCCGCCGTCGCGCAGCGCTCCGCGCAAGACGCTAGCGGCGCCAGGTCATTTACGATGCCGAATCAACGGCTTCGCTAGCCAGCCCAAGGCAGCCCGGGCTAGACTGGAGCGCCGCCCTCACCGCTACGCGGGCCATCTCATCGCGCAGTAGAAGGAATCGTCAGTGATAGTGGAGAGCCGCCTTCCGGCCATCCTGCTGGGCTTCGTCCTGGCGGCCAGCACCCACCTGGCTCAGGCTGAACCATCACTCGGCAAGAACGCCGTCGAGGCTGCGCTGCAGGTGACCAGCGAGGTCGATAACGATGCGGCGCATAGCGCGTTCGGTGACGACCTTCCCCTCAAGGAATTCTCCGAGAGCAGCGAAACGCTCTCGCTCGACCCCGTTGTCGCCCCCACCGAGCCACGCTTTGCCGAAAGCGAACCCGAGACCATCACGCCGCCGCCGACCCATAGCCTGCATGTCATGCTCGACTGGTACATCAACCCCTACCATGCGGCGTTGATCGTCGCCCGGGAGCGCGGTTTGCTCGATCAAGGGGGGCTTGACGTCACCTTCGGCGCCCCGGCCGATCCGAATGTGCCGCCCAAGCTGGTGGCGGCCGAACGTGCCGACCTGGCCCTGATGTCGCAACCTGCCCTGCACCGTCTGGTCGATCGAGGGCTCCCCCTGGTCAGGGTCGGCACGTTGATCCCCGTCCCGCTCAGCGGGATCCTGGCCCGCGATGACCGTGACATAAACTCGCTGGCAGACCTGGAAGGCAGGACCATCGGCTATGCGGTGGAGGACGAAGCCCAGGTGCTGCTCGATGGCCTGCTCGAACAGCAACGCTTCGGCCTCGAGGCGGTCAAGCTCGAGCGCGTCGACTTTTCGCTCAGCCAGGCCCTGGCCAACGGCGATGTCGACGCCGTCGTCGGTACACTGAGACCCCTGGATCGTCGCCAGAGCGCCCAGCAGGGCGTGGCCACCCGGGAGTTCTCCATCGACGACAGCGTCATACCGCTGCACGATGCCCTGATCCTGGTCGCCAATCGCGACGGCCTGAGCGAACATCGCCGCGACATCAGCCATTTCCTCGATGCCCTGGAGCGTGCCACCGCCTGGATGGTCAAGCATCCCCAGGCCGCCTGGGAGCTGATCCGCACGGCCGAGCCGGCGCTCGACACACCCGAGAACAACGCCGCATGGCCGGGCGTGTTGCGACTCCTGGCGCTGCGCCCCAGCTTGCTGCAGACCCAGCGCTATGCGCGTTTCGAAGCCTATCTGAAGGCCCGGGGCCTGATCGAGCGAATCACCCCGGTGTCGCGCTTCGCCGTGGAGATCGAGACGCCCTGACGGGCCCTGGCATCGTGACGTGCCGTGAACTCAGCCGCGCTCGGCCAGGAAGCTGTCCACGCTTTCGTGAAAAGCCTCCGGAGCCTCGGCGTGAAGCCAATGTCCGGCGTCCAGTGTCCTTATCTGCGCTTCGGGCAGCACCTCCTTGACCCGCGGCAGCAATGCGTCGTCGACGTAATCCGAGCGGCTTCCGCGGATCACCAGGGTCGGACCGCTATAGCGGCCCTCGCCGGCCGGCTCGGCGACGATGTCGGCGTACGCCGCCTCGATCTCATCGAGCCCGACTCGCCAGTGCATGACGCCATCATCGCCACGCGCCAGGTTGGTTGCCAGGAACATGCGTATCGCCGGCGTCTCGACATGCCGGGCCATCGCCGCATCGGCCTGCTTGCGCGACTCGGGCGCGTCTCGCTCGACCTGCCGCATGGCGTCGAAAATGACCTCATGGCCGTGCTCGTAGGCCACCGGGGCGATATCGGCGACGATCAACGAGGCCAGACGCTGGGGATGGAGGCGCGCCACGCTGATGGCGACCTTGCCGCCCATCGAGTGGCCAAGCAGGTCGCAGCGCTCTATTCCCAGTCGATCGAGCAGCGCGACGATATCCCCGGCCATCGCCTGGTAGGTCATGGTCTTCGCATGCGGCGAACGGCCGTGATTGCGCAGGTCGACGACCACCACCCGCCGGCTCTCCTGCCACTGTTTGACGTGCGAGCGCCAGTTGTCGGCACTGCCGAACAGGCCGTGAAGGATCACCAGCGGCACGTCCTGCTCGGGGCCGCTGACCTGATGATGCAAAGCGACGGTCTGCGTCATGCGAAGCCTCTCCTCGTGTCGACGCGAATCTCGAATGTCCGGAACTAGACGCCTTCGCGAGCCGGTTGTGCGCCCCAGGCTAACAGCCGACGCATCAGCCACCCCAGCAGCAGCCCGTACATCGGCAGAAACAGCAGTAGCGAGATGCTCAGCTTGACGGCGTAATCGACCCAGGCGATTTCCACCCAGTGACTCGCCATGAAGGCATCCGGCCCGTCATGAAAGGCGATCGAAAAGAAGGCAAAGGTATCGGCGAGGTTGCCCACCACCGTCGACAGTGCCGGTGCCACCCACCAGCGGGCGCTGCGCCGCAGGCGATCGAACACCTGGATGTCGAGCAGCTGGCCGATGACATAGGCCATGAAGCTGGCCAGCGCGATGCGCGCAACGAACAGGTTGAATTCGCTCAGTGCAGCCAGGCTGCGAAATTCGCCCTTCTCGAACAGTACCGAAAGCAGGTAGGAGATGACCAGTGCCGGGAACATCACCCGGGCGATGATCAGGCGTGCCGGTGCCTTGCCGAACAGGCGTACGGTGAGGTCCGTCGCCAGAAAGATGAACGGGAAGCTGAACGCGCCCCAGGTGGTATGCAACCCGGCAATCGTGAAAGGCAACTGTACCAGGTAGTTGCTGGCGGTGATGACGAGTATGTGCAACGCCACCATGGCCAACAGGCAGCGTCGATATTGGGAGTCGCTCAGGACAAGCATGTCGGGTCCTTTTTAGTGACGAGTAACCGAGGGGTGAGGGAACCCTCGCAGGGCGCGCGGTTGGCGCGGGGCCGGATTATAGCCGATAACGGCCCTCCGGTCGCGGGTCCGGCTACCCGGCCCTGACGCCCTGCAGATGCGCTTCGATCAACGCACGCGAAATCGAATAGGGAGGCGGCAGCTGCGGCAGGCGGCGCGGGGTGAACCATGCCGCGTCGGCGATCTCGACGCCATCGATGCGAATGCGCCGGCTGGCGGCTTCGGCGAAGAAGCCCAGCATCAGGGAGTGCGGAAAGGGCCAGGATTGACTGCGAAAATAGGCGATGCGCCCGATGCTCAGCCCGACCTCTTCGTGGACCTCACGACGTACGGCGTCCTCGGCGGCCTCGCCGGGTTCGATGAAGCCCGCGAGGGTCGAATAGCGCCCGGGAGGGAAGCGTGGGCTGCGAGCCAGCAGCAGGTCCTCGCCGTGCGTCACCAGAGTGATGATGCACGGCGAGATGCGCGGATAGTCGCGATGACCACAGGTATCGCAATGCATGGCGAATTCGCCGGCGATCCGCCGCATCGGGCTGGCGCAGCGGCCACAGAAGCGATGATCGCGTTGCCAGGTCACCACCTGCAGCGCGGTCGACAGCAGCATGAAGTGCGACTCGCCCAACTCGCCGAGCCACTGCCGCGCCGACGGCCAGTCACGATGGCCCTGCTCGGCGAGCACGGCCACCGGCTGGTCGTGCCAGAAGCCCAGCGGCTGGGCCCCTTCGGGCCAGCTTTCCACGTGTTCGAGAAAGCCGCCGTCCCGCGCCGGGGCGATGCAGCCCCGTGCGTCCATGCGGATGCACAGTCCACCGCTGAGGCGTTCGGCACCAGGCAGGTCGCGGTGAAACATCAATGGCCCGCCGGTCGCGGGTTCCAGTCCGCCATCGAATCCCAGCGACACTCGCCAGCCGAATCGCGGATGTCCGCCAGCTTGGCCTGATGCGCGGCCCACTCCGCATCGCTGGGCAGCGGTACCGCGAGCCGCGGGCGCTCCGCCGGCAAGCGGCGAATTCGGCTTGCCGCCCTGCCGCTGCCATCGGCCGATTCGCCGCTGTCGGCGTCGAGGGTCAAGGCGGTCTGGCCACCGGTCATCGCCAGATAGACGTCGGCGAGTATCTCGGCATCGAGCAAGGCGCCGTGCAATACCCGGTGACCGTTGGCGATCTCGTAGCGCTTGCACAGCGCATCGAGGCTGTTGCGCTGCCCGGGGTGGCGGTCGCGGGCCATCTTCAGCGTATCGAGGATACCGCAATGCTCGGCGACCGGTCCCAGTACCGGCTCGCCACGCAGGGTCCGCAACAGCTGGAATTCGTGATCGATGAAGCCCACATCGAAGGCCGCGTTATGGATGACCAGTTCCGCGCCGAGGATGAACTCCCAGAAGGCATCGGCGATCTCGGCGAAACGCGGCTCACCGGCCACCCGTTCGTCGGTGATGCCATGGATCTCGACGGCTTCCGCCTCGATGCTGCGCTCGGGATTGATGTACTGATGATACGTCCGACCGGTCAGGCGTCGATTGACCACTTCGACGGCCCCGATTTCTATCAGGCGATGCCCCTCCTTGGGGTCTATACCGGTCGTTTCGGTGTCTAGAACGATCTGGCGCATGACAATCTCGATAATCGTGTATGAGGGAACGGTGCGCCGCTCAACTGGCCGTCGCTGCCGCGTCGATGGCCGCATTGGCCAGGGCATCGGCGCGTTCGTTACCCGGGTGGCCACTGTGCCCCTTGACCCAGTGCCATTTCATCTGATGGCGCTGCGCCTCGATCAGCAGATCCTGCCACAGCTCGGCATTCTTGACCGGCTGGCGGGCGGCTGTCTTCCAGCCGCGCTTCTGCCAGCCGTGTATCCACTCGGTAATGCCCTTGCGCAGGTATTGCGAGTCGGTGTGCAAGTCGACGTGGCAAGGCCGCTTGAGTTCACGCAACGCCATGATCGCGGCCGTCAATTCCATCCGGTTGTTGGTGGTCTGGCGCTCGAAGCCGTTGAGCGTCTTTTCGTGTTCGCCGGAGCTGAGCAGCGCGCCCCAGCCGCCCGGGCCGGGATTGCCGCGACAAGCGCCGTCGGTATAAATGGTCACCCGGGGTAGGTCGTGTTCAATCAACCTCGGTCATCCTTTCGCGTTCATGGTCGGTGCTTGCGACCCGCGGAGCGTGCCCCAACAGCGAGCGCCCCACCGCCGGCGTTGGCAAGCGCGGCCGAACGACCTGCGCCCACTGGCTGCGTCGCCGTGCTCGGATCATGTAGGTATCGCCCAGGGGCAGGTTGTGGCGGCGTCCGAAAATCTCCAGAGCGGCGTTGCGGGGATAACCACCGGGCAGGCGAAACCCGCAGTAGTCTACCCGTTCGATCTCGAAGTCGACAAACGCCAGCCAGTCCTTGAGCCGCCCCGGGGTCCGCCACTGGCCACGCCACGGCAGGACATGGCGCCGCCCCCCCAGGGGGCGGCGGCACCCCTCGAAACTCCAGGGCGACCAGCCGAACAGAACCAGACGACCCTCGTCGGCGACGAGCCGTGTCGCCTCCTGAAGGAGCCGATGCGGCTCGGGTATGACTTCGAGCAGGTGATGGATGACTACCAGGGTCATGCTTTCGTCGTCGAGCGGTAGGCTGTCCGGCGCGCTGATCACGGTCGCCGGATCGCTGGCGAGCTCGCGGGTCGGCGACCAGATCAGGGAGTGGCGGATGGGGCACATGTCGCTGAGCCGAGGAGCCATCCCCAGCTGCAAGCTATGGGCGCCGAAGAGCTTTTCGCATATCGGCCCCAGACACGCCCGTTCGGCCTGCCAGTGTGCCAGGCCGGCTTGCGTCGACCAGTAGCGTTGTCCTTCGCGTACCAGTCGTGCCAATTCGAGCGTTGACGGCGAATTTGACACAGCGCCTCGATCCCCCCAAGGTTGGCCCATTTCACGCAGCCAGGGTTGCGCCGCGTACCCGCCGATGGCGATCGGTCGCGATTGCCCTCGCTGCCGACAACCGCGCCGAGGATAAACTCTTCATGATGAGCGTGACACCCATTCCGGCTTTCAGCGACAACTATATCTGGCTGTTACGCCAGGATACCAGCAACGAGGTCACGGTAGTCGATCCAGGCGACGCCGCGCCGGTGATCGAGTACCTGGAGCGTGAGGGACTCAGTCTCACGACCATCCTGGTAACCCATCATCATCACGATCATACCGGCGGCCTCGCGGAACTCGCCAAACGTTACGCACCCCGCATCCTCGGCCCCGCCAACCCGGATATCAAGGCCCTCGACGAACGGCTGGGCGACGGCGATGAATGCCGCGTCATGGGGCGTCGCTTCGAGGTCATGGCCGTTCCCGGCCATACGCTCGATCATATCGCATTCTTCGCCGCCGGCACCCCGCCCCTGCTATTCTGTGGCGACACGCTGTTCTCGGGCGGCTGCGGGCGCCTCTTCGAAGGCACGCCGGAGCAGATGCACGGAGCCTTGACCCGCTTGAGCGCCCTTCCCGATGACACCCTGGTTTTCCCCGGACACGAATATACGCTGGCCAATCTGCGTTTCGCCCAGGCCGCCGAGCCGGACAACCCGCCCCGGGACCGCTATCTCAGCGAATGCCAGCAGGCGCGCGATCTCGCGCGGCCGACCCTGCCCAGCAATATCGGGCGCGAACGCCAGATCAACCCATTCCTGAGGGCCTCCGTCGAGGCCGTGCGTGCACAAGCCGCCACCCAGGGCGCGGCCAATACGCCTCTGGATACGTTCGCTACGCTGCGCGCCTGGAAAGACAGCTTTTGAACCCCATGGACGCCCCTCTTCTTCGCGCCCACGAGGAAACCCCGACATGACTCACCGATCGTCCCGCCGCCGGGCCCAGAGCCTGGCGGGCGGCCTGTTATTGACCCTGAGCGTTGCCGCCGTGCAGGCTCAACCCCAGACGACCCCGACCTTCTGGAATGAATTGACGCTTGAATCCGCCGTGCAGGAGGATGCCTGGCAGCGTCTTCGCGGCGATTTCAGGTGGCAGATCGACGCCGACGAGCCCCGCGTTCAGCGGTGGCTGACCTATTATCGCAAGCACCCCAATAGCGTGGCGGCGATCGCCCAGCAGGCCAGCCCATGGCTCTACTGGGTCATGGAGGAGCTCGAACGCCGCGACATGCCCGGCGAGATCGCCCTGCTGCCCTTCATCGAAAGCGCCTACGACCCCTCCGCGCAGCATGCCGGTGGCGCCACCGGCCTATGGCAGTTGATGCCCGGCACCGGCGACGCCCTGGGCCTGCGGCGTGACTGGTGGTATGACGGTCGGCTTGACGTGATCAGCTCGACGCGCGCGGCGCTCGAGTACCTCCAGCAACAGGCCGACCAGTGGTATGACGGGGACTTCGAACTGGCCCTGGCGGCCTACAATGCCGGCGCCGGAACCGTCAACCGCGCGATGCGAGACGCCCTCGCGCAGGGCAAGTCGGGAAGTTACTGGGATCTGCGATTGCCGCGTCAGACCATGAACTACGTGCCCAAGCTGCTGGCGCTGTCGCGGATCATCGCCAAGCCGGACTATTACGGTATCAACCTGCCCGCCATCGCCGATCGACCGGCCTTCGCGCGCGTCGAAGTCGCCGGCCAGATCGGCCTCGAGCAGGCCGCCAGGCTGGCCGGGGTGAGCGAAGCGAAGCTCGAAGCGCTCAACCCGGGGTTGCTCCAGAACGTGACGCTGCCACGTCGCGCTCCGGAATTGCTGGTCCCGGCCAAGGCGCGCAACAAGCTGCTGGCCGCACTCGCCAGCCACCCCCCGCAGGCCATGGCCGACTGGCAACGTTACCAGGTGAAACGCGGCGACACCCTCTCGGCGATCGCCGCCCGCCACTCGGTGCCAGTCAGCGTGCTACGCCAGGAGAACAGCCTGAGCGGCGATACCATTCGTATCGGTCAGTCACTGCGGGTCCCGCAAGAGCGCGGTGCGCCCGGGACCGGCACAGGCACGCTGGTGGTTCGGGTCAAGCCCGGGGACAGCCTCAGCGGCATCGCCCGGCGTCATGACGTCGCCGCCTCGGATATTGCGCGCTGGAATTCGCTCGATAGCAGCCAGTATTTACAACCCGGTCAGCGCCTGACACTGTATCTGGCAAACTAGCGTTCGGCTGCGGCGGGCGGCATACGCCTCTTCGTTTCGCCCCGCCCGGCCGCTCACCGGTTGCACGTTCCAACCATGAGCTCGCCGGTTCATCCCAGGCAAGGCGCGACATGTCGCGCGATCAGAAGGATCTCGCCGATGCTACGCAATCGCCTGGCCGCGCTGCTGGCGGCCGTCTCGTTGACGTTACCGGGGGCGGCCCTGGCCACCGACGCCACGCAGGTTCCGACGGTCAATGGCCTGGCGCTATACGACCAGCCCGCGCTACCGGCCGATTTCACGCACTTTCCCTACGTCAACCCCGAGGCTCCGCCGGGCGGCGAGCTGGTCCGCGCCGCACAGGGCAGCTTCGACTCGACCAATCCGTTCATCATCAAGGGCACGCCAGCCAGCGGCCTTCAAGGCATCTACGACACACTGATGGTCAGCAACCCCGACGAGCCCTTTTCGATGTATGGGCTGCTGGCGTCGGGCATTCGCCTGGACCCCGAGCGGCGCTGGATGGAATTCGACATCAACCCCGCCGCGCGCTTCCACGATGGCACGCCGGTCACGGCCGATGACGTCGTGTTCAGCTTTCGCCTGCTGCGCGACGAGGGCGAGCCCTTCTATGCCGGCTATTACGCCGATGTCACCTCGGTCCAGGCGCTCGATGAAGGCACCGTCCGTTTCGAATTCGCTGCCGACAACTCACGCGAGTTGCCGCTGATCCTCGGGCAACTGCCCGTGCTCCCCGAGCATTACTGGGCGAGTCGTGATTTCACCACGCCGACGCTCGACAAGCTGCTGGGTTCGGGGCCCTACCGTATCGCCGAAGTCGATCCCGGACGACGCATCGTCTACCAGCGGGTCGACGATTACTGGGGCAAGGACCTGCCGGTCAATCGTGGCCGCCACAATATCGATCGACTGGTTTTCGACTACTACCGTGACCAGACGGTGGCCCTGGAAGCCTTCAAGGCAGGCAATGTCGACATGCGTATCGAGTCCAGCGCACGCAACTGGGCCACTGCCTACGACTTTCCGGCCGTCACCAACGGTTTCGTCGAAAAGATGCTGGTCGCCGAGGGTCAGCCCGACGGCATGCAGGCCTACGTCATGAATCTGCGGCGCGACAAGTTCAAGGACGTGCGGGTTCGCGAGGCCCTCAATCTGGCCTTCTACTTCCCATGGCTCAATGAGCGACTCTTCTACGGCGCCTATGAGCGCACCCACAGCTATTTCGAAAGCTCGGAGATGGCCGCCGAGGGCCTGCCCGACGACGCCGAACTCGAACTACTCGAGCCCCACCGCGACCAGCTCCCCGAGCGGCTCTTCGACGAGCCACTGCCGATCGAACAGCCCGAGGACCTGCGTCCGCGGCTGCGCAAGGCCCTGGGTCTGCTGCGCGATGCCGGCTACGAGGTGCAAAGGGGTCAGTTGGTCGATCGGACGACCGAGCAGCCCTTCACCCTGGAGGTCCTGCTCTACGACAGCCAGTTCGAGCGTATCGTCCAGCCGCTGCTCAAGAATCTCGAACGGATCGGTATCCAGGGAAGGATTCGCACCGTCGACGTCAATCAGTACCTCAACCGTTTGCGCAATTTCGATTTCGACATGATCGTGGGCAGCTTCCCGCAATCGGCCAATCCGGGCAATGAGCAGCGCGAATACTGGACTTCGGCGTACGCCGACCAGCCTCAGAGCCGTAATCTCATCGGCCTGAAGGATCCGGTCATCGATGCGCTGGTCGACTCGTTGATCCGCGCCGAATCGCGCCAGGCGCTGGACACCGCGGCACAGGCGCTCGACCGGGTGCTGCGCTGGGGGTTCTACGTGATCCCGCAGTTTCATCTCGACGGCACACGCATCGCGGTATGGGACAAGTACGGCTACGCCCAGCCCTTCCCCGAGTACAACCTCGACCTCGATGCCTGGTGGGTCGATCCGCAACGCGCCGAGACGATCAACCAGCGTCAGCACGGTGGAGGCTGATAAACGCCCGTGGCTGCCTATATCCTACGACGCCTGCTGTTGATGATCCCCACCCTGCTGGGGATCATGCTGCTCAACTTCATCATCGTCCAGGCCGCGCCGGGCGGCCCCATCGACCAGATCATCGCCCGCTACCAGGGGCTCGACAGCAACGCCAGCACACGACTCGACACCGGCGGTGGCGATCCCGCCGGCACCAGCCAGACCTCGCGTGGTTCGCGCGGCGTCGACCCGCGTTTCATCGCCCAGCTCGAAGAACAGTTCGGCTTCGATGAGCCGGCCTATCAGCGTTTCCTGGGGATGATCGGCGATTACGCTACCTTCGATTTCGGCAACAGCTTCTTTCGCGACCGCCCGGTGGTCGACCTGATGCTCGAGCGCCTGCCGGTTTCGATCTCGCTGGGCCTATGGACCACCCTGCTGGTCTATCTGATCTCTATCCCGATGGGGATCCGCAAGGCACTCCGCCACGGTTCGCGCTTCGATGTGTGGACTTCGGGGCTGGTCATCGTCGGCTATGCGATTCCCGGCTTCCTGTTCGCCATCCTGTTGATCGTGCTGTTCGCCGGCGGCAGCTACTTCGACCTCTTCCCGCTGCGCGGACTGACCTCGGCCGATTTCGACCAGCTCACAGGGTGGGGCAAGGTCACCGACTACCTGTGGCATATCACCCTTCCGGTCACCGCCGCGGCGATCGGCAGCTTCGCGACGCTGACCATGCTGACCAAGAACAGCTTTCTCGACGAGATTCACAAGCAGTACGTCCTGACCGCGAGAGCCAAGGGGGCCAGCGACCGCCGCGTCCTCTACGGGCATGTGTTTCGCAACGCCATGCTCCTGATCATCGCCGGACTGCCTTCCGCGCTGGTCGGCATCTTCTTTACCGGTTCGCTGCTCATCGAAGTGATCTTCTCCCTCAACGGCCTTGGCCTTTTGGGTTTCGAAGCGGTGATGCAGCGCGACTATCCGGTGATCTTCGGCACGCTCTACCTGTATACCCTGATCGGCCTGATCCTCAAGCTGGTCTCCGATCTGACCTACGTGTGGGTCGACCCACGCATCGATTTCGATACTCGGGAAGCATGACGACCATGTCGCAGAGAAAGCAATTGCGCCTGTCGCCGATCATGCGACGTCGGCTGGCGGTATTTCGCGGCAATCCCCGGGCCCGCTGGTCACTGTGGATGTTCGCCGTGCTGTTCGCGCTCAGCCTGGGTGCCGAGCTGATCGCCAACGACAAGCCATTGGTCGTGCATTATCAAGACGGCTGGTACGTACCCTTGCTGGTGGATTACCCGGAAACCGATTTCGGTGGTTTTCTACCGACGACCACCGATTATCGGGATGAGTTCGTTCAGGACGAGATCCGCGAACACGGCTGGATGCTCTGGCCACCGATCCCCTTTTCCTACGACACCCTCGATCAGCAGCTCGGCGAACCGGCGCCCTCGCCGCCCGACCTTCGCCACTGGCTGGGTACCGACGACCAGGGGCGCGACGTGCTGGCAAGGGTGATCTATGGCTTCCGTCTCTCGGTATTGTTCGCGCTGGCGCTCACTGGCGGTTCACTGATTCTCGGCGTGGCCTTCGGTGGCATCCAGGGTTATTTCGGCGGCAAGGTCGACCTTGTCGGTCAACGTCTTTCCGAGATATGGGCCGGGCTGCCGATGCTGTTCCTGCTGATCATTCTCGCCAGCCTGGTCGAGCCCAATATCTGGTGGCTGCTGGGCATCATGCTGCTGTTCTCCTGGCTGGGCCTGGTGGATATCGTGCGCGCGGAGTTCCTGCGCGCACGCAATCTCGAGTATGTGCGCGCGGCGCGCGCCATGGGCCTGCCCCCGCGACTCGTCATGTGGCGCCATGTGCTGCCCAATGCGATGGTCGCCACCCTCACCTTCATCCCTTTCCTGTTCACCGGGGCGATAACCACCTTGACCGCACTGGATTTCCTGGGCTTCGGCCTGCCTCCCGGCTCGCCGTCGCTCGGCGAGCTGGTCGCCCAGGGCAAGAACAACCTGCAGGCGCCCTGGCTGGGCATCACTGCCTTCGTCACGCTGAGCCTGATGCTGTCGTTGCTGGTATTCATCGGCGAAGGCCTGCGCGATGCATTCGATCCCCGACATGTTCAGGCCGCTACCGGCACCGCCCAGCCGACCCCCACCGCGCAGGGCGGTACGGGGCGCGGCGACAGCGCGGAGGTCAGCCGATGAACAGCGACACCGTGCTGTCACTCGATAACTTCTCCATCGCCTTTGGCTCGCTATCGGCCGTCGAACGCCTCTCGTTGCGCGTCGACGCCGGAGAGACCCTGGCGCTGGTCGGCGAATCGGGATCGGGCAAGTCGGTTACCGCCCTGGGGGCAATGGGCCTGCTGCCCGGCAATGCGCGGGTCGACGGGAGCCGCAAGCTCGTGGGGCATGACCTGTCGGAACTCGATGAAACCCAATGGCATCGGCTGCGTGGCAACCAGGTGGGGTTCATCTTTCAGGAGCCGATGACTTCGCTGAATCCTCTCCATACCGTCGGTAAACAGGTCGGCGAAGCTTTGCGTCTGCATGGCGACGTCACCAGGCGCGCGGCGCGACGCAAGGCCCATGAGCTCCTCGAACAGGTGCAGCTGCCGCGGCCCGGCGAACTTCTCGATGCCTGGCCCCACCAGCTGTCCGGCGGACAGCGGCAGCGGGTCATGATCGCCCTGGCGATCGCCAACCGCCCACGGCTGCTGATCGCCGACGAGCCGACGACCGCCCTCGATGTCACCGTTCAGCAGGACATCCTGCAGTTGTTGCGCGATCTCCAGAAGAACCACGGGATGGCCATGCTGTTCATCACCCATGACCTCAACCTGGTGCGTCGCCACGCCGATCGCGTCTGTGTACTCTACCGGGGGCGCGAACAGGAAAGCGGAGACGTCCAAGAGGTATTCGAGCGGCCGCGCAGTGCCTATACCCGCACGCTGCTGGCCGCCGAGCCCGAGGGACGCCCCGCTCCCTGCCAGAGCGAAGACACCCTGCTCACCGCCAACCGCCTCTCGGTTGCTTTCAGGCGCCCGCGACGCTTGTTCGCCCGGCGCCGTGCGCCCTTCATCGCGGTTCAGCCCCTTGATTTGCGCCTGGCTCGCGGCGAGACGTTGGGCGTGGTCGGCGAGTCGGGGTCGGGCAAGACCACGTTGGGCTTGGCGCTGCTGCGCCTCAATCAGGCGACCGGACAGGTCACCCTCGACGGAGCGCGGCTGGACACCCTCAGCGGCAAGGGTCTGCGCAGGCAACGCCAGCATATGCAGATCGTCTTTCAAGACCCCTATGGCTCGCTCTCCCCGCGCATGCCGGTTGCCGAGGTTATCAGCGAGGGGCTGCGCTTCCATGCCCCCCGTCTCACCGAACAGGCGGTCCGCGACCGCGTCGCCGCCACCCTGCGGGAAGTCGGCTTGCCGGAAGACGTGGCATCGCGCTACTCGCATGAATTCTCGGGTGGTCAACGTCAGCGTATCGCCATCGCCCGGGCGATCATCCTCGAGCCGAAACTGCTGATACTCGACGAACCGACATCGGCACTCGACCGCACCGTCCAGAAGCAATTGATCACCCTGCTCCGCGAGTTGCAGGCGCGGCGCGGGTTGAGCTACGTGTTCATCAGCCATGATCTGTCGGTCGTCAGGGCCATGGCCCATCGCGTGATGGTCATGAAAAACGGCGAGGTCGTCGAGCACGGCGATTGCGACAGGGTCTTGCGCAACCCGGCAAGCGACTACACGCGCGCCTTGCTGAAAGCCGCGGCCTTGAGCGACGATTGAAACCGACTAGGCGTGACTACGAGGCTTCCTTGAGGATCTGCTTGTGGTCCTTGGCCAGTTGACTGCGCACCAGCGCCGCGACCAGTCTGCAGAAGCGCGGCGTGTCGCCCTTCACGCATTCGCTCAACGCCGCGACGTCGTCGCCTAGCCCCAGCTTGGCACTGGACTTGAGTGCCATCTTGTCGGCGAACGGAGCGATTTCCTCCCAGCAGATCTGCACTTCGCGGAGGAAGATATCGGCTCCCACGCCACCGATACCCTTGAACTCCTTGAGCAGGCGTCGCGCCTCGGCAGGGTCGCCGTTTGCCCGCTCGCGCAGCTTGCGCAGGTCGCCGGCATACTCGGCCTGGAGATGTTCGGTCAGGGCCTCCAACTGGCTGGCGGTTTTCTCGTCATAACGCGCATAACCGTTGCCGTTGAGTACCTTGACCCGCTCTTCCCAGCTCGAATCGGCCATCTTGCGCGGCGTGGTCAAGCCCGCCTTGGCAAGCGCCCGGCAGGCGCGCATGGCCTGGTCGGCCCCTACCGGTGCGCTGGTCAACAGCGCCAGGCCAAGGATGCGAAACAGCGGAGTCGGCGTGTTGCGCGTCAGATCCACGCCTAGTTCATGGGCGAATGTCTCGCCATGGCGATCAAGCAGTACCTCGACGACCTTGTGCCGTTTGTTGGCCATTCGATCTTCTCCTGAATGCTGAACGAACAGCTATCGAGCTTGGATGAAATCGAATGATCGTGCGAGGTCGAAAGAAAAGATAACGGTATAAATCTTTCAAAAGGCGGCGATCTCTTCGTCTCGCAGCATTCGGCACTCGCCAGGCTCCAGGTCGGGATCCAGGACCAGGGGCCCGATCGACTCGCGGTGCAGCGTGTCGATACGATTGCCGATGGCCGCGAACATGCGCCGTACCTGGTGGTATTTCCCGTCGGTCACGGTGATGCGAAAACGCTCGGATGAAAGCGCTTCGAGCCCTGCGGGTTGTGTGGGCTTGTGTTCGCCATCCAGCAACAGGCCCTTGGCAAAGCTGTCTATCGCCCTGTCCAGCTCACCGCCCTCCAGGGGCTCGGCCAGCGTTGCCAGATACACCTTGGGACACCGGGTTCGCGGCGATGTCACGCGATGGGACCATTGCCCATCGTCGGTCAGCAGAATCAACCCGGTGGTATCGACATCCAGCCGCCCCACCGGATGCAGACGCTCGACCTTGGGCAGGTCGATCAGCTCGAGCACCGTCTGGTAGCGTCCCGCGCGCGTGGTGCATTCGACCCCCGGGGGCTTGTTCATCATCAGATAACGCAGGCCAAAGGGCGTCAACCGCTCACCCAGCCAGTCGACGGCGCTCCCCTCGCCGACCTGGACGGCCGGATTCTTGGTCATCTCGCCGTCGACACTCACCTCGCCCCGGTGAAGCGCCTTCTTGGCCAGGCTGCGGGTCAAATCGGTGGTCTCGCAAAGAAACTTGTCCAGGCGCATTACATCTCCAGCGTGAAGCGATCAGCATCCATCCAGGCGGGGAATTTGTCGCGGAATTGGGCCAGCGTGTCGCTGTCGAGCACACCGGTGCGCAGGAACGGTTGATCGCGGGGCTCATCGATCAGCGGCTCGCCCTTGAAGTCGACGAGCATCGAATCGCCGGAATAGGCCAGCTTCTTGGCGTCTTCACCGACACGATTGACGCCGATCACGTAGCACAGGTTCTCGACCGCCCTCGCCTGCAGCAGCGTACGCCATGGTTGGCGACGGGGCGCCGGCCAATTGGCCACGCACAGCATGGCATCGTACTCGAAGTGTGCACCCGCACGAGGCTGCTGGCGCAGCCATACCGGGAACCGCAAGTCGTAGCAGACCGTCAGCAGCAGGCGAAATCCCTTGAGCTCGACGATCACCCGTTGATCGCCCATGCCATAGCGCTCATGCTCACCGGCCATGCGGAACAGGTGACGCTTGTCGTAATAAGCCAGCTCGCCGTCGGGGGTCGCCCAGATCATGCGGTTGTAGTAATCGCCATCGGCGAGCACCGCCACGCTGCCGGTCACGACGCATCCGCGTTGCATCGCCTGGCGACGCAACCAGGCGACGCTCCGGCTGTCTTCCATCGGCTCGGCCATGCTGCGCGAGTTCATGGTGAAGCCAGTGGCGAACATCTCGGGCAGCACGATCAGGTCGGTCTGTGCCTGCCCCAAGGCGCCGAGCTGCTCTTCCAGCAAGCGACAATTGGCTTCGGGATCCTCCCAGCGCAGATCCGGTTGGACGAGGGTCGTGCGTAGCTCGCTCATGCTGTCCTCCTGTCGCGGGTTCCCCCATGGGTCGTGTCCTTAGCCTAACCGAGGGTCCGCCAAGGTGCAGCCGCAGGAACACCCGCCATGTTAACATTAGCGTCTGCTTCACGCTGGGCCACGACCCACTCGGGGCGCGACAACACGCGGCCGAGTGTCGTTCCCCATGGCCAACCACAATCAGGAAAACTCATGAGCCTGTCCGTCCAGCCCGACAAGGAAGCCTCCCAGGGGGTGCTTTTTGGCCTGTGCGCCTACCTGATGTGGGGTTGCTTTCCGCTGTTCTTCGCGCTGTTCGAGGGTATCCCCGCCTGGGAGATACTCATCCATCGCGTGCTGTGGTCCTGCGTGTTTCTGGTCGGCCTGGTGAGCCTGCTCAGGCGGTGGTCGCCGATTCGCGCGGCGCTGGCCGAGCCGCGGCGGCTGGGGCGGGTACTGGCGTGCGCGGTGCTGATCGGCCTCAACTGGGGCATCTACATCTATGCCGTCGAGAGCCGCCAGGTCTTTCAGGCGAGTCTGGGGTATTTTCTCACGCCGCTGGTCAATGTGGCGCTGGGCATGTTCTTCCTCAAGGAACGCATGTCGCCACTGCAGGGGGTCGCCGTGGCCCTCGCCGCACTGGCGATCGCCATTCAACTGGTGCTGTTGGGGACCCTTCCCTGGATCACGCTGCTACTGGCCACGACCTTCGGCACGTATGGCCTGCTGCGCAAGCAGGTACCGCTGGACGGCCTCTCGGGACTCTTCGTCGAGACCTTGCTACTGTTTCCGCTGGGCTTGCTGGCGATTGCCTGGCTGAGCCATAGCGGCCACTCCCACTTCATGCAGGGCGACAATCAGGCCTCGCTGCTGCTCACCGCCAGCGGCGTGATAACGGCGCTGCCGCTGATGGCGTTCGCCGGGGCCGCAAGGCGGTTGCGCCTGGCCACCCTTGGCTTTTTGATGTACCTGAACCCCACGATTCAGTTCTGCATTGCCCTGCTGGTCTTTCATGAGCCGCTGTCTGCGATCCAGCTGGCTACGTTCGTGCTGATCTGGATCGGCTTGGCAACCTATTCCTATTCCGCCTGGCAGCAACGCCCTCGGGAAAAGGCCGCCTGAGCGCCCCGCCCACGGGGTTCAGCCAAGCGAAGCCTCGTCGGCGACCATCAGTCGCGATTCGCCAAGGCGCAAGCGCTCTATCAGCGTGCCGAGCACGGCCATTGTCGGCACCTGACACTGCCACAGGGTCTCGTCGCCACGCAGCGCCAACGCCTCGCGATGCATGGTCGCAGCGGGATCCGCGCTGCGGTCATCGAGCGCTTCAAGCCCCATCCCCGCCAACCGGGCGCCTTCCACGCCGGGCAAGAGCACGACGCAGCTGCGCACCCCCTCGGTATTGAGGGCGATACGCTGACGACAATCGGCGAGCTGCCAGATCGACAGCCGTAGACGACTCACCGTACGCTCCAGCACCACGCTGTCGCTGGCGGCAAGCCATTCGGCCGCCAAACGGCCGTTGATTCTGCGCCCTGTCGTCGAGGCGTTGATGTGTGGATACAGGAAGCCGCCGCGCTGGACCATCCAGTCCAGCGCGTCGTCGAAATCCACCCCATGGAGCTTAGAAAACGGCATCTCGCGGCGCGACACGGCGTTACGCACGGTCGATAACTTCAGACTGCACAGCGCCGCTATCTCGATGACACTCAGCCCGTGCTCCGCGGGGTCGGGCGCCAGATAGGCAGGCAGCACGTTGGCCAGACCGACATGCTGCTCGAGGCGCGCCCTCACCCTGGCGATGCCCAGCAGGTGCAGTAATCGCTGGGGTGGCGTTCGTCCAGCCAGCTCGCCCAGGCTATGAGCCATCAAGACCAGGTGCCAGAAATCGCTGAGGCCGGCGGCCCCGGCCCCGAGGCTCGGCATGGTTCGCGGTTCGAGCACCCAACCATGCAGGGCTTCCAGTGACTGCGTCATGCGCTCCATCAGCGCATCGGCCGTTAACCCCGGGACCGCTGCGCGCATTGCCATGTTCCCCAGGTAGAGACGTTGCAACGGGCTGACCATCGCCTGGCAAGCGGCCACCAGCTCCGCCTTCAGCCGCGGCAGTGCCAGCACGTCCCTCACCGCCTGACCGAGCAGCGACTCCTGCAACAGCCCCGACGAGGCCATGGCCACCTTGGTCATTGAATGTACTCCTGCGCACAGACGAGGCCATGGCGATGCGCACCGATCATGGCAATTCGCCCGGCCCTTTTTTAGTGAGTTCTGTTTATCCTATGTTAAAGAGGTTAACGGCAAGCGCGTAAACTTCTTTAATGAGGGAGGTTGTCAATTCATGATTGCGTCGTTTCCGGGCTGGTAGCCGACCCGAAAACCGCCCCAATGGCGGCCGTTGACATGGATGGGGACGGAAAGGTCGTGCATCACTTCACCGGTGTCACGCTTGTAGGTCTGCACCAGCAGGGCGCGGGTGTGCGATCCGCAACGGCTGCCGGTGGGGTCGTCGAAGATTCGCTTGCTGCGGCTGTATTTCAGATCGGTGTCATAATCGCCGCAGGGCGGCTGGCTGACGTGACGGTTGTGCGTCGGCACGTAGCCGCGCTGGTCGCAGGCGATAGCGTAACTGGCCTGTAGCGCATCGAGCAGTGGTTCCTGAATGGCGGGCAATCTGTCGTCGGTATATTCATCATAGGCAGTCCGATACTGAGGCGGTCGGGTATTTGAGATAACGGTATAATTGGTGCTGAAAAGCGCCTCTTCCCGCAAGTCGCCGCGCTTGATGGCCTGTTCGAACAGGCTGGCGATACGGTCGGCGGCACGCCTCGCCTCGCCGAATACCTGCTGGTGCCGGCTGGCCAGGCGCTGCTGGGCCAGTTCGCCATCCACGGCCTCCGCGGCGTCCATCAACGCACGGGCCTGCTCGGCGAGGTCGTGCATATCGCCCAGTCCATCGTCGACATGGGTCTTGAGGGTGGTCAAGGTCTGCGAAACCTGCTGACTATGGCCACGGGTCCGCTGCATCGAATCGGCAATCTCGGCGACCTGGCTTTCGACGCTGTCGAAATCCTCGGTCATCGCCGAGAGATGCCCGCCCACCGCCTCCACTTCACTCGCGCTGGCACCCACACGGCGCATCAGGTGGCCGATCGTCTCGACGACCCGGTTGCTGCTGTCGCCGATCTCGTCGACCAGCGATTCGACCTGGCGGGTCGCCTCTGCGGTACGCCGCGACAGTTCTCGCACCTCGCCGGCCACCACGGCGAAGCCGCGGCCATGCTCGCCGGCACGCGCCGCCTCGATCGAGGCGTTGAGCGACAGCAGGTTGGTCTGCTCGGCGATCTCTTCGATCATCCCGGTGACATCCCTGACCCGATGGGTCTTGCCCGCCAGGGACTCGAGCAGCTCAAGCGCCTCATCGGAGCGGCCGGCCAGCTGCGTCATTTCCCCGATGACGCCGTCAAGCGCCTGACGGTTGCTCTGGTTGGCGGATTGCGAGGCGTTCGCCCGGGCGGCAAGCTGGCTGGCGCTGACCGAAACGGTCTCTATGGTTGCAGTAATCGCCGCCATGCTCGTCACCGCTTCACTGACGATGGTTTCCTGTTCGGTGAGCCGCTTGTCGAGACGGTCGGCATGGTGCGATACCTCCGCAGAGGCGATCGCCGTCCTGCCGGCACGTTTGACGAGCCGCTGGGCCATTTGCCGCAGCGACAGGTAATCGCGCCCCGAAGCCGGCAGCCCGAGCTGGCTCATGGCTTCGAGCGCCTCGGGCCCGGCGTCATGGATCCGCGCCGAGCGATCGAGCGCCAGCCCCGCGAACAATCCCAGAACGGTCGTCAGGTAGGGCACCCATGGCGTTTCGAGCCATAGGCTGGCAGCAACGGCGGCGGTCAGAAAGACACCCAAAAGACCCAGATTCACGATACGCATCAGCGGACTCTCCCGGCGGATTTCCAAGCCGATATCGGCCTGGCGGGAGGTTGTCCGTAGTGAACTTTGGCCTGTGAGACTATCGTCGGGCCACCGGACAGCGGGTTGGCGAGCCGGCCCGCAAGCGGACCGGCGCATCCCGGGTTCGTTCGTCAGTGGCCGCCGGAGGGAAAGTTGAATTCGGCCTGGGTGGTTTCGAAGGCCGATGGCCAGCGCTGCGATACCGCCTTGCGGCGTGTATAGAAACGCACCGAATCGGGACCGTAGGCATGCAGATCGCCGAACAGCGAACGCTTCCAGCCACCGAAGCTATGGTAGGCCACCGGCACCGGCAGCGGCACGTTGATGCCCACCATGCCCACTTCGATGCTGTCGGCGAAACGCCGCGCCGCCTCGCCGTCGCGGGTGAACAGGCAGGTGCCGTTGCCATACTCGTGGTCGTTGATCAGCTGGATGGCCTCGTCCAGGCTGGCGACCCGCACCACGCACAGCACCGGGCCGAAAATCTCCTCGCGGTAGATACGCATCGTCGGCGTGACCCGGTCGAACAGGCAGCCACCCAGGAAGAAGCCGTTCTCGTGACCGGCCACCGTCAACCCTCGCCCGTCGGCCACCAGCTCGGCACCGCTGGATACGCCCTCCTCGATGAACCCCAGCACCTTGTCGCGATGCGCGCCGGTCACCAGCGGTCCCATGTCGAGCCCCTTGTCGGTGCCCGGGCCGATCTTGAGCGCGGAAATCTTGGGCAGCATCGACTCGACCAGCCGATCGGCAGTCTCGTCCCCCACACAGACCGCCACGGAGATCGCCATGCAGCGCTCGCCGCAGCTTCCGTAAGCGGCGCCCATCAGGGTGTTCGCCGCGTTCTCGATATCGGCATCGGGCAGCACCACGGCATGGTTCTTGGCGCCGCCGAGCGCCTGCACCCGTTTGCCGTTCGCCGCTCCCCGGCTGTAGATCGATTCGGCGACCGGGGTCGAACCGACGAATGACAGCGCCTTGACGTGGGGCGACTCGATCAACGCATCGACCGCCTCGCGCCCGCCGTGGACCACGTTGATGACGCCCTTGGGCAACCCGGCCTCCTGTAGCAACTCGGCGATCGCCAGTGCCGAGCCTGGATCGCGCTCGGAAGGCTTGAGAATGAAGGTGTTGCCGCAGGCGATGGCCATCGGATACATCCACAAGGGTACCATCGCCGGGAAATTGAACGGCGTGATGCCCGCCACCACGCCCAGGGGCTGGAAATTCGACCAGGCATCGATCGCCGGGCCGGCGTTATGCGAATACTCGCCCTTGAGCAACTCGGGCACGCCGCAGGCATATTCAACGTTCTCGATGCCCCGACGCAGTTCGCCGCCGGCGTCCTCGAAGGTCTTGCCGTGCTCTTCGCTGACCAGATAGGTCAAGCGTTCGGTATTTTCCTCGAGCAACTGCTTGAAACGGAACATGACCTGGGCGCGCTTGGCCGGCGGCGTATCGCGCCACGCCGGGTAGGCGGCCCGCGCCGCGGCGATCGCGCGTTCGACGGTTGCGGCATCGGCATCGGCGACCCGCCGCACGACGGCGCCGGTGGAGGGGTTGGTCACCTCGAGCGTCGCGCCCGGGGCATCGCTCGGCTCGCCGCCGATCAGATGACTGATGAATTCCATACAAACTCCTTGCTGATTGTTCAGGTCCGCCGCTTGCGGCAAGGCCCCGCGGCTTCAGGCCAGCTTGTCGAGGCTCGTGGCGACGGCGTCGAACAGCCGCTCGAGCTCCGCCTCGGTGGTGGCGAACGGCGGGCCGAACTGCAGGGTATCGCCGCCGTAACGCACGTAGAATCCCGCTTCCCAGAGCGCCAGCGCGGCATCGCGTGGGCGAATCGCCGGGTCGCCCTCGCGGGGTGCCAGCTGGATGGCCCCGGCGAGTCCGTAGTTGCGGATGTCGACGACGTGGGGACGGCCTCTCAGCGCGTGCAGGCGGTCCTCGAAGGCCGGCGCGATGGCCCGCACCTGAGCGGGGAAATCCTCGCGTTCGAACAGTTCGAGCGCCGCCAGGGCGGCCGCGCAGGCCACGGGATGGGCACTGTAGGTGTAGCCATGGGGAAATTCGATGCCGTGAGCCGGCCCGCCGGCCTGCATGAAGGTCGCATGGATCTCGCGCGAGGCGATCACCGCGCCCATCGGAATCGCGCCGTTGGTGATCTGCTTGGCGACGTTCATGATATCCGGCGTCACGCCGAACGCCTCGGCCCCGGTCGCCGCACCGCAGCGGCCGAAGGCGGTGATCACCTCGTCGAATATCAGCAGGATATCGTGCTCGTCGCAGATCGCCCGCAGCCGCTCCAGATACCCCTTGGGCGGCACGATCACCCCGGCTGAGCCCGACATCGGCTCGACGATCACCGCGGCGATGTTGGAGGCGTCGTCGAGCGCGATCCGGTCGAGCAGCGCATCGGCGAGCTCGGCGCCCTGCTCGGCCTGGCCGCGGGTAAAGGCGTGGCCCGGCTGCAAGGTGTGCGGCAGATGGCCGAACTCCAGCAACTGGCCATAGTGCTTGCGATTGGCGACGATGCCGCCGGCGCTGGTGCCGCCGATGTTGACGCCATGATAGCCCTTGAGACGGCTGATCAGGCGGGTCTTCTCGGGCTTGCCCTTGAGCCGCCAGTAGGCGCGCGCCATCTTCAGCGCGGTATCGGCGCTCTCCGACCCCGAATTGGTGAAAAAGACGTGATCGAGCCCCTTCGGCGTCAACGCCGCGACCCGCTCGGCGAGTTCGAAGGCCAGCGGATGGCCGACCTGAAAACTCGGCGCGTAATCGAGGCGACCGAGCTGGCGTGCCACCGCCTGCTGGAGCGCTTCGCGGTTATGCCCCGCGCCGCAGCACCACAGCCCCGATAATGAATCGAACAGCCGTCGTCCGCGGGTATCGATCAGATAGCGTCCTTCGGCGCCGGCCACCATGCGCGGGTGGGCGCGAAAGTCACGATTGGCGGTAAAGGGCATCCAGTAGGCGTCGCCGAGCGTATCGGGGCCATCCTGGGATCGGGCGTCGGCCGCCCTGCCGTCCGTCTGGGAGTCGAGGCTGAACATGGCTGCTTCCTGTTGTTGGTCGTGACCACGAATGAGGGCTCGAGAGACAGCTTGGCCCAGCGCAAAGCGTTTGAATACTTGAATGTATCAACCTTCACATTGGAAACTGTAAACCTAACCGCGACACTCGGCCCCGTCTTCACCGCCACGCGCACCGGCGTAACCGAACGACGCCGCGACCGGGCCGGTCAGTTCCTCGATCAGCGCTCTTTCCCGGTCGCTGAAGTCGGGCCGGTAATAGCCGGGAAAGTGCAACCGGGACGCGCCTCGGGCGAGCGCCTCGCTATCGATTCCCAGGCCACAGTGCGCGTATACCGCGGCCAGCGTCTCGGCGGGGCGTTCGCACAACGTTTCGTAGCGCACGATCAGGCAGGCTTCGCGCAGCGCCGCATCCGCCGCCAGGGTAGCGGCAACGTGACGATAGAGACCGGCCCAGTAATGCGCCCACCCCGCCACCTCCTCGCCGGCGCGCCACAACGAAGCGATACGCGCCGCCAGGTCGTCGTCGCCGACGTGGATGGCACGCCGGTCGAGGCCGAACTCGAAGTGACCGACCCGGCGCATGTGCTCCAAGGCACGCGGATGGGCGGTTTCGCCACGCACGAACAGCGCCTGCTGTTTCATCAGCGAGGCGATGTGCCAAAGCGGATCGCGGATCGCCAGCACGAAACGCGCCCCGGGGTACAAGGCATGCAGGTAGCCCAGACGCACCAGGTTGTAGTTGCCCTTGGCGACGTAGCGCTGTCGATTGCGAACGGCCAGCAGCTTGCGGATGTGTTCGTCGTAGAACCGGGCAAAGGGCGGGTTCTCGGTACGGCGATCAAGGGTCGCGCAGCGCCCGGGATCGTGTGCCGTGGGGAAGAAAGTCATCCACAGCATCTCCTCGAAGGCTTCGGGACTCTGCGCGGTCACCGCGATGCCATCGTTGTGGGCACGCTGTCTGGCCCGGTCGCCGGTTTGCGGGACCAGCGCCAGCCAGCGGTTCCACCAGTAGGGTGTGGCGACCAGCGGGAAGTCGATGTAGCGATGGCTGCCCACGGCCGGATGCTCGGCCAGCCGTTCGAGCAGGATCGTCGTTCCCGATCGCGCCAACCCGGCGATGTAGATCGGCCGGTCGACTACGCGCTCGGCGATGGCCTCCTGGATCATGCGCGTTTCCAGATTGCCCAGCCGAATCATCGCCCGTGGGTGGCGATGCAGCCAGCCGCCCAGATGATGTATCCAGCCGGGCACCGCGAAGCTTGCCAGCGCGTCCGGCGAGCCGCTTGACGGAGGGCGGGAGCGCCTGGAATCGCTCATTGCACTTTCGCCCAACGGAACATCAGCAAGGAAACGATGAACATTACCGGGAAGAAGATCGTCAGCCAGCTGCGCATCCAGCCGGGGCCATGGGCCAGATACTCCTGTTCGGGCAGGGCGATCTCGATACGTTCGACCCCGCTGTCTGCAGGCAGGTAGCCCAGCGGATTGGCGATCAGCCAGTTCCACCAGTGGCGACGCTCGACGACCGGTACCGGCGAGGAAACCAGCACATCGGCGAGCAGCGCTTCTCCCTGGCGCACCTGGACGCGAGGCACTTCGCCATCCGTCAGCCAGCGCGATTCGAGGCGCCCCGGCGAAGCCGTCACGCTGGGGACCTCGCCGGCGGCTGGATAGTCGCGCGCGTAATGGCCGTCGAGCCACACCAGCAGCGCCAGCAACGGCAGTATCGACAGCAGCGTACCGGGAAGCACCAGGCCCAGATGACGGAACGCCGCCACGAACTGGGCGCGGATCAGCGGGCCGGCATCGCCCAGCTCACCCTCGAAGGCATTGAGGCGCTGGCGGGCTTCACGCGCGGCACGCTTGGCGCGCCCGATACGCTGCTGCGGCGACATCACCTTGTAGAGCATCAACGTGCCGGCGCCAGCCAGCGCCGCCCAGCAAGCCAACCGCCAGCCAGCTGGCAGGGCCATCGCCATCGCGGCATCGATGGCCCCGAAAAAGGGTCCGGGTAGATCGAAAAGTCCCATTCAGCGCCCTCGTCGACGCGTGTCGCAAAAAAGCGGGTCCCGGCCCGGCCAGCGCCGCGATGAGCGTTGCCGGGCCGGGAGCGGACCTCATCACCGCGGCGGGACCGGGGGCTTGTCGGACGCTGCCTCGGCGACGCCCTGCGGGCCGGCGTCGCCGGTTCGCGCGGCGGCCAGCTCATCCGCGTGACGCGCCCTGCGGCGACGGCGCATGCGCCGGATCGGCCACAGGATCACGAACAGCACCGCGACGCCGATGGCCGCGACAAGCCCCCACAGGGCACCCAGCAGGCTGAGCCCGGCGCCCGGACCGACGTAGGCCTCGGCGGCCAGGGGCAGCGTGGCGACGATGGCGAGCGGCAGCAGTGCCAACTGCCGTCGGTTCGGCTGGAAACGAGAGTGACTGCAAAGAGAGTGCTTGGCTTGACGCATCATGGGTTTTCCTCCCAGGTGTCGCGAGAACGGCGCGGAAATCCGCGTCGAAGGCTTCCGGAGCGATGCGCTGGCCTGATGAGACAACGGGGATGAACTGGTCCTTGTCCCCCCCGCGAACCGGATTGACGAACTCCCAGACGAGCGATCCGTCGGGGCTCACCTCCAGCAGTCGACCACCATCCGACTCGGTGATCAGACGGTTGCCGTTGGGCAGCGTTTCGGCCGCCCCGCGCAGACCGCTGTCGAATGGATGAGTGTCGTCCCCAGTATAGCGCCAAACCACGGCTTCGCTCGCGGGGTCGATTTCCATCAGCCGTGTGCGATTGCCGGGCTGGTAGTTGCCCAGGTTGTCGAAGATCGTGATATGGCCGTTCGGCAACGCCCGTGCATAATGCTGCCCCAGCCAGGAGCCGCGCGTCGCCCAGGTCATCTCGCCGCTGGCCGGGTCGACCAGCGCGACGCTGCCGGGATGACGGAACGACAGCAGGACTTGCCCGGGCCGATTGGCGGCAGGCGCGAAGGCGGCCGTGGTCGCCTCGTCGAGAAACTGCACGCTGTTGGTATGCAAGGGGTCCGCGGTGGCGAAGCTGGGCGTCGAGTACAGCATGTCGCCGAATGGCGAGGCGAGGAAGCCGTGAAACAGCGAGTGGCGGCTCAGCTCCCGGCCATCCTCGCCCGCCAGCACCACCAGAAAGTCATCGAGCCAGGGCTTTTGCAGCTGGGCGAAGGACTCCACGGGCTCGTCGGTGAACTGGTGCGTCAGGGTGATGACCCGGCCGTCCGGGGCGATGTCCAGGTCGTGGTGGACGTGGGCCGTGTAGCGCCAGATCAGCTTCGAATCGCGGTCGATCTTGACCAGCCCATAGCCCCAGGGCGTGTCGTTGGCGGCGATGTAGATCGCCACCAGATCGCCGTTGGGCAGAACGCGGGCCTTGCGCCAGTACATCAAGTCGTCGGGCTGCGGCTCGCGACCGCTGGGGGTTTCCTGCCAGACCGCGCTGAACGGCAGCTCCCAGCGATGCACGACCTCGCCGGCCATGTCGACCAGCTGCGCGTAGGTGCCGTCGCCGGAGGTATACAGGGTGTAGCCCTGATAGGCGCGCCGGGGGTCGTGGATCGTCACCCCGCGATCGTCGCGCCGGGCGCGTCGCCACAGATCGGTCTGGGTATAGGGGTCGACCACGGCGCGCTGGGCACTCAGCGCCTTGGCGGCCTTGAAGGCATCATTGAAATAATCGTAGGGGAATACCTTGGCCAGTGTGACGTAGGCTCCGCCCAGGAAAGAGAGAAAGGCGATTGCCACGCAGAACACCACCAGTCCGGCACGATCCGTCTTGTCCATATCCAGGCTTCCCCAGGGCTTCCATCGACCGAGTGCCCTGGCACGCATGCTTGTCGCTACGCGTCGCGATGCCCGGGCATTTGCAGCATAGGCGATCGGCGTACAAATGCCCGACTATTCATGCCCGGCCGCTAATCAAGCTGTCTCCTGGCGCGCTCCACAGCGCCGCCGGCCTTGCACCGCCTCGGGCAACCCCTCATCATTTCCACGGAATTCGCCGTACCCCTTCGCCAGCCGAGGCACGCGTGCCCCTTGCGGACGTACGTCAATCGCAAGCCTGTTGCCACGAGATACCGATGCTCAAGCGTTATCTGCCCTTTCTGCAATGGCTGCCCCATTATCGGCGCGAGCTGTTCAGCCATGACCTGATCGCCGGGCTGATCGTCGCGATCATGGTGATCCCCCAGTCGCTGGCCTATGCCCTGCTGGCCGGCCTGCCGGCGGTGATGGGCCTGTATGCCAGTATCCTGCCGGTCTTCGCCTACACGCTGTTCGGCTCGAGCCGCACCCTCGCCGTGGGCCCGGTGGCGATCGTCGCGCTGATGACCGCCGCCGCGCTGGCCGGCATCGCCACACCGGGCAGCAGCGAATACATCGCCGGCGCGCTGGTGCTGTCGCTGCTGTCGGGCGTGATGCTCACCGTGATGGGCTTGCTGAGGCTGGGGTTCTTCGCCAACTTTCTCAGTCACCCGGTCATTTCGGGTTTCCTGTCTGCCTCGGGGATCCTGATCGCCGCCAGTCAGGCCGCTCATCTGCTGGGCATCGAAGGCGCGGGCTTCACCCTCCCCGCCCTGCTCGGCAATCTCGCCGGCCAGCTGGACGCCACCAACCTGCCCACCCTGGCGATCAGCGTCTTTGCGCTGGCCTTCTTGCTGGGCATGCGCCGCCACGGCCGTCGGGGCCTGAAGAAAATCGGTCTGCCCGCCAAGCTTGCCGACCTGATCGCCAAGGCCGGCCCGGTATTCGCCGTGGTGCTGACCACCCTGGCGACCTGGAAATTCGACCTGGTGTCCGACGGCGTCGCCGTGGTCGGCGAAGTGCCCGCGGGGTTGCCGCCCCTGACGCTGCCCGATTTCGCCCCGTCGTTATGGTACTCGCTGCTGGTACCGGCGCTGCTGATCAGCATCGTCGGCTTCGTCGAGTCGGTGTCGATGGGCCAGATGCTCGCCGCCAAGCGCCGCGAGCGGATCTCGCCGGACCAGGAACTGATCGGCCTGGGCTCCGCCAACCTGGCCGCCGCGTTTACCGGCGGGATGCCGGTCACCGGCGGGCTGTCACGCACGGTGATCAATTTCGACGCCGGTGCGCGCACCCCCATCGCCGGCGTCGTGGCGGCGCTAGGCATCGGCCTGGTCACGCTGTTCTTCACCCCGCTGATCCGCTACCTGCCGACCGCGACCCTGGCGGCGACCATAACGGTGTCGATTCTGACCCTGGTGGACATTCCGGCGATGCGCCGCACCTGGCGCTATTCGCGCAGCGACTTCGCGGCCCTGCTGGCGACGCTGGTGCTGACCCTGGTGGAGGGCGTCGAGACCGGAATCATCGCCGGCGTCACGCTGTCGATCGGACTGTTCCTGTACCGTACCAGCCGTCCGCACAGCGCGCTGGTGGGGCGTGTGCCCGGCACCGAGCACTTCCGCAACGTCGCCCGCTACCAGGTGGAAAGCCACGAACAGGTCGCCCTGCTGCGCATCGACGAAAGCCTCTACTTCGCCAACGCCCGTTATCTCGAGGACACGCTGTATGCGCTGGTCGCCGAACGCCCGCAGCTTCGTCACACGGTGCTGATCTGCTCGGCGGTCAATCTGATCGACGCCTCGGCGCTCGAGAGCCTCGAGGCGATCAACGCCCGCCTCAAGGATTCCGGGGTCACGCTGCATCTCGCCGAGGTCAAGGGGCCGGTCATGGATCGCCTCAAGCACAGCGATTTCCTCGACACGCTGACCGGCCGGGTCTTCCTCAGCACCTATGCGGCCTGGAGCGAACTGCGCCCCTCCATGACGGGCAGCAGCGAACCCATCCGCCCGCTCGGCTAGCCGCGCCGCCTAGGCCAGGCGGCTTTCGGTCTCCGGTTCGAACAGCACCGCCCGGCTCATGTCGACACGCAGCGCGATCGGCTCGCCGGGTACCGCACGGCTCTTGGGGCCGAGCCGCACGGTGATTTCGCTCTCGCCCAGAGCGACTCGCAGCAGCAGGTCGGCGCCGGTCGGCTCGACGACCGTGGTGGTGGTGTTGAGCAGCGTGCCCTCGATCCGATCGCCGAGTCGTGCATCCTCCTCGCTGAAATGCTCGGGACGCAATCCCAGCGTCACCGGCTCGCCGACATGTCGGACCAGCGCCGGCGTTTCGCGCTCCGCCGGCCACGGCAGCACCAGCGGCTGTTCGCCACCCACATCCACGCTCAGCCGATAGCTGCCGGGCTGACCGGCCAGGGTGGCGCGAATGAAGTTCATCGACGGCGAGCCCATGAAGCCGGCGACGAAGATGTCGGCCGGATCGTTGTAGACCTCGTCCGGGGTGCCCAGCTGAAGAATCCTGCCGTCGCGCATCACCGCGATGCGGTCGGCCAGCGTCATCGCCTCGATCTGATCGTGGGTGACGTAGACGATCGTCGTGCCCAGCCGCTGGTGCAGCTTCTTGATCTCGGTGCGCATCTCGACGCGCAGCTTGGCGTCGAGGTTGGACAGCGGCTCGTCGAACAGGTAGATCTGCGGCTCCCGCGCCAGCGCACGGCCCATGGCGACACGCTGGCGCTGGCCGCCGGACAGCTGCGACGGCTTGCGATCGAGCAACGGCGTGATCTGCAGCAGTTCGGCGACCCGCGCCACCGCCTCCTCGCGCTCGGCCTTGGGCACCTTGCGCACCTCCAGCCCGAAGACGATGTTCTGGCGCACCGTCATGCTCGGGTAGAGCGCGTACGACTGGAAGACCATGGCGATGTCGCGCTCGGCCGGCGTGCGCCAGGTGACGTCCTCGCCACCTATCAGCATCTCGCCGGCGGTGACCGGCTCCAGGCCGGCGATGGCGTTCATCAGCGTCGACTTGCCGCAGCCCGACGGCCCCACCAGGATCAGGAACTCTCCGGAATCGATCGCCAGCGAGATGTCCTTGAGCACCTCGGTGGTGCCGAATGTCTTGCGTACGTTGCGAATTTCCAATGCGGACATAAAAACCCCTGAAACCCTGTGCTCAACCCTTGACGGATCCCGCGGTCAGCCCGCGCACGAAGTATTTGCCGGCCAGGACATAGACCACCAGTGTCGGCAAGGCGGCGATCATCGCCCCCGCCATGTCGACGTTGTACTCCTTGACCCCGGTCGAGGTGTTGACCAGATTGTTCAGCGCCACCGTCACCGGCTGCGAGTCGAACCCGGCGAAGGCCACCCCGAACAGGAAGTCGTTCCAGATCTGGGTGAACTGCCAGATCACCGATACCGTGATGATCGGCCCCGACACCGGCAGCAGAATCCGCCAGAAGATACGGAAGAACCCGGCGCCGTCGAGCTTGGCGGCGGAGATCATCTCGTCGGGGACCGAGACGTAATAGTTGCGGAAGAACAGCGTGGTGAAGGCGATGCCGTAGACCACGTGGACCAGCACCAGTCCGCTCGTCGAACTCGCCAGGCCCAGCCAGCCCAGCGTCTGGGCCATCGGCATCAGCACCACCTGGAAGGGAATGAAGCAGCCGAACAGCAGCATCGCGAAGCACAGGTTGGCGCCGCGAAAGCGCCACTTGGTCAGCGCGTAGCCGTTGAGTGCGCCGACCAGCGTGGAGATCGCCACCGCCGGGATCACGATGCTCACCGAATTCATGAAGTAGCCCGACAGGCCCTCGCAGCGCATCCCGGTGCATGCCGTGCCCCAGGCCTTGAGCCAGGCCGCGAGGGTCAGCGAATCCGGCAATGAGAGCAGCCCTCCGGCGCGGATCTCCTCGAGCGGCTTGAGCGAGGTCAGCACCATCACCACCAGCGGCAGCAGATAGACCAGCGCCATCACCAGCAGCAAGGCATACAGTCCCGCGCGCAGCAGGCGGGCGCCCGGCGTGCGGCGCCGAATGATGTTATCCATGCTTGCTCCCTCGCAATTCGGAATACAGGTACGGCACCAGGATCGCCAGCACCCCGCACAGCATCATGATCGCGCTGGCCGAGCCCAGGCCGATCTGGCCGCGGGTGAAGGTGTGCGCGTACATGAAGGTCGCCGGCAGGTCGGTGGCGTAGCCCGGCCCGCCACCGGTCAGTGCCATGACCAGGTCGAAGCTCTTGATCGCGATGTGCGCGAGAATCATCACCGCGCTGAACACCACCGGCCGCAGGCAGGGAATCACGATCCGCCAGTAGACCCTGGGCAGACTCGCGCCATCCAGCGCCGCGGCCTTGAACAGGCTGTCGTCGATGCTGCGCAGCCCGGCCAGGAACAGCGCCATGACGAAGCCCGAGGCCTGCCACACGGCGGCGATCACCAGCGCGTAGATGGCCATGTCGGGATCGACCAGCCAGTCGAAGGTGAAATCCTCGAAGCCCCAACCGCGAACCAGCGACTGGATGCCCAGGCCCGGGTTGAGGATCCAGCGCCACACCACACCGGTGACGATCAGCGAAAGCGCCATGGGATAGAGATAGATGGTACGCAGCACGCCCTCCTGGCGTATGCGCTGGTCGAGCAGGATCGCCAGCACCAGCCCCAGGATCAGGCAGATGACGATGAACAGCCCGCCGAATATCACCAGGTTGGTGGCGGCTACGTTCCAGCGTTCATTGGCGAACAGTCGCGCGTACTGTTCGAAGCCGACGAAGTCGTACTGCGGCAGCATCCGCGACCCGGTCAGCGACAGCACGAACGTCCAGATCATGTAGCCATAGACGAAGAAAAGCGCTACCGCGAAGGATGGGGCGACCACCAGTCGTGGCAGTACCCGCTCCAGGGTGCCGGACAGCGAATGCCGGCCCGCGTTCGCGCCTCGGCGCGGCGGAGAATCGGTTTGCGACATCACAGTGTCCTTGAACGAAACG
The DNA here is from genome assembly GCF_900961225.1 of Modicisalibacter radicis. Classification (GTDB taxonomy): domain Bacteria; phylum Pseudomonadota; class Gammaproteobacteria; order Pseudomonadales; family Halomonadaceae; genus Modicisalibacter. Next base: position 186,085 of record NZ_CAAHFN010000076.1, read on the forward strand.
ACATGAGCCGCCGCTCGCGTCGCGCGAGCGGCGGAGGCAGGATCAGCCCGCGGCGCGAACCGCGCTGGCCAGACGCTCGGCGGCGGTTTCCGCGGTCATCTCGGGATCGTTGAAGAAGTTGGTGATCACGTCGAAGACTGCGCCCTGGACGCTCGCCGACACCGCCATGCCGTGCGCCAGGCTGGGCACCAGGCCGTCGCCTTCGCTCGCTGCATCGAAGGCCTTGCGTGAATCCTTGGCACACGAATCGAAGTCGTCCAGCGGCACGTCGAGCCGCACCGGAATCGAGCCCTTGGTCTTGTTGAAGGTGGCCTGGAAGTCCTTCGACAGGATCAGGCTGGCCAGGTCCAGCTGAGCCTGCTTCTTGCCCGCGTCATCGACCTCGAACATGACGAAGCTGTCGACGTTGTAGGAGAACATGTGCTCGGTCATCGGCGCCGCTTCGCACAGGTAGTCCTCGCCGGCGGTCAGGCCGGCGGCGGTGAACTCGCCCTTGGCCCAGTCGCCCATGATCTGCATCGCCGCTTCGCCGTTGATGACCATCGAGGTCGCCTGGTTCCAGTCCCTGCCGGCGATATTCTGGTCCATGGTCCCGCGCAGCTTCTTGAAGGTCTTCAGCGACTCGACCATGGTGTCGCTGGTCAGCGCCTCGGGGTCGAGATCGACGAACGCCCGGCGGTAGAACTCCCCGCCACCGATACCCATCATCACTACCTCGAAGACGGTGGCGTCCTGCCACGGCTGGCCGCCGTGCGCCAGCGGGATGAAGCCGGCCTCACGGATCTTCTCGGCGTCGGCGAAGAACTCGTCCCAGGTGGTCGGCAAGCCCTCGATACCCGCCTTGTCGAGCACCTCGGGATTGGCCCATAGCCAGTTGATGCGATGAATGTTGACCGGAACCGCGGCGTAGTGCCCCTCGACCTTGTCGTCGGCGGCGAGCTGTGGCGTCAGGAAGGAGTCCCAGTTCTCCTGCTCGGCGATCTTGTCGATGTTGCCAAGAAAGCCCATCTCGCCCCACTCCTGGATCAGCGGCCCCTTGATCTGGGCCACCGCCGGCGGGTTGCCGGAGATCGCCCGCGACTTGAGCACCGTCATGGCACTGTCGCCGCCGCCGCCGGCCACGGCGAAATCCTTCCAGGTATGGCCTTTCGCCTCGAGCTTCTGCTTGAGCATGTTGGCGGCCTTGGCTTCCCCGCCGGAAGTCCACCAGTGCAGGACCTCGATTTCGGCGGCCTGGGCCTGCGAGACGGCGGCGGCCAATGCCGCGCCGACGGCCAACGTATGGATCGTTTTCATGGCGTGAGACTCCTTGATTGTTATGCGTTACAGGCACGGACCGACCGCGAGGCAACGGCGCCTCGCCCCTTGCGGAAGCAGCGGGATGGAGTCGATCGGTGCAGCGCGGGCGTGGAATGCCCTCGACCGGGCGAAGCGCCCGCGACGGATGCCGGGAAGGCGAGAAGCATGGCGGATCCTGCAAGCGTGTCGTTTTGTGATTGTCGTTCGGCGTCCTGGCGTGACGCCTCCTCAGAGGCTAGCGCATGACAGCGGCGCCGGGGATTACCAATCACTGCAAAGCATTGCCGAATCTTACACCGCTGTAATAAACCCGCTTTCAGCAGGGTAACCGCACAACGACCATCAGCCCGCCGGCCGCCGCCTGGTCGAGGCCGATGTCGCCACCATGGGCGCGCGCAATGTGGCGGGCGATCGCCAATCCCAGGCCGCTCCCCCCGGTGTGCCGGCTGCGCGACGGTTCGAGGCGCACGAAGGGCTCGAAGACCCGTTCGCGCTGCGCGACGGGGATGCCCGGGCCGTCATCGCAAATCGTGATCGCGATTGCGTCCGCGCCACGACTCAGCGAGACATCGACGCGTTGCGCGTAGAAAACCGCATTCTCCAGAAGATTGCCCAGGCAGCGCTTGAGCGCCAGCGGCTTGGCCTCGACCACCCCGGCTCGTCCCCGCACGTCGATCGCGCCGCCGAACAGCGCCAGTTCCTCGGCCAGGGTCGCGATCAGCGCATCGAGATCGAGCGGTTCGGCCTGCTCGTGCAGGTCGAGGCCCTTCACCGAAGCCAGCGCGCCCTTGACCAGCTGGTCCATCTCGTCGAGCGTGCGCACGAAGGCTTCGCGCTGCCGGGAGTCGTCGAGCATCTCGGCGCGCAGCCGCAGCCGGGTGATCGGCGTCTTGAGGTCATGCGAGATCGCCGAAAACAGCCGTTCGCGTTCGTCGACCTGCTGGCGGATCCGCTCGCTCATGCGGTTGAACGCGGCGGCGGTATCACGCAATTCCCGCGGGCCCCGCTCGGCCAGGGGCGGCGACTCGAGATCGTCGCCCAGGCGTCGCGCGGCACGCGCCATCACCGAGAGTGGCCGGGTCAGCCAGCGAATCCCCAGCAGCGACAAGCCGATCACGGTCACCAGCACGGCCAGCGAGACGAACAGGCGATCCCCGGAAAGCCAGGCCGGCTCGTCCAGCAGTCCGGCCATCGGCAGCGTGGTCGCCACATACAACCAGCTGTTGCCCTCGAGCGGCATCTGTACCACCAGTATCGGCGTCGACAGGGGCGCCATGGCCAGGCTGCGATGCGCCCAGTGCGCCGGCAGCTCGGTCAGCGGGACCTCGTTGTTGAAGACCCTGAGATCCTCCGGCCGCGAGAAACCGATATACAGCTCCTGGCGCCCCAGTTCCCGCTCCAGCCCTTCGCGCAGATTGCCGGCGACCAGCTCGCGGGCCCGGCCGCCATCGGTGCGCTCCAGGGCGATACGGTGGTCGTTGACGCTGACGAAGAAGCGCGTGCCGCCCATGTCCCGCAATTGGTCGAGCACGATGTGTCGATACTCGTAAGGCAGCGAGCGAAAATAGCGCACCGTGGCCGCCAGGCTATCGGCCAGGTTGCGCGACAGGCTGTCCAGTTGCGCCAGGCGTTGACGATCCTGCTGCCAGCTCCACAGGCCATAACTGGTCACCTGTGCGCCGAGCACGCCGAGCAGCATGATCAGTACGAACCGCCCGCGCAGGGTGCGGGGACGGAACCAGGCTCTCTCCCCGGCCCGAAGCCTGCCTTTCACCCCAGCGTTTCCACCGGCGCGGCGAGCACGTAGCCCGCCCCGCGCACGGTACGGATAAGCTGCGAATGCTGGGCATCCTCACCGAGACGCTGGCGCAACCGGCAGATGTGCACGTCGATCGAGCGATCCAGCGGCGGCGCTCGCCGGCCGCGGCTCAGATCGTAGAGCTGCTCGCGGGACAGTACCTGCTCGGGATGGTCGAGAAAGACCCGCAACAACAGGTAATCGGCGCCGGACAGCGCGCTGCGCTGGCCATCATGGTCGACCAGTTCGCGGGTGATGCGATCCAGCCGCCAGCTGCCGAAACGCACCATCCGGGCCGATTCCGCCGGCGCCACGCGAACGCGGCGCAGCACGGCCTTGATGCGCGCCAGCAACTCACGCGGATTGAAGGGCTTCGCCAGGTAATCGTCGGCGCCCAGTTCCAGGCCGAGAATCCGATCGGTCTCGTCGGCGCTGGCGGTAAGCATGATGATGGGCACGTCACTGGTACGACGCAGATCCCGGCACAACGACAGGCCGTCCTCGCCGGGCATCATGATGTCCAGGACCAGCAGATCCGGCTTCTCCCGCCGCAACAGGGCGTACAGCGCGTCGCCATCTTCGGCGAGCAGCACGCGATAGCCCTGCCGCTCCAGGTAATCCTGGAGCAGCTCGCGTATCTCGAGATCGTCGTCGACCACGACAACGGTCGAGGCATGCATCGTCATGGTGATGGGTTTCCTGCGACGGCCGGCGATGAGCGGTGTTGTTATCGATGCGTTACGAAGAGCGATCATGCGGCGCGGCACCGGGGGCTTCAAGCCTGGCGGGACAAAGCTCGACCAAAGTGCAACCCCCGGCGGCCCCGCCGCGCCCTGTTCAGGCCTCGACCAGCTCCCTGACCTTGGCAACCACGTGCGCGCCGATGGGAAGCGCCGATGTCGCGGCCGGCGAAGGGGCATTGCAGACATTGACGGTACGCTTGGTGTTGACGAAGCGAAAATCGTCGATCAGCTTGCCATCGTCGGAAACCGCCTGGGCACGCACCCCGGCCGGATGCGGCTGAAGATCGTCGCGGGTCAGGCCCGGACAGTACTTGCGCACTTCCTTCAGATAGCCCTTCTTGAACAGCGAATTCTTCATCTCGATCATCCCGGGACGCAGATTGGCCATGAGCACCTTGAGCACGCCGGGATTGGCGAGCATCGTCAGGCTGTCGCGCAGCGATACGTCGCGCTTGTGATAACCCTCGCGCTTGAAGGCCAGCACCGCGTTGGGCCCCACCGTGACGCTGCCATCGATCATGCGTGTGAGATGAACGCCGAGAAACGGCATCGACGGATCGGGGATCGGATAGATCAGATGATTGACGATATCGTCATGGGCCGCGGGCAGCCGGTAGTACTCGCCGCGAAACGGGCAGATCGTGAACCCCGGCCTGACACCGAGCATGCGCACCACGCGATCGGCCATCAGCCCGGCACAGGAGATCAACCGGCGTGTGGTGAAACTCCCCCGGGAGGTCTCGACCACGACCTCCTCGCGACGCTCTTCGAGCCCGGTCACCGCCGTCGACAGGCGGATCTCGCCTCCGGCCGCTTCGAAGCGCCTGCCCATGGCCATCGCCACCTGCGCGTAATCGACGATGCCGCTGGACGGCACAAAGATGCCGCCGACGCCGGTGATGTTGGGCTCCCGCTCGCGCAGCGCCTCGGCCGACAGCCACTCCCGCTCCAGGCCGTTGGCCGCGGTGCGCTCCCACAACGCCTGCATGCGCTGCATCTCGAGTTCGTTGGTCGCCACCAGCAGCTTGCCGCATACCTCGAAGGGAATGGCGTGCTCCGCGCAGAACGCCTTGGTCGCGCGATTGCCCTCCAGGCAGAAACGCGCCTTGTGGCTGCCCGGCGTGTAATAGACACCGGCATGGATGACGCCGCTGTTGTGGCCGGTCTGGTGCCGCGCCGGACCGCTCTCCTTCTCGATCAGCAGCATGCGTCGATCGGGATAGGCCTCTTTCAACTGCATCGCGGTGGAAAGGCCCAGGATACCGCCGCCGATGATGATGAAATCGTACACGTGCGCCTCTAGGTCGGTTCAAACCATGACGAATCGAATCGTCAGTCGTAGCGAGTCTATCCTATCAGCGACGGCGAGCGGTCCTGTTGCATCGATCTGATCCCCGGCTCGCTCGATCCCGCCGGTGATCGAACTTGAAAAAATCCGCCACGGCGGCCACACAGGAATCATCCATGCACTTCAGGAGGTAGCCGGTCATGCCATCCACCGCCTTGCTGCTCGTCGACATCCAGAACGATTTCTGCGCCGGCGGCACGCTGGCCGTGCCCGACGCCGAGACCATCATGCCGGTCGTCAACCGGTGGATCGAACGCGCTCGCCAGGCGGGCTGGCCGATCATCGCCAGCCGCGACTGGCACCCCCGGGAGCACTGCAGCTTCGCCGCCCAGGGCGGTGACTGGCCGGAGCACTGCGTTCAGGACACGCCCGGCGCCGGATACCATGCCACCCTGCAACTGCCGGACGAGGCGATCCGCGTCAGCAAGGGCTGCGCTTTCGATCGCGACAACTATTCGGCCTTCCAGGGAACGGGGCTGGCCAGCTACCTGCAGCGTCACGGCATCACGTCGCTCAAGGTGGCCGGCCTGGCCCTGGATGTGTGCGTTCAGGCCACCGTCCGGGAAGCCCGCGAGCACGGCTTCGAGGTGACGCTGATCGCCGCCGGCACCCGCGCGGTGGAGCCCGAGCACGCCGCAGCCTGCAAGGAGGCGCTGCGCGACCTGGGGGCGACGATCGATGAGTCGTGAAGGCATGGGCCGCTCGTTCGAGCCCCTGAAGCGCCCCAATACTGGCGCTGGATGCCCCGGCGCCCCAGAGCCCGCTTGACTTTATTCGGCGCTATCACGACGATTGCCGCTTCCTTTGCAAGCTCGTCGAGCGAAATCCATGCCCCTTCATCGAGTCAGCCTGGACGGCGTGCCGCGTTGGTACCTGATACGCGATCTCGCCTCGTTGCCGACACGGGCCTCCCTGAGCCACCCGCCGGCGATGGCCACGCTCGAAAGGATCGGCAGCAGCGCCTTCTATCTCGATGAAACCGGCGGTTCGCTCTACAAGCTGGTCCGCGACAAATACGACTGGCGCCAGCAGAGCGCAAAGTGGCTGTTCCGCGATCTTCTGGACAAGCGTCTCTCCGGCCGCTCTGCAGCGGCGCGCGAATACCGCAGCAACCGCATCATTCGCCGCGCCGGCCTGAGGACCATCGCTTGCAGGGCCTACGGGGTGGCGGTGAACCCCGGCAATCCACTGGGTTCGCTGTATGTCATGGAATATCTCGACGGCGCCCGTTCGGGAGAGCGCCACTTCCTTGAACAGGACGAGGCCGGGCGGCGCGATTTTCTGCGCCGCATGTGCGATGAAGCCCTTCGCCTGATCGCGCACGGCTATGTCCATCGCGACTTTCATTTCGGCAATGTGCTGGTCGACGCCCAGGGTGAACTGATCTGGATCGACACCCATGTTCGGCGACTCCCGCGGGCCCTCGCCCGTCGCCAGGCCTGCCTCGAGGCAATGCTCAGCCCGACCAAGCTACAGGGCGAGACGTACCGCCAGCTCGCCCACGAGCATATCCGCGGTGCACTGACAACTACCAAGGGTTATAGATGACCGCCAAACGCTTCGCCTTCGTCATCGAGGATCTCTACGGGGGTGGCGCCGAGAAATCGCTGCTCTATACCGCCGACGGGCTGCGCCAGCGCGGCAATCGGGTCAAGGTCTTCATCCTGCGCGACCGGATCGAGCATCGCATCCCCGAAGGGCTGGAGATCGTCGATCTCGAGGCCGTCAACCGCTTCACCAAGCTGTTCTCCAACCCGCTGGTCGAGCGATGGCAGGCAGGTCGCATCGCTCGTGCCCTGGACACCTTCGCCCCGGACGTGATCATTTCCTGCTCCTGCGACAAGATCACCCGCCACCTGCGCTATCCGAACCTGCACTTCTGGATCAAGAGCGACATCTCGGCCAAGTTCAGCGACCCCAAGCAGCGCGCCAAGGCCTTCGCCAAGGTTCACCGCTTCTATACCGGGCGCAAGGTCATCGCCGTCTCCCAGGGCGTGAAGGACAATCTCGTCGAGGTCATCGGCCTCGAGGCCGACGAGATACGCGCGATCTACAATCCCTACGAGCAGGAACCGTTTTTGGCGATGGCCGACGAGCCGGCGGCCCTGCCCGAAGGCGACTACCTCATCAACGTCGGTACCTACGAGCCGCGCAAGCGTCACGACCGGCTATTGCGCGCCTACAAGGCCAGCGGCGTGAGCACGCCGCTGATGCTGCTTGGCAAGGGCAAGGGCGATCAGGAAACGCGTCTGCGAGCCCTGATCGACGAGCTCGGCCTCGCCGGGCGGGTCATCCTGCCCGGCTACCAGACCAACCCCTACCCGTTCATCCGCCACGCCAAGGCGCTGGTGCTGAGCTCGGATTCCGAGGGGCTGCCCCGGGCGCTGATCGAGGCACTACTGCTGGGCACGCCGGTGGTCAGCGTCGATTGCCCGTCCGGCCCCCGCGAGATCCTGCGCGGCACACTGGCGCCTTTTCTGGTGCCGAGGGAGGACGAGGCCGCGCTCGCCGAAGCCATCGCCGCCATGGACGCCGCCCCGATCGAAGTCACCGAAGCGCACTACCGGCCCTTTCTCAAGCAGACCGTGCTGCCGCAGTTCGAGGCGCTCGAGTGATCCGTGCCCTTTCACACCGCGCCCCAGCGCGGCCGGCATGCCTGCGGCGGTTCATGAGGGCGCCGCCGCCTGGGCGGATGCCCTCAGTTCCGCGATCAGCGCGTCGGGCAGCTCCAGCGTTTCGGCGGCCGCGGCGCGGGTGGCAAAGCGTCGCGTGCCCGGCAACCGCACGCCGGGCTGGGCCAGCATTTCGCTGAACAGGGCTTCGGCGTGGTCAAGATACCCCTCGCCAAACCGGCTCGGATCGAACACCAGCAACAGATGCGCCACGCTGGGCGGCTCGCCCTCGGCCTCGAAGAACGAGCCGGCCTGGAAGCCGAAGTGACTGCCGGTCAGCCCGGCGGTCAGCAGTTCCACCATCAGCGCCAGCGAAGCGCCCTTGGCATCGCCGGCCGGCACCATGCTGCCGGCAATGGCCGCTTCGGCGTCGGTGGTGGGACGCCCCTCGAGATCAAGCGCCCAGCCCTCGGGAATCGGCTCGCCCGCTGTCCTGGCCAGCATCACCTTGCCGCGCGCCACCTTCGACAGCGACAGGTCGATGACCAGGGGCTCGGCGTTCGCCCGCGGCGCGGCAAAGGCGATGGGGTTGGTGCCGTAGAGCGGACGATTGCCGCCCCAGGGGGCCATCGCCGAGGGCGCGTTGCTGAAGGCCATCGCCATCAGCCCCTCGCGGGCCAGTCTCTCCACCGGATAGCCGGCCACCCCGAAGTGGTGCGAGCGGGAGATCGCCACGGCGACCATGCCCAGCTCGCGCGCCAGCGGTATGGCACTTTCCACGCCCCGGGCGATCGCCGGGAAGGCCAGCCCGTGCCGGGCGTCGATCCGGATCACCGAGCCCTCGATGGCGCTGCTGGCCCGCGCACCGGCATCGATCTTGCCGCTGCGCGCCTGGTCCAGGTAGAACGGCAGCCGCGACAGCCCATGCGAAGCCAGGCCGTCGCGGTCGGCCATCACCAGGGCGTCAGCCGTGACCTCGGCTTCCCAGTTGGGCACCCCGACCGCGGTCAGCGCGGCGATCGCCAGCGCATGGGCCTTGTCGATCGACACAACGGTCATGCCGTCACCCCCAGCGCGCGGCGCACATTGTCGACGGTTATCCAGCCGATACGCTCGTTGGACTCGCGAGTGACCCCGGCGATGTGCGGCGTGGCGATCAGCCCCTCGAGACCGGCCAGCGGCGAACCGGCGGCCAGCGGCTCCTGCTCGAAGACATCGAGCATCGCCCCGCCCAGGTGGCCGGCACGCAGACTCTCGGCCAGCGCCGCTTCGTCCACCACCCCGCCGCGCGCGGTATTGATCAGCACACTGCCCGGTTTCATGAGCGCCAGCGTCTCGCGTCCCAGCAGATGCCGGGTTCCCTCGCTCAGCGGCACATGCAGGCTCAAGGCGTCGACGCGCGGCAGCAGCGCCTCGAGGCTGGCCGCGCGCTCGACCTCCTGCCAGACAGCGTCCCGCTCGTCGACGAAGGGGTCGTAGGCAATCACCGACATGCCCAGGCAGCCGGCGCGGCGCGCCACTTCGCGGGCGATCGCCCCGAACCCCACCAGGCCCAGCATGGTGCCTTCGCTTTCGCGACCAATCAGCGCCTGACGCGGCCATTCGCCGCCCACCACCCGCGATGTCGAAAGATAGGCGCCGCGCTGTAGCATCAACACCCCGGCCAGCACGTATTCCACCACCGAGACGGTATTGCCACCCTGGGCGGGCAGCACGGCGATGCCTCTTTCCCGGCAGGCATCCAGGTCGATGTTGTCGAGCCCCACGCCCAGCCGACCCACCGCCTGCAGGTCGGGAAACAGGCCGAGCAGGGTCGCGTCGACCCGGGTGCGGTTGCGGACGATCAGTGCGCGTACGCCCGCGCCCATCGTCAACAGTCGCTGGCGATCCTCCACCAGCGACGGCTCGAAGGTGACCGCGAAGTCGCGCTCGAGCTCGCTGACGGCCGCCTCGTCCATGAATTCCGTGATCAGGATGTCGGTCATCGTTACCTCGTTTGTCATTGAGTACGCCACAGCAGGCCAACCGGCAGCGGCACGTTGAGAATGATCGCGAACAGGACGTAGAAGAGAGCGATGATCAGCAGCAGCACGGTCGCGTAGCCCGCGGCGCGCCTCGGCGTCCAGCCGTGATAGTGGGAAAGCAGCGCCAGGCACGCCGCGCTCAACAGGCTCGACGTGACGAACCCCAGCCACTTGAGCGTCAGGCTCCAGAGCAGCAGCACGACGATCAGCCCCAGGCGACGGGCCACGCTGCCCGGCTCGGGGCGCGGTCGTGTCGGTTTTGCCAGTAGGCTACGCAGCAGCAGGGCCGCGCTGAAGATCAGCACCAGCACGGCAATGGTCCGGGGAAAGACGCTGGCCATGATCGAGATGTCGGCGCTGAACCACAGCGCGCCGAGCGCGATGCCCAGCATGGCGACGGCGAGACAGGCGTCGGAGCCGCGTGCCGCGACCCGCTGCGTCGGTTCCGTGGTCGACTTCATGGACGGGCCTCCTCGGGTTCCCTGGGCAGCCGCCGCGCGCGGTGTGCGCGCCATAGCGGATACAACACCGACAGCAGCACCATCGCGATGATCGCCAGCGACAGCGGCCGGCCGAAGAAGGCGCCGAGCACCGAGCCCGAGGCGTTGCCCATCAGGTAGCCCTGGACGAAGCCCTGCTCGGCGATGGGTCCCAGGATCAGCCCCAGCACGATCGGCGATGGCTTGATTCCGTAGCGCGCCAGCACCCAGCCGATCACGCCCAGCACCACCATCACCACCACGTCGAACGGGTTGTTGCGGATGGCATAGGTCCCGATCACGGTCATGAAGGCGATGCTCGGCACCAGCAGCGCCTTGGGGATGCTGACGATCGACTTGAAGGCGTAGCGGCCGATCAACAGCCCCATCGGCAACATCAACAGCGTGGCGATGACCAGCCCGCCGATGAAGGTGTAGGTCACGCTGGCATTGGTGGTGAACATCTCCGGGCCGGTCCGGAACCCCTGGACCAGCAGCGCCCCGAGGATCACCGCATCGGGCGGCGTACCAGGAATGCCCAGCACGAAGGTGGGTATGAAGCCGCCGCCCACGGTGGCGTTGTTGGCCGTTTCGGTGGCGATCACGCCATCCGGCTCGCCATGGCCGAACCGCTCGCTACGCCGCGAAGTGCGCCGGGCCTCCGAATAGGAGACCAGGCTGGCGATGGAACCGCCCGCCCCCGGCAGGATGGCGACCAGCGTGCCGATCACCGCGCTGCGTACGGCATTGAACTTGCCCCGCCAGACCAGCCGCATCCCCTCGCCGAGGCGGATGCCCCGCCCCTTTTCCGGCGGTTGCAGGTGAGCACTGGGCGTGGCGACCAGATCGATCAATACCGGAATGCAGTAGAGGCCGATCAGCGCCGAGATGGTTTCGATCCCGCCGAGCAGAAACTGCGAGCCGAAGGAGTAACGAATGTCGCCGCCGACAACCGACACCCCGACCGTCGACAGCAGCAGGCCGATGCCGGCGCCGATGAAGCCCTTGAGGGTCGAGCCCTCGGAGAGCGCCGAGATCAGCGTCAGGCCGAAGATCGCCAGCCAGAAGTATTCGACCGGGCCGAACTTCAGGGCGATCTGCGCCAGTAACGGTGCCAGGGTCAGCAGCGCCAGGGCCCCGACCAGCCCGCCGATCACCGACGAGAGTGTCGACAGCGTGACCGCCAGATCGCCGTCGCCGCGCTGGGCCATGGGATAGCCGTCGAAGGTGGTCGCAATCGCCGAGGGCGTGCCCGGCGTATTGACCAGTATCGCGGCATAGGAGCCGCCGTAGATCGCCCCGGTGTAGATCGCGCCAAGCATGATCAGCGCCGCCTCCGGCGGCATGCCGAACGTCACCGGTACCAGCACCGCCACGGCCATGGTTGCCGACAGGCCCGGCAAGGCACCGATGACGATCCCCGCGGCGACGCCGACGATCGCCAGCAACAGATTGACGGGGGACAGCGCGGCGGCCATGAAACTCAATGTTTCCATGAACTACCTCCCTTGAGGAACGCGTCGGCCCGGGCGGGCCCGGGCCGGCGGTCAGTTCACTCGATGATCCCCATGTCGCGGGCGACCTGCTCGTATTCCTGGCGACGCTTGTCCATGAAGTCGTCCATTTCGCCGTAGGGCACATCGATCAGCACGAAGCCCAGGTCCTCCATCTTCTGGCGGAACTCGGGATTCTGATTGATCTCGGAGAAGATATCGGACAGCTCGGTGGTCACCTCGTCGGAAACCCCCTCGGGAACCGCCATGCCGCGGTAGGCGCCACCGGTCATGTCGTAGCCGAGTTCCTTGAAGGTCGGCACCTCGGGAAACAGCGGATGACGCTCCTCGGAAGCCACCGCCAGCATGCGCACCTTGTCGCTGTGGTTGGCGGCGGTGGTGGTATAGCCCCACTCGGCCCGCACCTGGTCGCCCAGCAAGGCGGCAACCGCCGCGCCGGTGCCCTTGAACGGAATGTAGGTCGTCTTGACGTCGGCCAGCGATTCGAACCGCTGATTGGCGATGTCGTTGGCGGACTGCGTGCCGCTGCCCGAGACGGTGATCCTGCCCGGGGCCTCCTTGGCGGCGGCGATCAGATCGTCGAGCGTCTCGAAGGGACTGTCGTTGTTGACGATCAGCGCGTCCGGCGAATAGTGGAAGTAGAAGAAGTTCTTGAGCTCCTCTGTCGTGAAGCCCGGCTCCTTGCCCATCGGCTTGAGAATGATATGTGGCAGGTTGGTGCCCATGATCGTGTAGCCGTCATCCCCCATCTCGTTGAGCTGCGACCAGCCCACGGCACCGCCGCCGCCGGCCATGTACTGGATGATCAGCTGCTGGCCGGTCAGTTCCTGGAAATACTGCTGCTGCAACCGGGCACTGATGTCCGACTCGCCGCCGGGGCCGAAGGGGATGATGTATTGCACGTTCTGGTCGGGATAGTTCCCGGCATCGGCCGCCATCGCCGATCCGGCGAGTGTCGACAGGGCGAGCAGGCCGCCCAGGGCGGTCGTGGTCGCGAGGGTCCTGAGGGGGTTCAACTGGCGCATGACGTTGTCTCCGCTTGATATTGTTGTGGTATCCGGTAGTGGCCGTTCGAGTGCCGGTTGCACCGGATGCCTGGCACGTCCTAACCGTCTTGTCTCAAGCAACTTCATTTCGCCGCTCTACGTCGGCTGTTGTTATCGATCACGGGTGGCGATGCGCCACCCGTCGAGTCCGGCCGCCCGGGCCGGTGGCTCAGGCGCTCTCGTAGAGCCGCGTCAGCACGAACTCGCGATGGCCCAGCGCCTCGGCGTTGGTATGCCGGCCGTTGGCCGTACGCAACAGCATCTCCAGCAACTGATCGCCGGCCTCGCCGAGATTGATCTCGCGACGCAGCACACCCGAGACGTCGACATCGATATGCTCGCCCATGGTGCGCACCGTGCGCGGGTTGGCGCAGATCTTGATCACCGGCAGGATCGGGTTGCCGATCACGTTGCCCTGGCCGGTGGGGAAGAAATGCGCCACGTAGCCGGCCGCCGCGCACAGCGTGACCATCTCGGCGGCCGCCGACGAGGAATCCATGAACCACAGGCCCGGCCCGGTCGGCGCCTCGGCCTTGTCGAGTACGCCATCCACCCGGCACAGCTTGCCGATCTTCTGGATGTTGCCCAACGCCTTTTCCTCGATGGTGGTCAGCCCGCCTTCTATATTGCCCTTGGTCGGCTGGGATTCCGATAGATCGCTGGTCTTGTGGCGATCGATCATCGCACTGTAGCGGTCGAACATCGCCTGGAATTCATCGCGCACGCCGTCGTCGGCGCAACGCTCGGCGACCAGGTGCTCACCGCCGGTGAGTTCCGAGGTCTCGCCGAACAGCAGCGTCGAGCCCTGCGCATAGAGCTTGTCGAAGGCGTCGCCCACCGTCGGGTTGGCCCCGCAGCCGGACGTCGTATCGGATTCACCGCACTTGGTCGACACCCACAAGTCGGCGATGTCACAGGGTTCGCGCTGCAACTCGGTGGCGAACTGGACGAATTCGCGGGCCTTGCGCGAGGCGGCGGCGATGGTGTTGTGATCGCCATTCTGCTCGATCCAGAAACCTTCCACCGGCTTGCCGGTGGCACGGATGCCATCGACCACCTTGCCGGTCCAGCCGGGCTCGATGCCGATCACGATCACCGCGGCGACATTCGGATTGCAGCCGGTGCCGATCAGGGTGCGGAAATGCAGGTCGAGATCCGCGCCGAACTGCAGCCGTCCGTAGGGGTGCGGCAGCGCCAGCGTACCCTTGATGTTGTTGGCCACCGCTTCGGCCGCGGCGTTGGAGATATCGTCCACCGGCAGCACGATGACGTGGTTGCGAATGCCCACGCGGCCGTTGTCGCGCCGATACCCCAGAAAAGTGCTTCCCTTGAGTTCCATGCCTACCACCTCTTGGTCTTGACGTTATGGACGTGGAGGTGCTCCCCCTTGCGAATCGGCTTGACCACGCGACCGATGTCGACGCTGTACTTGATCACCGTGTCGCCCTCGGCGAGGTCGCGAATCGCCAGCTTGTGGCCGATCGGAATGGCGTCACGGACCTCGAACTGCAGCGTCTTGTCCTGATCCATCACCCAACCGGTCAGCGTCTGACCCGCCTGGACCCCCTCCACGACCACCACGCCGACCGCATCGTCGGCGTCGTGAACCACGAAATCGATGCTCATGCTCCTCTCCTATGACTGGCGAGCCGCTCGCTCGCAAGTCATGTATATGACATAGTATATATAACAGTCAAGGAGATGTCGGCGATGCCCGCTGATCGTTATAATCCCCTCATCGTGACCCGAAACCCTTCGAAAATGGCCAAGGACGACTTGCCGATGACTGCGCCGAAAGGCCCTACGTTTCAGCCGCTCTACAAGCAGATCAAGGAGTTGCTTCTGGAGAGGATCGCCTCGGGCGAGTGGCCGCCGGGGACCTTCATCCCCAGCGAAGCGTCGTTGGCGTCCAGTTACGACGTCAGCGTGGGTACCCTGCGCAAGGCGCTGAACGAACTGGTCGCCGACAACGTGGTGATTCGCCGCCAGGGCAAGGGTACGGCGGTGGCCACCCATGACGCCGATCGCGCGCTATTCCGCTTCTTCAACATCGTCAGCCACGACGGCGAACGCTGCCTGCCGGTATCGCGGGTGCTCGGTCGGACCCGGCGGGCCCCCACCGCGGACGAGCGCCAGACGCTGGAACTGGCCGACGGCGGCGAGGTCATTCATATCCGCCGGGTGCGCGAATTGCAGGGAACAGCGATCCTGCTCGAGGATATCGTGCTGGATGCCGCCCGCTTCGCGGCGCTGGAAAACCAGCCCGAGGTGCTGCCCAATACGCTGTATCAGCTCTATCAACAGCAGTACGGCCGCACCGTGGCCCACGCCGACGAGACCCTGGTAGCCGTCCGTGCCGGGCGCGACGAGGTCGAACAGCTGGGGGTCGCGAGCGGCGAACCGCTGATCGAGATCCGCCGGGTGGCGCGGGATTATCAGGACGTGCCCATCGAACGGCGGATCTCGCGGCTATCGACCCGCGACTATGCCTATGCGTGCACCCTGTGAGGCAGCCCTCTCAGGGTGCCGGCGCTTCTTCCTGGAGGAAGACCTTGAAGGCCTGCCACAGCGGACTGCGATAGCGTTCGGGGTGCCAGACCAGCGAAAAGGCCCGGGTCAGGCTCAGGGGACTTTCCAGCGCCACCAGTTCGCCACGTGCCAGCTCGCCGGCGACACTCAGCCGCGACAGGCAGGCCAGGCCGAACCCGGCGCGCACGGCCTGCTTGATCGCCTCGTGCTGGTCCAGCTCCATGCGCACATGGATCCGTTCGACGTGGGGGTGAATCGCCGCCTCGAAGATCGCCCGGCTACCCGAGCCCGGCTCGCGCAGAATCCACTGCGCCGACTGCAGTGCATCGCCATCCAGTCGCCCTCGACCGGCCAGCGGATGCTGGGGCGAGGCGATGATCGCCATTTCGTCGTGACGCCAGACCTCGCTGACCAGGCGGGACTCCGTGCACTGCCCCTCGATCAGCCCCAGATCGGCATCGAAACGCAGGATGTCGCTCATCACCTCCCGGGTGTTGCGCAACCGCAACTGCAGATCGACCGCCGGATGGCGTTCACTGAAGCCCCCGGCCAGCATCGGCAGCAGATAGGTGCCGATGGTCGCGCTCGCCGTCACGTGCAGTGCACCGCGTAACGCTCCTTCCGGTTCCCGGGCGGCATCGATCAACTCGGCCATGCCGTGCAGGAGCCTTTCGGCGTGGATCAGCAACCGGCTCCCGGCGTCGTTGAGCTCGAGACGCCGGCCCAGTCGCTCGAACAGCACCACCCCAAGCTGACGTTCGAGATCGCCCAGCGCCTGGCTGGCCGCCGACTGCGACAGGCTGAGCTGCCTGGCCGCCGCGCTCACCGAACCGCCCCGGGCGACCCCGACGAAGACCTGAAGCTGACGGAAGGTCACGTGCGTCGACATATCGGCTCCACTTAATAGGCATATCGTTATTACCCAATAACACATAACGCCATCGCCGATTAGTCTATCCAGACAATTCGAACCGTTCGGTCTCGACGGAGGCGTCTCATGTGGCAGGGCATCGTGTTATGTGCCGGGTTGACCCTGGGTGGGTTCGCGCTGACCCAGGTCCCCGGCATCGCCGAAAGCGGCATCAGCCCCCTGGTGTTCTCCCTGCTGCTGGGCCTGGTGGCGGGCAACCTGCCGCTCGCCAGGCGGCTGCCGCAGACTCGCCCCGGACTGCAGTTCGCCACGCGCTGGTTGCTGCGCGGCGGCATCGTGCTGTTCGGCCTCTCCCTGACCTTGCAGCAGATCCTCGGCCTCGGCCCCAAGGTGATCGTGCTGGATACCCTGGTCATCACCAGCGTGCTGGTGATCGGCTACTGGGTGGGTACGCGGGTGCTCAAGCTGGATGCCGAAACGGCGCTGCTGACCAGCGCCGGCAGCGCCATCTGCGGCGCCGCCGCGGTGCTGGCGACGGAGACGACGATTCGCTCGAAGCCCGCGGCGACGGCGATGGCGGTGGCCACCGTGGTGCTTTTCGGCAGCCTGGCGATGCTGCTCTATCCGCTGCTCTATCCGCTGACCGGCATGGACGAGGGCCTCTACGGCATCTACATCGGCGCCACCGTGCACGAAGTGGCCCAGGTGGTCGTCGCCGGCGATGCGGTGGGCCCCCAGGCACTGGCCAACGCGGTGATCGTCAAGCTGGTGCGGGTGATGCTGCTGGTACCCTTCCTGCTGATCGTCGGTCAATGGTGGCTGCGTCGCGATACCCAGGACTCTGATCCGGACGCGGCGCGTCCCGCACTGGTGATTCCCTGGTTCGCGTTCGGCTTCCTGGCCATGGTGGTGTTCAACAGCCTGGTCGCCCTGCCGGCCATGCTGCATGGCGGCCTGGTGGTGACCGGCCAGATCGCGCTGGCCATGGCCATGGCGGCCCTGGGCTTCGAGACGCGCCTGGAAAGGCTCAAGGCACTGGGAATCCGCCCCTTCCTGCTGGCGCTGTGCCTGTTCGCGCTGCTGCTGGGAGGAGGATGGGCGCTCACGCCGCTGCTCATGAGCTGACCATGGCCTGGCCGGTTGCTCCGAAAGCCCGGCCCGAGCCCCGCCAGCAACGCAAACGCCCGCTAGCAGCGGGCGTTTGCGCAGTCGGGTCTAATGCGTTCGCGTCACCAGGGAATCGCCTCGACCCACGGCGAAATACAGCAGCCCGGCCGCCTTGATCGCCGCGGGGTCGTAGAGATTGCGCCCGTCGACCACCACCGGGGTGGTCAATTGTGCCTTGAGCCAGTCGAAATCGACGCTGCGAAAGGCCTTCCACTCGGTGCAGATCACCAACGCATCGGCGCCGGAGACCGCCTGCTCGCGATCGTCCACCAGAACCAGGTCGTCGCGCTCGCCATAGAGCCGGCGGCACTCCGCCATCGCTTCGGGATCGAAGGCCCGCACCCGGGCACCGGCCGCCCATAGCGCTTCCATCAAGGTACGGCTCGGCGCCTCACGCATGTCGTCGGTATTGGGCTTGAAGGCCAGCCCCCACACCGCGATGGTCTTGCCGGCCAGTCCGCCGTCGAAGGCCTGGGCGAGCTTGGCGAACAGCGTGACCTTCTGACGCTGGTTGACCGACTCGACGGCCTCGAGCAGCTCCGAGCGATAGCCGATCTCGCTGGCGGTGCGCGCCAGCGCCTGGACGTCCTTGGGGAAACACGAACCGCCGTAGCCACAGCCAGGATAGATGAAATGATAGCCGATACGCGGGTCGCTGCCGATGCCGTGGCGCACCTGTTCGATGTCGGCCCCCAGCCGCTCGGCGAGATTGGCGATCTCGTTCATGAAGCTGATCTTGGTGGCGAGCATGGCGTTGGCCGCGTACTTGGTCAGCTCGGCGCTGCGCACGTCCATGAACATCAGCTTTTCATGGTTGCGGTTATAGGGCGCGTAACACTCGCGCATCAGCGTCTTGACCCGCGGCGAATCGGTGCCCACGACGATCCGCGCGCCCCGGGCGAAGTCCTCGATCGCCGCCCCTTCCTTGAGAAATTCGGGGTTAGAGCAGACATCGAACGACGTCTGCAGGCCTCGCGCGGCGAGGGTGGCGGCGATCTCGGCGTGTACCTTGTCGGCGGTACCCACCGGCACGGTGGACTTGTCGACGACCACCTTGTAATCCGTCATGTGTTCGCCGATGCTGCGCGCCACCGCGAGGACGTACTGCAGATCGGCGCTGCCGTCCTCGTCCGGCGGCGTACCCACGGCGATGAACTGCAGGGTGCCGAACGCCACCGCGGTGGCGGCGTCGGTGGTAAAGCGCAGCCGGCCCGCGGCCATGGTGTGGCTCACCATCGAGTCGAGACCGGGTTCGTAGATGGGTAGTTCACCGCGCTCGAGCCGGGCGATCTTGTCGGCGTCGACATCCATGCACAGCACATCGTGACCGACATCGGCCAGGCAGGTTCCGGTTACCAGCCCTACATAACCGGTGCCGAAGATGGTGATTTTCATGACGTGTTATCCCTGAGCCACTCTCATACTTGATAGAAATCGCGATACCAGGCGACGAAACGCGCCACCCCCTCCTCGACACCCACCGTGGGCCGGTAGCCGGTGACCGCGAACAGCGCCTCGGTATCCGCCCAGGTCCGCGGCACGTCGCCCGGTTGCATCGGCTGGTAGTCGTACCGCGCGGTCTGCCCGGTGGCAGTCTCGATCGCACGGACGAAATCCATCAGCGCCACCGGACTACCGTGCCCGATGTTGTAGAGCGCGATCGGCGCGCGTCCGCTGTCCGGGACCATGGCCTCGGCCGGCCATTCGGGATGCGCGCTGGGAATGACGTCGAGGACCCGCACAACGCCTTCGACGATATCGTCGATATAGGTAAAATCCCGCGACATGTCGCCATGATTGTAGATCGGCAGCGCCGTCCCCTCGAGAATCGCCCGGGTGAACTTGAACAGCGCCATGTCGGGCCGCCCCCAGGGACCGTAAACGGTAAAGAAGCGCAGTCCGGTGGTGGGCATGTCATAGAGATGCGCATAGGTATGCGCCATCAGCTCGTTGGACTTCTTGGTCGCCGCGTACAGGCTGATGGGATGGTCGACGTTATCGCAGGTCTCGAACGGCACCTTGCCGTTCATGCCGTAGACCGAACTCGAAGAAGCGTAGACCAGGTGCGCGACCTGCTGCTGACGGCAGCCTTCCAGCACGTTGAGGTGCCCGATCAGGTTCGACTGGGCATAGACCATCGGGTTTTCCAGCGAATAGCGCACCCCCGCCTGGGCGGCGAGATGGACCACCCGGTCGAAGCGCTCGCCGGCAAACAGGCGCTGCATGCCCGCACTATCGGCAATGTCCAGCCGCTCGAAGCGTACGTTGGTGAAACCACCCAGATCGTCGAGTCGGGCTCGCTTCAGGGAAACGTCGTAATATTCGTTGAGATTGTCGATGCCGACGATGGCATGTCCATCCTCGGCCAATCGCTTGGCGACCGCATGACCGATGAAACCTGCCATGCCGGTAATCAGAATGTTCATGAACCTTCCGAGTCGCGTGAAAAATTGCGCGCACTATATCATGTGAGCGCCCCCCGGGGAGTAGCGTCCCGGATACGCTAAGGCTTGCGACGATGCGCGGCAATCGCCCCGACCAACCCCAGAGCCACCAGCGCCAGGCTCGCCAGGCCGAGATAGTCCAGGGCCGTGGCGAAAGCCATCAGTCGGGGATCGTCGGCGCCCCCTTCCCGAGCCTGCCGTAGACCGTACAAGGCCAACTGCCCCGCGCCGACCATCAAGACGAAAAGCAGGCCCAGCGGCAGGCAGGATGACAGTCCGGGCGGGATCGGGATCTTCGGCAAGCGAAGCCGGAGTCTTCTGCGCGGCGCGGCGGGCTTGCTGCTGGCGGCGCGGCTCGACTTGGCCGTGCCGCCAGGCTGTCGCCTGGGACGCGGCTTGCGGGTCGCCTGGCCGGCCCTGGCGCCACTCTTGCGCTTCGTGCCACGGCGCGAGCCCGCGAACAAGCCGCTCACGGCCGTTACCGACAACAGCGCCACCAGCAGAAATAGCGACGAAAAGAATACCAGTGCGGCCATCACCTCTCCCTTGTTGCAATGCTCGCCGGACCCGCCGGAGCGGGGGCTGGCTCGAGCGTGCATGGTACGCCCCGCAACGTGCCGATGGCGATCCAGACAGGACGACGGAGGGACAGGACGATAAAGCGCAATGCGAAGGAAAGGCGGGGCAGCACGTGCCGCCCGGCGGGCGCAGCATCGGCCGGCTTCAGTCCGGGTGGCGGATAGCGGGCAGACTCCTCTGCAGGCCCTAGCGCTCGTCCTCTTCCTTGCGCACCGACGGGGGTGCGACCTGCTCGAACTGGGCCTGCAGGTCATGTTCCCGGGTGGTGAACCGGGTGTGCCTCAGCTCACCCTTGGGGTCGACCCATTCGACGTCGTTGACTCCCTCGACCAGTGCCCGATTGGCTTCGGCCGCCGTGGTCGGGGTAACGTCGTTCACCGAATAGATCAATGCCTGTTCGCTGACACGTCCGCGCAACGGACTGCGTCGCGACATGCGAAGGATTTTCAGCACGGCGTTGCGGCTCTTTTCGCTACTTTCCTCGTCCCCGCTCGTGCCTGCGTGGTTCGATTGCGAACGCTCCCCGCTACCGGTTTCCTGAAGCACGTCCATTTCGGCACATAGCCGCGAGACGAATAGCGCCATGACAAAGAGCAGGACATTGACTGCAATGGCTCCGGCCGGCACCAGATACAACCGGGCAAGCAGCGTATGGGGCTGCAGATCAGGATCGAATTCAAGCGCCAGAAGTGTCGTGTAAGGCGTCGACATCAATGCAAACAGCCAGATGACGACCTGCAGTATGTTTCGCTGTTGACGTTCCATCGGGATATCCTCGCCTGTTTTTTTAATCTTTTCGGAATAGCTCCCGTTATTCCGTTAAAGGCAGCGGAGAATCTTTTGGTCAGCTGAATTTCACTTATAATGCATCAACTTGGACGATGATCAGTGCATCGCCACGAGCGGATATTTAATCCATTCAACATTACAGTCAACAGCGACGTGACGCCATAAGCCGTTCGGCCATTTCCACGAAACCCTCCCCGTGGCTGGCCGTACACAACCAGCGTGGATGCGCCTGCATGGTGTCAAGATGCACGGCAATATTGGCAACGCCGACCGAGGCGGGATAGCTGCGAAACAGCGACTCATCGTTGGGCGCATCGCCGATGAAAAGAACCCGCTGACGCTGCTGCTCAAGAGACAGTCCGAAATCCTGCTCGAGCACTCGCGATGCCATGCTGGCCTTGT
This sequence comes from Modicisalibacter radicis, assembly GCF_900961225.1. Classification (GTDB taxonomy): domain Bacteria; phylum Pseudomonadota; class Gammaproteobacteria; order Pseudomonadales; family Halomonadaceae; genus Modicisalibacter. The sequence continues at coordinate 207,729 of NZ_CAAHFN010000076.1, forward strand.
CATGGTCGCCGAACCAGGCATTGACATGTATCGAGCTGGCTCGTGCGCTCGCCCCGCCCTCGCGCATGGCGCCGACCAGCCGGCCGATGGCATCGCGTTCCAGTGGCGGCGCGACATCCTGCGCATGGTCGATCGCCACATCGGCCAGGCGATAAGGCTGGTCGGCCGCCAGACGCGCCCGGGGCACGGCCGCCAAGGCGCGTTCGGCGAGTGCCAGCAGGCGGCTCTGTTCGTCGCGCAACTGCTCGCGGGGACGCACGAAGCATTGATCTAGCCCGCCACCGGGCGTCTTGAGGAAACGGAAGGCGCCGCTCTCGCCGATCACCGCCGCCACGGGCCAGGCACGCACGATATGATCGCACCACCCCGCACAGCCCCCCGTGACTGGCACCAGACGAATGCCCGCCCGAGCGAGTCGCTCCATGGCAGCGAGAGTGGCGGCGCCGAGCCGACCGTGGCGGGTCAGGGTATCGTCGACATCGGTCAGCACCACATCGATGGACTGCAGTGCATCGATATCAGCGTCCTGCAATCGCTGCATTGTCTTCTCCTAGGTGGCCCGGGTGCCATCGTCAAGCCTCATGACCGAAGATCCACCGTTGCACGGCCCGTCGATGCCACCGGCGGTGCAAGATGGACCTCGACCTCGGCCTTGCGCAGTTGCTCGGCAAGCGCCCCCTGGGGGGGGCGATCCGTGACGATGCCGTCGAGATGATCCAGCGGCGCCACCACTTCGAGTACCCGTACGTCGAACTTGGTGTGATCGACCAGCAGATACGCGCGTTCGCAACGTGCCAGCATCACACGCTTGATCCAGGTCGCCTCGCGGTTGACGTCGGAAATACCATCCGCGGCTATGCCACTGGCGCCGATGAATGCCACATTGCCATGAAACCGCCCCAGAAACTCACTGGCATCCTGACCGAACACGCCGCCCTCCCGACCATTGAAATCGCCGGGACACAGGATCGAACGGACGGACGCCGTCGCCAGCGCCGAAGCCACAGGATAACTGTTGGTGATCACCGTCAGCCCCTCGCCGACGGCGCCCAGTTGCCAGGCCAGTTGGGTGGTGGTCGAGCCGGCATCGATCATCACCACCTGCCCGGGGGAAGCCAGCCCCGCCGCGGCAACGGCAATGCACCGCCGCTCATCGACGGTCGACTGCTCGCGCTCGGCGATCGAGGGCTGAATGCCCATGGGCCGCGCCACGGCACCGCCATGCGCACGATCGACCAACCCCATTTCGCTGAGCGCGTCGAGGTCGCGGCGTACCGTTTCGGTGGTCACTGCAAAGCGCTGCGCCAGCGCGGCGATACGCAAATGCGGCGTATAACGCAGGGCATCCAGAATCCGCGCGCGACGCTCATCCTTCTGCAGACGACGGGGCATGCTTGTTCCCTCGCAGGCAAGCGATACGACCAATGGATAATGTGGCAAAGGCCACATTATACGTGGCTATAACCACATTCTGACTTATATTTGTTGTGAAAACCAACTCTAATACACGCAACCGGTTGGTATTACCAAGACAAAAAACCAACCGGAACGGGAGTCATGCCATGACAACGACCAAGACCGATTTTCAGACGACGCTCGGCCGGTCCTGCCGCCTGGCCCTGGGCGTCGGGGCCGCCCTGGCGCTCTATGCAGGTACCGTCGGCGCCCAGCAATCGCAATCCTGCGAGAACCGCGGCGACCTGGCCGACATTTACTGCGACGCCAATGGCGACCTGGTGGCCGACACGCCCACCAACCCCGACGAGCTGCTCGACCCGGACACTCTGGTGTTTGCCTATACGCCGGTCGAGGACCCGGCGATCTACGCCGACATCTGGGAGCCGTTCATCGAGCACCTATCCGAAGCCACCGGCAAGGACGTGCGCTTTTTCGCGGTGCAGTCCAACTCGGCGGAAATCGAGGCGATGCGCAGCAACCGCATCCATATCGCCGGCTTCTCGACGGGCCCCACGCCCTTCGCGGTCAACCTGGCCGGGGCGGTACCTTTCGCCATCATGGGCTCCGAGGAGGGCGAGTTCGGCTACACCCTGCAGGTCTATACCCGCAAGGACAGTGGCATCGACACGCTGCAGGATCTCAAGGGCAAGCGGGTCGCGCATACCTCGCCGACCTCCAACTCCGGCAACCAGGCGCCCCGCGCGCTATTCCCCAAGGAGGGCGTCGTACCCGGCGAAGACTATGAAGTGGTCTATTCCGGCTCCCACGACCAGTCGATGCTAGGCGTAGTCGCCGGCGACTACGACGCCGCCCCGGTGGCCTCCGAAGTCGTCGACCGCATGGCCGAGCGCGACCTGTACGACCCCGAAGAGGTCAAGATCATCTTCGAATCCAAGCGCTTCCCGACGACCTCCTACACCCATGCGCACAATCTCGACCCCGAGCTCGCGGAAAAGATCAAGCAGGCGTTTCTCAGCTTCGACTTTCAGGGCACCGCGCTGGGCGAGGAGTTCAGCGGCGTGACGCAATTCGTGCCGATCACCTACCAGGAAGACTGGGAAGTGATTCGCGACATCCAGCAGGCCAACGGCGTTACCTACACCCCCGAAAACCTGGACAAGAGCTGAGCCCTGGCCATCACGGCAAGCCTACGGGCCGGGCCGGCGCGACTGTCGCCGGCCCGGCTTACTCGGGTCATGGAGGCTACCCATGCTGCGAATTTCTCACCTGGTGAAGCGTTACGGCAACGATCAGCCGGTGCTCAAGGACCTGGAACTCGAGGTGCCCGACGAATCGGTCACCTCGATCATCGGCGCCTCCGGAGCCGGCAAGAGCACCCTGCTTCGCTGCATCAACCGGCTCGTCGAGCCGACATCCGGCAGTATCGAACTCAACGGCGTGGAGATCACCACGCTTAAGCGCGAAGCGCTGCGCCGGACACGCCGGCGCATCGGCATGATCTTCCAGGGCTTCAATCTGGTCGACAGGCTCTCGGTCATGGAAAACGTCCAGTGCGGACGCCTCGGCTACATCCCCTACTGGCGCGCCGCGCTGCGCCGCTATCCGCAGGAAGACATCGATCGTGCCTTCCACCTCATGGAGCGGGTCGGCATCGCCCGGTACGCCGACAAGCGCGCCGACGAGCTGTCCGGGGGCGAACGCCAGCGTGTCGGGGTCGTCAGGGCGTTGATGCAGGACCCCGAGATCCTGCTCGCCGACGAGCCCACCGCCTCGCTGGATCCGGTCACCTCCCGCCAGATCATGGAATTGCTGCAGAAACTCGCCGCCGAACTGCATCTGCCCGTACTGATCAATATTCATAACGTCGGCGAAGCGCGCGAATTCACCGAGCGCATCGTCGGCATGCGCTTCGGCAAGTTGATCTTCGACGGCAAGCCGGACGATCTCGACGAGGCGGCGATGGACGCCGTCTACAGCGGGACCGGCGAGCACGACGCCTCGCGCCGTCGCTCGCCCCACGATCATGAAGCGGTGACGTCATGAGCGAAACCGTCACCGCGCCGCGCCGTTGGCGCAAGCCCCCCTTCATCGCCAACCCCTGGCTACGCTGGAGCCTGTTGATCGGCTTGCTGGCATACGCCGCCTGGGCGATAAGCACCCTGCCCTTCGACTGGCAGCGGGTCGCCCAGGGCATCGAGCGCGCGGCGCGCATCTTCGCCGGCGCCTTTCCGCCCAGTTTCGCGCGCCACGAGCTGCTCATCGACGGCTTCCTGGAAAGTCTCAAGATCGCGATCCTCGCGACACTGCTCGGCGTCGGGTTGAGCGTGCCGATCGCCTTCATGGCGGCGCGCAACATCGCCATCAAGCCTATCTACGCCCTGGGCCGGGCGGTGATCGTCATCGCCCGCAGTTTCCACCCGGTGATCGTCGCCATCCTGTTCGTCAAGGCGGTGGGCTTCGGGCCGGTGGCCGGCATCCTCACCCTGACCATCTACTCGATCGGCTTCGTCGCCAAGATGCTCGCCGAGCGTATCGAGGAGATCGACTGGGGCCAGGTCGAAGCCATGCGCAGCAGCGGCGCCCGCTATATCGCCGTGCTGCAGTTCGCCGTATTGCCGCAGATCATGCCTCGCCAGATCGGCCTGGCGATGTATCAGCTGGACAGCAATCTACGCGCCTCGGCGGTCGTCGGCATCGTCGGCGCCGGCGGAATCGGCGCGACGCTGATGAATGCCTTCGGCCGTTACGACTATGATTTCGCGCTGGCCATCACGCTGGTGATCATCGGCGCGATCCTGATCAGCGAAGCGGTCAGCGGCCGCATCAGGAGGAGGATCTGGTGAACGATTCAGTCGCCGAGCGCGTGTGGACGCGCTACAGCTCTCGCCAGCGCTGGTGGCGCTTTGCCGGCCTGATGCTCGTCGCCATGGCGGTCGCCTGGTCGCTGGGCACCATCGATATCATCTGGCCCTGGGTGTGGGACGCCCCGGCGCAGATCGGCGACCTGTTCGGGCGCATGGTGCCGCCCGACGTCTCGCAACTGGGCACCATCGTCCGGGTGCTGATCGAGACGCTGAACATCGCCACCATCGCCACCTTCTTCGCGGTCTTCCTGTCGCTGCCGGTGGCCTACATCTCGGCGCAGAACACCACGCCCAACCGCGCCACCCTCTGGCTGGGCCGCTTCATCCTGGTCTCGAGCCGGTCGGTGAACACGCTGATCTGGGCACTGCTGTTCGTGGCGATCTTCGGCCCCGGGGTGCTCGCCGGAATCGTCGCCATCATGTTTCGCTCGCTGGGCTTTTTGGGCAAGCTGATGGGCGAGGCGATCGAGGAGATCGACCGGCGGCCGGTCGAGGCGCTCGAGGCCACCGGCGCGTCGCGCGCCAAGGTCATTTTGTATGCCATCGTGCCTCAGGTGGTGCCGACGTTCTTCGCGGTGAGCATTCTTCGCTGGGACATCAACCTGCGCGAATCGACGGTGCTCGGGCTGGTCGGTGCCGGCGGGATCGGCGTGATTCTGCAAGGCGCCATCGACACGCTGGACTGGCGTACCGTGGCGACCATACTGCTCGCCATTCTCGTGCTGGTCATCGCCGGCGAGGCGCTGGCCGCCTGGCTGCGCAGGAAAGTGATCTAGACCCTCCAATGCAGACGCGGCCGAGGGCGCATTCGCCCCCGGCCGCGTTGCTGCCTCCCCGGTTGCGCCACTCGATTCGAGCCAGGCGCTCGGCCAAGGAGCGCCCCGTCACTTCAGGCCGGCCCCCTTGAGCTCGGCTGCAAAGGAGTGGGAAACCCGATTCAGCTGGATCGGATCGACGCCGGGCAGCATCCTGCGCAATTCGGCAAACAGGCTCTCGGCCGTCTCGTGACGCCCCGAATAGATGAGCAGGAAAAGGTAGTGCTCGATCTGGGAATCGCTGTAGACGACCGCGTCGCGCTTTGCCCTGTCTTTCTTGGTAGTGATTCTCTGGATTGCCATCGCCCTGCCTAACCCTTCCTTCGTTCCATTCGGTCACGAATCGCGCGCTTACAGCGACTCGGCTGTCTCACGCTAGCATACAACGTTCATGACCCTTCGGGTGCATGAATGATCAACTCGACGCGCCGATTGGCGGCCCGGCCCTCGGCCGTATCATTGGGCTCGAGCGGGTGGGTATCGGCATAGCCCACGGAACGCAGCCGCTCGGGAGCAATTCCCGCCGCGACCAGATAGCGCAGGATGGCCGTTGCACGGGCACTCGAAAGCTCCCAGTTGGACGGGTAACGCGGGGTATTGATCGGCACGCTATCGGTGTGCCCCTCGACCGACACCGTTCCCGCGTACTGGCCAAGCAGCGACACCAGACCCTGCACGACCCCCTGGCCCGGATCGGTCAACTCGGCATCGCCCGAGCCGAACAGCAGGTGATCCTGGATACGCAGGTTGATTCCGCCCTTGATCCGCGATACCTCGACGCCCTCGATCACCGGCAACGGCTTGGGAACCTTCAACTGCCACTCGCCGGCCACCTGGATGGCCGCCGCCTGGGCAGTGTTGCTGACCCAAGGTGCGGTAGCCACCGCACGCGCGGCCTGAAGCGCGTCGGGATGAATCTCGGCCACCGCGGGCATCCGTGTCACCAGCATACTCCGCCCGGCCACGCGCTGGGCAGCCGCCAGCGCATCGCGACTCAATGCCGGCGGTGCGAGCAGCGCCTCCAGCCGCACCCCGAGCGGCGAGGTCAATGGCCGCGGGCTGGCGACGGGTGCGACCGTCACGGCATGCGCGGCGCCGATCGCTTCGGACGAGAGCGATGCGCCTGCCTCCACGGAGGTCTTCGCCGATACATTCGCCGCCAGGGCGCCCCGCACGGCGCCCGCCAGATCGCCCACCTGACCGCTGACCGTCAACAACAGCACGAACAACGCCACCAGCAGCGTCATGATGTCCATGTAACTGATCATCCAGCCCTCGCCGTCACGCTCCTCGGGACGCAACGAGAGCAGGCGCTCATGGTGGTGACCGTCGCGATGATTCTCAAGCATTGGCGTTCGCGCCCTGGGGCGGTTCGGCCAGCGGCTTGCGGATCGGATCGCGGATCTCATCCTGATAGCTGGCCATGAACGAATTGAGCGTTTCCTCGATGAACGACGGCAGGCGGCGCTTGGAAATCAGCGCCACGCCCTCGAGCACCATGTTCATGGCGATCAGACGCTGCTCGGTCCGGCGCTCGAGCTTTACCGCGATGGGCTTGCACACCAGATTGGCGATCAGGATGCCATAGAAGGTAGAGAGCAGGGCCACCGCCATCCGCGGGCCGATGGAGGCGATATCGCCGACCTGCATGATCTCCAGCATGTTGACCAGGCCCACCAGCGTTCCGATCATGCCGAAGGCCGGCGCATAGGCGGCCATGGTCCGGAATATCTGCGCTTCGGCCAGCTCGCGCGCCTTGAGCCGGGCGATTCGCCAGCGCAGCAGATCGGTGATTTCCGATTCGCGCGTATTGTCGATGACCAGTTGTACGCCGGTACGCAGGAAAGGGTTGCGGGTCTGCTCCAGCGCGCGTTCGACCGAGCGTATGTCGCCCTTGAACCACAGCCGCGCCATGTCCACCAGCTCACGAGTGTCCTCTTCGACGTAGCTGTCTTCGCGCCGGAACACCACGCCGACCAGCCGCACCACACGCACGACTTCGCGCAGCGGATAGCTGATGAAGGTCGCCGCCAGCGTGCCGGCGAGCACGATCGCCAGGCCCGGCAGGTTGACGAAGCTCATCGCCGTGTCCGCGCTCAACAGTACGACGCAGGCCAGCAGCAGCACGCTGGCGCCTATGCCTATCAGGGTAGAAACATTCATGTGAGACGAATCCGCTCGGAGCCCAGGGTGGCTCCATGATAGCGATGGACTGCGGAGGCAAAGCCATGAAAAAGGGCTACAAATCGAGCTGTTCGGGCCTTCGCGGCCCTGCCGGCGCTCGCCGGGCGGAGGCGACCTGTCCATCGGGCATGGCTCGACACGACGAGCAGCAACGCGCGTGACGCCTACTCGAGAGTCACGATGGGCTGCGACGCGATGCTTCGGCAGTGACGATCGCTTGTCAGAGGGGCTTGATATCGATCACATGGCCAATGATGCGGAAACCGGCCTTGCGCGCCGCCTTCTCGGCTTGAAGTTGCGCTTCGAGTTTGGAAATACTCGTCGATTGATGCTCGAAAACGGTATCCCACTCGAGCGGCTTGTTGCGGACCGCGAGCTTGACGACATACCCGGTCTTGATTGAACCACCCTTGGCGGGCGTACGCCTGGCCTTGGGAGCCAGTACACCGGCGCGACCTTCTGTTGTCCTGTCACGCTGCGGCTTGGCCGCTGGACCAAGAAAGGCGTTAATTTCCCGCTGCATATTCTGTTCGAACTCGTCTAACTCTGTCGCCATTAATACACTTACCCTTTTCAGCGTCTGATATCGCGCACTGTACCATACTCGTCCCCGACCCGGCATAGGTTCACCGCCCCGGGCACGCGTTGCTGGAAGCCAAGCCCAGCAACACTGGTCATACCTGTGAGCAGGCAGGCTAGCTTGGCAATTGCCATTATATTTCAACTAAAGCGCTCACGAGACATGAAGAGCAACGTCGGGCCATCGGCAGGCATGGTGCCGCTGGCCCGCCCTGGATTCGTGAGTCGATCAATGGCGACTCCAGCCGTAAAGGCCTTTTACGTCAGGCCAGAACCATTGGCCGGATTCGGCGTGAACCAACCGACAAAGCGTTCGGCTCGGCTAGTGGAGCGATGATTCGCTTTCAGGCGATACGCTCGAGTTCGATCAGTGTCCTGAGCAGTGCAACGACATCGGCGTCGCTTTGTCGAAACTCGCTCATCAATAGGCGCAGACGCTGTTCGAAGTTCTGCTGAGGGTCTGCGGCGGGTTCGTTCGACGGCGCCTCCATCTCCTTCAAGGCCCTGGCGAAGGCATCGTCGAGCTCACGGAACTTGCGTAGCTTCTCGCGTTCGTCCATCTGATGTGAATGCTTGGGATTCGATGCTTTCATTTATGAAAGTAGTGGTCCATGGGCAATGATCGAGGAAACCGTGCTCGGATGAAGAGGGGCTGACGTATTCGGCATCAGCCGATCACCGCATGCCGCCCGCGCATACTAACGCGAAGGGCAGAGATTGCAAACAGGACTGCAGATGACGGGTGTGAAAACTGAAAACACCGGGCTGAGAGTTCAGCCCGGTCACTTCGAGCGATCGTTCGACACGATTTCGCCGTGAAAATTCAGTCTTCGGTACGCACGAGCCAGGATTCGACGGTTTCGGCACCGTGCTCATCCTTCCACACCTTGAGCGTCTTCTGGTTGCCGCCGCGGGTTTCCACGACTTCACCGGTATGCGGGTTCTTGTAGATCTTCAGCTTGCGCTTGCGACGGCCGCTGGTGCTGGTCGCTTTCGGCTTGCTGCCTGAAGCGGAGTCCTGCTGCCTGGGATCGAGCATGTCGATCACGTCGCTGGCGCTCTTGTTGAACTCTTTCATCAAGGCTTCGAGGCGCTCCTTGAACTCGAGCTCGGACTTCAGGCGCTGATCACCTTCAAGCTGCTTCAACTCGTCGCTCAGCTGCTTGAGCAGCTGTTCTTTCTTCATGTATTCGCTTAACAGTGACATGCGCTAATAACCTTCCATACGTTTTTGGGGATGCCATCCCATTATCGGCATTACGGGGCAATTTGCCAAGTACCCGATTTAGCCGTCACCCAAAACTCATTAAATTTATTTCTGCAGTAGCGTTAATCGAAACGGCCGGGTTATTCGACGACCATCACGCGTCTGCTTCGCGCGGCCCGCCGAGCGCTCTGCCGGCTCATTCGTGTCGGGGCTGGCACCAACGCACTAAAGCCCGCCCCACTTTACAGCCACAGGGCCGCCAGCCAGCCAAACAGAATCAACGGTATGTTGTAGTGAATGAAAGTCGGCACCACGGAATCCCATATGTGGTCGTGCTGACGATCGACATTCAACCCGGAAGTCGGCCCCAGGGTCGAGTCGGAAGCCGGCGAGCCGGCATCGCCCAGCGCCGCCGCGGTACCCACCAGGGCGACCGTGGCCAACTCGGAAAAGCCGAACTGGACGGCCAGCGGGACATAGATGGCGGCGATGATCGGGATCGTCGAAAACGACGAGCCGATACCCAGGGTGATGAACAACCCCACCAGCAGCATGACCAGCGCCGCCAACCCCCGATTGTCGCCGATCACTGCGAACGCCTGTTGAACCAGCGTATCGATCTCGCCGGTGGCCTTCATCACGGCGGCAAATCCGGCGGCGGCGATCATGATGAAACCGATCAGCGCCATCATGCGCATCCCCGAAGTGAACAGGTCGTCGGCTTCGCGCCACTTGAAGACGCCGCCCAACGACAGCAGGCCGAAGCCGACCAGTCCGCCGAGAATCATCGAGCCGCTGTAGAGCTGAATGCCCAGCGCGGCGACGATCGCCACCACCGACATCGCCAGCCCCAGCGGGCGTATCGCGGCCTCGCGGTCGGGATCCGGCGTCGCTCGCGCCGCGCGCTGCTGCTGTGTCGTGGGCTGCGGGTCACCGACGGCAAGCGCCCGTTGGGGATAGTCGCGCGGCCGACGATAGCTGAACAGCAGCGCCACCAATAGCCCCACCGCCATGCCCGCGACGGGGATGCCCATCGCCAGCGGCACCATGCCCCGCGATACCTCGAGCCCCAGCGCCCGGCCCGCCTCGTTGATGTTGGCCAGCAAAATGTCGTTGAGAAAGATCGCCCCGAAGCCCACCGGCAACAACATGTAGGGCGCCGTGAGGCCGAAGGTCAGGACACAGGCCACGGCACGTCGATCGAGGCGCAACCGGTTCATCATCGCGAGCAGTGGTGGAATCAGAATCGGGATGAAGGCGATATGCACGGGGATCAGGTTCTGCGAGGAGATCGCCACCAGCAGCACCGAGCTCAACAGCAGCGCCTTGACCATGGCCTGACGTCGCTCCGTGGCCTCCTGTCCCAGCAGCCGGATCAGGCGCTGCGCGAGCAGCTCCGGCAAGCCGGCCCGCGAGATCGCCACCGCGAACGCCCCCAGCGTGGCATAGGCCAACGCCACCTTGGCGCCGCCGCCGACGCCGTCGTTGAAGGCCGCGATGGTATCCGCCAGCGACAGCCCGCCCGCCAGGCCGCCGACCAGCGCCCCGACGATCAGCGCGAAGACCACCGACACCCGTGCCAGCGATAGCCCCACCATGACCAGTACGGCCAGAATTACCGCATTCATTGTCATCCCCCGTCCGCTTTTCGGCCCCTGCAGCATGGCGCCGCCAAAAAGCCGGGGATTCTACCAGAGAGTGTCAGCCGATGGTGGCCTGCGCTGAGTGTCGAGGCCACGACCAAGCTGTCACACAAGCTTCAAGAAAGCGTCGTCGCGATGCAATCGGTGCCGCGCATCCTGAATTCAGGATCATTGCCGGCAACAGACGATCCGCGGTTCAGACAAGGGAAACTGTCGTTCAGCGCGTCACGGAAGCGCGGCGCGGGAAGCGCCACACGGAGCGGGCCCAGGGGAACACCGGCGCCGCACGGCAGGAAGCCGTTCAGGGAGATAGTCATCTTAACGCCACGGGGCCCGTCGAGGTCGACCGTGGCGTCTTTGTGTCGGGAACAGCCCCAGCGAAATCAGACGGCCTGCAGCCAGTCGCCATAGGCCGCCAGGTCGCTGGCCAGATCGCCACGCACCAGCCGCCGATAAAGTCCCTGGAGCTCGCGGGTGACCGGGCGTTGATCGCCGCGGCCGATGCGCCGTCCGTCCAGTTCGCGAATCGGCAGAATCTCGGCCGCGGTTCCGGTGAAGAACGCCTCGTCGGCGGTGTAGAGCTCATCGCGGGTAATGCGCCGTTCGCGCACCGCCATTCCCAGGCGCTCGCGCGCCAACGTGATCACGCTGTCGCGGGTGATGCCCTGCAGGCACGAGGTCACCTCCGGGGTATGCAGCACGCCGTCGCGGACCAGGAAGACGTTCTCGGCCGAGCCCTCGGCGACGTAACCCTCGGGGTCGAGCATCAGGGTCTCGTCGAAGCCCGCCTTGACCGCGGTGTTCAATGCCAGCATCGAGTTGACATAGTGGCCGTTGGTCTTGGCCCGACACAGGCTGATGTTGACGTGGTGGCGGCTCCACGAAGAGGTCAGCACCCGCAGCCCCTCTTCGGCGGCGTGCGGCGAGATGTAGTGAGCGAGATGCCAGGCGGGAATCATCACATGGGTGGTCAGGCCTGCGGCGCGCAGCCCCATGCCCTCGGCGCCCAGAAATACCGTCGGCTTGAGGTAGGCATCGCTCAGCGCGTTGCGACGTAACGCCTCGCATTGCGCGTCGAGCAATGCCGGGGCGTCGAAATCGAGCGGAATATCCAGCGCGTGGGCGCTATCCAGCAGTCGCCGGACATGCGCATCGGCACGGAACAGGTGGACGCCTTTCGGGCCGTCGTAGGCACGCACGCCCTCGAAGCAGCCCATCCCGTAATGCAGGGTATGGGTGAGCAGATGCATCCGGGCATCGCGCCACGCCAACCACTCGCCATCGAGCCAGAACCAGCCATCGCGGTCGCTGATCGACTGCATGTCACTCTCCCCGTAGCTTGAACGATGAGCGTATCCGATCACCTGCCGAACCGATCCGGCCGGAACGGCGAGATATCCAGCGCCGGAGTCTCGCCGTCGACCAATTGCCCGATCAGCTGCGCGCTGGCGGCCGAGAGCGTCCAACCGAAAGTCCCGTGGCCGGTGTTGAAATACAGGTTGTCGAGCTTGGCCTGGCCGATGATCGGCGGCCCATCGGGGGTCATCGGCCGAAAGCCCGTCCACGACTCGGCCCGGTCGAGATCGGCGGCTCCGGGAAAGCGCGATTCCACCGCCTGGCGAATGGTCGCCAGGCGTGCCTCGGGTATCCGCCGGTCGAATTCGTCCAGCTCGACGAAGCCGGTGGCCCGCAGGCGATCGCCCAGGCGCGTTGCCGCGACCTTGTAGCGGTCATCGATCACCGTCGAACGCGGCGCCCGCCCGGGGTCCTCGATCGGTGCCGTCAACGAGTAGCCCTTGATCGGGTAGATCGGCAGCCTGACACCGACCGCCTCGGCCAGCCCCGGCGACTGGCAACCGGCCGAGACCACCAGCGCATCCACCTCCAGCGTCTCGCCTTCGCGGGACGAAGCCGCGTTTGCCGGCACCAGTTGCAGGGCCCGCACCACGCCGCGCTCACGCACGAGCTCGCGAACCTCGGTGGCATAACGGAAGGCGACGCCGAGCCGCTCGCACTCGACGGCCAGTGCCTGGGTAAAGCGCTGGCAGTCCCCCGTGCCGTCGCCGGGCAGCCGCAACGCGCCGACCAGTGGCGCATCGCCGCGCAGCCCCGGCTCGACCTCGGCCAGTCCCTCGGGTGTCAGCCATTGGTGATCGATACCCATCTCGCTGAGCAGCCCCGCGGTAGCCTTGAGCCCCTCGGCGGTCGCCGCGTCGCTGGCCAGGTCGATCAGCCCGCCGTGATTGCCATCGAAGGCCAGGTCCAGGCTGTCCTCGAGATCGAGGAAGCATTGCCGGCTGTACGTGCCCAGGCGCAGCATCGCCCGCCTGTTGGCCTCGAAAACCCCCGGCGCGTTGGCGAAGCGCCAGGTCGCGGTCAGAAAGCGTAGCGTCCATGGCGTCGGCGGCATGCGCATCTTCAGCGGGCCGCTGGACTTGACCAGCCATGGCAGGGCCTTCTTGATCATCGCCGGCGAGGCCCACGGATAGACGTAACCGTAGGAGCGCTGGCCGGCGTTGCCGCGACTGGTTTCCAGGCCCGCGGCATCGAGGCGCTCGACCACACTGACCCGATGGCCACGACAGGCCAGCGCATGCGCGGTCGTCACCCCGACCACCCCGGCGCCGATAATGGCGATATGCATGGCCACTCCCCGTATCCGGCCGCCCAGGATCGCCGACGGCCACGTTGGATGAATTCAATCCGATGTTTTCAGTGCGTCAGCGACGACGCCATCCGCGGCATCGAGATCGGCATGTGCGGCCCAGCCCCGGCGCCAGCCATCGATCAGCTCACGCTGGTGCGGCTGCAGCGCCTGGTAGCCCCAGGCGGCGATCTCGGCATCCTGCGGGTCGGCCACGTCGATGGCGCTGCCGGCCAGCCGGGCGATGACCGCATGGCCGCACAGCGGCACATAGCCCTCGGAATAGCCGCCCTCGTGGATCATCACCAGGCGCCCCTCGCAGAACCGCTGGGCCAGGCCCTTGAGCTGCGCGGTCAGCGCCGCGAAGGCGCTGCTGTTGAGCAGCATCTTGCCCAGCGGGTCCTTGCCGCAGGCGTCAAAGCCGCAGGCGACGACGATCAGCTCGGGCCGGAACGCCGCGAGCGCTGGCAACACCAAACGCTGCATGGCGTAGCGATAGGCCCCGACGCCGCAACCCGGCGGCAGCGGCAGGTTTAGGTTGCTCCCCGACCCCGCCCCTTTACCCTGCTCGTCGAACTCACCAGTGTCCAGCGGGTAGCTGCCGGCCTGGTGCAGCGAGATCGTCAGCACGTCAGGATCGTCGTAGAACGCCGCCTGGCTGCCGTTGCCGTGATGCACGTCCCAGTCGAGGATGGCGACCCGCCCCACCTGGCCCAGCGCGCGAGCGCGTCGCACCGCAACGGGAATGTTGCCCAGCAGGCAGAAACCGCGCCCGCGATCGGCCTCGGCATGGTGTCCGGGCGGGCGGCACAGCGCATAGGCGTTGCTCCGCCGACCCCGTGCCACGTCCTCGATGGCAGCGATCGCCAGCCCGGCGGACTGCTTCGCCGCCGCCAGGCTGCCGGCGGTATACGGCGCGCAATCGCCGCCGTCGCCCAGGCCACGCCGGCTGCCGGCCTCGAGCTCGTCCAGGTAGCGTGGTGTATGGAAACGCTCGAGATCCTCGCGGGTGGCCGGCGGTGACTTGCCGACCGTCAGCTCATCGATCAGCCCCGAGACCTCGAGCAGGTTCTTGAGCCGGCGCTTGCTTTCCGGGCTCTCCGAGGCCGGCTGCGGCTGCAGGTACGCGCCGGGCGCCGAGAACACCCCGATCGCTCCCGGGTCGTGCCAGAAGCAGCGTTCGTGCCAGTAGAAACCGGTCGCCTTAGAGCCAGTCATGAAGCGCCCCGCTCGTCCGCCAGGCACTCCCAGACCTCGATCGCCGCGGCCAGGTCCTCGAGCGAGGCGCCGACCGACTTGAACACGGTGATCGCCCGGTCGTCGCTGCGCCCGGGCCGCTCGCCACGCAGCAATTCGGCCAGTTCGCCACGGATCGAGGCGAACTCGAAGGCGCCCTCCTCGATCGCCTGATGGATGTCGCCGGCCTCGCCCTTGGCGCCAGCATAGGTATCGACGAACACTTCGCCGCGGGTCAGGCAGGTGGCGTCGCTCTCGCGCATGCTCGGCCGGAAGGCGCCGACCAGATCGAGGTGCGCGCCGGGCTTGAGCCATTCGCCACGCACCAGTGGTTCGCTGGAGAGCGTCGCGCAGCTGACGATGTCGGCCTCACCCACCGCCGCGGCCAGGTCCTCGGCCGCGGCGCAATCGAAGCGCGTGGCGTACTCCTCGGCCAGGCGCGCCGCCTTCTCCGGGTTACGGCCCCAGATGCGTACACGCTTGATCGGGCGCACCGCGGCGTGCGCCTCGATCAGCATCGGCGCCAGCTTGCCGGTGCCGACGACCAGCAGCGATTCGGCCTCGGCGCGGGCCAGTTCGCGACAGGCCAGCGCCGAGGCCGCCGAAGTCCGCCGGCGGGTCAGTTCGCTGCCCTCGATGCACGCCAGCGGCTGGCCGTGCTCGCCCTCGCAGAGCAGATAGACCCCGGCGATCGCCGGCAGCCCGTGTTCGGCATTCTGCGGGAACACGTTGACCATCTTCATGCCGATGTAGCCGTCCTTTTCCCACGCCGGCATCAGCAGCATGGTCGCCTCGCCGTCGCCGCGCTGCATGGCGTGATGGTGGCGCGGCGGCGCCTCGACTCCCTCGACGAAGCAGCGCGCCAGGCGATCGACCAGCGGTACCCAGGGCATCGCCCCGGCCACCTCCCGGGCGGTAATCATGCGCATGTCAGCTCTCCGTCCGGGCCGCCGTCACCATGATCTCGACCTTCCACTCCGGCTTGGCCAGTCGGGCCTCGACACAGGCGCGCACCGGCGGCCGCCCCGGCACGACCCAGGCATCCCAGGCGGCGTTCATGGCGTCGAATTCGGCCATGTCGGTGACCCAGATGGTCGCCGACAGCAGATGATCCTTGGCCGAGCCGGCCTGCTTCAGCTTGGCCTCGATGGTTTCGAGCACCTGACGGGTCTGGCCCTGCATGTCGGCGCTCGCATCGTGCGGCACCTGGCCGGCCAGATAGACGGTGCCGTTGTGCACGGTGACCTGGCTCATGCGCTGGTTGGCGTCGGTGTATTCGATGGGCATGGCGTGTTTCCTCGCAGGTTGAATGAAACGATGAATGAAACGTTCGACGGCGCGCTACGTGTCGGTTCGGGCTGCGTGGAAACCGCGCAGCAACGCGGCGAGATTGTGCGCCAGGCTGGCCGTCGGATAGCCGCCCTCCTGAACCAGCACGCAGGGTAGCTCGAGCGTGGCCAGCCGTGCGCCAAGCGGCATGAAATCGGCGGTTTCCAGGCTCAGACCGGCCAGCGGATCGTCCTTGTGGGCATCGAGGCCCAGCGCGATGACCACGGCTTCCGGCGCGAAGGCCTGCATGCCATTCAGCAGGCGCTCGAGAGCGTCGAGAAAAATGCTGCCGTCACTCCCGATAGATAACGGTATATTCAGATTGCACTCCAGCCCTTCGCCCTCGCCGCGCTCGTCGGCACCGCCCCAGAAGAACGGGTAGAAGCCGCTGGGGTCGGCATGCAGCGAGCCGGTCCAGACGTCGCCGCGGGCGTAGAAGATATCCTGGGTGCCATTGCCATGATGCAGGTCGACATCGACGATGGCGACCCGCGCGAAGCGTTCACGCAGCACGCTCGCCGCGAGCGCCGAATTGTTGAGAAAGCAGAACCCGCCGGCGCGCTCCGGCCCGGCATGATGACCCGGCGGCCGGCATAGCGCGTAGGCCGCGTCGGCGCCGTCGAGCACCGCCCCGGCGGCGGCCTCGGCGCTCGCCGCGCTGGCCAGGATACCGGCGAAGCTGTCGGCGCCGATCGGACAGGCCATGTCGTGCATGTGCCAGCCGGCCTGGCCGATCGGATGCTCCGGGTAATGGTGGCCGCCGCCGGTGGGATGCACGTTGGGCGCGACCCGTTCGGCGGCGCCCGGCAGTGCCTGCCAGCGGGCGTGGATGGTCTCGAGAAAGGTCAGGTAACGCGACGTGTGGATGCGCGCCAGCCGCTCGCGCAGGCGCGGCGTGCCCGCCGCCTCGGGCGCCTCGAGACGACCGCCGGCGACAGCGATGGCCCGGGAAAGCAGCTCGGCGCGCACCGGGCCCTCGGGCGATGGCGCTGGCGCGCCGCGCAGCAGGAAGGTCTCGGGGGCATGGCGGTCCTGCCAGGCCGAATAGAAGTAACGCATGCTCACCTCGCGCGGCGCCTGTCGGTGGGAGGCTCGTCGACCACCCCGGGGATCGTCGCCAGAATCGCCGTTACGTCGTCGCCGCGACGCCGCCCCAGCGCCCAGTAGACGGTGAAGACCAGCAGTCCGATGGCCAGCCATGGCAGATAGACGGCGAGAGTCGAGAGTTCGGCGAAGTTGCCACTGAACAGTGCCCCCCAGTTGGCAGCCTGGAAGAGGATCGCCGACGAGCCGAGCACACCGACCCCGATCGGCAGCCAGAACCAGCCGCCCGGCTGGAACGCGGCCCGCGCCCGGATGTCCGCACGCCGGAGATAGACGTAGCCCACCGTCAGCGACACCGTCAGGTAGGCGATCAGATAGCTGAACGTGGCGATCGACAGCGCCTGATCGAGACCGGCCGACCAGAAGATCAGCGCCGAGGAGACGATATACAGCGTCAACAGCGACCAGTGCGGGGTATGAAAGCGCCGGCTGACCACCGAGAAGCACTGCGGAAAGACTTCGTCCCAGGCCCAGGCATAGGGCATCTTGATCGCCGCGGCCATCACCGCGTGGACGCTCGACGCCGTCGCCAGAAGCCCGCCGAAGGCGACGATCGCCGTGCCGTATTCGCCGAGGAACGCCTGCGAGGCGGTCGCCAGCGGACGCTCCGACTCGGCCAGCACGCGATAGTCCTCGACGACGCCGTAGAGCACCACGGCAGTCAACAGGTACAGCGCGATGAGGATGCCGGTGCCGCCGACCATCGCCAGCGGCAGGTTGCGCTGCGGGCGCTTCACCTCCGCGCCCATCTGGGCCGCCACGGCAATACCGATGTAGGCGTAGAACATGGGCACCGTGGCCGCCGCCAGCCCCGACACGCCGCCGGTGAAGAACGGCTGGTAATTGGCCATCCGGATATGGCCGATGCCCGGCAGCACCAGCACCAGCACGGAGACGATCAGCATCAGGAAAATCACGTTCTGGACCACGCTGTAGCTCTTGGTGCCGACCAGGTTGACCAGGAACAGCACGCTCAGCAGCACGAAGCCCGCCATCGCCGGATCCACCGCCGGATAGAAGACCTTGAGATAGCTGCCGAAGCCCAGCGCCAATACCGCATCGGCGGCCATGTAGCCCAGCCACTTCGACCAGGTTACGACGAAGCCGGGCAGGCGGTTGTCGAAGGTGCGCGAGATGTAGGTGTAGGCCCCGCCCGCGCCCGGGAACACGCTGGCGATCCAACTGTAATTGGTGGCGATCGCCATCGCCAGTATTCCGGTCGCCACGACCACCACGATGATGCTCGGCCCGGTGGTGGAGCTGGCCGTGCCCAGGGTGACGAACAGTCCCGCGCCCAGGGTGCCGGCGACCACCGTGGCGATCGCTCCGGTGAGCCCCATGCTGCGCTCGAGATGATGAGATCTGGCCGTCGATATCGGGCTCATGGCGATCCCTCCTGGATCGTTGTTGTATTTGGCCTCGCCGTCAGGCTAGACGAGTCGTGGCCTCGCCGCCTCATCCGACCCGCTGGCCTCCTCAATCGAGCAGGCTTGGAATCCAGGTCGACAGCGCCGGGAACAGCGCCAGCACCACCACCACGCTGATGAACGCGGCGTAGAACGGCAGCGAGGCAATGATCGCCCGTTCGTAGGGCACCTGGGCGATCCGCGCCGCGGTCATCAACGTCATGCCCACCGGTGGCGTGACGTTGGCGATGTTCAGCGTGACGATCATGACGATGGCGAAGTGCAGCGGGTCGAAGCCCAGGCTGACCATCGCCGGCACCACCACCGGGCCGATCACCACCAGCGCCGGCAACACGTCCATCACCGTGCCGATGACGATCAGCAGCAGGCAGACCAGCATGATCTGAACGAAGGCCACGTCGCTCAGCGTGGTGATCAGTTCGGCGGCGTCGCGGGCGATCCCCGAGCGGGTGACGAACCAGCCGAGCACCGCCGAAGTGGCGAGCAGGAAGAACACCACCCCCGAAAAGCGTACCGTGGTGACCAGCGCGTCCCACACCTTGCGCAGCGTCAGGTTGCGGTAGAACACGAAGCCGATGGCGATCGCGTAGACCGCGGCGAACCCCGACGCCTCGGTGATGGTGGTCAACCCCGAGAGGATGCCACCGAGGATGATCAGCGGCACCAGCAGCGCCGGCAGCGCCGACAGGAAGGCCAGCACCGCCACCTTGAGCGGCGTGGCGCCCTGCTTGGGATAGCCGCGCATCCACGAGATGACGATGCTGACGATCAGCAGCGCCACGGTCATCAGTACCCCCGGCAGGATGCCGCCGGCGAACAGATCGATCACCGAGATGTCCCGAAGCAGCGTGGCGTAGACCACCATCACCACGCTGGGCGGAATGATCGGCCCGATGATCGACGAGCAGGCGGTGATCGCCGCAGCGTACTCGGCGTCGTAGCCCTGTTTCTTCATCTCGGGGATCATGATCTTGCCGATCGCCACGGTATCGGTGATCGCCGCGCCGGTGAGGCCGGCGAAGAACAGCGACACGGTGACGTTGACGTGGCTCAGCGCGCCGCGCACCCGACCCAGCAGCGCATTGTTGAAGGTGATCAGCTTCTGCGTCAGCCCGCCCTGGTTCATCAGCTCGGCGGTGAAGATGAAATACGGCACGGCGATCAGCATGTAGCCGGAGACTCCGGAGAACATGCGGTCGGCGATGATCCCCACCATCCGCTCGCCGCCCAGCGAATAGACGCCGGCAACGCCCGAGATCGCCATCACCACGGCGACCGGTGCGCCGATCAGCAGTACCGCCAGGAAGGCCACGATCGCAACGCTCATGGCCGGACCTCGCGATTGCTCTTCAGTTCGGCAGCGTCCGTTCCGGCGTCGCCCAGCGCCTCGTCGATCAGCGCATTCTCGTCGCTGAAATGCTCGAGCAGCTCGAAGCCATAGACCAGATGCAGCAGGAAGATCAGTCCGGTGAGCGGCACGGTCACCGCCGTCCAGTGATAAGAAATCTGAATATTGTCGGAGACCATGTAGACCTGGGTGGCGTTCAGGAAGTATCCCCAGCCGTACCAGATCATCAGCAGCGCGAAGAACGCCATCACCGCCAGCGAAGCGATTGCAGCGACCTTGACCAGCGGCGCGGGCAGCAGCCTGACCAGCAGCGTCATCGCCACGTGCTCGCCGGAGCGCAGCGCGATGGTGATCGAGATCAGGCCGATCCACGGCAGGAACAGCCGGGCCAGCGAGTAGGTCCAGCTCAACGCCGAACCGGTGACCAGGGTATACAGGAAGCCGACGAAGGAGATCGCCAGCATGCCCAGCACGCAGCCCACACAGAGCACGGTGCAGGCCGTGTTGACGACGTCGCTGAGGCGGCGCGCGGTTGCCAGTATCGCCATGGAATCGCCCCGAATGCTGCACAGGCAGCGCGGATAGGTAGCGACCGGGCTCGCGCCCGGCCGGCGGCTTGGTCGGCGCCGCGGCTTACTGACCGTAGCGCTGGTACGCCTCATTGGGCAGCGATTCGCCCAGCGACTCGACCTCGGCGAGCATGTCGTCGACCAGCTGCGCATCCATGCCGTACTCGCCGACGATCCACTCTTTCCACGCCGGGCGGGCGATCTCGGCCATCTTGTTACGCTCCTCGGCGGGCATGATGTAGCACTCCTCGAACAGCTCGCAGGACTTCTGCCAGCTGGCCGTGGCCAGCGCCGCCGAGGCGCCGTGGCTGAGGGCTATCGCCTCCCGGGCCGACTCGGTGATCGCCCGCTGGTACTCTTCCGGCAATGCCTGGTACCAGGCTTCGCTGACCACCCAGCTTGCGCTGTTGTAGACGTGGCCGGTGAGCGTGGTGTAGTCGGTGACCTCGTCGAGGCCGTAGGTGGTGTTGATCACCGGGGCGTTGAACTGGCCGTCGGCGAGGCCGGTTTCCAGCGCGGTGATCAGCTCGCCCCACGGCAGCGGCGTGGCCGAGGCGCCCAGCGCACGCATGGTGGCGACGTGGGCGGGGTTCTCCTCGGTACGGATATTGAGTCCCTCGAGGTCATCGACGGTCTTGATCAGGCGCTCGTTGTTGGTGAAGGCGACGAAGCCGCCGCCGTCGTCGAAGGTGCCCAGGTAGCGCATGTCGGCAGCTTCGACGGTGCCCTTCATGAAGTTGGCGAACCACTCGCCGTCGAAGAACGCCCAGGCCTGACGCCAGTTGTTGAACAGAAACGGCGCGGTGACCACCTGGTAATCGCCATAGAACGACGACATCGCCCCCGAGGTGAGAATCGTCGACTGCAGGGCACGGCCGCCGGACTGCACCTGAGAGCCGGTCTCCACTTCCGACCCCAGCTGGCCGCTGCCGAAGATCGAGACCGCGACCTCGCCATCGGTACGCGACTCGACCAGCTCCTTGAAGTGGACCAGGGCCGGATAGATGCTGTTGTTGGTCAGGTTTTCGGGAATCAGCGTGGCGATCGCCATCTCGTATTCCTGGGCCTGAACGGCCGTGCTCAGCGAGAGGGCTAGCGGCAGTGCGGCGAGCGCGGTGCCGCCGGCAACGAGTTTACCTGGGGACATGAGAGGTTCCTTGCTTGGCTTGTTGTTGTTGCGTTCGGCGAGAACGATTGTCTTTCAGACTAGCCAATCAAGGCACCCACGACTTGCCCGGGGCTCGGCAGTTTTTGCCCGAGACTCTGGAGACGTGCCGTGCGCGGCATACGAAAGCGCCAAGCCGAGCAGCAGGCAATGGCTGCCGGTGCTGCTATCGGGCCCTCGTGATAACAGGCCCTAGGACCCTGCAGAGGATTTGTTCATGCGAGCCGGCAGCCAGTGGCGCGGCCAACGCGCCATGATGGCGATGAGGACCACCGCGAATGCCAGTCGCCCCCAGAGTACCGCCCATAGATCCGCCCCCAGCAACAGAATCAGCAAGGTGTCCTCGATCACGCTGTGACAGAGCCCCAGAAAGCACAGTGCCAACACGCTATCACGCCTGCCCATGGCACCGCTGTCCACGTCACGAATCAGCAACCCTGCGCCATAGGTGAGCCCCAGAGTCGCGCCAATGACTGTTACATTGGCCGCCGCTCCCCCGATACCGAGCGTTCTCAGTAATGGTGTCAGCGCCATGTGAATCAGGCGCTCAATACCCAGCCACCTGAGCACGACAAGCAATGCCATCAAGGCGAGGATAATCAGAAAGGCCATCGTCAAGGTTTCTAGCTGGCTCAGCAGCCAACCATCCAGCCCCGATGCCACGGGCTCCGGTCGCCACACCAGTTCGACCTGGCGAGTATCACCCAGCAGGCGATAGCAAATGGCGAGCAGCGCCGCAAACAGCAGCGCGCCTCCCATGCGCAGAACAACAGTCGCTGACCAGGGAACTCCGGCCCTGCGTGCAACGGCTCCTTCCACCGGCAGCGAATGCCCGATCAGCAACAATCCACTGAAGACACTGATCTGCGCCACGCTGAGCGGCATGTCGCCCGCAATCTCGAAGAACACCACCATACCGGTGAAGATATTAGTCAACAGCGTCGCGGCCCAGACGACTCCCAACTCGGGAGGCAAACCCAGTAGTTGCATCAGAGGCGCCAACAGATAACCCAACCAGACCGTCGCGCCAAGTTCGTCGAGAATCTTGACCACGATCAGTGCCGGGACCAGCACCTTCAGCAAAGCACCATAGACTCTGAATACATCGCGCAGGAATCCGCCCACACGGCCAACAGCGCCGGATGACATATTGCCTCCGATATCCATTAATGATGACTGATGGTATCAGCAAGACTGCAAAATCTTCCGTCGAATACCGATTCTTCGATATATTTTATATTGTTTTTCTTTGAAAAAGTGCAGATTATTGATTGCAGCTACGAGAGGAGAGTCTCGAGGCACAAGCCGCAAGCGACACTCCTGAATTCGTTACCCAAGGATTCCATCATGGACGCCATCGATCATCGCCTGCTGGCCCAGTTGCAACAGGACGCCAGCCTCACCAATCAGGCGCTGGCGGATATCGTGGGGCTATCCCCCTCAGCCTGCCTCAAGCGCGTCAAGAGACTGTGGGACAGTGGCATCATCGAGCGCCAGGTAGTGCTGGTCGATCCCGCTGCAGTGGGCTTGTGCATGCATATGGTGGTCGAGGTCACCATGGAGAGGGACCGCAAGGACCTTTATGCCCGTTTCCTGAAACGGGCGATGGCTATCCAGGAGGTCAAGCAGTGCTATCAGGTCACCGGGGAAGTCGACTTTGTATTGATCGTCGAAGTCCCCGATATGGATGCCTATGATCGATTCTGCGATGAACTGCTCTACGTCGATGATAATGTCAGGAAGTTTCGCACCTTGATCTCCCGCGACCGCAAAAAGTTCGACACCGCGATTCATCGGCTGCCATGAATCACGTCCCCAGGCCTATGCCGCTACGAGTCAATCGGCGGTGGCGATTTCCAAGCCCTCACGGGTGACTTCCGCCACCAGCTCCAGTTCTTCGGGGGTGATCACGTAGGGTGGCACCCAGTAGATCACGTTGCCCAGCGGGCGCAGCGCAGCATGACGCCACGCGACAACGCATGACGGAACACCCGAAGCCCGCGCCGCTCGCGGAAATCGTAGGGGCTCAGACTCTCCTTGCATTGTCGAGTGTACTGTCGTGATGGGAGCGTGGCCCCTTACGCACGGCGGTACGACTCAAGGCTGCGCCGCCGCATCGGTCACCATGGCATCGATACGGGCTCGCGCCATGCTCTCCTGGATCGCCGCCTCGCAGGCAGCATCATCGGCTCCCTCGCGCTGTTCGGGGTGCAGCCCGAGGCGTTCGAACAAGCGTCGATCATGGTTGGCCTGGGGATTCTGGGCGGTCAGCAGACGCTCGCCGTAGAAGATCGAGTTGGCCCCGGCGAAGAACGCCATGGCCTGGGTCTCGTCGCTCATCAATTCACGGCCGGCGGCAAGGCGCACATGGGAGCCCGGCATCAGGATACGGGCCACGGCGACGGTGCGGATGAAGTCGATGGGATCGAGATCCTCGACATGCTCCAGCGGCGTTCCCTGAATCCGGATCAGCATGTTGATCGGTACGCTCTCGGGGTGCGCCGGCAGGTTGGCGAGTTGCTGCAGCAACCCCGCGCGATCGTCGGCATTTTCGCCCATGCCGAGAATGCCACCGCAACAGACCTTCATCCCGGATTGGCGTACGTGATCGAGGGTTTCGAGCCGATCCGCGTAGGTACGCGTGGTGATGATCTCGCCGTAGTATTCCGGCGAGGTATCGAGGTTGTGGTTGTAGTAGTCGAGTCCGGCTTCGCTGAGTCGTTCGGCCTGGTCCCGGGTCAGCATGCCGAGGGTCATGCAGGTTTCGAGTCCCAGTTTCCGCACGCCGCGTACCATCTCCAACACGTAAGGCATGTCCTTGGCGCTCGGGTGTTTCCACGCCGCGCCCATGCAGAAGCGACTGGCGCCGACCGCCCTGGCCTTGCGCGCCTCCTCCAGCACGGCTTCGACCTGCATCAGCTTCTCGCGCTCGAGCCCGGTGTTGTAATGCCCCGACTGCGGGCAGTACTTGCAATCTTCGGGACAGGCGCCGGTCTTGATCGAGAGCAGCGTGGAGATCTGCACGGCATTGGGATCGAAGTGCCGTCGATGCACGCCTTGAGCCCGAAACAGCAGCTCATTGAACGGCAATTCCAGCAGCGCCTGGATCTCTTCCCGCCGCCAGTCGTGGCGCGTGAGCGTTTTCTGCGCTTGCGTCGTCTGTAGTCGAGCCATCGTTACAGTCAACCTTATTCAACTTAACAAGTTGACTATATGATCTCACCCCACGTAGTCAACCACAACTCAAGTGTAGGTTGACAGAATATAGAAACGCCTTGCCGGATCTATGCGATTCTCGGCACCGGTATCCAGATACAGCAATCAGTGTCGCCGATGCAGCGACGGCGGCACCCCGTAGGTGCGCCGATAGGCACGCGAGAAACTGCCCTGATCGAGGAAGCCGACCTCGGCGGCGATGGCGCCCAACGAGCGCGAGGTGCGTTCGATCAAGCCGCGGGCATGGGCCAGGCGGCGCTGCTGGACGTAGGCCTGCGGGGTCATGCCCAGCAATTCGCGGAAACAGGCGTGGAAATGCCCCGGGCTCAGGGCGCATAGCGCGGCGAGATCGTCGACGCGAATCGGCTCGCCCAGGTGAGCATCGACGTAGTTCTCGATGCGCGCCAGTTCGATGCGCGCGCGTCCCTCGCTGCATGCCGAAGCCGGCACCAGCGTCTCGTCGTGCAGATTGAGATACAACGCGCGCAGGATCAGCGTGGCGATCTCGCCGTGCAGCGCGGGCTGCATGGCGACCTGGGGCAGAAGCCCCTCGGCCAGCCGGTGAAGCTCGGGAGGAACGGTAAAGAACCGCGGGCTCTCGAACAGCCGCTCGACCTCGCCGGCGCACGACGTCAACGCCAGATTGTCCAGCGGCACGTCGAGCACCAGGGTCTGGTTCTGGCCGTCGCCGGTGTATTCATGGTGGTAGGTGGACGGAATCAGGCAGCCACGCTCGCGGGTGATCCGCTCGCCGCGGCCCTCGATGGTCAGTTCTGTCACGCCCGACGTCGCCAGGATCAGCTGGTGAAAGACATGCTCGTGGGCGATGTATTGCGGAGTCAGCGTGCAGCTGCGCAGATTGAAGAATGCCATGACATTGCCGGTTCCAGGGTGGTCGACCGAGGCCAATGCTTAACCATACTCCCGCCGGCCCGGTGACAGAAGCCGACGGAAATTCCACGTTCTACGCCCGAGTGTTAGCAGTTGCCCTTCTTGGCCTGACCCGGCGGGCAGAAATTGCCGTGCCCCTGCCCATGGTCGCTATCACGATCATGGTCGTGATGACCGTCACCCACCTCGACGATCGGTTCCGGATGGATTCGAGCCGGCGTGTAGCTGCACCCGGCCACGGTCAATCCAGCCAGCAGGACGGCGGTCATGGGCATCCACTGTCGCATGAGGTTCTCCCTTTTTTCGTACGGGGTTCGTATGAGAAGCGCCTGCCAGCTTATCCGCAAACACACTGTTACCGGGAGTCGCAGAAGGGCGACAAAGAGTGGCGACAGCGAGCGGCTATGAAAGAAGTACCGGAAGTGACAGGGGTGCGACCAAAGCTCTACTTTACGTTAACGTAAACCAAAACTAAGCTGGCTGAAAATGAAACGGAGCGCCGGCCAACGCCGTCCCCGAGACATCAGGAGTCGACCATGCACGCCCCCTATTCGCCGCTGGATTTCGGTCTCGATGAAACCCTCGACATGCTGCGCGATCAGGTCAACGCCTTCGCCCGCGACGAGATCGCCCCGCGTGCCGCGCAGATCGATCACGACAACGTCTTCCCCGAGGACCTGTGGCGCAAGTTCGGCGACATGGGCCTGCTCGGCATCACCGTCCCGGAAGAAGACGGCGGCAGCGGCATGGGCTATCTCGCCCACTGCATCGCCATGGAGGAGATCTCGCGGGCCAGCGCCTCGGTGGGGCTCTCCTACGGCGCGCATTCCAACCTGTGCGTCAACCAGATCAAGCTCAACGGCAGTGCCGAACAGAAAGCCAGGTACCTGCCCGGGCTGATCAGCGGCGAGCAGGTCGGCGCGCTGGCGATGTCCGAGCCCGGCGCCGGCTCCGACGTGGTGTCGATGAAGCTGCGCGCCGAGAAGCGCGGCGACAAGTACGTGCTCAACGGCAACAAGATGTGGATCACCAACGGCCCCGACGCCCACGTGCTGGTGGTCTACGCCAAGACCGACCCGGACGCCGGCTCCAAGGGCATCACCGCTTTCATCGTCGAGCGCGACTGCCCGGGCTTCTCCACCGCGCAGAAGCTCGACAAGCTGGGCATGCGCGGCTCCAACACCTGCGAGCTGGTGTTCGAGGACTGCGAGGTACCCGCCGAGAACATCCTCGGCGAGGAAAATCGCGGCGCCAAGGTGCTGATGAGCGGGCTGGATTTCGAGCGCACCGTGCTCGCCGCTGGCCCCATCGGCATCATGCAGGCGGCGATGGACGTGGTGGTGCCCTACATCCACGAGCGCAGGCAGTTCGACCAGCCGATCGGCGAGTTCCAGCTGGTCCAGGGCAAGGTCGCCGACATGGTCACCACGCTGAACGCCTGCCGCGCCTATCTATATGCCGTGGCCGGTGCCTGCGACCGGGGCCGGGCGTCGCGCAAGGACGCCGCCGGGGTGATTCTCTATTGCGCCGAGAAGGCCACCCAGGTCGCGCTCGACGCCATCCAGCTGCTCGGCGGCAACGGCTATATCAATGAATACCCCACCGGGCGGTTGCTGCGCGACGCCAAGCTCTACGAGATCGGCGCGGGAACCAGCGAGATACGACGGATGCTGATCGGGCGCGAGATCTTCAATGAATCGGCGTAAACCCAGCGGTAAGCCATAAGTTTTAAGCTGTAAGTAACTGCATTGAGGTTTTTCTTACAGCTTCCGGCTTATAGCTTATAGCTCATCTCGGAGAGATGAATGGCTATTTTGCAGACCCAGATCAACCCGCGCAGCGAGGCCTTTCAGACCAACGCCAAGGCATTGCGCGGCGAGGTCGACAAGCTGCGCGAACTGACCGCGCGCATCGCCCGGGGCGGCGGCGACAAGGCCCGCGAACGCCACGAATCCCGCGGCAAGCTGTTCGTGCGCAACCGTATCGATCATCTGCTCGACGAGGGCTCGGCGTTTCTCGAGATCGGCGCGCTGGCCGCCCATGAGGTCTACGGCACGGATGTGCCGGCCGCCGGGGTGGTGGCGGGGATCGGCCGGGTCTCCGGCGTCGAGTGCGTGATCGTCGCCAACGACGCCACGGTCAAGGGTGGCACCTACTTTCCGCTGACCGTGAAGAAGCACCTGCGCGCCCAGGAGATCGCCCGCAAGCACCGCCTGCCGTGCATCTACCTGGTCGACTCCGGCGGCGCCCACCTGCCCCACCAGGACGAGGTATTCCCCGACCGCGACCACTTCGGGCGCATCTTCTACAACCAGGCCACGCTCTCCGCCGAGGGCATCCCGCAGATCGCCGTGGTGATGGGCTCGTGCACCGCCGGCGGCGCCTACGTGCCGGCGATGGCCGACGAATCGATCATCGTGCGCAACCAGGGCACCATCTTCCTCGGCGGCCCGCCGCTGGTGAAGGCCGCCACCGGCGAGACGATCAGCGCCGAGGATCTGGGCGGCGCCGACGTGCACGCCAAGATCAGCGGCGTCGCCGACCACTACGCCGACAACGACGCCCACGCCCTGCAACTGGCGCGCCGTGCGGTGTCGCGGCTGAACTGGCGCAAGCACGGCGAGCTGGCGATGCGGGAATCCAGGTCGCCGCGCCTCGATCCCGAAGAGATTTACGGCATCGTGGGTACCGACCTCAAGAAACCCTATGACGTGCGCGAGGTGATCGCGCGGCTGGTCGACGATTCCGACTTCGATGAGTTCAAGCGCTACTACGGCGACACCCTGGTCACCGGCTTCGCCCACCTGCACGGCCACCCGGTGGGCATCGTCGCCAACAACGGCGTGCTGTTCTCGGAGTCGGCGCAGAAAGGCGCGCATTTCATCGAACTGTGCGCCCAACGCAAGATCCCGCTGGTGTTCCTGCAGAACATCACCGGCTTCATGGTCGGCTCCAAGTACGAGCAGCAAGGCATCGCCAAGCACGGCGCCAAGCTGGTCACCGCGGTGGCCTGCGCCAGGGTGCCCAAGTTCACGGTGCTGATCGGCGGCAGCTTCGGTGCCGGCAACTACGGCATGTGCGGGCGCGCCTATGAACCCAACCTGCTGTTCATGTGGCCAAACGCGCGCATTTCGGTGATGGGCGGCGACCAGGCCGCCAATGTGCTGGCCCAGGTCAAGCGCGAGCAGTTCGAGCGAAGCGATGAAGATTGGAGCGCCGACGACGAGGCCGCCTTCAAGGCGCCGATTCGCGACCAGTACGAACACCAGGGCCACCCGTTTTATGCCAGCGCGCGGCTATGGGACGACGGCGT
Organism: Modicisalibacter radicis; assembly: GCF_900961225.1. Classification (GTDB taxonomy): domain Bacteria; phylum Pseudomonadota; class Gammaproteobacteria; order Pseudomonadales; family Halomonadaceae; genus Modicisalibacter. The sequence continues at coordinate 236,682 of NZ_CAAHFN010000076.1, forward strand.
GATCGACCCGCTACAGACCCGCGACGTGCTGGGCCTGGCGTTGAGCGCGGCGATGAATGCCGAGATCGAAGATACGAAGTTCGGCGTGTTCCGGATGTGAGCCCCTTGCTGCGCAAGGGGAGCTATAAGCTTGAAGCTGTAAGCTGGAAGTTTCCGCCGCACGCTTCGAAGGCCTAACTGGGGTTCTTACAGCTTAAAGCTTACGGCTTACAGCTTTACCGATGAGGCCGCTGTATATGACAGACACAACAAGCTTTGCAAAGCTTCGGATCGATCCCCGCGGCGTCGCCTGGCTGACGCTCGACAAGCCCGACGTGCACAACGCCTTCGACGACGCGCTGATCGGCGAGCTCAACGCGCACCTCGACCGCCTGCATGACGCCGCCGAGCGTGGCGAGGTGCGCGTGGTTGTGCTGGGCTCCGAGGGCAAGCACTTCTCCGCCGGGGCCGACCTGAACTGGATGAAGCGCATGGTCGACTACGGCTTCGACGCCAACCTCGATGATTCCCGCCAGTTGTCGCGGCTGATGCAACGCCTCGACACCCTGCCCTGCCCCACGGTCTGCCGGGTGCAAGGCGCGGCCTACGGTGGCGCGGTGGGTCTGGCCGCCTGCTGCGACCTGGTGATCGCCTCCGAGGCGGCGCGCTTCTGCCTCTCCGAGGTCAGGATCGGCCTGTCGCCGGCGGTGATCAGCCCCTACGTGCTGCGCGCCATCGGCCAGCGTCAGATGCGCCGCTACGCACTGACCGCCGAGGTCATGGACGTGACTACCGCCCAGACACTGGGGCTGGTCCATGAAGTGACCGGCAAGCAGGAACTCGACGAGCGGGTGGCAGTTTACGTCGACACCCTGCTCGACGCCTCGCCCCAGGCCAGCCGTGCCACCAAGGCCCTGCTCGCCGAGGTAGCCCGCGAGCCGGACTCGAACGCCACCTGCGAGCGCTGCTGTCGCACCATCAGCGAGCTGCGCGTCAGCGACGAGGGTCAGGAAGGCCTGGCCGCCTTCTTCGACAAGCGCGCCCCCGCCTGGCAGCGCGGCGGCGACCCCAGCGACGACAGCCATGACAAGGAGCCGCGCTCATGAGCCTGGCCAACGCACCGCGAGCGCTGAACAAACTGCTGATCGCCAATCGCGGCGAGATCGCCTGTCGGGTGATCCGCACCGCGCGCCGCCTGGGGCTCGCCAGCGTGGCGGTGTATTCCGATGCCGACGCCCTGGCGCGTCACGTGCGCGAAGCCGACGAAGCAATACGCATCGGCCCCGCCGCCGCCCGCGACAGTTACCTGAACGTCGAAGCGGTCATCGACGCCGCCCGGCGCACCGGCGCCGACGCCATCCACCCGGGCTACGGCTTCCTTTCCGAGAACGCCAACTTTGTCGCCGCCTGCGAGACGGCCAGCATCGTCTTCGTCGGCCCGCCGGCCAGCGCCATCGCCGCGATGGGCGACAAGTCCGCCGCCAAGGCGCGCATGGATGCCGCCGGCGTGCCGCTGGTGCCCGGCTACCATGGCGACGACCAGGCGGACGCGCATTTGCAGGCCGAGGCCGAACGCATCGGCTACCCGGTGCTGCTCAAGGCCAGTGCCGGCGGCGGTGGCAAGGGCATGCGCGTGGTCGAACGCGGCGCCGATTTCCAGACCGCGCTGGACGGCTGCCGGCGCGAGTCGCAGGCCGCCTTCAACGACGACCGCATGCTGATCGAGAAATACCTGACCCAGCCGCGCCACGTCGAGGTCCAGGTGTTCTGCGACAGCCAGGGCAACGGCGTCTACCTGTTCGAGCGCGACTGCTCGGTGCAGCGCCGGCATCAGAAGGTGCTGGAAGAGGCACCCGCGCCGGGGATGAGCGAGGCGCTGCGCCGCGAGATGGGTGACGCCGCGGTGCGCGCCGCCCAGGAGATCGGCTACGTGGGTGCCGGCACCGTCGAGTTTCTTTTGGACCCTTCACAGGGTCAGGATGGTGCTTTCTACTTCATGGAGATGAACACCCGCCTGCAGGTCGAGCACCCGGTCACAGAGATGATCACCGGCGAGGACCTGGTCGAGTGGCAGCTGCGCGTCGCCGCCGGCCTGCCGCTACCCAAGAAGCAAAGCGAACTGACCATCAGCGGTCACGCCTTCGAAGCGCGGCTCTACGCCGAGGACCCGGAGCAGGATTTCCTGCCGGCAACGGGCACGCTCGTGCGCTTCGGGCTGGACCTGACCGGTGCGGGGCTGGGCGCCGAACGCGTGCGCCTCGACAGCGGCGTCGAAGCCGGCGATGCGGTCTCGATGCACTACGACCCGATGCTCGCCAAGCTGATCGTCCACGGCTACGACCGCGCCCAGGCGCTGGCCACGCTCAACCGCGCGCTGGCCGCGCTGGATGTCAGCGGCGTCGTCACCAACCGCGCCTTTCTGCAACGCCTGGCGAGCCACCCGGCGTTCGCCGGGGCCGAACTCACTACCCGCTTCATCGAGCACCACGAGCAGGCGCTGTTCGCCCCGACCGCGCTCGACGAGGCCGATTACGCACGGGCCGCACTGGTCGCGCTGGACTGCCTGCACAGCGAGGCCGCCAATGACTCGCCCTGGCAGCGCCGCGACGGCTGGCGGCTCAACGCCCCCGCCCGCCTGCGCATCGCCCTCGCCGCGCCGGCGCACGGCCGCGACACTGCCGCGATCGTCACCGTTCTCGCCGAACGCGAACCGAACCGGGGCGACTGGCGCCTGACGGTGCGCGACCGTCGCTTCAGCGGGAATCTGCAACGCCTGGATGGCGACGGCGTCGCACTGACCCTCGACGGCCATCGCCGCCGCCTGCTGGCGCGCCGCGACCGCGACAGCCACGGCGAGACGCTGGTACTCGCCGATGCCCACGGCGAGAAACGCCTCGCCTGGCGCCGACTCGACGCCGTCGACCACGGCCAGCACGAAGTCGACGCCACCCTCACCGCACCGATGCACGGCACCGTGGTCGCGCTGCTGGTCGAGCCCGGCCAGCGCGTCGACAAGGGCACGCCGTTGATGGTGATGGAAGCGATGAAGATGGAGCACACCCTGAGCGCCCCCGCCGACGGTGCGGTCGAAGCGTTCCACTTCGCCGCCGGCGACACAGTGGGACAAGGAGACGTACTGCTGGAATTTCAGGCAGGAGACCACTGATGGCGTTTCCCAAACAGATACGCGTCGTCGAAGTCGGCCCCCGCGACGGCCTGCAGAACGAACCCGAGCCGATCGACACCGCCACCAAGCTGGAACTGATCGATCGCCTCGGCGCGGCAGGCATCCGACATATCGAGGCGGCCAGCTTCGTCTCGCCCAGGTGGGTACCGCAGATGGCCGATCACCGCGAAGTGATGACCGGCCTCACCCATCGGCCCGGCGTGGTCTACTCCGCCCTCACCCCTAACCTAAAGGGGCTGGAAGCCGCACTGGAATGCGGCGCCGAGGAAGTCGCGGTGTTCGGCGCTGCCAGCGAGGCCTTCTCGCAGAAGAATATCAACTGCTCGATCGCCGAATCGCTGCAACGCTTCGAACCGGTACTGAAACGCGCCAAGGCCGCCAACGTCCGCGTACGCGGTTACGTCTCCTGCGTGCTCGGCTGCCCCTATGAAGGCGAGATCACGCCGGCCAAGGTCGCCGACGTCTCGAAGGCGCTGTATGACATGGGCTGCTACGAGGTCTCGCTCGGCGACACCATCGGCACCGGCACCCCGCTCAAGGCCAAGCGCATGATCGAAGCCGTCAGCCGCGAGATCCCCATGGACAAGCTCGCCGCCCACTTCCACGACACCTACGGCCAGGCACTCGCCAATCTCTATGCCGTGCTGGAAGAAGGCATCTCGGTCATCGACAGCTCCGTCGCCGGCCTTGGCGGCTGCCCCTATGCCAAAGGGGCCTCCGGCAACGTCGCCAGCGAGGACGTGGTGTATCTACTGGATGGGCTGGGTATCGAGACGGGAATCGACCTGAATAAGCTGGCAGGAACCGGCACCTGGGTCACCCAGGCTATTGGGCGCCCGAACCGGTCGAAGGTGGGCGTGGCAATGGCGGCCAAGTAAGTGCGCAGCTGGAAATAATCGATGCTCAGTTGCCAACCGAGGCGCAGTAGCGCTTTGGTCTATTGGCTCGGGCGTGGCCGCGCTTGAACCTGTCTCGTCTGATCGGCCGCTCGAGAGCGCGTAAAATGCATGGTCCCTCATCAGTCACGCATTCTGCGAAGGCCGCTCGCGCGCAGCCGTGGCGCGCCCTGGAGCCTGATTGGAAGGTGTATTCACTGGGCGCATACGACGGGTCTTCTCTGAGCCCATCCATATAGACGGTAAGGTCCAAGCGCGAAGATCGCCAACCTTGACTTAGGAAATGATCGTTACCTATAATTTGACTATGAATACACCAATCATCAATGCGAAAAAAAGCCCCAGAGGGCGGCCACGTGAGTTCGATATAGACCAGGCACTGGATGCCGCATTGATCGTATTCCGCGAGCGTGGGTACAACGCTACGTCCATTTCGGACTTGCGTGCTGCCATGGGACTAACCGCCGGCAGTCTGTACAAGGCATTCAAGGACAAGCGAGCGATCTTCATAGCTGCATTGGATCGCTATATCCAGTCACGCGAAGTGGAGCTCGCCCGCCACCTTGAGTCGGCGCAAACTGGCCGCGAAAAAGTATTGGCCACCCTGCGCTGCTACGGTGATGTCTCGCATGACGTTGAGGGCCGGCGTGGTTGCCTAGTGTTGGGTGGACTGACTGATATCGACACATTCGATGCTAAATTGGCACATCGCTTCCGCCAAGCCCTCTCGCGTATCGAGCACCTGTTCGCTGGCTTCATAGAGCTGGGCGTTCAGGACGAGTCCTTGCCGAATCATCTCGATGTCGAGATGTCGGCCCGTTACCTGCTTTGCATGGTGGAAGGCATGCGTGTATTGGGCAAGCGCGGGGCGAACGCGGCCGAAATCGAAGGTATTGTCCTACAGGCCATGCGCAGTCTCGATTAATTTTTTTGCCCTATTAGGAAACGATCATTACCTTTTTGGTGGCCACATGCACAACGCTCCAAACATCAAGCGTTACCAGCTCCAAACAAGTCACAGAACCTATGGATTCATCGTGATGGCGGTGGTCTTCGCCATTGGTATGGCGGGCACGACGCTGCCAACACCTCTCTACCCTCTTTATCAGCAGCATCTGAATATAAGCGAGTTGATGGTGGCCGTGATCTTCGCGACCTACGCCTTTGGTGTGCTTGGCGCACTCTTCGTTACTGGGCCGTGGTCCGATCAGATTGGGCGCCGGCCGATACTTTATGCCGCCCTGGCGTGTGCGGCAGCCAGTTCGCTGCTGTTTCTGTACGGGGGAGCGCTGTGGGTTTTGCTGCTCGGTCGTGCGCTGTCGGGACTGTCCGCCGGTTTTTTCACGGCTACGGCGACGATTGCAGTCATCGAATTGGCGCCTGACAGTCAAAAGACATTTGCGGCGATGATGGCCGCCGCGGCAAATATGGGAGGACTGGGCCTTGGCCCTCTCTTGAGTGGGGCGATTTCGCAATACCTGCCAGGACCGTTGCACCTTGCGTATCTGGTATACCTGTTTTTGTTGGTGGTGGCCGGTGCGCTTCTTTCCCAATGTCCTGAAACCGTCACGCGACCGTCTAACCCTAATCTGCGTCCCCAAGGCCTGGGGTTGCCAACAAGCGTACGAACGGCGTTCGTCCCGGCTGCCATCGCCTGCTTCGCTGGTTTTGCCTTACTAGGACTGCTGACATCACTGGAGCCGGCGATTCTTGGCAAGGTCGTCGGCATTTCCAACCGTGCTGCAGTGGGTGGCCTGATCTTCATCGTCTTCGTGGCTTCGCTGGGCGGACAGTTCCTTCAGCGTCGACTCGCCGATGAGGTGCGATTGCCTCTGGCCTGTGGCGTGCTGGTTCTGGGGGCCGGTTTGCTGGCCGTGTCCCTGATCGCTAATTCCATAGTACTTCTCATTATCGGTGCCATCGCGTCCGGTTTGGGGCAGGGAGCGATCTTCGCGGCCAGCATCGTGGCCGTCACTGCCGCCAGTCCAGCAGGCAAGAGAGCCGAAATCACCTCATTGCTCTTTGTCGTCGTTTATCTCGCGGTAGCCGTGCCGGTCCTGGGCCTGGGTATAGCTATCGAATACATAGGCCTGCGTGCAGCAGGTATCACATTCTCAGTTCTGGTCATGCTGTTGTCGATAGCTGCCGTGGCCGTACTGAAGATGCGTCGCATCAAACCCTCGGTTGCCATCTGACTGGCACATTCCATCTCAAAGGGAGACTGTCATGAGTACTATTTCTTCTACCGATCCCGCTATTAGTGAGCCCCGTAATATGGAACTCTCTGAGTTTTGGCAACACTTCCGCCATCGTCATGTCCAGATCGGGGACATCAAGCTGCACTATGTCGAGGGTGGCTCCGGTAAGCCTCTGCTACTGATCCCCGGTTGGCCGCAAAGCTGGTACGCATGGCGCTACGTCATGCCGGCACTAGTAGCAGCAGGACGGCGAGTCATCGCTCTTGATCCACGGGGTCTGGGTGACTCCGATAAACCCGCCCATGGTTACGACTTGGCTACCGTGGCGAAGGATCTTCACTGCTTCGTCGAGCATCTAGGGCTTCTGTCCGATGGACCTCTGGATGTGGCCGGCCATGATGTCGGCGCGTGGATTGGCTACGCCTGGGCAGCCGATTGGCCGGATGACATCGGACGCCTAGCCCTTTATGACGCCGCCTTGCCTGGTATTACCCCTGCGGGGCCCGGAGGCAGTCCCTCGGAAGAGGTCAATGTTCGGACTTGGCACTTCGGGTTCAATCGGCTCACAGATCTACCGGAGTTGCTCGTCCAGGGTCGTGAGAAGCTCTATCTGGACTGGCTGTTCACGTCAAAGATGCTTAACCGATCAGCGATTACGCCTGCCGATCTGGACGAATACACGCGAGTTTTCAGTGCGCCGGGCGCCGCTCGGGCCGGCTTTGATTACTACCGGGCCCTGTTCAACGAAGGCGGCATAGCGCAGAACCGGGAGCGCGGGACGCGACAACTGAGCATCCCGCTATTGGCGTGGGGCGCTAGCGGTGGTGTTGGTAACGTACTGTTGGACACCCTCAAAAGCATTGCCGGCGAGGTCAGCGGTGGAACGATCGATGCTTGTGGCCATTACATACCGGAAGAGGCGCCCGGCATAGTAACCGAACAATTGACCACCTTTTTCGTCGGTTAGCCTAGAATTTGGGTCTCCTTGGCCTTTGGCGATTTCTCTTGTGCTTGGGGATTTAGACGAGGGCCATAATATCACCTCGAATGAGTAGCCCCGGTCATCACGCTTCCTATTCTTGGCCGATCAATTGTTCGACTCGTTGTAAGCGTTGGTGATTGGGCCATCGGTTTCGACGCTGCCGATATCGGTTCCAAGTTTCGCAACTTCGGTCAGATCTGTATCTCGCTCAATCGCTGCTATGTGCATGCAGCGATCCACGACCGCTATCAGGCCAACGTAGCAGAAATTTCACATTGCCGATGGACCGGTTTCTGGAGAGAAAGTCAGACCGAAGGAACGATGAAAGCCCACCATTGTATCCCAATGCGGACTCATATCGTTATCTGTGTGTTGTTCTGAGGGGTTTGGTTGGGCTGCAAGAAAGTGTTACTACACTTTCTTGCAGTCGAGAATGTTCGTTCAAACAGGAAGATTCCTTGATATTCAAGCTTAGTCGTTAACTGCCACAATCAAGCCTTTTCGGTCGTCTCAGAGAAGAGGGTCTCTGCAAATCTGCGATAGCTGTGCAACGGTCGGCCGAGAATTCGGGTCAGGCGCTCGACATCGCCAGACTGGGGGATCATGCCGTCGCTGACATAGCGTTCGGCCATCAGGCGCATTTCATAGGCGGTCCATTTCGGCATGAAGGTCGCCATGTTCTGCTCGAATTCGCTGGGATCGTCGCCACCATAGTTAACTGGACGGCCGATAATTTCCGACCAGATTTCGGCCACCCCTGAACCCGTAAGCGTGTCAGGACCGACCATATTAATGGTGTCATTAGGCAATTTTTCCGGGGCCTGATCGCGACGGATCAATTCGATCGCGGCAACTTCGGCGATATCGCGGACGTCGACCATGGCAACACCCTTGCCACCGATCGGCATCGGGTAAACGCTATAGTTGAAGATCACCTCCTTAATCATTTTCTCATTATCGATAAAGTAGGCCGGCCGCAGGATGGTCGCACTGAAACCCATCTTCTCAAGCATACGCTCAGCGCCGTACTTCACCGCAAAATGAGGCACATTGACAGCTTTATCGGCGTCAAATACCGACAGGTAGACGACGCGTTCAACCCCCGCCTCGCGAGCAATATTCAAAGTGATGAGGGCCTGTGTGAATTCGTCGCCAGTCACCGCGTTGAGGAGAAACAGGCTAGTGATGCCGCTAAAAGCGTGGCGCAGCGAGTCAATGTCGAGCAAATCACCTTTCGCGACTTCCACGCCATCCGGGAACGCGTTCTTTGACGGGTCACGGGTCAACACGCGCACTTCGGCGCCACGATTGACGAGCTGATCTACGACGTGGTGGCCGACACGGCCAGTGGCTCCAATTACGAGAATAGTCATGAGGTGTACTCCTGATAAGGGTTAAGGTTCTGTCTTATTGACGACTCCCACTCTATTTGTTTCATTTGTGGCCCGATAGATGCTATATATAGACAGACTGTCTTACTGGTGGAACATGATGGATCTGCTTGCTCTCGCTGATTTCAACCTGGTTGCCCTCCATGGCGGGTTTGGTCGAGCCGCACGGGCGACTGGACGCTCGAAGGCAACCTTGTCCCGTCGGGTTTCCGAGATGGAGGGCAGCCTTCAACTGAGGCTTTTCGAGCGTGGAGCTCACAAACTCAGGCTGACTCAGGAGGGAATGGCACTTTACGAGCGAACCAGAACCTTGCTTACCGAGTTGGATGAGACCGTCAATTCAATTGCTTCGGGCGCAGCCCGGCCTTCAGGCCGCTTGCGCATCAGTGCGCCACTGCTGTTCTGCCAACTGGCAATGGGCAAGCTCGCTGCCGAGTTCGCCGCGAAGTATCCGGATGTGCAACTTGAGGTGACTACAGAAGATCGGCCTGTCGATATGGTTGATGAAGGTTATGACCTAGTGATTCGAGTGAATCCCGACACCGATGAAAACCTTTACGGGCGCAAATTTCTGCGGGATCGATTGGTGGTGGTGGCCAGCCCCGACTTGATACGACCCTCTGCAAATCAAGCGGTACCGGCTGTTATCCGAGGGTCCAGCCAGCAGACGTCTGCATGGGATTTAAACACGGCTGGCAGGAAAGAGCGCCTGGCAGTGAACCCAGTGCTTCATCTTTCGTCGATGATCATGGTTCGCGATGCGGTGCGTGCCGGTGCCGGCGCCGGCCTGCTTCCGGTTTCACTGGTCAGTCAGGATCTGGACGCTGGACGACTCTTATGCTGGGGCGACGTCGAAGGCCCCGAAATCGCCCTATGGGCGCTCTATCCGTCACGCCGGCTGCTCAATGCCCGTGTTTCGGCTTTTCTGGAATTTCTAAAAGAAGTGTTTCCCTCGGGTGGGCCCGAGGAGCTCGCTGCGTATGTGGGTGCGTAGCCCTAAGTGCAGCATGAGTGCCAAGGGCAACTGCTGCGACAACGCCTGTGCCGAGAGCTTCTTTCGTAGTCTCAAGGTTGAAGCGATCCATGGCGAGCAATTCGAGACACGGGACGTCATGCGACGGCACGTGTTCGAGTACATCGAGATGGACTACAACCGACAACGCCGGCACAGTGCGATTGGGATGATCAGCCCAGAGGCCTTCGAGGATCGAATGATCGCTTAGATCGATGTCCACGAGTGCTGGGTAAGATCAAAACGATATCTTCAATCAATGCCCACCCCTGATCGAAAATCTCGTAACGTCCTGCCATGACAACCTCTTCAAGCCTGATGGTGGAAAGGTTAGCAAGGCATCATTTTCAAACAAAGCGATAGATGACCTTACCTTTTGGGCTATCCACCCGGTGTTTCACCCAATCAGTGTAGTTCGGCAGACGTTTGTTTGTTCTCGATCGTGAAAAAGACTTGGCGCCCCGAGCCATTGCGATGGTCTGCCGAGGAGGGATCCTGCATGCACCGGCGCTTCTTCGGGCAGTGGCGGCATTGGAACAATCACGCCCTTCGAAGTACACCCGGATCTTGCATCCTCGGTTTCCCGCTGGCTGCGACAGGTGAGGCTTTCGCCTGCCTGGCAGAGACATCTGAGAGTCACCGGATCGAACTGGAATTCACTGTCAAGAATGGCCTTCTTCCAGCCAGTTTTGGTGACGTTTTCCATACTCGGTTTTCTCATTCTGGAACCTCGGATCCCGGTTGCGGAACCGATTGCATTGCCTAACATGCATTATATATTTGTGCGCTCGTACGCCTCTATCGCCATTATTTTTGCCTCACTATAACTGAATTTTTTGTGGTATGCGAAACCAACCTGAGCATATGGGTGATTGTAATCGCCTCGAAGATAGTCTTCCTCTTCACTCTCACAACCACTGTTCAAATAATCGCAGATTCGGCCGAGAAGATCTCTTACATTTGTTCTCATTCCGTGTACGCAGACACACCCGTCTAATTCAAGACCTTCAATTATCTTTGATTCATTCTCGATCGCCTCAAAAGCTTCGATGTTTAACACAAAAGTTTCCCCGATTGTATAGCGCCGCCATCAGGCGCGCGAGGTGCGAGCGTCGACTGCATGGCTACTGATTTCATCCGCCAGTATGGGCAGGAGCGCTTTCGGCAGACAGTGGCCAAGCCCTTCAATTTCTACTAATTGCCCATTTGGCAACATACCTGCAATATGTTTTCCATGCGGCGGTGGGTTAAGCGGGTCCTCAGAACCCTGAATCACGAGGATCGGAACGTGCACCCTTCTTAACTCTTTTCCCCGCGATAGCGATACTGGGGTTGCCATTGCGTGATTTCCGGGCTGTACCCAAGTACCTGCGTGCTCTATACAGCGTTGCTCACGCAGCCGAAAATCTGACTTGTCAAATTCGAGCCTATTCCCTGATAGCAGGCTCCATTCTTTGACACGGCGATCTAGCTCTTCTTCCATCGTGTTGGATGGTTTGGCACGCTGCGAAAGTGCTTCCAATACTTCCCTATTGGGTAGAGGGAGTTCATTTGTAGATCTCTCACCTGAAAAGGTACGAGCAATATTGCCAACAAAGTCTACGTCCAGTGCTGCTCCACACATGAGCGTGAGGCTATAAAGTCGCTCAGGATGATCAAGTGCCAAAACCTGGCCTAACGTCGCACCTAGCGATAAACCCACAACGTGGGCTTTATCCACTCCCCAAGCATCAAGGACGGACATTGCATCTGCTGCCATCTCCTCGACGGTATAAGGAGCTTCATCAAATCCAATAAAGGTAGAACGCCCGGTATCCCGATGATCATAACGAATCACGCGATACCCCTTGGAACTTAGCAGTTCGACAAAGTCATCCGGCCACATCAGAGCAGATGCGTTTGCACCAGAAATCAGGAGAATTGTTTCCGCTGGGCCTGGGCCAACTGACTCACTCCAGAGCGATCTGCAGTCCAATTTTACAAATTTCTCTGGCATTCGAAACTCCTTCCATACTTCTACCCGTGACTGCTGAACGCGGAGCTGAGGTGCTGGGTGGAGCGAAGCGTAACCCAGTCACATTGAGCGCCATCTTATGTCTTGGCTTCATTTATTTCCACCTTAATGCCCTCCGGGTCTACCAGAACAGCGTGGAGTCGACCAGAGCTCAGATCCGGTTCAACCGCTACCGAACCAAGTGGTGTCTTGGCATCAACGATCGCACACACATCTTGCACACAGAAACCTAGTCTTACAGCCGATGACACGGGATTGGATGCCGATTCCGGATATGGCTCGAAGACAAAATTGGCCTCCGCTGCCGCATAATGGACAGGTCCGTCATCATGCCGCTCTTCAGAAAACTCCAAACCGAGATGCTCGTACCAAGCTCTTGAGCTTTCCAGATCGGAAACTCTCATTAAAAGCAAACTCGATTCCGGTATCGAATCTCATCCAAAGGCATGACACCCGCCATCACCGATGACAAACTCGCAGCAGAGCGAAGATTTTGGCATTCGGCGCAAGGCCTGATCATATGGTTGATGGTATAATTCGTCTCGGCCACCATGGCTTTATTTCGTACTAGCCGCGAGGCGCGCTCCCAGGGCAATAAACAAGGCCCCAAGGCTTCGATCTATCCATAACCCAACGCGCTTATTTTTCTTCAAGAAAGCACCCAATTTCGAACCCGCAACAACCAAAGGAGGTTCTATAAAAGCCGCGACAACAATGATCAAACTTCCATGAAGTAATAGCTGAGCACCGGCAGGGCCAGCACCGTCGACGACGAACTGTGGCAAGAAAGCGAGGAAAAATACAGCTACTTTCGGGTTGAGAGCAGAAACAAGAACTCCCTGCCAATAGACCGACTGCATCCGTAAACTGTCACCTTCGTTATTAGATAAAAATGAAGCACCTTGCGAACGAAGCATCTTGATGCCCAACCATATCAAATATGTAGCCCCAACCCACTTGACCACTGAAAATGCCAAAGCTGATGTGGCAAGGATTGCCGACAGTCCTACCGCCGCCATAACTACATGCAACGACGCACCTGACCAGATACCTAGCATCGCAGCAACCCCGCATCGACGACCGCTGCGCAGTGTCTGCCCTAAAATAAAAGCCATATCTGGGCCTGGAGAAATATTTAGAAGAACCGCCGCAGATAAAAACGTCATCCAATGGACCATTGAGTAGTCGAACATGCTGAACCTCCATCATATTCAGGGGGTAGCTTAAAACTTTGGAGCCAGAGCTCAGAGAGCTGAGCCTTGATCGGATCAAGGTGTTCTTTGATTCCATAGTTATGCGCTGCTAGGCATCCCGCAGTTTCCCGATACACAGCAGCGCTGTAGGTTCCAACTCCGAAGGCAATCTCAATACCTTCTTCACCCTTGAATCATCAAACCCTGCAACGAGAACGCAACCAACGCCCAAAGCAGTGCTCTGTAAATAGACATTTTGTGCTAAAGCACCAGTTTCCATATACACATAGCAAGCACCGCGCTCTCCCTGGGGTGGCTGATGCTCAAAATTCCGAACCGCATCTCCAAGTTTCGCTGTAACTCCGATGACAACGGCCGCGTCTTTCAACCACGGTTGATTACCAATCCCTAGCTCGTGCATTGCCCCTTCCGGAATACAGCCACCGACTAGCTTCAACGAATGGCTATCAGCGTCATACTCATAAGTACCGGGCTCAAGTTCCGATACCCGCTGCACCACAATTTTTAGATGCAGCGGGTATAACCCTCCCGCCGATGGAGTGGATCTTTTCTGTTCGGCACCAGTTACGCCTTGAGCCGACCAAAGCAATTGGGACAAAACACCTAAAGGTAGGGGTGCCTTCGAATATTCTCTTGAGCTACGCCGAGACTCAATACAGCCAACCAATGACTCAGAGCTTTGCAATCCCGGTGCAGGTAGCTCGAAAACCATGCATTTACTCCCTATTCATGCGCAGAGCGCGCCGGTGGCCTTGACGTAGCGAAGCGGAGACAAGAGCATCCGTGTGACGCGTATTGTATGGTCATTGTTCCCTAAGCTCGACCTTTCTTCCATCAGGATCTCGAACGACGTAAATCTGCTTGCCATCGAATTCATGCTGACTCGTAATTGCCACTCGGGAGAGAACCTGCTGTATGTCTTTTGCCGAGAAACCTATCCTGGAGTTGCCCGCTTCCTAAATCTCCGCCAATGGGTAAAGTTCAAACACAAAGCCGGCATCTTGCGATGAATAGTGCAGAGGCCCGTCGCGGTGTTTCTCCTTGACGAAACAAAACCCTTGTGTCTCTCCGGGCCTGTTGATTAGCTACCAGCAGGCTCTGGCATCAGGGTGAGCATCCACAAACCCTGAGGCGGTATAGCCTGGGACCTAGATTATGCCCCCTGATGCCCTCTATCTC
>NZ_CAAHFN010000077.1 GCF_900961225.1 Modicisalibacter radicis
CCCCTCGCCCGCCATCGGCCCCGATGGCATCAGCCCGCGGCTCGGCTTGAAGCCGAACACGCCACAGCAGGAGGCGGGGACACGCAGCGAACCGCCGCCGTCGTTGCCGTGGGCGAAGGGCACGACCCGCGCCGCCACCAGCGCCGCCGCACCGCCGCTGGAGCCGCCCGCGCTGCGTTCGAGATCCCAGGGGTTGCGCGTCGCGCCGTGGCGGGTCGATTCCGTGGTGTAGGAGGTCCCGAACTCCGGCGAGGTACTGGTGCCCAGCAGGAGGCAACCGGCCCGACGCAGCCGCGCCACCGCCTCGGCGTCGCAATCCGCCCGAACCTCGCCGGTGGCTCGCGATCCCTGGGTCATCAGCGCGCCGGCAACCGGCGAGAAGAGGTCCTTGACCAGGGTCGGGACGCCGGCAAACGGCTGGCTTTCGTCGACGGGCCGGCGGCTGGCCGCTCGCGCCTCATCGTAGAAACGGTCGACGACCGCGTTGAGGCTGGGATCAACCCTTTCGAGGCGTTCGACGACCGCCTCTACCAGTGCCGTGCTCGACACCTCGCCACTCGTCACGCACTGGCCGAGGGCCAGGCCGTCATGGGTGTCCAGCAGACGATCAACGTCATGCTTCATTTGCGGTTCTCCGGATCAGGGACTGGAACTGTCTTGCCGGGCGACGCCCAGCAGGCGGCGCTCGCGGAATGCCGCGCTTCCCCAGCCCACGGCATAGATCACGCTGACGGCGGCGAGTATCAGGATGGCCCCGCTCAAGTCGCCGGCGATGCCGGCCGCCAAGCCCACCACCAGCGGACTGACGAACTGGCCGATGTAGAGGAAGCCGGTGAAGAAGCCCATCCCCCGCCCGCGGGTCTTCGGCGTGAGGGCGTTCATCACCGGCGCCATGGCGTTGGGTACCAGCAGGCCGGCGCCGATGCCATGCACGGTGATGGCGAGCATGACGGTGGAATAGCGCTGCGCCTCGACCAACCCCACCAGGCCGATGGCCAGCAGTATCAGTAGCAGCACGTTGCAGCCGTGGGAACCGAAGGTGCGACGCGCCCAGGGCCACAACAGGGCGCCCAGGAGGGTGGCCAGCAGCCCCAGGCCCGTCGCCAGGCCGATCAGGGTGCTCGAGGTCACGCCCAATCCGACCAGGATCACCGGGGCCTGGATGGGAACGACGAAGCTCATCACCATGCCCAGGCCGATGAGCAGATACCCGGCGATCAGCGTGCCCACGGCCACCCTGTCCTCGCCCTGCTCATGGTCGTGCGCCTCCTGGCGCTCGACGGACGGCTCCCACAGCACGCGAGCCATGAACGGCACCAGCGCCAGCGGTAGCAGGTAGAGATAGAAGGGGGCCCGCCAGGACGACTCGCCGAGCATGCCGCCGATCACGAAGAAGGCGGCACCGACCAGGCCAATGGTCACCACCTGGCGATTGACGTAACGCATGCGCTGCTCGCCACGCCAGTAGTCGGCGATCAGCGTCGAACAGCCGGTCATGATCATCGCCTCGGCGACGCCGAACAGCAGCCGCACGCCGACGATTCCCATCAGGGCATCGAGTTGCGACGGCAGGGCGCCCAGCACGCTATACAGCAGGGTCGCCACGATCAGCATCTGCTTGCGGCCGAAGCGATCGGCCAGCCAGCCGGCCAGCGGCGCGAACAGCGCAATCGCCAGTGCCGGCCCGGTGATGGCCAGCGGCACCCACAGCTCGGCATGCGGGTTGGTCGGGGCGAACTCCGCCATCATCTTGGGCAGCACCGAGGTCACCATCACCGAGCCGACGATGGTCAGGCTGCTGCCCAGCAGCAGCACGGCGCCTTCGCGCGCCCCGGCCTGCCTGTCTACGCTTGTCGTTGTCATGGTCTAGCCCCTAGAAGCTGTAGGCGACGCGAAGCGCGAGATTGTAGCCTTCGCTGCGATTCTCGGCGGCGAACTCCTTGTAGGCGTGGACCCAGAAGGCCGGCTTGCCGGGCGCGACGTAGCTCAGCGCCGGCCCCGCGGCCCAGACCTTGGCCCGATTGCCGTCACCGTCGGCCAGCGTGGGGCTGTCGTCGTCGGTCAACTGGTCGTAGTAATAGCCCGCCAGGCCGGCCGTCCAGGCACCGAAATGCTGGCCGAGGGCGAACTCGTTGCGGTACTCGACCCCGTTGCGGTAATCCGTGTCGTGGTTACGGGTATTGATGTCGAATTGCGACAGCGTCGAGACCTCGAAGCCACCGGGCGTGATGTAACTGAGGCCGACGATCGGCGAGAAGGCCCAGTGGTTGAGCCCCGGATTGACCAGCCGATCCTCGTCGTAGTCGCCGGTGGGTGCCTGGACCTGGAATTGCGCGGTCACCCCCATCCCGGGCCTGGGTCGCCACTCGAGCATCAGCGGCAGGAGCTGCAGATCGGCCTGGGCAAACGGGTCCGCCTCGTCCTCGAACACCGTCCGCCCGCCGACGTTGACACCCAGCGAGGCATCCATGTCGAAGAACGGCGCCACGCCGCCGAAGCCGTAGCGCGCGCCCAGGAACGTCTTGTCCGTCATGTGGACGTAGGCCAGGCCGATCGAGAGCACGTCGAGGGAGAAGTCGTTGCCTGTGGACGAGCCATCGGCGCCCTTCTGCTCATCAGCGGAATACCAGGCCGTGCGCAGCCCGAAGGTGCCGTGTGGCGTGGAGGGTGGCAGGAAGCCGGAACCGAAGTCGTAAGTCCCCATCGCGGTGGTGGGCGCGCCGCCTTCGGTGGCCAGGGCCGGTGCCGTGCAGGCGATGCCGGCCAGCGTCAGACATACAGCGAGATTCTTGTTCATCGTGCACCTTGTCGTTGTGATTGTTGTGCACGAGCTTATGGCCCTACGATAAAGAAGCGTTATCCGGAATCGGCACGATTACGCTGGGACCGCTGCAACGTCTGCGAGGGTTTCTCGCCGAACAGCCTTCTGTACTCCACGGAAAAACGCCCCAGGTGATAGAAGCCCCGGCGGGCCGCCTCGTCCTGGACATGGGTCGCCCCACCACCGTTCAGCAGTGATTTATGCACCTCATTGAGCCGAAACAGCCTGATATAGGTAACCGGACTGACACCGAGGCAGTCCTGAAAGCAATACTGCAACTTGCGGCGGCTCACCCCGATTGCGTGGCACAAGGAAAGAATGGTCAGTGAATCGCCCTCGTTCGCGGCGATGACGTCACGCGCCCGGTCCACGACTCGCTTGCGCGCCGAGGCGGTTATCTTTTCGACCTCGCCCCGCTCCAGCAAATCCAGCATCTGGCCCAACAAGGCATCGCGCAATTCATGCCGCACCGCCGGATAGTCGTAAGCTATCCGTGAGTGGCATGCGAGCTCGAAGGACTCGGCCAACTTGCGATAGCCAGCCGAGGCCGGTATGTAGCAGGGCTCTGCCAGCGAGCGGTCGATGTCGGCATTCGGGCCGTCCAGCAGCCCCATCAGGTAATGAGCATCCATACTCAGACAGAGCAGGTCCAGGCCGGCCGGCACCCTGATCTCCGGCAACTCCCCGCCCCTCACGGCCAACACCCCGGGGTAATGATAGGTCTTGCCCTGGCAGATAAGAGGCGACGCCGGTCTGGAGAGCGGAATACTGAAGCTGATCGTGGCGTTCTCCAGCGCGCCTTTCTTGAGCACCGACTGGCTGATTCTATCCTTGATGACCTTGAGCCCTTCCAGCTCGAAGTAGACGATCTCGCCTTCGAAAGGCCCTTCGGTCATTTGCAGGAAATGCAGCTTCCAGTCCTTGAAAGCACTGACATGTTGCTCGATGTCTTGCGTACTGCTGTGGAAAAACGATGACAACTGGCTCGCATCGTTACAGCGATAATTTTTGTTTTCCATGGCGGCAACCTTCCGCGTGAAAGGGCTGGTTATCATCCAGTCTTGGCGAGTGCCTGCGCTAAGGCCCCGGCGATCGAGGCGCCGACTCGCCCAACAGGCCCTCGTCGATCGGTCCATACCAGCACGAAATCCCGGGCATCGTCGGCCTCGATCCAGTTAACGCAGCCGATGAGACAAATGCTTGGCGGCGCGTGCCGGACAATTGACCGAAGCTGCCACGCCTGGCGGTCCCGCGGAGGCCGGCCAGCACCGCCACCACGGACGCCGAATGCCCAGGCGGCGTGCGTTCGGGCCACGAAACGGCGTCGAGCCCAGCCCCGTCGGCCATGCGCGGAAGGAAAGTCGGCTTGCCTCGGAGAGATCGGCTAGGGAATCGAGTACCCTGATAGCAGTCGCCGATAACCCAGGAGTTCCCATGCCGACCGCCAGAGTGATCACGCCGAGCGAACAGCAGCAACTCATCGACATCGTCCGCCACGCCGCCAAGACGGAGATCCTACCGCGCTTTCGCAACCTGAGCGACGCGAGCATCCGCGCCAAGAGCGCCCCGGACGATCTGGTCACCGACGCCGACCAGGGCGCGGAACGCTTGATCGGCCGCGCCATCGCCGAGCTGCTGCCCGGGGCGACGATCATCGGCGAGGAGGCCGTCGCGGAGGGCGACGCCCAGCTCGCGGACATCGCCGGGGCCGAGCTGGCGCTGATCGTCGACCCGGTCGACGGCACCTGGAACTTCGCCCGCGGGCTCAACCAGTTCGGGGTGATCCTGGCGGCGACGAGTTTCGGCGAGACGATCTTCGGGTTGCTCTACGACCCGCTGGCCGACGACTGGGTCGTCGCCCGTCGCGGCGAGGGCGCGTACTTCGGCCGGCCCGACGGCACCCAGCGCCGGCTGAGCGTTTCCGACACCACCGAGATCGCCGGGATGGTCGGTTCCACCTCGATCAGGCTCTTCCCCAAGCCCCAGCAGTACCAGCTTGCCGCCACCTTTCCCGACCTGCAGCGGATGATGGCGTTCGGCTGTGCCTGCCATGAATACCGCACCATGGCCTTCGGCTACGTCGACTTCATGCTCGCCGGCAAGCTGATGCCCTGGGATCACGCCGCCGGCCTGCTGGTTCACCGGGAAGCCGGCGGTCATGCGGCGCTGCTCGACGGCACGCCCTACACACCGACCCTCCATCAGGGTCGGCTGCTCGCCGCCAACTCGCGGGAGAGCTGGGAACGGCTGCGCGAGAAGTACGCCTTTCTGATCTGACCCGCCCCGGCGATTGGTAAGACCGCGTTGTGAAAATGACGCCGAGTGTGGCTACACTGTTAAATTCAGTCGCAATCAATGAACACGCGTTAGCTCGTTGCGGTGGGTCTGCCAAGCCGCGCTTTTGCCAGGAAGGCATGAGGTGAGCTAGCGAAGCGGAGTCGTTATGGACAACGTGATCGCCGCCTACAATGGCTCGATGGAAAAGGGCTGCTGGTTGCGCCTCAGGGCGCTGGCCCACTTCATTGCCAGTCAGGGCCATACGATTTACCTGATCGTGCCCGCGCACTTCGACGTCGGCTCCCGGCCCGGGGTGGTGAAGGTGCCCGTCGCCACCGGCCAGTCCAGCCTGTGGGGCCTGGCGAAGATCAAGACGGCACTGACCTTCGCCCTGACGACCCGGCGCCTGGCCAAGGAACTGGCCAATCCGGCAATCGTCTCCTTCGATACCCACAACGGCCTGAGCTTCATCGCGACACCGCCGGCACGCGTATTGAAGACGCTGTTCATTCGTGGCGAAACGCACTATCAGGCCCGCTACAACGAGCCCTTCTTCTACGGACTGTTCATCCGCGCGATGGACCACCTGGTCAAGGCCCGTGCCGATACCATCGTCTACAACAATTCGCCCTCCATGCGCCGCGAGGCCGAGTTGCACGACAAGTACCAGCCGATGGTCCACAAGATCCCCAACGACTCGCAGGTGGCCCCGCAATGCCGCAATGCCCGCACCCCCGGGCCGTTCACGATCGGCTATTGCGGACAGCTCTCGAAACGCAAGAACGTCGAGTTCCTGATTCGCGCCTTTCTCGAGATGGATCGGCATCAGCAGTGCCGACTGGTCATTCAGGGCAACTGGCAAGCCTACCCCTGGGTCGAGGAATATCTCGACGACGAGCAATACCCCAACATCCAGTTCCGGAGCTGGGGCGAGGATATCGAGGCCTTCTATCACGGCATCGACCTGTTCGTGCTGCCGTCGCTGTTCGACGACTTCTCCAACGCCGCGCTCGATGCCATCGCCCACGGCATTCCGGTGCTGCTGTCCGATACCGGCGGCAGCCCGGAAATGGTCAAGGGCAACCCGCGGCTGCTGTTCGACCTGAATGAGGGCGAAGCGGCCCTGGCCGACAGGCTCGAACAGGCCATCGATCATCATCCGGCCCTGTGTCGGGAGGTCGGCGTGCTGGCGGGGCGCTATCGCTTCAACTGGGCGCAGGAAGTCTTCGGCCATCTCCGCTACGTCTACGACAACCGCAAGCAGCCGGCGCAAGGCGCCGAAAGCAAGCCGATACCCGGCACCAAGGGCTAGCCTTGTTTCAGCCGGCGGTAGACGACGCGATGCGACGTTCCGCCCAGACGCCTGCGTAAAAGATCCCCAACCCACCGAGGGCCAGCGTCGCCCCCACCAGGCCGGTGGTCGACCACACGAAGCCGAGCTTGATGGTCACCCCGGCCAGCCAGGCGCCCAGCGCATTGGCGATATTGAAGGCGGCGTGATTGAGCGAGGCGGCCATGGTCTGGGCGTCCTCGGCGACGTCCATCAAGCGCGTCTGCAACGCCGGGCCCAGCGCCATGCCGGTGCCCACCAGGCCGACGAACAGGATGCCCAGCCATACCGAGTCGGCCGCGAAATAGAAACCGCCCTGGACCAGGATGCACCAGATCAGCACCGCCGGAATGGCGCGCATCAGGTTCCTGTCGGCGGCCCGCGCACCGACCAGGTTGCCGATGATGGTACCGATGCCGAAAACCACCAGCACCAGCGGCCCCAGGGCCTCGCGCATGCCGGCCTGGGCGGTGAGCGTGGGAATCACGTAGCTGAACACCGCGAACATCCCGCCGAAGCCGACACAGGCCACGCCCAGCGTGAACAGCACGCGCTGCTTGATCATTGCGCTCAGCTCGCGCTTGGGGCTGGCCTGGGTGTCGGCAGGCTGGGCCGGAACCCGCAGCACGATCAGCAAGGCCGTCAGCAGGGCGATGCCGCCCACACCGACGAAGGCGACCTCCCAACCCAGCAGGTTGCCGGCCCAGGTGGCCAGCGGCGCACCGGCCAGGATGGCCACGGTCAGCCCCAGGATGACGCGGCTGACCGCGCGGGCCCGCTGATCGATGGGCACCGCCGCCGCCGCGACCAGCGCCGCCACACCCAGGTAGGCACCGTGCGGCAGACCCGCAATGAAGCGCAGCCCCACGAACGACCAGAAGCTCGGCGCGAAGGCGCTGGCGATGTTGCCCAGGGCGAATACCAGCATCAGGCCGATCAGCAGGGCCCGTTTGGGGACCCGGGCCGCCAGGGCGGAGATGATCGGCGCGCCCACGACCACACCCAGGGCATAGCTGCTGATGGCGTAACCGACATCGGGCACGGCGACCTGCAGGTCGTTCGCCACCCGGTTCATCAACCCCATGATCACGAATTCGCCGGTGCCTATGCCGAAGCCTCCCAGCGCCAGGGCGAGCTCCGCCAGGCGCGGATGGGCGACCGCGGGCGGCGGTGACGAAGAGGCATCGCTCATTGAAAACTCCCTGTCGGAAAGATGACCGGCGGCTGATGCACGTGAGCAAGACGCATGGCCGTCGCGACCACGCGTCTGAGAACGATCAGCGGTTCATTGGAACACGGTTATTCTTGCAGAATTACGACTTAAGTATAAGAACGATGCCAAGACGAGTACTCAATCGCCGGCCGTCACCCGCCAGGCCAGCGGCTCGCCGGCGCGAAACGGCACCAAGCGTTCGTCGCCGCAGGCGATCGACTCGACCACCGTCTGCTCCCGGCGGGTCAGTTCGACGCGGCCCTCGTTGAGCGGCAGGCCGTAGAAGCGCGGGCCGTTCTCGGAACAGAACGCCTCGAAGTGGTCGAGCGCGCCCTCCTCCTCGAACACCGAGGCATAGACTTCGAGCGCGGTCGGCGCGTTGAACACACCGGCACAGCCGCAGGCGGTCTCCTTGGTATGGGCCAGGTGCGGTGCCGAGTCGGTACCCAGGAAGAAACGCGGATCGCCGCTGGCGATCGCCGCGCGCAGTGCCTGCTGGTGGCTGCCGCGCTTGAGGATCGGCAGGCAGTACAGGTGCGGGCGAATACCGCCGACCAGCATGTCGTTGCGATTGTGGGCCAGGTGCTGCGGGGTGATCGTCGCCGCCAGGAACTCGTTGCCCTCGCGCACGTACTGCGCGGCCTCGCCGGTGGTGATGTGCTCGAAGACCACCTTGAGTTCGGGGAAGGCGCGGCGCAGCGGCGCCATCACCGTGTCGATGAAGACCTTCTCGCGATCGAAGATATCCACCTCGGCACGGGTCACCTCGCCGTGGATCAGCAGCGGCATGCCGATCCGCTGCATCGTCTCGAACAGCGGATAGATCGCCGTGACGTCGCGGATGCCGTGGGCGGAGTTGGTGGTGGCGTTGGCCGGGTAGAGCTTGGCGGCGGTGAACATGCCCTCGCGATAGCCGCGCTCGAGCTCGTCGGCGGTGACGCCCTCGCTCAGGTAGCAGGTCATCAACGGCGTGAAGTCATGGCCGGCGGGCAGCGCGTCGAGGATGCGCTGGCGATAGGCCGCCGCCGCGGCCACCGTGGTCACCGGCGGCGCCAGGTTGGGCATCACGATCGCCCGGCCGTACACGGCGCTGGTATAGGGCAGCACCGCGGCCATCAGCTCGCCGTCGCGCAGGTGAAGGTGCCAGTCGTCGGGGCGGCGGATGCGCAGTGTGGCGGGGGCGGCGGTCATCGGAAACTCCTGGCAGGGGTGAACGAAGGGGCCCCGTAGCATATCAGAGCCCGGCGCCGTGGGCGCGGCGGTGGCGCTCGCCAGACTCGCCTGCGCCGCGAGACAAGGCATCTGTGAATCTCCCGGCCAGGCTGAATCTTCCACGCCACTGCCGACAAATACCGCTCGACATGACAACCTTGCCATGTGGCGCTATAATTTTGCCATCTGGCGAGAAACACGAGGAGTCCAGCATGGCTATCACCGAGTTCGAGCCTTCCATGGAGCCCACCATTAGTGAGCGAGCGATCCGCCGCCTGACGGGCAAACGCCAGGTCGCGGTGACTTCTCCCTACGAAATCCATCGACTCATCGAGAAAGGCTTCGCGTCGGCAGGGGTGATCAAGTTCCTCGAGGAAGTCGATCTCCTTCAGGATAAAAAGATCGCGGTGAAAATCCTCGGCGTATCCGAGCGGACCCTGTATCGACGGCGGGACAAGCCCGACACCCTCAGCCCGGAGGAGAGCGGCCGCGCCTGGCGCTTCGCCGAAACGCTCACGCGCGCGGAAGACGTCTTCGGCAGCACCGAAGCGGCCCAGCGCTGGCTGGATACACCCGCCATGGCCCTGGAAGGAAGTAAACCGCTGGACTTGATCACCACCCCGGTCGGTCATGATCTGGTCGATGATCTGCTGACGCGTCTGGACTACGGGGTGTACACCTGACAATGGCTTCAGCGAGTCACGAGATCCGGTTCTGGCGCCTCGAGCGCGACCGCCATGTCGCCACCTGGGAGAAAGGAATCGGCGCAGAGCGCGCAGGCGGGCGCTGGAACTCCCCCGGCCGCCCCGCCGTCTATGGCTCGCTGGATGCGGCCACCGCGATACTCGAAGTCGCGGTTCACAAGGGCTTCGCGGCCCTGGATACCGACCCGCACACGCTCCTGTGCATCGAGATTCTAGACCCAAGCTGCGTTCACTGGGTGGACGCCAACGCACTGCCGAATCCCAACTGGCTGGTGCCGGGCACGCCCAGCGCGGGCCAACAGCGCTATGGCGACACTCTGCTCGATGCGTACCCCGTCTTCGTCGTGCCCTCGACCG
This sequence comes from Modicisalibacter radicis, assembly GCF_900961225.1. GTDB lineage: Bacteria > Pseudomonadota > Gammaproteobacteria > Pseudomonadales > Halomonadaceae > Modicisalibacter. The sequence goes on from NZ_CAAHFN010000077.1 coordinate 9,915, forward strand.
TGTCACGCCATAGCGCGAACCTGGTGATGAATCCGCATGCCGCGCAGGGCAAGTATCGCGTGGTCTTGCAAGAGCGGTTCTCGCTCGATACCCGCCTGAACCCGCCCCCGCGTTAGCCGTTAGAGGGGAGACGGAGGCGGCGCTTTTCAGAGGCTGCCCCGCACCCGCGGGGATCGACCCGCCTTCTTGAACGGCCAGCCTGTCTGGATGCCGGCTACCCCGCACCCGCGAGGATCGACTCGACATTGAGGGCCATGCCCGAACGTCAGGCCAAACTCGGCCCGCGAAGATTCCCGGGTGGGTGTCCTGAAATCAGCGCGCTCGACTACCCGATGCGAATAGCCCCGCCGCCAATGACGATGAAGCACGTCTAACGCGGAATGACTGCCCACCAGGCCGGGGCGGCCGGCTGCCTCATGGCGGGTTGACCGCGGTGTTCGGCATGCCACAGCCGGCGCGACCGTTTCCCCACAGCAACGCCGCCTAACGTTCGCCTCTCCCGCCGCCGGTACGCCGCAGCAGCACCAGCGCCACGCCGGAAAGCAGCGCCACAAAGCCGGCGAATCCCACCCCGGTGGCCGCCAGGCCGATCGAGCGCGACACCAGGCCGATGCCCACCACCGGGATAGACAGCGCCACGTAGGCGACCACGAAGAAGGTCGAGGTCACCGAGCCGCGCTGGTCGGCCGGGCTCGCCGCGGCGATGGCGCCCAGCCCGGCGCGAAAGCCGATGCCCTGGCCGAGCCCGGCGATCAGCGCCCCGCCGAGAAACAGCCACAGCGTCGCCAGGGCGATGCCGACGCCGATCATCGTTGCGCCGCCAATGACGATGGCGCAGCCCAGCGGCAACCGCCAGGCCGAAGGGAACCGGCCCTGTACCAGCTGGCCCAGTGTCGAGGCGAAGAACACCATACCGGCGACCAGCCCGATCAGCGCCAGATTGGACTGACCCAGCACCTGTTGCATGAACGCCGGCGCGGTGGCGGTGAAGAAGCCCAGCAGCGCGAAGCCGGCAAACCCGGCGAGCGCCGCCGGCAGGAACGCCCCGCGCACCTCGGCCGGCACGCTCAGGCGCTGCAGCCGCAGGCGCGGCCGTGCCGGCCGCGACACCGTTTCCGGCGCGCAAGCCACGGCGGCCACCGCCAGCACCAGCAGGCCCAGGTGAACGGCGTAGGCCAGCTGCAACGGCCATGCCGCGTACTGGCCGAGCAGCCCGGCGATCACCGGGCCCATTCCCAGCCCGCCCATGTTGGCGGCGGTGGCGACGAAGGTCGCCGCGCGCCGCCAGGCCGGCGGCGCCAGCTCGATCACCGCCACCGTCGCCGTGCCGGTGAAGATCCCCGCCGAGATCCCCGAGACGACCCGCGCCACGAGCAGCATTGCCAGCGAGTCGCTGGCCAGGAACAGCGCGTCGCTGGCCGCCGCGGCGATGAGCCCGGCGAACAGCAGCGGACGCCGGCCGACCTGGTCGGACCAGCGCCCGGTCACGATCAGCGCGCCCATCACCCCCACCGCGTAGGCGGCGAAGATCACCGTGATGGTCAATTGCGAAAAGCCGAACTGAGCCTGATAGAGCGGATACAGCGGCGTGGGCAGCGTGGTTCCCAGCATGGTCGCGAGAAAGGCGAAGGCGGCACCCAGAAAGACCAGGACCGGCGCCCGGCCGGCGACGGGAGAAGCGGTGGCGAAGGCCATGAGCGTCCTTACGGTTGCGAATCGGTCGGGTTAGTGTAGAGCCAGCGCGACAATGTGCGATAATTCGCGGCTCCCTTGAACCGGCTCAATCGGACCCGTTATGTCCCATGGCACGCTTTACATCATCTCGGCGCCGTCGGGTGCCGGCAAGACCAGCCTGGTGCGCGCACTGATCGAACGCCTCGACGGCATCCAGGTCTCGGTGTCGCACACCACCCGGGCCATGCGCCCCGGCGAAGTCGACGGCATCAACTACCACTTCGTGGACGTCGCGACCTTCGAGCGCATGGTCGAGCGCGGCGACTTCTTCGAGCATGCGCGGGTCTTCGACAACTACTACGGCACCTCTCGCCCGGCGGTCCAGGCGCGCCTCGCCGCCGGCGAGGACGTGATCCTCGAGATCGACTGGCAGGGCGCGCGCCAGGTTCGCGAGCAGATGCCGGGGGCGGTCTCGCTGTTCATCCTGCCGCCCTCCCGCGAGGCGCTCTACCAGCGGCTGGCCTCGCGCGGCACCGACGGCCCCGAGGTGATCGCCCGGCGCATGCGCGACGCGGTCAGCGAGATGTCGCACTTCGACGAATACCAGCACGTGATCATCAACGACGACTTCGACGATGCGCTGGCCCAGCTGGGCGGCCTGGTACTCGCCGAGCGCTCGCGCCTCGAGCGGGTGCGCGAACACCACGGCGCCCTGCTGGAAGCGCTCTTGTCACGCATCGAGGGGGTCGAGTAGACTGAATGGTCCTACCGCGCGACGCGATCGCGCCCCCGAATCACGCTTTATCAGCCAAGTCAGGAATACCGTCCATGGCGCGAGTAACCGTAGAAGATTGTCTCGACCACGTCGAAAACCGTTTCAAGCTGGTGATGATCTCCACCCAGCGCGCGCGCCAGCTGGCTCGCGGCACCCGCGATGCCCGTCTGCCGTGGGAAAACGACAAGCCCACCGTGATGGCGCTGCGCGAGATCGCCGCCGGCCAGATCGACGAGAACGTGCTCAACGAACCGGTAGAAGCGCCAGTGCGCCCGTCGCGCCCCGAACCCAGCTACGACCCGGAGGCCTGAGGCCCGGCTTTCTGCCTGTCGCAACGCGGCGAGCGACTCGCTGCAACGCGCCAGGCACCGGATTTCAACGTCAGGGGCTTTAACGTCAGAGGCTTCAACGTATAGGCGCGCTGCATGTTTACCATCGATGACTTGGCCGACCGCCTCGGCGGATATCTCCCGCAGGACGAGATCCAGCAGGTCAAGCGCGCCTTTTACTACGCCGAACAGGCCCACGACGGTCAGCGCCGTCGCTCCGGCGAGCCCTACGTCACCCACCCGCTCGCCGTCTCCAACATCCTCGCCAACATGCACATGGACCACCAGAGCCTGATGGCCGCCATGCTGCACGACGTGATCGAGGACACCGGCGTCACCAAGGAGGCGCTGGCCGGACAGTTCGGCGAGCCGGTCGCCGAGCTGGTCGACGGCGTCTCGAAGCTGACCCAGATCACCTTCGAGGACAAGGCGGTCGCCCAGGCGGAGAACTTCCAGAAGATGGTCCTGGCGATGTCCCAGGACATCCGGGTGATCATCGTCAAGCTCGCCGACCGGCTGCACAACATGCGCACCCTGGGCGCGCTGCGTCCCGACAAGAAGCGTCGCATCGCCCGCGAGACGCTCGAGATCTATGCCCGTATCGCCGGCCGGCTGGGCATCAACACCATCCGCATCGAGCTCGAGGACCTGTCGTTCCAGGCGATCTATCCGATGCGCGCCGAGCGCATCAAGCGCGCCGTGTCGATGGCCCGCGGCAACCGCCGGACGATGATCCGCCAGGTCCAGACCAGCCTGCAGAACTGCCTCGACGACGACGACCTGCCGGGCACGGTGATCGGCCGCCAGAAGCATCTGCTGTCGATCTATCGCAAGATGCGCGACCAGCGCAAGCCGTTCGCCGAGATCATGGACGTGTTCGGCTTTCGCATCATCACCGACGACGTCGACACCTGCTACCGCATCCTCGGCGCGGTGCACAACCTCTACAAGCCGGTGCCGGGGCGCTTCAAGGATTACATCGCGATTCCCAAGGCCAACGGCTACCAGAGCCTGCACACCACGCTGTTCGGCGCCAACGGCATGCCCATCGAGGTGCAGATCCGCACCCGCGAGATGGAAGCCATGGCCAACAACGGCATCGCCGCGCACTGGCTCTACAAGGCCGGCCAGACCGATCGGCCGATCGCCGCCGGCAGTCATGCCCGGGCCCGCGAGTGGGTGCGCGGGCTGCTCGAGATGCAGCGCCACGCCGGCAACTCGCTGGAGTTCATCGAACACGTCAAGAACGACCTGTTTCCCGACGACATCTACGTGTTCACCCCCAAGGGCGACATCATGGAGCTGCCCCAGGGCGCCACGGCGGTGGACTTCGCCTACACCGTGCACACCGACATCGGCAACAGCTGCATCGCCTGCCGCATCGACCGCCACCTGGCGCCGCTGTCGAGCCGCCTGGAAAGCGGCCAGACGCTGGAAATCATCACCGCCCCCGGCGCACGGCCCAACCTCGCCTGGCTGTCGTTCGTGATCACCGCCAAGGCCCGCTCGGCGATCCGCCACGCGCTCAAGCACCAGCAGCGCACCGAGTCGATCCATCTCGGCCGGCGGCTGCTCAACAAGGCGCTGGCCGACTTCGACACCAGCCTCGAGGAATTGCCCGACGCGCGGCTGCCGGCGCTGCTCGAGGCACTCGAGCTCAAGGCTTCCGACGATCTGCTGGAATCGATCGGCCTGGGCACGCGCATGGCCTACGCCATTGCCCGGCAACTGGTCGAACAGCCCGTCACCGATGCGGATGCCGAGGCCCCCGCTCACCCGGGCAGCACGACCGGGCCGATGGTGGTCAGCGGCACCGAAGGCATGGTGCTGAGCTTCGCGCGCTGCTGTCACCCGCTGCCCGGCGATTCGATCATCGGTCACCTGTCGGTGGGCAAGGGCATCGTCGTGCACCGCAACGTCTGTCGCAACGTGCGCGAGTTGCGCAACGACCCCGACAAGCTGTTCGCGCTGGAATGGGCGCAGGAAGTCAGCGGCGATTTCCCGGTGGCCCTGCGCATCGCCATGGAGACGCGGCGCGGACTGGTCGCCGAACTGGCCGGTCTGGTCACCGACGCCGACGCCAACATCGAGCGGGTGGGCATCGAGGAGCGCGATGCGCGACTGTCGATCATCAACCTCACGCTCTCGGTGCGCGACCGCGTGCATCTGGCGCGTATTATCAAGCGGATCCGCAACCTGCCGCACGTCGACCGCATCAACCGCATCCCCAATTGAAGTGTCCCGCCCGTCCCGCCGTCGTCGGACGGCGGGACGGGCGTTTTGTTTTTGCTGTGTTCCTGCAAGCGCTGCCTGGCCCCGGCCAGGCACAACGATAACTGAAGGAGTCTCGCCATGAGCAACAAGGCCGTCATTCAGACCGACAAGGCGCCCGCCGCCATCGGCCCCTACTCGCAGGCCATCAAGGCCGGCAACACCATCTATCTGTCGGGCCAGATTCCGCTCGACCCGCAGCGCATGGAGCTCGTCGAGGGCGACATCCAGGCCCAGGCCCGCCAGGTGTTCAAGAACCTCGCCGCGGTCTGCGAGGAGGCCGCCGGCTCGCTGCAGGACATCGTCAAGCTCAACCTCTACCTGGTCGACCTGGACGACTTCGCGCGGGTCAACGCGGTCATGGAGGAGTTCTTCGAGCCGCCCTACCCGGCGCGCGCGGCGGTCGGCGTCAAGGCGCTGCCCAAGGGCAGCCAGGTCGAGGCCGAAGCGATCATGGTGATCGGCGACTAACGTTCGCCAAGTTCGCTGAATGGCGCCACCACGCACCATGCTCCGTGCGGCTTTGCACGGAGGCCCTGGCCGCTATTACAAACCGGCTCGCCGCCTTCGCTGCGAGCCGGCGCGCTCAGCGGCCCCGGAGTGACAGGGCTTGGCGGAACGCGCCTAGGCTCAGGCTTTTTCGGAGCGGGTCGCGGTTCTGGCGGCCAGCAACTCGGCGTAGCCATCGCGGAAGGTCGGGTAATGGAACCGGTAACCCGTCTCGCATAGCCGGGTGTTGTTGCAGCGCTTGCTCGAGCGGCGCTTGAGCGGCGACTGCATGGTCGCGCTCGACTCGACCTTGAGCCGCTGCGCCAGCCAGGCGGTGACCTCGTGCAGCGGTACCGGCTCGCAGTCGCTGGCCAGGTACAGCGTGTCGATCTCGCGCTCGGCCAGCGTCATCTCGATCAGGTGGGCGAGCACCCCGGCGCAATCGTCGCGATGGATGCGGTTGGTGTACATCGGCGGGACCGAGGCGCCCATGCGGCCCTCGCGCACCTGCTGGATCAGCCGGTCGCGGCCGGGCCCGTAGATGCCCGAGAAGCGTACCACGGTGCCCGGCAGCGAGTGCGCCTGCAGCGCCTGTTCGGCGGCCAGCATCAGTTGCCCGGAGAACCCGCGCGGCTCGGTCGCCGATTGCTCGTCGACCTGTTCGCCGTCCTGCTGGGCATAGACCCCGGTCGAGGACACGAAGAACACCCGCTTGGGCGCCTTGTCACGCCGGCCGAACTCCTCGAGCACCGCCTTGAGGCCCTCGGGATAGGCCGCGCGATAGGCGGCTTCGTCGAAATGGTCGGCACTGGCCACATAAACGATAATGTCGGCATCGGGGAGTGCCGACAGCGATTCGCGATCGTTCAGGTCAAGCGCCAACGGCTCGATCGGGGTATCGTCGAGGGATCGCGGATGGCGGCGCACGCCGACCACGCGATGGCCGGCTTCCGCCAGCCTCAGGCCCAGCGTCGTTCCGATGTCGCCGCAGCCCAGAATAAGACTCGTATTCTTCACCTTTACCTGGCTCCTTGGTAAAACGAAGTCATTCATCGATGCAATAGGATAAGCCCTCTCGGGCCCGCTCATGACTCTAACAGAACTTCGCTACATCGTAACCTTGGCGCAGGAGCGCCACTTCGGACGCGCCGCCGAGCGCTGCTTCGTCTCGCAGCCCACGCTGTCGGTCGCCGTGAAGAAACTCGAGGAGGAACTGGGGGTGGCACTGTTCGAGCGCTCCAAATCCACCGTCCAGGTCACGCCGCTGGGCGAGAAGGTAATCGGCCAGGCCCAGCGCGTGCTCGAACAGGCCAGCGTGATCCGCGAACTGGCCAACGAGGGCAAGGACCAGCTGACCAGCCCGCTGCGCATCGGCGCGATCTATACCATCGGCCCCTATCTGTTCCCCTACCTGATTCCCGAGCTGTCGCGCAGCGCGCCGCAGATGCCGCTGTACATCGAGGAGAACTTCACCGCCGAGCTGCGTCGCAAGCTCAGAAGCGGCGAGCTCGACGCGATCATCGTCGCGCTGCCGTTCACCGAGGCCGACGTGGTCACGCGAGCGCTCTACGAGGAGCCCTTCGAGGTGCTGATGCCCAGCGACCATCCGTGGACGGGCAAGGCGACCATCGACAAGGAGGACCTGCTCGACGAGCGGCTGCTGCTGCTCGGCGAGGGCCACTGCTTCCGCGACCAGATCCTCGAGGCCTGCCCGGCGATCGGCACTCATCTCAACAGCCCCAGCAACACACTGACCGCCGAGGGCGGCTCGCTGGAGACGATCCGCCACATGGTCGCCTCCAAGCTCGGCGTCACCGTGCTGCCGCGCTCGGCGATCGGCACCAACCACTACGAATCCGGGCTGCTCGAGAGCCGGCCCTTCGCACCCACGGCGCCCAGCCGTACCGTGGCGATCGCCTGGCGGGCCAGCTTTCCGCGGCCCAAGGCGATCGATGCGCTGATCGCGGCGATCGACGTCTGCCAGCAACGCCATGTCGACCCCGTGCCTGCATGAACGAACTCGACCAACCGGTCAGTGCGCTCGATGGGGTCGGCGAAGCGCTCTCCGCCAAGCTGGCACGGCTGCGCATCGATACGGTCAGCGACCTGCTGTTCCATCTGCCGCTGCGCTATCAGGACCGCACGCGGATCACCCCGATCGGCATCCTGCGGGCCGGCATGGAGGGCGTGGTCGAAGGTGAGGTGGCCGCCGCCGACGTGGTCAAGGGGCGCCGGCGCAGCCTGCTGGTGCGGCTCAAGGATGGCTCGGGGATCATCAGCCTGCGGTTCTTCCACTTCTCGCCGGCCCAGCAGCAGCAGTTCGCCCCCGGCGTGCACGTGCGCTGCTTCGGCGAGGCCCGTGCCGGCGCCACCGGGCTCGAGATCTACCACCCCGAGTATCGCCTGCTGAAGGCCGGCGAGACCCCGGTCGAGGACCATCTGACGCCGATCTACCCGACCACCGAGGGCCTGACCCAGCCGCGCCTGCGCGGGCTGATCGGCCAGGCGATGCGGCGCCTCGACGCCACGCCGCAGGCGCTGCCCGACGGCATTCCCGAGCCGCTGCGCGAGCGTTTCCGGCTGCCCGAGCTGCAGTCCTGCCTGCACTACCTGCACGAGCCGCCGCCGGACGCCGACCTGGAGCGGCTCGCCGACGGCACCCACCCCACCCAGCGCCGGCTGGCCCTGGAAGAGCTGCTTGCCCACCAGCTCAGCCTGCGCCAGGTGCGCCTGCGCATCCAGGCCGACGGTGCGCCGCCGCTGCCCAGCGGGCGCAGCCTGCAGACGCGCTTCGTCACCCAGTTGCCGTTTTCGCTGACCGGCGCCCAGCGCCGGGTACTCGACGAGATCGCCCGCGACCTGGAAACCGCCCAGCCCATGCTGCGCCTGGTCCAGGGTGATGTCGGCTCGGGCAAGACGGTGGTCGCGGCGATGGCTGCGCTGGCCGCCATCGCCGGTGGCTGCCAGGCGGCGGTCATGGCACCCACCGAGATCCTCGCCGAACAGCACTTTCGCAACTTCCACGACTGGTTCACGCCGCTGGGCATCGATGTCGCCTGGCTGGCCGGCAAGCTCAAGGGCAAGGCGCGTCTCGACACCAAGGCGGCGATCGCCGACGGCCGGGCGCAGGTGGTGGTGGGCACCCATGCGCTGTTCCAGGACGACGTGCACTTCCACCGCCTGGGCCTGGCGATCGTCGACGAGCAGCACCGCTTCGGCGTCCATCAGCGCCTGGCGCTGCGCCAGAAGGGCGAGGCCGGCGGGCTCACCCCGCATCAGCTGATCATGACCGCCACGCCGATTCCGCGCACCCTGGCGATGAGCGCCTACGCCGATCTCGACCTGTCGGTGATCGACGAACTGCCGCCCGGTCGCACCCCGGTGCAGACCGTGGCGGTCCCCGACGAGCGCCGCCCCGAAGTCGTCGAGCGCATTCGCCGGGCCTGCGACGCCGGCCGCCAGGCCTATTGGGTGTGTACCCTGATCGAAGAATCCGAGGCGCTGCAGTGCCAGGCCGCCGAGGCGACCCGCGACGCCCTGACCGAGGCGTTGCCGGAACTCGCCGTCGGCCTGGTCCACGGGCGCATGAAGGCCGCCGAGAAGGCCGAGGTGATGGCGGCCTTCAAGGTCGGCGAGCTCGACCTGCTGGTCGCCACCACGGTGATCGAGGTCGGCGTCGACGTGCCCAACGCCAGCCTGATGATCATCGAGAATCCCGAGCGCCTGGGGCTGTCGCAGCTCCACCAGCTGCGCGGGCGGGTCGGGCGCGGCGATACCGAGAGCTTCTGCGTGCTGCTCTACCGGCCGCCGCTGTCGGCCCATTCCCGGGAGCGGCTGGGGGTGATGCGCGAGACCTCGGACGGCTTTCGCATCGCCGAGAAGGATCTCGAACTGCGCGGCCCCGGCGAGGTGCTGGGCACCCGTCAGACCGGCCTGGCGCAGATGAAGATCGCCGACCTGGAACGCGACCGCGACCTGCTGGAGCGCGTCAGCCCGCTGGCCCGGGCGCTGCTCGAGGAGGCGCCGGATGCCAGCGGGCCGCTGATCCGCCGCTGGCTGGGTGACGAAGCCGGGCGCTACGGCCAGGTGTGAGCGGCCGGGAACGACGCTCGCCTCAACCCTCCTGGGCCACCAGCCGCGCCGCCGCGTCGCGCAGCGCAACCAGCTGGCGGCTGATCAGCGCCAGCTGGGTCTGCAGCAGCCGGCGCTCCTCGCTGGTTTCCTCCATGGCCTGGGCCTGCAGTGCCAGGCCACGCGCCTCGGCCAATTCCAGCGCCGGCATGGTGCCGCGTTCGCGCAGCCGCCCGGCGATCGCCTCGAGATCGTCGCCGATCGCCTCGGCCTGCTGGCGCAGCGTGGCGTCGTCGGCCAGCGCGCGGGTCTCGCCGCGATGCGCGCCGAGGGCCGAAAGATAGCTGAGCAGGGTGTGCGAATGGCCGAGGAAGCGGAAGCCGACCTCGGCATCCTTGCGAAAATGCCCGGGCTCCAGGCGCACATTGGCGAGCAGCGTGGACAGCGCGGCATCGGCGTTGTGGGCGTTGCGCCGCGCCAGCCGGTAGTCGAGATCGTCCTGCTTGCCGCCGATGTACTGGCTGACGATCTCGCGCATGTAGCGCACGCTGGCGTTCAGCGCCTCGGCGCCCTGGCGGTGCAGCCGCCGGCCCTGCCAGTCGGGCAGGATCAGCATGACCGCCAGGCCGGCGATCAGCGCCCCGACCAGGGTGTCGAACAGCCGCGGCCAGATCAGCCCGAAGCCGTCGCCCACCTGATTGAAGCAGCACAGCACCAGCAGCGTGATCGCGGCCGTCGCCACGATGTAGTGCCGTGCGCGGTTGGCGAAGAACACCACGCCGGCGACCACCGCGATCGACAGCTGGACCAGCTGGCCGGGAAACAGCGAGATCAGCGCCCAGCCGGCGACCAGCCCGATCACCGTGCCGACGATGCGCTGCCACAGAAAACGCCGCGTGGCGCCGAAGTTGGGCCGGCACACGAACAGGCTGGTGAGCAGGATCCAGTAACCCTGGGTGGGGTGCACGAGGTGCAGCACGCCGTAGCCGACCACCAGCGTCGCCGACAGCCGCAGGGCGTGGCGGAAGATCGGCGAGGCCGGGGTGAGGTGCGACTGGATGCGATCGCGGACATCGCGCAGCCCGCGCGGCGAACGGTCGTACAGGCTGCTGTCGGGATGCTCGTCGCGGGCGTCGGGGTTCTGCGCGCCGCCCAGTTGCTGCTCGAGGGTGGTCAGGTTGTCGGCCAGCGCATCCAGCGAGCGCAACAGGCCGCGCCACTCGGGGCGCCGCTGGGCGTGCAGGTACTCGAGCGAGGCGCTCAGGTCGCGTAGCGCCTGCTCGCTCTGGCTGTGGTCGAACGGCCGACGTATCAGCAGTGCCCGGGCCAGCGAGCGGCAGGCCCGGCCCTGCTGATCGAGCAGCCGCTGACAGCGGAACAGCACGTCGTGATGGAAGAAAGCCTCGGCCAGTTCGCCATAGGGGTAGTGCGACGAGCTGGCGCGCTCGTGGACGTCCTGGGCGATGAAGTACAGCCGCAGGTAGCGGTTGAGCTTGTGCGCGCTGCGCTGGCCCTCCAGGCGTCGGAAGATCATCTCCTTGGCCTGGTTCAGGGCGTTGACCACCCGGCCGTTCTGCTCGGCCAGGGCCAACCGGCGGGCCTCGACGTCGAGGCCGCGCAGCGGCTCGAACAACAGCGCCTTGAGCCGCAGGTATTCGCCCAGTTCGCGAAACACCAGCGCCATGCTCAACTTGAGCGGCTGACGCGAGAACAGCGCGCACCAGATCACCGAGATCACGCCGTACCAGGCCGCACCGATCACCAGCAGCAGCGGTTCGCGCCACAGCTCGCCGAGCGCCACGCTGCCGTGACGCTCGATGGCGATCATGGTGTAGATCGCCAGGATCAGCGTGGCGTAGGTGATGGTGCCGTAGCGCTGGCCCACCGCGCCGAGCATGGTCATGCCGAACGTCGACAGCGCCAGGCCCACGGCGAACACCCAGGGATAATCGAACAGCACTTCCACCGACAGCGCGGCGATGCTGAAGCAGGCGAGAATCGCACCCAGCGCCTTGAGGCGGCCCTGCCAGCTGTCGTCGGTCTCGGCCAGGGCGCTGGCGATGATGCCCAGGAACAGCGGGATCAGCTTGGCCACCTCGTCGAAGTGCCAGCAGACCAGCATCGCGACGACCAGCGCGATGAACACCCGCAGGCTGTAGGCGAAGGTATCCAGGGTCCACAGGCGTCTGAGCGGCTGGTCGAGCAGGCGGGTCAGCATGGCGGCGAATCGTGTCCTGGATGGCGAGGGTCGTGCGGACAACCCTCGATCAGCGCAGATAGCCGAGCAGCTTCTGCAGGCGTTGCAGATCGCGGGAGTCGCCGACCAGCCTGACCCGGCCGTCGATCATCCCGTCGAGAAAGGCCCGCTGGGTGGGTTTCCTGAGAATGGCCAGGGCGCTGTCGGCATCGCGAAAGCGCAGTTCAAGATCGAGATCCACCGGTAGCCCGGGCGCGCTGTCGATGCCGTCGGCACTCATCCGATAGTGGCGGGCGACGGCCAGGTCCTCCGTGGCGATGCCCCAGTCGAGCCGGCCCTTGTCGTGCAGCAGTTCGCGAAAGCGTGTCTTGCGCCGCCGCGCGCGCTTGAGCATCCAGCCGAGTAGCCACAGCAGCAATCGCAGCTTCATGAAGCATCCAGAGGTTGGCGGTGGAGAGGAAAAAGCCGTCTGCCTGGGCAGCCGGCTTGCCGGAGGAACCCGGGGCACCGGGGTCCTCCGGAACAGCGCCATCTACTTGGAGACGGCGTCCTTAAGGGCCTTGCCGGCCTTGAAGGCGACGGTCTTGCTGGCCGGGATGGTCAGCGACTCGCCGGTTTGCGGGTTCTTGCCGGTACGGGCCGCCCGCTCGCGCACGGTGAAGGAGCCGAAGCCGATCAATGAAACGTCCTGCCCCTTGGCCACGGTACCGGTGATCTCGTCGAGGATGACATTGAGTACCTGGCTGGCCTTGTCCTTGGAAAGATCGGCACGCTCGGCGATCGCCGCAGCGAGTTCTGGCTTGCGCATAAAGCCCTCCTGATTTGGCTGTTGAGACGGCGGTCATGCCTGCCGTTTGTTGTTCTTCATGTCGTGGGTGTGTGCGATGCATCCGCGGCCCGGCGGGCCGGCGGGCGATATGACGCCACTAGATTAGCAATGCCGGTGCGGCTCGCGCCAGTTCGACTTTCCGCCGCACGCAGGCGCCTGTCAACGCAAAGCCCATCAAACGCCCGTTTTCGTCCTCGGCGAGGGCGGTCAAGTCGATGCCTTCGCCCTCGATCCGCCAGCGCACGGGCGCCCCGCGCGGGGGCAGCGCAACCACCGGGCAGCAGGGCGTCTTGACGGTCACCGGCCAGGGACCGTAGCGCACCGCGCTGGGGACGCCGGCGAGTGTCGCCGCCAGCGCCTTGACGCCGGCCTGCAACGGCTGCACGTACATGGCGTTGATTCCGTCGACGCAGGCCACGTCGCCCAACGCGTAGATGCCCGGCACCGAAGTACGCAGCTGGCGATCGGTGTGGATGCCCGCCGCGCTGGTCTCGAGCCCGGCCGCGCGCGCCAGCTCGCGGCGCGGCGCCAGGCCGGTGGCGACCAGCACCAGGTCGGCATCCAGGCCGTGACCGTCGTCGAGCGCCAGGCGCAGGTCGCCACCGTCGCGCTCGAGCGCGGCCACGCTGCGCCCGGGATGCAGTTCGATGCCGGCAGCGGCGAGCTCGCCGGCCAGCGCCCGGCCCAGCGGCTCGGGCAGCAAGCGCGCCAGCGGCGCGCTTTCCGGCGCCACCAGCGCCACGCCATGGCCGGCGGCGGCCAGATCGTTGGCGTACTCGCAGCCCACCAGGCCCATGCCGACGATCGCCACCCGTGCCGGCCGGCCGAGCCGTGTCAGCGCGGCATGGAAGGCGCGATAGTCGTCGAGGTCGTTGATCGTGAAGACCCGCTCGCACAGCGCCGGCTCGATCTCGAAGGGGGGCCGCGGCGCGGCGCCGGTAGCGATCACCAGCTCGTCGTAGGCCAGTCGCTCGCGACCGACATGCACTTCGCGGGCGGCCGGGTCGAGCGCCTCCACGCGGGTATGGGTGCGCATCACCAGCTGCAGTTCGTCGGCCGCATCCAGCGCCGAGCGCGTTGCCAGCGCCTCCGGCGGCAGGCCCTTGGCGAAGCCCGTGGAAAGCAGCGGCTTGGCATACTCGTCGCCGCTGTCGGCGGTGATCAGGGTGATCGGCCGGTCGGGCTGGCGGGCACGCAGCTGGCGGGCCAGGCCCAGGCCGGCCATGCCGCTGCCGAGGATGGTCAGGGGTGCATTCATGCGCAGTCCGTCTAGCGTCCACGAAGCCATTGAATGGAGCGCCCATGGTACACTAGCGCGCCCAATCTGACCCGGGACCCGGCCCGAAACCACAGGAGAGAGCACCGTGCATGAGGCCCTGCCCCACCATGCCGCGTCGCCACGCTGGCCCCGTTGGCGTCCCGCGGCGGCCTGGCGCATGGCGATGACCCCGGCCTGGTGGCAGTGGCTGGCAAGCCGCGATTCGCTGACCCGGCGACTGGTCGAGGCCGGCAACGGCGACTTCCGGGTGCGCCTCTTGACGCAGCACGTCGGCTGCGCCCGCGCCGACGAAGCGCGGGCACTGGGCGTTGCGCCCGGCCAGCGGGTATGGTGTCGCGAGGTGGCGCTGTGCGTCGGCGGCCGGCCCTGGGTCGTCGCCCGCTCGGTGGCGAAACTCGCCAGCCTGCGCGGCCAACGCCTTAACCAGCTCGGCGAGCGTTCGCTGGGCAGCTGGCTGTTTCGCCAACCGGGGCTCGTCCGCGGCCCTATCGAGATCATCCGCCGGCCGCCGTCCCTGCACGGTGAAGCGGCCCCCTGGGGGCGCCGCTCGCTGCTGCGCCACGGGCATTTCGCGGTGCTGGTGCAGGAATTCTTCCTGACGCGCATGGCGGATGAACTGGAACTGCCCTTAGACTGAGCGGCGATCGTCTCCGGAGGCTTACATGCAATCCACCTCGCCACCCACCGGCCTTGCGCGCTTCAGCCCGGCGCGCCTGCCCGACTTCCTGCACCTGACCCGCCTCGACCGGCCGATCGGCACCTGGCTTTTGATGTGGCCCACGCTGTGGGCGTTGTGGATCGCCGCCGAGGGCCTGCCCGGACGCGACACGCTGTTGATCTTCATCGCCGGGGTGTATGTGATGCGCGCCGCGGGTTGCGTGATCAACGACTATGCCGACCGCCATTTCGACGGTCACGTCAAGCGCACCCAGAGCCGGCCGCTGGCCACCGGACGAATCGGCGAGGGCGAGGCCAAGACGCTGTTCGGCGTGCTGGTGGCGCTCGCCTTCGGCCTGGTCTGCCTGACCAATCCCTTCACCGTGATGCTGTCGCTGGGTGGCGTGGCGCTGGCGTTCATCTACCCGTTCATGAAGCGTTACACCCACTGGCCCCAGGCGTTCCTCGGCGCGGCCTTCTCGTGGGCGATTCCCATGGCCTTCGGCGCTGTGCAGGGCACGGTGCCGACCGACGCCTGGCTGCTGTTCTTCGCCAACGTGGCGTGGACGGTGGCCTACGACACCCAGTACGCGATGGTCGACCGCGACGACGACCTGCGGATCGGCATCAAGTCCACCGCGGTGCTGTTCGGCGATCACGACCGGCTGATGATCGGCCTCTTGCAGCTCGCCACGCTGACGCTGCTGGCGGTGGTCGGCGCCCGCCAGGCGCTGGGCGGCTTCTTCTGGGCGGGTCTCGCGGCCATGGCGCTGATCTTCGTCTACCAGCACTGGCTGATCCGCGATCGCTCGCGGGAGCGCTGCTTCCGGGCATTTCTCAACAACCACTGGGCCGGACTGGTGCTGTGGGCCGGACTGGCGCTGGCGCTGTGGCCGAGTGCCGGTTGACCCGCGAACCCACGCCGCGATTGCAGCGACGCGACGCTTGTCACAAGCTTGTCATGTCGAAGCGTTGTAATCGTCATCGACCTGTCATTGGTGGAGACCAGGCAACATGACATCCAAGACCGTATTGATCGTCGATGACGAGTCCGCGATCCGCGAGATGATCGCCGTGGCGCTGGAGATGGCCGATTATCGCGTGCTCGAGGCCGACAACGCCCAGAGCGCCCACGCCATGATCGTCGACGACCAGCCCGACCTGCTGCTGCTCGACTGGATGATGCCCGGCACCAGCGGCATCGAGCTGGCGCGGCGCCTCAAGCGCGAGGAAACCACCGCCGAACTGCCGATCATCCTGCTTACCGCCAAGAGCGAGGAGGACAACAAGATCCTCGGCCTCGAGGCAGGCGCCGACGACTACATCACCAAGCCGTTCTCGCCGCGCGAACTGGTCGCCCGGCTCAAGGCGGTGCTGCGCCGTACCACCCCGCGCGGCATCGAGGAGGCGGTCGAGGTCGAGGGACTGCTGCTCGACCCGGCCAGCCACCGGGTCTCCGCACATGGCCATTCGCTGGAGATCGGCCCCACGGAGTATCGCCTGCTGCAGTTCTTCATGACCCACCAGGAGCGCGCCTATACCCGCGGCCAGCTGCTCGACCAGGTGTGGGGCGGCAACGTCTACGTCGAGGAGCGCACCGTCGACGTGCATATCCGTCGCCTGCGCAAGGCGCTCGGCGAACCCCATCAGCACCTGATCCAGACCGTGCGCGGCACCGGCTATCGCTTCTCGGCCAGGGCCTGAGCGCCGGCGATGTACTACTGGACCAACGAACTCTGGCGGCTGGGCTATCTGGTCGGCGGGCTGGGTCTATTGGGCTG
>NZ_CAAHFN010000078.1 GCF_900961225.1 Modicisalibacter radicis
GGTGCCGGGTGGGCTCGCACAGGTAAACATCTTCTCCAGCCTGATCTTCTCGGGCATGTCCGGTGCAGCGCTGGCCGATGTCGGCGGGCTGGGCAAGATCGAGATCGAAGCCATGCGCAAGCGCGGTTTTGCGGCACCCTTTTCCGCCGCCGTCACGGCTTCTTCGGCGGTCGTGGGGCCGATATTTCCGCCGAGCATTCCCCTGATCGTCTATGGCTCGGTGACCAGCGTTTCCATCGTGCAGCTGCTGATAGCAGGTATCGTTCCGGCGCTGATCTGTATTGCGCTGCTGATGGCGACTGCGGCCGTTCTGGCACTGCGTGGCAACATGCCCCGCGCCGCACGCTGGCCTACCTTCGGGGAAGTTCTCGCGGCACTGCTGCCGGCGTTGCCGGCTCTGCTGGCACCGGTGCTCATGATCGCGGGGATGATGAGCGGCCTGTTTACCCCGACCGAAGCGGCGGCGGTCACGGCCGGCTATGTGCTGTTGATCAGCGGGCTTGTGTACCGGGAACTGACCTGGCGCCATCTGTGGAACGCCATGCTGGTCACGCTGCGCAGTACCAGTGCCATCCTGATCATCGTTGCCGCCGCCTCGTTGTTTGGATGGATTCTGGCCGTCGAGCAGATTCCCCAGGAGTTTGCCGGCTGGATACTGCAGATCTCGAAGGATCCGCTGGTGCTGCTGTTGATCGCCAACCTGATCTTCTTTGCGGTGGGCATGTTCCTGGATTCCACCACAGCCACGCTGCTGGTGGTGCCGGTGATTGCCCCGCCCATGGTGCTGGCCGGTGTCGATCCCGTGCATCTGGGCATCGTGGCGATCTTCAACCTGATGATCGGCCTGTTGACGCCGCCCATGGGACTGTCGTTGTACCTGATCTCGTCGATTGCCAGAATATCCCTGCGCCAACTGCTTTGGGCGCTGATTCCCTTCTACGTGCCGTTGCTGATGACGCTGGCCATCATCACGTTTGCCTCGGACCTGGTGCTCTGGTTGCCAGGCATGCTTCGCTAAACAAAACCTGGAGTAGATACATGAAGATCGTCATAGGCTCGGATCATGCGGGCTACAGGCTCAAGGCCTCGGTGGTGGAATACGTGGAATCGCTCGGTCATGAGGTGATCGACGTGGGGTCACACGATGACACCCCGGTGGATTTTCCCGATATCGCGAAGCAGATGGCCGCAAAGGTGACCAGTGGCGAGGCGGCCAGAGGGTTGATGGTCTGCGGTACCGGCGTGGGGGCGTCCATCGCCGCCAACAAGATCCGGGGCATTCGCGCCGCGGTGTGCCACGACATCCACTCGGCCCACCAGTGCGTCGAGCACGATGACGTCAACGTGATGTGCATTGGCGCGCAGATCGTCGGCCCCTGGCTGGCCAATGACTTGATCAAGGCCTATCTCGACGCCGAATTTTCCACCAGCGAAGAGTTTCGCCGGCGAGTGGAGAAGCTGCATGCCATGGAGAACGGAGGTTAGGCAACAGCCAGCAAGACACCCATGCTTCGAAGCGAAAAGACTCGCTCACGCGCTTCCCCATCCCACCGGACAGGTTCACGCACCGAAAAAGCGGCGTCATGCCAGGGCGCCGCTCTCCCGAATCCTGCTCGCTTCCTTGGCGTACTGCCTCGGCGGCAGCCCGGTGTAGCGGCTGAACGCCACGCTGAACGTACTCGCAGAACGGTAGCCAACGCGGTCGGCGATCTCGACGACGCTGCTCTGCGGGTCGCGAAGCATCGCCTTTGCCATCGCCATGCGCCAGGCGAGCAGATATTCCATCGGCGCGACGCCGACCACGCGGTTGAATCGCTCGAAAAAGGCGGAGCGTGAGAGCGCGGCTTGCTGCGCGAGTTGCGCGACGGTCCAGCGGCGCGCCGGTTTCTCGTGCATCAGGCGGATCGCGATGGAGAGACGCTCGTCAGCCAGCCCGTTGACCAGGCCGGGGGCCGTGCCGGTCTCCGGTGCGGATCGAAAGGCTTCGACCAGCAGCACTTCGAGCAATCGTGACAGCACGACATCCCGGGCGGGGCGCTGAGCACGCGACTCTTCCCTCACCAGTTCGACCAGGGTGGCGAGCCGGGGCTGACCACGCACGTGCACGAGTTGCGGCAGCAGGGAAACCAGCAGGGCGGCGTCCGGCGAGCCGAATTCGCAGTGGCCGACCAGTGCCACGAAGTCGGGCGGGCCGTTCGGGGCCCCCAGGCGATAGCGCCCTGTCATGAACTCGACCGGAGAGGTGTCCGGCGCCCCCGGCTGCAGTGGTTCGAGGCTCGACATCGTGAAGGCAAAGGCTTCCGGCGTCAGAACGAAGTCGCCTGCGCCGAGTGTCAGCGAATCTCCCTCCTGGGGGACGAAATGGCACGCGCCTTCGAGGATCACGCAGTAGAAGGGTCGCCCGAGGAAAGGGTGGCGAACTCGCCACGCTCCCGCGCCGTTGACGATCTTGGAAAACGGCGCACCGGGCTGCAGCAATGAGACGACTTCGGTAACCGGATCGACCATAGTCTGGACTATCGCAAAATTATGATGGACTTATGATTGTATTGGGTCTGGCTGGTGGCGCCTATCATGGGCGTCTACCCATCCAGAGGTGTCCTCATGAAAACCGTTCTGATTACTGGCTGTTCATCCGGCTTTGGGCTCGAGACCGCGCGCTATTTTCTCGATCGGGGGTGGAGCGTCATCGCCACGATGCGCGATCCCAGTGACAACCTGCTGCCCGCGTCGGACCGCTTGCGGGTGCTGGCGCTCGATGTCACCGATGCGAAGAGCATCCGTCATGTCCTGGAAGCGGCAGGGCCGATCGATGTCCTGGTCAACAACGCGGGCTTCGGCGTCGGGATGCCCTTCGAGCTGATCGCGCCGCAACTGGCCCGCCAGCTCTTCGAGACCAACACCATCGGCACCATGGCGGTGACCCAGGCGTTTCTGCCGCAGTTCCGTGAGCGCCGCGCGGGCGTGATCGTCAATGTCACCTCGAGCGTTACGCTCAAACCGCTACCGCTGGTCTCGCTCTACGCGGCCAGCAAGGCGGCGGTGAATACCTTTACTGAGTCGATGGCCCTGGAGCTCGAGCCTTCCAACATCCGCGTGCGCCTGGTGTTGCCAGGGCGCTCACCCGAGACGAAATTTGCCGAGAACGCCCATATGGATGGGCTGGAGCACGAGGCGTATGCCGAAGTGTTCCAGCCAATGCTTGCCGGGATGACCGATGAGTCCGCCCCCGTCACCTACGCGAGCGATGTCGCCGAAGCCGTCTGGCGTGCGGCGACCGATCCGTCCAGCCCGATGCGCATACCGGCAGGGGCAGACGCCATCGAATGGGCCAGCGCTGTTTGAGGCTGAGCCAGGCGGGCTCCCCGGCGTCATAGCCATTCGAAGAGCGCTCTCTGTCTTTTGTCGATTGCGGGCGGTGGGACGCCATCGGCACTGCCGGTACCTGCCAGCTTCCTGGCGCTTCAAGCATGATCGTGCTAAAAGGTGCAAAACTATGCATTATTATGCAAAAGTGCGCACTGGAGGCACGATGCTCAACGTCCCTGAAACCCGACAGCAGCAGTTGCTGGCCAGGCTGGCCAGTGGCGAACAATTGATCGCACAGGATCTCGCTGCCGAGTTCGGCGTGTCGCTGGATACCATTCGCCGGGACATCATTGCCCTCGAGCAACAGGGCAGGGCGCAACGGGTCCGAGGGGGAGCGGTTTCCACCGCTCCGGCCTCGGCGCCTCTACAGTATCGGGTCCCGGCCAATGCAAAGGCCATCGAGGCCATTGTCGCCCGAGCGTCGAGCTCGATCGACGCCGCCGACACTCTATTGCTCGATGGTGGAACCACGGTGCTCGCGCTCGCCGAGAGACTACAGCCGAAGCCGGGGCTGCTGGTGATGACGCCTTCTCCCTGGGTGGCGGTGGCTTGTCAGAAAAATGGCGTCGAGGTCTTCATGCTGGGGGGCCAATTGAGTGCGCGCGGCGGCGTCAATGTCGGCGACACTGCGTTGCTGGCCACGGCCAGTCTTTACGCGGACATCGCCGTGCTCGGTGTCTGTGGTCTCGATGCCGAATTCGGACTCAGCGTCGACGACCAGCAGGAAGCGTATCTCAAGCACGCCATGTCCCGGGCGGCGAAGACAACCCTGGCGCTGGCCTCGCGCGAGAAGATCGGGCGGCGCGCTCGGCACAGGGCGGTCGCGCTCGAAGAGATCGACTGTCTGATCACCGATGCCGTGCCGGCAGAAGTGGCGGCGTTCGGCAGCTCGGCAATGGAGATCCTGCATGCCTAGCCCACGGAGAGCCTGGCTCGCCGTAGCCGCCATGTTCTTTCTCAACGGTGGATTGTTCGGCACCTGGGCTTCGCGCATCCCCACGGTGGCGGTGCAACACGACCTGGATGGCGGCTGGCTCGGCCTGCTGCTGCTCGTGTTGGCTTCTGGCGCCCTGGTCTCGTTTCCGCTGGCTGGCAGGGCCTCGGATACCGTCGGTGCCGCGCGCGCGACACTCGCCATTGCTGTCGCGTATGCCCTTGCCCTGGTGCTGATCGCCGGCGCATTCAACCTCTGGCTGACGGCTGGCGCGCTATTTCTCTTCGGTGCCGGCCATGGTGCCATGGACGTCACCATGAACAGTTGGGCCGGCGAGGCGGAGCGTTTCATCGAAAAGCCCGTCATGTCGTCGTTTCATGCCATGTGGAGTCTGGGCGCTGGCGTCGGTGCCGCTGCGGGCTATATGGCGGTCAGGCTTGACCTGTCGCTGCTTGCGCACTTTTCGCTCATTGCGATCGTGATGTCCGTGAGCACGCTCTGGCTCGCTAACATCGGTTGGCACTCCGAGACGAGGCCGCGCCCGGCGGGTGCAAAACGCTTTCCTCTGCCCCATGGCGTCCTGCTGGGGGTCGGAGTCATTGCCCTTTGTGCCTCGCTCGGCGAAGGCGCAATTGCCGACTGGAGTGCGCTGTTTCTGGTCACCGTTACATCGGCGACCACCGCTCAGGGGGCACTCGGATATGCCGTGTTCTCGGGGGCAATGGTCGTCATGCGGCTGATCGGCGGCGGGGTGATTTCCCGGCTGGGCCCGGCGACCGCTGCACGCTTCGCGGGGTGTTCGGCATCCATTGGCGTGCTTCTCGCCGTGCTCCCCGCCAATTTCATGGCGGCGCTGCTTGGCTTCTTCTTCCTCGGTATCGGTTACGCACTCATCATGCCGCTGGCCTTTTCGCGTGCAGCCAACGATCCCGACACGCCACCCGGCGTGGCCATCGCCAGCGTGGCGACCCTGGGCTACGGCGGGATGCTGCTCGGGCCGCCGCTGATCGGCTTTACCGCACATTTTGTCACGCTGCACTATGCCTTCGGGATACTGGGCCTTCTGGCACTGTTCATCGTCTTCAAGGCGTCATCGCTCGAGCGCTTCTAGATGGCGTTCTGTTGGCTAACTCGCCACGCTCCCACGCTGTCATGCCGGGCTCCATGGAGTTCGCCATTGCGCGCATGGTATCGGCGACAATGCGGTCGATCTCCTTCAGCCCATCCAGTTCGGCTTGTTTGGTGATCGTCATGCTGTGGTCTTCTGTCCGATGCGGATCATTCGCCCGCGGCGGGCGTGGAGGCTCTGGCCCCGGTAGCGCGGGTATCTGGCGCTCCTTCGACAGGGACGCTGGAACGCCGCCGCAGGAACTCGATAACCGCGCGGGTGGCGGGGCTCATGTGTCGGTTTCGGTAGTAATAGGCGAAGATTCCCTGGCTGGAGGGAGACCACTCCTCCAGAACCGGCACTAGTTGTCCGTCGTCGATCATTGGCCGGAGCCGATGCTCGAGCCACATGACGATCCCGATCCCGTCCATCGCCGCACGCACGGCCGCGCTGCGGTCGTTGAAGATCATCGGCCCCTGCACGGCAATCGACAGGGGCTCGCCGTCCTTTTCGAATTCCCAGGCATAAGGTTCGCCATCTCGCTGCTTGCGCCAATTGAGGCAGGCGTGATGCGTCAGTTCCTGCGGATGTGAGGGCAACCCATGCGACGCGGCATAGCCGGGCGAGGCCACCGCCAGTTGGCGCAGGCGTGGCCCGACGGGCACGGCGACCGTGTCGGGATGGAGATATTCACCCAGCCGGAAGCCAAGGTCGTAGCGCTCGCTGACGATGTCGACACAGATATCCTCGAGATGGATGTCGAGCAGGATCTGCGGGAAGGCCGCGTGAAGATCCGCGAGGCAGGGGGCGATGACGTCGTCGTAGGCTTCGTGCGATATCACGATGCGTACGGTGCCCGAAGGCGTCTCCCGATGTTCCATGAGATTCTGCGTGGCGGCATCGATCTCGTCGAAGGCGCCCTGGCCGTCACGCAGGCGGTGCTTCCGCTGCTGCGTCGCTCCGGGGCCGGCCGCATCGTCAACCTGTCGAGCAGTCTCGGTTCGTTGACCCTCAACGGCGATTCCACCTGGGAAGCCTATGACGTGAAACTGATCGGCTACAACGGCTCCAAGACCGCACTGAACATGCTGACGGTGCAGCTCGCGGCGGAACTGCGAGATAGCGGCATCAGCGTTCAGTCCATCTGCCCCGGGTTGACGGCGACAGACCTGACCGGCCATGCGGGCGATCGCTTGCCCGCCGAAGCCGCTGCAGCACCGGCGCGTGCGGCGATCGCCGATGACGGTCGGTCAGGGTACTTTGCCGATGCGCAAGGCGATCTTCCCTGGTGACCGTACAGCGGTCCCTGCCTGGGCGACGCCGAGCCCGGCAGTCGTTGGCAGGCCCATGAAATGCGTAGCGTTCGACGAAGCGTGGGTCAGAACGGCTTCAGAACATGCTTAACGGGCAGGGGTGCTGGACCGGTCCGTCAGGACCGAGCCGGCGATGACATCAAAGAGGTGGTCCGCACGCGGCGCGAGTGCGGGTTGATCGCCTACCCATGCCAGCGCTCCGACCAGGGCGAACAGGTCGGTGCCATCGATATCGGATCGCGCAAGGCCCTGTTGCTGCGCGCGGGTCAGGAGCCGCGTGCCGGCTGCCTTCATCGTCACACATGATTCATGGAGCGCGGAGTCCTCGTCCTCGATGGCGGCCACCATCGATGCGATGACGCCGCGATAGTCGTTGGCACAGGCGACGAGGTCGCGCAGCCACGACACGAGGGCGCCATCCGGTGCGCTCGATCTCTCGAGTTCACCCGCTGCTGCCTTCAGTTCGTCGAATCGCGTGCGCAGCAAGGTCTCCAGCAACCCCTCCCGCGTCACGAAGTGACGGTACAGCGTGCCCAGCCCGACGCCCGCCTTGCGCGCGATGTCACGCAGCGAAGCGTCGGCACCCTGCTCGGTGACCACATCGCGCGCGGCGGCCAGAAGCTGGTCGTAATTCTTTTTTGCGTCGGCTCGCATACTCTTCTCTTGACAAACGGAGCGGTGCCCCGATTATATATGGAGCAGTGATCCGCTAAGAATGGCATATTCCCAGCGAAGGAGGAAGCGATGCCGACCCGGACGATGAAAGCGATTCGACAGTACGAATTCGGTGGTCCCGATGTGCTGCGTTACGAGGATGCGCCAATCCCCGATTTGAAGGCAGGCGACGTACTCGTTCGCGTTCATGCGGTCGGCCTCAATCCGCCCGACTGGTACCTGCGCGATGGGTATAAATCGCTGCCTCCTGAATGGCAGCCGCAGTTGGATTTCCCGCTCATTCTGGGAACGGACGTCTCGGGTGCCGTGGCGGCGGTCGCCGACGATGTCGAAGACTTTTCCGTTGGCGACGCCGTGTATTCGATGGTTCGCTTCCCTGGCGGCATGTTCGGGGAGAGCAAGGCCTGCGCCGAGTACGTCAGCGTGCCGGCAACGGAAGTCGCGCTCAAGCCGGCCGGCATCGACCATGCGCATGCCGCCGGTGCGCCGATGTCGCTGCTCACCGCGTGGCAGTTCATGGTCGAGCTGGGTCACGATGAATCGAATCCGCTTCAGCCGAACCGCCATGAGCCGGTGCCGCTCGAGGGCAAGGTCGTCCTCGTCAACGGGGCCGCGGGCGGGGTCGGGCACTTCGCGGTGCAGATCGCGAAGCTGAAGGGTGCGCACGTCATCGCGGTGGCGTCGGGCAAGCATGAATCGCTGCTGCGCGCGCTCGGGGCCGACGCGTTCATCGACTACACCAGGACACCTCCCGAGGACGTTGCATGTGACATCGACCTGGTCGTCGACACCCTCGGCGGTGCGACCACCGGACGCTTTCTGCGCACATTGAAGCGCGGCGGCGCCTTGTTCCCGGTCTACCCGCTGGGCTTCGACGGTGCCGAGGAGGCCGCCAGGCTGGGCGTCACGGTATCGGCAACGCAGGTCCGTTCGAACGGGACTCAGCTGTCAGAAGTCGGGCGCTTGCTAGACGACGGGACGATCCGCGTCGTCGTGGACAGCACCTATCCGCTTGCCGATGCCCGCAGGGCACATGAACGGGCCGCCCGGGGGCATATCCAGGGCAAGATCGTGCTTACGGTGGACTGAGGCAGCGGCGGGTAGACCCGCCCGAGAACGGCTAGGTGCAGCTGGCGCCATGCCGGTCCGCCGCTTCGCACGAGTCGCGAGGCGGCGCAATCGGCCGCCTCCGGTAGATCGCCCTCTTGTTTAGCCCGTTCGAAGCGTTCGCGTAGCTGCGCCTCGCCCTTTGCACGAAACGCTATCAAAGCAGTCCCGGCGTCATGAACGCACGGCAGCGTCATCAGCCGCGGCCAAGACTTCCTGCATCGCAACCACTTGGTTGTCCGAGACGAATTCAGGCAGCACCGCCTCGGCTTCGATGGCGATCAGCCATTCCGGTTCGGCCAGGCCGTACACAATCAACCAGGTGGCCGCCGGCGGCGCGATGGGGAAGCGTCTCTTCAGTGCCTTCATCACCACGTGCTGATCGTAGCGCG
This sequence comes from Modicisalibacter radicis, assembly GCF_900961225.1. GTDB lineage: Bacteria > Pseudomonadota > Gammaproteobacteria > Pseudomonadales > Halomonadaceae > Modicisalibacter. The sequence goes on from NZ_CAAHFN010000078.1 coordinate 8,899, forward strand.
CGAACTCGGCCAGGTAGATTCTCAGCATCACCACTTGCGGGAGATCGCCACCGAGGTCTGACAGCAACCGTTCGATATTGTCCAGCGCCGCCGCGGTCTGCTCGGCCAGATCGGGGCCAGCCAACTGGCCTTCGGTATCGATTCCCGCCTGGCTGGAAAGCAGCACGCGAGCGCCTCCCTGTACCAGCACGGCTTGGCTGTGGCCTTCGCTCAGGGTGTCGGGCAGGTCGGGCGGATTGAGGGGCTTGCGTCTTACCGTATGCATCACCGTCTCCATGAGTAAGCGCATCGCGTCGCTTGCAGTGACTCCACTATCGACCTGCATGGCTTTCTCGTTTCTTACTGACGTCACGTTGGCGGCCCTCTTTGCCGCTCACCGATGCACCCAATCCAGATGCGTGAACACACCCCGCGCGTGGTCCTCGAGGAACAGCGCGTGAAGCCTGGGCGCTGGGCGGGGTTGCGTCGTCCCCGGTGCTCTGGCTTAAAGCCCGGCAGTCGACTTGGGAAGCGCTTTCATCTTTTTCTTGGCTGCTTTGTGTGATACAAATCCACACGCTATAGAAGTTATTTGGTGAGGATTAATATCAATGGCCCAGACGCGATCCCAGCGCGATATAGCCCGTGAACTCCTCGCGGTGCGTGGGATTCTGCGCCTTGCGGAACTCAGGGATGCGGGAGTGACCGCCGCAACGGTCAGTCGCATGGAGAAGAAGGGCGAGGTGATCCGCCTTGCGCGCGGACTCTACCAGCTTACCGATGCCGAGCTCGATGCAAATCATAGCCTCGCCGAAGCAGCTAAGCGTTTCCCCAAGGGCGTGATTTGCCTCGTCTCGGCACTCGCCTTTCATGGAATCACGGATCAGCTTCCGAAGAAGGTGTGGATGGCGATCGGCAGGAACGACTGGACGCCGAAACCAGGAGATATGCCGATCCGTGTGTTGCGTTTCACGGACGATCTGCTCGTCGAAAGCGTCGAGACGCATGTAGTCGAAGGCGTATCGGTGAAAGTGTTCGGCGTGGCGAAGACCGTCGCCGACTGTTTCCGGCATCGCGGCAAGATCGGTCTCGCCGTCGCGCTCGAAGGACTGCAAGAAGCCCTGCGTCAACGCAAGGCGACACCCGCCGAGATCGCCAGAGCGGCGGATACAGGCGGGATAGGAACCGTGATCCGCCCCTATCTGGAGGCGTTGACTACCAATGGCTAAGGAAATCAAGAATATCGGTGCCTCCATGCGCGCCCGGCTTCTCAAGCTCTCCAAGGCGAACGGACAGAGTTTCGATCTCGTGCTTACGCGCTTCACGCTGGAGCGCCTTCTGTTCCGACTCAGCCGATCACCCCATGCTGATCGCTTCGTGCTGAAAGGCGCCATGCTGATGATGAGTTGGTTCGACGATCCGCACCGTGGAACGCGTGACCTGGATCTGTTGGGTTTCGGCGATCCAAGCGAGGATGCGATGTTGGCGACATTCCGGGCCATCCTCGCTCAGGATGTCGAAGACGGTATCGCCTTCGACCCGGACACGTTGCGTGTCGACCGTATTCGCGATGAGCTCGACTATGGCGGTCTCCGGCTACGCGCCATCGCCTCGGTCGGAGGCGCCCGGGTCAACCTGACGATTGATATCGGGTTCGGCGATGCGCTGGAGCCCGGTGCTGAAGTCGTCGATTTCCCGGTCATGCTAGACCTCCCCGCGCCAAGGCTGCGTGCCTATGCGCGAGAGACGGTTATTGCTGAGAAGTTCCAGGCGATGGTGGCTCTGGGCCGGGCGAACAGTCGGATGAAGGACTTCTACGACATCTGGATACTCAGTCGGTCCTGCGGCTTTGATAATGACAGGCTTGCTCAGGCGATCGCGGCGACGTTCGCGCGGCGTAAGACGGCAATTCCGGGCGAAACGCCCGAGGCACTCACGCCAGCGTTTGCGGCAGATGAACAGAAGCAGCGTCAATGGCGCGCCTTTATCGACGACGTTGCAATTTACCCAGGGCCTCTTGCGCAAGTTCTAGAGGAACTTGCTGGCTTTTTAATGCCCCAGGCCAGCCGGGCAAAAGAACTGGGTCACTAGCTGCAAAGCGAAAGATGGTGCCGAGGATAACCCTCAGAAATAGAAAGAATAAAAGGAGCTAACCATTCACTTTGCCGGCATGATAAACGGTAGCTGTTTGCTGGTCGGCTTTTCCTGTTCTGGAGCTGATTTGGACATACCTCTCGCGTGACAATACAGACTTGGCGTAATCGGCATAGCAGGACCAGAAAACCGTTGTTTGCCCTCTCGCTCTTGCAACTACGAAGCAGCAAGAGTTTCTTTCACAACCCCGGCAGGCAGAGTGGGCTTACCCGACGTCAAGGCCCGAGGCCTCGGACCGTCGCGAGGGCGCTGTAAACCCATCCTTTGGCGCTACCTTTGCTATCCATGGCAAAGGACCTCCGCTTCGCCTTGCCCCGGCCCCCATCCTTGCAGGACGTGTGGCGCCGAGCCCTAAGTACCCAGTGATGTGTTCCCGGTGTCACCGATGCACCCAATCCAGATGCGTGAACGCACCCCGCGCGTGGTCCTCGCGGAACAGCGCGTGGTCGCGGCGTACGCGGTCGGCGGCTTCGATGGCGAATTCCACCATGTCCTCGGCGAACAGCGCCGGTGGCCCGATGGCGTTGACGATTGCCGGTTCGATGTCGTAGTCGACCTTGCCGGATTCGTCGGAGAGGGCGTGGACACTGGCGAGCACGCCGCCGCAGATGCGGGCATAATCCCTCCATTCGCGCTTGGAAAGCTCGTCCAGATCGATATCGTCGCGAAACGGCGCGCGCTCGCGTGACAGGTAGCTATGGCTCTCGAACTCGACATGGCCGTAGAAAAGATCGCCGCGTATCAGGTGCACGGCCTGGGCATGGCTGATGCGTTCGGCGTGCGCATCCATTTCGTAGGCGGAGGGCGGCACCAGGCCGGAAAGGGCCGAGCGCCTGGCCTGCTTGTACTCGATGATCAGATCGTCCGTACCGTCGCGCCGGGGGCCTTCGATCAGCACGTAGTAACGATTGAGCCCCAGCGAGGCGGTGCCCTGGCCGAGGCGGATCGCCACGTCCTTCACGCGCATGCCATGCTTGCCTTGCACCCGGGCGCGTTCCGGCACGTCGATCTCGTTCTCCGCGATCAGCCGGTCGGTGATCGCCTGGAATTCGTCGCGGCGCGACGAGACCGGCACCAGTTTCCTGGTCGGGCGAAAGCCGCTGCGCGTCTCGTCGAGGTAGTCGTCGGCGAGCCACTCGGCGCGGTCTTCATCGGCATCCTCGAACAGCCTGCGGATGAGCTTCGGCGCGTTGTCGTGACGCATTTCCTCATCCTGTTCGGTGCCTTCGCGGGCCAGCCGCTGCATTGTCTCGCTGTAGCCCTGCACGAAGCGGCGCACGATCTTGACCTGGTGCTTGCGCTTGAGCTCGCCTTCGGTCTCCGCGGCGATCATGAAGCCGGCCGCGCCGCGCTTGATATCCCAGGTGAACGGGGCGTAGTAGGCCTCGTCGAAATCGTTGACCGAGAAGATCGGCACGTTGTCCACGTTGGGCATGACGCCGAAGTTGCCGGGGTGGACGTCGCCGAGGGCAAGCACGGTCGGCATCCAGGCGTCGTCGCCGGCCATGTCGCGATAGAACAGCAATGCGGTGCCGCGGAAGAACGAGAACAGCGAGTCGGAGAGCTGGTCGAACTTGGCGCCAGCTTCCTCGGAGCCATCCGCGATGCGCATTCGGTGATCCTCGCGCAGTGTCTGGCGCACGTGCCGGCGACGCTCGAAGCCGGTCAGCGCCCGCGGACGCAGCACGAATTCGCCATCGGCCACGGCTTCCGCCAGACGCTTGAAGGTATCAAAACGTGTCGCCGCCTCCGGCGCGGGCTCCTCGGGCGAGCTCCGCTCGAGTGCCGCCGCCAGTTCCGCCTTGCTCATCCTTGAGCGCCCCGCGATCTCCTGCTGTCGAGCTCGTTCGTAGAGTGCCTTGCGCGTCGGTTCCGATTCCTGGCTCATGAATCCCCTTGCCTGTCCTGGCGACCGTGATGTCGTTGTCTCCTTGCCCATCAGCATGCACGACTTGGGGAGCCGACGCATGCGTTGGCCCAGGCGGTGCTGGAACGGCCGTTGCCGGCGGCAGCGTTACTGGCTCAGTGCGACGAGACGAACGTCGCTGCGGCGTGGGCGGGCGGGATGGCGAACTCCTCCCGCATTCTTCTGGCTTCCGCCATCGGGCTTCTGCCGAAAAGACGCTTGAACTCGCGACTGAACTGGGACGGGCTCTCGTAGCCGACCTGAGCGCTGGCTGCCGCTGCCGTGATGCCGTTTCTGACCATCAGAAGCCTCGCCTGGTGCAGGCGGGTGGACTTCAGGTACTGCATGGGCGAAGTGTGAGTGACGTCCTTGAAGTGCGCATGGAAGGTGGGAACGCTCATGCCGGCGCTGCGGGCGAGCTGTTCGACGTCGAGATCCGTCGAGTAGGAGGCGTGAATGCAGCGCAGGGCACGTGCCACCTTGCCGAACTGGCCCTGCATGGCCAGCGCCGCCCGCATCGAAGGGCCTTGATCGCCGGTCAGTACGTGGAAGTAGATCTCCCGCACCAGTGACGGACCCAGGATCTCGGCATCGAGCGGCCGGCTCATGGCGTCCAGAAACCGCAGCACCGCATCGCTCAGTCGGCGGTCCATGGGCGTCGACATCATGCCCCGGGGGTTGGCGGGTTCGACACCACCGAGCTGGTCCAGTTGCAGCATCAGGTCGGCGGCGAGCTTGAAGTCCAGATGCATGTAGATGGCGAGCAGCGGCTCCCGCTCGCTGGCGTCGGTCTCCATGGTGAAGGGCACCGGCACCGAAACCGCCAGGTAGTGCTGCTCGTCGTAGAGGTAGACCTGGCCGCCGAAGAATCCCCGCTTGCGGCCCTGGCAGACGATGACGATACCGGGATCGTACAGCACGGGGGTGGAATCCAAGGGGCGGTTCGAACGCAGAAACCGGACATCCGGCAGTGCCGTCAGGTTGTAGCCCTCATCGGGCGCAAGCGTCTTCAGCAGCGCGACCATCTCCTCCTGCCTGGCGTCGGGCTCGTGGCGATGGTGCAGGGTCGAGGAGGGTATCGGATCGCTACTGCTCATGGGGTCTGGTCCTGTTCTTGAAATCCGTTCTCGACGGGCTCGCCGAAGCGTTTGAATCCGGGTCATCGAACGTTCGGGCGAGTTTGCCACGCTTTTGCCGGGGTAGAGTCGAGGCAATGGCATGAAGAAATAATAATATTAATAAACAATAGTATTAGGCAATAAAGGCAGACTTTAAGCCATCGTATGGTCCGGTTGTGGGTGTCTATCATGCAATCCTTCATCGTTGATGACATCGATGAGATCAGTTCGCCAGAAACGTCTCGCGTCTGGCGTCCCCTGTTCTGCTTTTCAGGAGCGCATCTTCATGATCGACGTATTGAACCCCGCCGATGGCACCGTGGTCGGCCAGGCACCGGCCATGACCCTGTCCGAAGTGAATTCTGCCATCGACCGTACCTGCGAGGCCTTTCCCGCCTGGTCCCGCAGATTGGCGAAGGAGCGCAGTGAGCTGCTGCGCGGTTGGTTCGAGCGCATCCGCGACGACAAGGCGGCTTTCGCCGAGCTGATGGTGAAGGAGAACGGCAAGTGTCTCGCCGAAGCGTATGGCGAGATCGAATACGGCCTCGGTTTCATCGAGTGGTACGCGGAAGAGGCCAAGCGGATCTACGGCGATACCATTCCCAGCCATGCGGCGAACGCTCAAGTCATGGTGGTCAAGGAGCCGGTCGGCCCCACGGCGGCCATCACGCCGTGGAACTTCCCGTTCATGATGATCACGCGCAAGGTGGCGACGGCACTGGCGGCGGGCTGCACCATGACCATCAAGCCTTCCGAGGAAACGCCGCTGACGGCCTACAAGCTGCTGGAAACCGCGCGCGAGGCGGGCATTCCGGAAGGTGTGTTCGAGATGGTGACGGGCAATCCGAAGGAGATCGGCGAGCGCTTCACCAGCGACACGCGGATCCGCAAGATCTCGTTCACGGGCTCGACCGCCGTGGGTCGCACCTTGGCGGGTGCCGCCGGTCAGACGCTGACCCGCATGACGCTGGAGCTGGGGGGCAATGCGCCGTTCATCGTCTTCGACGATGCCGACTTGGAGGCCGCCGTGGAAGGCGCGGTGGGTGCCAAGCTGCGCAATTCGGGCCAGGTCTGCATCTCGCCCAATCGCTTCTACGTGCACGACGCGATTCACGACCGGTTCGTCGAGGCGCTGGCCGAACGCGTCTCGCGAATCGAAGTCGGTGAGGGCATGCGTGACGGTTTCGTCGTCGGGCCGATGATCAATCGTACCGGTCTGGAGAAAGTCTCCTCGCTGGTGGAGAGCGCCCGTCTGCGCGGCGCGAACATCGTTATCGGCGGCAGAGCGCATGGCCTCGGCGGCCTGTTCTACGAGCCGACCATCGTCACCGGGCTCGACGACGATGCAGAGATGGCCCGGACCGAGATATTCGGCCCGGTATTCGCCATCTACAGATTCCGGACGGAAGCGGAGGTCATCGAGCGTGCCAATGCCTCGGAGTACGGTCTGGTCGCCTATGGCTATACGCGGGATCTGGGCCGGTCGTTCCGCCTGTCCCGCGCGATCGAGGCGGGCATGGTCATTCTCAACAGCGGCTCGGTGGGCACGGCCTCGGTACCGTTCGGCGGCGTCAAGCAGTCCGGCTATGGCCGCGAGGGCAGCTTCTACGGTATCGAGGAGTACGTGGACGTCAAATACGTGCTGATGAGCGGGCTGGATCGGTGAGGTTGCCTCGCGCTGAACGGGTTTGTCCGATGGGAAGATCGCCTGACTGGCAGAGGCGCGGCTTCAGGCAGTCTGCATCATCGAACGCTACCGATATCGCGATCGGCCTCGGTACCCTCCAGCATCAACGAGGTTTCCTCGACTCGTAGAAAGCGCTCGTTGATATCCAGCTCCGCGAACAGGTAGACCTCCTGCACGACGTGGGTGCCGTCGCGCTTGGCGATATGGACTCGGTGGCGGTCGGCGTAGCGGGTGCCATCCCGTAGTTCGTCCAGCATCTCGATTCGGGCCGACGCAACGATTTCGCGAAGTTTCCGCACGTGGCGGGTAAATCCTGCGCGATCGTTCCAGCGCCCGTTGGTGCGCTGGCGATATTCGGGGCTGAAATGGCGGTCGATCACCGCTTCCAGCGGGAGGTCCTGCCGGTTGAGCAGTTCGTCCAGCGCGGAACGGATGTTTGTAGCCGACATGTTGTCTTCCTTGATGTGAGTTGAAGCCGATACTCTACGCTCTGTCTGAAAAATGCCTGCGCTCATCCATACGGCGTTAAAAATCGGCTGGTGCGCCAGCCCGAGCTCGGCGCCCCCGTCAAAATGCTCATTTACACCGCGTAAATTCCGCTGTCTCGCCGATTTTTGCCTTGTCTGGCTATCGCTCGTCGATTTTTCAGACAAAGCTTAAGACTTCATTCAGCGTAATATTTCGAGCCGCCTCAGCCGCGGCGCGGCGAAATCGATGAAGGCGCGAACCTTCGCTGCCGCGCGGCGCCCTTCCACATGCACGAGATGAATCGGCAGCGGGGCGGGCTCGTGCTCTTCCAGCACGGTCTGGAGGGTGCCGGTCTCCAGGTCGGGCCCCACCTGGTAGGAGAGCACGCGGCACAGCCCCCAGCCGCGTCTGGCGGTATCGATGGATGCGGCCACGCTGGTGATCCTGAGTTGCGGACTTACCCTGACGGCTCGCGCTCCGTCCGGGCCGAACCGCCACTCGTTCAGTGCGGTAGTGGATCCGCTCGAGATCAGGCGATGCGAAGCGAGATCGTCCGGCGCCTGGGGGCGTCCCCGTGCGGCGAAATAGTCCGGCGAGCCGCAGATGACGCGGCGGACCTGCCCGACGCGCACGGCCGAGAGATCGGAGGAGGGCAGGTGGTCGATGCGTACGGCGATATCGAAGCCCTCCTCGACCAGGTTGACGATGCGATCGACCATCAGCACGTCGGCGCGGACCTGTGGGTGCGCATCGAGAAACTCGGTCAGCAGCGGTGCGACATGGATCCGCCCGAACTCCTGGGGGCAGGTGATGCGCAGTTGCCCGACGGGGGTGTTGGCCGCCCCCGAGGCCATATCGTCGGCGGCTTGAAGGTGGGCGAGGATTTCCCGCACCTCCGCGAGATAGGCCTGACCCACGTCGGTGAGCCTGACGCGCCGGGTCGAACGGGTGAACAGCCGGGCGCCGAGGGCGGCCTCGAGCGTGTTGACGGCCCGGGTGGCGGAGGGCGCGCTGAGCCCCGTGTCACGGGCCCCCCTGGCGAAGCTCTCCGCTTCGGCGATGGCGACGAAAACTTTCAGGGCCTGAAGACGATCCATGGTGTCTCGCTAGGTTCGGGATGATGACAGTTTCAGGATCCAAAACAGTGCCTTTTATGATAGCTATATTCTTCCGCGATTCGTAAGGTTCTAGAGTGGCTTCTTCGATAACCCCACTCATCATCGCGATGAAGGAGCCTGTCATGTCGAACGCCAACGCCATTAACGCTGCCCCGGTGAAACTGTATCGCAACCCCAAGTCGGGCCACTGCCACCGTGTCGAGCTGATGCTCGCCCTGCTGGAGGTGCCCTATGAAAACGTCGATCTGGATATGGCGAACGGCGCCCATCGCGAGCCTGCCTATCTCGAGATCAGCCCGTTGGGGCAGGTGCCGGCGATCGACGACAACGGCATCACGCTGGCGGACTCCAACGCCATCATCACCTATCTGGTCGAGCGCTACGGCGAGTCCATCGCCTGGACCGGCACCGACCCGATCGGGAAGGCCCGGGTACAGTGCTGGCTCTCCATCGCGGCGGGCGAGATCGCCGCCGGCCCCTGCGCCGCGCGCCTGGTCACCGTATTCGGCGCGCCCCTGGACCACGAGGCCGCGAAGGCCAGGGCGCACGCGCTGCTCAAGATGATGAATGCCCATCTCGACGGTCGCGACTGGCTCGCGGCCGACAGGCCGACGCTGGCTGACATCGCCGGCTACAGCTATATCGCTCACGCGCCGGAAGGCGGCGTCGGTCTCGCCGACTATCCGCACGTTCGGGCCTGGCTCGCGCGTATCGAGGCGCTGCCTCGCTTCATCGGCATGGCGCCCTCGCCGGTACTCGCCTGAGCCGATGACTTTCGAGCGGAGGTAGCCCATGACTATCGATATTACGCCCCGCCACGGAACGCCTTTTCATGGAGGCGAGCTCGAGGCGCAGCGGCGCGCCGGCGTGGAAGGCATCGCCAGCTCGGCCGGCGGCTTCATCCGGGATCACATGCCCGAGCAGCACCGGGATTTCTTCGCCATGCTGCCCTTCGTCGTGGCCGCAGCCGGCGACGAAAGGGGGCGCCCCTGGGTCAGCCTGCTGGAGGGCGAGGAGGGTTTCATCGCGTCGCCGGATCCGCGCACGCTGACCTTCGCGGCCACGCTCGCTGCCCAGGATCCCCTGGCTGCGGCGTTCGGCGCCGGAACCGACATCGGCCTGCTCGGCATCGAGCTGGCGACACGTCGGCGCAACCGCCTCAATGGCATGATTCGTTCGGCGGAGGGCGGCCTGGTCATCGATGTGAAGCAGAGTTTCGGCAACTGCCCGCAATATATCCGCGAACGCCAGTGGCGGCGGGTCGAGCTCCCGGCCGCGTCCGGCGCCACCGTGTCGGATCGACTCGATGCCGGACAGCGGAAGCGGATCGCCGCCGCCGACACCTTCTTCATCGGTTCCGGTTTCGGTTCTGATTCAGGCCATGCCACGGGCGGCGAGAGCCCGGCCCGGGGGTACGACGCCTCGCACCGGGGCGGCGAACCGGGGTTCGTTCACCTTGCCGAGGACGGAACGCTGCGGATCCCGGACTACGCCGGCAACAACTTCTTCAACACCATCGGCAACCTGATCCGCGACCCCCGCGTGGGGCTGCTTTTCGTCGACTTCGAGACGGGCGGCATGCTGCAGATCACCGGTCGTGCCAGGATCGACTGGGCGCCGCGGGAGAGTCACGATCCGAACGCCAGACGCATGCTCGAGGTGACGGTGGAGCAGGTGGTGGATCGCCCGGCCGCGCTGGCCCTGCGGTGGCACCGGGAAGACGAGGCGCCGCTGCGGCTCGAGGTGGTCGCCCGGGTGACCGAAAGCGAGCGGATCGCCTCCTTCTACCTGGCCGCCGCCGACGGTGGCGCGCTCCCGCCCTTCGAGGCCGGCCAGCATCTGGCGATCGAGCTGGAGGTGCCGCATCAAACGGGGCGGGTGGGTCGTAGCTACTCGCTATCGGGGGCGCCGCTGGCCGGGACCTACCGGCTCAGCGTCAAGCGCGAGGAGCAGGGCATGGCGTCGCGCTTTCTGCACGACCGGATCGCTGTCGGCGACCGGATCGATGCGCGCCGGCCCGCGGGTGAGTTCGTGTTTCCCCGCGGGGAGGGCCCGCTGGTCCTGGTCAGCGCCGGCGTCGGTATCACGCCGATGCTGTCGATGCTCCACGCGATCGTGGCGGAAGGAGGCCGCCGTCCCGTCTGGTTCGTGCATGGCGCGCGTGACGGCGGGAGTCACGCCTTCAAGGCCGAGGTCGACGCGCTGGTGGCCGAATCCGCCGGCGTGACGCGCCGCATCTTCTACAGTGCGCCGGGTCCCGACGATGCGGCCGGCGTCGACTACGACGCCAGGGGGCGGATTACCGCCGGCGATCTTCTCGCGCTCGAAGCGGGGCCGGAGGCGCGCTATCTGCTCTGCGGTCCCGCCCGGTTTCTCGCCGAACTCGGTCATGGTCTGGAGGAGGGCGGCGTTCCCCCGGATCGGATCGATTTCGAGACGTTCGGGCCGGCGGGGTGAGAGGGATCGACGCCTCTCACGGCCGGGGATGATCTATCTGCTGGAGGCGGGTTTCATGCCGGCTCCGAGATGTGCAGGCTTCCGCCGCGCCTGATCAGAAAGATCAGGTAGAGCAGGCCGATACCGATCCAGGCCGCGCCCAGCAGCTGAGCGAAGTGGCTCATGCTGAGCAGTACATAGCCGATGATCGCCAGGCCGACGGCGGGGAAGGCCAGGTGGGCCAGCCAGCGGCGCGACCCCTGGCGAAAGACGTAGTGGTTGATCACCGACAGGTGCAACAGGCAGAAGCCGGTCAGGGCGCCGAAGTTGACCAGCGTGGCCAGCGCGTCCGGTGCGTCGAGGAAGACGATGCCGATCCCCAGCGAGAGCACGGCCACCAGATACAGGCTGATATGCGGGGTCTGGTAGCGGGCATGGACCCGGGCCAGTGCGCTGGGCAGCTTGCCGTCGCGGGCCATGGAAAACAGCAGGCGTGATACGGCGGCCTGCGAGACGATGGAGACCGCCACGCCCCAGGCCAGTGCGGTGGCGATGGCGGTGAGCGTGCCCAGCCAGCTCCCGCCGGCGGCGGCGGCGATCTCGTAGAAGGCGGTATCCGCGGTCTCGAAGGTCATGCCTACGGCCAGGTCGGTGGCCAGCCAGGTCTGCAGGATGAAGATGCCCCCCATCAGGAACAGGGCGATCAAGGCCGCGCGGCCGATCTGGCGGCGCGGGTCGCCCTTGACCTCTTCCGAGAGTGTCGAGATGGCGTCGAAGCCGAGGAAGGACAGCACCGCCACCGAGACGGCCGTCATCACCAGGTCGAGGTCGAAGTTGGCCGGGTCGTAGAACGGCACGATAGTGAGTTCGCCACTGCCCATGCCGCCATAGAGGGCCTTGAAACCGAACGCCAGGAACAGCGCGAGGACGATCAGTTCCCCGACCAGGAACAGCTTGTTGGCCCGGGCGGTAAACGTGACCCCCCTCAGGTTGACGAGGGTGGCGCCTATCAGAAACAGCAGCATCCAACCCAGCTTGGGGATCATCGGGAAGAAATGGTGCAGCGCCAGGGCGCTGAAGATGTAGAGCAGGGGCGGAATCAGCAAGTAGTCGAGCAGCAATACCCACCCGGCGATGAAGCCCAGGTGCTCGTGGATGCCGCGCTGCGCGTAGGAGTAGACCGAACCGGCGATGGGAAACGCCCTGGCCATCTGCCCGTAGCTCAGTGCGGTGAACAGCATCGCCACCATGCCGATGAAATAGGCCAGTGGCACCATACCCTCGGCGTCGGCATAGACCCAGCCGTACACCCCGAAAGGGGCGATGGGAATCATGAAGATCATGCCGTAGACGACCAGGTCGGTCAGGCTAAGGCCCCGTTGCAGTTGTTGTTTGTAGCCGAAGTCTTCAATGGACATGGGAGTATCCTCGGGTTGTTGTTCTCGATGAGGTGGGGTTCAAAGCACCGGAGACAGTCGCCTGGCCCAGTCGTCGATCGACCGCTCGTCGCCCAGCAGGTCGTTGCGAAGTTCGAGCAGGACACAGGGCAGGCCGCGGGCATCGCCGTGGACCGGTACGGCCACATCTTCGTCGGGGTGGATCTGGTAGGGCTGGTTGTCGCCGACGTGGATGCCCTGTCGGTCGAGCGACAGCAGCAGGCGCTGGGCGTAGTCGTGGGCATCCTGGTACAGCACACCCAACTCCCAGGGCCGCGCGACACCATTCAGGGTGGGGGTGAACGAATGCACCGCTACCACCCGCGTGGGTAGTCCAAGACGTTGGCGCCTTTCGAGCAGCCTGGCGACAGCGCCATGGAAATCGCTGAACAGCCGTTGCCGCGCATGGCGCTCGGCCTCGTCGATGGCCTGGTTGCCGGGAATCGGCCAGGTGTCGCTCCGGGTGGGGATGCTGTCAGGCGCATGCAGGGGGCGGTTGAGGTCGATCAACAGCCGCGAGTAATTGGCGGCGATCAACGGCGCATCCAGCTCCTCGCTGAGTCGCTGGGCCAGGGCCAGGGCGCCGATGTCCCAGCCGATGTGATTGAGCTCCGCGCCCTCGGGCAGGCCGAGGTTGGCGCAGGCCCGGGGGATATAGGGACTGGCGTGCTCGCAGATCAGTACCACGGGATGCGTGCCCCATTCGTGATGAACCGTGCAGGCCGGTCGGTCGAAAGGCGTGGCGGCGGTGGTGTTTGGGCTGGGCATGGCGTGTCTCAATAGATCCTGGCGTAGTGATCGCACAGAGCGTCGTTCCCGAGCCCGGCGACATTCGAGAGTTCCTGGCGCTTGATCGCCCGGTAAGTGGCAAGCAACGCCTCGGGGATTTGCGCGACCAAGGTTTCGGCCTGGCTCAGTTCGCTCAAGGCCTCGGCCAACGAACCGGGCAGGGCGCGGATGCCCAATGCCTCACGCTGACCGGCATCCAGCGCATCAGGGTCCTGATCGGCGCGGGCGGATAGTGGCAGGCGTTGCTCGATGCCCAGGCGTCCGGCGATGAGGATGGCCGCGAGGGCCAGGTACGGGTTGGCCGTTGCATCGAGTGCGCGGTATTCCAGGTTGAACTGCTGGGCCCGCGGCGTGGCGCTGAGGGTCGTGGTCGGGCATATGCGCAAGGCGGCTTCACGGTTGCGAACCCCGAGGCAGGTATAGGCGGAACTCCACTGGTGGGGTTGCAGGCGCAGGTAAGACACCGGCGATGGTGCGGTGAGCGCGCACAGCGCGGGCATGTACTGCAGCACCCCGGCCGCCCAGTGACGCCCGAGGGGCGAGAGCCCGTCGGTATCGTCGTTGTCGGGGAGTACGGGCTTGCCCTCGCGGTCGGTAAAGCTCAGATGGAGGTGCACGCCATTGCTGACACTGCCGACCCGGGGTTGCGGCGTAAAGCTGGTCTGAAGATCGCACTGCCTGGCCACGTCGCGCACGATCTCGCGAAGGTTGACGGCACGATCGGCGCTGGCCAGGCCGAGTGCCGGACGGCAGGTCACTTCGTATTGATGCCGCCCGTATTCCGGCAGCAGGGTTTCCGGTTCGTTGCCGCTCGTCGCCAGGGCGTCGGCCAGCTGCGAGAGGAAGGCGCCTGCCGTACGCTGGGCCTGCAGAGAGAACGCGGGCGCGTCGCCGTCGAGCCCCGACAGGGTGAATTCATGCTCGAAAGCCGAGCATACCCGCCAACCCAGCGTATCGGCATAGCGTGCCAGTTCATTGGCCAGCAGGGTTCGTGGGCAGGCGGCCCAGGGTTCGCCGTCCAGGGTGCGCAAGTCGCCATGCACGAAATGCAGGTCCGGCCGCGACTCGTTGGAACTGGGCACGTGCATGCGGCTTTCTAGATCCGGCACCAGTCGCAGATCGCCATGCGACCCCCAGGGGTTGGGGGCGGCGATGATGTCCTGCGGCGTCAGGGCGCTGTTGGCGGGCACCCAGCCGCAGCCACTCCCCGCGTGGCCATCCAGCGCATCCAGCGGTACGGCGCGGCCTCGGGTGATGGCCGTCAAATCCGTGGTCACAATATTGATCAGGTCCATGAGGGGCTCGTCTTGTGATTGTTGGGGTCGGTCACGCCGTCGTGTCAGCGTGTCGGCATCGTCGCCAGGCGTTCGAGTACGCTGTCGGTATCGGCGATGTGGCAGTAGCCGGCGATGGCCTCGAGACAGGCCTGGTGGCGGGCTTCGCCATGGGTTGCGCAGGCATCGTCGACCAGCGTGACGAGGTAGCCGCGATCGGCGGCGTCGCGTACCGCCATGTCCACGCACTGGTCGGTGACCACGCCGCAGACGACCAGACGCTCGACACCCAGGTTGCGCAGCACGTAGTCGATGGCGGTGGAGTTGAAGACCCCGGAGGAGGTCTTGGGCAGCACGATCTCGTTGGGTGTGGGGGTCAGTTCCTCGATCACCCGGGCGTGGGGGTGGCCCTTGGGCAAATGCATGCCCGACAGCTTGTGATCCAGGGAGCGGTCCCGGCCATCCTCGGTCAGGCTCTCGATGATGGTATGGAGCACGTTTTCCCCGGCTTCGCGGAAGGCGCCGAGCAGGCGAATCTGGTTGGGGATCACGCTCTCGTGCAACCGGGGATAGTAGTACTCGCCAGCCACCGGATCGATGTGCGCATCGAGGCCGGGGCGTACCCAGAGTTCCTGCATGTCGACGAACAGCAGCGCCGTGGCATGGCGTGGGTAGGGGAGATCACGGGGCGAGTCGGCGGGTGCGTTCATCGTCATTCGTCCTCGATCAGGTGAACATGGAACTGGGCGCGGATTTCATCGATGCGTGCCAGGCGGTCGTTCAGCCCCGGTTCGGCGGTGAGGGTGAGGCAGCGAACCAGGGCTTCCACCTGGGCCATCGCGGGAAGCAGCGAGTCGAAGGGAGACGGCGAATCGACGGGGGCGCTGATGATCAGGTCAGCCTGGGCGCGCAGAGGGGAGTCGTAGACATCGGTGAACAGGACCAGACGCCCCCCTTGACGCTTGGCGATACGCGCCAGGGTCGCTGATTGGCTCTGGTAGCGGCGATAGTCGAACAGAATCAGGGCGTCGCGCTGACCAAGGTCGATCAGGCTGTCGATCGCGCCGGCATCGGCCAACAGATGGCAGTCGCCGCGCAGCAGCTTGAGGTGCGCGTGGAGATAGCCTGCCAGGAAATGGCTGTAGCGCCCCCCATGCAGCCAGATGCGCTGGCCGGGTGAGGCGATGAGTTCGCAAAGGGCCAGGATGTCTGGCGCCGACAGCAGGTGGCGGGTTTCGTCGATGAGCTTGCCGGCGCCCACCAGGTAGTCGTCCCAGGCTTCCGGCACCGGATGGTCGTAGTGCTGCTTGTCGAGCTGGAGGCGCGGCGAGCGCAGGCGCTCGTCGACTTCCTGAACCAGCGCCTGCTGGAAGCTGGCATAGCCGCTGTAGCCGAGCTTCTTCACCAGACGCATGACGCTGGGTTCGCTGACCCCTGCCGTGGTTGCGAGCCGCGCCATGCTGCCCAGCCCGGCGCGGGGAAAGTCGTCGAGCAGGGCGCGGGCCACCTTGCGCTCTGCTGCGGTCAGCCTCATGGGCGGGTCGTTCAGGAGATGCTTGAGTTCGGGCATGACATGGCTTCTTTTTTGTAGTACATCCACCACTTATGGTGCTATTTTTATATTTGGTAGTAAATGCTACATATTTGTCGATGTCAATTTCCGCGGCGGGGCGGCGCCGTCCTTCGAGGGAAGCACGCTTTTGGCCGGGCCCATCGCCCTTTTCGGGGAGCGGGACTGGTTTTGTCGAGGGCAGATCGGTCATGATCGTCGACAAGCACCAAGGAGGCATGCCGTGAGCCCGAACTACGTTTCATCGAACGAGATCCGCGATCGCTTTTCCAGGGCGATGTCGGCCATGTATCAGGCCGAGGTCCCCCAGTACGAAACCCTGCTCGAACTGGTCGATCAGGTGAACCGGGAAACCCTCGAGCGCGACCCGGCATTGGCCGAACGGCTCGCGACTCACGATGAACTGAACCGCCTGGGCGTGGAGCGCCATGGCGCCATCCGGGTAGGGACCGCCGACGAGCTGGCGATGTTGCGTCGGCTGTTCGCCGTGATGGGGATGGTCCCGGTCGGATACTACGACCTGTCGGAAGCCGGCGTGCCCGTGCACTCCACGGCGTTTCGCCCGGTCGATGACGAGGCCCTGGCCAGCAACC
>NZ_CAAHFN010000079.1 GCF_900961225.1 Modicisalibacter radicis
GATGAACGCCCCACGCCCCGCCCCGAGGTCCACGACCCCTTGCCCGAGGTACTGGCCGGCCCGCTGCTGCGCCGGCTGGAACCTTGCCGCGTGGTGCTGTGGCTGGTCGCCAGCCATACGCTGGAACTGACCCTGAAGCTCTATCCGCCCGATGACCGGCCCATCGAGATCGTCCTCGACACGACGAACTGCCAGCGTCTGAACGTGGGGCGTCACGCCGTAATCCACTTGATCGACGTCCATCTGGAGGCCCCGCTGCCCGGCGATACACTGATCGGCTACGACCTGCGCATCGCCAATCCGCGTGGCGAGCTGCCGAACGATGCCGGCATCGCCGACTGGGCGCCGCACCTGCTCTACCCCGGCCAGCAACGCCCCGCGTTCGTCGTCAAGTCGCGTATCGATGCACTGCTCCACGGCTCCTGCCGCCGCCCCCATCACCCCGGCGGCGACGGTCTGGCCCGGGCCGATGCCTGGCTGGAACCGCAGCAGGACCGGGCCGAAGCGCGCCCCGCACTGTTGATGCTCAGCGGCGACCAGATCTACGCCGACGATGTCGCCGGGCCGATGCTGGTGGCGATCCATGCGCTGATCGCCCGGCTGGGGCTGTTCGGCGAGACCCTCGAAGGCGCGGTGGTGAGCGACAGCGATGCGCTCTATGCCGCCACCGAGACCTACTATCACCGCGAACGGCTGCTGCCCGAGTTCGAAGCCAACGAGGCGCTGCGCGAGCGCTTCTTCGGCGGTGTGAAGAAACCCATCTTCACCACCGCCAGCGCCGCCAATCACCTGATCACCTTCGCCGAAGTCATCGCCATGTACCTGCTGGCATGGTCACCGGTGCCGTGGCGGCTGATCGCCCCGGTCAGGCCGACGCTGAACGACGACGATGCCGCGCGCTACGCCGGGGAAGAACCGATCATCGAGGCCTTCGTCGAGGAGTTGCCGGCGGTCGCCCGGGTCATGGCCCAGCTGCCGACGCTGATGATCTTCGACGACCATGACGTCACCGACGACTGGAACCTGACCGCCGCCTGGGAAGAGACCGCCTACGGCAACCCCTTCTCGCGACGCATCATCGGCAACGCACTGCTCGCCTACCTGCTCTGCCAGGGCTGGGGCAACGACCCGGAGCGCCTGGCGACGCCGCTACACGCGCTTGCCGGGCTGCTCGACCAGACCGTCGACGGGCGCCTGCCGGCGGCACGCCAGGACGAACTGATCGGCGAACTGCTGCATCTGGGCGACTGGGGGTACACCCTGGCCAGCCGGCCCAAGCTGGTGGTGCTCGACACCCGCACCCGGCGTTGGCGCAGCGAGCGCGCGCGTCACCGGCCGTCGGGTCTGATGGACTGGGAGGCGTTGACCGACTTCCAGCAGGACCTGCTCGACGAGTCCGCGGTCATCGTGGTGTCGGCGGCGCCGCTGTTCGGGGTCAAGCTGATCGAGGGGATCCAGCGCCTGTTCACGCTGTGCGGCAAGCCGCTGCTGGTGGATGCCGAGAACTGGATGGCCCATCGCGGCGCGGCGAGCGTGGTCCTCAACATCTTCCGGCATACCCGCACCCCGCGGCACTACACGATCCTCTCCGGCGACGTGCACTATTCCTTCGTCTACCGGGTGCGTATTCGGGCACGCCAGCGAGGTCCGGACATCTGGCAGATCACCAGCAGCGGTATCAAGAATACCTTCCCCGATACCCTGCTCGACTGGTTCGACCGCCTGAATCGCTGGCTGTACGCGCCCTGGTCGCCACTCAACTGGTTCACCAAGCGCCGGCGCATGCGCGTCCAGCCACTGACTCCCGATCGCGCCAAGGCCGGCGAGCGGCTGTGGAACGGCGCGGGCATCGGCCACGTGCGTTTCGACGCCGAAGGTCGGCCCAGTGAAATGAGCCAGCTCGGCAGCGATGGACGCGACACGCGCTTTCGCTGATGCCCTCACGGCGCGTTCGTGGCGAAGCGGTCCAACGCCTCGAGCGTGTCGTCCAGCGCCGCCTCGATGGCCGTTACCCGCCCGCGACGCCCGGCGGTGTCGAGATGGCTCGCATCGCGCTCGAGTGCCGACGCCAGCGCCGCCACCCGGCTGAGCCCCAGCCCGCTCGATTCGCCCTTGAGTCGATGCGCCTGCTCGGCAAGCGCCACGCCGTCATCGTCGCTCACGGCGGCGTCGAGCTCGGCCAATCGCTCGGGTACCTGTTGCCGGTAGAGCTGCACCAGTTCATCGATCATCGGCGCGCCCAGGGCGCTTTCGACGTCGACGAGGACCCGTGGGTCGATCAGCGTCTCGGTCGATTCCCCCGCCCCGGTGACGGCGCGTGAGTTCGCCGGCGTTTCCGGCAGCGCCGTCAGGAAACGGCTCAGCAGCCGTTCGAGCTGGCCGGGCAGGATCGGCTTGGTCAGGTAATCGTCCATGCCGGCCGCCATGGCGCGCTCGCGGGCACCATCGAGCACTCCGGCAGTCATCGCCACGATCGGCACCTCGGCCAGGGCGCCCCCCGCCGCGCGAATCTCGCGGGTGGCCTCGATGCCGTCGAGCCCCGGCATCTGCATGTCCATGAAGATCAGGTCATGGCCCCCGGCCAGCGCCCGGGAGACGGCCAGCCGACCATCATCGGCGACATCGATCTCGAGGCCGAAGCGCTCGAGCAGAGCGATCGCCACCCGTCGGTTGACGGCATTGTCCTCGGCGACCAGCACCCGGCCGTGAAATGGCCTCTCCCCGAGCGCCGGGAAAGGCATCCGCGACGGCTCCTGCACGGCCGACGCCTCGGCGCGCGGCAGCGGCAACTCGAACCAGAAACGGCTTCCCTGGTCCGGCTGGCTGACGAACCCGATGGTGCCGCCCATGGCGTTGACCAGACGCTTGCAGATCGCCAGCCCCAGCCCGGTGCCACCGTAGCGTCGTGCCGTGGAGGCGTCGCCCTGGCGGAACGGTTCGAACAGCGTCGCCTGACGCGCCTCGGAGATGCCGCAACCGGTGTCGCTGACCGTGAAACGCAGCCGTCCCGCCTCGCCCGGCGCCACCGACAGCACGATCTCGCCGGCCGTGGTGAACTTGAGCGCGTTGGACAACAGGTTGAGCAGCACCTGGCGCAGCCGCCCGGCGTCGCCGCTCAACTGGCCGGGTATGCCCGGCTCGATGTGCCAGTCGAGCCTCACCGGCAGGCCTTCCAGGCGCGGCGCGAGCAACTGCACGACGCTGTCGATGCAGCGCTCGAGGTCGAAAGCCTCGATCTCGAGTTCGAGACGACCGGCCTCGATCTTGGAGAAATCCAGGATGTCGTTGATCAGGCTGAGCAGAATCTCGGCGCTTTCGTGGATGGTCAACGCATAGTGCCGCGACCGGGCGTCGTGCTGGCGCTCCATCAGCAACGCGCTCATGCCGATCACGCCATTCAGCGGCGTGCGTATCTCATGGCTGACCACCGCCAGGAAGTCCGATTTCGCGCGGCTCGCCGACTCGGCGCGATGCGCGGTGACCTCGAGCTCGCGGCTGAGGACTTCCAGGGTTCGCCGCGAGGCGTCATTGTCACGCGCCTCCTGGAACAAGAAGCGCACCACGATGACGGTCGCCAGGCTCATCAGCACGATCAACGCCAGCAGCGCCGTATACAGCTGGAACATGGTCTCGCGGGCCGATGTCTTGGTCTGGGCGAAATGTTCGTTGATCGCCATCACCAGGCGCTGGGTACTGTTGCCCAGCGACTGGAAACGCGCCTGCAGACGCTCGACGGTCGCGGCATCGAGACCGCTCAAATTCCGGATATCGTCGTCGAGTGCCGCGACCTGGTCGAGAATCGGCTCGATCAGTTCCCCGGCGGCCGGAATCGAGCGAATCAATTCGGCGATCTGTCCGTCGTGCAGCAGTCGGGTACGGCTGAACAGCAGGTCGAAACTCAGTTGCAGTTCATCGAGCGCCTGGGGCGAGCCGCGCTCGCTACGCAACAGCTGGCTGCGCAGCTCGATGATCTCGCGATCGAGCTTGTAGGCGACCCAGGCGGCGTCGCTGCCGATCGTCGGCACCAGGCTGCCCTGACGCCAGAAGATCAAGCTGACGACCACCAGCGCGGCGACGAAGAAGAACACCGCCGCCGCCGTGGCCCACTTGAGTCGTAGTGGATAGCGCACGCTAAGGCTCCCGCCCCGATGTCATGGGCTGCATGTCGTCATTTGATATCGATGCCGGAGACCTGCCAGACGCTGCGAAAACGGATCTTCTCGGTCTGCAGTTCGGGACGTTCGTCAAACGGATAGAGAACGAAGATCGGCCCGAAGTCACGGACCGTCAGGCGTTCGCCATCGCGCCTCATTGCCAGAATGACGTCATTGGCGATGAAATCGCTGGCCGGAATCTCGGCGATGTAGTCGTTGAGTGCCTTGATCACCAGGGTGTCGCCGCTCGCCCCGACCGCCTCGAGCAGGTCGCGCCCCAACGGCCCGGAGAATTGCGAGACGCCTTCGGTCCAGGGGGTCTGAGTGCTCACCGTATGCATGCCCAGCGCTTCGAGCATGGCAGCGTCGAAATGCGCGGCATCACCGACGTTGGTATGACTCAGCTTGCCGGTCACGCTGAGGATCACCCGCCCTTCGGGAAGGGGGAGCCGGGCGTCGGCCCAGAGCAGCGTCGGCATCACCAGCAGCAGCTTGAACAACGTCAGGGTCAGAAGGTGGCGCATGGAAAACTCTCTCATCGAAGCTGATACTGCAGCTATGAGGGCATGCCACGTCCTGTTTGCCTGCCCGGTGAAGGAACCACGGCATAAATGCCTGCACGAGCGAATGGCTGCGTTGCGCGGTACTCGAAGGCTCGCCTAACCCCATGTTATGTCTCGCCTTCTGCGTTCCGTGCGCCTTGCCCTTCATCTCGTCCGGCGATTTATTCAGCGTTTCCTGAATGGCCAAGTTCGTCAGAGTGCCGCTGGCCGGGTCTCGAGCACTTCCAGCGGGGCATCGAGCGTCAGTTCGCCCTCGTTCAGGGCGATCAGGTTCTGGCCGAAATAGATCTTGCCCCGCGCACCGCGCCGATAACCGGCCAGGGTGCGCAGCGGCTCGCCGCGTGGCATGAACTCCCCAAGCGCCGGATCGACGGTGACCATCTTGCAGCGCGAGCAGGGCTTGTCGACGGCGAATTCCAGCTCGCCGATGCGGATCCGTTTCCAGCCGTCCTCGGCGTAGGGCGCGGTGCCCTCGACGACCAGGTTGGGGCGAAACTGGGCCATGCGCTGAGTCGTGTCCATGCGCGTGTTCAGCTCGTCCAGCGAGGCCTGCGAGATCAGCATCAGCGGATAGCCGTCGGCGAAACTCACCCGGCGGTCTATTTCGCTACGATAACGCGGCGAGCGCGGCCCCAGCCATAACAGGCGTGCGGGCTCGCCGAGCACCTCGCCAAACCAGTCGTCGAGTCGCTCGGTGGTGGTCAGCGCGGCGAAGTCGTCGCCCCAGACTCCGGTCGCGAAGGCCGTCGCCGCGAAATCCGCCTCGCGGGCCTCCATCGCTGCCAGCCCCGGCGCACTCAACGCCAGTCCGCCATCGACAGGCAGCGCCACGACCCGCTGCAACTGGGGATGGCTACGCGCGGTGATGAAAGTGCCATCGGGTCTGGCAAGCATGTAGCGCCGGTCGCCGGCCAGCCCCTCTTCGGTGACCCGCGCGCGCTCGAGCGCCTGCCCGGCGGTGGACTTGACGGGATAACGGTAGAGCCCCGCAAGCCGGGCCTGGGTGGTACTGGAAAGCATCTGTCCATGTCCCTTTGCAAAGCGTCGCCCATGATAACCCGGCGGCGGGTCGTCAAAGCGTCGAATCGAGCATCAACATCACCGTAAACCCGGCGAGCACGCCGGTCGTGGCGTAATGCTCGTGACCCTGACGATGCGATTCGGGGATGATCTCGTGACTGATCACGAACAGCATCGCGCCGGCGGCGAATGCCAGCCCCCAGGGCAGCAGGGTCTGGGCGAACGACACGGCGACCGCCCCCAGCGCGCCGCCGAGTGGCTCGACCAGGCCGCTGAGAAAGGCCAGCCAGAAGGCCGTCCTGCGTCCATAGCCGGCGGCCAGCAACCCCAGCGCGACGATCAGCCCCTCGGGCAGGTTCTGAATGCCGATGCCCAGCATCAGCGGCAATCCGGCGCTGATGTTGCCGCTACCGAAACCGACGCCCACCGCCAGCCCTTCGGGAAAGTTGTGGATGGTGATGGCGAAGATGAACAGCCAGACCTGCTGCAGCTTGGTGGCGTCGGCCCCGCTCTGCTTGCCGAGCACGAAGTGCTCGTGCGGCACCCACTGCTCGATGGCCATGATCAGCCCCCCGCCGGCGGCGATGCCCACCGCGACGAGGATCAATGCCGGCAGCGTACCGCCGGTCAGCCGCTCGGCCTCGTCGATGGCTGGCATCGCCAGCGAGAAGGCGCTGGCGGCCAGCATCACGCCGGCACCGAAGCCCATCAGCGAATCCTCGAGACGCTGGCTGACGCGCTGCAGGAGCACGATCGGCAACGCCCCCAGCGGCGTGAACAACCCCGCCGCGAGACTGGCGAGAATGCCTGCCTGCACGGCATTCAACGAATCCAGCCAGTCCAGCAGGCCCGGCAGGCGCATCACCACCAGGGCCGTGGCCAGGCCCAGCAGTACCAGCCCGCCGAGCGGCAACCACCACAGCCGGCGAGGCGCTTCGACTCCGTTAGTCATGACATCCCCTGTCGCGATACTTCCCTGCTCATGCCCACCACCCGTCAATGCCCGCCGGCATCAGCGAACCACCATCACCGATATATCGGCGTGGCGTACGACATGCTCGGCATTCGGCCCCAGCACCCAATCGGCCAGCTTGCGCCTGTTGTGCGAGGCCATGACGATCAGATCGCCCCCGACCGAGCGCGCCGACTCGATGATGCCCTCGTAGGGCGAGCCATCGGCGATGATGCACTGAGCCTGCACGTCGTCGGGAATGTGCTCGGCGACGAAGCGATGCTGGGCATCGGAGAGCGCCTGACGCGCCTTGTCGCTGAAATTGGCGGGGAAGAAGCTGCCGACCAACGGCATGTGGTAATCGGGCAGTACGGTCACGACATGCAAGGTGGCGCCGAAGGTCCGGCACAGCGCCAGCGCCGTGGGCAAGGCACGCTCCCACGAAGCCGGCTCGTTCATGTCGACGGGCAAAACGATTTTCTGGTACATACCGCGCTCCTCTGTGAGCGACTAGGCCGCCGATGCGGCATTGGTCGATGACCTTTCACGACGCCGTCGCTGCAACAGCACCACCAGGGCGAAGAGCGCCAACGCCGGCAACCAGATCCACTCCTTGGCCAGGCGCCCGTCCTCCGGCACCTTGACCGAGACAATCCGCTGATCGAAGTCGAAGCCCAGCTCCTGGGCGGGACTGCCAAAGGTCGTCATGTCGACCAGCGTCTCGTCGTCCTCCTGCATCAGCATCAGGCCCAGATTGTCCATTCGCTCGCTCGGGCTTTCCCCCTGCTGGTAAGGAACACGGACGAAAAAGCTGATCGGATCTCCATAGTCGTCCAGCCCGGCCACCTCGACACGCAGACTCTCGCCCTGGTCGAGACTGTCCAGTGCCTGCGCGAACTGAGCCGGCGGCATGTCGCGATAGGGATCGTCGATCATGTCCATCCAGAACCCCGGGCGGAACAGCGCAAAGGCGATCAACAACAGCAAGAGACTCTCGTACCAGCGGCTTCTCACCAGCATGAACCCCTGGGTCGCGGCGGCGAAGATCAGCATCGCCACCGTGGCGATGACGAAGATCAGCAACCCATGCCAGATATCGACATCGATCAGCAGCAGGTCGGTGTTGAAGATGAACAGGAAGGGCAGAGCCGCGGTGCGCAGGCTGTAGTAGAAGGCCTGAAAGCCGGTACGTATGGGATCGCCTCCCGATACCGCCGCCGCCGCGAACGACGCCAGCCCCACCGGTGGCGTGACATCGGCCATGATGCCGAAGTAGAACACGAACAGATGCACCGCGATCAGCGGTACCAGCAGCCCGTTCTGCTGGCCCAGCGTGACGATGACCGGTGCCAGCAGCGCCGAGACCACGATGTAGTTGGCGGTGGTCGGCAGGCCCATGCCGAGGATCAGGCTGAGCACCGCGGTGAGCAACAGCATCAGGAACAAGTTGCCCATCGATAGCGTCTCGACGAGTTCGGCGAGCACCAGCCCGACCCCGGTCTGCGAGACCGCGCCGACGATGATCCCGGCCGCCGCGGTGGCGATGCCGATGCCGATCATGTTGCGCGCGCCGTTGACCAGACCGTCCCAAAGATCCTGGAACCCGGCGCGCACGTCGGCCGCCATGTCGCTGCGCCCGCGGAAGGTCGCGATCAACGGACGCTGGGTGACGATGATCGCGATCATGAACACCGTCGCCCAGAAGGCCGACAACCCCGGCGAAAGTCGTTCGACCATCAAGCACCAGACCAGCACGATCACCGGCAGTATGTAATGCAGGCCGACCATCAACGTGGGCCGGGTCTGAGGCAGGACGATCTCTTCGTTGGGGTCGTCCTCCTCGAGTTCGGGGTAGCGTGCGCTGAGCTTCAGCAGCCCCACGTAGACCACCGCCAGCACCACCGCCACCACCCACGGCGTGGCCTCGCCGAGTACCGGCTTGAGCCAGCCCAGGCCGTAGTAGACGATGAACGACAGGGCCATCAACCCAATCAGCCCGGTCAGGAAGCCGATCACCTTGTTGAGCAGTGGCCTGACCGGGTTGTTGCTCTTCAGGCCCCGCATGCCGGCCTTGAGCGCCTCGAGATGGACGATGTAGATCAGCGCGATGTAGGAGATCAACGCCGGCAGGAAGGCATGCTTGATGACCTCGACGTAGGAGATGCCCACGTATTCGACCATCAGGAAAGCCGCGGCGCCCATTACCGGCGGCATGATCTGACCGTTGACCGACGAGGCCACCTCGACGGCGCCCGCCTTCTCGGCGGAAAAGCCCACCCGCTTCATCATCGGCACGGTAAAGGTGCCGGTCGTCACCACGTTGGCGATCGACGAGCCGGAGATCAGCCCGGTCATGCCCGAGGCGACCACCGCCGCCTTGGCCGGCCCGCCGCGGTAATGGCCGAGCATCGAAAAGGCCAGCTTGATGAAATAGTTGCCGGCACCGGCCTTGTCGAGCAGGGCGCCGAACAGCACGAACAGGAACACGAAACTGGTCGACACGCCCAGCGCGATACCGAACACGCCCTGGGTGGTGATCCACTGGTGATTGGCCAGCCCCTCGAGGCTGACACCCTGATGCGCCAGCATGGCCGGCATGTAAGGCCCGGCCAGCGAATAGACGAGAAACACCATGGCCACGATCATCAATGGCGGCCCCAGGGCACGCCGTGTCGCCTCGAGCAGTAACAGAATGCCCGCCACGGCGACGATCACGTCCTGCAGGATCGGTGCCCCCGGGCGCTGGGCGAGCTGCTCGTAGAACATGTAGAGATAGGCGGCGGTACCGGCCGCGACCAGTGCCAGCACCCAGTCGATCGCCGGTACGCGGTCGCGCGGCGAACGCTTGAACGCCGGATAGGCCAGATAGGCGAGGAACATGGCGAAAGCCAGGTGAATCGAGCGCGTCTCGGTGGCACTGAACACGCCGAAGCCGACCATGAACGGCAATGGCGAAGCGATCCACAGCTGAAACAGGGACCAGGCCGCCGCCGTGCCCAGCAGGATTCGATTGGGGAGGCCCCCCAGTTTGCGCGACCCGGTATCGGTGGAGGCAACCAGGTCGTCCAGCTCGCTCGAGCCGGCCGCGGGCTTGTCTTTTTCAGCCATGATCAGTGCCCTGTTATTCGAGGTTGGCCAGCCATCGGCGCGCATGGCCTGGCTGACTCTGGCTATCAGTGTAGGCCGCCGCATGAGCGCGGCGGCCCGCAAGAATCAACGATGCGCGACCCCCTCCCGGGTGATCGCGCATCAGGTCATCGCAGGCTTGTCGATGAATCAGTCGATCCAGCCCTGTTCCTTGTAGTAACGCGCCGCGCCTTCGTGCAGCGGTGCGGTCAGGCCATTGCTGATCATCTCTTCGGGCGTGAGGTTGGCGAACGCCGGGTGCAGTTTCTTGAAGCGGTCGAAGTTCTCGAACACCGCCTTGACGGTCTGATAGACGGTCTCGGCATCGGTGTCGGCATCGGTCACCACGGTCGCCATCACGCCGAAGGTGTTGACGTCATCCGGATTGCCCTTGTAAAGGCCGCCGGGAATCGTGACCGTCGAATAGTACGGGTACTCCTCGACCAGCGAATCGACCGCCTCGCCCTCAAGCGGCACCAGGTTGGCATCGACGGTGGTGGTGGCTTCCTGGATGGAACCGTTGGGGTGGCCGACCACGTAGACCATGGCGTCGATGTTGTTGTCGGCCAGCGCGGAAGCCTGCTCGGCGGCGGTCAGCTCGGAGGCCAGCGAGTAGACGCTGGTGTCCCAGCCCTTGGCGTCCATCAGCACTTCCATGGTGGCGCGCTGACCGGACCCCGGGTTGCCGATATTGACGCGCTTGCCCTGGAGATCGTCGAGTTCCTCGATGTTGGCATCAGCACGCGCCAGCACGGTCAGCGGCTCGCCGTGCATCGAGAAGACCGAGCGCAGATCGTCGAACTTCTCGCCGAAGGTGCCTTCGCCGTTATAGGCGCGATAGGCAACGTCCGACTGGGCGACGCCCATGTCCAGCTCGCCGGACTTGATGCCGTTGATGTTGGCCACGGAGCCACCGGTCGAGGGCGCGTTGCACTTGATGTTGGCATCCTCGACCCGGTTGACCATGCGGCACACGGACTGGCCGACCACGTAGTAGACGCCGGTCTGGCCGCCGGTGCCGATGGTGATGAAATTCTGCTGCGCCTGAACCGGTGTCGCGAGCGTGGCGGCACCGAGGATGGCACCGGATGCCATGGCGGCGGAGAGTAAATGGCGTTTCATGCAAGACACCTCATTTGGGTTGTTGTCACGTTTCGGCCCCGCCCTTCAAGCCCCGACGCTTGTCGGCATATGGCATGCGGACCGATCCTGCGTATTCGCCAGGCGCATCGGCGATCACCGATCGCCCGGCTGAAATGACCGTCGCCCTGTCAAGATACGCACTGTCTCACAGGGCTGCAAAAGCGATCGTCGCTTGTCGCAACGATGACCAGGCACTCGCCGAGACGATGCCGCGACTACAGCCCGGCAATCTTACCCAAAGGCGCCGGCCGGCGACAGACCTTTCGCCGACTAAGCCGTTGAAATGAAATGCCTTAACGTCCGGGGCACCCTCGGCCCCGCGGCTGCAACGCGTTACGTGCCGACCCGGCCGTCGATCCCCCACTGCGATGCCGGCGTCTCGAACAGGATGATTTCGACATCCGCCGCCCCGATACCCGCACGCTGGGCGATCTCGTCGTAGAGCAGCCTGATCAGCGCCTTCTTGGCCTCACTTGCGCGCCCTTCGCGGCAGACGATCTCGATGATCGTGTACTGTTCGCTGCGGTCATCGGGGTGGATGAAATCCGCCGCCTCCAGACCGATGAAGCGCTGGAAGCATTGCTGCCCGGACACGCCGAAGGCCGTTCCCAGGGCCGCCTGAACGGCGGTCGACAAGGCTTCCCGGTTGCCTTCCAAGGCCGCCCTGTGGCCATAGCATTTAACCTGAACCATGCCCCCTCCTTGTGCTGCAAGCCGTCTGACACCACGCAACAGGTGCGGTGGCTCACCTTGTCGGACATCACGACGACGCCTCTGATCCATCATCCCGGCCATACCATCGACCTGCCACCCATTCCACGCCGAGACCATGCCCCTCGGTCGCTTGCTTAATCGCCCCACCGTCGGGCTATGCTGGCCAATACAGTCACAGCCTTGATGGGACAGCATGATGGGCACCCTCATCAACGCCGCCGTGGCCGGACGCGGAGCCGACGGTTTCACGTACGAGCAGCTGCATCTCGACGACCCGCGCGCCGATGAGGTGCTGGTGCGCATCGTGGCATGCGGGATCTGCCATACCGACATCGCTATCGCCGCGGGCTGCACCACGCCCTGCGTGCTGGGCCACGAGGGCGCGGGAGTCGTCGAACGCGTCGGTGCGGCGGTTGAGGATCTCGCGGCGGGCGACCATGTCGTGCTGAGCTTCGCCTACTGCGGGCAATGCGCCCCCTGCCGCGCGGAACGCCCCGCCGATTGCGAGCAGTTCATGACGCTGAATTTCGCCGGCACACGGCTGGATGGCAGCAACGCGTTGAGCGGTAGCGTCAGCGGGCACTTCTTCGGTCAGTCGTCATTCGCCAGTCATGCGCTGACGAATCGCCGCAACGCCGTACACGTCGATCCCGACCTGCCGCTGGCGTCGCTCGCCCCGCTGGGGTGCGGGCTTCAGACCGGCGCCGGCACGGTCCTCCAGTCGCTGGGAATCGGCGCCGGCCAGGGCCTGGTGATCGTCGGCGCCGGTGCGGTGGGCCTGGGTGCGCTGATGGCGGCGCATCTGGTGGGCGCCGCGCCGCTTCTGGTCGTCGAGCCCAACTCGCAGCGTCGCGCCATGGCCGAGCGGCTGGGCGCCAGCCACGTCGTGACCCCCGAACAGGCCTGTGCCGGCGCGCTCGAGGCGACGTTCCCCGAGGGGGCGGCGTTTGCGATCGATACCGCCGGGGACGCCGCCACGCTCGCCGCGATTCCCGACTGGCTCGCCGAAGACGGCCGGGTCGGCTATTTGACCGGTAGCGCCGGCGGCACGCTCAAGGCCGGCCAGCGCGGGCGATCGATCATTCAGGGCGATGCCTATCCCCAGCGCTTCATTCCCCGCCTGATCGACGCACTCCGCGCCGGCGAGTTTCCCCTCGACGCGCTGATCGCCCGCTACCCGTTCGCCGACATCGAGCGCGCCATCGCCGATGCCCGGGCCGGCGCCGTGATCAAGCCGGTACTGGTCATGGATACCCCTTGACGGTACGGCCCACGAGTCAGAGGTTGTAACCCAGCACGCCGGGCAACCACAGCGCGATCGGCGGGAACAGCGCCACCGCCAGCAGCGCCGCGGCCATGGCGACGACGAACACCAGTGCCCAGCCCAGGGTCTGTTCGAGGCGGATCCCCGCCACCTCGGTGGTGACCATCAGGTTGACCGCCACCGGCGGGGTGAACTGGCCGATGGCGATATTCATCGCCAGCAGGATGCCGAACCACACCGGATTCCACGCGAAGTGCTCCATCACCGGAATCAGGATCGGCATCAGGATCAGGTAGATGGAGATCGCATCGAGCAGCATGCCGGCGAGGAGCACCGCGATCATGATCAGCATGAGCAGCACTGCGCCATTGTCGGACAGCGCGATCAGCCACTCGGCCAGGTGCCGGAAGGTACCGAGCATGGTGCCGGCCCAGGCGAAGATGCCCGCCAGCGCGATGATCAGCATCACCACGCCGGAGATCGTCGCCGCCTCGCCGAACAAGCGCCACAGTTCGCGCCAGTCGAGTTCCCGGGTAAGAAACAGCCCCACCACCACACCATAGGCCACGGCCGCCACGGCCGCCTCGGTGGGCGTGAACAATCCGCTGCGCAGGCCACCGAGAATCAATACCGGGGCGAACAGCGCGGGGATCGCCTGACGGAAGCTCTCGCCCAGCAGCGGACGCTCGACGTCGTCGGGAGCCTCCCAGCCATGGTGTCGCGACAGCCAGAACGCCGGCAACAGCAGCGCCAGGCCGGCGAGCACCCCGGGAAACAGCCCGGCGGCGAACAGCGCGCGCAGGTCGACTCCGGGCACCACGATCGAGTACAGGATCAGCGCCACCGAGGGTGGAATCAGGATCGCCGTCGAGGCCGAGGCGGCGATCAGCGTCGCCGAGAACGGCTTGGGATAGCCGGCCCGGGTCATGCTCGGCAGCATCACCATCGCCACCGCCGCGGCATCCGCCGGCCCCGAGCCGCTCATGCCGCCCATGATCAGGCACACCAGCACCGCGACCAGCGCCAGGCCGCCATGACGCGGGCCGATCAGCGCCTGGGCGAAGCGCACCAGCCGCGCGGCGACCCCGGCCCGCTCGAAGACCAGGCCGGTGAGGATGAACAGCGGTATGGCGATCAGCGGGTACTTGGCGATGCTGTTGTAGGTATTGGTGCCCAGCGTCGCCAGCATGTCCGGCGAAAGCCCCGTAACGATGCCCACCGCACCGGCCAGGCCCAGCGAGAACGCCACCGGCACGCCGGCCAGCAGCAACAGCAGGAAGCTGGCGATCATCCACAGGTCAGGACTCATCGTCGAGCCCTCCACGCAGGCGATCGCGGGTCTGCTGAACGAGTCGCCAGAACATCGACAACGCCAGCAGAGGCAGCCAGGCCAGGTACCACCACTGCGGCACGCCGAGCCCCGGCGACAGCGACTGCCAATGGTATTCCTGCCAGGCCAGCTGGGCGCCATAACCGACGATCAGCCCCAGCACGATCAGCCCCGCCAGGCCCTGCAGCAGGATCAGGGCGCGCCGTGGCCCCGGCGGCAGCGCGCGCTCGACCAGGGTGATGCGAATGTGCCCGTTGCGCCGCACGGCCACCGCCGCGCCGGCGAAGGTCACCACCACCAGCAGGAACACCGACAGCTCCTCGGTGAAGGCGAACGAGGCGTCGGTGACGTAGCGCACCACCACGTTGGCCAGGCTGATCAGGGCGATGGTCGCCAGTCCTAGACTGGCCAGCAGACGCTCGAGCCGCGCATCCGGTTGCGGTTTCATCAAAGACCTCGTGACGAAGCCGGCCAGCGCCTCGGCGCCGGGCCGGCAGGACGACGAATCCGGCGATTGCCGGGCTCAACGATTGGCGACCGCCTCGCGGGCGCTGGAGACGATCTCCTCGCCGATCTGCGGGGTCCACTCCTCGTACACGCTCCGGGTCGCGTCGACGAACGCCTGGCGCTGCGCGTCGCTGAGCTCGATCACCTCGACACCGCGGGACTGGATGTCCGCCAGGCGCTGATCGCGCTGGCCGCGCGACATCTCGATCTCCCAGGCGCCGGCGTCCTCGGCGGCCTGACTCAGCAGTTCGCGGTCCTCTTCGGGCATTTGCTGCCAGACGCGCTGGCTGACGGCGAAGATCAGCGGGTCGTTCATGTAGTGCCAGAGGGTCAGGTACTGCTGGCCGACCTGGTCGATGCGCGCCACGTCGAACACCGACAGCGGGTTTTCCTGGCCGTCGACGGCGCCGGTGGTCAGCGCCGGCTTGGCATCGGCCCAGCTCATCTGGGTGGGGTTGGCGCCCAGTGCGGTGAAGGTGTCCTGGAACAGCGGCGAGCCGACCACACGGATCTTGAGGCCGTCGAGGTCGCCGGGCGAGTCGATCGCCAGCTTGGAGTTGGACAGCTCGCGGAAACCGTTCTCGCCCCAGGCCAGCGGCTTGACGCCGCGCGACTCGATCGCCTCGAAGATCATCTCGCCGGCCTCGCCGCCGGTGATCGCATCGACCGCGGCGTAGTCCGGCATCAGAAACGGCAGCGAGAACAGGTTGAGCTGGGGCACCTGCGGCGACCAGTTGATGGTCGAGCCCACCGCCATGTCGATCAGCCCCTGGCGCATCGCCGAGAACTCGCGGGTCTGGTCGCCATTGACCAGTTGCGAGTTGGGATAGACGCGCAGGGTGATGCGCCCTTCGGAGCGCTCCTCGACCAGATCGGCCCATTTCTCGGCGGCCTGGCCCCAGGGAAAGGCGTCCGAGAGCACGGTCGAAACCGAATATTCGCGGGCCTGGGCGGTCAGCGCGGTGCACAGCAGAGCGGCTCCCGCGATGGCGGCAGATAGACCGGTGAAGCGGCGTGTCGTCATGATCCGAATCCTTGCATGCGCCAGCCGGTGGTCCCGGTCTGGCTGATTTTATTGGCCAACCCGGGAAACCGAGCGGCTTCCCGAGGCATGCAGGTCCATGGGGTGGGGACCCGCCGCGACCTGCTCGTGGCCGGTCGCCAGCAGGACCCGGCACGGGGTGGGCGCCGGGTCGACATCGAACGTCAGCCATTGTAAAGCGCGGCGGCCCGAAAGAAACCCTCGCCGGCGCGCGCCGCCGTCATCGAAACGTCACATATCCGCCCGGGCCGATCGGTTAGGCTGGGCCGTCACCGATCCGGGAGTTCCCCATGCAGATGCTGGCGCTCTACAGTATCAAGGGCGGCGTGGGCAAGACCGCCTCCGCCGTCAACCTCGCCGCCGAAGCGGCACGCGACGGCCGGCGGGTATTGCTGTGGGATCTCGATCCTCAGGCCGCCACCACCTTCTACCTGCGCAGCAAGCCCAAGGTGCGCGGGGGCGTCGACAAGCTGGTCAAGGGCAAGTCCGATCTCGATCGGGCGATTCGCGGGACCGATGTCGAAAGGCTCGACCTGCTGCCTGCGGCGCTGGGCTCCCGCGACCTGGAAGCGGCGCTGGAAACCCGCAAGCCCAGCCGGCTGCGCAAGGTACTCAAGCCGGTGATGGACAGTTACGACCTGGTAGTACTCGACTGCCCGCCGAGCCTGTCGGCGCTCGCCGAGCAGATCTTCTCCAGCGTCGATGCGCTGCTGGTGCCGGTGGTGCCGACCACCCTGTCGCTGCGCACCCTCGAGCAACTGGACGCTCATCTCGACGCGCTCGACCATGCCTGCCCGATCTGGCCGTTCGTGACCCTCGCCGACCGCCGCAAGACCCTGCACCGCCAGGTGCTGGAGAGCCTCGGCGAGCGCTGGCCGAAGCGCCTGTCGACGACCGTGCCCAACGCCAGCGCGGTCGAGCGCATGGGGCTGGAGCGCGCCCCGGTCGGGCATTTCGCCCGCAGCAGTCCGGGCGGTCGCGCCTACGCCGCGCTATGGCGGGAGATCGCGCAGCGCCTGCAATGATCGCCGGCTCACGGCCAGGGCGGCAGATCGACCCGATCGCCCACCTCGATGTTCCGCGCGGCGAAATAGCCGTCGTTGACCTCGAGCGCCGCGCGAAAGGCTACCCCTGCCGGGTACGAGGGGCAGTCGCCGGCCCGCTCGCCGGGGCATGGCGGCATGTGATTGATGGCACGGATCTCGCCATCGCCGCCGAGAAAGGCGATCGCCAGCGGAATCAGCGTATTGCGCATCCAGAACGCGCCCTGGGGCGGCTGCTCGCGGGGATAGACGAACAGCATGCCGGCTTCGGCCGGCAGCGTCTCGCGCCCCATCAGGCCACGCGAACGCTCGCGCGGCTCGCGGGCGATCTCCACGTTCAGCACATGGCGGCGCTCGTCGCTGTCGATGACCAGCCGCGAGCGCTCCAGCCCCGGCGTCCCGCCGTCCCCGGCGAAGGCCGTCGTCGACAGGCCCGCCAGCATAACCAGCGATGCCAAGACCCGCACCACGCCCGACCGCTTCCGGTTTCCGGCCGCTGGCCCGGCCCCTGCGGCGCGTCTCGCCCGTTCGTGACACCCCATTGCCGCCTCCCCGGTTGACTGTTTCATCGCCTGGCCGCGATGACGCGCCTCGCTGCGACCGCGCCCCTTCTTTATACTCGTGGCTCGCCCTCACGTCAGGCCCGCCACGCACACACTCAGGGACGTTTCGTGCCACTACGCGACCTATTGCTCGGACTCACCGTCATCGCCATCTGGGCGCTCAATATCATCGTCATCAAGCTCGGCGTCGACGACATGCCGCCGCTGCTGTTGATGACCCTGCGCTTCATGCTGGTCGCCGTGCTGATCGTGCCCTTCACCCGCATCACCCGCCGGCAACTACCCTGGCTGCTGCTGCTCTCGGTCACCTTCGGCGGGCTGCATTTCCCGCTATTGTTCCTGGGGCTGCGCGAGGCCGAGGCCGGCACCGGCGCGCTGCTGGTGCAGATGGGCACGCCCTTCGCCACGTTGCTCGCCGCGGCCTTCCTCAAGGAGCGCCTCGACGCGCGGCGCTCGATCGGCCTGGCGCTGTCGTTCGGCGGCGTGGTGGTGCTCGCCGGCGGGCCATCGCTGCCAGCCGCGCTGCCCACCGCGCTGCTGCTGGGCAGCGCGCTGTTCTGGGCAATCTCCAACCTGTTGATCAAGGCGGCACCGCACATTGCGCCGCTGACCCTGGCCGGCTGGATCGCGCTGTTCGCGATTCCCCAGGTGGCACTGGAGAGCTGGCTGTTCGAGAACGACCAGCTGGCGGCGCTGGGCGCGGCCGGGCCGAGCGGCTGGGGCGCGGTCTTCTACACCGCCGTGATGTCGTCGATCGTCGCCTACGGCCTGTGGTACCGGCTGCTGCAGAAGCACCCGGTCAGCCGCGTCGTGCCGCTGTCGCTGCTGATGCCGGTGTTCGCGGTGATCCTCGGCGTCTGGCTGCTGGATGACCCGCTGGGCGTCAACAAGCTGGTCGGCGGCGCGCTGGTGGTCGCCGGGCTGGCGGTCATCAACCTGCGGTTGAGCAAGTTCCTGCCCTGGCCCGGCAAGCGCTCGCGCCAACCTAGGAACGCCGGCTCCGGCAGGTAGCGCTGCACGCCGCCCTCTCCACTCCCCCTGAGCCGCCTGAGTACTTTAATGGGCCTGTATGTATAGTTGCATAACTCTTTTTCTTTCAACACTTTACGCTCTGATACAAAAGAATGAGCCTGCTAAGTTGCGCTGTTTGATCCATTGGACCACCGTAAATTAGCTACGCTAAATTTCACACTGATCCGGAGAGCGTTATGCCTTATACGATCGATGGCAACGAAGTTACAGGTACAAACACTAGCGACAACATCAACCTTAGAAACGAGTTCGGCTCTTACACCATTTATGGCCTAGGGGGGAAATGACTCTATACAACGGACCGGATGCCGGCGCCGATATTGTGAATGAAATATTGGTAAGCGGGACTGACGTTATATCTTTTGACCTCTTAGCCTCAGAAATCTCGTATAACGTAGAGATTGAGACTAGTAGCACAGACTTGCAACTAACGTCGTCAGATGACTTAACAGACGGGCAGAATGATATCGGTGCAGTGATTGAAGATTTTTTCACCTTGGAAAATGGCGATTACGCTTTCAATGATGACAACGTCGTTGAGTATCTTCAAACCTCCGATTCTGGTGACCAAGTTTATGACCTACAAGCTGTAGTAGACTTAGCCGGAATAAATGCTGCGTACGATGCCACTCAAACTGCCTCACTAGAAATAGCTTGACAAACCAATAAGGTAAATTGTAATGGCTAGCGATGTAGGTATAACAGGGGCGAGTTGTTGTTGCCCACCAGAAGGTCGGAATTCAGGGTCTTATACCAGGGCCTTATCAAAGGATTCGCCGACTGTCGACATTGAAATTTTGAAGCAAAAATTCAATATCCCTTGGGCAGAGTTTTCCACTGCCAACTCACCTGCTTCTGCCAGCTCAGCACCTGAAGCCGATACCAGTAACCCTGCAACAACAGACCAGAGCGGGCTGACTTTGGGAGTCAACTACGCGAAGTTTCAACAGCTACTTAACCAGCTTGATTCTGACTTCATGCAGAGTAACACCAAAAGCAGTTAAGCTCGGCCGAAATCCTGCAACGATCGGCCCCGGTACAACCGGGGCCTTTTTCGTTCGTCAGGCCAGCACGGAGACATCGAGCAAATCGCCAAGGTGCAGAACCGCAGCCGTGAAGGCCAAACGAACCCATTCTGGAAACTGCCGAAGCCATGTCCACTGATAACGCGCCATTTGCGTATTATTCCAATGAATCAGACTACCGGCAGGTACTCGCTCTATGGCTGTCGCTGTTGATGCCGGTGTTCGCGGTGATCCTCGGCGTCTGGCTGCTGGATGACCCGCTGGGCGTCAACAAACTGGTCGGCGGCGCGCTGGTGGTCGCCGGGCTGGCGGTCATCAACCTGCGGTTGAGCAAGTTCCTGCCCTGGCCCGGCAAGCGCTCGCGCACGACCCGCTCTGGATAGCCCGTAGCCCGTAGCCCGTAGCCCGTAGCCCGTAGCCCAGCGGGAGGGAACTCGTCCCCGACTGGCGGAGGCAAGGCAGCCCGAGTGCCCACCGCCAGCGCGAATGCGTTCGCACCCGCGCCTTCCCCTGTGGCCGACGCGAGGCGCATGGTACAACATCCTTTCATTCGCCACCGGAACGGCCCATGACACGTACCCGACACGATCGCCCCGCGGTGCAGATACGCCTGGTCGTCGACCGGGACGTCGTTCTCGGCCCCGGCAAGGCGGCGTTGCTCGAGGCGATCGACGCCAGCGGCTCGATCGCCGCCGCAAGCCGGACCCTGGGCCTGAGCTACAAGAAGGCCTGGCAACTGATCGACACCATGAACCGCCACCTGCCCGAACCGGTGGTGACCACCGCCAGCGGCGGCAACCAGCGCGGCGGCGCCGGGCTGACCCCGCTGGGCCGCGAGGTGGTCGAGCGTTACCGCGCACTGCAACGCAAACTCGATCCCGACCACTGCGAGGAAGCCAGGGAGCTGCTGGCGCTCATCGAGCGGCGCCACGATACGCCGCACTGAGCGTCGCCCTGCGCGAGACTTGGCAAATCGCGCTTCGGGATCTACAGTGAACCCGTTATATCCATTCGTACATAACGGAACTCGCGATGCCCACCCCGCCCTG
>NZ_CAAHFN010000080.1 GCF_900961225.1 Modicisalibacter radicis
ACTCGACCGCCTTCACCTTGAACTCAGTGCTGTAACGTTGTGTCTTCTTCCCCGTGATGATTGCGGGCATCGGTTTTCTCCTCCGTGGGAGTTATCGATGCGTGTCCACTAAACCGGGGGAGGTCCATTA
Source organism: Modicisalibacter radicis (assembly GCF_900961225.1). Taxonomy (GTDB): domain Bacteria; phylum Pseudomonadota; class Gammaproteobacteria; order Pseudomonadales; family Halomonadaceae; genus Modicisalibacter. The sequence continues at coordinate 131 of NZ_CAAHFN010000080.1, forward strand.
ACGTCTGCTTCTGGCCGTTAGCTGACCTACAGGCGGATAAACCCAAGGTGGTTGTAACTCGCCACTGCGTTTGCCACCGTACCAGTTTGTTGAACACTATACTGTGACGAAGGGTGCCAAGGGTCGAGTGGCAGGTACCCTTGCGTCAATTCCAATCTGTGCGTAAATCTACGTAAAACGGGCACCTCAAGGGCGCCCGCTTTCGCAGTGACTTCACCTTCAGAAGCGGTCGACGCGGAACGGTGCCATATCCACTGCGGGTTCTTCGCCATCCATCATCTGGGCGAGCAGTTCGCCGGTGGCCGGGCCCAGGGTAAAGCCCTGATGGCCGTGGCCGAAGGCAAGCCATAGTCCTGCCTTGTCGGGGGCGGGGCCGATCACCGGCTTCATGTCGGGCAGGCAGGGGCGGGCGCCCTTCCAGGGCTGGCTGTCGCGACGCTTGCCCAGCGGGAACAGCTTGCGTGCCACCCTCTCGGCGGCGGCCAGCTGGTTGTACTGGGGCGGCGATTCCAGGTCGGCCAGTTCGGCGCCGGTGGTCAGGCGAATCCCGGCGCGCATCGGCTCGAGCAGGAATCCTTTCTCGGCGTCCATCACCCAGTGGTTGAGCTTGGCTTCCCCTTCGGCGGAGTAATGCATGTGGTAGCCGCGCTTCACGAACAGCGGCACTTTCATGCCCAGCCTCGTCAGCAGTTCACCGGTCCATGGGCCCATGGCCACTACCACCTTCTCGGCTTTCAGATCCCCCTCGCTGGTCTTGACCTGCCAGCCACCCTCCACCTGGAGCACGTCCTCGACGCTGGCCTGTTTCACCTGGCCGCCCTGTTCGACAAAGCTGCGGGCGTAGGCCTGCACCAAGCCGCCGGGGTCCGAGACCATCCAGGGCTGCGTCCAGTGGATCGCCCCGATCAGCCCCTTGCCCAGATGCGGCTCCTTGGCGTAGAGCGCCTCGGCGTCCAGCACCTCATACTCGACCCCGAAGCGCTCGTGATTCTTCCTGGCCGTTTCCTGGCGCTCCTCGAACTCCTTGCGGGTGCGGTAAAGCTCCAGCCAGCCGCCTTTGCGCACCAGCGCCTCGGCGCCGGCGGCCTCGATCATCGGCGCGTGGGCATCCTGGCAGCGCATGATCAGCGACGCCCACTCGTTTACGATGCGCTCGTAGCGCTTACCGCTCGAGTTCAGCCAGTAGTTCAGCAGCGGGCCCGCCGCGTTCATCATGCCGGAGGGGCGGTAGCGGATATCCACCTTGCGGTTGGGCAGCACCCGCAGCAGGGTGCCGATGTCACGGGGGAAGGCGTAGGGGCGCACCGCCTCGCGCTGGATGATGCCGGCATTGCCGAAGGAGGTCTCGAGCCCCGGCTCGCGGCGGTCCACCAGCGTGACGTCATGACCGCGACGCACCAGGTGCCAGGCCACGGATACGCCGACCATGCCGGCACCAAGAACGATGATATTGCGGGCCATGAAGATCTCCCTGCCGATGGTTATAGATAGCTTCGCCGCGGGGCAGAGCCTGTCAAGCCAGCGAGTTTATCAGCACTTCCCATAAAATCGGCTATGGGCTTGTAACTAAGATTTTTATCCTATAATTTTAACAAGAAGCAGATTCTTTATCTGTAAATATAGAAATTAACAGGGTTATCTGTGCGGCTTCCTCCTCCTAGGACCTGTTCGCGCCATCAAGGTGCGCTGGCTGCGATGCAGCTGTCGGGCCCTGTCCTCGGACAGGCTACGGATATGCGGCTGGCCAGTCGGGGATCCCGGAGCAAAGTGATCTTACCCAGCAATCGTGGACACCGATCTAAGCGATCATTCGGGCCTCGAAGGCCTCCGGGCTGATCATCCCAATCGCACTGTGCCGGCGCTGCCGGTTATAGTCCATCTCGATGTACTCGAAAACTTGCCGCCGCATGGCGTCTCGGGTCTCGAAACGTTCGCCATGGATTGCTTCGACCTTGAGGCTGTGGAAGAAGCTCTCGGCACAGGCATTGTCGTAGCAGTTGCCCTTGGCACTCATGCTGCACTGGAGGTCGTGCCGAGTCAGCAGCGACTGGTATAGGGTCGAACAGTACTGGCTGCCGCGATCCGAATGGACGACGACCTTCTTGGGCATCTTACGGCGCCACAACGCATCTGGAGCGCGTTCCCGGCCAGGTCGGCAGTCATTCGCTCGCTCATCGCCCAACCGATCACCTTGCGTGAGAACAGATCGATCAGCACCGCCAGGTAGAGCCATCCTTCACCGGTCGCTAGATAGGTGATGTCGCCGATCCATTTCTCGTTCGGCGCCATGGCGGTGAAATCTTGCTCCAGCAGGTTGGGCGCCACTGGCAGCGAGTGTCGCGAGTTCATCGTCGCCTTGAACTTGCAGCGACGGTCTTGCGATCCACTATCAGGCCATCGTCAACCAGGTCCAGCGTCAATCTGGGGGCGCCTGAGCGCCCCTTCCGGCACTCGTAGGCCTGGGCCACTCGCTGGTCGAGAACCGCCTGCCGGCGGCGTCTCGGAGACGTCATGCCGCCACGCTGTCGCCAGGCGTAGTAGCCGCTGCGAGAGACCCCGAGAACCCTGCACATCCGCTGGGTGCTGAATGCCTGACGATGCTGATGGATGAAGGCGTACTTCACTTCAGGCTCTTGGCAAAGTACACCGCAGCTTTTTTTGCGATTTCAAGCTCTTCCGACTTCTCGGCCAGTTGGCGCTTGAGTCGGGCATTCTCGTCGGCCAGGGCTTGCTCGCGGGCTGAAGCGCTTTGCTGCTGCTGGGCCTTGGTCCGCCACTGGCAGAGCTGGGTGGGCTGGAGGCCAAGCTCTCGGGCGGCGGCACTGATGCCAACGCGATCGCCGAGCGCCAGGGCCTCGGCCTTGTAGTCCTGGGAATAGCGGGTACGGGTTTTCTTCATCGAAGCTGCTTGCCTTGCCATGGGTCACCTCGTCTCAGTGTAATGTCTTAACGAGGTGTCCACTGCTGTTGGGCAAGATCAATTTTGCCTTGTCTGGCCATCGCTCGCCGATTTTTCAGACAGAACTTAGGCGACAAGCCGCAGACACTGGCCGGCATGATACAACGTAAAGCCGCTCTCATAGGCTGAGCGCCACAGCGGTGCCGCCGAGATCGGTTTGGCGGGGCGTATCGGTAGGGGCAGAAGGGAGCAATCTCCATGGAGAATGTAGTGCGCAAACCCCTTGCCGACGACCGTGCCTGTTGTCACCCCGCGTCCATTGTAGCCAGTGACTGCGAGAATATCGGGCGCGGGCTCGAAGAGCCGCAGGGTATGATCGGGTGTAAAGGCTATGCGCCCGGTCCAGGTGCATTCCCAATCGACACGGCCGAGCTGGGGGAAGTAATGCTGCTGAATGCGGTCGGCCCAACAGCGTACGAAAGCGGCGGGCTTGCTCTCGCCGCAACCTAGGCTGCCTAAGATCAATCGACCATCAGGGTCGCGTCGCAAACTGCTTAGCACCGTTCGGGTATCCCAGGCGCCCTGGCGCTCGGGAAGAATGTCGCCTGCAACTTCGTCGGGTAGAGGGGGGGAGGCCACCTGGAAGAAATGGCCAAGGAAAAAGTGATGGCGAACCTCGTTCCAGTGGTCCTGTGTATAGGCGTTGGTGGCTATTACCAGGCGAGGTGCGCGCACACTGCCCTCTGCAGTGATGACCTGCCAGTCATCGCCTTCGCGGGCCACCGCCTTGGCGGGGCTATGAGTATGCACATGTGCACCTGCGCCGATGGCAGCACGAGCCAAGCCTCGGGTATAGGCGTTGGGGTTAAGCGTGCCGGCACGCCGATCGAGCAGGGCACGCCGGACACGGCGAGTACCTACATATTGCTGGCAGTCTTCTTCTTCCAATAATTCCACCGGGGAGCCACGGCGTTGGAGCTGCTCTGCGCGCCGTGCCAACTCCTGTTCGCCCTTGCCGTTATGAGCCATGTGCAAGGTGCCGGTTCGGGTAGCCTGACACTCAATACCATGACGTTCTATCAGCGAAAACACCTCGGCGGGGGCTTGGCCGAGGATCGTATTGACTTGCTCGCCATCTTTCTCACCCAAGGCCTCCGAAATATCATCCGGCGGGATCCATAACCCGGCATTCACTAGCCCGACATTACGGCCTGATCCACCACTGGGGATATTCCCCGCCTCGATCAGCCTCACGTTAACGCCCGCTTCGGCGAGATGCAGTGCAGTACTGAGTCCGGTTATGCCTCCACCGATCACAGCGACGTCAGCGGTGTGTTCACCTCGGAGAGGGGCCAGCTCCAGGGCTGGCTCCTTTGAGGTGTAGTGCCATAAACACTGTTCCTTCATGACACCTCCTGTCTTGTAGGGTTGTGGTTTCAAGCCAACGATAGGCCACTACCATTGCTAATGTGGACTCTCTCACGCCTACCGATGGCGGCGGTGCTTACGAATTTTCCCAATGGTAGAAATGCCGGGAATCGTTGCGTCGTGCCTGATTTTGAAGTTCGAGCAGCTCACGCATTTCTCGGGCTTTTTCTCCTTCCGGATTGCGTGCGAGCCACTCCTCGATATCGCGTTGAGCGGCAGGGGAGAAGGGCTCGAAGTTACCCTGCTCCTGAAGCAGTGATAGCTTGCGGCCTTCCTGCCGAATCGAATGAATCAGCGTTATGGTGGCTACTCCCCAGAGGGCGGCGATCGAGGCAATCATGACGATAATGGCGGAAGAACTCATGAACGGCCTCCTTCAGCAAGAGTATTGGTATAGTCGGTGCCTTGGTGGCGGTTCATGAGCCACATACACAGCGGAATCATGAGCGTCAGCACTATCAGGCCACTTACTGTCTTCCAGGGTGTCTGGCTGAGATTGCTGTAGAGGAAGTAGGCCATGATCGCGAGCATGATGGCAGGGATCTGATACCGCACGACGGCTTCCCAAAGGCTGGATACATAAAGATCTGCGCCCCGATTCAGGCTCATGATGCGCAAGCGCTTGGCGTCGAACTTCCAGCCGATAGTCACCATGATGAGGAACGTGGCCAGTGGGAGCCCCCAGTTGCCGAGAACGAAGTCCAGATAGCCGAGGATGTTGGCGTCCAGAGCGCTGGGGATGCCCAGCAGCCAGATGATGCCGCAGATGGTGAGCACGGCCTTGGCGCGGGGAAGTTGGCGTTCTTCCTTGTAGGTGGTAACCCCCACTTCGGTAATGGCAATGGCGGTGGTCAGGTTGGCAAAGAAGAAGCCCATGAAGAACAACAGGGCCCAGAGGTAGCCTCCTGACATGCTGCCGAAGGCACTTGCCAAGGCTACGAAGGCCAGCTCCGGCCCTGACGAGGGCGAGATACCAAAGGCGAAGACGATAGGAAACACAGCGAAGATGGCCAGAAGACCGAAGCTGGTATTGCCGACCGCGGTGAATATGCCGCCTCCGAGGGGAATATCATCATTGCGACCCAGATAGCTGCCATAGGTCAATGCGATACCCCAACCGAGACCGGTGGAGAAGAGTGCTTGGCCTAGCGCAGCTAGCCAGGTTTCCCCGCGGACGAGATACTCCCAGTTGGGCGAGAAGGCGAACTCAAGCCCTGCGATAGCGCCGGGCAGCGTCAGGCCACGAATGGCAATGGCGATCAGGGCAATCGTCAGGATTGGCATCATCCACTTTGCCATGCGCTCGATGCCACCCTTGATCCCGAACAGTAGAATGCCGGTGACCATCAGCATGGCGAGTGTGTGCATGCCCACGTTGAGTGCCTTGTTGGCACTAAAGGCTTGCCACAATGCAGCGGTATCGAAATCGGTCTGGGTGAAGGTGCCGATCAGGGCATGGTAGGCGTAGTAAACCGACCAACCGACGACCGATGAGTAGTACGACATCAGCACGACGTTGAAGATCAAGATGACCAGGCCCAGGCCAACCATGCGGTTGTTTCCGTACACCTTGCGGAAGGTTCCCAGCAGGCCCTGGCGGGTATACCGGCCGAGGCTGGTTTCGCCCATGAGGCCAGGAACGGCTATCAGATAGAGGAGGATGAAGTAGGCGATGAGAAATGCGCCCCCACCGTTCTCGCCGGTGACGTAGGGCATGCGCCAGATGTTTCCGGCACCGACCATGGCGCCGATGACGGCCATCAGATAACCGAAGCGACTGCCCCACTGTTCTCGGGAAATTGTTGTTGTCATCTCGTGACTCCATGACACGTTGTTGTGGTTCGCTAGCAATGCCGCCACGCGCAGCGCTATCGGCCCATGGCGGCCGTTGCCATCAATCGAACTTGATGCCCTGTGCCAGCGGCAATTCGCGGGAGTAGTTCACGGTGTTGGTCTGACGCCGCATGTAGCTCTTCCATACGTCAGAACCGGACTCGCGGCCGCCACCGGTTTCCTTCTCGCCGCCGAAGGCACCGCCGATCTCGGCACCGCTCGGGCCGATGTTGACGTTGGCGATACCGCAGTCGCTGCCCTGGTCGGAGACGAAAGTCTCGGCTTCCCGCACGTCGGTCGTGAAGACGCAGGAGGACAGGCCCTGGGGTACGTCGTTGTTCATGGCTAGCGCGTCATCGAAGTCGCTGTAGCTCATGACATAAAGGATCGGTGCGAAGGTCTCGTGCCTGACCAAGTCGTCCTGTTCCTTGACCTCGACGATGGCCGGGGAGACGTAATAGCCGTTAGGGTAGGTGTCGGCCAACTGGCGCTCGCCCCCGAAGACACTGGCGCCCTGCTTGCTTGCGCGCTCCAGCGCGGAATGCATCTGCTCGTAGGCTTGACCGTCGATCAACGGGCCAACCAGATAGCCTTCCATGGGGTCGCCGATGCGAATATTGGCATAGGCCTTCTTGAGCCGTTCGACCACTTCGTCGCGGATGGACTCGTGCACGATCAGCCGGCGCAGGGTGGTGCAGCGCTGACCAGCGGTACCGGCCGCCGAGAACAGGATGGCACGCACGGCCATGTCCAAATCGGCGCTGGGAGCGAGAATCATGGCATTGTTGCCACCGAGCTCGAGGATGCTGCGGCCGAAGCGCGCGGCCACTCGCGGTGCCACTTCACGGCCCATGCGCGTGCTACCGGTAGCACTAATCAGCGGGACGCGCGGATCGTCCACTATGCGCTCACCTGCTGCGTGGTCGCCGAGGATGACCTGGCTGAGATCTTTCGGGGCCTCGTCGCCGAATTCCTCCATGGCGCGCTCCAGCAGGGCCTGACATGCCAAGGCGCAGAGCGGCGTCTTCTCTGAGGGTTTCCACAGCAGGCTATTGCCGCAGACCAAAGCCAGTGCAGAGTTCCAGGCCCAGGGCGCGACCGGAAAATTGAACGCAGTGATCAGGCCGATTGGACCGAGCGGATGCCAGCTCTCGCGCATATGATGCCCGGGGCGCTCCGAGGCGATGGTCAGGCCAAAGAGCTGGCGCGACTGACCGACGGCCAGGTCGCAGATATCGATCATCTCCTGGACTTCGCCGAGGCCTTCCTGAAGGATCTTGCCGCACTCCAAGGTGACCAGTGCTCCCAGGTCCTGCTTATGGCGGCGTAGCTGTTCGCCGAACAGGCGGACCAGCTCGCCGCGGCGTGGGGCAGGCACTTGGCTCCACTGCTTGAAGGCCTGTTCGGCGCGTGCGATGCGAGCATCCACCGCATCGGCTCCTTCGAGCTGGATACGGCCGATTTCACTGCCGTCAGTGGGCGTGGTAACAATGAAGTCGCCCTGACGGTACTGGGACTCGGTGACGCCAAGTCGCTGCATGACGGTATCGATCATTCTATCTCCTACTGCTTGTGCTTATGGCTAACGGGACACAGGCAGTATCACCATCGCTATTGACCTGGCTCAAACGACGTTTTATACGGAATTCATTCCTATTTTTCTTGAAGGTGAGCATGAGCCGTAGTCATCTACCAACCCTCACTGCCATGCAGTGTTTCGAGGCCTCGGCCCGCCACTTGAGTTTCACACGGGCCGCCGATGAGCTGAGCCTGACACAAAGCGCTGTCAGCAAGCAGGTTGCGCAACTTGAGTCGGTCCTTGAACAGCCGCTTTTTCGTCGTGTGCGAAAGCGGCTGCAGGTAACCCCCGAGGGCTCGCTCTACCTGACCGAGGTGCGCAAGATCCTCGCCCAGGTGGAGATGTCCACGCGCTATATGCAGTCCTACGGGGGGCAGAGCGAGGTGCTTAACGTCACGACGTTGCCGACCTTCGGTGCGCGCTGGCTAATTCCCCGGCTCAACGGCTTTCGCTTTCGCCACCCCAACGTGTATCTGAACATCAGCAACCGGGTCGAGCCGTTCGACCTGGAGGAGGACCGAGTCGATGTGGCTTTCTTCTTCGGTCATGGTGCCTGGCCCAGGGCGGAGTGCATCAAGTTGCTTGATGAAGAGATGGTGCCTGTCTGCGCTCCCTCGGTGGTGCCAGCTGGCGGTATAGCGGAGCCGCTGGCATTGACGCGCCTGGTGCTGTTGCAAAGTGCGACGCGCCCCGAGGCCTGGCATGACTGGTTCGAGGCGCAGGGAACCTATACCGCGCACAGCTACCATGGGCCACGCTTCGATACGTTCTATATGGCTCTGCAAGCGGCACGGGCTGGCTGTGGTGTAACGCTCGTGCCACATTTCCTGGCTGAGGAGGAACTGTCGAGGGGCCAGTTGACGATCCCCTGGGACTTCCGTCTGAAAAGCCGCGATGCCTATTATCTAGCCTATCCCGAACACAAGGGAGAGGTCGGCAAAGTCAAGGGATTCATCGACTGGATCCTCGAGCACCTCTAGGTATCAAGCACCATCAGTAAAGAGAGCCATGGGTAGAGCTGCTTACTAAAAAACGCAAGAAAGATATCGTGTGATGTTTCACATCGTAGCCTCATTCATGAAGCCAGGCAGGAACGTTGCCAGGCCTGGAAATGCAATCAGCAAGAGCGCCATTAGCGCCATGATTAGGAACATCGGTGCCGCGGCTTTTGCGATGAAACCGAGGCTGTGGTTGGTCAGGCTCTTCATGACGAAGAGATTGAAACCAACCGGGGGTGTTATCTGGGCCATCTCCACCATGACCAGCACGAAAATGCCGAACCAGAGCAGATCGATGCCGGCTTCATTGAGCATGGGTGTGACCACCGCCATAGTCAGTACCACTGCCGAGATGCCATCCAGAAAGCAGCCCAGCACGATGTAGACGAGCATCAGTGCCACCAGCAGCATGACGGGAGAGAGATCCAGAGAGCCCACCCACTCGGCCAGACCGCGCGGAAGGCCAGTAAAGCCCATTGCCAGGGTCAAAAACGAGGCGCCTGCCAGTATCAGGGCGATCATGCACGAGGTCTTCGCTGCTCCCATCAGGCTTTCCACTAGCGCGGACAAAGTCAGGCTTCGTTGTATGGCAGCAAGCAGCAGGGCACCCACCACCCCAAGGGCAGCGGCTTCAGTCGCGGTAGCCAGGCCAGAATACATCGAGCCGATCACGGTAAGGATCAACAGCGCGACAGGGATCAGCAGGCGCGATTCATAAATGCGGTGCTTAAATGTCATCGCAGGATCTTTGTCAATGTTCGGCTTTTTCAGTATGCCCCAGGCCACGACATAGCCCATGAACAAGGCTGCCAGAATCAGGCCGGGAAGAATCCCCGCGATAAACAGCTTGGGGATGGATTGATTGGTAATAACGCCATACACGATCATCGTCAGCGAGGGCGGGATCATTAGGCCCAGGGTAGAGGCACCGGCCAGGGTCCCCACGCTCATGAAATCGGAGTACCCACGTTTGCTGAGCTCAGGCATGGACATTTTGCCCACGGTGGTCAGCGTGGCGGCGGAGGAGCCCGAAACCGCGGCGAACAGGGTGCAGCCGATGACATTGGTATGCATTAGTCGCCCGGGCAACCAACTGAGCCAAGGGCTCAATCCACGAAAGAGGCTTTCGGAGAGGCGCGTGCGGTAAAGAATCTCCCCCATCCAGATGAATAAAGGTAGGGCCGTTAGCGTCCAACTCGTCGATGATGTCCAAAGCGTGCTGTACATCGAAGCCCCGATGGGACGTCCAGTGAAGAACGCCATGCCCACGATAGCCACCCCGACCAAGGATAAGGCGACCCAAACGCCGGAACCCAGCAGCAGAAAAAGAATGAGCAGAAGCGCAATGGCCAGTTCGGTGAAATCCATCAAAGACTCCTCACGGGACGTGACCCGTGGTTTTTGACGCGTGCGGCACGAACTAGAGCAGCCAGAGTGCGTACGAAGTGATCGAATATCGAAATCGTGAAGGCGGTGGAACCAAGCGCAAGCAGCGACTGGGGTATCCACAGGGCCATCGCATCCTGCCCTGACGAGACATCGCCAAACTGATAGGACCAATAGGCGGCGTCGAATGCATGCCAGGTGATGAAGCCGGCAATGCCGCTAGCGATCAGTAGACACCACAACTCGCCGATGAGACGAAAGCGTCCAAGTCGCTCCACCAATAGGCCGACGCGGATGTGCCCGCCCTCATGAAAGGTAAAGGCCGCGGCGAGAAACGTACTGGCACCCATGAGGTAGCCGGCGTAGTTGGTAGCGCCTGGCAGGGTCATGCCACTCCAGCGCAGCACTATCTGAACGACGATCACGACCAGCATGATGAAAATGCAAAGCGCGGCAAGATAGCCGAATACGCGATAAAGTGTTTCCAGCCATTTCGCTATACGAGAAGCGGAGGTGTTCATGGGAGCTACCCCTGGTTACATCCAGCTAAGCGGAATCCCCACCACGCGAGTGGGGACGTGAATCGTGCTGTTATTGCATTGCACGATATTCCTCAACCAGTTGCTGGCCTTTCGGGCCGGCTCTCTCTAGCCACTCCTCCTGCATCTTTTCACCGATACGCTTGAATTCCGCTTGCAACTCCTCGTCTGGCTGGTTGATTGAAACGCCCTTGTCGCTTAGCCGGCTCTTGAGAATATCGGTGAGCTCCTTGGCCTGCTCCTCACCTCGCTGCTCGGCTTCTTTGGCAATGGCCAGGACTTCCTGCCTCGTTTCCTCATCGAGAGCTTCCCAGCGGGCCTTGTTGACGAAAATGTGGCTGAGAACCAGCCAAGCCTTGGCATCGTAGAATTGCGGGAGATAGTCCCACAGTTGATGGTTATAGACGGGGTCGCCGGAAGATATCAGCGATTGCACCATGCCGGTGGCGGCCGCCTGCGAAAGCTCGGCCTCTTCGATCAGGGTCGGCGTCATGCCCATCAGTTCGGCAAAGCGAGCTGTGGCCGTATTATAGGCCCGGAACTTGAGACCCTCCGCATCCTCGGGAGACTCTATCTCTCGGTCGAAGAAGATTCCTTGCGGAGGCCACGGAATGTGATAGAGCAACTGCAGGTTCTGCTCCGCCATCAGCTCGTCTAGTGCTGACTTGGTGACTTTCCATAGCTGTGCGGACTCCTCAAAGGAATTCGCCAGGAAAGGCACGGAGTCGATCCCGTAAAGGATGTTCTCATTCTGGTGGGCAGAAAGAACATGGACACCGATTTGTGCCTGGTTGCGCTGTACGGCGCGCTTGATCTGATCGCCGGGAAAAAGCGTCCCACTGGGATGAACACGTATATCCAGCTCGCCATCGGTGGCCTCTCGCACCTGGTCGGCGAACCAGCTGACATTCTCGGTAATGTAGTTGTCCGCCGGCTGCGGAGAGGGAAGATCCCAGACCTCGGCGTGGGCAAGTCCGTTGACGGCTAAAGTCAACGCGGTAATAGCGGCAGTCTTGCTCAGTGTATGGACCATACTGTTGGTCTCCTCTTTTCTATTTGTAGGAAAGGGGGTTAGGGGTTTTCTCTTGTCGTTGTTATCCATGTTTTCCTCTGGTTCTCGGTCAGTGAAGCCGTTGGCTATCCCAGGCTTCGTGTAGGGTGGTGGGAAGGCAGCGCTTGACGATGCGGTGGCTAGGTGTTCGCTCGAACTCATCCACGATGGCCAGATAGCGTGGACACTGGTAGGAGGCCAGGCGCTCCTTCAGCCACCCATGCAGCTCTCGAAGCTCGATGGCGCGACCGGCTTTCGGCTTCAGGAAGAGCTTGATCTCCTGCTCGCCGATGTCGGCAGCGACACCGATCATCGCGCACTCCTCAACATCGGGGTGCTGCTGGGTGACCGATTCCACCTCCCAGGCTGATACGTTCTCGCCCCGACAGCGCACGCTATCGGTGATGCGTCCGAGAAAGTAGAGAAAGCCGTCCGCATCGAGCCAGCCGCGGTCGCCGGTATGCAGCATGCCGTTTGCCAGCGTCTTCTCCGTGGCCTCGGCGTTGCGGAAGTAACCATCGAACAGCACCCCAGGCTGCGTTTCACGAACCACCACCTGGCCGGGTTCTCCTGCCGGGATAGGGCGGTCCTGGTCATCATGGATGGCGATGTCCAGCCAGGGAACGGCGCAGCCCACAGACCCAGGTTTTCCTTCGGCATTGACGGTGGTTAGACTCGAGGCTTCTGTCATGCCATAGCATTCGCGAATCTCGAAGCCGAAACGATCCTGCAGCGTCGACCAGATCTCGCTGGGGCAGCCCCCGCCCCAGGCGATGCGCACGTTGTGAGCGGTTTCCAGCTCGCTGGGCGGCTGCTTTAGAAGAATCTGCAGCACTCCCCCCAGGTAATGAATATGTGTCGCACCGCTGGCATTGACCTGTTCCCAGAAGCGACTAGCACTGAATCGCTCGGTCAGACTGAGCCGCACATCGAAGAACAACGGCAGCAGTAACATCTGAGCGCCGCCAATGTGATAGAAGGGCTCCCACTGGAAGAAGATGTCGCCTGGCTTTATGGAACACAGTCGTTCAACGCTTTTGAGGGCATAGGCCATCATTGCGTGAGTGACGCGCACTCCCTTCGGTTTGCCTGTCGTGCCGGAGGTGTACATTAGGGCGTACAAATCCGACATGGCAGGTGCCGGTGCGTCCAGCCTTTCACTGCCTTTCAGGTGCTCGGAGAGCGTATCCTCCGCGTCTCCCAGCAACAGCGTCTTGCCTGTAATTCCTGCCCCGCTATCGACGACAACCGGCCACAGGTCGGCATCGGTAAGCAGGACTGAGGGATCGCAGTGTTCAAGAATGTACTTCAATCCGTTGCCACGCTGGCGGGCATTGACCGGCACCCAGACGATTCCGGCCTTTGCCAGGGCGAACAGGATAGCGATGGCCTCGGGGCCGTTATGCATCATGACCGCGGCCCGCTCGCCAGGGTGAATGCCCAGCCCATGGCGAAGGTAGGCAGCGAGTGCCTCAGCCTGGCGGTCGAGCTCTCCGAACGTCAGGGGGCATTGATCGAAGCTCCCGAACAAACGCTCTGGCTCGCGTGTCGCTATATCACGCAGAGCGAGAATGAAACTGGGATCGTTTAGGTTGGCTATCATAGCAATCAGATTGTCCTTTGTTCCTGACGAGTCACGTCACGCCAGTGACAGTAGTCAGAGCTCGACCATCAACCGTTTCGGCGCTTGAGGAAGAGTTCCATCATGCGTGCCGGTTCACCCGACGCGTAGGCTTCTGCCTGTATGCGCCCCCCCGCTTCCAGGCAGTCGCGGAAGCCGGGCTCGGTGATTTCCTTGAAGCGCTGACGATCCAGGCGCATCGCAACGGGAGGCTTGTCCGCGAGTTCCTCACCCAGCGACAGCGCTTCCGGCAGCACCTGGTCGGCTGCGACCAGCCGGTTGATCAAGCCAAGGGCATGCGACTCGTCGGCATTCATCAAACGGCCGCTCAGGGTCAGGTCAATGGTGCGAGCGAGCCCCAGGTGTTCGCGCATGATCCAAGGCCCAGTGGTGCTGGCGATACCCGAGTTGATTTCAGGCTGTCCCATGCGGACATCGGCATGGGCGATCCGAAAGTCGCACAGCAGGGCCACCTGGAATGCCGAACCGGCCGCCACTCCGTTGAGCGCGGCAATGATGGGCTTGGGACTGCTGCGCAATTTGTCGTAGAGCTTTTCCCACTCACTCACCCAGAGTTTGGCCCGCTCGGCGTCGAAGGACCGAGTCTCGTTGAGATCCTGGCCGGCGCTGAAAGCTCGCTCTCCCGCGCCGGTCAGTACGATGGCGCCGAGCGAGTCGTCGCTGGCGAAGTCCTCGAGAGCGGCAATAAGTTGTTGGCGCATCTCGCTGTGCCAGGCATTGAGAACTTCGGGGCGGTTGAGAGTAATGACGCCTACTCGGCCTTGCTTGTTGGTGAGGATGTGTTCGGACATGATTGCTTCCTGATTGTTTGTGGGTAATTTGATTGCAATGCGATCACTTATGATCTACATTTAATCAATGTAGTTGAATTGCGCTTTCTGTAAAACCCAAAATCGACACGAGAAGCGTCCTTTTATACGAAAGGATCAGGCTAGGGAGGGGTAAAGCTTTGAGCGAAAAAGAAAAAGTGGATCGTCTGATGGTCAAGAGCGTGGCAAAGGCGTTTCGAATCCTCGAGGTATTCGATGCCGAGTACCCGGCGATGAGTGTCAAGCAGCTGGCGGAACGCTGCGACATGGATCGGAGCGCGGCGCAGCGCTTTGTGCACACCTTGTCGCAGTTAGGCTACTTGCAGCGCAATGAGGAAACGCAACTGATCGAACCCAGCGTGCGCACACTGGACATCGCCGCGCACTATCTGCATGCGCATCCACTCGTCGACAAGGTTCGCCCATACCTGCTGAACCTGAGCAAGGAGACGGAGGGTTCAGTCAGCCTGACGATTCTGGACGGGCTTGACGTGGTTTATCTTTCTCGTTTGCTGAGTCGCAACATGCTAGATACGGACATCACCATCGGGTCGCGCCTTCCGGCATTTTGTACGGCACCTGGATTGGCGATGCTGTCGCAGTTGGAAGAACGAGAAGCCATGACGGTTCTGGAGCGGTCACAACGAAAGGCTTACACGCCGAATACCGTGCATGAGGTGCCCGCGATCATGGAGCGATTGGCCCAGGTCCGGCGCCAGGGATACGCGCTGTCGGTAGAAGAGTATTTTCTATCCGATGTCTCGATTGCGGTACCGGTACTGGACAGGCGCAACCGACCGCGAGCGGCTGTCAGCATCTCGATGTCCCGGGTGCGGAGTATGCCCGAGGAGCTGGAGCAGAACCTTTCGGACGTTTTGATCGCTACAGCACGGCAATTATCGAGACTCTGAAGCTCAGCGATACGCCGCGCCGATTGGGCGTTGCGAACGATATATCACATTCCGGGCCAGTTATGATTTTACTCCAAGATGAATATTTTTCAGATCCATGCCTTGGTGTTAAAAACATGCTGGCAGTAATTTTTGGAATGAATTTCGCGCTTTTTTTCGTTTGAAGGCCACTTGCCGGCTCTGGTCTGATACGCCTTGTTTCCTCAACAAAAAGCATCGACAGGTACCCGGCAATGGAGCTTCCGCACATCAGCGACTCGCTCGGCATCGTTCATCCCTTGTGCATCGCGCGGGGCAAGAACGCCGAAGTTTGGGATGAACAGGGCAGACGTTATATCGACTTCGTCGGCGGTATTGGTGTACTCAATCTCGGTCATGGCCACCCTGCCGTGGTCGAGGCCGTGCAACGCCAGGTCGAGACTCTGATGCACTCGGCCTTCAATGCCATACCGCATCGCGGGTACCTGGACGTCGCCAAGGCGCTGGATGCGTTCGTCCCGTTGTCATATCCACTCTCTTGTATGCTGACCAACAGTGGTGCTGAGGCGACCGAGAATGCGCTAAAGGTGGCGCGTGCTGCGACAGGACGCCAGGGCGTGATTGCCTTCGATGATGGCTTTCATGGCCGAACCCTCGCGGCTCTCAACCTCAATGGCAAGGTCAAGCCCTACAAGAATGGCCTGGGTGCTTTGCCCGGTCCGGTTTATCACCTGCCGTTTCCCAGCCGTGACAGTGATATCGATGCCGACCAGGCCATGGCGGCCCTTGAGCGCCTGTTCGAGGTCGAAACTTCGGCAGACGAAGTGGCCTGTATCATTGTCGAGCCGGTTCAGGGCGAAGGGGGCTTCCGGTTGCTCTGCACCGACTTTGCAGCACATCTGCGTCGCCTATGTGACCGCCATGGCATTGTCCTGATCTTTGATGAAATTCAGTCCGGCTTCGGCCGTAGCGGCCGGCGTTTCGCATTCTCGTATTTGGGTGTTGAGCCCGATCTTGTGCTGATGGGCAAGAGCATGGCCGCGGGGCTGCCGTTGGCGGCGTTGACTGGCCGACGAGAAATCATGGATGCCATTGCTAAGGGAGGTCTGGGTGGTACCTACTCCGGCAACGCGGTGGCCTGTGCCGCAGCCCGGGTTGTCATGGATGTTATGAGTGAAAGCAACCTGCGCGAGTGGGGCGATCGCCAGGAAGCCCTAATTGCCAATGCACATCGACGCTGGCAGACCTCGGGGCGCTTTCCAATGGTGGGCAAGTTGACTGGCATTGGCGCCATGCGCGGTATCGTCTTCGAAGATACCGCCAAGGCCACGGGCAGTGAGCATCTCATGGCGCTCTTGTCTGCTGCTCGTGACGGCGGTGTGTTGCTGATGCCGAGTGGACGTCGGCGCAATGTCTTACGTCTGTTGCCGCCGTTGACGACGGAACCCGACATTCTCAACGAGGGCCTGGAGCGTATCGAGCGGGCGCTGGAGACGCTGTAGCCCTGATTGAGCGACTGGATGATAGGGCAGCCTCGGACATTGCACATGAATATGATTCCAGGAAGACATGACATGAATCACCAGACATTCGTTTCATCGAACGAGATCCGCGATCGCTTTTCCAGGGCGATGTCGGCCATGTATCAGGCCGAGGTCCCCCAGTACGAAACCCTGCTCGAACTGGTCGATCAAGTGAACCGGGAAACCCTCGAGCGCGACCCGGCATTGGCCGAACGGCTCGCGACTCACGATGAACTGAACCGCCTGGGCGTGGAGCGCCATGGCGCCATCCGGGTAGGGACCGCCGACGAACTGGCCATGTTGCGTCGGCTGTTCGCCGTGATGGGGATGGTCCCGGTCGGATACTACGACCTGTCGGAAGCCGGCGTGCCCGTGCACTCCACGGCGTTTCGCCCGGTCGATGACGAGGCCCTGGCCAGCAACC
>NZ_CAAHFN010000081.1 GCF_900961225.1 Modicisalibacter radicis
AGTTAACAGTCCTCCCCTGGGTCTCGCCGGGGCGTGTGCCCGGTGTGATCCAGTCGATGCTGGAGATGGCGCCTGCCTTCGTCTTGCCTGAGCGACGCGAGCGATCTTACCCCCGATCAGTCAGGCGTCGACCCCAGAAGTACCCGACCAAGAGAAATGCCAGTCAGCGTTAACTGACTGGCATTACGGCCGTAGCCGCGCCTTTTTCGCGAAACAGCCGGACTCGACCTCAGTGGCGCTCTATCTCGGCTTCATCGCGCAACGACTGCAACAGTCCCTGGATAGCCGCCTGGACACGCAGCCGCTCGGCCATCAGTGCACTGGCGCTGCTCGAGTCATCGGCGCCGAGCTCGCCTTCGCTCACCGAATCCAGAGCAATCAGGGCAACCCCTTGCGGCGCATCGGCCTTGCCGTAGGTCGTTCCCTCCGGCGACGGCCGGGGCAGGCGGAACGCCTGGGTCACCACGGCTTCCGGAACGCTATCGTCCACGCTGCGGCGCGTGACCGAGTCGACCACCGTCCAGTCCAGCGACGGCTGGCGACCGGCCTCGAGCGCCTCGGCCAGCTCCGTTGCGCGATCGCTGAGCGCCTGGTGAACAGCCTCGGCCTCGACCGCCGCCCTCACCTGACCACGCACTTCCTCGAGCGGCAGCGTGGTCGCTTCGCGATGATCCGCGACACGCAGGACCATGCGGCGCTGATCGTCGAGTTCGATGACGTCGCTATTGTATCCCTCCTCGAGCACGTCCGGCTGAAACGCGGCCTCCATGACCCCGGGCTCCGCCAGCACACCGCTGACGTCATTGCGTGACACCCAATCGCTGGAGTGCAGCTTCAGGCCCAGATCCTCGGCGACGCTCGCCAGGTCTTCAGCGGCAAAACTCTCGTCGATCAGTCGCTGAGCCAATTCGTTGAACCGATCCTGAGCCTGTTCCATGGCCGCCTGATCATGCAGTTCGCTGCGCATCTCGTCGAACGCCGGCAGATCGACTCCTGTCGCCTTGAGCAGGTGCAAGCCATTGTCGGTCTCGACGATGTCGGAAACCTGGCCCTGCTCCAGCGAGAAAGCCGCGTCTTCGAATTCCTCGCCGAAGAAACCGCGATTGATCACCCCCAGGGCGCCGCCCTTGCCCGCGGTAGTGGTGTCATCGGAATACTCATCGGCCAGTTGAGCGAAGTCTTCGCCGCCCTGCAACCGCTCGCGCACCTGCTGCAACCGCTGGCGAGCCTGCTCGCGTGTACGTTCGTCCCCGAAGCTGACCATGATGTGCGAGATGCGCCGCGGCGCCTGCGCCTGGCGTTCGGCATAGGCCGAGCGCAGTGCCTGCTCGTCGACCTCGATCCCCTCGGCAAGCGTCGCCTGATCGAGCACGACGTAATTCAGCTTGACCTGCTCGGGACGCTGGAACCGATCCTGATGCCGATCGTAATAGGCCTGGATGTCCTGCTCGTCGACGCTGACCGGGGCGTTGAGATCGTCGCGGCCAAGCGTGTAATAGCGGAAACTGCGACGCTGATTGCGCAGCGCGCTCAATTGGGCGCGTTCGCCGGGCAGCACGAACTCGCTGACCGCCAGGCCTTGCTGCACCTGCTGGCGCAGCAGATCGCGCTGCAGCTGCTGACGGAAGGACTGGGGCGTATAGCCTGCACTGCTCAACCGATTGCGGAAGATATCGGCCGAGAAGTTGCCGTCCTGGTCCTGAAACTCGGGCCGATTGACGATCATCCGATCGATCTGCTCACTGGAGATATACAACCCGCCCCGCTCGGCATACTGATCCAGCAACTGCTGGGTGATCAGCTGATCGGTAACCTGGTTGCGCAATTGACGCTCCTGGTCGGGGGGGACCTGACCGGAGCGGATGGCCCGCTGGACCTGCATCTCGACGGCCTGACGCGAGATCGACTCACCGTTGACCTCGGCAACATCATCACTGCTCTGCGAGAAGAGCCCGACGAGCGATTCGATGCCAAATAGCGCGAGAGTGACGATGACCGCCCCGACGATGACCTTGGCGGCCATACTTTGGGAACGGTCCCGGATATGTTGCAGCATGCTGGCCTCGGATAGCTTCTGTAACGAAAAAAGGCGCACCGCTTGTGCGGTGCGCCTGGCAACGGGGCCCGTATGGCAGCATCCGGCAAGATGGGATGCACAATGTCATGGCTCACTCTTCAGCGCCCTGAGAATCGCTGCCAGGCTCCGCGATAAATCTCGAAATTGACGAAACTCAATCGAAATCTAGTCTCGAGATTCAGTTGACCGAGTCCTTGAGCGCCTTGCCGGCCTTGAAGCTGGGAACCTTGGCCGCTTCGATATTGATCGGCTGACCGGTCTGCGGATTGCGACCCGTGCGTGCAGCGCGCTCCTTGACGGTGAAGGTACCGAAGCCAACCAGGGCTACGGAATCCCCTTTCTTCAGCGAATCGGACACAGTATCGATCATCGCGTCCAGCGCACGGCTGGCTGCCGCCTTGGGAATGTCGGCAGATGCGGCGATGGCTTCGATCAGCTCGGATTTATTCACACTTCACCCCTTGACTGTTTCTTCGGAAATTACTGGCAATCGGCCAATCTATCGGTGGCTACACACGATCACAGCAAAGCGCAATTTATAGCAATGCGGCAAAACTACTGTCAACCAACCATTGGGCCAAACCCCACCATGCCGGGTTTTTCAACCCGACATGATGAACGAATTATGCTTAATGTGTACTTACCATGCTGTGCGATGAAGCGGCATCCTCGAGTCTCTTGTCATCGCTTCCGCCTTCGGAAAGATCAATCAATGCAACATCGAGCACTTCATCGATCCAACGAACAGGCTTGATTTCCAGAGCGTCCTTGACATTATCCGGGACTTCTTTGAGGTCCCGGCGATTCTCCTCCGGAATTAGCACTGTCTTTATACCACCGCGACGTGCCGCCAGCAATTTCTCCTTGAGACCACCGATCGGCATGACCTCGCCCCGCAGGTTGACTTCACCGGTCATGGCCACGTCACAACGCACGGGCCGCTCGGTGTAGGCCGAAACCATGGCCGTCACCATGGCGATCCCGGCGCTCGGGCCATCCTTGGGAGTCGCTCCCTCGGGAACGTGGATATGCAGATCCTCTTTCTCGAAGCGCTCGGGATCGATGCCCATCGGTACCGCGCGGGCCCGGACCACGGTATGCGCCGCATCCACCGACTCCTTCATGACATCGCCCAACGAACCGGTCTTGTTGAGTCGCCCCTTGCCCGGCGTGACCACCGACTCGATATTGAGCAGCTCGCCCCCCACCGATGTCCACGCCAGGCCGGTGACCCGACCCACCTGGTTTTCCTGGTCGGCCAGGCCATAGCTGAAACGCCGCACCCCGGCATAGGCTTCGATGTCGTCACCGGCCAGCAGCTGCGGTGCCGAAGCCCCCTCCTTGCCTTCCTTCTCGAGGCGTTCGCGCAACACCTTGCGGCAGACCTTGGCGATCTGGCGCTCGAGCTCGCGCACGCCGGCCTCGCGCGTATAATAGCGGATCAGCTCGAGCAGCGACTCCGCGGAAAAGCTGAGCTCACCGTCCTTGAGGCCGTTGGCCTTGATCTGCTTGGGCACCAGGTAGCGCTCGGCGATGGCCAGCTTCTCGTCTTCGGTATAGCCCGGCAGCCGGATCACTTCCATGCGATCGAGCAACGGCCCGGGAATATTCATCGAATTGGCGGTGCAGATGAACATCACGTCCGACAGGTCGTAGTCCAGCTCGAGGTAATGATCGCTGAAGGTATCGTTCTGCTCGGGATCGAGCACTTCGAGCAGCGCCGATGACGGATCGCCGCGGAAGTCGGCGCCGATCTTGTCGACCTCATCGAGCAGGAACAGCGGGTTGCGGACACCGGCCTTGCTCATGCGCTGCACGACCTTGCCGGGCAGCGAGCCGATGTACGTCCGCCGATGGCCGCGGATTTCCGACTCGTCGCGCACCCCGCCCAGCGCCAGGCGAACGTACTTGCGGTTGGTCGCCCGGGCGATCGACTGGCCGAGCGAGGTCTTGCCGACGCCGGGCGGACCCACCAGGCAGAGCACGGGTCCCTTGAGCTTCTTGACGCGCTTCTGCACGGCCAGATACTCGAGGATCCGCTCCTTGACCTCTTCCAGGCCGTAGTGATCGGTATCGAGCACCTGCGCGGCATTGCCCAGATCGTGCTTGACGCGCGTCCGCTTCTTCCACGGCACGGCAACCAGCCAGTCGAGATAGGAACGCACGACGGTCGCCTCGGCCGAGGTCGGCGCCATCATCTTGAGCTTGTTGAGCTCCTGATTGGCCTTTTCGGCGGCCTCGGCCGGCATCCCCGACTCCTCGATCAGCTTCTCGTACTTCTCGGCCTCGTTGGGCACGTTCTCGAGCTCGCCCATCTCCTTCTGGATGGCCTTCATCTGCTCGTTGAGGTAGTACTCGCGCTGGGATTTCTCCATCTGCTCCTTGACCCGCGAGCGGATCCGCTTCTCGACCTGCAACAGGTCGATCTCGGATTCGATCAGCGCCATCAGGTGCTCGATGCGATCGCGCACCCGATCCATCTCGAGCAGTTCCTGCTTGTCGCCGATCTTCAGCGACAGATGGGCGCAGATGGTGTCGACCAGGCGACTCGGGTCCTCGATGCCCTGCAGCGAACCGAGCACCTCGTTGGGCACTTTCTTGGAGAGCTTGACGTATTGCTCGAACTGGTTGAGCAACACGCGCACCAGCGATTCCTGTTCTCGTTCGGACAGTGGCTGGCTCTCGCGCATCACCACGTGCGCGGTGCTGTAGCCGTCGTCGTTGTGGGTGACGTCCGTCACGTCGGCGCGGGAGGCGCCTTCGATCAGCACCTTGACGGTGCCGTCGGGCAGCTTGAGCAGCTGCATGATGTCGGCGACGGTCCCCACCGAAAACAGGTCGCCGGCGTCGGGATCGTCTTGCCCGGCCTCCCGCTGGGCAACGAGCAACACCCGCTTGTCGGCTTCCATTGCCGCCTCGAGAGCCTGGATCGACTTCTCGCGACCGACGAACAGAGGAATGACCATCTGCGGATAGACGACGACATCGCGCAGCGGCAGGAGGGGCAGAATGAAGGTCTCTTGGGTGTTCTGCTGCATTGCAGGCAGTCCTCACGAATCGGATGGTTGGGCCGCTGACGCGGCTCACGGCTGACACCAGTGATGGGGGCAAGCAGGACGCTTTGCAACCGCGGCAGCGGGCGTGCAGAAACGAAAAGGGGGCCTCAACGGGCCCCCGTCGCAACGAGAAGGGTTCAACCGTCCTTGTTGGCGACCTTGCTTTCTTCCTGCTGGGAGTAGATGAGCAGCGGCTCGCTCTCTCCCGCGATCACCGACTCGTCGATCACCACTTTGGTCACGCCATCCAGTGACGGTACCTCGTACATGGTATCGAGCAGCACCGACTCGAGAATCGAGCGCAACCCGCGAGCCCCGGTCTTGCGGGCCATCGCCTTGTGCGCCACCGCACGCAAGGCGTCTTCGCGGAAGTCGAGCTCGACGTTCTCCATCTCGAAGAGCTTGGCGTACTGCTTGATCAGCGAGTTCTTGGGCTCGGTGAGGATCTCGATCAAGGCATCCTCGGTCAGCTCGGTGAGGGTCGCAATCACCGGCAGGCGCCCCACGAACTCGGGGATCAGGCCGAACTTGACCAGGTCCTCGGGTTCCACTCTCGCCAGCACGTCACCGACGCCCTGCTCGGTGTCCTTGCTCTTGACCGAGGCGTTGAAGCCGATGCCGCCCTTCTCGGCGCGATCGCGGATCACCTTGTCCAGGCCGGCAAAGGCGCCGCCGACGATGAACAGGATATTGCCGGTATCGACCTGCAGAAACTCCTGCTGCGGATGCTTGCGCCCGCCCTGCGGCGGCACCGAGGCGGTCGTGCCTTCGATCAGCTTGAGCAGCGCCTGCTGGACCCCCTCGCCGGACACGTCGCGAGTGATCGACGGGTTGTCCGACTTGCGCGAGATCTTGTCGATCTCGTCGATGTAGACGATCCCCTTCTGCGCCTTCTCGACGTCGTAGTCGCACTTCTGAAGTAGCTTCTGGATGATGTTCTCGACATCCTCGCCCACGTAACCGGCTTCGGTCAGCGTCGTCGCGTCGGCGATGGTGAAGGGAACGTTGAGCAAGCGTGCCAGGGTCTCGGCCAGCAGCGTCTTGCCGCTACCGGTGGGCCCGATCAGCAGGATGTTCGACTTGCCGAGCTCGACCTCGTCCGACTTGACGCCGGCGCGCAGGCGCTTGTAGTGGTTGTAGACGGCCACGGACAGCACCATCTTGGCGCGATCCTGACCGATCACGTAATCGTCGAGGGTATTGCGGAGCTCGCGTGGAGCGGGCAGGCGATCCTCGTCACCCTCTGCGTCGGCCTCGAGGACTTCCTCGCGAATGATGTCGTTGCACAGGTCGACACATTCATCGCAGATGTAGACGGAAGGGCCTGCAATCAGCTTGCGCACCTCGTTCTGATTCTTGCCGCAGAACGAGCAGTACAGCAGCTTGCCCTCGTCTTTGCCTTTGCCGTCGGCCATTCGCGTACCTCTTTAGGGCAGGCGACCCGCCGCGGGCCGCCTTGATATGCATGGATAGAATTTACGCTATCAGGATGCCGGGCGCTTATCCAGCACCGCATCGACCAGGCCGTACTCTACCGCCTGGTTGCCGTCCATGAAGTTGTCACGGTCGGTATCCCTGGCGATGGTCTCGATGTCCTGTCCTGTATGATCGGCCAGAATGCGGTTGAGTTTATGGCGGATATTGAGAATCTCCTTGGTATGGATCTCGATATCCGAGGCCTGGCCCTGGTACCCGCCCAGCGGCTGATGGATCATCATCCGCGAATTGGGCAGGCAGAAGCGCTTATCCTTGGCACCGCCGGCCAGCAACAGCGCGCCCATGCTGGCTGCCTGACCCAGGCACACCGTGGAGACGTCGGGCTTGACGAACTGCATGGTGTCGTAGATCGACATGCCCGCCGTCACCGAACCGCCCGGCGAGTTGATGTACAGATGAATGTCCTTGTCCGGATTCTCGGACTCGAGGAACAGCAGCTGCGCAACCACCAGGTTGGCGGTGTA
Source organism: Modicisalibacter radicis (assembly GCF_900961225.1). Lineage (GTDB taxonomy): Bacteria > Pseudomonadota > Gammaproteobacteria > Pseudomonadales > Halomonadaceae > Modicisalibacter. The sequence goes on from NZ_CAAHFN010000081.1 coordinate 7,095, forward strand.
GTCTTCCACCGGCCCCACCAGGAAGATCACCCGCTCCTTGAGCAGGCGGGAGTATATGTCGTAGGAACGCTCGCCGCGCGCGCTCTGCTCGACCACCATGGGGACCAAGCCACCGGCGTTTTGTATATCGAACTCGTTGCCCATTGCGTGACTTCCTTAATCCGGTGATTGGAAAATCCAGCGCTACCCTAACCGAGCGCCTGCAGTGACTGGAGACCCGGCCGAAGCCGGGTCGTCGATCCCGGGCTGCCGCGGATCAGGCTTGCTGCGACGACTCGTCGTCGCTCTCGGCGTCTTCCTGGCCGCCCTGCTGCTGGGCAGCCTGTAGCGCTTCCTGGTAGGACATTTCCACGTCCTTAACCTGTGCCTGAGCGAGAAGCGTGTCAACCGCCTTCTCTTCGAGAACGGCCGACTTGACCTGATTCTTCATCTGCTCGTCCTTGAGGTAATATTCGATCACCTCGTCAGGCTGCTGATACTGCTGAGCGAGCTCCTCGACCTTGGCCTTGATCTCCTCGTCGCTGGCTTCGAGCTCATGCGTCTCGATCACCCTGGCGAGCAGCAGTCCTACCTGAACCCGGCTCCTGGCCTGGTCGGCAAACAGCTCATTGGGCAACTGGGAAACGTCGAAATCGTCGCCCAGACCGAACTGCTGGGCCGCCTGACGCTTGAGCGTATCGGTTTCCTGCTCGATCAGCGAAGCCGGTACGGGCACATCGTTGGCTTTCTGCAACGCCTCGAGCACCTGCTGCTTGACGCGATTGTCGACGGCCTGCTGGATCTCGCGCTGCATGTTGTTGCGCACTTCGTCACGGAACTTGTCCAGATCGCCCTCTTCGACACCGAAGCGCTGGATGAATTCCGCGTCCACTTCAGGCAGCTGCTGGGCGCTGACCTGGTCGACCTTGACCGCGAAGGTCGCCTCCTGGCCGGCCAGGTGCTCCGCCTGGTAGTCCTCGGGGAAGGTCACCTTGATGGTTTTCTCGTCGCCGGCCCTGGCCCCGATCAGTTGCTCTTCGAAGCCGGGGATGAAGCTATTGGAGCCGAGCACCAGCTCGTGGCCTTCGGCTTCGCCGCCTTCGAAAGGCTCGTCACCGAGATACCCCTTGAAGTCGATCTTGACCTGATCGCCTTCCGCCGCTTCACGCTCGACCGGCTCCCAGCTGGCGTTCTGCTTGCGCAGCGTTTCGATCATCTGGTCGATGTCGGCATCGGTGACTTCGGCGACCGGCCGCTCGACCTCGGCGCCCTCGATGGAGGCCAGCTCGATTTCCGGATAGATCTCCAGCGTGGCGACAAACTCCAGGTCCTTGCCCGCCTCGTTGATCGTCGGCTCGATGGAGGGATACCCGGCCGGATTGAGGCTCTGCTCGGTGATCGCCTTGACGTAGTTCTGGCGCATCAGCTCGCTGACCACCTCGTTGCGCACGTCGTGACCGTAGCGCTGCTTGACTACCGCCATCGGCACCCGGCCCTGGCGGAAGCCGTTCAGGCGTACGCGCTGGGCGGTGTCACGAAGACGTTCGCTAACAGCCTGATCGACCTCGTCGGCAGGTATTTGTACCGTGACGCGGCGTTCGATCTGTGAAGTCGTTTCGACGGAAACTTGCATGGATGGTCCTCTACCGACTAAGGCGTTTCGTTTGAAAGTATGTCAAAAGAGCTGGATTCTAAGAATCCCCGGGCGCGCTGGCAAGCACGACCAATGTGCCGGTTATGGTGACGCAGGGCGCACTTTACAAGGCCTGCAGCGGCAAATCGCCGTTCAACCTGGTCGCTTGCGCGAAGCTGGGCGCTCTGCATCGGACCCATCGGCGCAAACGGCCCATCACTAACCGGATGATACAGAGGAATCAGGGCGGGGAAAAAGAGACGAGATAACGTCGCACTGGACGACGACTTGCGAAATGGGGTGGATGATGGGGATCGAACCCACGACCACCGGAGCCACAATCCGGGGCTCTACCACTGAGCTACACCCACCACTTCGAAAGAGACGGCAGCAAGACGACATGGGGTGGATGATGGGGATCGAACCCACGACCACCGGAGCCACAATCCGGGGCTCTACCACTGAGCTACATCCACCATTGTCGCTTGTCATGCCTACGAGTCACTCGACCCGTCAGTGCGCTTTGCCGGACCTGACCAGCAACCGCCTGGCGCGCCCAGCAGGACTCGAACCTGCAACCTACGGCTTAGAAGGCCGTTGCTCTATCCGGTTGAGCTATGAGCGCCTATCGCCGAGGCCTTGACCAATCAAGCTGACGGCACCGCTTCCGGTCATCGCCAACTGGTCGGGGCAGAGGGATTTGAACCCCCGACATCCTGCTCCCAAAGCAGGCGCGCTACCAGACTGCGCTATGCCCCGCCGACGCTGAACACGGCCTTGACGCAGCCATAGGCCTCGTCAAGCGCTGCATATTCTACTCAAGACACGCCGCAGGTCAAGCCTTTAGCGCTCACCCCCGGGCAGGCCGCCGGCCTCGGGCGCTTTGACTGGAGACCGGAGCATGCGAAAATCGGCGCCCTTGCATCGCCGCCGTTTTCGTCGGCACCGCAGCCCGACCGTAGCCCGCATCAGTGCAAAGGAATCTTCGATGACCGCCCAATTGATCGATGGCAAGGCCATTGCCGCGCATGTCCGCCAACAGGTTGCTCGACGGGTCGCCGCCCGGCGCGAAACGGGGCATGGAGTGCCCGGCCTGGCCGTGGTCCTGGTCGGCGAAGATCCCGCCTCGGAGGTCTACGTGCGCAACAAGCATCGCGCCTGCGAGCAGGCCGGCATCCGTTCGTTTCAGCATGCCCTGCCCGCCGACATCAGCCAGCAGGAGCTCGAGCAGCTCGTCGACCGCCTCAACGCCGACCCCCGTGTCGACGGCATCCTCGTCCAGCTCCCGCTGCCGGCTCACCTCGACGAACGGCCGATCCTCGAACGCATTCGTCCCGACAAGGACGTCGACGGTTTTCACCCCTACAATCTCGGGCGCCTGGCGCAGCGCCTGCCGATGCTGCGCCCCTGCACGCCCAAGGGGGTGATGACCCTGCTTCAGGAGAGCGGCCTGGCGGTGCGTGGCCTGGATGCCACCATCGTCGGCGCGTCCAATATCGTCGGCCGGCCGATGGCGCTGGAGCTGATGCTTGCCGGCTCCACCACCACCGTGTGCCATCGCTTCACCCGCGACCTCAAGAACCACGTGCAGCGCGCCGATATACTGGTCGTGGCCGTCGGCAAGCCCGGCGTGGTGAGTGGCGAGTGGGTCAAGCCCGGCGCGATCGTCATCGACGTGGGCATCAATCGCCAGCCGGACGGCAGCCTCGTCGGCGATGTCGACTTCGCCAGCGCCGCCAGCCGCGCCAGCTACATCACCCCGGTGCCCGGCGGCGTCGGACCGATGACCGTGGCCTCGCTGCTCGAGAACACCCTCGATGCCGCCGAGCGGCATGATGCAATGCAAGATTGACGCCCTTTGGTTATAATTGCGCGCCTAATCTTTGCGACCATACAGCGACCAGCAGGAGTTCTGGATGAGCGACAAGCCGATGAACGTGGAAAGCTTCAATCTCGATCACACCAAGGTCAAGGCGCCCTACGTACGCCTGGCCGGCATCAAGACCGGCATCAACGGCGACGACATCCACAAGTACGACATGCGCATCTGCCAGCCCAACAAGGCCCACATGGAGATGCCCGCGCTGCACTCCCTGGAACACCTGATGGCCGAGCTGTCGCGCAACCACAGCGACAGGGTCGTCGACATCAGCCCGATGGGCTGCCAGACCGGCTTCTACATCGCGATGATCAATCACGACGACTACGACGACGTGCTCAACCTGATCGAAGGCACTCTCAAGGATGTCCTCGCCGCCGACGAGGTGCCCGCCTGCAACGAGATGCAGTGCGGCTGGGCGGCCAGCCATAGCCTGGAAGGCGCCAAGACCCTGGCGCGCGACTTTCTCGACAAGCGCGACGAATGGCACCGGGTTTTCGCCTGAGCCCGCCCTCCCCGCAAGTGACCCAAGGACAGCTCGACACATGCACAAGATAGGCATCATCGGTGCCATGGCCGAAGAGGTGGCTCGCCTGGCCTCGCTGCTCGAAGACCGCGAGACCCGCCGGCACGTCGGCTCGACCTTCCATGTCGGCCGGCTTCACGGCGTGGAAGTCGTGATCCTTCAATCCGGCATCGGCAAGGTCAACGCGGCGGTCGGCACCACCCTGCTGCTCGACATGTACCAGCCCGAGGTGATCATCAACACCGGATCGGCCGGCGGCTTCGGCAGCGATCTCGAGGTCGGCGACGTGGTCATTTCCAGCGAAGTGCGCCACCACGATGTCGACGCAGTGGTATTCGGCTACGAGCACGGCCAGGTGCCGTCCATGCCCGCCGCCTACCTGCCCGATCAGCGGCTGGTCAGCGTGGCCCGCGAGTGTATAGAGGAACTGGGGCATCTGCGCGTCCATGAAGGCCTGATCGCCACCGGCGACGCCTTCATGGCCTGCCCCGATGCCGTCGCGCTTACCCGCGGTCGTTTCCCGACCATGCTGGCTGCCGAGATGGAAGCGGCCGCCATCGCCCAGACATGCCACCTCTATGGCTGCCCGTTCGTGGTGATTCGCGCCCTGTCGGACATCGCCGGCAGGGAATCGAACGTTTCCTTCAAGGAGTTCATCGATCAGGCGGCGACCCACTCCGCGCAGATGGTCGAAGCGATGGTCAAGCGCCTGGGCACGACGCGCCACGCACCACAGCAGGCCTGAGCCGGGTCAGCACTAGCGGAAATGTTCATCGGTCTGGATCGGCAACGCCGCCTTGACTCCCTGAACCGGGTTGCAGGAAGCAAGAAGCGGCGCTTCGATCGTACGGCACCGCTCGCCGGCTGTTTCCGAGGCGGCTGTTCATGATGCCCGACATGCAATCGATGATTCATGCCGGAGCATTCGTTGTGACGGGGTCGAGCCAGGCATACACTGCCGAAAAACGCCAACGATGCGGCAGCCGCCACCATGCTCGATGCCTCCCCGAATGACATAGCGCCCCTCTCGCCTTACCGGGAAGTGAAGCCCGTGCGCACGGCCTGGTCCCTCCATCGCGACCCGCAACTGGCTGTCCGGGAGTTAGCCGACGGACTGCAGCATGCCCACCTGGGCGCGGTGCTGTTCTTCTGCAGTACCGAATATCCGCTGGATGCGCTGGGGCATGCACTCGATGAGACATTCCCGCATGTACCGGTGAGTGGCTGTACCACCGCGGGGGAAATCACCCCCACCGGCTACGGGCGGGGATGCGTGGTCGCCATTGGCTTCGACCGGCGTTTCTTCACCGTTGCCCCGACATTGATCGCCGACCTGGAATCCTTCGATCTGTTACGGGCACAATGCCTGGTAGACAAGCTGCTCGGCGAGTGCCGGCGGCAATCGACGGTGTCCGCTTCCGATCACAGCTTCGCCCTGACCCTGCTCGACGGACTTTCGAGCAGCGAGGAGCAGGTATTGGCCACGCTGGATGCCGCACTCGGCAACATTCCCAGTTTCGGCGGGTCGGCGGGCGATGACAATCGCCTCGCTCATACCTACGTCTATCATCGGGGGCATTTCCACAGTCAGGCGGCGGTTGTGGTGATGATCACCACGCCATTGCCGTTCGAAGTCTTCAGCACGCACCACCTGCGCCCGTGCGCCGAGAAACTGGTGGTCACCGCCGCGGATCGGCACCAACGCACCGTACACGAGCTCAATGCCGCACCGGCGGCCGGAGAATACGCCCGGCTGGTCGGGCGCGAGGTAGCGCGGCTGAGTGAAGCCGATTTCGCCCAACATCCCCTGGCGGTGCGTATTGGCGAGCGATTCTACGCACGCTCCATCCAGCGGATCCATGCGGACGGCAGCCTGACCTTCTATTGTGCGGTGGAGAACGGCATCGTCCTGACCGCCATGCGACCGACGCCGATCCTGGCCGACCTCGAACAGGTACTCACCGAGCTCGAATCACGTCTCGGGCCGCCGACGCTGATCATCGGTTGCGACTGTTTCCTGCGCCGCCTGGCCATCGAAGCGCTCGGCGAAGCGCAATCGGCCTCGGAGCTGTTGCGCCGGTGGCGTGCGATCGGCTTCAACACCTACGGGGAACAGCACCATGGCATGCACATCAACCAGACCTTTACCGGTGTCGCTATTGGCCATCCCCGACCCGACGCAACAGATGGCGCCAGCCACGGCGCGTGAGCAGGCGCTGGTCGACGAGAACCGCCGCCTGCGCAAGGTGTGCGCGGCGCTGATCGAACGCGTCGAGTCGAGTGGCGCCGCCGAGGGTGCGCCTTATGCCGCCTTCGAACACGCCGTGCTGCTTGCAGAGCAGGTACGCGAGCGAACCGAGACACTGCATCACACCCTCGATGAGCTCGGCCAGGTGAATGCCCAGTTGCGAGAGGAGATCCACAATCGCGCCTCGGCGGAGCAGCGATTGATCGAAGCCAAGCAGGAAGCCGAGGCGGCCAACTCGTCCAAGACCCGGTTTCTCGCTGCCGTCAGCCATGATCTGCTGCAGCCATTGAACGCCGCCCGACTGTTCGCCAGTGCCCTGGGCGAGCACCGGGTGCCCGAGGACGCTCGGCATCTGGTCGAGCACCTCGGCCGCTCGCTCAAGGATGTCGAGACCCTGCTGGGTACCCTGGTGGATATCTCACGGCTGGATGCCGGGGTTCTCAAGGCCGATGTGGCGCCTTTCGAAGCCGCCGACCTGCTCGACATGCTGGCCCATGAATATCAGCAGATTGCTGCCTCGCAGGGACTGGCCCTGCACTACGTGCGCAGCGGAGCCGTGATCGACTCCGACCTGCAGCTGTTGGCGCGGGTGGTGCGTAATTTTCTCACCAATGCCATCCGCTATACCGCCAGGGGCCATGTTCTGCTGGGCTGTCGCCGGCGGGCGGGAGGTCTGGAAATCTGCGTCGGCGATACAGGCCCGGGCATCCCCGAAGACCAGCGCAAAGCGATCTTCCTGGAATTCCGGCGCGCCGAAAATCGCCGTGTCGACCAGGATCGTGGCCTGGGGCTCGGCCTGGCCATCGTCGACCGCATCACCTCGATGCTCGACCACCCCGTGGGGCTGGCATCCAGGCCCGGTCGAGGCTCGCTGTTCTCGGTACTGGTCCCCTACGCGCATCGGCCCGCAGGGAAGCGTGTCCAGGCAGTGACCGAAGCCATGCCGGATGACGAACCGCTATCCGGCCGAACGATATGGGTCATCGATGACGACCTGGCCATTCGCGAGGGCATGCAGGCGCTGCTGGGAAGCTGGGGATGCCGGGTCATGGCGGCGCGCGGTCCCGGGGTACTGGAAGGCGAGACCGCATCACCGGACGTACTGATCGTCGACTATCATCTCGACGATGGCGATCCGGACGGACTGGAGACGGCGAGCCGGCTGCACGAGCGCTGGCCCGGCCTGCCGGTACTGGTGATCACGGCCAATCATGATGCCGCGCTCAAGCACCGCGCCCGCATGCGGGGATTCGGCTGGCTGCTCAAGCCGGTCAAACCGCTGCGCCTGAAGATGCAGCTACTCAGCCTGCTCGAGAGGACGTGAACCGAGCCCTGCCGACGCCTCGCCCACAGGGGCAAGGTGCTGCTCGTGGGCGGTCAGAATCGCCTGGACCCGACTGCTCACCCCGAGCTTGCCCAGGATCGCGGAAACATGCGTCTTGACCGTGGTTTCGGCAATCATCAACTCGCGGGCAATATGCTTGTTGGATTTTCCCTGCGACATCCGCGCCAGAACCTCGCGCTGCTTGGCGGTCAATGGCGTCAGGCCAAGCGCTTTCGTCGCCTCCGGCCGCGGAGCCGACGATGGCCGGCGCAGCAGATCGGCCGGTAGATAAACCCGCCCTTCCAAGACCTGCCGCAGCGCCGCCAGCAATTCCTGACGGGGTGTCGACTTGGGAATATAGCCGACCGCACCGAGGTTGAGCGCTTCCAGTACCGTCTCGCGGCCCTGCTCGGCGGAAATGATCGCGACCGGCAGCCAGGGCAACTGCTCGCGCAGCCGGACCAGGCCATCGAGCCCCTCGCTGTCGGGCAAGCTCAAGTCGAACAACAGCAGGTCGATCTCTTCGTGCGCGGCGGCATCGCGTAGCGTCTGGGCCAGGGTCGCGGCCTGGAGGATGGTGGTGTCGGGCAAGGCAGCGGCAATGGCGTCGACCATCGCTTCGCGGAACATGGGGTGATCGTCGGCGATCAGCAGGGTATGCATGGCGCTCGCTCCGTTTCGCCTCCTCCCAACGGAGGAGGCGCTCTCCTGCCTCGGAAGGATGTCCCGCCTCGGGCATCTGACCAAGACTGACACAGAGTCACCCATAACGATAACATCCGCAACAGGAGCACGCGCCATGATCTACGCCAACCCCGGAAGCGACGGCAGCGTCGTCGGCTTCGAGAAACGCTATGGCAATTACATCGGCGGCGAGTTCGTCGCCCCGGTCAAGGGCCAGTACTTCGACAAC
>NZ_CAAHFN010000082.1 GCF_900961225.1 Modicisalibacter radicis
CCGGCGTCCCTGTCAACCCCGCCTTGCTCAATCGAGCGAAGAAAAACCTAACGGGAACAATACCTTGCGCTACCTCCACCGCCGGCGACGTGTGTCCGTCGCGAGCAGCGGATGCGTACTTTACGGCGCACGAAGGGCGATGACAAGCCCCTGCGAGGAAAAAAGTGCCCAATCAACCGAAGCCGCTTATCCACACCCCCTCGGGCAACACCGCGAACGGACCGGCTGTGGATAACGAAACGCCCGCGAAAGCGGGCGTCGGTCGACAGTGGTGGCGATTTTCACTCGGCGGGTTTATCGGGACTCGCCGGCTCGGGACTTACCTGGTCGGGTGCCGGCTTGCCATTCATCTTGCGCATCGCGGCCATCACCGGCCCCGAGGCCACGTAGCAGGCGAATAGCGTCAGCAACATCACCGAAGGCTCGAGCGAGATCACCACGAAGCCCAACACGATCGCCAACAACGCCACGAAAGGCACCGGTCCCTTGAGGTCGATCTCCTTGAAGCTGTAATAGCGGATATTGCTGACCATCAGCACACCGGCGCAGACCACGACCAGGGTCATCAGCAATTTGAAGGCATAGGCCTCGATGTTGAAATTGTGAAACACCCATACGCAGCCGGCGACCAGCGCGGCGGCCGATGGACTGGGCAAACCGATGAACCACTTCTTGTCGGCGGAACCGACCTGCACATTGAAACGCGCCAGGCGCAACGCCGAACAGGCGACGTAGACGAAAGCCGCGATCCAGCCGAACTTGCCGACGTCCTGCAATATCCAGGTAAAGGCCACCACCGCGGGAGCCACGCCGAACGAGAGCATGTCGGCCAAGCTGTCATATTCGGCGCCGAAGGCGCTCTGGGTATTGGTCATCCTGGCGACACGGCCGTCGACCCCGTCGAGTACCATCGACACGAATACGGCAATGGCTGCCGCCGAGAAGTCGCCATTGATCGCCGCCACCACGGCGAAGAATCCCGAGAACAGCGCCGAGGTCGTGAAGATATTGGGCAGCAGGTAGATACCGCGCCGACGCACCTTCTTGCCGTTCTCGACCGTTTCCTCGACGACATCGGTCTCGCGCGCGAACTCGGCGAACTCGTTGCTGGAGGAGGCCGAAGTCTCGGGCTTGTCCTGCTGAGGGTCTTGGGTCATCGCTGTCGTTCCATGGCCATGATCAGTGTAATTTCATTCTACACACTACGCCGGTCAACGATAGGCGATGCCCCGCGGCTCACCAAACGACCCAGGGCGCGGAATCCGCGCCCTGGGTCCCTGGCTGTCACCGACCGAGGTCAGTTCTTGCTCTTGTCGACCAGCTGGTTGGCGGCGATCCACGGCATCATCGAACGCAGCTTCTCGCCGACCTGCTCGATCGGCAGCTCGGCGTTGAGCCGGCGGCGCGCATGCATCGACGGGTAGCTGGTGTTGCCTTCCTGGATGAACATCTTGGCGTATTCACCGCTCTGGATGCGTTTCAGGGCATTGCGCATCGCTTCACGCGACTGCTCGTTGATGATCTCCGGGCCGGTCACGTATTCACCGTACTCGGCATTGTTGGAGATCGAGTAGTTCATGTTGGCGATGCCGCCTTCGTACATCAGGTCGACGATCAGCTTGAGTTCGTGCAGACACTCGAAGTAGGCCATTTCCGGCGCGTAACCGGCTTCGGTCAGGGTCTCGAAACCGGCTTTCACCAACTCGACGGTGCCGCCGCAGAGCACGGCCTGCTCGCCGAACAGGTCGGTTTCGGTCTCGTCCTTGAAGGTGGTTTCGATGATCCCGCTACGCCCGCCGCCGATTGCCGCGGCATAGGACAGCGCCAGCTCCTTGGCGGCACCGGAGGCGTCCTGCTGGATGGCGATCAGGTCGGGGATGCCGCCGCCACGGGTGAACTCGGAACGCACCGTATGACCCGGGGCCTTGGGCGCGATCATGATCACGTCGAGGTCATTGCGCGGGATGATCTGGTTGTAGTGGATATTGAAGCCATGCGCGAAGGCCAGCGTGGCGCCCTGCTTGAGATTGGGCTCGATCTGCTGCTCGTAGATCGCCTTCTGGTTCTCGTCGGGGGCCAGCATCATGACCACATCGGCTTCGCGGCTGGCATCGGCGACGGAAGCCACCTTGAGCCCGGCCGACTCGGCCTTGGCGGCCGACGAGGATCCCTCGCGCAGCGCCACGGTCACGTCGACACCGGATTCCTTGAGGTTGTTGGCGTGAGCATGGCCCTGCGAGCCGTAGCCGACGATGGCGACCTTCTTGGCCTGAACCAGCGACAGATCGCAGTCCTTATCGTAATAAACGCGCATAGCGTACTCCGGAAGTCGTTGAATAGTGGTCGTGTCAGCGTCGATGGCCCGCCGTCTAACGCGGCGTGGTCAGGTGTCGAGAGTACGATACGGCAGACAACACGTTGCGTAAAACGCTATATTTGCAACATCACGATTCACGAAATGAAATGCCATATGGATTTACGCCCCCTGCGCCACTTTCTCGCCCTCGCCGAGACACTGCACTTCGGGCGCGCCAGCGACGCCTGCCATGTCAGCCCATCGACCCTCAGCCGCTCGCTGCAGCAGCTCGAGGCCAGCCTGGGCGTGCGGCTGGTGGAGCGCGACAACCGTACCGCCTACCTGACTCGCGAAGGTAGGCTATTTCAGCGATATGCGCGAGATGCTCTCGAACAGTGGGCGGCGATGCGCCAGACACTGATGGAGGAGGCCGGCGAGCTGGCCGGCGAGATCAGCATCTACTGCTCGGTGACGGCGAGCTACAGCTTTCTCTACGAACTGCTCAGCGAATTTCGCCTGCGCTATCCGCGCATCGAGCTCAAGCTGCATACCGGCGATCCCGCCGATGCCATCACCCGGCTGCTGGGGGGCGAAGAAGACATGGCGATCAGCGCCCGCCCCGAGACACTGCCGGCACAGCTGGCGTTCAAGCCGATCGCCACCTCGCCGCTGGTCTTCATCGCCCCCAGCGAGGCCGCTGACTGGCTACCGGCGGAGAGCCAGCCACCGCTGGCCGCGGCCTGGGCCGAGACACCGATGATCCTCTCCGAGTCGGGGCTGGCCCGCGAGCGCACCGATGCCTGGTTTCGCGAACTCGGCGTCAAGCCGCGCATCTATGCCCAGGTCGCCGGCAACGAGGCGATCGTCAGTATGGTCGGGCTGGGATTCGGGGTCGGCGTGGTGCCGCAAATCGTGCTCGACAACAGTCCGCTGGCCGATCGCGTGCGGATTCTCGAGGTCAGCCCCCAGCTTGCGCCTTACGACGTGGGGCTGTGCGTGCTCGACAAGAAGCTACGCAACCCGCTGATTCATGCGCTGTGGACCCAAGTCCCCGATACGACCCGACAGGCCGACATCGACGCCTGAGAGCAACGCCATCTGCCCGGCCTATATCCACCCATAAAAAAGCCGCTCCGAAGAGCGGCCTGGACGACGCGGCGGCTGGTCTCAGAGGCTCAGCACCTTGTCCCCCCGCGAGATCCCCGACACCCCGGTGCGCGCCACCTCGAGGATGCCGATCGGCGCCATCGCCTGCAGGAAGGCGTCCAGCTTGCCGGCATCGCCGGTGATCTGCACGGTATACACGCTAGGCGTGACGTCGACGACCTGCGCGCGGAAGATGTCCGCGGTGCGCTTGACCTCGTCGCGCGCCGCTCCCAGCGCCTTGACCTTGACCAGCATCAGCTCGCGCTCGATATGGTTGCCCTCGGTCAGGTCGACCAGCTTGACCACGTCGATCAGCTTGTTGAGATGCTTGGTGATCTGCTCGATCACCCGGTCGTCGCCCACCGTGGTCACGGTCAGCCGCGACAGGGTGGCATCATCGGTCGGCGCCACGTTCAGCGATTCGATGTTGAAGTTGCGCTGCGAGAACAGCCCCACCACGCGTGACAGGGCGCCGGGTTCGTTTTCCATCAGGATCGAGATGATATGGCGCATCAGGTCCGCTCCGTCTTCGAAAGCAGCATGTCACGCATGGAGCCCAGGGGCACATGCATCGGATAGACGTGCTCGCGCGGGTCGACGTAGATGTCGAGGAACACCAGCTCATCCTTGTCGGCGAAGGCCCGCTCGAGCGCCGGCTCGAGGTCCTCCTGACGCTCCACCTTGATCGCGGTGAACCCGTAGGCGCCGATCAGCTGCTGGAAGTCGGGCAGCGACTCCATGTAGGAGTGCGCGTGACGCGACTTGTAGTTCAGGTCCTGCCATTGACGCACCATGCCCAGCGACCCGTTGTTGAGATTGACGATCTTGACGCCTATCCCGTACTGCTTACAGGTCGACAGCTCCTGCATCATCATCTGGAAGCTGCCCTCGCCGGTGACGCACACCACGTCATCGTCCGGGTAGCTCTGCTTGACGCCCATCGCCGCCGGAAAGCCGAAGCCCATGGTGCCGAGTCCGCCCGAGGTGATGAAGCGGTTGGGCTTGTCGAACTTGTAGTACTGCGCGGCGAACATCTGGTGCTGGCCGACGTCGGTGGTCACGAAGGCCTCGCCGCGGGTCGCCCGGCAGATCGCCTCGATCACCGTCTGCGGCTTGAGCGGCTCGCCCGAGGCGGCCGGATCGAACAGCTTGCCGCGGCGCTCGTCACGCCAGCCGTCGATCTTCTGCCACCACTCCTCGAGCGCCTCGGGGTTGGCCGGCTCGCGGCCCTGCACCAGGCTGATCATCTCGTTGATCACGCTTCCCGCCGGGCCGACGATCGGCACGTCGGCACGCACCGTCTTGGAGATCGAGCTGGGGTCGATGTCGACATGCACGATCTTGGCGGTGGGACAGAACTTCGAGGTGTTGTTGGTCACCCGGTCGTCGAAGCGCGCGCCGATGGCGACGATCAGATCGGCGTGGTGCATCGCCATGTTCGATTCGAACGAGCCGTGCATGCCCAGCCAGCCGAGCGACTGACGATCGCTCTGCGGATAGGCGCCGATGCCCATCAGGGTGGTGGTGATCGGGTATCCCAGCCGCTGGACGAGATCGGTCAGCGCCTCGCTGGCGCGACCGGTGACCACCCCGCCGCCGGTATAGAACACCGGGCGACGCGCCTTGAGCATCATCTCCACGGCCTTTTTGATCTGGCCGGTATGGCCGCGCGTCACCGGGTTGTAGGAGCGCAGCTTGACCTTCTTGGGATAGACGTACTCGTAGCGCTCGGTGGGCGCGGTCATGTCCTTGGGAATGTCGATGACCACCGGCCCGGGACGCCCGGACGACGCCAGGTAATAGGCCTTCTTGAGCACCGAGGGAATTTCCGACGGGTGCTTGATCGTGAAGCTGTGTTTCACGATCGGCCGGGTCACGCCGACGATGTCGGTCTCCTGGAAGGCGTCCTCGCCGATCAGGTGGCTGGCGACCTGGCCGCACAGCACCACCATCGGGATCGAGTCCATGTAGGCGGTGGCGATACCCGTCACGGCATTGGTCGCCCCCGGGCCGGAGGTGACCAGCACCGTGCCCGGCTTGCCCGAGGCCCGCGCATAGCCATCGGCGGCATGGGTCGCGCCCTGTTCGTGACGCACGAGGATGTGTTTGACGGCATCCTGGCGGAACAACGCATCGTAGATATGCAGCGCCGCTCCCCCCGGATAGCCATAGATATATTCGACGCCCTCATCCTGCAGGAAGCGGGCGATCATATCGGCGCCGGAAAGCAATTCCACTGTGTTTCTCCCCTAGAGGTCTCGAGTGCGGTCTCGCGGCCCGCCATGGGTCGCGAAAGTCGAGTGCGGCGGTATGCCGCTGCCGGTCAAGCCGGCACCTGATGCCAAACCCTGGCGTTGTTCGGCCCGGATGGGGCCTGCACTCTTCATCGCGACGGATCGCCGCGTCGGGGGTTGGGCCAGGCCAGGCGGTTAGCCCGCGCCCGGTAATCCTTTCAAGGCGGGTAAAGGCCATGCGGCCTACCCTTCACGCAGCGGTCGGGGATCGCCCGTCGATGCCACGTCCATAAATCAGGAACAGACAAGATTCCAATAGCGTCACGGGGCTGTCAACCGTCAGCCGGCGAGATGGACCGACATGGGGGTGGAGAAATCGCCCGTCACGACTAAAGTTTAAACCCCGGCGAGTGGTCATGCCCGCCCTGGAAATGCTGTACTGAAACGAGCTGACTCGATTCAGCTCGACACCCCAAGGACTGCGACACCGACACGGAGCGCGTCATCATGTCAAAAATCCTCAAATGGTCGCTCTTCGTGGCCATGGCCGGCTTTCTGTTCGGCTTCGATACCGCCGTGATTTCCGGCGCGGACAAACCCATCCAGGCGCTCTGGGGCCTCAGCGACCTCCAGCATGGCCTGTTCATCATGTCGATGGCGCTGTGGGGCACGGTGCTCGGGGCGATCTTCGGCAACTGGCCGACCGACCGGCTGGGCCGCCGCCCCACCCTGCTGATCATCGGCGTGCTGTATCTGGTGTCGGCCGTCGGCTCGGCGCTGGCCACCGATCCGCTGTGGTTCTCGATCTTCCGGCTGATCGGCGGCTTCGGCGTGGGCATGTCGACCGTCGCCGCCCCCGCGTACATTTCCGAGATCGCCCCCGCCGAGCGGCGTGGCCGGCTGGTGGCGCTGTATCAGTTCAACGTGGTGTTCGGGATCTTCATGGCCTATGTCTCCAACGCCACGCTGGGCGCCCTGCTGGACGCCGACGCCTGGCGCTGGATGGTGGGCATCGAGGCGGTGCCCGCGCTGGTCTATACCCTGCTGGTCTTCCTGGTACCACGCAGCCCGCGCTGGCTGATCCTCAATCGCAACGATGACGCCGGCGCCGCCGAAGTGCTGCAGCAGATCGACCCCCAGGCCGACACCGACCGCCAGATCGCCGAGATTCGCGCCGCCGACGAGCGCGACCAGCAATCGCACAGCCGCTTCTTCTCCAGGCGCTATCGGCTGCCCATCCTGCTGGCCTTCCTGATGGCCTTCTTCAACCAGTTCACCGGCATCAACTTCGTGCTGTATTACGCACCGCGCATCCTCGAGGCCGCCGAGCTGGGCAGCAACGCGGCGCTGCTGTCGACCGCCGGCATCGGCCTGATCATGGTGCTGTTCACCATGCTGGGCATCGCCCTGATCGACAAGCTGGGCCGGCGCACGCTGATGTACGTCGGCTCGGCGGGCTACCTGGTCTCGCTGTCGATCATCTCGTACGCCTTCTTCACCGACGATCTGGGCGGCGCGCTGATCCCCCTGCAGCTGTGCCTGTTCGTGGCCGCCCACGGCATCAGCCAGGGTACCGTGATCTGGGTGTTCATCTCGGAGATCTTCCCCAACCGCGAACGCGCACGCGGCCAGTCGCTGGGCAGCTTCACCCACTGGTTCTTCGCCGCGGCGATCACCCTGGTGACGCCCTGGGTGCTGAACGCCTTCAACGGCGGTCCGGTATTCGCCTTCTTCGCGGTAATGATGGTCCTGCAGGTACTGTTCGTGGCCTTCCTGATGCCCGAGACCAAGGGTGTATCGCTGGAGGAGATCCAGAAGCGCCTGACCGGCAAGGCCTGACCCTGAGCACGGCCAGTGCGTGGCATCCACTGCAACAAAAAGCCCGCCGTGTTTGAGGCGGGCTTTCCGGCTTTTCCCTCCGCTGCGTTACAACGGCGATGTCGCTTACTTGGCAAAGACCAGGTGGCCGTCTTCGGCGCTGACCCGAATGGTGTCGCCGGGCACGAAACGGCCGGCCAGCAGCTCCTGGGCCAACGGGTTCTCGAGGCGGCTCTGGATCGCCCGCTTGAGCGGCCGCGCGCCGTAGACCGGATCGAAGCCGACCACCGCCAGCTGGGCCAGCGCGTCGTCGCTGACCGTCAGCGTCATGTCGCGCTCGGCGAGCCGCTCGCGCAACCGTTGCAGCTGGATGCCCGCGATCTTCTGGATCTGCTCCTGATCGAGCGGATGGAACACCACCACCTCATCGATGCGGTTGATCAGCTCGGGCCGGAACTGCTGACCGACGACCTCCATCACCGCCGCCTTCATGCGGGCATAGGCGTCCTCCCCCTCGCTGGCGAACTGCTGGATCAGATCCGACCCCATGTTCGAGGTCATCACGATCACCGTGTTGCGGAAATCCACGGTGCGACCCTGGCCATCGGTCAGCCGGCCATCCTCGAGCACCTGCAGGAGGATGTTGAAGACATCCGGATGAGCCTTCTCGACCTCGTCGAGCAGCAGCACCGAGTACGGCTTGCGGCGTACCGCCTCGGTCAGGTAGCCACCCTCCTCGTAGCCGACGTAGCCAGGCGGCGCGCCGATCAGCCGGGCCACGGAGTGCTTCTCCATGAACTCGGACATGTCGATGCGCACCATCGCTTCCTCGGTGTCGAACAGGAAGTTGGCCAGCGACTTGCACAGTTCGGTCTTGCCCACCCCGGTCGGGCCGAGGAACAGAAACGAGCCGTTGGGGCGGTGCGGATCGGCGAGCCCGGCGCGTGAACGCCGCACCGCATCAGCGACCGCCTTGACCGCTTCGTCCTGGCCGATGACCCGATCGTGCAGCGCCTCCTCCATGCGCAGCAGCTTGTCGCGCTCACCCTCGAGCATCTTGGCCACCGGAATGCCGGTCCAGCGCGAGACGACTTCGGCGATCTCCTCCTCGGTGACGTTGGAGCGCAGCAGCACGTGCTTGGATGTGTCGGCCGCATCGTCGTCCTCGCCGGATTCGGCGATCTTCTTCTCGATGGTCGGGATCACCCCGTACTGCAGTTCGGACATGCGTCCCAGATCGCCCTGGCGACGGGCCGCCTCGAGATCGATGCGGGCCTGCTCGAGTTCCGCCTTGAACTGCGCGGCGCCCTGGATGCTGGCCTTCTCGGACTTCCAAACCTCGTCGAGGTCGGCGTACTCGCGCTCGAGTTCGTCGATCTGCTCCTCGAGGTGCTCGAGACGCTTCTTCGAGGCCTCGTCGGTCTCCTTCTTGAGCGCCTCGCGCTCCATCTTGAGCTGGATCAGCCGGCGGTCGAGGCGATCCATCTCCTCGGGCTTGGAATCGAGTTCCATGCGAATCCTGGAGGCCGCCTCGTCGATCAGGTCGATCGCCTTGTCGGGCAGCTGACGATCGGTGATGTAACGGGTCGAGAGCTTGGCCGCGGCGATGATCGCGCCATCGGTGATGTCGACGCCGTGGTGCACCTCGTAGCGCTCCTTGAGGCCGCGCAGGATGGCCACGGTGTCCTCCTCGGAGGGCTCGTCGACCAGCACCTTCTGGAAGCGGCGCTCGAGCGCGGCGTCCTTCTCGATGTACTTGCGGTACTCGTCGAGGGTCGTGGCACCCACGCAGTGCAGCTCGCCGCGCGCCAGCGCGGGCTTGAGCATGTTGCCGGCGTCCATCGAGCCCTCGGCCTTGCCGGCGCCGACCATGGTGTGCAGTTCGTCGATGAACAGGATCACCCGGCCCTCTTCCTTGGCCAGTTCGTTGAGTACCGCCTTCAAGCGCTCCTCGAACTCGCCGCGGAACTTGGCGCCGGCGAGCAGCGCGCCCATGTCCAGCGACAGCACGAGCTTGTCCTTGAGGCCTTCCGGCACCTCGCCGTTGATGATGCGCTGGGCCAGGCCCTCGACGATCGCCGTCTTGCCCACGCCGGGCTCGCCGATCAGCACCGGGTTGTTCTTGGTACGCCGCTGGAGCACCTGGATCGTCCGGCGGATCTCGTCGTCACGGCCGATCACCGGGTCGAGCTTGCCCTCGGCGGCCCGTGCGGTGAGGTCCAAGGTATATTTCTCGAGTGCCTCGCGGCTCTCCTCGGCGCCGGCATCGTCGACCGCCTGGCCGCCGCGCAGGCTGTCGATGGCGGCGATCAGCGTCTTCTTCGACAGCCCGGCCTGGCTCAGCACCTTGCTGATCGCGTGGTTCATCTCCAGCGCGGCGAGCAGCACCAGCTCGCTGGCAATGTACTGATCGCCACGTGCCTGGGCCTCGCGGTCGGCCAGGTTGAACAGCCGCGCCAGGTCCTGGCTCATGGTCACGTTGCCGTCGAACTGGCCGACGCTGGGCAGGTTGTCGAGATACTGCGCCAGGCCTTCGCGCAGCGTGCCGAGCTCGCCGCCGGCCTTCTGCACCAGGCCCTTAATACCGCTGTCGCGGGCGTCGAGCAGCGCGCTCAGCACATGGCCGGGGTCGAGCTGGTTGTGGGCGCGCCCGACGGCCAGGGACTGGGCCTCGGCCAGGGCATTCTGCAACTTGCTGGTCATGCGGTCGATACGCATCGAAATCCTCCATCGGGGCGGCGGCGCGGTCGGACGCGCCGTGGGCCCATGTCGTCATGTTTGACACTATCAATGGAGGTATGTTGGGGCGCTTTCAAGTCACGGCCCGTCGAATCGGCGTAGCGCTTGATCAACGTCAAGCGGCTGCATACCTTGAAGGCAGCATCCCAACGAGGCCCGACGCGACGCCGACGGCCGCGCGGGGGCGACCCACACGCCGGATGGCACAACAACAAGGACGTCGCGATGAACATGGAACCCCGCGCCCTGCCCAGACCCGCCTGGCTGACGGCCCTGGTAGTCGCCTGGCTCACCCTGCTGTCACTGAGCGCTCACGCGGCGCCCAATCAGGCTTACGACGAGACACCGGCACCCCCCGACGAGCTCTGGGGCGAGCTGTTCTACCAGGTGCAGACCCGCGGGATCTACGAGGACAGCAAGACCTTCGTCGACCTGATTCCCGACACCTCGCCCGAGACGATCCTCGCCGATTATCGGCAACGCCGCGACGGCCGCGCCCTCGACGATGCCGCGCTCAAGGCCTTCGTCGAAGCGCATTTCAGCCATCCCGAGAGCGACTCCCACGCCCCGCTGCCCAGCGGCCAGCCGTTGATCGCGCACATCGACGCGCTGTGGCCGATCCTCACCCGCCAGCCCGAGGCCCGCGCGAGCCGCTGGTCGTCGCGACTGCCGTTGCCCAACGCCTATGTGGTGCCCGGCGGGCGTTTCAAGGAGATCTACTACTGGGATTCCTACTTCACCATGCTCGGGCTGGTCGAAAGCGGCCTGGAACAGCGCGTGCGCGACATGACCGACAACTTCGCCTACCTGATCGAGCGCTTCGGGCATATCCCCAACGGCAGCCGCACCTACTACCTGACCCGCTCGCAGCCACCGTTCTTCGCCAGCATGGTCGACCTGGTCGCCGGCATCGACGGTAACGACGCCTATCGCCGCTACCTGCCCGCGCTGCAGGCCGAGTACGATTTCTGGATGGCCGGCGGCGATGCGCTCGCGCCCGGCCAGGCGCACCGCCGCGTGGTGCGCCTCGACGACGGTACGCTGCTCAATCGCTACTGGGACGACGTCGCCAAGCCGCGTCAGGAATCTTTCAGCGAGGACCTGGCCACCGCCGAAGCGGCTTCGCGCCCCGACGATCAGGTCTGGCGCGACCTGCGCGCCGGTGCGGAAAGCGGCTGGGACTTCTCCTCGCGCTGGCTGGCCGACGGCGAGACGCTGGCGACCATCCGCACCACCTCGATCGTCCCGGTCGATCTCAACAGCCTGCTCTACCATCTCGAACAGACCCTGGCCACGGCCTATGCCCTCGACGGCCAGCCCCGGCAGGCGGCGGATTATCGCGAGCGCGCCGCCGAACGCAAAAGGGCGATACGCGAGGTGCTGTGGAGCGATGCCCACGGCGCCTTCGGCGACTATCTCTGGCGCGAGGACCGATTGACCGGCACGCTGAGCACCGCCACCGCCTACCCGCTGTTCTTCGCCGTCGCCGACGCCGAACAGGCCGCCGCCGTCGCCCAGACCCTGGAGAACAAGCTGCTCGAGCCCGGCGGGCTGGTCACCACGCTCAACGACACCGGCCAGCAGTGGGATTCGCCCAACGGCTGGGCGCCCCAGCAATGGCTGGCCATCGAAGGGCTACGCCACTACGGCAACACCCGGCTGGCGCGGATGGTAGCCGAGCGCTGGATCGCCACCAACGTCGAGCGTTATCGCCAGGAGGGCAAGCTGGTCGAGAAGTACAACGTGCTCCACGAGAAGCGCGCCGGCGGCGGCGAATATCCCGCCCAGGACGGCTTCGGCTGGACCAACGGCGTGCTGCGCAAGCTGCTGACGCTCTACCCCGGGGCGATGCCGGCGCCGAAGCACCAGCCGGTGGCCGACCACGCCGACTAGCACGAGGTCGATCTGAGGCGTCGCTCAGCGCAGCCAGATCATGCTGGCCATGCGCCCGGTGACGCCATCGTCGCGGCGGTGGGAATAGAAACGCCCCTCGCAGGCGGTGCAGAAGTGGCCGCCGCTGACATGCGCCACGCCGAGCCGCTCGAGGCGCAGCCGCGCCAGCTTGTAGAGGTCGGCCATGTAGTGCCCGAGCCGGTAGGGGCTGGGCTCGAAGGCGCTCTCGGCGGCGGGCTGCACGGCGACGAAGGCTTCGCGCACCTCGCTGCCCACTTCGAACTGGGCGTTGGAGATCGCCGGCCCCAGCCAGGCCATCAGCTCGTCCGGCGGACAGCCCAGCGCGGCGATGCTGGCTTCCAGAACGCCGCCGGCCAGACTGCGCCACCCCGCATGCGCCAGACCGACCCGGGTGCCACGCCAGTCGCAGAAGAACACCGGCAGGCAGTCGGCGGTGAGGATCACGCAGGCATGACGGTTGTCGAAGGCCACCGCCGCATCGGCCTGCGGCGGCGTCTCGGCGTACTCCGGCCGATACTCCTGCGCCACCGCGGCGCCATGGACCTGATCGAGCCACAGCAGCGGACGGGTGTCGCCGACCTGCGCGCTCAACGACACCCGGCAACGCGCCACCGTGGCCGGATCGTCGCCGACGTGCAGCGCCGGGTTGAAGGCCGCGAAGGGCCCCTGGCTGGGGCCGCTTTCACGGGTGGTGACCAGCGCGCCGACGGTGGTCGGCGCCGGCCAGTCGGGCAACAGCAGCGTGGGTTGATCGCTCATGTTCGCTCCTCGCTATCGGCGCGCAGGCCATCCAGCAACACCCACAGATCGTCGGGCAACTCGGCACTGAAGCTCACCGACTCGCCGCTCGCCGGATGAATGAAGGCCAGCTTGCGGGCATGCAGCGCCTGACGCGGAAAGCGGCGCAACTGCTCCTTGAGCGCCTCGCTGGCCCCGGCGGGCAGCTTGAGCCGCCCGCCGTACAGCGCGTCGCCGATCAGCGGATAGCGGCGGTGGGCCATGTGCACGCGGATCTGGTGGGTGCGTCCGGTTTCCAGCCGACAGCGCACATGGGTGTGGCCGCGAAAACGCTCCACCACCCGATAGTGGGTCACCGCCGGCTTGCCCGACTCGGTGACCGCCTGGCGCTTGCGGTCCTTGGGATGGCGGCCGATCGGCGCATCCACCGTGCCGCCGGCGGTCATCACCCCGGTCACCACCGCGGCATATTCACGCGAGACGCTGCGCGCCTGAAGCTGGCCGACCAGCGAGGTCTGCGCCGCCAGGGTCTTGGCGACCACCATCAACCCGGTGGTGTCCTTGTCGAGCCGGTGGACGATCCCCGCCCGGGGGATCGCGGCGAGCGCCGGGCAGTGGTGCAGCAGCGCGTTGAGCAGGGTGCCATCGGGATTGCCGGCGGCGGGATGCACCACCAGCCCGGCCGGCTTGTCGATCACCAGCACGTCGTCGTCCTCGTGGACGATGGCCAGCTCGATCGCCTGCGGCTGCCAGCGCACCTCGTCCTCGAGTATCGCCTCCAGCACCAGCCGCTCGCCGCCGTAGACCTTGTCCTTGGGCTTGGCGGTCGCTCCGTCGAGGGTCAGCGCACCGGACTTGATCCAGCCCTTGAGCCGCTCGCGGGAAAAGTCCGCGAACAGTTCGGCGGCGGCCTGGTCCAGGCGGATGCCGACCATGGAATCGGGGATGCGCTCGTCACGCTGCAGGATATCGGGCATAGCTCGCTGGGTGCCTGTGGGGATTCGACTGAGGGTGTTTTACCGGCGGGCTGTCCCCGCTGGTACGGTGTGCTTTATAGTGTGGGACTTTAACGAGTCACCGGATCCGGCCGATTCTAGCATGGCCGCTGAAGATTGCCCGACACGAGGAAGACGATGCGCGTTTCCCCCCTTGCCGCCCTGGCCCTTGTCGCTGCCCTGCTCGCCGGTTGTGCCAGCAACAACGAGGTGGACCCTGACCTTCAGGAACAGGAACTCTACCAGCAGGCCCAGTCATCGCTCGACCAGGGGCGCTACAGCACGGCCGTCGAACAGCTCGAGGCGCTGGACACCCGCTTCCCGTTCGGCGACTACGCCGAGCAGGCCCAGCTCGAGTTGATCTATGCCTATTACCGGATCGAGAACTGGGAGGCCGCGCGCGCCGCCGCCAGCCGCTTCATCCGCCTGCACCCCGATCATCCCCAGGTCGACTACGCCTACTATCTGCGTGGCCTGGCCGCCTACGAGGCTGGGCGCTTCAGCCTCGAGGGGCTCGAGCTGATCGACATCTCCAAGCGTGACCTGGGCGCCTCGCGGGATGCCTACGTCGACTTCGGCGAGCTGGTGCGGCGCTTCCCCGATAGCCCCTATGCCGCCGATGCCCGGCAGCGCATCATCTACCTGCGCAACGTGCTGGCGCGCCACGAGCTGCAGGTCGCCGACTTCTACCTGCGCAAGGGCGCCTACGTCGCCGCGGTCGAGCGCGGCCGCTGGGTGATCGAGCACTACCCGCAGGCGACCGCCACCCGCGACGCCCTGGCGACCATGGTCGAGGGCTATCTCGGGCTGAACATGCGCGATCGCGCCCGCGACGTGCTCAAGACACTGATCGAGAACGATCCGGACAACGAGCGCCTCGACGGCCGGACCTTCGAGCCGCGCCACGTCGACGCCGAGCCGCTGACGCTATAGCTATAACGGCTTCGGGCTTCGGG
>NZ_CAAHFN010000083.1 GCF_900961225.1 Modicisalibacter radicis
CTTCGGGCTTCGGCAGCAAGATTGGCCCTTCATGATAAAAGACACCGCCGCAGGATGTTTCCAGCGGCGGTGTCTTGCTTTTCGTAGCTCGTAGCTCGTAGCTCGTAGCTCGTAGCTCGTAGCTGAATTATTCCCCCGGCTGCCAGCCATTGACGATCGGGTAGCGCCGGTCGCGCCCGAAGCCACGCAAGGTAACCCGCACGCCGACCGGCGCCTGGCGGCGCTTGTATTCGCTGCGGTCGACCAGCTTGACCACCTTGTAGACATCCTCGCTGGCGAACCCCGCCGCAATGATGGCCTCGGCGCTCATGTCCCGCTCGATGTAGCGCTCGAGGATCGCATCGAGGGTGTCGTAGCCGGGCAGCGAATCGCTGTCCTGCTGGTCGGGGGCCAGTTCGGCCGACGGCGGGCGGGTGATCACCCGTTCGGGGATCGCCAGGCCCTGGGTGTTGCGCCAGCGCGCCAGGCGGTAGACCCAGGTCTTGTAGACGTCCTTGAGGGCGTTGTAACCGCCGACCATGTCACCGTAGAGCGTGGCGTAGCCCACCGCCATCTCGCTCTTGTTGCCGGTGGTCAGCACCATCAGGCCCTTCTTGTTGGAGATCGCCATCAACAGCACGCCGCGACAGCGCGACTGCAGGTTTTCCTCGGTGGTGTCCTGCGCCGCGCCGGCGAAGCTCTCGGCCAGCGTGGCGTTGGCCGCCTCGACCATCGAGGCGATCGGCAGCGACTCGTAGTGCACGCCGAGCAACCGCGCCTGTTCGGCGGCATCGTCGCGCGAGATCTGCGCCGTGTAGTGGTACGGCATCATCACCGCCTGGACGCGCTCGGGGCCCAGCGCATCGACGGCGATCGCCAGCGACAGCGCCGAGTCTATGCCCCCCGACAGTCCCAGCACCACGCCCTGGAAGCCGCTCTTGTTGACGTAGTCGCGCAGGCCGGTGACCAGCGCGCAGTAGAGATTGTCCTCGACCTCGGGCAGCCCCTCGATCTCGCCGGCCTCCGGCACCCACTGCCCGTCCCGGTTGACGAAGCGCACCGGCATCAACCCGACCTGCCAGTGCGGCGCGCGCACGCGCAGCGCGCCGGCTGCGTCGACCACCAGCGATCCACCGTCGAAGACCAGTTCGTCCTGGCCACCGATCTGGTTGACGTAGACCACCGGGCGCTGCACCTCGCGGGCCCTCTCGGCGAACAGCGCCAGGCGCTCGGCGGGCTTGTTCTGGTGATAGGGCGAGGCATTGAGGGTGACCAGCATGTCGGCGCCGGCCTCGCGGCACTGGCGCGCCGGCGAGCCATCCCACAGGTCCTCGCAGACTAGGATGCCGAGCCTGGCGCCACCATGCTCGACGACCAGCGGCGCATCGCCCGGCGTGAAATAGCGCCGCTCGTCGAAGACCTGGTAATTGGGCAGCGCCTGCTTGGCGTACTCACCCAGCCATTCGCCGTTGTAGAGCACGCCGGCCAGATTGTGATAGCCGCTGGCGCGATGACCGGGATAACCGATCACCACCATCACGTCCCTGGCCACCTTCTGCGCCATCCGCGCGCGCGCCGCCTCGAGTCGCGTCTCCATCGATTCGCGAAACAGCAGGTCCTCGGGCGGATAGCCGGTCAGGAACAGCTCGGGAAAGACGACGACGTCAGCCTTGTGCTCGATGCGCGCTTCGCGCACGGCCTCGATGGCGCGCTCGGCATTGCCGGGTATATCGCCCACCAGCGGGTCCAGCTGGGCCATTACCAGGGTCAGGTCTTGCATGAGCGACGCTCCTCGCTGTGTCTGGGCCAGAAATGGGGCGGGGCACGATTGGCGAGCCATGGCGCTGCCATTACACTACCCCCATGCCTTCATTGTCCCGCAAGGACTGTCGCGTGCAAAGCACCCGCCAGCCCGCCAGGGGAGACCCCAAGGAATGAACCTCTTGCTCATCCGCCTGATCATCTTCGCGGTGCTGTTCTGGGCCGGCCTCAAGCTCTACCGAATGTACCGTGAGTGGAAACTCGAGCAGGACGCGCCGCGTCGTGTCGAGGACGCCCAGATGGTGCGTTGCGCCTATTGCCGCGTGCACCTGCCCGAGGCCGATGCCGTGCGCCGCGACCAGCTGTGGTTCTGCTCCGACGACCATCACGCGCGCTTCCTCGAGGAGCAGACGCCCTCCTGAGGCGTGTTTCTATGCAGCCTAAGCCACGAGCAACCGCAGCCAGGTACAGTGATGCTCGATCTCGTACCGGATGCCAGCGCTATCGACCCCAGGCCCTGATCAGCCTACAGTAGTTAAGGGTATTACCTCTTACTACGGAGGCAGCATGGCAACACCAACGTCCATCAAACTCGACGACGATCTGAAAGGTCGTGTCCAGCACTTGGCCGACGCTCGCCGGCGCTCGGCGCACTGGCTAATGCGCGAGGCCATTGAGCAGTATGTGGAGCGCGAGGAAAGACGCGAGGCCTTCAAGCAGGACACGCTCAAGGCCTGGGAGGACTACCAAACCACCGGCATGCACGCGACCGCTGAAGAAGTGGAGCAGTGGTTGGCCAGTTGGGGATCGGATAACGAACTACCAGCACCAACATGTCACGAGTGATCTTCGCCCCGGCAGCGGTCCAGAACCTGGAGCGGCTACGCGAGTTCCTGCGGCCGAAACACCCAGCGGCGGCCGAGCGGGCCGCAAAGGCCATCATTCAGGGCGCCCAGGCACTCGGAGAGCTGCCACGTATCGGACGCCTCATTGACGACTTGCCCGAGGAATATCGGGACTGGCTGATTGAGTTCGGCGATAGTGGCTATGTCGCTCGATACCGCATCGACGGTGACACTATCGTGGTGTTGGCCATCCGTCATCAGAGGGAAGCCGGCTTGTGACTTACACCGAATCTTTTAACGGGAATCAATCAGACGATAGGGAGCCGGATCGACGATCGGCTCACGGCCCAGCATCTCGTCGACCAGTAGTCGCGTCGCCGCCGGCGCCAAGACCAGCCCGTTGCGGTAGTGGCCGGCGTTGACGTAGAGCCCCGCAACGCCCGGCACCTCACCGATCATCGGCACGCCGTCGGGCGAGCCTGGTCGCAGCCCGGCCCAGTGATGTTCGACCCGGCAATCGGCCAGCGCCGGCACGATGCGTGTCGCACTGGTCCACAACGACTCCCGCGCGGCGGCGCTGGTGGCCTTGTCGAAGCCGGTTTCCTCCAGTGTCGAACCGGCCAGCACCCGCCCATCGCCCCGCGGAATCACATAGCGCCCATCGAGCAGCACCACCCGCTCGACCAGCCCGGGCGGCGCGCGGAACAGGATCATCTGGCCCTTCACCGGACGCACCGCCAACGTGCAACCGATACCCTCGAGCAACCCGGCACTCCAGGCTCCGCCGCAGACGACCACGCGCTCGGCCAGGATACGCTCGCCGCCGGCCTGCACGCCGCGGAGTCGCTCGCCCTCGACGAGCAACCGCTCCATCGCCATCCCCTCGCGCAGGGTAACCCGCGGCATCGCCGCCAGCCGTGCCCGCAACGCCTGAACCAGACGCGGATTGCGGATGCTGCCCAGGGTCGGCATCCACAGCGCCTGATCGAAACCCGGCGCGGCATTGGGTTCCTTGCGGTAGATGAATGACCCATCGACACGTTCCAGCGGCTTGCCGAGCTCGCGCGCCCAGTCGAGCGCCCGCGCCTCGTCGTCGACCCGCAGGTAGAGCAGCCCCCGCTGGCGATACTCGGGGTCGATGCCGGTTTCTTCCAGCAGGCGCAGCGACAGCTCGGGGTAGAAACCCTCCGACCAGCGCGACAATGCCGAGACCGACGCCCCGTAACGCCAGGGATACAATGGCGAGACGATGCCGCCCCCCGCCCAGGACGCCTCCTGACCGCAGCGACCGCGTTCGATCAATGTCACCCGCTGGCCGGCGTCGGCCAGTTGCAGCGCGGTCATCATGCCGATGACGCCGCCGCCGATGATTAGAAAGTCGGCGTGTTCGAAATGAAAGTGGCTGGCAGTCACACGGAAGCCTCCTGGCTGCGTTGGTTACAAAAGCTGACGGGACGCTTGATGCGCGGGACCGTTTCCCGGAAGCTTCGAGGAGCCCCATTCTAATGCAGTGAGCATCGTCCGCATGAGCGCGTCCCGCACCCGAGGCTTTACCCTGATCGAACTGCTGGTGGTGATCGCGATCATCGGCATCCTCGCCGGCTGGGCCGTACCGAGCTTCTCGCAGCTGGCCGCACGCAACGCCCTCGACCGCCAGGCCGACCGCCTGTGGCAGGCGATTTCCGCAACGCGGCTCGAGGCCGCAAAACGGCGGGTCGAGGTCCATCTCTGCCCGACCAAGGACGACAGCACGTGTACGAATAACTGGCAGGATCGCTGGATGATGTTCGTGGACGAGAACGACGATTCCACCTTGAATGTTGGCGAAGCGTTAATTCGTCGCTACCCCGCCAGCACCGGCCCGGTAAGGATCAGTACCAATAGCACCGACCAGGCCAATGGCTTCAGTTACAACCCTTCGGGGTTCACCACGGCGGCGGGTACCTTCGACCTATGTCACCCCGACCTGAACAGTGGCAATGCACGCCAGATCATAGTCAGCCCCGGGCGGGCACGCCGTACCCGCAATGACAACGCCAGTTGCTAATCCCAGCAGTCGTTTGCAGCTGCCGTCTGGGTGCCATCCTGTCCCAGCGTCAAGGTCCCGCACGGGTCATCGGCTTGGGCATTGCTCGGCGTGGCGGTAATGGTGAAGTTATTGCCATTGCCGGACACCGTGACACTCAATGCATAGCGCTGGGTGCCGGAACTGGGGATGGCATCAGGCGATAACGCCGGCGTCATGGCCGATGGTGTCTGGTCGCTTCCATCGGTGCCGTAATTGTAGGTCTGGCTGTAGTAGCGTTCCAGGCGCTGAGCCATCTCGTGCATCGACGCCTGTGCCTGAGCGCGATAGGAGCGGTCCACGTAGCGCTCGTAGGAGGGCCAGGCGATTCCCGCCAGAATGGCGATGATCGCCACCACGATCATCAGCTCGATGAGTGAAAAGCCGCGCTGCTTGTTCATCAATTCTCCAACTCGCGCCATGATGCACGTCCCAGTTTCAGCGGATTGAGCGGGGGTCCTTGAAACGTCTGGGTCTGCGCCCCGGTGCTCACCGAGATCTTGTTCTCGGTATTGGCCTCGAGGTTGGTGTCGATGACCGGCGTATATAGAGCGCCTTGCGTTTTTACACCCACAGGCACCACGTTCTCATGGCCGCCGGCATCGTCGACCCGATCATCGTCATTCAGCAGACCGTCGCCGTTGACATCAAGCGCAGGTGACGCGGGAGGCATGCCGTCGAAGGCGGAAAGTTCGTAGAGATAACCGCTGTCCTCGGCCCCGCACATGCCCTGACCGGGTATCAACGAAGAGAAGATAATATCCTCGCCATAGAGGACCGGCGTGTCGATCACCCGCTCGTCATCGGGAAAATCCATGTACCAGCCCCACTCCGGCATCAATGTGCCACCGCTTATGCTCGAAAAATAACGCAGGGTGCTGCTGCCTTCCGTGCTGGTCGCAAGGCTACGCTCCTGAAGGTCGCCGCGCGTCAGCGGGGATGCATTCGAAGCGCTTCCTCCCTTGTCGCGAATGGCATAGAAGCTGTCACCGACGCCTCGCCCCTGCGACGTCTGCAGCGAGCGCCCCGGGCGGCTGCCGGTACCGAAGAACACCATCAGCCCACCCTCCGGGTGACGCCCCACATCCACCGCCGTGGTGATCACCTGGTTGGTTCCGCTCTGTTTCGCGGCGAAAAGGCGAGTGATGTTATTCTGCCACTGGCTGTCGTCGTCGCTGCTCAAGTCGAAACGCCAGAGATTCCCCTGGAGATCGCCGCCATAGGCCACATCCATGCGGCCGTCCTCGTCGCGATCGACCAGCGAGACTGTCGACAGGCCGTTCTGCCCGCCATTGGCACTCGCTTGGGGAACCAGACGCACCACATCATCCATGGAGATGCTGCCGTCGGCCACGCCATCAAGATAGATGATGTACAGTGCCGCCTTGTCGGAGGGACTGAAATACCCATTGCCGAAGACGACGGCATATTTTCTGTTTTCCAGTTGCACGATGCTGGGCCGCCCGTAGACATGACCGAGATGCAGCGCCTCGCCGGTAACGCTCCCGCCTTCACCTTCGTCCTCTCCGCCCTCACCACGGCCGCCGCGAGGCCCGAACAGCGCCTGCTCTATCGAGGGACTGTATTCGAACAGGGCCAGGTCATCGGCGTTGGTCTCGCTGAAGGTCTTGGGATCAGTGACATCGAGCGCGAACAGTCCACGCCCCCCCGCGCCCAGGCCGCTGGCGAGCACGGAATGCCAGTTGCAATTGTTGCCGGTGCCCCAGCAGGCGTCGAGCACGGTGGGGCTGCCATCGACGTAGAAGCGATGTACATAGTCGGGGCTGGCAAGTTCGGGCAGGTCATCGAGCAGCATCCCGGGCACGTACGCGAGTCTTTCCACCCCCGTATCGGCCGCGAAGCCGTGCAGCATACCGTCGTTGGCGCCGACATAGACCATCGCCTGGCGCGAACGATGATTGTTGACGAACGTCAGGTAGCCTATATCCTCGGCACTGCTGGGTACGTAATAGCTGTCTGGTTTACCGACCACGAAAGGCTTGGAATCGATGATGTCGCCAAGCGGAGCGGGGTCTTTGCCCGGCGGCCATAACCGATCGCGATAGTTGCCACCCTTACGCTGCTCCTGGGCAGAATCGCCGCGCAGATAGGCAACGAGATTACCCGCCTCCGGGAGGCCATCCGGAAGTTCAGTCGACGCGAAAGGGACCCCGCTCCCGCTCGAAGCATCGAAGGTGATGACGGTCCGGTCAGCTGGCGCCGGCAGCTCTTCACGTGCACTCCACTCATAGTCGCTGTCGTCGACACCGGAAGATGATGTTTTCAGGGCAACCAGGTCGCCGGACCAGCTGATCTGATTATTGTAGAGCGTCTGAAAGACGTAATTATCGACGTTGGCACTGTGGCCCAGGCCGGCGCCAGTCCGGTTGGAACTGCGCAGCACCTGATCGAGGACATCACGCAGGGCGCCGGCGAGCTCGTCGACCCGATTGACCTCGAAGTAGGCGTCGAGCCCCTTGGCATTGCCGTACTTCGCCGCGTAGTAGAGTGGCGGCTCGAGCGTCGAGGCGCCGGATGATGCGGAGACCCGGTAACTCTGCGAGGTCGCGGCATTGCCGGCAACGCAGTTATTGCATAGCGACCCGCTGTAACCGTCGATCCCCGAATGCGCCACGAAGCCATCGCTGGTCAAGTCGATGATTCTATTAGGGTTATTGGGATCGTAACGTCCCGAGGTTCCGCTGAGAATATAGCCAACTCCGGTCCTGCGACTGGAAGAGTCGTCGGTGACATCGGTGGTGATAGTCAGTCGCCCATCGTTCAGAACATAACTGAAATCCAGCTCGATATCCGAGTCGTAGTCGCCACCGAATTCGGCCACCTCCCAGGTGATCTCGAACTCACCGGAGTCGTCGCCAATCGAGGTCGGCCGAAAGTCGACGATTGCGCACTTTCCGCCGTCGGTGACGTTCTCGCAAGCCGGTACGATCTTGACCCGCCCGAGATCGATGATCGGTGTGTTGACGGACAGTCGCACTGCATAGGTATCGACAGAGCTGCCTTCGGTGCCATCGGGGCTGCGAATCACCGATTTCTCGTGGGCGTACTTGGCGAGTCCGGCCACGTTGTAGCTGCCCTTGAGTCCCGGAGCTCCCGGGCAGATACCCTTGGCTTCGCCGAAGGTGTTCGAGCCGATGGTCTTGGCGGTGCACAGGCCATCGGTGTTGCTCTGTGTCTCGCCGATGAAATAGTGTCCCTGGATCCCCTCCTCGCTGGCGACCTGATTGGTCCAAGCTTTCACGCTCCCGCCATCGAGCAGCGACAATACCCCGAGTTGATCGCTGTCGAAGGACACCTCGCTCGAGTTCATCAGGATCATGGCATGCGCCGCACACCAGTTGGCCTCGCCATCGTTGTCCCATGCCGGCGAAGTCAACCACTCGACGAAATCACCTTCGACATAGTCATCCGCGCCTGTGCTGGTACCTACGCTGAAGTCCTTGCTAGGCTCCGAAGCACCTGTCATGTAGCGCAACGCCTCGGCAGTGATCTCGGCCAGCGGGTTGCCCCAGCTAGAACAGTCGCCACCGCCGATGTCACTCAACTTCTTGCCGAAGGGGCATTCGTCGTCGTTATAGGTGCCGTCGGAATAGCTATAGCGTGAGATGCGAAAGGCGTC
The DNA here is from genome assembly GCF_900961225.1 of Modicisalibacter radicis. Classification (GTDB taxonomy): domain Bacteria; phylum Pseudomonadota; class Gammaproteobacteria; order Pseudomonadales; family Halomonadaceae; genus Modicisalibacter. The sequence continues at coordinate 8,291 of NZ_CAAHFN010000083.1, forward strand.
GAGATTGCTGACGATACCGGCGACCGAGGACTCGAAGACGCCGGTGTTGGCGTCGACCTCCTCGTTGAAGCTGCGCATGTTGGCGCGCAGGACGCCGCCACTGAGGTTGTAGGCGTAGGACCCCGACATCAAGCCGAAATCGATACTGTCGGCATACTCGTGGAGCAGCCCGATGGGCTTGGGGTAGTCCGAGTCCGGATATCGTCGGCAACCGTTGCCGGCATCCCGGCAGACCTCGACCCGCACCTTGAGCTCGGTACTGCTCTCGCCCACTGCGGGCCGCTTGTCTTGGTAGCCTTCGCTCCGTTCATTGCGCCAGATACATTGCCAACGCTCGTTGGCCGCCCAGTTGGGCCACTCCCCTGCGGCAATACGCAACAACGGCGGCTTGTCGACCGATTTCGACTGGCCGGTTCCGCTGTAGCCCGTGGTATTGCAGAACGAGACGGAACCCTTGCCGTTATAGGGAGTGTTCTTGTTGAGGATCTGGTTGTCTCTGACGACCTTGACGAAGGAGTGGGCATCGTAGGGCAAGTAGGCCCGTTCGAGCAGCGTCGTGTCGGAGGCATTGTCGCGATGGCGCTTACCGCCATACAGCACCTTGCGGACCACATCCATCCGGGTCATGGAGACCCAGTTCAGGAAGTTGCCGCTCCACTCCGAGTTGCCCGGGCAGGTATAGTCATCCTTGGCATCGCTGCTTATCTTGAATGCGCCGCCGGCCAGGCTCGCATCGTAGTCATAGCAGGACGCGCTGTCGAAATAGCCGTAGTAGCGGATGGCCTTCTTGTAGGTATCGTCGATGACGCCGTCACCGTCGATGTCGTTCCAGTCAGTGTAGGCCTTGAAGAACAGTTGATGATCGTTGGACATGACGATCATGCTCTGCGGCACGACGTCCGCCTGGGCATTCGGCGGCGTCTGGTAAGGCACCTCGGGATATTCCTCGACTACCTCCTCGTCACCCGCGGTGGTGCCACCATCGCCCCCCGAACCGCCGCCACCAGTGCCACTGTCCGAACCGCTCTCGCCATTGTCGGTGGATTCGTCGCCCTCGCCTTCATCCGGCACCTGCCCGCTGTCATCCTGGCCGTCTTGATCACCTTGTTCCTTATCGGAGGCGCCGTCGCCCCTATCTTCGTCCTCTCCGGTATCGATCCAGGGAAAAGGATAGCCTGCCCAGGCGGGGGCGCTGAGCATGTGACCCAGCACGATCATGAGGACGATCGTTTGCAGAAACAGCCGTAAATGGCCGGCCTTGACGGACGAGGAGCTCGACAATTGATCGTCAGAAAACATAGCGGGCCTCGATCAGGCGAGAAATCTTGCCCTGGGGCCCGAAGCCCTGAGCGTAAATACGGAAGAAATGGTAGCCGTCGGCTGCGCTCTCGTTCTTGCCTTCGACCATGCTCTGCGGCGGGGTGTAATCCTCGATGGCGTCCTCGTCGACGCAACTGATCACGTAGCGTGGCTGCGCGCTTAGAGTCAGGTGCTCGCCATTGGCATCGCCCACCCTGAAGGCGACAGCGGCCCCATGGGTCGCCAGGACCTGAAGCGCATCGTCGGTATTGAGCGCCTGCAAGCTATCGATCGTCGGACGGTCGGCATTCCCTTTGCAGAAGCTGGCCATCTGGGGCGCCGAGGTGATTTGGTCCACCGCCTCCTTGAGCGCAGCCTCGGCCGCCTGGAACGCGATCTGCGCGGCTTGGTCGTTGCTCGCCAGGCGCTGCTGCAGTCGCGTATTCTCGCTGCCTGAAAATGCCAGCAACGACATCAGGGCGATCAATACCAGCGTCACCAGCAGCGCCATACCCGATTGATTGTGACTTGGCACGCTCATTCGCTTTCGTCCGCGTTGCGCAGCGTCACGATGCGCGTAATGCGCGAGCGCATATAGCGATCCGTGAACGCCTTGCTTGCGCCTCCCGGCCACTGGAATGACTGCTGGATAGGGGCGTCGTAGGTCGGGGTCGCGCTGCGAATCAGCAAATCCACCTGGATCGCCCGCACGGATGGCCAGTCGACCGAGTTGTCGTAAGTCTTGAAATCGTCGGAGTCGTCGAGATAGCTGAAGGCGATGGCCTCGACGCCGTCCAGCAGGGGGCTCGGCGGCGGGTTGCCAGCGAAGCGGGTTTCGCATTCCAGCGTATCGCCATTGACGAACAGGCGTATCAGGGCGATTTCGTCGTTCTTGGTGATCTGTTGATTGTTGCAGGCCCGGGTCTTCTGGTCGGCCAGCGCCGCGCCCTGCATGCGCAGCCAGAGCTCGCCTGGCTTGTCGCTGGCGACGATCGCGCCAGCCGGGAAAGTGGGCATGCCGTTGCCGCCGCCACCGGGAAAGACGGTTTCCTGATGCATCCACGAATCGCTGTAGCCCGCCAGCATCAGTTGTCGGCGAAGCTGCTGCATGGCGTAGCGCTGGGTGTCGGTCAACTCGCTCGAGACCACCGTGGTCTGGTAGCTCTGGCGGCTGGAAAGGTAGTAACTGGTCACTAGCGCCACGAGCACCAGGCCGATGGCGATCGAGATCATCAGCTCGACCAGCCCTACCCCCGACTGGCGCTTGCCGGCGGTGGTTACGTTGGGCAGGGCGGGACGCGTCATAGGCGCGTTTCCAGCATCACGCAGCCGCCCGAGGCGGCATCGGTGCCGCAGGTCGGCAGGGGATCGCCAGCCTCGGGGGGCTGCTGACGCCAGCGCAGCGAGATCGTCACCCGTTCCATGTCGCCATCCTTGGTCACGGCGATCTTCGCGCCCCCGTTGGGCATGCGCTGAACCTCGCTCAACCAGTTATTCATGCCGCCGCAGATACCCCCGCCCCCGCCGCAGTTGGGGAAGGTATTGTCGACGTAGTCGATCACGAAAGCGCCGGCCTGGTCGGGGCTGGCGCGCATGCGCTCCAGCGCGGCGGCAGCCAGCGACGTCGCCTCGCCCCGCCAGCGCGCGTCGCGGGCGTCCTGCAGCGTCACCAGCTGCAAGCCGGCGATGCCGAGCAGGGCGATACTGATCAGTAACAAGGCGATGAGCGATTCGATCAGCGAGACACCGGCTTGGCGCACAGAGGGTCCTCGAACGGCGACGGTATTGTTTCAATATGTATCAGTCTAGCGCAGCGCGTCAGCCATTAATCCATAAAAAAGTCGAGCATATGCCCTAATGCCAGTCAGTTAACGCTGACTGGCATTTCTCTTGGTCGGGTACTTCTGGGGTCGGCGCCTGACTGATCGGGGGTAAGATCGCTCGCGTCGCTCAGGCAAGACGAAGGCAGGCGCCATCTCCAGCATCGACTGGATCACACCGGGCACACGCCCCGGCGAGACCCAGGGGAGGACTGTTAACT
>NZ_CAAHFN010000084.1 GCF_900961225.1 Modicisalibacter radicis
GGGTGAGGGGGGGTGAGGGGGGGTGAGGAACCCCGTTGTGTTAGCTGAAGAAGCGCTCGCGCAGCTACATGCCGAGCATGGGGCGCCTGCGGGAATCGGATGTCTGTGCCACGGGGGTACTCCTGTATCTGAACGGTAGTGAACAACGTCGGATATCTACAGTGGATTCGCAGGAGGAAAGACGTGCGCCATCCGTTACGTTCCTGGTCACAACAGGAGTCAACCGGCCGAAGTCATCGCATAATTTTGGGATCGCTGTTTGGCCAATTCTTCAAGACCTTGATGGAGAGCCGGGAACAGGCTGCAGTTAAAGTTGTTCCAGCGCAATTCCATGATATTGTCTCGTGGATCTATATCGGTGTTCAGTACGTCATGGAGTACTTCGCCGGAGTCAATGCCATTGTCCACGTAGTGGAATGAGGCTCCTGTCTTGCTGATCAAGGGGGAAGGTTCGGTCTCCATGGTTTCCCAGTCAATGACCCTTTCTCCTCTGGCGCCGTGTAGTGCATCAAGAGTTGCATAGGCTCCACGTCTTTTGTAGGGGGATTCCTCTCGGGTAATGCCTGGGTGGATGTTGAATATCTTTCGGTGAAAAGGGCTCTCCGGGCGAACGATCTCGTCTAGAATGACGAGGAGGCCATCGAGTACGATAATTTCTGCGCCCGTTTCCACCAACTTCTTGGACAAACTTTTCTCGAAAGACGATTTTCCTGACTTTCTCTCGGGAGAGGCCATCGAGTAACGTCGGTACGTGGATGGTATCGAGAATAGCAGATCATCGATATGATGCCCCTGAACAGTCATGTCCGGGGGGAAGAACCATGGTTTTCCAGGCTGTCTGGAGAAACCATATTTCTCGAGCTTTTCCCGATCTTTGCTGTGATCTTCATCATCGTCATGAATCACTGTTTCCAGCGAGTAGGTGTCACCTAACGGCGTCTCGTTGAGAGTCCTGGACAAGTACTCTAAAGGCGACTGCATGTACTGATTCTTTCCCTTTATTTCAACACATTGTCCTGCGCTGTCAGCGGCAGCATTTCTCAAGGAAAGTACATAGGCTAGTTTTATTTTTTCCATGGCAATACCGCCGAGTTATGATTGGGAGTGTGGGGTTTTTTATTTTTGAGTGCGCGTTGTTTTCTTGTCGTTCTGGAAGTTGTGACTTTCTTGCAACAAGAGGCAAGGCGCTCAGCCATGCCTCTTGCTTTTTTCTGTTTACATGACGGTTTGAGTGTTGCCTGTCATGCTGTCATTACGGGCATTTTACCAATGGTAACTTACCGTGCCGGTGATGTTTCTTGGCTCACCATAGAAACACCCATAGGTACAGGATTCGATATAGTTCTCATCCGTGAGGTTGGTGGCGTTCAGTGCATAGGTCCAGTGGCCTGTTTCGTAGCTGACCATGGCGTCGTACAAGGTGAAGGAGGGGACCTCTCCATCGATCCAGGTACCGAGGGTCGAACCGACATAGCGTATCCCGGTGCCAATCTTGAGTTCCGGTAGGCCGAAGTCGGTAAAGCGGTAGTCGCCCCATGCCGAGAACTGGTTATAAGGGGTGTTCGCTGTTCGTTCGCCTTCCATGTCTGGCGTCGCGGGGCTGCTTTCGGTCGTCCGCGCATCCGTATAGGCATAGGCGGCGACTAGGTTGGCGTTGGGCCCGATTGCCGTCTTGGCTTCCAGCTCGATACCGCGAGAACGGACCTCGCCCAGTTGGGCTTGAAAGCTGGTGTCGACGGGGTCGGTGACGAGCACGTTTTCCTGAGTCAATTCATAGGCGGTGGCGGTGATGAGAGTGTCCCAACCCTCGGGTTGGTAACGGACCCCGAGTTCATATTGTTTGCCACGCGTCGGCTCGAATCGGTCTCCGTTGCGACCCGTGCCGCTGGTGGGCTCGAAAGACTCGCTGTAACTGATGAAAGGCGCTAGGCCATTATCGGCAAGATAAACGCCTCCGATGCGTCCCGTGAACGCATCGTCCGTTTCGCGACTCCAGTCGGTGGGACCAAAATAGGGAGAGGTTTCATCCTCGGTCCAGTCCTGACGTCCGCCCAACAACAGTACCCACTTGTCGGCGATCTTCATCTGGTTTTGTAAATAGACACCCGCTTGCTCATGGCGTTGCTTGCTAGAGTAGGCGAAAGGAATGGGCTCCCCCAGTTCCTCCTTGCCGTAGATAGGGTCATAGAGATCCAGCGACGGGGCCGTGCGATTGTAGCGCTCGGTCTCGTGACGTCGGCGGGTGTAGTCGAAGCCGATCAGGGTGGTGTTGGAAGTATTTCCAGCCTCCCAGTCGTACTGCAGGGACGTATCCGCAGTCAGTGCCCTGGAGGTATCGTGTCGGTCCTGGGCGGTTCTGGAATAGACACGCCCATCGCTGCTCGAACCGAGAAAGATGTTGTCGTAAACCCGATCGGCGTGGAAGCTACGCAGGCTATGGCGCAAGTGGAGGTTGTCGGAGAAGTCGTGCTCGAACAGGTAGCCAAAGGAGTAGCGTTCGTTGTCGAAGTCGTCGAAATCGGGCTCGCCTATGAACCGGTCTCGTGGAATTTTCCCATTGGGATTCGAGAGGATTGTACCGCTGGCCGGCAGACCGTAGACATAGGCGGTCTGGTCGCGCTGGTACTCACTGAGCAGGGTGAGCGACGTCTGATCGGTCGGTTGCCATTTCAAGGCAGGGGCGATGTAGGTGCGGTCGTCGGGCACATGATCGACGAAGGTATCGCTGTCGCGATGCAGCATGGTGAGGCGATAGGACCAGACGCCCTCCTCGTCGAGGGCATCGGAGAAGTCCGCGGAGATCTGGCGCCGGTCGAAGCTGCCGGCCTGGAGATTGATCTCGCGCAGGGGCTCGCTGGTGGGGCGCTTGCTGACGGCATTGACCACGCCACCGGGGGAAGCCACGCCATAGAGGATAGAGGAAGGCCCCTTGAGTACCTCCAGTCGCTCCAGGCCATAGAGTTCCTGCTGGCCGTCGTAGATGTTGGCTTGATACTTGGTTCCGTCTCGGTATGTGGTTCCGACCCTAAAACCCCGTATGCGCATTACTTCGGTGGTGCGGTCGGCTCCCTCTTGTCTGGAGACTCCAGCGGTATAGCCCAGCGCTTCGGTGAAGTTTCGCGCGCCATAGTCGCGGAACTCCTCACTACTCACCACCGAGAGGGACTGTGGCGTCTCGATGATCGGTGTGTCGGTCTTGGTCGCCGTGGCGCTACGCGTGGCGGCGATGCCCTGCACGGGGCCGTAGGCCTCTTCGTAGAGGCGGCTTTCCGTCACCTGTAGCGTCGGCAATGTGACAGCGGACTCGTCATTCTCTGAGTCCTGTGTCGAGTGACCCTGGGCGAGCGCATTGGGAGCAGCCAATAGGGCTGTGGCACAGATGTTGGCAATGCCGATGGCAATGGTGAGTCGGTGTCTGCGTAGTAGAGGATGTGACATCGTTGACTTCCCTAGGAACATCCCTTGGATGTTGATTTTTTTGGCTTGTAAAAGATAATTGTTATTATTCGTATTTCAATATGCCTCGCTTCCCCACTCAATGCAATCCCGAGCGTTGCCGTCGTGGCCGAGGGAGAAGACGCGGCATAGCGCCGCCAGCCGGCGATTTTCAGGCGTGGCAACTGTTGAACAGGTACTGCCGCAGAGCCTGGGCGATATCCCTGCGTGCCTGTTGGGCGGCCTCGGGTACGATGCCGCCCAGGCGCGCGAAATCGTGAATCATGCCCGGGTAGATCGTTAGCTGGGTGTCCACGCCGTCAGCCTGTAGTCGATTCGCATAGGCGACGCCTTCGTCGATCAGTGGATCGTGATCCGCCAGGGCGATGAATGCCGGTGGGAGCTTTGTCAGGTCGCTGGCCTCCAGCGGGGCGAAGCGCCAGTCGAGCCGGTCTGCGTCGCTGTTCAGATAGTGGCCGAACATCCACTGCAGGGTATCCCCCTCTAGCAGGTGGCCCTGGGCGTAGCGACGATGTGATTCGCTGTCCTGCCAGGCGCTGGTACAAGGGTAGAGCAGGACCTGGCAGCGTGGTGGGGGCCAGCCGTTGTCGCGAGCCGCCAGGCACAGGGCGGTGGCCAGGGTGCCGCCCACGCTGTCGCCACCGACGGCGATTCGCGTGATGTCGACATCGATCTCGGTGCCATGTTGCAGCAGCCAGAGATAGGCATCCTGTGCATCGTGAAAGGCGGTCGGGAACTTGTGCTCTGGCGCCAGGCGGTAAGCGACGGCGAGCACCGTACAGCCGGATTCCCGTGCGATGGCACGGCACAGCGTGTCGTGGGAGTCCAGACTGCCCAGGGTGTAGCCGCCGCCATGAAAGTAGAGCAGGGTGGGCGAAAGGATGTCCGTGCCTTGATAACGGCGTAGCTCGAGACGGTGGCCATCGCGGCACGTAACGCTCAGCGTCGTCGCACCGGGGGAGGGTGGCTCATCGAGCATCTGCGACGAGGTCTCGTAGGCGGTGCGGGCCTGCTGCGGTGTGAGCGTATGGAGTGGCGGGTTGCCGCTGTCGGCGACCAGTTCCAGGAAAGCGGCGATATCGGGGTGCAGGGCCATGGTGTGTCGTGGGTCTCAGTTTCGTGGGCTGCTCCGCCGGGAGCGGCCATGGGGGTTGGTAGCGAGCAGGCCGTGCCCAGCAGTGACGAACCCGATGGGTTCGCATGCGACGCGCGTACTGCTGACAGCGTTTCGTTGAGCACCTCGCAGATTTCATGGGGGGCGTGCGGCCAGAATCGACAGCAGCGTATCGCTGAGGCCATGGTGTGGCTCACAGCAGCTCCGCAGGAGGAACGTTGGCTTGAAATGAGACACGGTGTAGAGCTGGTAATGGTGATGACAGCAAATTCCGGCAGGTACTCTGCTAGCGGGGTGAACAGCGCCTTGTGGATATTGCGCACATAGCCGTTGGCCAAGTGCACGGCGTCGTAGCGGGTAGTATCCGTATGGCCGCTGTTGTCTTGTGCCTCAAGGGCAATGGCCAGGGCAATGTTATTAGAGGGGCCGTAGCCGATACCGATCGGACCATGGATATGCATGCAGTATTCTCGAAGCCGGAATGATGCCGGTAAGTCGCTTGCGTGCTTGCTGGATAGCTCTTGGATGTGAGACGAATGGGAATGAGTTTTGTTTAAGAGATGGGCTCATGATGGAGCCGAAGATCGCCGGGCATAAACATCCCTCCGCGGCAAACGTCGCAGGAGGTGTTGGATAGAGAAAATAGGGACTTCGCATGTCGTGAATCATTCGCCCCTACCGGATGAAATGGGTGGCCGCCCCATTCCGCCCGGAGGCCCCGCGAGGCCGGGCGGAGAACTGTCGCACTGTCATGGAGAGAAGCATGAAGAGCTTCGAGGCCTTGGGACGCCTGTTCCGCTATGCCCGGGGGTACCGGCGACATATCATCGCCGCCACAGCCTGCTCGATCATCAACAAGCTGTTCGACATCGCCCCGGAGATCCTGCTCGGGGTGGCCATCGACGTAGTGGTCAACCAGGAACATAGCTTCGTCGCCCGGCTGGGCTTCGAGTCCGCCCAGGAGCAGATCCTGGTGCTCGGTGTGTTGACCTTCCTCATCTGGGCCGGCGAGTCGTTGTTCGAATACCTGTTTCAGATATTGTGGCGCAACCTGGCCCAACGGCTACAGGCCGACCTGCGACAGGATACCTACGAGCACGCCCAGCGCCTGGACATGGACTTCTTCGAATCGAAGAGTTCCGGCCAGCTGGTGGCGACCATGAATGATGACGTCAACCAGCTCGAGCGCTTCCTCGACGGCGGCGCCAACGCCATGATCCAGGTCGCGGTCACCGTGGTGACAGTGGGCGTGGTGTTCTTCGTGCTCTCGCCGCTGATTGCGTTGCTCGCGTTCACGCCGATTCCGCTGATCGTCTGGGGCGCGTTCTTCTTCCAGCGCAAGGCCGGGCCGCTCTACGCCGACGTGCGCGAGAAGGTCGGCGATCTGGCAAGCCGCCTGTCCAACAACCTCGCTGGCATCGCTACCATCAAGAGCTTCACCGCCGAGGCCCGTGAGGCCGAGCGACTGCGCCAGGCCAGTGAGGCTTATGTGGAGGCCAATCGTCGGGCGATTCGTATCAGCTCGGCGTTCATTCCGGTAATCCGCATGGCGATCCTCACTGGCTTCCTGGCTACTTTCACGGTGGGCGGCATGATGGCGCTGAAAGGCGATCTCAATGTGGGCGCTTACAGCGTTCTGGTGTTTCTCACCCAGCGGCTGTTGTGGCCGTTGACCGGTCTGGCCCAGGTCATCGATCTTTTCGAACGTGCCATGGCCAGTACCTGGCGTATCCTTGACCTGTTGGCCACGCCGATCCAGATACGCGATGACGGCGGCCAAGCCTTGGTCGAGCCGATACGCGGCGAAGTGGCGTTTGCCGGGGTGAGCTTCCACTATCCGAATAGTGGCGAGGGAGTGAACGATATCGACTTGATGGTGCCGGCGGGCAACACCCTGGCGCTGGTCGGTGCTACCGGGTCGGGTAAGTCAACCCTGATCAAGCTGCTGTTGCGCTTCCATGATTCCCAGAGTGGCGAGATCCGCATCGATGGCCAGCCGGTTCGCGGGCTGAGCCTGATCTCGCTGCGCTGTGCCATCGGCCTGGTCAGCCAGGAGGTCTATCTGTTCGAGGGCTCGGTGCGTGACAACATCGTCTATGGCCGGCCCGAGGCCGACGAAGCCGCGATCGTCGAGGCGGCGAGAACCGCTGAGGCATGGGACTTCATCCAGGCCTTGCCGCAGGGGCTGGATACGCCGGTCGGCGAGCGCGGCGTACGGCTCTCCGGGGGGCAGCGTCAGCGCCTGTCGCTGGCGCGGGCATTGCTCAAGGACCCGCCGATCCTGGTCCTGGACGAAGCCACCAGCGCGGTGGACAACGAGACCGAAGCCGCCATCCAGCGTTCATTGGCCAAGATTGGCCACGACCGCACGGTAATCATGATCGCGCACCGCCTCTCGACCATCGTGCATGCTGATGAGATCGCCGTGGTGCATGCCGGTCGCGTGGTTGAGCGTGGCACCCATGCCGAACTGCTGACCCGGGATGGCCGCTACGCCGCGCAGTGGCGGGTGCAGACCGGGGAGATCGAGGCTGCTGATGCCTCCTCCTGAATCGTCCTGGGCCTTCTAGATACCCGTCAGGCTTCGATGGGAGATAGGCAATCGCTCGTGCCGTGACGGCGTCTGGAGGTAGGGCATCTCGATGTTATCGACATATCGCTTCTAGCGACTTCTCGGGTCGAATGGATCCGACGTTTGATGCGCTTATCGCTTGAGCTCGGGAAGGTGGCGCAGGCGTATGGCGCCACCCTGGCTGGACCAGATGGCTTATCGATAACCGGCCGAGAAGGGGCGTCAAACGTCGCCGGTGTCGCTCTTGTCGGTCAGGCCGTCGACGAGACTGTTCGCGAAGCGTCGGGCGGCCGGTAAGCCTCCCCACGACCAGTAGTCGAGCGACAGGATGGCATAGTCGTTGCGCTGGACACTCGGCCAGTGTTGCCACAGACCTTTCCGGAGTAACTTGCGCTGCCCACCAGGCGGGTCGTAAGGGCTATCGAGGAAGACGATTCTGGCTTTTATATCCAGCAAGGCTCGTGCCGTGACTGTCATGAACCCCCACTGGCCAAGTTTTCCTTCCCAGGCGTTATGGAGTCCGAGACGTTTTAATACCATGCCTTCCACACTGCCATGTCCGTAAACGCGCGCATGGCGCTCATCCATCAGGCGAACGACCAGCAGGGGTGAGTCGACGTTTCCCAAGCGGTTAATCAACGCATCGAAGTGTCTGTCGGTTCGTGCAATGTACTGTTCTGCTGCGGCCGGGTCCTTGGTCAAGGCGCCAAGCTTGCGCGTCAAGTCTTCGAGAATCTGCCAATGGTCAATAGCGGCTTTCCCCGGATAATTGTTGTAAAGCGGGTACTCCTTGACGTCGGCGATCTTGCGGAGCTTGGGGATCAGGTTCACATGAGCGGGCGGGGAGATCAGGATCGCATCGGGGGGCTGGCTCGCAAGGAGCTCAAGGTTAGGGAGATGACGATAACCCAGATCGGTCGCGGTCGGAATGATGTCGGGCTGGCGGGAATAGGTCTCGTAGCCGGCAAGGCCCGAAACGAAGGTGGGAGGGTGCCCTATGGCATCGAGTGTCTCGGCGATGGCGAAATCGAAAGTCGCCAAGGAAACCTTGCTCTCATCATCGCTTGCCATGGCAACGTTGCCCAGGCATAGCCAGGCGATCAGGAGGGCCGTCATAGGGGCCCTCGTTGTCCGACGACGAGGTCGGTGTTCTTTGGGCCTTACGGTCATGCCGGCACCCTGGAGTCTCTGTAAGGCGGCACCTCGATGATGGCGTCGCTCAATCAATGGACACTGGCTCGTTCATGCAGAGGCGTTACCGGTGTTGGCTGAAGACTGCCTACGCGCAGCCATGCGGCGTTGAAAATCGACCTAGGCGTGAGTCCGGCTCGGCCTCCTATCAAGATGCGCATTGAAACGCCATGCACCCGCATGCGAGCCCATCTTGCTCTTTAGCCAACACTTGCCTTGGCTACGCACCTCGCCCTGGGCTTTGCTCGCTGACGTCTCGTAGCGATTCGAGGGCACGTCGGGGGACGAGGTGTCTCAGGTCCTTAAAAATGATAATCGTTATTATTTTTTCGAGCGCGCTCGATGTCAAGATTGGACTGCCCGGTGGTGGGGGCGGTTCTCGGCGTTGTGGGCCGCTCCGCCGGGAGCGGCCGGGTGGCTGGGAAGCGCGTCAGCTCGTGCCCGCCAGGGCGGGAGAAGGGGGCGTCACCTGTCCCGAGCGTTCCGCCGGTAACGTTTCGTCGAGGACGTCACAGATTTCCTGGGTCCGGGCGGCCAGGATCGACAGCAGCGTATCGCTCAGTCCATGGGTCGGTTCGCAGCAGCCTTGCAGGAATATCGCCGGCTTGAAGTGGGGCGGGGTGAACACCCGGTAGTGACGATCGACCGCAAACTCGTCGAGGTGGGGGGCCAGCGGGTCGAGCAGGGTCTTGTGCATGTCGCGCCGGTACCCGGTGGCCAGCACCACGGCGTCGTAGGTCGCGGTGTCGGTGACGCCGCTGTCCAGTTCGGTGATATCCAGCCGGATGCCGTCGTCCGACGAGACCGCCCGGGTGACTTCATGGCGACGGCGGAAGCGATGGCGGTGATCGCCGGTGACCTTCTGCTGGTAGAAGACGTCGTAGATCTGCTGGATCAGGTCGAGGTCGGGGGCCGAGTAGTTGGTGCTCTTGTATTCCTGCATCAGCGCTTCGCGCTGGCCGGTGGGGTTGTTGAACACGTAGTCGGTGTACTCGGGGTTGAATATCTCGTTGACGAAGGGGCTGTCGTCGGAGGGCTTGAACGCCCAGGCGCGAGTGATGAGATCCGCCTGGATGCCTGCGCGGCCATGCAGGTCGAGGAAGATTTCGGCGGCGCTCTGGCCCGCGCCGATGACGGCAACGCGCCCTGGATCGTGCTGACGCTTCAGGTCCCGCAGGTAATGGCTCGAGTGGAAGACGCGCGGGTCGGAGGCGAGGTCGGCGAAGCAGGCGGGAATGTTGGGGGCGCCGCCGACGCCGACGACGAGTGAGCGGGTCAGGCGCTCGTGGCGGTTGCCGTTGGCATCCCGCGAACAGACGCGCAGCAGTTCGACGTCGTCGCCCTGTAGCTGCGGCAGCACCTCGACGACCTCCTCGCCATAGGCGCAACGAGCCTCGAAGTGGGAGGCCACCCAGGCCAGGTAGTCGTTGAACTCGTGGCGACTGGGGAAGAAGGTCTGCAGGTTGATGAAATCCTGCAGGCGCTCCTTGCTGTGGAGGTAGTTCAGGAAGGTGTAGCGGCTGGCCGGGTTGCGCGGCGTGACCAGATCCTTGAGGAAGGAGATCTGCATGTGGGCGTTTTCCAGCAGCATGTCGGGGTGCCAGGCGAAGCGGGGCTGGCGTTCGATGAAGAAGGCGTCGAGCGCGTCATCGCGCTGTTCTTCGAGGGCGATGGCCAGGGCGATGTTGGAGGGGCCGAAGCCGATACCGATCAGGTCGTGGATAGGCATGAGAGTCCTCGTGGCTGAGTGGCTTGTCAGTTGAATCGTGGATCGGGCCGTGGAACCGACCCCGGGTGGGGCGGCTGGGGGATCCAACCGAGTTCGTTGAAGAACCGCTCGCGCAATTGCACGCCGAGCATGGCCCGCTTGTGGGGGAAGTCGAACGCCTTGAGCAGCGCATAGCCGCACTTGGCGAGATTGCCGATCATCCTGGCGTTGTCCGCCCGGGGCTCGATCACCAGCCGCTGCGTGCGGCAGTCGTCGAGGAACAGGTAGTGCGAGATGGAGGGCAGCCAGGCGGCGACGTGGGGGCGCCCGCGGAATTCGGGCTCGCCGATCAACACGTGCCACCCCCGGTCGAAGTCGCCGGCATCGCAATGGGGGGCGATGCGATCCTCCCTGGCCCAGTAGGTTTCGAAATAGCCGAACGGCTCGTCGTCGAAGCAGCCGATCAGGGGAACGATGCCGGGGGTCTGGAGGGTGCGCTCCAGGCGGATGCGGTGCTGGGCCAGGTCGCCCTCTTCCTGCCAGAAATGGGCGACTGCCGGGTCGTTCATCCAGCGGTGGAAAGCGTCCAGATCGCGTTCGATCTCCAGCACCCGCAGGCTCAGCGTGCGGCCCAGCCAGGGCAGGTAGCGCCGGTAGACGGTGCCGCTCGGCGTGTCGGGGCGCAGGGGGTGGCGTCTGCCCTCGGTGAACACATGGCGAACGGGGTAGGGCGGGCGCGCATCGCCAAGCCAGAGGCGGGGGTGCGGGAAG
>NZ_CAAHFN010000085.1 GCF_900961225.1 Modicisalibacter radicis
GTTGTCGAAGTACTGGCCCTTGACCGGGGCGACGAACTCGCCGCCGATGTAATTGCCATAGCGTTTCTCGAAGCCGACGACGCTGCCGTCGCTTCCGGGGTTGGCGTAGATCATGGCGCGTGCTCCTTGTTGTCATCGGTGATTTGACGATCGACCATAGTAGAGCGTAGCGAAAACCGCCCGTTCTCCCAGCGCCCGGGGACGCCGACGGGCAGTTTCTTTGGTCGTAGACACCAGCAGGCCGCAGCGCGTTCGGGCACGCCGCTGGCATTGCACGCGGGCGGGCTACTCGCCACGCGGGAAGCGCTGGTCCTCCTCCAGGACGTTGAGGTCCATGTGGTTGCGCATGTAGCGCTCGGAGGCAACCTGCAGCGGCTGATGGTCCCAGGGAAAATAGTTGCCGTTGCGCAGCGCCTCGTAGACGATCAGACGACGCGCCTGGCTCTCGCGTACCTCGGCGTCGAAACGCGCCAGATCCCAACGCTCGTGCACCTTGCGGGTAAATGCCTCGAGTGTCTCGCGATAGTTCGGATCCTCGGCGAGATCGTGCTGTTCGTCGGGGTCGGTCTCGAGGTCGAAAAGCTGCGGCGGATCGAGTTCGCAATAGTTGAACTTCCACTGCTTCTCGCGAATGGTGACCAACGGCGCCTCGGTGCCCTCGGCGGCGTACTCCATGTAGACCGGCGCATCGCGTGACTCGCCGCGCGCCAGCGGCAGCAGCGATTGGCCATCCGTCCAGGGTTCGATCTCGCCGAGGTCGATGCCCACCAGATCGGCCAGCGTGGCGTTGACGTCGATCGCCGAGACCGGCGTATCGACCTGGCGTGGCTCGAGGCCCGGCGCACTGAGCATCAACGGCACCCGCGACGACCCCTCGAACGGGCTCATCTTGAACCAAAGTCCGCGCTCGCCGAGCATGTCGCCGTGGTCGGAGACGAACAGCACGATGGTGTTGTCGGCCATCCGCGTGCGCTCGAGCACGTCCATGATGCCGCCGATCTTGTCGTCGATGTAGGAAAGGTTGGCGAAATAGCCGCGCCGCGCGCGTCGCACGTTCTCGGGCTGAATATCGAACTTGGTGTAATCATTGGCCACGTACAGGCGCTGTGAGTGCGGGTCCTGCTGCTCGTAGGCTAGTTCGGCCAGCTTGGGCTCGAGGTGCTCGCAATCCTCGTAGAGATCCCAGAACTTCCGCCGGGCGACATAGGGGTCGTGGGGATGGGTGAAGCTCACGCACATCGCCCAGGGTCGCTCATCATGGCCACGCGACAGGTCGAACAGCTTCTGCTCGGCGTGGAAGGCCACTTCGTCGTCGTATTCCATCTGGTTGGAGATCTCGGCCACGCCCGCCCCGGTCACCGAGCCGAGATTGTGGTACCACCAGTCGATGCGCTCGCCGGGTCTACGGTAATCCGGTGTCCAGCCGAAATCGGGCGGATAGACGTCGGTGGTCAGGCGCGACTCGAAACCGTGCAACTGATCGGGACCGACGAAGTGCATCTTGCCCGACAGGCAGGTCTCGTAGCCGGCACGACGCAGGTGATGCGCCCAGGTCGGAATCGCCGACTGGAATTCGGCGGCGTTGTCGTAGACGCCGGTGCGCGAGGGCAACTGGCCGGACATGAAGGCAGCCCGCCCCGGCGCGCACAGGTAGCTCGGCGTATAGGCGTTGCGAAAGCGTACCGAGCGCTCGGCCAGTGACTTCAGATGCGGCATGTGCAGGAAATCGGCGGGGCCATCCTCGAACAGGGTGCCGTTCACCTGGTCGGCCATCAGTACCAGGATGTTGGGCTGGGTCATTTGGTGCCTCCAGGGTCGGGTGACTGACGCTCCAGCGAAGCAAGTCGAGCTGATTCCATCTTGGCCATATCACCCCGCCATCGTCCAGCCTGCCGTCGCCGTCCAGCACGCCTCCGACACCGGGAGTGCCCATCCGTGGCCGTTGGAGGCCTTCCAAGAAAAAGCCACCGGAACGTATTCCGGTGGCGAACGGAGAACAACGGTCAATATCGGGACTTGCGGTGCCGCTTGCTGCGACGGGGATAGGCGATGCCGGATCATGATTCTGACGCCGTGTAACGGACGCCGTGTAACGGACGCCGTGTAACGGACGCCGAGCCGCCGGTATAACGTTACGCGACTCGTTGCCGTTCGGGCATGCAGCCATCGAGCAACAAATGGTCCTGGCTTTCCTGCAATACTCGACACTCCGCGCGTTTCTGCTCGGCGAAAGTGACCAATAATGCATTGAGTTCGGGCAGGCAGTTAGCGTTGCTCAACTGCTGGTAGAAAAACACCGACTGATGTTCGCAAAACAGTATATCCACCAGAACCAGGCCAGCCATCGTATCGTCGACCACGAAGAAATGGCGCCTGTCATGATCGCTCGTGACTTGAATCGCGGGAGATATGGCCGGCAAGACGCCAACCGCCTGACAATACTTGGCCATCTGCATAAGCGCTTGAATACGCTGCTCGCTTTCGCTTGCGAAGGCCTCGAAAAGCCGGCTCAAGGCCACGCTGTAGGGCAGGAAACGCAGTGAAAGCAGGCGATAGCGGTTCAACGATTGATGTTCGTGTGAACAGGCGAGTATCAGTGAGTCTTGCTGGAGTCGTGCAGTGGTCGGTGTGAATTCTTGTTGCGCCATGGTGCTGTCTCCCTTTCGGCACGATTCGTCGTCCGTGAATACCTTCCGTTTATTGGCGTTGCAGCGACTGTAAGGAAGGGGTCAGGCTGCGAGACTTGGTCCTGTTACTCGGCCGTGACTCATCGGCCGGGTCGTCTCGCAGTATTCGTATCGTCCTTGATACCCTGCCCCTTGCATCGAACTCTAGTTCGGTATCAAAAAAGTGCAGAGAACCTATGTTAAGCAGCGGAGTAATCTTTTGTTGTTTTTTTTAACGAACCTGTCTCGCCCCGGGCGCTGAAAAAGCGCCGCCGTCCTGAATCCGGCGGCGCCCCGGTGGCCTGCGGCGGCCCTTATCCGGCCACGCCGACCGCCCCCTCCTCGCTGCCGCGCTTGAGCATCGCGTAGCCCAACCCGGTGATCAACGAGCCGACCACGATCGCCAGCAGATAGAGCAGCGCCGGCGAGATGGCATTGGGGATCAGCAGCACGAAGACCCCGCCGTGCGGCGCCATCAGCTTGGCGCCGAACAGCATCGACAAGCCACCGGCCACCGCGCCGCCTACCATGCACGCCGGGATCACCCGCAGCGGGTCCTTGGCGGCGAACGGAATCGCGCCCTCGGTGATGAAGCACAACCCCAGCACGAACGAGGCCTTGCCGGCCTCGCGCTCGGCGACGGCAAACTTGTGGCGCGCCACGAGGCTGGCGATCCCCATGCCGATCGGCGGAACCATGCCGGCGGCCATGATCGCCGCCATCGGTGCGTAGGTCTCGGAGGCCAGCAACCCCACGCCAAAGGTATAAGCGGCCTTGTTGACCGGGCCGCCCATGTCGAAGCACATCATCGCCCCCAACAGCAGCCCCAGCAGCACGGCATTGGCCGAGCCCATGTTCTCGAGAAAAGCGGTGAGCCCGGAGAGGATCGCCGCCACCGGTTCGCCGACCACGTAGATCATCACCAGTCCTGTCACCAGGCTGGCGATCAGGGGAATGATCAGGATCGGCTTGAGCGACTCGACGCTCGCCGGCAGCTTGAAATACCTGATTACCGCCTTGGCGACGTAGCCGGCGAGGAAGCCGGCGATGATCCCGCCGATGAACCCCGAACCGATGTCCGCGGCCAGCCAGCCACCGATCATGCCCGGCGCGATCCCCGGCCGATCGGCGATCGAATAGGCGATATAGCCGGCGAGCACCGGAATCATCAACTTGAAGGCACTGCCGCCGCCGATCTGCATCAGGGCGGCGGCCAGGGTACCCTCGTTCTCGTAGGCCTTGATACCGAACACGAACGACAGCGCGATCAGCAGGCCGCCGGCCACCACCATCGGCAGCATGAACGACACGCCGGTGAGCAGGTGCTTGTAGACGCCCTTCTCCTTGACGCTCTTCTTGCGCTCGCTGCCGCCCGATCCTGACGCACCTGCGGCGCTTTCGATCTCGGCCCCGGCCAGCGCTTCGTCGATGGTCTGCTGGGGCTTTTTCAGGGCGTTACCGGTCGAGGTGCGCCAGATCGGCTTGCCGGCAAAACGGGTCGGATCGACCTCGATGTCGCAAGCCAGGATCACTACATCGGCCTCGCGGATCTCATCCTCGGTCAGTTCATCCTGCGCGCCCACCGAGCCCTGCGTCTCGACACGGATCCGGTGGCCCTGGGCGCGGCCGGCCTCGGCCAGCGACTCGGCGGCCATGAACGTGTGCGCCACCCCGGTCGGACAGGCGGTCACCGCGACGATGCGCTTGCCCGGCGAGCTCGAAGCGGGGGCCGGTTCGCCGGAAGCCTGCCCCGGCTCGAACGCCTGCGCCTCGCGCTCGGCGCGCTCGAGGAATCCGCGCGGATCGGGCAGCGCCTGGAAGATCGGCGCCTGAAACACGCGCTTGCCGGCGAAACGCTGCGGCTCGGGTATCCGCTCGGCGGCGACGATCACCAGGTCGGCGGCATCGATCGTCGCCGACGAGACCGGCCGGGTCGGTTCCAGCTCGCCATGCATCTCGACCGTCGCCTGCCAACCGCGCTGCCTGGCTGCCTGCTCGAGTCGCCGTGCGGCGAGAAAGGTTGTCGCCATGCCGCTCGGGCAGGCGGTAATCAGGATCACGTTCATGCGGAGGCTCCCTGTGCGTCGCTGGCGTCGACCTCGAGACGACGCACGCGCGTATGTTGTTGGAGATCGCCGAAATCGGCGGCGGCGGGGTCGCCCACCCCGACGTGACGCACCGATTCGGCGGATAGCGCCGTGGCCAGGCGCAGGACGTCCGCGGCGGGCGACTCGGCAAGCACGCCGTGCAGCATGCCGGCGAGTAGCGTGTCGCCGGCGCCCACGGTGCTCGCCACGTCCACCGCCGGCGGTGTCGCCAGCCAGGCGCCGCGCCGGCTGAACCACAGGACGCCGGCGTCGCCGGCCGAGATCAGCGCCTCGTCGATGCCGGCCCGATACAGCGCCCGCGCGGCACGCAGCCGTGCTTCCGCGTTGTCCAGCGCCTCGCCCGCCCACTCGGCCAGTTCCTGCTCGTTGGGCTTGACCGCACTGGGGCGGGCGGCGATCGCCGCGGCCAGCGCCGGGCCGCTGGTATCGACCCACACCGGCAGGCCGTGCGCGCACAGGCGCTCGATCAACACGGCGAGATCCTCGGGGCCGATGCCTGGCGGCAGGCTGCCGGCGATCACCACCGCCTCGGGGCGTCGCATGGCATCCCCGGCGCGGGCGTCGAGCTCGTCGAGCAACGCCGCGAAATCGCCACCATCGACTGCCAGGCCGGGGCCGTTGATATCGGTGACCCGGCCGTCATGTTCGGCGAGCTTGGCGTTGATGCGCGTCTCGCCGGGCACCCGGCGAAAGGCGTCCTCGACCCCGAGCTCGGCGAAGGCACGCACGAAGACGCCATCGTTGGCCGCGCCGAGAAACCCCGAGACCGCCACCTGATGGCCCAGCGCGACCAGCACACGGGCGACGTTGACGCCCTTGCCGGCCGCCTCGAGGCGCGTCGCGTCGGTACGGTTGACCGCCCCCGCCGTCAACTGCGGCAGACGGATCGTCAGGTCCAGCGCGGGGTTGAGGCTGACCGTGAGAATTCGCGCCATCACAGCACCTCCAGCGCTTCGCGAACCGCGTCGCTGGTGGCCTGACCCAGCGCGGTCGCAGCGTGGTGGCGGGCGTCATCGAGTGTCAGCTCGCGCAGCCGCGCCTTGACCATCGGTACCTGGCGCAGCGACACCGACAGCTCGTCGACGCCCAGGCCGACCAGTACCGGCACCGCCTGCGGGTCGGAGGCCAGCTCGCCGCACACGCCGACCCACTTGCCCTTGGCGTGGGCGGCCTCGACGGTCATCTCGATCAACCGCAATACTGCCGGATGCAGGCCGTCGGACTGCGCGGAAAGCGCCGGATGGCCACGGTCGATCGCCAGGGTGTACTGGGTCAGGTCGTTGGTACCGATCGAGAAGAAATCGACCTCCTCGGCCAGGCTCGGCGCCAGCAGCGCGCTCGAAGGGATCTCGATCATCACCCCGAGCTGCACGTCGGGCGCGGCGATCTCGGCCTGCAGGCGATCGACGATCGCCCTGGCGGCACGAAACTCGGCGACATCCTTGACCATCGGCAGCATGATCCGCAGAGGCCGCTCGCCGGCCGCGGTGAGCAGCGCGCGCAGCTGGGTCTCGAGGATTTCGGGGCGGGTCAGCGCCAGGCGGATGCCGCGCAGGCCGAGGAACGGATTGTCCTCCTGGGGCAGCGGCCAATAGGGCAGCGGCTTGTCGCCGCCGACATCCAGCGTACGCGCCACCAGCGGGCGACCGTCCAGCGCGTCGAAGGCCTCGCGGTACTCGCCGATCTGGGTGTCCAGATCCGGCGCCTCGGCGTGGGCCATGAACACGAATTCGGTGCGCAGCAGGCCGACGCCCTCGGCGCCGTACTCGACGGCATCCAGCGCATGCGCGGTGTTGCCCAGGTTGGCGGCGACCTCGACGCGGTGGCCGTCCCGGGTGCGCCCCTGTTCATGACGTGCGTCGTAGGCCTCGCGTTCGCGCAACTCGCGCTCCTTCATGCGCAGCTCGGCACGGTCACGGCGCTCCGCCGATGGCGCGGGAATGATCCGTCCACGCTCGCCGTCGAGGATCAGCTCACTGCCGTTTTCCAGCGTCATCACCCGTTCGCCGGCGCCGACCACCGCGGCGATGCCCAGCGCGCGGGCGAGGATCGCACTGTGCGAGGTCGCCCCGCCGCGCGCGGTCGCTAGCCCGCGCACCTTGGCGGTATCGAGCCGCGCCACGTCGGAAGGGCCGACATCCTCCATCACCAGGATGTAGGGGGTGTCCGGGGGCGAGGGCATCTCGACGCCGCACAGCAGACCCAGCACCCGACGCCCGACGTCGCGCAGGTCGGCGGCGCGCTCGGCGAGCAGGCGATCGGCGAGCACTTCCTGGGCGCGTGCCGCGGTGTCCACCGCCTGCCACCAGGCGGCCTCGGCGGACAAGCCGTCGTCGATGCCTTCGTGGGCGGCCTCGCGCAGCTCGGGATCCTCGAGCATCTCCTCGTGCATCGACAGGATCTCGGCGACCTCGCCGCCCTGGGCGCGGCGGATCAACGCCTCGAGCTGTTCGGCGGCCTCCCCCCGGGCACGTTCCAGACGCGCCTTCTGGGCCTGCGGATCGCCGCCGCGCTCGCCGTCGAGATCGCGGGCGCGCTCGGGATACTCGAAGCGCGGCAGGCGCATCACGAACACCGGCGCCACCGCCATCCCCGGCGACGCCGGTACCGCCGGATGCGGGGTGTCGGCGGGCAGCGGCTCGGGCGCGGAGGCGCCGGCCGCCGTGACCTGCGGTTCGGTATCGACATCGCGGCGCTCCTCGAAGGCCACGACCTCCTCGCCGAGCCCGTCGCGCACCGCCTCGGCCATCGCCTGCACGGCTTGCGCCGCGCCCGCGCCCTCGGCGGAGAACACCAGCGTCTGACCGCGTCGCGCGCCCAGCCCGAGGACCCTGGTCAGGCTCGCCGCCGAGACCGCCTCGGCACTGCCTTCGAGCAGCCGCACCTTGACCGGCAGACCCTGCTCGCGGGCCACCTGGACCAGTTGCTTGGCCGGACGGGCGTGCAGACCATGGGCGTTGAGCACCCGGGCGCGCACGGTTTCGGCCGCCGCGCTCTCGCCGGCCAGGCGCGCCAGCACGGTCGCCGCGTCGGCGTCGGCCAGCGTCTCGCCTTCATTGGCGTCGAGCAGTTCGGCGAGGCGTTCGAGCAGGCCCAGGTGGGCCTCGCCACGGGCCGCGAGGCAGAACACGCCATTGACCGCGCCCTTGGGGCCGACGAACGCCGACTCGGGGGTCGCCAGTGACAGTGCCGGGGTGTCCACGCCCAGTGCGGTGCTGGCCAGCCACAGGCCCTGGCCCAGCGAAACCGGTTCCTGGGCGGCGATCGCCGCGACGAAGTCGGCATTCACGCAGCCGGCCTGGCGCAGCCGTGCGGCACCGGCCAGCGCCAGTTCGAAACGATCCCTGGCGGGAAAGCGCAGACACAGGGTGTCGGCATCGAGGCGCGCGACCACCGGCGCCCGGGAGAGCTCGGCAATCACCTCGGCGGCGCTGTCGGCCGCGGCGAGGCGTTCGGCGACGCCCTGCCGATCGAGCACATGGGTCAGCGCGCGCAGGATGTCGAGGTGCTCGTCGCTCTGGGCGGCGATGGTCACCAGCACGTGGACGCGATTGCCGTCGTGCCAGTCGACCCCGGCGGGGAACTGCAGCACCCGCACCCCGGTCTCGCGGACCTGGTCGCGGCTCTCGGGCGTGCCGTGGGGAATGGCGATGGCATTGCCCAGGTAGGTCGACGACTGGGCCTCGCGATCGTGCAGGCCCTTGCGGTACTCGGGCGTGGCGCGTCCGGCGTCGACCAGCGCCGCCGCGGCCTGGTCCAGGGCGTCGCGCCAGTCCGCGGCCCGACAGCCGAGCAGTACGTCCTGCTGGGTGAGCGTCAACATGCGAAAGCCTCCTCGCAGTGTGGGTAGCGACAGGCTAGCTGAACGGGCGCTTGTCGCCGCAAGCTGAATCGTGTCACCTTAATGGTGACGCCATGCTGAAACGATCCACTCGTTTTATCAAGCGACTCGCTCTACGACCTTCGCAGGGGATAAGCCCGGCGGCCCGACCCGTACCATGAGTCCGATGGCGTGGGCGCGTCGCCGCCACCCTCGCCGACGCCATCAACCATCGACAGGAAGGCCAATGACTCTCGCTGAAATAGCCCGGCTCGCCGGTGTCTCGCGCACCACCGCCAGCTACGTGATCAACGGCAAGGCCGAGGAACGCCGCATCAGCCGCGAGACGGTCGAGCGGGTGATGGCGATGGTCGAGCGCCACCAGTACCGGGTCGATGCCCAGGCCGCCGCGCTGCGCCGCGGCGCAAGCCGCACCCTGGGGCTGATCATTCCCGACCTGGAGAACGCCAGTTACGCACGGCTCGCCAAGCGTCTCGAACGCGGCGCCCGGGAACAGGGCTATCAGTTGCTGATCGCCGGCTCCGACGACGACGCCGGCACCGAGCGCGACCTGGCCCTGGCGTTGCGCGCCCAGCGCTGTCAGGCGCTGATCGTGGCGAGCAGCCTGGCACCTGACGACCCCTTCTATCGCCAGCTGATGGCGGGCGGCCTGCCGGTGATCGCCGTGGATCGCGCCCTCGACCCCGCGCACTTCGTGTGCATCCTCAGCCACAACGCGACCGCCGCCGAGGCGCTGACCCGCTCGCTGCTCGACGACCAGGCGAGACGCGTGGCCTGGTTCGATGCCGTCGAGACGTTGTCGATCACCCGCGAGCGCCGCGCCGGCTTCCAGCGCGCGCTGCACGACCACCCCGGCAGGGCCCTGATCCGTACCGGCGAACGGTACGACCGCGCCGACGGCGCACGACTGATGCAGCGGCTCATCGACGAGCAGGGACTGCCGGATGCCCTGATCACCGCCTCTTACACCCTGCTCGACGGCGCCCTCGACGTGCTGCTCGCCAATGGCGGCCTGTCGCCGTCGCTGCGCCTGGCGACCTTTGGCGACGACCGGCTGCTCGACTTCCTGCCACAGCCGGTCAACTCGTTGCCTCAGGATCATGCCCGGATCGCCGAGCTGACGCTGGCCCGGGCGATCGCCGCGACACGCGGCGACTATGTCCCCGGCGCCGACATGGTCGAGCGCTCGCTGCGCTACCGGCGCGCCTAGCCCGGCCGCTGGCGCTTGCCGGGCGCGCTCATGCTGGCCAGATCCGCGACCGGCAGCCACGCTACGGGGTATGGCAATCACGCGGGAGGCCACATGACCGATCTGCCCTTTATCGACTTGCCCTTCGATGACCGCCACGATGCCGGGGAGCGGCTCGCCGGGCGCCTGCAACGATCCACGTATCGCAACCCGCTGATCGTCGGCCTGCCGCGCGGCGGCGTACCGGTGGCCGCGCGGATCGCGCACGCCCTCGAGGCGCCGCTCGAGGTGCTGATCGTGCGCAAGCTGGGCGTGCCGGGCCATGAGGAGTTCGCCATGGGCGCGCTGGCCAGTGGTGACGTCAGCGTGCTCGATACGGCGCTGGTGGAGCGCTTAGGCGTCGACGACAACGCCCTGCAGCGCGTCATCGATCGCGAGCGTGCCGAGCTCGAGCGCCGCGAAGCGCGTTTTCGCGGCGAACGGTCGTTCCCATCACTCGCCGGGCGCGATGTGATCGTGGTCGACGACGGCATCGCCACCGGCTCGACCATGCGCGCGGCGCTTCAGGCGATACGCAAGCTGGGCGCGCAGCGCTGCATCCTGGCGGTGCCGGTAGCGCCCGCCGACTCCCTCGAATCGCTGCGCGGCGAGGCCGATGAAACCCTCTGCCTGGCCACGCCGGCGGACTTCAGCGCGGTCGGCCAATGGTATCGGCGCTTCGAGCAGACCGACGACGACGAGGTGCGCGCCTGTCTCGCCGAACAGGCCTATCCCGAGGCGTAGCGACGACCGGCGAGTCGGCGTGGCCAGTAACCCTGCGGGCCGGTAAGCTGGCACCATCACCGCCGAGGATGTCACCGCC
>NZ_CAAHFN010000086.1 GCF_900961225.1 Modicisalibacter radicis
AGAAAGTCCTCTCGGCTCAGCATGGCACGGCCCTTACAGGTTTGGTCACCAGCAAGGAAAGGTCATGCGGGTCGGGGGGACAATCTGTTTTGATGATTTACGGACTTATAGCTCCGGCGTCGACAGTGCTTGACCGGATCGCTGTTCGCGGAAGTCTTCGAGGACCTCCCGGAACTTCATCTGGTACACCTGTGGTGTCTAGCCTTTCTCGCGAATGTGGTGCACTACTTGGCTGCCCCCTCTTGATCACGCCACGAGTGGCGCGTGGCGTCGCCGCAGCTTCCACCCCTTGGCGCTCCAGCTCGGCCGCGAAGGCCTCCCGCCACTTCTGCGGGTCGCCCTTCTTCACATGCAACCGCCGCCAATCATGGCCAAGATTCCGTACCATGAGTTGGACATGGGGATTGCCAGTGTCCATGTGCAAAGTCATGACATACTGGTAGTACTGACCAAACTGCCGCTTGGCGCACTCCAGGCAGTCGGGCGCTGAAGGTCTCTGCCAGCCGCTGCAGCGCCTCGCGACAGCGTCGCAGTGCTTCCTCACGGGGCTCCAGCGGCAGGTAGGCCAGGTCGATGTCGGCGGGGTAATGGCTGCACGAAGAGGTTGATGGCCGTACCGCCCTTCAGGGCGAAGCACGGCTCGTCACTGAGGAAAGGCAGCAGCGAGACCAACAGCCTGACCTGTTCGTGGTAGCGAGCTTCAATCGGCATGCAGGAACGCCTCCGGCACCGTCACGTGATATTCCCTATCCAGCCTGCCGCCCTGGCAGAGCTGCCGCTTACCTTTGCCAAGGTCCAGTTGGCGTGGTTCCAGATGACCGTACCAGGCATGTCCGGCGTGGCGAGCCAGCACCAAGAAAGCACGCTTCGTTCTCACCGAACGGCACCCCTCTAGCAATGCCTGCAGCCGGCGCGGGTGCAGCGTGTTAAGCCCGCCGAAGGTATCCACCAGCTCACTGCTGAACAGCAGCGCATTCGGCGTCACGGCGATCCACTCCAGGACCGCTCGCTCGGGGGTCGATACCTGCAAGCTGAAGGCCCTGCCATCCGGCGCGTAGTCCGTGAAGCTATCGGGAAGCTGCACTGGCAGGCCCTTTTCGGAGTGGAGCACCATCCGCCTTGCCCACTCAGCATCACTCAACCACCGAGGCAGCCGAACGGCTTCCTTGCCATACAGGTGCGCTGTGCTCTCCCCCATGGGCAGATAGTGGGCAAAGCCATGCAGTGCCAGGGCCGTCTGGCCACCCGGCCACAGAGGTGGTAAGCCCGTGTCGTCGCTCGTCTGTAAGGCGAAAACAGCGCTCTCCCAGGTAAGAGGCTCCCCCGCTTGGCAGTAGGCGCCGTACCCCACGCGCTGCAGCCAGCCACTGCTGGCCAGCTTACGTGCCTGATCCGAGGTGACGCCGTGTGACGCCAGCCAGGCGGTCGTCACGACGGCGCCATACGGGATCTTGTGCAGCAGCTGGTTTATTTTCACGTTAAAAAGCGGCCTTAAATTCCGTCTTCAGAGTGGAGAATAAACTATACTGGTTTATCTTCAAACACAGAATCGCCATTAATGGCCGCTTTTAGCGAGGATTTTAAACCGAAAGCTGAGTCTCCGGCCTTGCTTGAGGCCGAATTCAGCGGGAGGTAGCTTGAGGGAAGAAGCTAGCAGAGAAGGCCGCTGCAGGGGACAAAGCGGCCACACATCAAGTCATTCCTGATAGTGCGTGTACTTTTTCGCACTGCCCTTCACTTGGTCGGCGGGGTATTTCTCTGCATTCTTCTCCAGCTTCGCCCGGCATGCCGCTTCAATATCCACGTCCAGCTTGCCCGCCAGCCGGATCAGGTACAGCTGAACATCGGCAATTTCGTCGCGCACGGCGGCCAGTTGCTGCTCATCCAGCTCCCTGGACTGCGCCTCGGTCAGCCACTGGAAGCACTCCTGCAGCTCAGCTGCCTCCACCGTCAGCGCCATGGCCAGGTTCTTGGGCGAGTGGAACTGGTCCCAGTCGCGCTCGGTGGCGAACTGGTCCATTGCGTCGCGAAGCTGCTTGAACGGGTCTGACATCTAGGGTTCACCTGGTTCTGCGGTATCGGATAGCGGTGAGCATGCCTGCTCTACCGCTCGCCATCCAGCCGACATAGGCATAGGCGACCATCCGGCCGCCCACTCGCTCACAGCACGGAGAGGAATTCACCGATGACCTTCAGGTCCTCAAGCTCGTCCTCGAGCACGATGTCCTTGTAGCCGAAGGCGTTGGTCTGGGGCTTCAGCACGATGCGCTGGTTCACGAACTCGCCGTACTCCTCGACCTTCTCGCTCTGATACTGCTTCACCGTGAAGCTGCCGCCGTGGTCCGGGTCCTCGATGGCGCGATGCTGCACCACGACGACCTTGCCCTGCCGTGTGCCGCCGGGATTGGCACGGAACAGGCACCAGGCGCCGTTGGGGATGCGCCGATTCATCGACTCTCCCACTACCCGGCTGACGAACAGGTCGGGGCTCGCGCGCATGAAGTCCGGCAGCTCGACCCAGTGCTCGGCGTCAGCGATTTGCATCTCGCTGAACTCACCGGCGGCGATGCTCAAATCGTACACGGGCACATGGCGCTCGAACGGCACCGCCTCATCACGCGTCACGATGGGAAGGTGCAAGCCATCCAGCGTCTCGGCCTCTTCAGCCAGATCGGTATGCTCGGTGGCTGCCTGCGAACGAGCGAAGGCCGCGAAGTACTCGCGGGTCTCGGGGTCCGTGGCATAGACGTAACAGCCCTTCTGGCCCCGCGTCATCAGCGTGCGATAGGTGTTCTTGATGATCTGGTCGGCCAGGGTACGGGCATGCTCGGGCTGCTCCTTGAGCATCTTCTTGTAGCCATGCACCGAGCGATCCTGCCCCGCCCGCTTGCCCGCGTCTGTCACCACGCGGCCGTCACGAATCACGAAGTCGTCTCCGATGATGACGCCGACGTAGTCGAATTCGAGCCCTTGGCAGGTGTGGATACAGCCGACCTGCTCTGCTGATCCATCGGCGATGGCCCACAGCATGCCGTCGTCATCGAGGTTCCACTGGGCCGCGAAGCCATACTCGGGAAACACGATGTCCATGGCCGGCTTGTCCTTCTTGCTGGCCCAAGGCCAGCAGTAGCCCGCCACCATGCGGGCCTTGTTGGCCTTGCGGTTCTTTTCGAGAATCGCAAGGCGCATGGCACTCGGGTCATCGAACACCTGGAAGTCGTAGTCGATGTCCTCCAGGTCAGTATTGGCCGTGGTGCGAACCTGAAGGGCGTGATCGAGCCAGGCCAGATAGCCATCCGAGCCGTTGCAGCGAAACTGCGATGCCAGCTCGAGCTCGTGGACATCGGCGCCGCACTCGGCTGCCCGCCGCCAGATCTCCTCGACCGTCCCCACGTCCTTCAGCGTCACGCGTTGCGCCTCATCGATAAAGAAGATCGATAAGCGTGATGCGGTGATCACCTCCTTGATCTGGCTCTCGCCCAGGTTCTGGTACATGCCCGACTTTTCGTTCAGGCGGTGCGCCTCGTCGACGATCAGCGCATGGAAGGTATCCGGCTCGGCGTTGACGTAGCTACCCGAGCCCTTGAACAGGTTGTCGATGTGGGTCTTCTTGCGCGTGCCGGTCAGCTTCTTCTTGAAGACCTCCCGAGGGGCCGAGTTGCGCGAGACGTACTGCGTCATCATCTCGCGCTTCGTCAGCTCCACCAGCAGGTTGATGGCCACCACCGACTTGCCGGTACCAGGCCCGCCCTTGACGATCAGGCACTGCTTGTTACCGCTGCCTGCGCGGTGCGCAAGATCGATGGCGGTTTCATAGACGAGCTTCTGGTCGTCGATCATCAGGAACTCGGCGTTGCCCTGCATCATCGAGGCCAGGGCATCCGCCAGGTTCTTGCTCGGCTTGATCACACCGTGCTCGATGCGATACATGATGTCGTTGCTGTCACCGTACTTGATGTGCTGGCTCAGAAACGCCGAGAGCTTCATGGCATCCTGAGAGATGAAGACCGGCGCACGCCGCGTGTGGTGCTCGTAGAAGGGATCATTGATAGCGTCCCCCTGCTTCATGTTGTGCAGGTAGGCGCAAGGCACCAGGCGGATCGACTCGGAGCGTACCGTCTCGTTGTAGTCCTCGATCAGCGCGCCATAGGACCACGCCTGATACGACGGGTGGTTGGTCTCGCGTACACCGCCGCCCAGTTGGGTGCGCACGATGGCGTCCTTCTTAGTCACCTCGACGGACTGCCACTGTTTCAGTTCCACGATGACCGCCGCATCGTCCCGCTGGTGGTTCTTGCCGGTCAGGATGAAGTCCACGCGGCGATTGGTCAGCGGAATGTTGTACTCGATGGCCACTCCCGCCGATGCGGGAATGCCCTCGTCGAGCAGAACGCTCATCATGAAGCGCAGGGAGTTCTCCCACGACGTCACCTCACTGCGCGGCGAGTTGCGGTTCAGTCTGCGTGCCACCTCGTTCTCGATGGCGTCGGTGATGACGTTGGCTCGCACATCGTCGATGAACTGCTGCTTGGTGGCGTTGTAGACCAGCATTCCCCAAAAGTTTCCTTTTTATAAACAGACAGTTACATTATTTCCAATATACATGCATCGTGCAATTATGCACGCTACTAACTGCTATAACATCACCTGAAGCTCATGTGCCAGCCACAGAGGGCTTGGAGAGCCATCCTGGTCGAAGCAGGCTGCGGTCCAGACGCGCACTTACTATTCATCGAGTTTGAAGCTCAACTGCGTACTATCCGACCCGCTTTCTGGAAGGTCAGCGGATACCGGAACAAATACTCCTGGAAGTAATGTTCAAGAACCCTGAACACGCAAGTTCTTCACTTATTGCTAGGATTCAGGACTCGTATCAAACCATCAGACTTCTAATTGTGAGAAGTGATGTTCCAAAAATTCCAGACACACGCGTATTTTTGCCGAATTGGCAGCTCGAGTTGAATAAATTGCCCAAACATCTGCACTCTGACTGTAGTCGTTTAGTATTCGTACCAAGCTATTCTGCTTCAGAAGTGGTCCAACGTCCCACATGGAACGTAGCAGGATGCCACGGCCGTGCAATGCCCACTGAAGCACGATCTCGCCGTTGTTTGAGGACAAGGGACCGCTGACACGAATACTCTGGGTGCGGTCGCCACACTCTAAATCCCAGACGCCGAAAGCGTTATTGCGTTCTTTGATGACGAGGCAATCGTGCTCAATCAGCTCATCCAGCGTAACCGGTGTCCCGCATCGCTCCAGATAATTGGGCGCTGCACAGAGCACTCGCTGATTCGAGATAAGATGGCGACTGATATGCTGGCCGGGCAAGTCGTCGCCCACTCGGATTTCCAGATCGAAACCCTCTCCCACGATATCGACCACCCTATCGAACACCTCAAAACGGATCTCCAATTCTGGAAACTGCTGCGCGAGTCCAGCGATAGCGGGTGCCACGTGGTTGCGCCCAAACCCAAAACTGCTGCAGATACGCAGCAGACCGTGCGGACTCTGACGTGCATCGGACAGATCATCGAACAGGGTATGCATATCGTCCAGAATCTGCACCGCAGCACGCTCGGCCAGTTTCCCGTCATCTGTCAACGCACAACGCCGGCTAGTTCGGTGAAACAGGCGAGTATTCAACACCTTCTCCAGAAGCTGTATGCGCTTGCTGACATAGGCAGGTGACACACCCAGCTCATCGGCTGCAGCCGTAAAGCTCTGTTTCCGAATGATAATCAGAAATACACGGAGGTCTTCCGGAAGTGGCCATTGTTTACGAATCGTGTTCATAGACTTCACACCAGACAGGTTAATTTCACGAAACGTAAATAATAGCATTGCTGGTGACAGATCCTGAAGCGACGCCTCAATTGATACTCAAAACGACAAAATAGCCCTGGCGCCGAAGCCGATACAAGGGCTGCCCATGTGAACCAAGAGAGATGCTCCATGACGAGAAATACAACTACAATATCATCGCCCTCAGCTCGTACATTGACAGCGCATGCCAATGGGGATGACAACACATCCAGCCACCTTGCTGCCCGGATCGGCTTCTATCTCGGACCGACCCTGTTAATTGCATGTTTGGTGATTCCCCCGCCCACTGGAATGCCCGTCTCAGCCTGGACGACCGTGGGCATAACGTTACTGATCGCCACTTGGTGGTCGACTGAGGCCATCCCGATACCCATCACTTCCTTACTGCCCATCCTGTTGATTCCAACATTGGGTATCGGCGAGATCAGCGACGCTACCATCCCATACGCCAACCCGATCATCTATCTTTTCCTGGGCGGCTTTATACTCGGACTCGCGATGGAACGCTGGAACCTGCACAGGCGCATCGCGCTCAGCACGCTTATGCTGGTTGGTAGCTCCCCTTCGCAACAGATAGCCGGCTTTATGCTGTCCACGGCATTTCTCAGCATGTGGGTCAGCAACACCGCAACCACGATTATGATGTTGCCAATCGGCATGTCTGTAATCCACCTGTTTAATCGTGATGGAGACGACTCGGACAATACTGAACGTACGCGCTTTGCCACTGCCCTGCTGCTAGGCATCGCCTATGCAGCAAGTATCGGCGGCGTCGCAACGCTGATCGGTACACCACCGAACGCGATGCTTGCGGGTTTTCTACAAGCGAATTACAACGTTTCTATCGGCTTCGGACAGTGGATGCTGTTGGGTATTCCGGTCGCGGCGGCAATGCTGATTTTCACATGGTGGTGGTTGACTCGGCGCAGCTTTAAATTCCATGACGGGAACAGCCGGGAACTGATTCGTGCGGAGATAGAAACGTTAGGCCCCTGGTCCAAGGCTGAAAAACTAGTCTTGGTGGTCTTTGCACTCACAGCGCTTGGCTGGATCTTCAGGCCGTTTATCACAAACTACTTGCCCGGTATCAACGACACTAGTATTGCTCTGATAGGCGCATTAGCTCTGTTTCTGATTCCGGTCGATACCAAGCAGCGCATCTTCCTGATGTGCTGGAAAGACGCCGTCAAACTTCCGTGGGGCGTACTACTGCTATTTGGCGGGGGCCTGTCGCTGGCCGCAGCTATTCAGTCAACCGGGCTGGCCGAATGGATCGCAAATAGCATCGGATCGCTTGGCACTTTACCACTAATGGGAATGATCGCACTGGTAGCGCTCGTCATTATCTTCCTGACCGAGGTTACGTCCAATACCGCAACTGCAGCCGCCTTCCTACCACTTCTTGCAGCAGTCGCCGTATCCCAAGGTTTTTCCGTAGAAATGATCACAATACCCGCTGCCATTGCCGCCAGTTACGCGTTCATGTTACCGGTCGCGACACCGCCTAATGCGATCGTCTTTAGCACCGGAAATATGCGGATACAGTCCATGGCAACCACCGGATTTGGGCTTAATATCGTCGGTATTGTGCTGGTAACTCTGCTGAGCTACTTCATTGCAGGTGCAATCTGGGCTTCCTAGACACTGGATCGCCCACTTCATCACAACCTCATAAGGAGAAAGAACGATGACTTCTAATATTTGTCAGTTATTCCCCGGCTTCGAAATACAACGTGTCGAGGTCGAGCCACAGATCTACATCAACGCTGTCATCGGCGGCAGCGGCCCACCGCTACTACTATTGCACGGCCATCCCCAGACACTTGCGATCTGGCACAAGGTAGCACCAACACTAGCCGAACATTTCACCGTGGTCGCGGCCGATCTTCGTGGTTACGGCGATTCATCGAAGCCAGCAGGCTTACCGGATCACTCGAACTACTCGAAACGGGTGATGGCACAAGATCAACTGACGTTAATGCGCCACTTGGGCTTCGAAAGCTTTGACCTGCTAGCACATGACCGCGGGGCTCGGGTGGCACACCGGCTCGCTGTTGATCACCCGCAAACAGTGTCACGACTGATACTACTCGATATCGCACCGACACTTTCCATGTATCAGCAGACCAGCGACACGTTCGCTCGCGCCTACTGGCACTGGTTCTTACTGATCCAGCCCGCATCGCTACCCGAACGTCTGATCGAAGCCGACCCCCCAGCCTACATCATCGACGTGATGGGCCGGCGTAGTGCCGGGCTTGAGCCGTTCGATCCGCGAGCACTCGACGAATACCGGCGCTGCATCGCGCTTGAGGGCACTGCCCACGGTATCTGCGAGGATTATCGAGCCGCGGCAGGCATTGATATGGAACATGAGCGGGATGATATCGATGCCGGTCGACGGATCACAGCGCCTGTGCTCGTGATGTGGGGCGAACACGGCGTGATCCAGAAGTGCTTCAGACCACTCGAAGAGTGGAAGAATCTGGCCGACAAGCTTGAAGGTGGGACTCTTCCCTGCGGGCACTACATCGCCGAGGAAGCACCGGATGCGCTGCTCGCCAGGGTTCTGCCGTTTCTGCTGGAGGTGGACTCATGAAACCGAAGACGCTCTATCGAAAAATAGTCGATTCGCATACGGTTGCAACACTAGACGAGCATAATCTTCTGCTGTTTTGCGACCTGCATCTCATGAACGAATACACCAGCCCGCAAGCGTTCGCGGGGCTGTACGAGCAAGGCCGCCACGTATCGATGCCGGGCCATAACGTCGCCGTCGTGAGCCATATCATTCCTACGCATCCGACCAGGATTCGTGTTATTCACGACACAGCATCGGCACTTCAGGCATCGAACCTGAAGAAAAACTGCGACCATTTCCATATACCACTGTTCGACACCAACGATGCCCTGCAAGGCATCGAACATGTGGTGGCTCCGGAGCACGGGATGATTCGTCCCGGCATGGTCGTAATCTGCGGAGACAGTCACACTACGACATATGGCGCGCTCGGAGCCTTGGGCTTCGGCATCGGAACGACTGATGTGGAGCACGTACTGGCGACGCAGACGCTGGTCTACCGGCTCGCCAAGGACATGCGCATATGCATCGACGGAACCCTCCCCCTGGGTACGACGGCCAAGGATCTAGTACTCGCGGTAGTCGGCCACATCGGAGCCCAGGGTGCTCGTGGCTACGTGGTCGAATACTGCGGTACCGCCATCGATGCGTTATCGATCGAGGCACGCTTCACGCTGTGCAACATGACGCTCGAAGCCGGAGCTCGCGGCGCACTCGTGGCTCCCGATCAAAAGGCGACAGACTACGTGATGGCCCGCGCACCGGACATCACCTCTGAGCATCATGACGCAGCGCTGGCGACATGGCAGGGCCTTCATTCCGACCTAGGATGTACATTCGATGCCGAGTATCGGTTCGATGCCAGCGACGTCTCCCCCCAGGTAACCTGGGGTACCAGCCCCGACCAGGTGGCCGCCATCGACGAGCGCATCCCTGGGCTAGATGAATTCCCCGAGGGACCGACGCGGAGAAGCGCCGAACAGGCGCTCCACTACACCAGATTGCAGGCGGGATCTGCCTTGGAAGGCACACCTGTGCAGTAATGCCAGTCAGTTAACGCTGACTGGCATTTCTCTTGGTCGGGTACTTCTGGGGTCGGCGCCTGACTGATCGGGGGTAAGATCGCTCGCGTCGCTCAGGCAAGACGAAGGCAGGCGCCATCTCCAGCATCGACTGGATCACACCGGGCACACGCCCCGGCGAGACCCAGGGGAGGACTGTTAACT
>NZ_CAAHFN010000087.1 GCF_900961225.1 Modicisalibacter radicis
GGCGTTTTCGTGTGTACATCTTTCGTGTAGCGCTATGTCAATCGACGTTAAGCCGCAGATGCCAGGCATTCGTTTGCGCGCTAACTGTATGCCTACTATTCTAAAATAGTGGTGAAAACATAAATTAACCCATAAGAGGCACCAGGCATATGAAATTATCATTGAGCTATGATGCATCTCGTCTTACGAGAGATTACCTAGAGCAAGCTATTTCTGCTGCTGGCTCCAACACATCGATAAGCATCAGAACCACTCAGTTTTTTAGCAATGCTACAGTCGAAAAGCTGTTTAGCTTGGCGGGTGACACGAAGAGTTTAAGCGCGGATTACAATGGAGCACAAATTGACGATGGCGATTTGCAAAGCGCGGTGAGAGCAGCTGGTGATAAGACAAGCATTAGTGTCAACACGGCCCAGACGACTCGGATATCCTATTTGCTAGATGCTATCGGCTTAGCAGGAGATCAGAAGTCATTTAGCGCAACATTTAATGGGGCGCAGCCAACAGGTAATAACCTGGAGCGAGCAATAAAGGCATCGGGGCAAAAAACACGCATATCGATAAATACCGCACAATATCTAAACATAACTCACTTGCTCAGCCTCCTAGGGGTTGCAGGAAATAATAAAAACCTTAGCGCCGACTTTAATGGTGCGCAACTCAATGCTGGCATGCTTCAAGAAGCTCTTAATGCCGCAGGCGATAATACAAGCCTTAGTATTAATACTACCCAGGCGCTGTCTGAGCAACGCATAAATAGTATTTTACAGGCTGCAGGTGATACTAAGGCTCTTAGCGCTGATTTTAATGGCGCTCAGCTTGATACCGGCATGCTACAAGGAGCTCTTAGAGCTTCTGGCAACAATACAAGTCTTAGTGTCAATACTACCCAGGCTTTACCTGTGCAGCGGATACTCAATATCTTTCAAGCTGCGGGAAACATCAAACTCTTTAGTGCTGATTTCAATGGCTCCCAGCTTGACTCAAACATGCTTCAGGAAGCACTGAGAGCAGCTGGAAACAACACCAGTTTAAGTGTCAATACTGCGGGAGATATTAGTGTATCAACACTGCTTGATATAATTTCAGCAGCGGGAAATAACAAAAAACTCACGGCTGTATTTGATGGGTCAAGTTTGACCAGTGATCACCTACAGCAAGCTGTAAATGCAGCAGGTAATAATACGAGGATAATAGTTACCAATGCCTATTCCACCCCCATTGACACCATCTTGGATATCATTTCTTCGGCCGGCTAAACTCTGGCTCTGTGGGTGATTCATATAACCACCCACAGGCTTGTTTCTCATTCTCTCTGGCTATCAATTGACCTAAGTTCGCCATTAACAAAGCGAAGATATAGGTACACACCATTTTTCGGCCCATATACCCAGCGCTCAACCCTAACAGCGCCTTTCACAATGCGCCCATTTATTGTTTCAGGAGGAGAGACTTGCTTCCATTTGGGCTCGCCGCAAATTCTGGCCACATCAAATGTTAAGTCACCTATGCTTACTAAATCACCATTGCAGCGCATCGCATGAGCAGGCCTTGCAATACTGGATATAGCTAACAAAAAAGCTACTATAGCGACATGAACATATCTAGCCATCATAATGACATTCTCTCTTGGCACAGCCAGCTTTTAAGAGCGTAATTCCAAACACTATATCTCAGCCCTGTGTTGTAGCCATCGAGCGTAGCTGCTGGTCCAGCTTACCAATAACTAAGGGTGGTTTCAGGTTAGCGGGATCAATTCACCCCCACAACCAAAGCTATCTCAATATGGTTTCCTTATCCATCAGGCTTCTGCCAGCCGGAGTGTCACGGCCGCATTCTTACCACACCTCCTATTGATGCGCTGGATGCTAGGGAGACGCTCTATCCGCTCGCACTCAGCGCACGTCAGGCTGCGTGAGTCTTGATCAGACGGAGGCAAGCGAACCGCAGCCGCACCCATGCTCCATCAAGCTTGCCGATCTCGATAATGCCGCCTCAAACGCACTCGGCGCCTTCCCTTGGGAGGCGCCGAGTGTCGTTCTGGGCCTGCTGGCGTCGTCAGGGCGCGCCCAGCAGGGCCAGCAGGTCGCTGGCGGGGCGTGTCTCCAGGCTCATCACTACCTCGCGCAGCCGTGTCGCCCGTTCGCCCAGCACGGGCTCGGCCAGGGCGTCGTACTTTGCCAGCAGTTCGGCATCGGCGAGCGGGTTGGTGGGGTTGCCGCGCGCCTCGCAGGCCGGGCTTTCCAGGCGGGTGCCGTCATCCAGGTGCAGAACGGCACTGGCCCAGCGCTCGGCGGGGAAGCGGGCGTTGAAGTCGTCGCTCTCGCGAATCTCGACACACTCGGCGAGGCGCGCCAGCGCCGGGTCGCCCAGCCGCTCGGTGATGCCGTCCACCGCCACGGTGCCGGTGGCCAGCGCGCAGGCCACCGGCCAGGGCAGGCTGTACTGGGCCTGCTCGGTGGTGGTCGGGTGCGTCACGTGCAGGCGCTTGCCCTCGTGGAAGGTGACGATTTCGATGCGCGCCACCCGTTCGGGGTCGAGATCCGCCGGACGGGCGGCCAGCACGGCTTCCACCGCCGGTTGGGCCCAGCGGCACACCGGGTAGGCCTTGAAGTACTGTTCGTGGAGGTACCAGCGCTCGCCCAGGTCTCGCCAGATGGCGGCGACATCCTCGTCCGTCACGCTCACCGCCGGGGCGCCGGTGAAGCCGTCCTCGGCCAGCAGCGCCGCCGAGATGCCGGTCATCGCGCCCCAGCCGGAGCCGTCCTTGACCATGGTGGGGTGATCGATGCAGCGCATCATCTGGCTGCGCGGGCCGTAGAACTCGGCGATGCCCAGGGCCTCGTGCAGTGTCGCCCGCTCCAGGCCCAGCAGGTGCGCGGCCACGGCGGCCACGCCCAGGGCGTTCCAGGCGCCGGAGGTGTGGTAGTCCGGGCTGGTGGCATGCAGGGCGATCCCCGCGCGGGTGGCGACTTCGTAGCCGAGTACAAGCAGGCCGAGAAACTGCCGCCCGCTCAGCGATGCGACCTCGGGCAGGGCCAGCAGCCCGGGCAGGATGGCGACCCCGGCGTGGCCCTTGGTCAGCACCTGGCCGTCGTGGGCGTCGAGGGCATCGATCAGCCAGGCGCCGTGAAGCGCGACGCCGGCCGGCGAGGCATTCCCCTCGGCGAACAGCAGCGGGCGGTCGCCGCCGTACTGGCGGGTGGCGAAGCGTCGGGCGTGCCGGGCGAGCGGGGTGCGCGTCGCCCCGGCTGCCACGCCGACCAGGTCGAGCAGGCAACGCTTGGCGTGCTCGTAGTGGCGGGCCTCCAGGCGCTCGGGGTCGAAGTTGTGAATCCAGTCGAGTGGGGCGGCAGCGGCCATGTGGGTTCCTCGGGTTAACGGTAGCCGTCCATCAGGCGGCGAATCAGCGGCGTGTCGGCGTCGCGCAGGGTCGGCAGTTCAAAACGCGCGCGGGCGATGGCGGTGCGCGAGAGGGTGGCGTCGATCAGCCCTTCGCCGGCTTCGGCCTCGGCGAGCGTCTCGCCGCGCGGGTCGAGGATGCGCGAGCCGCCCCAGAAATGATGATCGCCTTCGGGGCCATAGCGGTTGGCCATGACCACCGGCGTGCCGTAGGTCATGGCGTAGAAGCGCAGGTTCAGCGCCCAGTTGGCTTCGTTGGAGAAGGTCTCGCTGACGATCGCCGAGG
The DNA here is from genome assembly GCF_900961225.1 of Modicisalibacter radicis. Taxonomy (GTDB): domain Bacteria; phylum Pseudomonadota; class Gammaproteobacteria; order Pseudomonadales; family Halomonadaceae; genus Modicisalibacter. The sequence goes on from NZ_CAAHFN010000087.1 coordinate 3,689, forward strand.
CCGAGTTGATCGGCGCGCACAGCACGCTCGGCCGGGGCAGCAGCGCCGCGTGCACCAGGGCGGGGTTCCACAGATCGGCGCAGATCAGCGAGGTGGCCGTCCACCCGGGGCGTACCTCGGTGCTGGTGAGGGTCTCGCCGTGGGTGAACCACTTGCCCTCCTCCAGGCCACCGTAGGTGGGCAGGTTGAGCTTGCGGTGGATGGCGACGATCTCGCCGGCGTGCAGGGTGGCCAGGGCGTTGTAGTACTCGCCGGGGCTCGCTTCCTCGACGAAGCCGACGATCACCTGCATGTCGCCGGCGTGCCGGGCCAGTTCGAGAAGACGCGGGTCGTGGCGGGGGCAGGCGACGTCGAGCACCCGCGGGCCCAGGGCGTAGCCGGTCAGCGAGAGCTCGGGGAAGACCAGCAAATCCAGCGCCCGCGCGCGTGCCTCCCGGATGTGCCGACGATGGGTATCGAGATTGGCGTCGACATCGCCCAGCACGGTGTTGATCTGGGCGCTGCCGACCTGGAGATGGTCCTGATAGTGCATGCTTGAGGTTCCTTGACACGAAAGCCGCCCCAGAGGGCGGCTTCGTCGTTACCGGTACACCCGTCGCGGCTTAGAGCAGGTCGTTCTGTTCAAGGAAATCCTGCGCGACGTTCTCGATCGACTCCTTGTCGACGTCGACGCGGGCGTTGAGCGAGGCCATGGTTTCGGCGTCGAGCATCCCGGAGAGGGCATTCATCTGCTCGGCCAGCTCGGGGTTGGCCTCGAGGGTTTCCTCGCGGGCCACCGGGGTCAGCGAGTAGGCGGGGAAGTAGTTCTTGTCGTCCTCGAGGACCGTGAAGCCGAAGGCCGGGATGCGCCCGTCGGTGGCGAACACCAGCGCGACATCGACCTGCTCGTCGCGCAGCGCCGGGTAGGTCAGGCCCGAGTCCATGCGCTTGACGTTCTCGCGGCCGAAGCGGAAGTCGTAGGCTTGCTGGAGTGGGCGCAGACCATCCTCGCGGGCGTAGAACTCGGCGTTCGAGGCGAAGGTCAGGGCCTCGCCCTCGTTGATGGCGGCCGCCAGGTCGGAGATCGAGGCGATCCCGCGCTCATTGGCGTCGCTCTCGCGCATTGCCAGCGCGTAGGTGTTGTTGGCGTCGGAGGGTTCGAGCCACACCAGGCTCTTTTCGGCATCGAGTTCCTTGACCTTGGCGTAGGTCTCCTCGGCGGTCAGGCCCTCGGCGGACTCGTCGTTGTAGTTGATCAGCGACGTGCCGGTGTACTCCCAGTAGAGATCGATCTGGCCGTTCTCCTGGGCCTGGCGCAGGATGGCAGAGCCCATGCCCGCGCGCTTGGTGACGTCGTAGCCCAGCCCCTCGAGGTACTGGGTGGTCATGCTGCTGAGCAGCTGCTGTTCGGTGAAGTTCTTGCCGCCGACGACGATCTCGTCGGCCTGCGCCGTGGCCATGCCGGTGGTCAGGGCCAGGCCGGCCATCAGGGGGATCAGGTTGCGTAGCATCTTGTCTCTCCTGCTCTGGGTTGTTGTGATCGTGAATCTTTACAGTAGTCCGTGCTCGGCGAGGAAGTTCTGGGCGACCTTCTCGGCGGACTGCTTTTCGATGTCCACGCGCGAGTTGAGTCGGGCCATGGTCCGGTCGTCGAGCAGGGCGGAAACGCGGTTCATCTGCTCGTCGAGTTCGGGGTTGGCGTCGAGCGTCTCCTGGCGGACGACCGGGGTGAGTGCGTAGTTGGGGAAGAACTGGCGGTCGTCTTCGAGAATCACGATGGGCAGCGAGGGTATCTGGCCGTTGGTGGCCGTGGTCATGGCGACGTCGACCTCGCCCTGGGTCAGCGCGCGTAGCGTCAGGCCCTGATCCATGCGCTTGACGTTGGCGCGTCCGAAGCGAAAGCCGTAGGTCTTCTGCAGCGGCCTCAGGCCGTCATCACGGGCGTAGAACGTGGCGTTCGAGGCCAGCGTCAGCTCGGCGTCGTCGTTGACCGCAGCCGCCAGGTCCGAGATGGTCTCGATGCCGAGCCGCTCGGCGTCCGCTTCGCGCATGGCCAGTGCATAGGTGTTGTTGGCCTCGGAGGGCGCGAGCCACACCAGGCCCTTCTCGGCGTCGAGTTGCTTGACGCGCTGATAGGTCTGCTCGGGCGAGAGTTTCTCGGTCACCTTGTTGTAGCTGATCAGCGAAGTGCCGGTGTACTCCCAGTAGAGGTCCACCTGGCCGTTCTCCTGGGCGCGGCGCAGCACGGTGGTGCCCATGCCGGAGCGCTGGTCGACATCGTAGCCCAGATGCTCGAGATACTGGACGGTCATGCTGGTTAGGATCTGCTGTTCGGTGAAGTTCTTGCCGCCGACGACGATCTCCTCGGCCTGGGCGGTGGCTGTGCCGATACCGAGCGTGAAAGCCATGAACAACAGCGTACGAGTCAGGTGTTTCAACATGCGAGTTACCTTGTCGAAAGAATGAACGGGCCGCGAAGCTAGGCCCGGCCGGGATTGACGCCGCGCGGAACGAGGAGGAAGGCGATCAGCGCGACCAGGGCATCGACGACCACGGCCAGCAATGCCGTGGGAATCGCGCCGGACAGCATCATCACGGTGTCGTACAGGTCGATGCCGGTGAAGATCAGCTCGCCGAGCCCGCCGGCGCCGATCAGAAAGGCGAGCGGCACCGTCCCGACGTTGATGGCCAGGGCCGTGCGCACGCCGGCGAAGATTACATAAAGCGCATTGGGCAGCTCGACCCGGAACAGGCGCTGGATGGGCGACATGCCCAGCCCCGCCGCGGCCTCCATCAGCGCCGGCGAGACGCCCTTGAGGCCGACGTAGGTGTTGCGGGCGATCGGCAGCAGGGTGGCCACGAACAGCCCGAACACCGCCGGCACCGTGCCGATGCCGAGAAAGCTCATCGACAGCGCCAGAACGGCGAGGGTGGGGATGGTGGTGCCCACGTTGAGCACCTGCATCAGCGATTCGGCATAGCGGTCGACGCTCGGGCGCGACAGCACGATGCCCAGCGGCACGGCGACCAGAATCGCCAGCCCGCCCGACACGGCGGTCAGGAACAGGTGCTGAGCGGCCAGGTAGCGCACGTCGGGGAGGTAGAAGATGAACTCCTCGATCATGCCGCTGCGCTGCGCCCAGACGCCGGCCAGAAACAGCGCGATCGCCAGCAGCCAGCGGCACACACGTTGCAGCGAACGACTCGGCATGGGCTTACTCCTTGGTGGCGGCTTCCGAGCGGATCGACGCGCTGTCCCCGGGGCGCGAGCGGTAGCGCGAGCCCAGGTGGTGGGTCATCGCCCGCTGGGTGATGTGCCCGCAGACCCGGCCGCGCGCATCCACGCAGGGCATCCAGGTGGTGTCGTTGGCGAACATCTGCGAGGCGACCTTGCGCAGGTCGTCGTCGAGCTCGGCCACCGGTGGCGCGACCTGGAAATGATCGCGGCAGAAGCCCCGGGTGGTGCGCGCTACCGAGCGCGTGACCATGCCGGCCGGCTCGTTGCGGTCGTTGATCATCAGGATGGCGTTCTGGTAGCCGTACTCGTCGATCCGCGACAGCGCGGTCTCCAGGGTGTCGTCCGGGCGCACGGTGCCCAGGTCGTCGGAAAACACCTCGCGGACCTTGACCAGGTTGAGCCGCTTGAGCGCGCGGTCCTCGCCGAGGAAGGACTCGATGAAGGCGTTCTTCGGCGCCGAGAGCAGGTCGTCGGGCGGGGAGTACTGGACGAGCTTGCCCTCGCGGAACACCGCGATGCGGTCGCCCATCTTGATGGCTTCGTCGATGTCGTGGCTGACGAACATGATGGTTTTCTTGAGCTCGGCCTGCATCTTCAGGAATTCGTCCTGGATGACCGCCCGGTTGATGGGGTCGATGGCACCGAACGGCTCGTCCATCAGCATCACCGGCGGGTCGGCCGCCAGCGCGCGGGCGACACCGATGCGTTGCTGCTGGCCGCCCGAGAGCTCGCTGGGGTAGCGCTTCAGAAAGGCCTCGGCGTCCATGGCGATCATGTCCATCAGCTCGCGGGCGCGCTTCTTGTAGGCGGTCTTGTCCCAGCCCAGCAGGCGCGGCACCACGGTGATGTTCTCCTCGATGGTCATGTTGGGAAACAGCCCGATCTGCTGGATCACGTAGCCGATGTTGCGGCGCAGGTCCTGGGTGTTCATGCCGGTGGTGTCCTCGCCGTTCAGGAACACCTTGCCCGAGGAGGGGCGGATGATGCGGTTGATCATCTTCAGCGTGGTCGTCTTGCCGCAGCCGGAGGGGCCGAGCAGGATGCAGATCTCCCCCTCGGGCACTTCCATGTTGATGTGGTCGGCGGCCACGACCGCCCCCTTGGGCGTGTCGAAGACCTTGGTGAGGTTATCGAGTCGTATCATGGGGAAACCCTTGTCGAGTCAGCAGTGGGCGCGTTCACATCGCGCTGGCGTCGCGTTCCATGCCCTTGGGGGTCAGGCGCTTCTGCAGGGCCAGCAGGGCATAGTCGACGGCGATCGCCAGCAGGCTCACCGCGATCGACCCGACGATCAGCTGGCGCGGGTCGGACTGCGAGATGCCGCGACTGATCAGCGTGCCCAGGCCGCCGGCGCCGATGTAGGCGGCGATCGCCATGACGCCGATATTGAGCACCACGGCGGTGCGCACACCGGCCATGATCACCGGCACGGCCAGGGGGATCTCGACCATGCGCAGGCGCTGGTTCTGGCTCATGCCGAGGCCGCGGGCGGCTTCGCGCAGCGCCGGGTTGACGTTGTTGATCGCGGTGTAGGTGTTGCGGATGATCGGCAGCTGCGAATAGAGCAGCACGGCAATCACGGCGGGCACATAGCCGATGCCGTAGCCGAAGATCGACAGCAGCGGAATCATCACCCCGAACAGCGCGATCGAGGGGATGGTCACGATGACCGAGGCCAGGTACAGCACGCCCTTGGCCAGACGCTCGTCCTTGGTGATGGCGATGCCGATCGGCACGCCCGTCAAGGTGGCGATGCCCACCGCGACCCCGACCAGCGAGATGTGCTCCAGGGTCAGGTCGAACAGCAGCTCGAGGTTATCGAGGACGTATTGTATGAGTTCCACAGGCATTGCCCTCTACGAGCCCCGGGGACGAGGCTCCTTTCATGAGCGGGTAAATTTCTGGATAGGCTGGCGTTTTATAATTTCGAATTATTCGCCGAGCATAACACGCTTTTTCAGCGCTAAAGATGGGTGGTCCATTGGGATGTGAAATGCTATTCATTTTGAACGCTCATGGTGCTATGAAAGTATGAAATCCTGGCCACGGACCGTATCCTTTAAATACTGAAAACAGTTATTTATGCTCCGACAATTCAACGGAGAACCGCGGCCATGAGTGCTTCCACTTCTCTCTACCGAGTCGGCGCCGCCCAGATCAATTGTGTGCTGGGTGACCTGACACAGAATTTCGATACGCACCGCCACTGGATAGCCAAGGCCCGGGAAACGGGCATCGATGTGCTCGTCTTTCCCGAGCTTTCGTTAACCGGCTATTCGTTGATGGCGCAGACGCCGCATGTGGCCATGGCCCGCGACGATCCCCGGCTTCTTGAACTGGCCCGGGCCTCGGGCGAGATGCTCACGGTGGTGGGTTTCGTCGAGACAATCGCCCGCGGGGAGTACGCCAATGCCGCCGCCCTGCTCAAGGGGGGCGAGGTCATCGCCGTGCATCGCAAGCTCAACCTGTGCACCTACGGCGGCCACGAAGAGGGCAAGCACTTCACCCCGGGCAAGCGCCTGACGCTCGCGTCGCAACGCTCGCTGTCGTGCGGGGTCATGATCTGCGCCGACCTGTGGAATCCGGGGCTGGCCCATGCGGCGATGCTGGAGCGCCCCGATGTCCTCCTGGCGCCGATCAATGCCGCCGCCGGCCTGGTCGACGGCGACTTCGACGACGAAGGCAACTGGCTGACCTGCCTGAGCTTCTACGCCATGATGTATGCCACGCCGATGGTCATGGCGCACCGCTACGGGCCCGAGGGCGACGCCTGGTTCTGGGGCGGCAGCTGTATCGTCGGCGTCGACGGGCGGGTCGTCGCGCGGGCCCCGGACGGCGAGGGGCTGATCAGCGCCGATATCGACCCCGAGGCCATCGCCGCGGCGCGTTACGCCCTGCCCACCCATCGCGATGCCGACACCCCGCTGGTGGCCTCGCTGCTGGCGCGTCGCCTGGAGCACGAGCGTCGCGGTTGAGCCCGGCCCGCTGGCGCGACCCTTCAGTGCCGATCCTGGCGGACATAGGGCTTGCCGAGGGCGGCGGGCGCCATGCCTTTTTTCGAACCGGACCAGGCGGTTACCAGCAGCACGGCGATGGTGAACAGGTAGGGCAGCATGTTCATCAGGTAGGTCGGAGCGGGTACGCCGATCGCCTGAAGGCGTGGCAACAGGGCCTCGATGGCGCCGAACAGGAAGGCGCCGGCCAGGGCCTTGAGCGGGTCCCAGCGGGCGAATACCACCAGTGCCAGGGCGATCCAGCCGCGCCCGGCCACCATGTTTTCCACCCAGATGCTGCTGCTTGCCACCGACAGGTAAGCGCCGCCCAGGCCACATAGCGCGCCGCTGGCGGTGATTGCCGCCAATTGCTGAACCTGCACCTGCACGCCTGCCACGTCGGCACTGGCGGGGTCTTCGCCCACGGCGCGGATTTTCAGACCGGCTCGGGTACGTTCCAGCAGCAACCAGAGCGCGACGCTTGTCAGCACCGTGAGATAGACCAGGACGTCCTGGTTGAACATCAGTTGGCCGATCAATGGCACCCGATCCAGTACCGGTAGATCCAGCGGCTGCAGCCCTTCGAAACTCTTGTGGACGTAAGGCCGCCCGACCACGCCGGCGATCCCCAGCCCCACGGCCATGGTGGCCAGGCCGGCCAGTATCTGTTCGCAGCGCATGATCACCACGGCAAAGCCGAATAACAAGGCCAGTGCCGCGCCGGCCAGCACGGCGCAGACGATGCCGATGGCCGGGTTGCCCAGTGTCAGTGTCAGTACCGCGGCGGTCATGGCGCCCAGCGCCATGTAGCCCTCGGCGCCCATGTTGAGGACACCGGCGCGCTCACAGAGCACCAGCCCCATGCTCGCCAGCGCGAGAGGGATGGCGAAAGCCGGTGTGCTGCCCAGCCAACTGGTGATGAACGGTTCCATATGACCTCGTGCGCTTAAGCGGGCTGTTTTCTTGACGGGATCAACAGTGATACGCGGTAGCTGCGGAAGAACTGAATCATCAGCAGCGTCAGCAGCACGATGCCCTGGATCAGTACCACGATGGCGTCCGGAATGCCGTAGAACACCTTCAGCGTGCCCCCAGCGTTGTAGATGCCCGCCAGCACGATGGCCGTGGGCAGTACCGCCAGCGGATTGAAGCGGGCGATAAAGGCGATCACGATGCCGCTGAAGGTGGTGTTGATGCCGATGGTCTGGGTCAGGCGATGTTCGACACCGGTCACGATCAGGCCGCCCGCCAGTCCGGCCAGCGCGCCGGAGAGGAGGATCATCAGCGTGATGGTGGCGGTCACCGGAATGCCGGCGGCCAGCGCCGCGGGGCGGTTGTGGCCGATGACATCGACGTAGAAACCGGTTCGGCTCTTCTGCACCAGAATCGCCATCAGCAGCGTGATACCCAGGGCGATATAGAGGCCCGAATGGAGGTTGCCGAACCCCAGGCTGGCGAGTTGCTCGCTGTCGTCGTAACGGGGCGAGACCGGAAAGCTGTTCACCGGATCCTTCCAGGCGCCGAACAGCAGATGCTGCAACAGCAGGTAGGCCACGTTGGACAGCAGCAGGGTGACCACCAGCTCGTTCACGCCGGCCTTCAGCTTCAATATCAGCGGTACGGCGATCCACGCCGCTCCCGCGATGGCGGCGGCGATCAGCATGGTGGGCAGACGCAGGGAGTCGCTGCCGACATCATTGAGTGCCACCAGAGTCGCGCCGATGGCACCGAGCCAGAGCTGGCCTTCGATCCCCACGTTCCAGAAGCGCAGGCGCATGGCGGCGGTGGCGGACAGCCCCACCAGGATCAGTGGCACCGCCAGCGTCAACGTCTGTGCCAGCCCCATCGCGCTGAAAAAGACCTGGATCACCAGGTCGTTCAGGAGGGTCGATGCGGGCGCGCCGGCGGCCAGCAGCACCAGCAGGCCGCAGGCCAGGCCGATAAGCAGGCCAAGGGCATAGGTGGTGGTCGAGCGCAGCGTGCTGATCCGCTGGCGCCGCTCGAGAGTCAATCTGACGCTATTCATGGCCCAGGATCAGCCTCCCTATATCAGCGGCACTGGCATCGCCGGGCAATTCGCCGGTGACCCTGCCGGCGCTGACGACACAGATGCGGTCGGACAGCGCCATGATCTCTTCCACGTCTTCGCTCACCAGCAGGCAGGCGGCACCGCCGGCGGCGGCCTCGCGCAGGCGCTGATGGACGGCCGCGGCGGCGCGTATGTCCAGCCCGCGTGTCGGTGAGTGGGCCAGCAGCAGCTTCATGCCGCTGTCGATCTCGCGGGCCAGCAGGACTTTCTGTGCGTTGCCGCCGGAAAGCAGCCCCATTCGCCCCCGAGGCCGGGCACCGGCGATCTCGTGCCGTTCGATACTGGCCTTGGCTTCGCGCGCCATGCGGCGACGGTTGAGCCAGAGTCGCCCGAAGCGGCCGCTGACCACCGAGGTCAGCGCCAGGTTGGCAGCGATGTCGAGGTCCGACACCAGTGCGCTGGCCATGCGGTCGGCGGGAATCACGCGCAGGCCCAGCTTGCGTCGCTGTCGGGGTGACAGCCCCAGCGCATCGGCGCCGTCGACCATGACACTGCCGGCGCTGGCCGAGCGGAGGCCGCAGAGCGTTTCCACCAGTTCATGCTGGCCGTTACCGCCCACACCGGCCAGGCCCAGGATTTCACCGGCGCGCACGCGAAGGCTCACGTCGTTCAGCGCTGGTGCGCCGTCGTCGCGTTGCGCATGCAGGTGGGAGACGGCAAGCAGATCCGGCCCATGGGGCCGGACACTGCCCGGGGCCTTGTCCGGACTGACGCTTGATGCGGAGGCGCCCATCATCAGGCTGGAGATCTTCTCGATGGACAGGTCGCCGGTATCCAGCCCGGCAGCCACGGTCTTGCCACGGCGCATGATCGTCACGCGATGGCTGAAGCCGACTACCTCGCGCAACTTGTGGGTGATCAGGATGATGCTGCGGCCCGATTCCGCCATGCGACGGATAGCGCCGAGCATGGAGGAGGCTTCGGAGTCGGTCAGCACGGCGGTGGGCTCGTCCAGGATCAGGATGCGTGCACCCAGTGCCAGCACCTTGCAGATCTCGGCACGCTGCTTCTCCGCCACGGATAGCTCGCCCACCGGGCAATCGGGGTCGAGCGTGAAGCCGATCTCCCTGGCTGTGGCCAGCAGTGTGTCGCGGGCGGTGGCGCGGCGTTTCAGCCCCGGGTGATCATCGGCGGCGAGCAGCAGGTTTTCCGTCAACGTCAGACGGTCCACCAGGCGGAAATGCTGATGGACCATGCCGATGCCATGGCGCGCGCTGTCGACGGGCCTGGCGATCTTCAGCGGCTTGCCTTCCAGTTCCAGGGTGCCGGCATCGGCGCTGTACACGCCGATGAGGATATTCATCAGGGTCGACTTGCCCGCCCCGTTCTCACCGAGCAGGGCGTGAACCTCGCCTTTGGCGAGTTCGAAGGACACCGAGTCGAGAACTCGGTGAACATCGAAGCTCTTGTCGATGGCGCTCAGGGTCAGCAGGGCGGAACCCTGACTCATTGGCCGCCCCCGACCGTGCCCTGGACCAGGTAATCCATCGCCCAGAGCTGCTCATCGCCGAGGGATTCGCCGCCGGGCAGTTTCTCGGTGCCGTCCTGGGCGACCAGCGGCCCATCGAACGGGGTCAGCTCACCGGCAATGATGGCGGCGCGCTTGTCGGCGACGACCTGCTTGACCTCGGCGGGTACGCTGTCCGGCAGCGGGGTGATATCCACGACACCCTCGGCGATGCCGGGGAAGGCGCCGTTGCGGTTGGGTTCCCAGGTGCCTGCGGCGATTGCCTCGATGGTGGGGATCAGGTACTTGTCCCAGTGGAAAACCACGGAGGTGAGGTGCCCCTTGGGCGCCTGCGCGCTCATGTCGAGCTGGAAACCGACGCTGTAGGCATCCGCTTTCTCCGCTTCGGTGAAGGGGGAGGCGGAGGACAGGTTGTTGGCGATGACTGAGGTGTCCTGCTCGAGCAGCGACTTGGTGGCCTGCCCCTCCTTCACCGGGTCCCACCAGGAGTTGGTGTATAGCACCGAGACGGACGCATCCGGGTTGCTTACCCGTACGCCACGAGCGAAGCCGTTGATATCCCAGTTGACCACGCTGACCGGAAAGCCTGCCAGCATGCCCAGCCTGTCGTTGTCGGCCACGGCGCCGGCCGCGATGCCTGCCAGATACCAGCCTTCGTAGGTACGGGCGTAGAAGCTTTCCAGGTTGTCGGAATTGGTCGTGCCGGAAGCGTTCACGAATGCCACATGCGGGTATTTTTCGGCCGCTTCGGCAATGCCGTCGGAGTAGCCATAGGTGGTGCCGACAATGATATTGAAGCCGCGCTGTACATATAGGTCGATGGCGTTCTTCAGGGTGCTGGCGTCTTCAGGAATGCTTTCCGCCACGGCAATCGGGTAACCCAGCTCATCGGCAACCTCCTGGCGGGCGTTGTCTATCGCCTCGTTCCAGCCACCGTCGCGGGCGGTGGCGGCATAGATGAAGGCGATCCTGGGATCGCCTTGCAACTGGAAAGGCTCGGCCCGGGTCGGGTTGGCAAGCAGCAGGCTGCCGGCGATAGCGGCCAGCGAGAGCACAGGGGGCGAAATCGGGTTACGCATCGAAGGGGGTCTCCGGGTAGGGGGCGGACTCGACGGCAGCGGTCCTTCAGGACTGCTCTTCCGCGCTGCGATGGGCATAGGTTTCGTTGAAGCGCGACTGGATGTAGTCGCTGGCCTTGATCGGTTCGAACTGCGCGGGCCAGTCCTCGTTCTGGCACGAGGGCAGGACCTCGATCATGGCGTCGGAGTCGGGGCCGTAGAAAAACGGGATGGAGTAGCGCTGCTTGCCGGATCTATTGATGGCGCGATGCAGGGTGGAGGCGAAGTAGCCGTTGGTCCAGCGCGCCATCAGATCGCCGACGTTGACGATGAATGCGCCGGGGATCGGTGGGGCCTGAATCCACTCGCCGGCACAATTCAGTACCTGCAGCGAGGGGATCTCATCGGTACAGAGGATGGTGAAGCATTCGTAATCGGAGTGCGGGCCGATGCCGATCTGGTGCTCGTCGATGGGGCCGTCCTGGCTCGGGTAGGATAGCACCCGCATCTGCGCCATCGGTTTGGTGCTCAGCGGCGCGAAGAAGTCCTCTTCCAGATCCAGCGCCAGCGCGAAGGCGGAAAAGATCTTCTGGCCGAAATCCAGTACGGCGCCCTGGTAATCCAGCAGCGCCTCCTTGAAACCGGGCAGGTTCTCCGGCCACTGGTTGGGGCCGTAACCGAACTTGCCGGCCATGACGTCGGGATCGTCTTCCGGCAGATCCAGCGCGATATCGAAGCCCTCATGCAGGTCGCCCAGACCTTCAATATTGGTGTTCTCTTCCAGCAGGCCGGTATAGCCGCGAAGGTTTGGAGAATTGGCGATATCGACCTTCATCTTTTCTTCGAGCGGCAGATCGAAAAATTGATGAGCGGCTTTGAACGTCCGGTCGATCACTTTCTGTGGAACGCCATGGCCCTTGGCATAGAAAAAGCCCACCTCGGTGCACGCCTTGCGCACCGCTGCGCCGACAGCATGGCGAGCGTCCACGTCATCGCGGTACATGGCGGAAAAATCGATGACCGGTATTGACGAGAACGGGACAACGAGGCTGTCGAGGTCGCTGCTGTTGACGGCGCGGGGGCCGTTGCCGGTGAGCACTGTGGCCATTGTCGATTCCTGATTGGGTTCCGGTCGGAGCATTGATTGACTGTGCACGTTGTTCGTCGAGTGACCGGCCAGATGGATTGCGTTCAACTTGTCTTTGCAAGGTGCGTACCAAATGGGGGAAGGCCTGGAAGGAAAAATCCAGTAGTGGGAATTGAACAGTTAGCTACCGATAGGATTGTGCATGTTGCCCAATCAGGGCTTGGCGGCCTGCAGGCGTCGTCCGGTTCAGTCGGGAGCGCCTCGGCCTGGAAAGCACGGTCATGCCTGGTTGGAAACGGGTGCGCGGAATTGGCGCGCTAGATCTCAAGAATGGGCCGGCATGGTGCGCCGGCCCGGTGTGAGTCACGCTGAAATATAGCGTTCGCTGGTTACCCGCGAGGGTTCACGCTGCATGATGATCTCGCCCTGACGGACCGAGAGCAGGACTTCACCCTGGTTGCGCAGCACGCTGTAGTCGTCTTCCCCGTCAAGCAGGATGAAATTGCCGGGCCTGCCGGTTTCGATGCCGTAGCGATCCTGGATGTTCAGGGTGCGGGCGCTGTTGTCGGTGATCAGGTCGAGTGCGCTCTCGAAGTCGCGATAGCCCATCATCTGGCAGATATGCAGGCCGAAATCCAGGCTGCGCAGCAGTTTTCCATTACCGAGGGAGTACCAGGGGTCGAAGATCGAATCCTCGGCGAAGCAGACGTTGATACCGGCGTCACGCAGCTCCTTGACTCGTGTCAGGCCGCGACGTTTCGGGTAGCTGTCGAACCTGCCCTGCAGGTGGATGCTTTCCGTGGGGCAGGAGATGAAATTGATGCCGGAGTTCTTCAGCAGACGGAACAGTTTGGAGCAGTAGGCGTTGTCGTAGGAGTGCATCGCCGTGGTGTGGCTGGCGGTGACGCGCGGGCCCAGCTCGTTGAACAGCGCTTCGCAGGCGAGTACTTCGAGAAAACGGGAGTGGGGGTCGTCGATCTCGTCACAGTGTACATCCACCAGGCGGTCGTACTTCCTCGCCAGCCCGATCACCGTCTTCATCGATTCCACGCCCAGCTCGCGGGTGTACTCGAAGTGCGGGATACCGCCGACCACATCGGCGCCGAACTCCAGCGCCTCTTCCATCAGCTGTAAGCCGTCGGGAAAGGAGAGCAGACCATCCTGGGGAAAGGCGACCACCTGTAGATCGATCTTCTCCTTGAGTTCGTCGCGCAGGGTACAAAGGGTCTTCAGGCCTATCAGGCTGGGGTCGGAGATATCCGCATGGGTGCGGATATGCTGCACGCCGTTCCGTACCAGAAGCTCGATGGTGTCCAGTACGCGGCGACGAATATCGGCCTCGTCCAGCATCGGCTTGCGTTCGCTCCAGCGCTCGATGCCCTCGAACAGGGTGCCGCTCTGGTTCCAGTTGGGTTCCCCGGCGGTCAGCGCCGCATCCAGGTGGATGTGGGGCTCCACGAAGGGTGCGCACAGCAGTTTGCCGCCGGCATCGATGGCCCCTTCGGGGCAAGCGATGGCGTCGCCTTGTTCGCCGATCCGGCCGAATAGCCCATCGGCGATCTCCAGGGTGTGGAGCTGGGGTTTGTGCCGCAGGCGGGCGTTAACGATTTTCATGAGAACCTCTTCAATGATCCCTCGCCGTGGGGAGCTGGCTGTCGATATCGTGATGCTGAAATAGAATCTGCTCGATCAGCAGGGCGTTCTGCAGGTTGAGCCGCACGAAGGCATCGCCAAGGCGATGGTCGATCAGTTGCTCGATCCGTTTCAGGCGGTGTCTCAAGGTGTTGCGGTGGACACCCAGGCTTTCGGCGGTCTGCTGCTGGTTGCCGAACAGATTCAGGTACTGGGTCAGGGTTTCTTTCAGCTGCAACGACCGGTCATCCCGGGCGAAGCAGAGGCTGCCAAGCTGCTGCTGGCAGAACTGGGCCAGCAGGTTGCGCTGGGGGATCGCCGCGAACAGACGGGCGATGCCCAGCTGGTCGTAGAAAAACAGCCGCTGGCCACCGTGCTGCACGGCAAACTGCACCGCCTGCCGGGATTGCTCAACGGCGGATGAGAGCTGGCTGAGCCCCGGCTGCAGGTCGCTGGCGCCGGCATAGAGTGTCAGCTCCGGCATCCGGCTCTGTAGCTGGCTCAGCGCGGCGTCAAGGTCGTCGGACAAGGCGCTGGCGTGGTTCCTGTCCGCGGGCCAGATGGCGATCAGATCCTGCTCCAGCACCAGTACGGGCCAGTCGATGCCGCGTCGTTTCAGCAGCTCGCCGAATTGTTGTTCCAGTTGGTTGCGCTGATGGATCAGTTGCCAGCGCTGGTCGGGATCCTCGCTGAGCAGGCGCTGGTGAAAGGCCGAAAGGCGCACGGACACCACCGCATAAGGACGGTCGTCGTTCAGGCCCAGCTCGGCGGCGCGCAGGTGGATGAGCTCCGGCGCGTCGGCGAAGCCGTTGATCAGTCGGGTCAAGAACAGCTTGGTGGACTGGCCGATCAGGTTGTCCTGAACGATGGCGTTACTGATCACCTCGGTCACCAGCACCATCTTCAGCGAGTAGGGCTGCTCGAGAATCGGGAAATTGAGCGAGTTGGCGAGATCCAGAACACCGGCGGGGATCTCGCGGATATACTCGGGGCCGGTGAGTATCACCAGTCCCGCGACCTGGTGTTCCACCGCCTCGTTCACCAGTTGCTTCAGGTTGGCTTCGCTGCGATGCAGGTTGATACCGGTGACGAATACCAGCTCGCCGCCCCGCACCCACGCCGCGATGGTGTCGTTTTCCGCGACATAGGGCCAGCGAACGGGGCGGTTTCCGCCCTGCAGGCCAGCCCGGAAACGGATTTCCTCCAGGCCGGGCAGCCGCGGTATCTCGGCGCAGGTTATCGCCATATCAGTCTTCGGCCGGGCCCGGCGCTGGGCTGGCGAGCGGCAGCTTCAGCAGGATGCCGTAGCACAGGGCCGCGGCGATGACGCCCACCAGCGGCGGGAGCACCGGGGAGAAGTAAGCCATCCCGGAGGCGATCGCATAGGAGGCCAGGCCGATCCAGTTGAAGGCGGGCAGGCTGACGTCGGCCAGCTTCGGATACCGGCCCCCATGGTTGAGCCAGAAGTCCGCCATGATCACGCCGCCGATCGGCGGGATGAAGGTACCTAGCAGCACCAAAAACGGAATCAGCAGGTTGTACATGCCGCCCACGGCCAGCACGGTGCCGATGGCGGCGCCGGCCACGGTGACCACCTTGCGCTTGTCGGTGCGCAGCAGGTTGCAGCCGGCCACGGCGAAGTTGTAGATGGTGTTGTCCTGGGTGGTCCAGATGTTGAGGAACAGCATCAGAACGGCGAGCACCACGAAGCCCTGAGCCAGCATCACATCGACGATATCGGCCTGCTGATAGATCATCGCGCCCAGTGCGCCGGTCAGCACCATCAGGCCGTTACCGACAAGGAAGGCGGCCAGTGTCGCGATCACGGCGATCTTCGGCGTGCGGGCGAAACGGCTCCAGTTGGTGGCTTGGGTGCCGCCGCTGATGAAGGTGCCGATCACCACGGTGATGGCCGCGGCAAAGCTCATGCTCTCGGAAGGCGTCTGGCCCGCAAGACCCGAAAGCCCCCCGACATCCACCATGCCGGTGTAGAGGCTGATCAGGATGAACAGCAGCATCGCCGGTACGGCAACGCGGGAAAGCAGGTCCAGCCCGCGGAAGCCGATCATCGCGGTGACGCAGAAGGCAAGGCCGAACAGCACCATCAACGGAGTCTCGAGCGACTCCGGCAGGCCGGTGGTCTTTACCAGCACCACGGCGATGGTGGCGGTGCCCCAGGCATACCAGCCGATCTGGGTAAAGCCGAGAACGAAGTCGGACAGCTTGCTGCCCGCCTCGCCAAAGCAGAAACGCCCCATCAGCACGGAGTTGAGACCGCTCTTGCAGGCGATGTAGGCCAGTGCCGCCGCGTAGGCGCCCAGCAGCAGGTTGCCGACAAGAATCACCCACAGCAGCTGGCCGAACGAGAAGGCGCTGCCGAGTGATCCGCCCGCCCACATGGTGGCGGTAAAGAAGGTAAAGCCGAGCAGTACAGCCGAGGTGGAGAGCAGCCCTTTGCGTTCGCTGTTGGGCACTTCGCTCAGTGGATAATCCGAGGTTTCCATGGCGTTCTCCGCAGAAGTTCGCATAAACGATAGAGATACCCTTTTCCAGACCTCCCATGAAGCAAGGTTCGTTCCAATGTTCAGGGGTATGGCCAAGACTGGATGGGGTTGTCGCTTCCCGATCGGTGGCGTGTCGATAACCTGTGCATTCTGCACAAGCAGGGCCAGGAGGTAGAGAGGTTTCTCCTGTCACACGCTGTTCTTGCGCTGCTCTGGTTCAGGGAATGCCCCATCAAGGGGCGGATATTCCATGCGTGCGGCGAAACGCCGTGCCGTGGAGACGATCGAGGAAAGGCCTTCGAATACAAACGCCCGATGCGGTGCATCGGGCGTCCCGGGGTAGCTGTTCCGAGGTTGGGTGCCAGGCTTTTTTCGGACTGGACACCCGGTGGCCTTAGTTCCAGCATCGCCGGCGCCGTGATCCAGCGCCGATCGATGAAACGCTCCCCGTTCTCGAACGCCTGCAGGCGCGCCTCCAGGTAGAACCACCACCGCCCAGCTTTCGGTGTGCGCTTGCCAGTCGCCGCGCTGGAAGGTCTGGCGCCAGCTCTTGCGGCGCTCGGCGATACTGCGTTAAAAATCAGCTCGGGCGCGAGTCCGATCAAAATGCTCATTTACACCCCGTAAACTGGTGCGCCAGCCCGGTCCGTTTTCGCTGATTTTTGCCTTGTCTGACCTTCGCTCGTCGACTTTTCAGACAGTGCCTGGAGAAGTGACGATACGCGTTGAGTGTGCCAGGATATTGTACATGTCGGCTGGTCAGGCTAGAATTGTACAGTAAACAGTACAGGAGAGAGGGCCGATGAGAATTATTTCCTTCACCGAGGCTCGCAATAGCCTCAAGGCAGTACTGGATAACGTGGTCAACGATGCCGACACCACGGTCATTACGCGTCGTGATGCCGAGAACGCGGTGGTAATGTCGCTTGACTATTACAATGGCCTGATGGAAACGGTCCATCTGCTGCGTTCCCCTGCCAATGCCGAACATCTGAATAAGTCAATTGCACAATACAAGGCTGGAAAAGTCGCCGAGCGTGAGTTGATGGATGGGGATGAATAGTCGCTTGCTCTGCTGGACGCACGAGTCATGGAAAGACTACCTCCACTGGCAAAGTCAGGATAAAAAAACCCTCAAAAGAATTAACAAGCTGATTTCTGACGTGAAGCGCTCCCCCTTTGAGGGTATTGGTAAACCAGAACCTCTCAAGGAAAACATGACGGGGTTCTGGTCACGCCGTATCGATGAGACCAACCGTCTGGTATATGCCGTGGATGATGTCGCGATAACGATCATATCCTGCAGGTATCACTATTGAACATAAAACGCCCGAGGCAGCGCCTCGGGCGTTCTGACGCTATTAATCGTCATCTCGTTTCATGGACCGGACATCCCCTGGCATTACACCCAGCATCGCCGGCGCCGTGTGATCCAGCGCCGATCGATGAAACGCTCCCCGTTCTCGAACGCCTGCAGGCGCGCCTCCAGGTAGAACCACTCGGCGTCGCAGCTCAGCGCCGCCCAGCTTTCGGTGTGCGCCTGCCAGTCGCCGCGCTCGAAGGTCTGGGTCCACGCCTTGCTCATGCGCGCGGTGGCCGGGTCGGCGGGGTCGATCGCGTAGCGTTCGTCGGCACTGGCGCGGTTGACCAGCCCGTGGTCATAGGCGATCTCGCCGAAGTCGTCGACGATGGCGTGCCGGGTGTCGCCTCCGGTCTGGGACAGCGTGATGTCGCGGCGCTGGGTGGCGTCGCGGTTCACCCGGTGACGCAGCGGGCCCGAGAACACCGCCGGTTCGAAGCGCACCGGGGGCTCCTCGTGCGAGGCCCGGCACGGCAGGCCGAGACGGCAGGCGCTTTCGAACAGCGTCAGGGTGACCGGGTAGGGGCTGGGCCAGACCAGCGGCCAGTAGGCGGTGGTCACGGAGACCCGAATCCTGTGGCCCGGGGCGAAGCGATGGCAGGCCTGGTTGAGGGTGACCCGGACATCCAGGGGCGTGTCGGTGGGCACGTCGGTGGGCGTGACGTGGCTGTCGCGGTGGCACAGGTTGAGCACACCGTAGGAAACCCGTTGCGAGATGCCCTCGGGGGAGACATCGCACAGCCGCACGATCAGGTTGGCCCTGGGCTGGTCGACGCCGAGCCGCAGGTCGAGCTGCGGCCGGCCGAGGATGACGGTCTCGTCGGAGAGCGCCGGGGTGTCGTAGACCAGCGAATGGGCATCGTCGCCGCGCTGATCGCCGGCTATCTCGGGGCCGCTGCAATGGGGGATGTACTCGCCGCACTGGCGGCCGTTATCGGCGGGTGCTTGCAGCCTTGCTGTGCCGGGCGGCGGCGCCGAGCGCGGATCGTCGTGCAGCCCGCCCGCCGCGAGAGATAGGCCCCGCGTCGTGACGAAGGGGCTGGGCCAGCGGCTCTCGGCCAGCCATTGCCCGGGAATCTGGCGGCAGTCCGGGTCGGCGTTCGAGAATTCCTGGCAGTACACCCGGTAGAGCGGCTCATCCATGATGCCGGTGGGCTCGTCCTTCAGCCAGTGGTCCCACCAGCGCAGCGCCTCCTGCAGGAAGCCGATGGTCGGCCCGGGTATCGCCACGTGGGGATAGGCGTGCGGCCAGGGCCCGACGATGCCCAGCCTGGGGCCCTGGGCGTGCTCGAGCAGTTCCGCCACGAAATTGACGTAGGCGTCGGCCCAGCCGGTGACGCCCAGCACGGGCGTGGTGAGATCCTGGTAGCGCTCGCAGACGGAGCCGTGGCGCCAGTAATCATCCCGGGTCTGGTGGTCGAACCAGGTCTCGGCGACGAACGGCTGGTGGGTCAGGCGGTGGCGCCAGAGCGCCCGCCAGTCCTCGCGCAGGGCGGGATCGGGTGGCCGCGACATGAACGACAGCGACGAGGCGGCCCAGCCGAAGTGCTCGTTGAGCACGCAGCCGCCCTTGTAGTGGACGTCGTCATGGTAGCGGTCGACCGTGGCCCCCACGGCGATGATCGCCTTGAGCGCTGGCGGCTGTTGCGTGGCGACCTGGAGCGAATTGAAGCCGCCCCAGGAGATGCCGAGCATGCCCACGCGCCCCGAGCACCAGGGTTGCTCGGCGATCCAGGCGATCGCCGCGATGATGTCGTCCTGCTCGCCCTGCAGGTACTCGTCGTGCAGCACGCCGTCCGAATCGCCGCTGCCGCGCAGGTCGATGCGCAGCGCCGCGTAGCCGTGGCCGGCGAAGTAGGGGTGCATGCGCTCGTCGTCGGCGCTCGTTGCGTCGCGCTTGCGGTA
This sequence comes from Modicisalibacter radicis, assembly GCF_900961225.1. Lineage (GTDB taxonomy): Bacteria > Pseudomonadota > Gammaproteobacteria > Pseudomonadales > Halomonadaceae > Modicisalibacter. The sequence continues at coordinate 23,002 of NZ_CAAHFN010000087.1, forward strand.
GGGGATGCACTCGATGATCGCCGGCACCGGATGGCGATCGGCGTCGGCGGGCATCCAGGCCCGCGCGGCGAGCCGCGTGCCATCGGGCAGGGGAATGAAGAGTGCCGGATCCTCGACGATGGCATGCGGGAAATCACGCACCTCGTCTGCCTGGGGCGTCAGACCGCTGGGAAACATACGAAAACTCGCTGACTGGGTGGCAGCGCCAGGACGGCGCTGCCAGTAAACGGTGAGGCGTGTTTGCAGGGCTTGCCTGCGGGGCTGTCCTAGAGCAGCCCCTGCTCGGTCAGGAAGGCATGGGCCACGGCGTCGATCTCCTGCTTGTCGATGTCGACCCGGCTGTTGAGGTCGATCAGCGTGGCGTCATCGAGTTCGGCCGCCATCGCGTTGAGCAGGCCCTCGATGTCGGGATGCGACTCGAGGGTGTCGCGGCGGACCACCGGCGCCAACTGATAGACCGGGAAGAAGGCCTGGTCGTCGTCGAGCACCTCGAAATCGAAGGCGCCGTTGCGGCCATCGGTGGCGAACACCAGGGCGATGTCGACATTGCCGTTCTTCAGCGCGTTGTAGGTGAGCCCGGAGTCCATCCGCTTGACGTCGCTGCGCGGAAAGTTGAATCCATAGGCCTCCTGGAGGGGGCGCAAGCCGTCGTCGCGGGCATAGAACTCCGCGTTCGAGGCGAGCGTCAGCTCGGCGCCGTCATTCATGGCCGCGGCCAGGTCCGAGAGGCTGTGAATATCGCGCTCCTCGGCGTCGGCCTGACGCATCGCCAGCGCATAGGTGTTGTTGGTGTCGGACGGATCCAGCCAGATCAGGTCCTTCTCGGCGTCCAGGCGCTTGGCCGTCCGGTAGGTGGCTTCGGCATCCTCGGGCTGGGGCTGGTCGTTGAACAGGATCACCGAGTTGCCGGTGTATTCCCAATAGAGGTCGACCTGACCGTTCTCCTGGGCCTGGCGCAGCACGGAGGTGCCCAGCCCCTCGCGCTTGTCGACGTTGTAGTCGTGGGCCTCGAGCAGCTGCACGGTCGCGGAGGTCAGGATCAGGTGTTCGGTGTAGTTGAGTCCGCCGACCACGATCGGGTCGTCGCTCTGGGCGTGAGCGGCCAGCCCTGGCAGGGCCAGGGAGAGTCCAAGTAGCAGCGAGGGCAAGGGGTGTTTCATGGCACGGGGTCCTTGTTGTTGGGATGCGACGTTCGTCGATTCCCAGAGTACCGTACCCGGGCAGCCCGATTGATGAGTTTCTAAAATGTCATCGATGACGGATCCGGCTGTGCCGGACCGTCACCGCACGTCTCAGCGCGCCTGCGCCGCGTATGTATCCTGATACTGCTGGCGCAGCTGGTTCTTCTGCACCTTGCCCATGGTGTTGCGGGGCAGGCTGTCGGCGAAGAACACCCGCTTGGGCTGCTTGTACTTGGCCAGCCGCCCGGACAGCGAGGCGAGGACCTGGGCCTCGTCGATCTCGGCGTCCGGGGCGCGCACCACCACCGCCGTCACGCCTTCGCCGAAATCGGGGTGGGCCACGCCGATCACTGCCGACTCGACCACGCCGTCGAGCTCGTCGATCACCTGCTCGACCTCCTTGGGGTAGACGTTGTAGCCGCCCGAGATCACCAGGTCCTTGTCGCGCCCGACGATATGCACGTAGCCGCGCTCGTCGACCAGCGCCAGGTCGCCGGTGACGAAGAAGCCGTCCTCGAGCAGTTCCTCGCGGGTCTTCTCGGGCATGCGCCAGTAGCCGATGAACACGTTGGGGCCGCGCACCTCGAGCATGCCGATCTCGCCCTGGGGCAACGCTTCGTGGCTCTCGCGGTCGGTGACGCGGACTTCCACGCCGGGCAGCGGCATGCCCACGGTGCCGGCGATGCGCTCGCCGTCGTAGGGGTTGGAGGTGTTCATGTTGGTCTCGGTCATGCCATAGCGCTCGAGGATGGCATGCCCGGTGCGCTGCTCGAAGGCCTGGTGGGTCTCGGCGGTCAGCGGCGCCGAGCCGGAGGTGAACAGGCGCATGTTGGCGGTGAGCTCGGCGCTCAGCCGTTCGTCCTGGAGCAGCCGGGTGTAGAAGGTCGGCACGCCCATCATCGTGGTGCCGTTGGGCAACTCCTCGATGATCGTGTCGACGTCGAAGCGCGGCAGGAACAGCAGGCTGGCGCCGGCCATCAGCACCACGTTGCAGGCCACGAAGAGCCCGTGGGTGTGGAAGATCGGCAGCGCGTGGATCAGCCGGTCGGCCTCGCTGAAGCGCCAGGCCTCGACCAGCGAGGCGGCGTTGGAGGCCAGGTTGCGGTGCGTCAGCATGGCTCCCTTGGAGCGCCCGGTGGTGCCCGAGGTGTAGAGGATCGCCGCCAGATCGTTGGCCTCGCGCGGCTCGACGGTCTCGAACGGGGTGGCCCGCTCGGCCTGCTCCATCAGGCTGCCGTCGGCGCGGGTGCCCAGGGTGGCGACCTGCGGGCAGCCGCTCTCGTCGGCGACGCGCCGGGCGGCGTCCAGGTCGTCGGGCCGGCAGACGAACAGCGCCGGCTCGGCATCGCCGAGGAAGTAGCGGATCTCCTCGGCGGTGTAGCCGGTGTTGAGCGGCAGGTAGACCCCGCCCAGGCGCAGGCACGCCAGGTACAGCAGGATGGTCTCGGGGCTCTTGTCGACCTGTACCGCCACCCGGTCGCCGGGGGCGACGCCCAGCGCCTGCAGGGCGCCGGCCAGTTGCGCGCTGCGTGCCAGCGCCTGGCGATAGGTATAGCCGTGGCCCTCGCGGGTGGTGATGAAGGGGGCCTCTTCGCGGGCCTGCATGCGCGCCGCAAACGTCTCGAACAGGTTGTCGCTCATTTTTCCGTTTCTCCCGTGAGCAGTTTCCGGGCACGCCGTCCCAGGTCGCGCACGCTGGAGGAGCGCGCGATCGTGCCGTCGGTGGTGTAGTGCTCGTGGTTGCGCTCGATCTCCTCGAGCACGTAGAGATAGTTGACCATCAGCCCGGCGGCCTGCTGGATGCCCTTCGCCGAGACGTCGCCCAGCCAGTTGATGCGATGCAGCTCCGCGCCGTTGCCCAGGTGGAAGCGGGCGACCGGATTGAGCGGCAGGCCCTGGGCGTTCTTCTCGTGCAGCAGGTAATGGCCCGCCAGGGGTCTGATCACGTCCCGCAAGCGGTCGGCCTTGGCCGGGTCGCTGTGCCAGTCGGGCTCGTCGAGCAGGGCCAGCGTCTCGCTGGCTTCGTCGTCGAGGCGGTCCTCGCTCTCGCGCACGCTGTCCAGCCACTGGCGGAAGCCAGGCACCGGCGACAGGGTCACGAAGTTGCGCAGGTTGGGCAGCTCCTGCTTGAGCTCCTGGACGACCTGCTTGATCAGGAAGTTGCCGAACGAGATGCCGCGCAGCCCGGTCTGGCAGTTGCTGATGCCGAAGAAGGCCGCGGTATCGACGCTGTCCGGGTCCTCGATGACGCCCTGGCTGCCATCGAGGATGGGCTGGATCCGGTCGGGCAGGCCCCGGTGCAGGGCCACCTCGACGAAGATCAGCGGCTCGTCGCCGATCGCCGGGTGGAAGAACGCGAAACAGCGCCGGTCACGGGCATCGAGGCGGCGACGCAGGTCGTTCCAGTCCTGGATTTCGTGCACCGCCTCGTAATGGATGATGCGCTCGAGGATCGCCGCCGGGGTGTTCCAGTCGATGCGCCGCAGGACCAGGAACCCGCGGTTGAACCACGAGCCGAACAGGTGGCCGAAGTCGGCGTTCAGCGGCTGCAGGTCGGGGTGCGCCTTGAGCAGCCCCAGCAGGTCCTCGCGCATGCCCACCAGTTCGTGGGTGCCGTCGGTGGTCAGGTTCAGGCGGCGCAGGACCTCCTGGCGGCTGGGCTCGCAGACATCGAACAGCACCTGCAGGTCGCCGTTGTCCCGCGAGTCCCGGTAGCGCTGATAGGCCGCATCGATGCGCTCCGGGTCGGCGGAGAATTCGCTGGTCAGCCGCTCGAAGAAGCGCAGCTTGTCGCCTTCGTCGAGCCGCGCATACAGGTCCAGCGCGCGGCGCGCCAGGGTGATGCTCGAGGCTTCGCCGTCGCTTTCCAGCAACGCCTGGCAGGCGCCGATCAAGCCCTCGTGGCTGACCGGGGCGAGGGTGCCCGAGCGCTTGCGACGCAAGGCATCACGCTGGGTGATGGTACTGAACAGCTCCTGCAGAAAGCTCATGTTCATGATCGATGCTCTTGTCGGTTGCGATCAGTTCATCATCAGGTCGGGAAGCCAGGTGGCGATGCCCGGGAAGAAGCACAGCAGCACGATCCCCAGCACCATGCACAGGGCATAGGGCAGGCTGCCCAGCAGCACGTCGCGCAGCGCGATGTCGGGTGCGATGCCCTTGATGATGAACAGGTTCAGGCCCACCGGCGGGGTGATCAGCCCGATCTCCAGGTTGATGGTCAGGATGACCGCGAACCAGTAGGGATCGAAGTTCGCCGCGAGGATGATCGGCAGCAGGATCGGCGCGGTCATCACGATCACCGCCACCGGCGGCAGGAAGAACCCGGCCACCAGCAAAAACAGGTTGATGATGCCCATCAGCACCCAGCGGTTGACCTCGAGATCGGCGATCGCCCCGGCCACGGTCTGGGTGATGAACATCGACGACAGCGCATAGGCGAAGATCTCCGCGGCGGCGATGATCAGCATGATCATCACGCTCTCGCGCAGCGCGTCGCGCATGATCAGCTTGAGCGGTTTGGCCTGCCACATGCGATAGACCAGGATGGCCAGCGCCAGACACAGGAAGGCCCCGGCCCCGGCCGCTTCCGAAGGGGTCGCGACGCCGCCGTAGAGGGCGAACAGGATGCCGGTGACCACCACCAGGAACGGCAGCACCCGGACCAGCGCCTTGAGATTGCCCTCGACGTTGTCCTTGACCTGGGCCGCCGCCTGGGCGACCGGGTTCGGGGTGTCGTAGCCGCCGGCCAGCTTGCAGGCGATCAGCGTCCAGGTCATGAACAGCACGGCCAGCATGACGCCGGGCACGGCGCCGGCGATGAACAGCCGGCCGATCGAGGTCTCGGTGGAAATGCCGTAGACGATCATGGTCACCGAGGGCGGAATCAGGATCCCCAGCGTGCCGCCGGCGGCGATGCAGCCGGCCGCCACGCCGTCCGGGTAGCCGCGCTTGCGCATTTCGGGGATGCCCAGCTTGCCGATCGCCGCGCTGGTCGCCGGCGACGAGCCGGACAGTGCGGCGAAGATCGAACAGGCGCCAATGTTGGAGATCGCCAGCCCGCCGGGGACGCGGCCCAGCCACAGGTCGAGGGAGCGATACAGATCGCGCCCGGTGGGCGACGAGGCCACCGCCGCGCCCATCAGGATGAACATCGGGATCGCCACGAAACTGAACGAGGCGAGACTGCCGTAGAAGGTCTCGCCGAAGTAGGTCAGCTCGCCCATGCCCCGGTCGAGCACCAGCGCGCCGAGGGCCACGCTGCCCAGCGCGAAGGCGATCGGCGTGCCGATGGCCATCAGCACCACCAGCGCCACGACGATCAGGATGCCGCTAGTGACTGGATCCATGTTCGGACTCCCCGCGAAGAATTTCCGCCACGTACTGCAGCGAGAGCAGACTGGCACCGATGGCCATGGGCGCGAGCGCCGGCCACAGCGGCGGGTTCCATACCGTGCCCGTGGTCCAGCCGCCATGCCAGGCCTCGAGCACGTACAGCCAGGCGCCGTAGGTCAGCGCGATGCAGAAGCCCAGGCCGACCAGCGAGGCGACCAGCAGCATGGCCTTCTTGAGCCAGCCACCGAGCGCATCGGGCAGCACGGTGACCGCGACATGGCCGCCGGTCATCAGCACATAGGGGGCACCGAGCAGCATCGCGCCGGTGACGGAAAACACCGCGAACTCGGTTTGCCAGACGGTGCTCTGGCCCAGCGCGTAACGCATGAAGATCATGTGGCAGACGGCGAGCACACCGGCGGCCAGGGCGGCGGCGGCCAGCACCGCCACGCCGCCGGACACGGCATCCATCAGGCGGATGTAGCCCCCGGTCACGCCATGCTTGGGCAGCAACGGGGGGCTCGAGGTATGGGCCATGACGCCTCCCTCAGCGATGAGTGAAGGGCCGCCCGGACACGGCGGCCGACAAAGCGACTGCCCGGCGACAGCGGCCGGGCCGGTGGACTCACTCCACGGCCAGCGCCGCGTCGATCAGGGCCTGGCCATTGGGCACGTTCTCGGCAAAGGTCTTGTAGGAGCTCTCCTTGGCGATCTCCAGCCAGGCGTTGTAGTCCTCCGCCGACATGTTCACCACCTCGACATCGTTCTCCTTGAACACGTCGACCATCTTCTGGTCGAGTGCGGCGGCTTCGCTGGCGAAGAACGCTTCCGCCTTCTGGCCGGCCTCGGTCAGGGCCTGCTGCTGTTTCTCATTGAGGCCATCCCAGCTCTGCTGGGAGATCAGGATCGGCTCGTACATGAACCACAGGGCGTTTTCGCCGGGGGCGGTCAGGCAGGTGACCTGCTCGTAGATGCGGTAGGAGACGAACGAGCCGGACGAGGTGTTGGCGCCGTCGAGCACGCCGGTCTGCATCGCCGTGTAGATTTCCGAAGAGGGCATCGAGGCGATCGACGCACCGGCGGTGGCCAGCATCTCGTCGAAGGCCGGGCCGGCGGCGCGCATGGCCTGACCCTGGACGGTATCCGGCGAGGTGATGCACCGCTCGTTCGAGGCGAAGCCGCCCGCCAGCCAGGCATCGGCGAGGACCTTGACCCCGGCGTCGTTGATCACCTGCTTGATCATGTCCATGAATTCGGAGTCGTTGAGACGCTGGGCGCGCTCATGGCTGCGCACCAGGCCCGGCATCAGGGTCGCCGAGAACTCGGGGTGGCGGCCGCTGGCGTAGTCCAGCGGCAACGAGGTCATGTCCAGCCGGCCGCGCACCAGCGCGCCCCACTGTTCCTTGGCGTCGAACAGCGACTGCCCCGGGTAGACCTGGATCTCGAGGTCGACATCGGCGGCTTCGACCTCCTTGGCCATCAACTGGACCATCTCGTCGCGCACGTCGCCCTTGCCGCCGGGAAACTGGTGGGAAGCGCGCAGCACGGTTTCGGCCGAGGCCGCGGAACTAAAGGCAACGGCCAGGCCGAGGGCGGTCAGCAGCGGGAGGGAGGTGAGTTTCATGGTGGCGTCTCCTGTGGATTGTTATTGTGCTAGGTATATATCAGGCGTGCTGATGTATACTTTAATAGCGGTGCTAATATATTTATGTCAATTTTTTGACCCTAGACCATGGTTGCAGAGGCAGCGGCCGGGAGGTGACGCATGGGCGGCATGAAGCGATCCAACACGCAGCGACTCAGGGACGCGCTGGAGAATGACATTCTCAACGGGCACCGGGTGCCGGGGGAGCGCCTAGATCCGGAAGCGTTGGGCCAGGAATTCAACGTCTCGCGCACTCCGGTCCGCGAAGCCATCCACCAGTTGGTGGCCAGTGGGCTGGTCACCGTGCAACCCAAGAAGGGCACCTTCGTCGCCGAGGTCGGCATCGACCGGCTGATCGAGATGTTCGAGGTCATGGCGGAGCTGGAGGGGATGTGCGGGCGTCTCGCCGCGCGCCGCATCACGGCGCTGGAGCTTGCCGAGCTCCGCGACGCCCTGACGCGCTGCGAGCAGGCCGCCGGGAACGGCGATACCGACGAGTACTATTATGAGAACGAAGCCTTCCATGGCTGCATCTACGCCGCCAGCCACAATGCCTTTCTCGCCGACGAGGCCCGCCAGTTGAAGATGCGCCTGAAGCCCTACCGGCGCCTGCAGCTCAAGGTGCGCCACCGCATGCAGTCGTCACTCGACGAGCACCGGCACATCGTGGCGGCGATCGAGGCGGGCGATAGCCAGGCGGCCGAGGAGGCGCTGCGCTCGCATGTACTGGTCCAGGGCGAGCGGTTCAGCGACCTGGTGGCGAGCGTCAAGGATCTGAGCCGCGTCACGCTGGCCGAGCCGTCCTGAGGCCATCGGCTGGCGTCCTCGCCTGCATTTCACAGCCGAGCCGGGGGTTCGCATGCTGTTGTCGTTACTGTTCTATTGCCTGATCGGCGGCGTCGCCGGCTTCATCGCCGGGCTGTTCGGCATCGGCGGCGGTGTGGTGATCGTCCCGGCGCTGCTCCTTGCATTCGCCCAGCAGGGCATCGATGCGTCGGTCATGACCCACATGGCCATCGGCACGTCGCTGGCGACCATCGCGGTGACGGGCTCCTCGTCGGCGTTCGGCCATTGGCAGCGTGGCGCCGTGGCCCGGCCACTGCTGGTGCGATTACTGCCGGGGCTGATCGCGGGGGCGATCCTGGGCGGGCTGCTGGCGAGCGTGCTGCCGGCCGCCCAGTTGCAGCTGCTGTTCGGCCTGTTCCTGATCCTGCTGGCGCTGAGGCTGCTGCTGTCGCGCATGCCCCGCGCATCGGGTGAAGGGGCCGGTACGCTCCAGACGCTCGGCGCCGGGTCGGTGATCGGCACGTTCTCGGCGCTGTTCGGCATCGGCGGCGGGGTGCTCAGCGTGCCGTGGCTGTTGCGCAGCGGGGCGAGCATGACCCGAGCCATTGGCACCTCGGCCGCCTGCGGGATTCCCATCGCGGCATTCGGCGCGCTGACCTTCGTGGCGACCGGATATCGCCACGCCGCGCTGCCCGAGTACGCCACCGGCTTCCTCTACTGGCCGGCCTTCCTCGGCATGGTGCTGTGCAGCGTGCCGTTCGCCAGGCTCGGCGTTGCCGTCGCCCATCGATTACCGGCCGGCGTGCTCAGGAAGCTGTTCGCCCTGGTCATCCTGCTGGTGGGGGTCAAGATCATCTTCTGAGAGGGCCGGCCATTAGCATTTACCGGGATGTGACTGCAAACTAGGCTCATGGCATTTTTCAGGACGACGACGGCTCCGGAGGCGGCATTGACTGATACCTACCGTGCGCAAGGCCCCATCATCAACTCCTTGCTGGACACCGATTGGTACAAGATCACGATGATGCAGGGGGTCCACCACAAGTATCCCAATGCCAGCGTGACGTGGGAATTCCGCTCTCGCAATGCCGAGGACCTGGCGCCTTATGTCGACGAGATACGGGCCCAGATCGACTATCTGGCGACGCTGAAGTTGAGCCGGGAGGAATCGGCCTATCTGCGTAGCTTTGCCTACATGACCCCGGATTTCATCCGCTTCCTTGAGCTGTTCCGTTTCAACCCGGAATATGTCGTCGTGGGCATGGACGGCGATGACCTGTGTATCGTCATCGATGGCCCCTGGTCGCATAGCATCCTCTACGAGATCGTCATACTGGCGATCATCAGCGAGGTCCGTAACCGCGCCCTGTATCCCGAGGTGACCGTCGATCAGGCTGTGGCGCAGCTGCATGCCAAGATCGATACGCTGAACCGTCACTACTCACCCGACGAGCTCAAGGGGTTCAACCTGGCGGATTTCGGCACCCGCCGGCGTCTTTCCCAACCCGTTCAGGAAGCCATCATCGAGGTTCTCGAACGCCAGTTTCCCGGCAATTTCGTCGGAACCAGCAACGTCGATATCGCGCGTCGTCACGGCCTTGCGCCGATGGGTACCATGGCTCATGAATGGATCATGGCCCATCAGCAACTGGGCAGCCGGCTGATCGACAGCCAGCAGTCCGCGCTCGAGGCCTGGGTGCAGGAGTATCGGGGGCATCTGGGCGTCGCCCTGACCGATACCATCACCCTCGATGCGTTTCTGAACGATTTCGATCTGTATTTTGCCAAGCTGTTCGACGGGCTGCGTCACGACAGCGGCGATCCCATGATCTTCGCCGAGAAGTGTATCCGGCATTACGAAAAGCTGGGCATCGATCCGATGACCAAGACGCTGATCTTCAGCGATGCACTGACGTTCGACAGGGCCATGGAGATCAAGACGGCGTTGCAGGGGCGGATCAGGACCAGCTTCGGCATCGGCACCAGCCTGACCTGCGACGTGCCGGGGCTCAGGCCGCTGAACATCGTGATCAAGATGATGTCGTGCAACGGGCGTCCGGTCGCAAAGATCTCCGACGAACCGGGCAAGGCCACCTCCCGCGACCACGATTACGTCAAGTACATGAAAAGTGTTTTCGGTGTGCCGCATTGATCGAGGTGGTGGAAGGCGATGCCGCATCGTCTTTCGTCTTTCGAGCGATCTTCGTGAAGAAGTTATGAAAATGCGCGCAACGATTGGCGTGTAGCGGCTGGTATTAATTTAGTAGAGTCTTAATAAAAAGACATTAGTCGCATATGCTGCGCTGCAGCGAAAAAAGTATTATATTGAAAGTTAGCCCAATCAGGAGCGCTTTCATGAATACATCATCCGCTATTGTTCGCCCGGTGGAGGCTCGAAGCCTGCAATTCGATCCGGAGGTTCTGCAGTACTGGGCTGACGCGGCACGCATTCAGCGTGCCGTGCACGACACCGTTGCCGCCTATCTAGGTTGAACTTCAAAGCTGTCGTCACGCCCATGGCTTGACGTTCCCCCTGGATGACCAATCCTGTCGACAGGCCATGTCGATGGGAACCGACGAAACTCCCTCCCACGGCTTGCCTTGTGTGGCCTGCCGCCTTCGAGTCGCATGCCAGTGCCGTTGGTAAGCGACGCTGAAGGGGTACGGCTACCAGGGCAGCATCGACGGCATCATGCGTGTATAGAGGTTGAGTATTATCCACAGGGTGCCGCCGACCATGATAAGAAGAATAAGCGTCGTGAAGAGTATCAGGTGTAGGTCTGAGTCTCACCATGGAAGCGTTTCCGTGACCGCCCGGGCAAGGAAGGGGCCGTCTAGTCGCATGATGACGGTGGAGAGTGAACATGGCGCCATTTGACGTTGTCTGACTGCATCTGCCGTGCTTGCTCGGACGGCGCTATATCGAAGATGACTGATGCATGACTGCCTCGCCGGTCAGGGCTTCGCCGATGCAAGGTAGCCCGGCGGCAAGCGATAGTGGGTCGATGCAGACGCATGGATGGTTTCCGGATTCGCCCGGCACTCGGCTCGTGCGGGCCCGGCATTGGCCAAGGGGAATCAGCCGTCTCGCCGCGGTGAGTCCACTGCATCCGAGGCATCGTCGATGTGACGCTTTCTTCTCTTCTGCTCGCTTGCCTGGGCGCCCGGCGAGCTGTTGTGTCCCGGCGTCTGCCGAGAGGCGGGTTCCTTCTCGTTGTCGACATTGGCGTCGGGCCGGTAGACCTCGGTATCCCGGTCCTGCGTGGGCCGGGTGCCGGCGGCCTCTTTCGGCCTGTCCTTGTCGACGAGGCGACGGCTCTTTTCCCTCTCGGCATTATCGGCGGCATTCCTGCCGTCTGCGTTTCCTGTATCCTTTCCGTTGGATTCCGACATGGGGCTTCCTTGGCGCAGAAATCGAGTGACAAGGAAAGCGTAGTCCGCGAATCGTCATAAGAGCAAGTGTCGTTAAGGGGTCGTCTGGCATGAACTCCACGACAAGCGGTCAGCACCGTTTATCAAAGTCATCATGCAATAACTGAAGCGCGATTAGGGCCCGGATTCCACGGTAGAATGCTGAGCCCTTATTGCTTTGAACGAGCTTTATCGCACTCGGTTCGGATAGCTGCGGGCCGCATTTTAATGAGGATCATATATGTCGGTCGTACAAGAAACGGGACCGGCGATCACCGGTCCCGTCGGTGCAAGGTTAGCCTGGCTTGTCCCGGCCAGACTGGAGCGAGTCTCTACAGACGCTCCTTCAATATCCTGGCTGCCTTGTCGCCATGTTCCGAATAAAAGCGCTGTAGCTCTTCAAAAAACTTGGCGGCTTCGTCATCGTTGTCACGCTGGGCGTCGCTGGCATACTGCTTGCAATTTTCCGAGCCCTGGGCGAGATGATAGATAGAACTAATCATGTTGTAGTTCTTGTCCTTGACGGAATTGGCCATGATTAAGCTTCTTTCCTTGAACTTGGTTCTCGCTTTTCGGCACGTCCTTGTGCATTCCTGGCACATCCCCTTTACCGGTTTCCATGTCGAGGTTACGGCTTAGCTGTTGCGGCCACCTTTCTGGCCGGCCTTGGATGCACGCTGGGGATCTTCTGCGAAGTTACCAGAACCGCCACGATGTTCAGCCATGATATTGCTCCTTTCAATCTGGTTGATGTGAGCGTGTCTATCGTAAAAAGACTTTCCGCTTCACTTCATATCGAGTGTCACAATTCCGTGTGACACTCTTGAAGTTAGCCACGCTCGGCGAACTCGGCAAATCTGCATGTGTAAAAAAAGCAACGATGGGTGAGCATTTTTGAGAGAAAAATCCGTTCTTGATCTGGGTTGTTTATCTCGGTTAATTCATTCCGGAAAGCGCCTTGAGCGCCAAGTAACCAGTGCCCTTGGCGTAGCGCTTGTCGGGCTCTCCGAGCGCTGGTCGGTCTGGCTGCCTGCCTTGCTAGTCCTCCTCCAAGCCGCTCAGGCAACGGGCGCTGACGGCGTCGTGGGCGTACTCGTCCTGTAGGCCCGCGCGGATGTTGACGCGCTCAGCGTGCGGGCGGTGTTGACTGGCCTTGTGTTTGCCGCTCAGGGCGGTGATGACCAGCTCGATACCGACAATCCCGCGACACATGGCCTCGACGTAGGCGCGGGGCGCGTCGTCCAGGCTCCAGGGCCGCGGGCGAGGCTGCTCGAAGCGCCGGGTCAGTGCCGCGACGATACGCTCGAGCCACTCGGGGTCATCGATGAGGCGCAACCGGCCGTGTGCATGAACGACCTGGTAATTCCAGGTCGGCACCACGCGACTATGCTCACGCTTGGCGGGATACCAGCTCGGCGTTATGTAGGCATGCGGCCCATGGAAGATCGCCAATGCCTGGCCACCGCCCTCTTGCGATAGCGGATTGGCACGCGCGATATGACCGCGCAACACGCCGTGCGTGCCCTCGTCGGGAAACAGCAGCAACGGCAGGTGATCGGCCGTCAGCCCGTCGCCGCCGGCGTTGATCAGCGTTGCGAAGGGGTGGGCGTGAACGATGGCGTGCAACTGCCCCGGGTCGGTCACCGCGAACTGTTCAGGTAGATACATGCCGCCTCCTGGTGCCGGGTTGGGGCGCATACCGGTGTGAGGCGTGGCAGGAACGCATGGTCGGATCTCCTGTGCCTGTTTCGGTCAATCGAGCGTCAGCGTATAGCCGTGAAAGGCGTCGTTGCGTTGCCAGCCCAGCGATTCATAGAGCGCCTGGGCGGTCCTGTTGTGCGTCTGCGTGCTGAGCGTCAGGCGGGGGACGCCATGCTCGCGGGCGAGCGTCGCGGCGGCCTGCATCAGCGCGCGGCCGATACCGCGGCCGCGCGCCTCGGGATTGACGTAAAGGTCGTTGAGCAACCAGCGCGGGGCGAGGCTGACGGTGGAGAGCAGCGGGTAGAGCTGCACGAAGCCGTTCAGCGCTCCCGCGTCATCGCCATGCACCAGCAGCCGCGAATCGGCCAGGGCCAGGCGTTGAGCGATGAATGCGCGCGCGGCGGGCCGATCGCCCGGCTGAGCATAGAAGCGGCGGTAATCGTCGAGCAACTGGCTCAGCGGCTCGAGGTCGGACAGCGTGGCGGGGCGGATGACGCTCATGAGGGGCCTCCACAGGGCGGGTCGTCGAGAGATGACAGGCATCCAGTGTCGGCGCATAGTGGTTTGTCGATAAGAGCCAGTTACGAATATATCGAGGGAACCAGTGACCATAGAACGCCGCCGTGGCGAGTGGATCGTCGAGGCCCTGGCCATGCAGCTGGATCAGCCTCGGAGCGGGACCGTGACCCTGGCGCAGCGGCTGTACGCGCCGCTGCGCGACTGGATCCAGCGGGGCGAACTGACCGCCGGCGAGGCGTTGCCGTCGTCGCGGCGGCTGGCACGGGCGCTGGGGATCGGCCGCAACACGGTACTGGCCGCCATGGATCGACTGGTGGCGGAAGGCTTCGTGGAGGCCCGGCAGGGCTCGGGCCTGAGGGTGGCCGAGCTTGGCCCGCTGCCGGTGGCACCGCCAGCGGCGACGGCGTTCGACGCGCCGCCGCTCTCGGACCGCGGCCAGCGGCTGCTCGACTTCTGTGCGATGGTGAGTCGTGGCCATCGCGCCTTCGTCCCGGGGGTGCCGGCGCTCGACCTGTTGCCCCGCGAGCGCTGGCAGCGGCTGTTGCGTCGTCACCGGCAGCGCTCGCCCACCGACTGGCTCGACTACCGCAGCCAGGGCGGGCTGCCGGCGCTCAAGGCGGCGCTATGCGATTACCTGCGTCTGTCGCGCTCGGTGCGCTGTCGTCCGGAGCAGATCCTGATCACCCAGGGCGCCCAGCAGGGTTTCGAGCTGATCGCCCGGCTGCTGGCGGATGCCGGCGACACGGCGTGGCTCGAGGAGCCCGGCTACGGGGGCGTGCAGGCCTGCTTCGCGATGGCCGGGCTGGCGATGCAGCCGGTTCCCGTCGACGCGGCGGGGCTCGACCCGGAGCGGGCGGCGGGGCCGTCGCCGCGCTTGATCTACGTGACGCCGTCGCATCAATACCCGCTCGGGGTCACCCTGTCGCTGCATCGCCGGCTGGCGCTGTTGAAGGCGGCCGAACGTCACGGGGCCTGGCTCATCGAGGACGACTACGACAGCGAGTTCCGCTACACCAGTGCGCCACTGGCCTCGCTGCAGGGACTCGCCGAGGGCGCCCCGGTGATCTATGTCGGTACCTTCAGCAAGGTGCTCTACCCGGGGCTGCGCCTGGGGTATCTGGTACTGCCCGAGGGGCTGGTCGAGGTTTTCCGGCGGGCCAACGCCCGCCTGCATCGCGAAGGACAGTACGTCGTCCAGGCGGCGCTGGCCGAGTTCATCGAGGCGGGGGATTTCGCCCGGCACGTGGCGCGCATGCGCGGTGTCTACCGCCAGCGCCAGGTGTGGCTGCGCCAGGCCCTGGCCCCGGCGGTGGTACAGGGGCTCGACCTGTCGTCGGGACATGCCGGCATGCACCTGGTTGCGCGACTCGACTCGCTGGACGAGGAGCGCCGGCTGGTCGAGGCCGGCGACGCGGCCGGGGTGACGCTATCGCCGTTGTCGCGCTATTACCTCGGCCCGGCCCGCCAACCGGGGCTGGTGCTGGGCTATGCGGGCAGCGACGAGGCCGAGATCGCGCACGCCGGTGGCTGGCTGAGCCGCGCCTGGCTGGACTTGCAAAGCCGCTGAGCGCAAGGGGGAGTGAACGCTCAGGCGTCGGTGATTTCCTGAAGATAGGGCAACGCCGCGGGGCGAGGCGCGCTGGCTACCGCCTCGACACGGGCGATGGCGCGCTCGCGCGAGGCGCGCAGATGCTCCTCGAGCGCCTTGGCGGCCCGCGCGGTGTGGCCGGTCTCGAGCGCCTCGAAGATGCGCAGGTGCTCGGGCAGGAACGGCTCTGTGGCGTAGAGCGGCGGCGTCCAGCGGTACAGGAAGCTGTGCGCCACCAGCAGCGAGTGATAGAAGCGAATCGCCTGGCGCATTTCGCGGTTGGGGCAGGCCCCCAGCACCTCGCCGTGCAGGTCGCCTTCCAGCCGGTCGAGCTCATGCCCGGCCAGCGTCGTCGCCCGCGCCATGGCCGTGCGTAGCCGCTCGGCCATGGCCGCGATGCGCTCCGGCGCCACGTGCGGGACGGCCCGCATCAGCGCCGCCGGCTCCAGCACCTCGCGCATCTCGTAGACATCGTTGACGTGCGCCGGGGTCAGCGCCGGGGCGTGCCAGCGCGAATGGCCGGCCTTGCGCACGATGCCGCGTTGCTGCAGGCGCGCCATCACCTCGCGCGCCACCGTGCGGCTGACAGCGTGGTAGCGGGCCAGTTCGCTCTCGATGACCCGCCAGTCGCCGAAGGCGGTGCGCGGGACGATCTCGTCGACCACCTCCGCGTAGATCTTCTCCCAGCTGGGTTGACTGGCCAGCGCCTGGGGCTGGCGGGCGGTGCCTGGCCGGGCCGCGGCGTGATGCGCCGCACGCACGCGAAAGCCCCCGCCCGGACGACGCTCGACGAGTCCTTCGGCGGCCAGGGCCGTCAACGCCTGGCGTACCGGTGCGCGACTGATCCCGAAGCGCGCGGCCAGGGCCGTCTCGGCGAGACGCTCCCGATCGGCGAGCTGACCGGTGTGGATCTCCTCGGCGAGGATCGCGTGAACCCGCTGGTGAAGGCGGGGCGCAGCACCGCGAGGCGCCGCCTGATCGGTTGGCTCGGTCATGGTGGGTTATCGCTTCGACCCGTGGTTGTGATGCCGGTGACGGCGGATGGGGGTTCGGCCCGCATCGCATTCTTCCATGCCCGGCGCGGACCCGAAAGGATGCAACGCCGCCCTCCTCGACTTTGGTTGCAGGACCGTCCCCCGCGCTTGCGAGGCCGACCATGGGTGTCTAACGTACACATTAGACAATTTACCGGTGCGCATCAGTGGGGTGCGCCACGACGACACAGCCCAGCGGAGGACGCATGGCGGCACGCCTGAACGGTAAGCGAGCGGTAGTGACGGGAGCCGGCCAGGGCATCGGCCGGGCGGTGGCCCTGGCCTTCGCGGCCGAAGGGGCGCAGGTGATCGCGGCGAGCCGGACGCGGGCCAAGATGGCCGATCTGCCCGATCAGGCGCCGGGGATCACCATCGCCGAACTCGATGTCACCGACGCTTCAGCGGTGGCGGCACTGCTCGAAGGCGAGCGCGTCGACATCCTCTTCAACTGCGCGGGCTGGGTGCACGACGGCACCCTGCTCGACTGCGACGCCGACGACTGGCAGCGCAGCTTCGACCAGAACGTGACCTCGGTCTATCACACCATCCGCGCGGTGCTGCCAGGCATGCTCGAACGGGGCAGCGGCTCGATCATCAATGTCGCCTCGGTGGCCTCGAGCATCACCGGTGTGCCGCGTCGCGCCGCCTATGGCGCCGCCAAGGCGGCGGTGATCGGCCTCACCAAGGCGGTGGCCCGCGATGCCATCGGCAACGGCGTACGCTGCAATGCGCTGTGCCCCGGCACCACCCTGTCGCCCTCGCTCGAAGCGCGTATCGCGGCCACGGCCGACCCCGAGGCCACGCGCCGCGAGTTCATCGCCCGCCAGCCGATGGGCCGCCTGGGCAGCGTCGAGGAGATGGCCGCCACGGCGGTGTGGCTGGGCAGCGATGAGTCCGGCTTCACCACCGGTACCACCATCGTCATCGATGGAGGGCAGACGCTGTGACCTCGACGCATGACGCACGGCGGGTGGAGGCCGCGCGCCTCGAGCGCTTCATTCACGACGTGCTGGCGCGGATCGCCGACGCGGCGACCGCGGATGCCGCGACCCGGGCGATGATGCACGGCTCGCGGCTGGGCATCGACAGCCACGGCGCACGATTGCTGCAGCACTACGTGACGGTGATGGAGGCCGGACGCGTCAATCCTCGCCCCGCGCTGCGACTGGAAGCGGGCGGTGCCACCGCGGTACTCGATGGCGACGACGGTCACGGCGCGCTGGCCGCGTACCGGGCGATGGATGAAGCCGTCACGCTGGCCGGGCGGCAGGGCATCGGCGCGGTGACGATCCGGCGCAGTTCGCACTTCGGCCCCGCTGGCGCCTATGCCCTGGCGGCCGCCGAGCGGGGCTACATCGGCCTGGCGTTCTGCAACTCGGACAGCTTCGTGCGCCTGCACGAGGGCAAGAGCCGCTTTCACGGCACCAACCCGATCGCCGCCGCGGTGCCCGTCGCGGGGCAGCGGCCGTGGCTGCTCGACATGGCGACCAGCGCCATCCCCTACAACCGCGTACAGCTGTACCGCAGCCTGGCCCGGGTGCTGCCCGAGGGCGTCGCCTCGGACGTGGAAGGGCGGGACGTGCGCGACGCCGAGCGGGCCGACATGCTTGCCCCGCTGGGTGGCGAGTTCGGCTTCAAGGGCGCCGGGCTCGGCGGCCTGGTGGAGATCCTCAGCGCGGTGCTGACCGGCATGCAGCTGAGCTTCGACATCGCGCCGATGCCCGGCCCCGACCTCAGCACGCCGCGCGGGCTCGGCGCCTTCGTGCTGGCGCTCGATCCGGCGGCCTTCGTGGCGCCGGCCACCTTCGAGGCGGGCATGACGCGCTACCTGGAAACCCTGCGCGGCTCGCCGGCCGTCGACGGCGGTGAGGTCATGGCGCCGGGCGATCGGGAGTGGCGCGAGGCCGCCGAGCGCGAACGCCACGGCATTCCGCTCGACCCCGATACGCTGGCCCACTATGCGGCGCTGGCCGAACGCTTCGGCCTGGCCTGGCCGCCCGACAATCGGCGGGGTGCCACATGACGCCAAGAACAACCGGTTGAAGCGGTGTCGCGTCCGTTGCAAGCGCGGCAGCCGAGGCAATCCAGCACGCAAGCGAGATAACGACAAGGAGACGAGCATGCCCACGCTAAGCCAGGTACTCACCCGTTTCGCGGCGCCCGCCTGCACGTTAGTGGCGATCGCCGCGCTGCCCACGGGCGCGGCGGCCCAGGAGGACTTCACGCTGCGTTTCAATCACGTACTGGGCCCCAACGAGCCGTTCCACCAGGGCTTCCTGCAATGGGCCGAGAACGTCGAAAAGCGCACCGACGGCCACCTGACGATCGATGTCTTCCACAGCGCCCAGCTGGGCGTCGAGGAGGACATCATCGAACAGATCCGCCAGGGCGCCAACATCGGCCAGAACACCGACGCCGCGCGGCTGGGCAATTACGTGCCGGGAATCTCGGTGATCAACGGCCCCTACTTCATCGAGTCGATGGCCGACGTCGACAAGCTCAACGACGCAGCGACCATGCAAGCGTGGCAGCAGCAGCTGGCCGACGACTATGGCCTGCAGGTGGTGTGCTTCGACTGGGTGCAGGGCAAGCGCCACTTCTTCACCAACCAGGAGATCCATGCCCCGGCCGATCTCAAGGGGGTACGCGTGCGTACGCCGCCGGCACCGATCTGGCAGGAATCGATTCGTGCCCTGGGGGCCGCGCCGGTGGCGATGGATTTCGGCGACGTCTACTCGGGCCTGCAGTCGCGGGCGATCGACGGCGCGGAACTGGTCTACCCCAACATCACCGCCGGCGGGTTGGGCGAGGTCCTCGACTATACGATCGAGACCGGCCACATCACCCTGGTCAACTTCCAGGTGGTCAGCGCGAGCTGGTTCGCGGGGCTGCCCGAGGAGTACCAGCGGATCCTCGTCGAGGAGTGTCGAACGGCCGGCCAGGAAGCCTCGCGTCGGATGGAGGCCGCCGCCAGCGAGGCCAAGGCGCAGCTGCAGGAAGACGGCATGACGGTAATCACCGACATCGACCGCGAGGCATTCAGGAAGGCCGGCGAGCAGGCCTACGAGGCACTCGGTCTGAGCGACGCCAAGCAACGCCTGGCCGAGGAGATCGGCAAGTGAAGCCGGGCAGACGGGGGTGAGCGATGCACGCGCTGGTTCGCGCCGGTATCCGGGCCGAAACCTGGGCCGCCGGTATCCTGCTGGTGGCCATGGTGGCCCTCGTGTTGCTGGGCGGGGTTGCCCGCTTCCTGCATGTGCCGCTGAACTGGACGATCGACATGGCGACCTGTGCGTTCGCCTGGGCGACCTTCCTGTGCGCCGATATCGCCTGGCGGCGCGGTGCGTTGATGTCGGTGGATCTGTTCACGCGCACGCTGCCGGTGCGCGCCCAGCGGGGCCTGTTGCTCTTCAACTACCTGCTGATCGCGCTGTTTCTGGTGTTTCTGGTGGTCGCCGGGTTCTGGCTGTCGTGGACCTCCTGGGCGCGTAGCTTCCGCGGGATTCCCTGGATCAGCTATTCGTGGGTGACGCTCAGCCTGCCGGTGGGCGGCGTACTGATGCTGATCACCACCGGCTTCAAGGTGCGCCGCCAGCTGCGGGCCGAGCCATTCGCCAGCGAGGGAGGCGACACGCCATGCTGATCGTGACCCTGGCCTTCTTCGTGCTGATGGTGATCGGCATGCCGGTGGCGTTCGCCATCGGCATCTCGGGGGCGCTGTTCTTCCTGCAGCAGCCGGCGCTGCCCTTCACCATCCCGGTCCAGCGGACCGTTTCCCAGACCCAGAACTTCGCCCTGCTGGCGATTCCGCTGTTCATCATGGCGGGCAGCCTGGCCAACCGCTCGGGCATCACCCAGCGCCTGCTGGCACTGGCCTCGGTGATCACCGGGCGGCTGCGCGGCGGGCTCGCCCAGGTCACCATCGCGCTGTCGGCGATGATGGGCGGGGTTTCCGGCTCGGCGATCGCCGATGCCGCCATGCAGTCGCGGATGCTGGGCGGCGAGATGCTGCGGCGCAACCTGGCGCGCGGTTTCGCCACGGCGATCCTCGGCTTCAGTGCGCTGATCACGCCCATCGTGCCGCCGGGCATCGGCATGGTGCTGTTCGGCAGCGTGGGCCAGGTCTCGGTAGGTCGCTTGTTCGCCGGCGGCATCGTGCCGGCGCTGTTGCTGTGGCTGGCGTTCTCGCTGACGGTGTCGCTGATCGCCCGCCGCCGCGGCTACCCGCCGGAGCGCAGCTCGCGGTTGCCGCGCGGCGAGGCCGGCAAGGCGCTGCGCGGCGGGATCTGGGCGTTGCTGTTTCCGGTGCTGCTGCTGGTGGGCCTGCGCAGCGGGGTCTTCACGCCCTCCGAGATCGGCGCCTTCGCGGTGGCCTACGTGGCGCTGGTGGGCTTCTTAGTGCACCGCGAAATGAACGCGCGCAGCGGTGCGGAGGCGATCGAGGCAAGCCTGGCCGATGTCGGCGCCGTGATGCTGCTGATCGCGCTGTCGGCGATCTTCAGCTACGGCATCGTCATGGAGCGCCTGCCGGAGGCGATCTCCGGCGCCATCGTCGGGCAGACCCAGAGCCTGATCGGCGTCGAACTGTTGATCCTGGCCTTCGTGCTGGTCATCGGCTTCTTCGTCGATGCCACGGTGCTGATCATCATGCTGGCGCCGATCTTCCTGCCGGTGGTGCAGAACCTCGACGGCGATCCGGTGCACTTCGGCATCGTCTTCATCGTCGCCGCGACCATCGGCAACTTCACGCCGCCGGTGGGCGCGGCGATGTATGCGGTATGCACCATCATGAAGTGCCCGGTCGAGGAGTACACGCGCGGGGCCGTGCCGTTCTTCATCGCCGCCGTGGCGGTCATCGTGCTGCTCGTGCTGGTGCCGGAAATCGTGCTGTTCCTGCCCGACGCGATCTTCGGTCGCTGAGCGGCCCGGCGGGCGGGACTATCCCCCGCCCGCCGCCGGCTAGTCGTATTCCAGGGTCCATTGGATCGTGAACGGCCCGTCGACCTCGTGCGCGCCGCTTTCGCAGGCGATGCGGGTGATAAGCGGGCCGACCGGTGTCTGATAGGGCGGCTCGCCGTCGACCCGGGTCGCCTGGCACTGTTCGAGGCCCTCGACCCGGAAATCGCTGACCGCTCCTTGAGCGAAGTGCGCGTGCTTGCCGTCGAGGCTGGCATCGTCCGAGAAGCTGGCGAACTCCAGGCGGATGTCGCGAATGTCCAGCGGTTCGCTGGGCCGGTAGGTGTCGGTGCGGGTGATCTTGCCGGGCGAGAGCCGGTAGCGGGTATCGACCGCCAGGCGATCGTCCTTGATCGGCTCGGACTCGCCCAGCCGGTCGAGTTCGTCCTGATGATAGCTCACCGTGTAGGTATCGCCGCTCTGGCGGGTTTCGATGTCGCGGATGAAGGCCGCCGGGATCAGTTGCGAGTCGTCTTCCAGGGTGATGCGCGGCAGCAGTTGCGGGTAGCTCTCGTCGGGTGTGCCCTCGAGCATGCCGCTGGCGAACGGGATCGGGTAGTAGGGGGTGTGCATGTGCTGCGACTTGCCGCCGTTGATCAGCGGCAGGCTGATCACATGGCCCCGGTCGCGGTAGGTCACCAGAGCGCGATCATAGTCGCCCCGCGCGAACCAGGTGAGCGTGGTATCGGGCAGCGTCTCGAGCCAGGCGGGGAACTCGGGCGAGGGCGCCTGCCCCCGGTAGCCGATCTCCTTCCAGAGGTTGGCGGTATAGATCAGCTGGTGGGAGAGGCTCAAGTTCTCGCCGAGAATGCGATGCTTGCCGCGGTAGTCGTCGGTGGTGCGGCCGTTGTCCCAGAGGTTGACGGAGTTCATCTCCTCGTCGTACCAGAAGTTGGCGTAGCGGGCCGTGGCGCGTGCCGCGAAGGCATAGGCCATGCGCTCTTCCTCGTCGCTGAGCACGTCCAGGTAGGCCGCCGCCGAAAGCACCTCGAGGAACGCGGTATCGCCGTAGGCGCCGATGCTGCGCCCGTAGCTGAAACCGTACCCCTCTTCATTGAGCCGCGGCAGGATGACCTCGACCGAGTTGCGCAGCCACTCCTTCATCTGCGGTGTCACCTGCATGCCGGTCTCGATGAAGCGCTGGCAGATCTCGCCGATCAGCAGCACGCTGTAGCGGTCGAAGCGCCCCTGGCCGTTGGTCTCGTCGGAGAAGCCGTACTCGCCGGAGTACTCGCGGTAGTGGTCCATCATCTTGTCGAGCAACCGCTCGCTGCCCGAGGCGTCCTCCCAGCCCAGCAGGTGGCGCAGCCGGGCGATCGAGAAGGCGACGCCGTAATAGTTGGTCGGCAGGTCGATCAGGCTCATGTCGTCGGTGTCGACGAACTGCCGCCAGTCGGTCTTCTCCTTGAGCTTGGCCAGCGTCTCATCACTGATGGCGCGCTCGAGCAGCCCGGCGTCCTTGAGCCGGTTGAGCGCCGAGACGTAATAATAGATGCCCCAGGTCTCGTTGCGGTCGTCGACGGTCATGTCGGCGATCCGCCGATAGCCCTCGAGGTAGCGTTCGAACCTGGGGTCGTCCTGCGGGGTGTTGAGCAGCAGGTAGCTCAGGCCGATGGCGATCTTGCCGGGCAGGAACTTGTCCTTGCCGGAGAACGCCTCGGTGCCGTCGAGGGTGATGTCTTCGCCTTCATCGAGCAGCTTGTCGAAGTAGAAGTCCAGCTTGGGCAGGATCTCGCGCTCGATGATGTGACCGACCGGCATCTGCGCTAGCTCGTTCGACGGCTGGCCGCTGGGTCGGGCGGGTTCGTCGGACCGCGCGCTTTCGGCCTGACCGACGGCGGGCGCCAGCAGGGCGGCGATGGTCATCGCGAGCAGCGTCTGGGTGGGGCGCTGGGGCATGGTGTCTCCTTGGCTCGATACGCGGCCTCGCCGGCTGCGCCTGTCCTTGAGCTGTAGTAGCCGATGTTGATGTCCACTCTGCAATCATGGTGGCGGTGTAGCGCCACGGTTGCAACGAACCTAGTCGCCCAGCCGGCGGGTGGGCGCCAGCGGAGTGACCCGGGGCGGCTCGTCGGCGGGCCATTCGACATGCGCCTCGATGGCGTAGACCTCGCGCAGCCGTGCACCGGTGAGCACCTCGCCGGGGGCGCCGCTGGCGGCGACGCGGCCCTCCTTGAGCACCCAGATGTGGCGGGCGAAGCGTGCCGCCAGGCTGAGGTCATGGATGGCAACGACGACGATGACCCCGCGCTCCGCGGCCAGCCGGGTCAGCCAGTCGAGGACCTGCAACTGGTGATGCAGGTCCAGTGCGCTGGTCGGCTCGTCGAGCAGCAGGAGCCGCGGCTCGCGGATCACCGCCTGGGCGATCGCCACGCGCTGGCGCTGGCCACCGGAAAGCTGGCCCAGTTCACGCTCGGCGAGAGGCTCGAGTTCCAGTGCGCGCAGTGTCTCGCCGACCCGGGCCAGGGCGGCGGCCGGCGCTTCGCTGATGCGCGTGCGGCGGGCCAGGAGCACCGCCTCGAAGACGCTCAGCACGGCACGCGAGGGGGTTTCCTGGGGCAGGTAGTAGAGCCGCTCGGCGCGCCGGGTCAGCGACAGCGGAGCCAGCGGTTCAGCGTTGAGGGCGAAGCTGCCTTCTCCCCGCACGATGCCGGCGATCGCCCTGAGCAGCGTCGACTTGCCGGCGCCGTTGGGGCCGATCAGCGCGGTCAACTCGCCGGGGCGGGCGCGCAGGCCCGCCAAGCCGTGAAGCACGGCGCGTCCGCCGAGCCGGCAGTCCAGATGTTCGATGACCAGACTCATCCCCAGCCCTCGCGGCGGCTGCGCAGAATCAGCGAGACGAAGAACGGCAGGCCGATCAGCGCGGTGAGAATGCCGATCGGAAACAGGATGCCGGGGATCAGCAGTTTCGAGAGGATCGAGGCCAGCGACATGATCAGCGCGCCGCACAGCGCCGCCATGGGCAGGAACACCCGCTGGTCCTCGCCGACCAGCAAGCGGGCGATATGCGGGCCGACCAGCCCGACGAAGCCGATGGTGCCGGCGAAGGCCACCGCGGTGGCGGCGAGCAGCGAGGCGCACAGCATCACCCGCAGGCGCAGCCGGCCGACGTCGATGCCCAGCGCCTTGGCCTGCAGGTCGCCCAGGCGCAGCGCGGTGAGCCGCCAGCCGGCGTGCAAGAACACCGGCAGCGTCACGCCGAGGGCCAGCACGCCCAGTCCGAGCTTGTCCCAGCTCGCCCGCTCCAGGCTGCCCAGCGACCAGAACACCAGCTGTTGCAGCTCCTCGGCGGAGGCCACGAACTGGGTCAGCCCGAGCAGGGCGTTGAAGAAGAACATGATGGCGATGCCCAGCAGCACCATGGTCTGCACGCTGATGCCGCGCAGCCGGTTGACCGCCCATATCGTCAGCGCGGCGCACAGCGCCAGCACGAAGGCGTTGCCGGTGACCAGCAGCGTGCCGGCGACCGGTACCACGCCCAGACCCAGCACGATCGCCAGGGCCGCGCCGAAACTCGCCGCCGAGGAGATGCCCAGGGTGAAGGGATCGGCCAGCGGGTTGTCGAGGATGGTCTGCATCTCGGCGCCGGCCAGTGCCAGGCTGACCCCGACCAGCACGGCCATCAGCGCTACCGGCAGGCGGATCTCCCAGACCACCACGCGCAGCACCCGCGAGGCCCCGGCGGGGTCGATCAGGGCGTGCAGCACGTCACGCAGCGCGTAGGGGCCCGGACCGGTGGCGACATCGACCAGCAGGGCGCCCAGTGCCAGCAGCGCGACGCCGGCAATCAGCCAGCAATGACGGCGACGGCGTGCCAGGTAACGCGCCACGCTGTCCGGTGTCGGCGGGTCGGATGAGACGGCTAGCGGTGAATTCATGGGGCTGGAATCATTCAGGGCTCGTTTGGCCGGTCGCCGGGAACAGGGTGCCCCAGGTGTAACCGCCGCGGGTGCGGCCTGTCCATCGCCACGATGCCACAGGGGCGAAAAACGCCCATAAAAAAGACCCGGTCCTGCGACCGGGCCATGAGCGCTGCGTGTCCTTGCGGCACATGCATGGGCATCCAGCCCATGCATCCTTGGCGTGTCGAGCCATCCTGGCTCGGTCTTCCTTGCTGGCGCTTTCCTTGCGTCGATGTAGGCACTCTACGCCCGCTCAGAGTAGCCCGATCTAACCCAGGTTAAATATTCCTGTAAGCGATTGCCGACAAAGCACGTGTCCATAGTCCTGGGTTAGGCCAAGAAAGTCGCCTATCCGGTTGATAGTGCTTGCTAACAGTGCCCCATGTTTCACGGAAATTTTTGATCGTCCCGCGAAACGCTTTCCTCAGAGAACGACTTGTTGAGAGCACGACTTGCTTTTCTGCCACGCTCATCCCGGCAGCAGCCGGCGACGCCGCGACCTGGCCGGCCGCGCGCCGGGAAAGCGCGTCTCGACCAGGCGCATGCCGGCGGTGAGCACCAGTGTCATCGCCAGATAGATGCCGGCGATCAGCAGCAGCGGCTCGTAGACCAGGAAGGTCTCGTCGCGCACCAGGTTGGCGGCCTTGAGCAGGTCCATCAGGGCGATCGTCGAGACCAGCGGCACCGACTTGAGCAGCAGGATCATCTCGCCGGTCAGCGTCGGCAGGCACATCTGAATGCCGCGCGGCAGCCACAGCCGGTAGAGGATCTGCCAGCGCGACAGACCGAAGGCGCGACCCGCGGCCAGCTCCCCGGGCGGCACGCTGAGCAGCGCGCCGCGGATCACCTCGCCGGAATAGGCGCCGACACTCAGCGTGAAGGTCAGCGCGCCGTAGAAGAACGGGTCGCGCAGCAGCGGCCACAGCAGGCTTTCCTGCACCCCGGGGATCGCCGGCAGCAGGCGACCGACGCCATCGTAGAAGAAGAACAGCTGGACCAGCAGCGGCGTGCCGCGGATCACCGTGGTGAAGCCGCGCACCAGCAGTGCCAGCGGGCGTGGGCCGCGAATCTGCGCCAGCGCCACGCCCACGGCGAGTGCCAGCCCCAGGCTGCCGGAGACGGCGACCAGCCACAGGGTATTGACGAAGCCGGTCCACAGATAGCGCTGGTAGAACGGATCGGTAAGCCAGGAAAAATCCATCGGTATGCCCTCCTCTCGGCCCTCAGGTGCCGGCCTGCCCGCGCCGCACGTGGCGCTCGGCGCGGGCGAACAGGGCGTTGGAGCCCAGCGTCATGACCAGGTAGAGCGCCCCGGCCACGGCATAGAACAAAAGGTACTCACGAGTGCTGGCGGCGGCCTGCTGAACGGTGAAGAACAGCTCCTCGAAACCGATCACGCTGACCAGCGCGGTGTCCTTGACCAGGATCAGCCACAGGTTGGACATCCCCGGCAGGGCGTTGGGCAACATCGCCGGGATCACGATGCGCCGGAAGCGGCAGGCGCGAGAGAACCCGTAGGCGTCGGCGGCCTCGAGCTGGCCGCGGGGGATCGCCAGGATCGCGCCGCGGAACACCTCGGTCATGTAGGCGCCCTGGACGAACGCCAGCACGCCGACCGCGGTGGCGAAGCCGCCGATCGCCAGTTGACCGTCGCCGCCCAGCGCCGCATAGGCGGCGGTCAAGGCCTGGCTGCCTGCGTAGTAGAGCAGGATGATCAGCAGCAGCTCGGGCATCGCGCGGACCACCGTCGAATAGCCGGTGCCCAGCGCGCGCAGCGCCGGCCACGGGCTCAGCCTTGCGCCGGCACCGATCAGCCCCAGTGCCAGGCCGATGGCGTAGGCGAGCACGGCGATCTCCACGGTGGTCAGCGCGCCGTGGAGGATCGGCCCCATCCAGGCCAGCAGGCCGTCGTTCGAAGCGCTATCCATAAGCGATCATTCCGTTGACGTGGCAGCGACGCACCCGATGCCGGGCACGTCGCCGGGGCAGGGCGCTCAACCGCCGCAGATATCGGTTTCGAAATACTTCTGCGACAGCGACGCGCAGGTGCCGTCGTCGATCACCCGGGCGATCGCCGCGTCGAGATCCTCGCGCAGGGCGTCGTCGTCCTGACGCAGGCCGATCCCCACGCCTTCGCCGAAGGCCTTGTGGCGTGGCGCGGTGGCGCGGATCTCGTAGTCCCGGGCCGCGTCGCGCTTGACGAACTCGGTCATCGCGATCTTGTCGGCGAGGATGGTGTCGACGCGCCCGGCGAGCAGGTCGCGGTTGGCCTGTTCCTGGCGGTCGTAGATCTTGATCTCGACGCCGCTGTCGGCCAGCGCGCGGCGCGCGTAGCTGGCGTTGGTGGTCGCGCCCTGCACGCCCAGCACCTTGCCGTCGAGCCCGTCGGGGATCGCGAAGTCGGCGTCCTTGGCGGCGACGTAGGCGCCCGGCGTGTAGTAGTAGGGATCGGTGAAGTCGATCACCTTCTTGCGCTTGTCGGTGATCGACAGCGAATTCATGATCATGTCGATCTTGCCGCTGTCGAGCGCCGGGAAGATGCCGCCCCAGCCGGTCGGGGTGATCGCGCAGTCGGCCTGCATCGCCTCGCACAGCGCCAGGCCGAGCTCGACCTCGAAGCCGGTCCAGTCGCCATCGGCGCCCTTGTAGGTGAAGGGTGGGTAGGGCTCGGCGGAGATGCCGATCTTCAGCGGTTCGGCGGCGCTTGCGGTGATGGCTGTCAGGGCCAGCACGCCGGCGGTCAGGGCAGGAAGCAAGGTACGTTTCATCAAGGTTTCCCCTTGTTGTTGTGACGAGCCGCATCGGGCGGCCCGGAAAGAGGCGCCGCCACGTGGACGGCGACGCCGGAATGCCCGGTAGTGTCAGGCGACGCTCGAGACGAACTGCCGGCAGCGTTCGCTGGCGGCGTTCTCGAACACCTCGCGCGGGCTGCCGCACTCCTCGACCACGCCCTGGTGCAGGAACACCACTTCGTGGGAAACGTCGCGGGCGAAGCCCATCTCGTGGGTGACCAGCAGCATGGTGCGGCCCTCGTCGGCGAGGCCGTGGATCACCCCCAGCACCTCGCTGACCAGTTCGGGATCGAGCGCCGAGGTGGGCTCGTCGAACAGCAGCACCCGGGGCTGCATGGCCAGCGCCCGGGCGATCGCCACGCGCTGCTGCTGGCCGCCGGAAAGATAGGCGGGGTAGGCGTCGCGCTTGTCGGCCAGCCCGACCCGCGCGAGGAAATGCTCGCCGATCTCGACCGCCTCGCGGCGGCGCAGGCCGCGCACCCGCAGCGGCGCCTCGATGACGTTGCCGAGCACGGTGAGATGCGGCCACAGGTTGAATTGCTGGAAGACCATCGCGACCTGCGCGCGCAGGCGCTGGATCTGGCGGCGGTCGAGGCCGACGTTGGCGCCTTCGGCGTCGCGGGTGAAGCGGATCGCCTCGTCGGCGACGGTCAGTTCGCCGCGGTCGGGGGTCTCGAGCAGGTTCATGCAGCGCAGCAGGGTGCTCTTGCCGGAGCCGCTGGAGCCGATGATCGAGACCACGCTGGCCTCGCGCACGCGCAGCGAGACGTCCCGGAGGACCTCATGCTCGGCGTAGCGCTTGACCAGATGCCGGGCATCGATCGCCAGGCCGTCGTTGTCGGTATGTTGGGTCATGGATGCTGTCGGGGGTGGAGTGTCGCGCTGGCCATACCCCTCCTGTTGCCGGTGGAAAGAGTGCGGCTCCGGGCAAGACGCGCCACGGGGCCGCGCGTGCGATCAGTCGAGGGTCGTCGCCAGGCAATCCCGGGCGCAGTGCTCGATGCGCCGGCAGGCTTCACCCAGGCGCTCGGCGTCGACGGTCAGGCTCAGCCGCACGAAGCCTGCCGCCGAAGGCCCGAAGGCCTCGCCGGCGAGCAGCGACACGCCCTGCTCGTCGAGCAGCCTGTCGGCGAACGCCTGGGCGGAGAGCCCGGTGCGGCGGATGTCGATCATCACGAACATCCCGGCGGCGGGACGCAGCACCTCGACCGCGCTGCTCCCCCGGAGCGCGCGGCACACCGTGTCGCGGCGGGCGCGGTAGGTCTCGCGCATCGACGCCAACTGCTCGGGCGGGTTGGCCAGCGCCGCGCAGGCGGCGTCCTGGATGAACTCGGGACTGCCGTAGAGCATGCACAGCGCCAGGTTGCTCAGGTGATCGATCAGCGCCTCGGGGCCGATCACCCAGCCCAGCCGCCAGCCGGTCATGGCGTGCGACTTGGACAGGCTGTCGATCACCGCGGTGCGCTCGGCCATGCCTGGCAGCGTGGCGGGGCACAGATGTTCGCCGTCGTGGACCAGCTCGGCGTAGACCTCGTCGGAGATCAGCCACAGGTCGCGGCGCCGACACAGCTCGGCGATGCCCTGCCAGGTGTCGCGGCCCAGGCACTGGCCGGTGGGGTTGTGCGGGCTGTTGATCAGCAATGCCCGGGTGCGCGGGGTGACGGCGGCCTCGAGATCGGCCAGCCGCGGCTGGAAGCCCTCCCCGGCGCGCAGCGGCACGCGTACCAGCGTCGCGCCGGCGGCCTGCAGCGCGGCCTCGTAGGTCACGTACATCGGCTCGGGGACGATCACCTCGTCGCCGGGGTCGAGCAGGCACTGGGCGACCGCGTAGAGCCCGCACTGGGCGCCGGCCATCACCGCCACGTTGTCGGGGCCGGCCGAGCCGCCATGGGTGCGATGGCGGGCGGCGATCAGCTCGCGCAGGTAGGCCTTGCCCTGCACGTCGGCGTAGTGGGTGGCGCCGGCGCACAGACTGGCGATGGCGCTGTCGACGATCGGCCCGGGGGTGGCGAAGTCCGGATCGCCCACCGAAAGGATGATCACGTCGTCGCCGCCGGCCTGGCGCTCGAGGGCGCGGTAATGGATGTCCCAGGCGGCGGCGCCTTCGCCGGCGATACGGGTGGTCAGTCGGGAATAGTGCATGTCGTCTCCTCAGGGGCGCGTATCGAGACGGCGCAGCTCGGCCAGCCAGGCGGGGTCGTCGCCGTCGGCGGTGTCGCGCTCGGCCCACTGTACGTACTGGCCGGCGACGTGGTCGCACAGGGCGGGATCGAGTTCGCGAAGCGCGGCGCCGCTGGCCTGGGCGGCGAGCTGTGCCTGACAGCTGCGCTCCAGGTCGCGCATGCGCAGGAAGGCCTCGCCGACGTTGCGACCGCAAGTCAGCAGGCCATGATTGCGCAGGATCATCGCCGGCTGGTCGCCGAGATCGGCGACAAGGCGCTGGCGTTCGGCGCGATCCAGCGAGATACCCTCGTAGTCGTGATAGGCGAGCCGACGGTGAAACTGCAGCGCCCACTGATTGAGCGGCAGCAGACCCCGTTCCTGGCAGGCCACCGCGACGCCGGCCACGGTATGGGTGTGCAGCACGCAGCCGACGTCCGCGCGGGCGGCGTGGATGGCGCTGTGAATGATGAAGCCAGCGGCATTGACGCCGCGGCCGAGCGGATCGTCGATCACCGCGCCGTCGGCGTCGACGCTCACCAGGTTGTCGGCGGTGATCTCATCGAAGCGCAGCCCGTAGGGGTTGAGCAGGAAATGCTCGCTGTCGCCCGGCAGGCGCGCCGAGATGTGGGTATAGATGCCGTCGTCCATGCCGAGATGGGCGATCAGCCGATACGCCGCGGCGAGATCGCGGCGGGCACGCTGTTGACTGTCCCGGTTCACAGGCTGCCCTCCACGACGGGTAACGCCGGCTTGCCGTCGCGGGTGGTGACGCCGTCGAGGAAGGCGGCGAGCTTGTCGCGGTGTGCCACCAGCCAGTCGTGGGCGACCGCCTCGGGATCGCGGCCCTCGCGGCCGAAGGCCTGGATGAACGCGCTCTGGTCCTCGGCGCTGAGCACGAACTGGTCGAGCAGCCGGGTGAGGTTGGGGTTGGCCTCGCTGAATTCGCGGCCGACGATGGTACGCACGTCGCTGCGGCCGTTGTCGGCACCATAGACACCGGCCGGGTCGTCGAGGATGTGCATGTCGTAGGCCGGCACCATCCAGTGCGGGGTCCAGCCATAGAAGGCAATCCAGCGCCGCTCGTCGTAGGCTGCCTGGACCTCGGCGAGCATCCCCGGGGTCGAGGATTCCATCAGTTCCCAGTCGCCGAGGCCATAGGTGTCGTCCTGCTGGGCCCGGTTGATGTCATCGCTGACCGTCGAGCCGCTCTCGATCGAGTAGTAGCGGGCGTCGAAGCGTTCGCGGTGGTCATCGAGCTGTTCGGCGCTGGTCACCCCGGCGTCGTACACGTAGCCGGGCACCGCGAAGCCCATCCGCGCGCCGTTGACGTTGTTGCCCAGGTCGACGATCGCCCCATTGGCCATGGCGGCGTCGTAGCTGTCCTGCTGGGCGGGCAGCCAGCCGGCCATGAAGATGTCGCTGTCGCCGGTCTGCAGGGTCTTGTAGCCCACCGTGCTGCTCAGTTCCTGCTTTTCACTGGCATAACCCAGCGGGGCCAGCAGCTGCGCCATGATCTCGGTCTTGACGGTCACGCCGGGCCACGGCGGCACGATGAAGTCGACCGTCGTGTCGCGGTCGGCGGCGTGGACCTGGGGCAGGCCCAGCATCGGCAGTAGCGTCAGGGCGGCGATCGCCAGGCGGTTGCGATTGCGGGAATTCATGGCCTCTCCTCGGTTCGAAATTGTTATCGGCTAGGTCGTGCCTCAGCGGCGTCGGCCCCAGCCGTCGGCGTCGATCTCGATCAGCGTGGGCCGCGTGGCGGCCCGGCTGGCGGCCAGTGCCTGGCCGAGCGCCACCGGGGTGTCGGCCCGCGCCGCATGGCAGCCGAAGGCCTCGGCCAGCGTGGCGAAGTCGGGGGCCGGCAGGTCGACGCCCAGCCGGGCGACCGCGTGCATGTCCATGTAGCGGCGAATCTCGCCGTAGCCGTCGTTGTTCCAGATCACCACGGCCAGGGGTACGCCGGCGTCGCGGGCGGTAGCCAGTTCGCCGAGGGTGAACATCAACCCGCCGTCGCCGACCAGCGCGATCACCGGTCGCTCGGGGACGGCCAGCGCCGCGCCGAGCGCCGCGGGCAGCCCATAGCCGAGCGTGCCGTAGCCGGTGGCGGCATTGAACCAGCGCCGCGGCGCGGGCATCTCGACGATGAAGTTGCCGGCGTAGACCGGTCCGGTGGAATCGCCGACGATGCTCGCCTCGGGCAGCGCGTCGCGCAGGGTGTCGAGAAGCTCGGCGTAGGGCGCCACGTCGTCGGCCTCGCGCAGCGCCAGGGCGGCCTTGGTCGCGCTGACCTGCGCCGCGGCGTCCCGCGCGGCGGCCACCGGCAAGCGCTCGAGCAGGCCGCGCACGACCTCGCCGGCATCGGCGAGCAGCGCCAGGTCGGCGGCCTGGTTGCGGGCCAGCTGCTGGGCATCGATATCCACGCGGATCAACCTGCCGGTGAGCGCGAAGCCATCGTCGAAGACCAGGTCGTAGTCGGTTTCGCCGAGTTCGCTGCCCAGCGCCAGGATCACGTCGGCCTCGGCGGCCAGCCGGCGCCCGGCGGGCAGGCTGGCGCAGGCGCCCAGGTCGAGCGGGTGACGCTCGCCGAGCACGCCGCGGGCGTTGATGGTGGTCATGGTCGGGGCATCGAGTCGCTCGACGAGCGCGCGGGTGTCCGCTGCGGCATCGACGCAGCCGCCGCCGAGCAGCACCAGCGGGCGTTCGGCGCCGGCCAGCCAGGCCGCGGCGGCGTCGAGCCCGGCGGCCGGCGCGGACGGCGGGTAGACCGCGGCGGGCTTGATCGGCGTATCGGCTACCGGCTGGGTCATCACGTCGAGCGGAATCTCGATATGCACCGGGCCGGGGCGGGCGCTGGCGAACACCGCGAAGGCCCGGGCGACGACCTCGTCCAGTGCCTCGGCGCCGTGCAGGGTATGGCTGAACACGCTGACCCCGGCCAGCGTGCGCTGCTGGTCGGGCAGTTCGTGCAGGCGACCCTGGCCGCGGCCCAGGGTATCGCGGCGGTTGACGCTGGAGATCACCAGCATCGACACCGAGTCGGCCAGCGCCTGGGCCATGGCGGTGGCGATGTTGGTCATCCCCGGGCCGCTGATGATGAAGCAGGCCGCCGGCCTGCCGCTGGCGCGGGCGTAGCCGTCGGCCATGAACCCGGCGCCCTGCTCGTGGCGCGGGGTGACGTGGCGCAAGGGGCTGTCCGCGAGGCCGCGGTAGAGCTCGATGGTGTGGACCCCGGGGATGCCGAACACGGTATCGATGCCGTGGGCCTCGAGCAGCTCGAGCAGGCGTTGCGCGCAGGTCGTCATGAACGCACCTCGGCATCACTGGCCACGCCTGAGGTTTCCGCCTGTGCATTACCGAACGGCTCGCGGGAGAAGACCCGCTCGACCATCGGCACGAAGTGCTCCAGGGGGCGCGTGGGATAGTCCGGGTCGAAGGCGCGCTGGTCCCACTCGTCGCAGAAGCGCACGGTGCGCGCGTAGGCCGGGTGGTCGCGGTAGGCCTCGCGGGCGTGGGGGTCCATACCGTAGAAGGCGCGGTAGTGATAGCCCTGGAACAGCTCGTGATGACGGATCATCCACACGTTGAGCGGGTCGATGTAGGGCTCGAGGATCGCCG
Organism: Modicisalibacter radicis; assembly: GCF_900961225.1. Taxonomy (GTDB): domain Bacteria; phylum Pseudomonadota; class Gammaproteobacteria; order Pseudomonadales; family Halomonadaceae; genus Modicisalibacter. The sequence goes on from NZ_CAAHFN010000087.1 coordinate 56,630, forward strand.
CGGCGATCTCGGCGTGGTTGGCCGGCGCCAGGTCGTCGCCGATGTCGTGGAGCAGCGCGCAGACCACGGTCTCCTCGTCGGCGCCGGCGTCGAGCGCGCGGCTGGCGGTCTGCAGGCAGTGCGCGTAGCGGTCGATCGGGTAGCCGTGGTTGTCGCCCTTGAGGCGCAGCAGGTGCTCGAGTACCCGGCGGCTGGCGTCGTTCTGGTAGATCTGAAAGTGCGCGTCGATGATCGCCCAGTCGTCGGCGGTGCTCTCGTCGAAGCGCGTGAAGCGGGCCTGGCTCATCGAACCGGTCCTCCCTGGGTGGCGGCGCGGGATACGGCGGCGTCGTTGGCGCTGGACGTGGCGCCGAGCGCACGGCGCAGTACCTGGCGGCGGCTGGCGGTCGTGTCGCGATCGACATAGCCCTGGCGCAGGTGGCGCACGCCGCCTTCGAGCTGGTAGGCGGTGCGTCCGTGCAGCAGCCGGTAGTTGTCCATGATCAGCATCTCGCCGGGGGCGAGCTTGAGGTGCACGGTCAGCGCCGGGTCGGTGATCAGCCCATGAAAGCGCTGGCGCGCGGCGTAGTAGCGTTCGAGGGTCTCGGCATCGTAGGCGGCGACGCGCTCGGTGCGGTTGGAAAAGCGCACCCTGGCGAGCCGGCCGTGGCTGTCGAGCTCGATCAGCGGGCCTTCGCTTTCCAGCTGGGTGGTGGCATCGACGTAGCGAAAGCCGGGCGACAGCCGGGTCAGGCAGTCGAACGCCGCCGGGTCCTCGCGCTGCAGCCGGCGGGCGGCCATGAAACCGTCGACCAGCGTGCTGTCGCCGCCCGCGGCGGCATTGCTCAGGCAGTGCAGCCAGATGTAGCCGGGGATCGGATCGCGGTAGGGGTTGTCGGTGTGCGGCTCGAGTCCGCGCTGGGTCATGGTCAGGTCGTAGGCGTTGGCCACCGACTTGACGTCGGCGATGCCGCCCCAGTTGGTGCGCCGCAACGGACCGATGCGATCGATCAGCGCCTGCATGCCGTCCTCCTCGCCGGGTACGCCGACGACACGCACGAAGCCGTAGCGCTGCAGGTCCTCGAGCAGCGCCAGCAGCGCCCGGTCATCGTCGAGGGCGGCGGCGAAGTCGGCCTCGGGCAGGTGGGGCAGGCCGGCATCCCACAGTTGATGCCCGTCGCCGGCCGCGCCTTGCGACTCGCTCCGGGGCGGTCGAGCCTCGACGATCAGGTCGTCGATGGCGAAGGCGGTGCGGTGGCCGTCGCTGAAGCCGATACGCAGCGTCCGGCCTTCGACGGCGGCGGATTCGATGGCCAGGTCGAGCGGCAGTTCGGCGGCCTCGATCAGCCGCTGGCCGGTCCGGGCATCGAGGGTCTCGCCGTCCGGCGCGCGTTCGCGCAGCCACAGCGCGGCGAAGTGCTGTTCGAGGCCGGGAGCGCTGAGCGTCAGGCGGCGGCCCTGGAAGTTGATGACGGCGTCGACGGTGGACATGGCGGCGCAAATCTCCACGGCTGGCTGAGTCGATTGGGTACGGGACCTGAGTCCGAAGCGCTGTCGCCGCCCGCGGCGGGTGCGACCTTGGCTCTACCCTAGGGCCATAGCGCGAAGGCAATTTGCCAAAAATCGCCTTTTAATGGACTATTCTGGCCATGAGCGATCCCGATACGGCCAACTGGGCCCAGGCCTGGCCCTACCCGCGTCCCGACCAGCCGCCGGTGGCGCGTCCCGGCGAGGCCGAGCACACCGTCAGCGTATGGCTGCTGCCCAAGTTCTCGATGCTGACCTTGTTCTGCCTGCTCGAGCCGCTGCGGGTCGCCAACCGCTTCGGTCGCACGCTGTTCGCCTGGCAACTGCTGTCCAGCGACGGCCAGGCGGTGGTCGCCAGCAACGGCGTGCGCATCGATGTCGACGGCGCGCTCGGCGATGCCGGTGATCGCGAGATGCTGATGGCGATCTCCTCCTACGAGGCGGAAGCCACGGTGACCGCCGCCGACCGCGCGGCGCTGCGCCAGGTCGCCGCGCACGGCGGCCGGGTCGGCGGGCTGGATACCGCGCCGTTCATTCTCGCCCGGGCCGGGCTGCTCGATCAGCAGCGCGTGGCGCTGCACTGGGAGAGCGTGCCGGCGTTTCGCGAGGAGTTCCCGCACATCGCGATCAGCCCGGCGCGCTTCGAGTTCGCCGACCGGCGGCTGACCGGCTCCGGCGGCGCGGCGGGCATCGACATGATGCTGCAGTGGATCGAGTACGACTATGGCCCGGCGCTGGCCAACGCGGTGGGTCGTCAGCTGGTCCACCAGCGGGTGTCCGAGGAGGATGCCCTGCAGAGCCAGCATCGTCTCGACCGGCTGCCGCGGGCGGTGGTGCGGGCGCTGGCGATCATGGAGGCGCATCTCGGCCAGGCGCTGGCGATCCCCGAGATCTGCCGGCTGGTCGGCCAGTCGCAGCGCCAGCTGACGCGGCTGTTCGTCGGCCACTTCGGCGAGACGCCCAAGCAGTGCTACCTGGGCATGCGCCTGGACCTGGCGCGGCGGATTCTCGCCGACAGCCGCTGCCGGGTCACCGAGGCGGCGCTGGCCACCGGTTTCAGCAACATGACGCACTTCTCGCGGGCCTACCAGGCGCGCTTCGGCGAACGCCCGAGCAGGACCGGCGAGCGCGGGATGGCCTGAGCGGGCGTTGCAGTCTTTCTTCAGCTAGCGCTCGGCCTGGCCCAGCGCCTCGACGCGGCGTTGCCGTGCGGCCCGGCGCAGCATGCGCAGCCGCGAGCGCACTTCGTCGCGCTCCAGATAGCAACCCTGCAGCCAGCGATGGCCGGAGGCGCCCTCGAAGGCGTCGCGGGCATGCAGCAACCGGCGGTTGTCGAAGATCACCAGGTCGCCCGGACGATAATCGAAGCGCATCGCGAAGCGTGGCTCCCGGAGCAGCCGTTGCAGCTGCATCAGCGCGTCGTAGGCCGGCTCGATCTCGTCGAACGGCGCCATCAGCGGCCCGCGCAGGAAGTCGGCGATGCGCACCTCGCTCAGCCTGCCCTCGGCGTCGCACTGAATCATCGGGTTGAACCACACGTAGTCGCTGGTGCGTGCGGTATTGGCGTAGCACCACTTGACCCGGGTCAGGGTGGCGAACGCCTCGGGGCTTTGCCGGCGCAGCGCTTCGGCCACCGCGAAGCCGTCCATCATCACCGCCTGGCCGCCGTCGACGCTGTTCTCCAGGCAGTGCAGCAACTGCAGGCCCGGCTGGTATTCGCGGGTCGGCAGGTCGACGTGCGGCGGCAGGGCGATCGAGGTGTAGGCGTTGGAGTCGGGATCGGGCTTGGCGCGCACGTCGAACAGCGTGCCGAAGTTGGTCGGCCGCGGCGGGCCGATGCGCCGGGCGATGGCGTCCAGACTGCCCGGCGCGGTGGGCAGGTTGCGCAGCCGCACCAGGCCATGGCGCAGCACTGCGTCGAGCGCGTCCTCGAGCAGCGCTTCGGCGGCTTCGGCGTGCTCGTCCTGGTCCATCCACTCCGCGGCGTCGAGGCTCGGCGGGGCGTCGAGTTCGGCGCCTGTCCAGACGTCGACGGCGACCAGCGGTGTGTCGAACGCCTCGGCGTTGGAGTAGTCGTGGGCGCGCAGCCAGCCGGGATGAAAGCGCAGCGTACGCGCTTCCGGGGCGAAGGTGACGCTGAGTGCGCCGGCGGCGTCGAGCCAGGCCGCGTCGATGGTCGGCCAGGCGGCGAGCTGCGACAGGTTCAGGATGCGCTCGCGGGTCGCCGGGTTGACGGTGGTGTCGTCGGCGGCGTTCTCGCGCAGCCACACGGCGTGGTAGCGGCTGACCCGGCCATCGGCCCAGGCGAGCTCGACCAGACGCGTGTCGTGGTCGACCCGCGTCGCCTCGACCTCGATCGGCCAGGCGTCGTAATCCGGGGTCGACGGCAGTGTCGGCGCGTGCGTCGTTGTCATGGCGGCGTTCCTGAGTGAAATGGCGACCTTCAGGATGCCGAGTCGCCGCGCCGATGATTAGCCATCAGGCGACGGCTATTTGCCATGAGTCGCCATTGATGGTGGTCATTCAGAGTACCTTTCGCAACCCGGTCGCTTTCCGGCGGAAAATCTTCGCAAGGGCGCCGTGAATCCATCCTTGGGCGCTACCTTTGCCATCTGACCGCCATGGATGGCGGAAATGCCGGAATGGAAGGAACACTTTCCGGCCATGGCAAAGGACCCTTGCTTTACCTTGCCTCCGGCGACCGACATTTTGTCGGGAGTTTGGAGTATGAGTTCTTGTTGACCAGCGTCCCTTTTATTGACGAGCCTCGCGCGGGCTTTCGGCATAGCGCTGACGGTAGGCGCGCGAGAAGCTCGACGCCGAGGCGAAGCCGCAGGCCAGGCCGATGCCGAGGATGTCGTGATCGGTTTCCAGCAGCAGCTGGCGGGCCCGGGTCAGGCGCAGGTTCAGGTAGTGATCGCGCGGGCGCACGCCCAGCTCGCGCTCGAACAGTCGCTGCAATTGGCGCAGCGAGATGCCCACGCGATACGCCAGGTCGGCGATCGACAGCGGTGCCTCGATATGCGCTTCCATCAGTGCCACGGCTTCGATCAGCACGTGCTTGTGGGTGCCGAGGCGCTGGGTCAGCGCCATGCGCTGCTGATCGTGGTGGGTGCGCATGTGGGCGTGGATCAGTTGCTCCGAGACCGCGGTGGCCAGCGCCTCGCCGTGACGACGGGCGATCAGGTCGAGCGACATGTCCATCGCCGCGGTGCCGCCGGCGCAGGAAAAGCCGCGCGGACCGAGCTCGAACAGCGCCTCGCGGGTCTCGATGTCGGGGAAGCGTTCGCGAAAGGCCGGCAGGCTTTCCCAGTGCAGGGTCACCCGCTGATCGCGCAGCAGCCCGGCGCTGGCCAGCACCACGCTGCCGGTGTCGATGCCGCCGAGCACGCAGTCGCCGTTGGCCAGCCGGTTGAGCCAGCGAATCAGCGGCCGGGTCAGCGTCGCTTCGGGCTCGAAGCTGGCGCATACCGCCACGCTGGGCAGCGCCGGGGCGCTGGCGATGGATTCGTCGGCGAGCAGGGTCATGGCGTTACTGGCGGTGACCGGTGCGCCGTCCTGGCTGATCACCCGCCAGGCGAACAGCGTGCGCCCGGCGATGCGATTGGCGATGCGCAGGGGCTCCACGGCGGAGAAGAACGCCATCATCGAGAAGCGTGGCATCAGCAGAAAGCCGATCGGCTCGGGCAGGGGGCCGGCGTAGTCCAGGCGCATGAGTCGCTCGCAACGGGGTGGCCCGACGATGATAGGCGATTGCGAGGTACGCTGCAGGTATCCGGTGGTTCAGCGCAGGGCCGATATGACCGATACTGTCAGCACATGAAACCGATTCTGCACGAGCGTGCCTCGTCCTCCGCCAAGCGGCCAGGCGCTTCGACGACCTGGAAGACCCCTCAGCGCTTGTTGATCGCGCTCGGTTCGCTGGCCGTGGCGGCGGTGGGCGGTTTTCTGTTCGAGGAGACCCGCAAGCTCGAGCAGCGCAAGCTCGCCGGCCTGGAGGAGAACCTCAAGGCCGAGGCCACGCTGCTCGCCGAACATGCCGAGCTGACCTTCTCCTCGGCGACACGGCTGCTGATGGACATCGAGTGGGACAACGACCTGGTGACATTACGCCAGGGGCTGACCGAACAGCCGTTCTATCAGCGCATCCTGCGTACTCCCCAGTTCGCCGGGCTGCTGGTTACCGATGCCGCGGGCGAGCCGGTATTCACCGCCAACCGTCAGCCCATCGAAACTTCCCGGGTGCTGGCACAGCCGCTGTTCGCGGCGCATCGCGCGGGGGAGTTCATGGTGATCGGCGAGCCGTTCGCGCAGGCCGGTGTCCAGCGTCGGCTGATTCCGGTCAGTCAGCGCCTCAACGCCCCCGACGGGGCCTTCGCCGGTGTGGCGGTGGTACTGCTGGATTCCGACTATTTCAGCGATTTCTACGACGCGGTGAGCCGCAACAATCAATACCGGATCGGCATGTTCCATGCCGACGGCACCACCCTGGCGGTGTTTCCGTCGCCTCACGAGGTGCTGCCGGGGGCGCGCAGGGATCTGGCCGAGCTGTTCGGCTCCCATGCCGCCGATGTCACACGCCTCGAGTCGCCCCTCGACGGTAGCCGGAGGATCGCCGCCTATCGCAACCTGGCGGGCTTTCCCCTGGCGGTGACCGTGTCGCGCAGCTATCGCCAGTTCCGTGATGAACTCGAACCGGATCGATGGCGCAACACCATCCTGTTCTTGATTTTCGCCGCTGGCACGCTGCTTTCGGTGGGGGTCATCAGCATCAACCTGCGGACCCTGGAGCGGGCCAACCGCGAGCTCGATCGGCTGGCGAGCACCGACGCGCTGCTCGGCATCAGCAATCGCCGACGTTTCGAGGGCGCGATCCATGGCGAATGGCAGCGCGCTCGGCGAAACGCCCAACCGCTCAGCCTGCTGCTGATCGATGTCGATTACTTCAAGCGCTACAACGACAGCTACGGCCATCCCGCCGGCGATGCCGCGCTGAAGCAGGTCGCCGGCGTACTGTGCGAAGCCGTCGCCAGGCCCGGGGACCTGGTCGCCCGCTATGGCGGCGAGGAGCTGGTCGTGCTGCTGCCCGATACGCCCGACGAGGGTGGCCTGACGATCGCCCGGCGAATCCATCAATGCCTGGCGCGCCGCGGAGTGCCTTTCGACGATTCGCCCATCGCCGGGCATCTGACCGTGAGCATCGGCGTGGCGACACTGACACCGGGGCGCGACGCTAGCGCGGACGACCTGGTCAAGCGTGCCGACGACGCGCTGTATCGGGCCAAGTCCCAGGGACGCAATCGCACCGCCGTGGCCGGGGGAAGCGACTGACCCGGGGCTGGAAAGGCCGCCATAAAAAACGCCCCGCGGGTCAACGCGGGGCGTGGCTACTGCCGTTCCGGGCTTCCTTGGCGGTCGAGACGTCCTGTCTAGAGGGTGCCTTGCCTGCCTGTCGTCGGCCATCCTGGCCGGTAGCAATCCTTGCTTGCGCAATCATCCTGATCACGATCGAACGACTTCAATATAGTATACGTGTTAATTAGTGTAAAGCGCAGATTGGGGGTGTTTTTTATAACCCATGTTTATAGGTTGGCTGCGAGTCATGGCCGGCTAATCCGCACTACCGGTCAAAGGCTCCGCGGTACGCCGCATGTTGGCGAGGATCGGGCTGCCCGTCGCCGGATCGCTGAGCAGCGTGCAATCGACCCCATAGAGCCGGCGCACCAGCTCGGCGGTGACCACCGTGCTTGGCGAGCCGGCGGCGATGACACGGCCGGCGTGCATGGCGACCAGGTGGTCGGCGAAGCGACAGGCGCTGACCAGGTCGTGGACCACCATTACCAGCGTCTTGCCGGTTGCGGCCAGTGCCCGAATCAGCTCGAAGACCTCGATCTGATGGCCCAGGTCGAGCGCCGAGGTGGGCTCGTCGAGCAGCAGCAGCGGCGTCTGCTGGGCGATCGCCATGGCGATCCAGGCGCGCTGGCGCTGGCCGCCCGACATCGCTTCCAGCGGCCGCTCGGCGAGATTGGCCAGGTCGGCCGCGGCCAGCGCCTCGTCGACCACCCGCCGGTCCTCGGCCGACCATTGGCGCAGCCACCCCTGGTGCGGCTGACGGCCGAAGCGGATCAGTTCGGCCACGGTCAGCCCCTCCGGCGCGTGGGTTTGCTGGGGCAACAGCGCCAGGCGCCGGGCCAGTTCCCGCGCTGGCAGGCGCTGAATGTCGCGGCCGTCGAGCAGCACCGCGCCCGCCGAGGGCGCATGCAGACGGGCGAGGCCGGCCAGCAGCGTCGACTTGCCGCAGCCGTTGGGGCCGACGATGGCGGTGACCTGGCCACGCGGCAGCGTCAGGTCGAGCGCCTCGATCACCGTCAGGTGGCCGGCGCCGCGGCCGTAGCCCAGCCCCAGCCCCCGGGCGACAAGCGGCGCGTCGTCCATGTCTTGCTCCATCAATGCCTCCTCATGGCGGGGCTCAGCAGGATCCACAGCAGCATCGGCCCGCCGACGATCGCGGTGACGATGCCTACCGGGACTTCGATCGGCGCCAGCGCCAGCCGCCCGGCGAGATCAGCGGCGACCATCACCAGCGCGCCGGCGAGCGCCGAACCGACGAGCGGCACGCCGCGTGGCGACGACAGGTGGCGGGCGATCTCGGGGCCGATCAGCGCGACCAGCCCGACCGGGCCGGCGACCGCCACGGCCAGCGCGGTCAGCGCGACCGCCAGGCCCAGCGCCAGGTAGCGACAGGCGCGCACGCGAATGCCCAGGCCCTGCGCGACGCTGTCGGAAAAGCGCAGTACCGCCAGTGGCCGGGTCAGCCACTGGGCGGCGACCAGGCCCAGCGCGAGCCCCACGACCAGCACGCCCAACGCCTCCCCGTCGCGAGCGTTGAGACTGCCGATGGTCCATGGGTAGGCGGCATTGGCGGTGTCGATGGCGACCCGTGCGAGCAACAGCTGGGTGAGCGCACCGAATACCGCGCCCACGCCGATGCCGGCGACGATGAAGCGATAGCCCCGGGTGCCGGCGCCGCCGGCCAGACCGAAGGTGATCGCGGTCGCCGTCGCCGCGCCGGCCAGCGCCATGGCCGGTGGCGCGATGCTCACGCCGAGCCCGACCACCGAGGCCACGGCGAAGGCGGTGGCACCGTTGTCGATGCCGATGATCCCCGGCGTGGCCAGACGGTTGCGCGCCAGGGTCTGCATCAGGCAGCCGGCCAGGGCGAAGGCGCCGCCGGTGGCCAGCCCCGCGGCGAGCCGCATCAGGCGCAGCTCCTGGACCACGAACACCGTCATCGGCTCGCCGTGGCCGAACAGCGCGCGGCCGGCCTCGAGTGGTGAAAGCGGCACGCCGCCCAGGCACAGCGACAACCAGGCGACGATCAGCAGCACTGCGGCCAGGCCCAGGTTGGCGGCGCTTGCCCGGCGGTCGACGAGCACCGCCCGCCCGCCGGGCAGCGCCAGCCGCCAGGTACCTGTGGGTGGCGCCACGCGCGGCGCCTCGTCGCGCGGCGCGAGTGTCGCTCTCCGGTACGGCGAGCCGGGGTCATGGCTGGGCGACATCAGCTCCCCTGGTGGATTGGTCGGGTTCATAGCGTCGGCAGGCGGCGGGCGCGGACCACCGCGATCAGTACCGGGGCGCCGATCAGCGCGGTGATCACCCCCAGCGGCAACTCGGAGGGTGCCACGACCAGCCGCGAGACGATATCCGCGGCGATCACCACGATCGGCCCCAGCGGCACGGCGAGCCACAGCGTGCGGCGGATATCCGGACCGGTCAGGGCGCGCGCGGCGAATGGCACCACCAGCCCGACGAAGGCGATCGGCCCGGCGACGGCGGTGGCCGCGCCGACCAGCAGCGCCACCACGCCGATCGCCAGCAGCCGCACGACGCGCGGATGGTGGCCCAGCCCCACGGCGACCCGCTCGCCCAGGGCCAGCGCCGCCAGCGGCCGGCCGATCGCCAGCGTCAGCAGTCCGGCGATCGCCAGGCTGGGCAGGATCGCCTGCAGGTCGGCGAGGCGGCGGCCGGCCAGGCTGCCGACGATCCAGAAGCGGATCTCGTCGGCGGCGCGCTGGTCGGCGAGCAGCAACAGCGAGGTCAGCGCGCCGAGCAGCCCCGAAAGCACCGCGCCGGCGAGCACCAGGCGGACCGGATCGTTGCCCACGCCGCCGAGCCGCGACGCGGCGAGCACGCACAGGCAGCCGCCCAGCGCGCCGAGCTGGGCCACGGGGACGCGCAGGGTCGCGGCGCTGGCGCCGAGCACCAGGGCGATGGCCACGGCGAAGGCGCTGCCGGCGCTGACGCCGAGCAGCCCGGGTTCGGCCAGCGGGTTGCGCGCCACCGCCTGCAGCAGCGCGCCGGCGATACCCAGCGCGGCGCCTACCGCCAGGCCGACCAGGGTGCGCGGTCCACGCAGCGCGCCGATCACGAAGCGTGCCTCGTCGCTGGCGCCCTGGCTGCCGAGCAGCGTTGCCAGCGAGGCCAGCGGCCCGACCTCGCCGGCACCGATCAGCAGACTGCCCAGGCACAATACGGCCAGCCCGGCGACGAGCGCCAGGCCGGTCGTCAGCAGGCCGGCGCGGCGCCTCGTCGGCGCGGTGTGCTCAACGACACTCATGGCCTACCCGGCGGGCCGGGCGCGAAAACGACGCGGGCTCATCGAATGGCCGCGGCGATGTCGTCGAGGATCGCCTCGGCGGCCAGCGGTCCCGACGCACTGGTCCATAGCTGTCCGTCCACCGGGACCACCTGGCCACGCTCGATGACCCCGAGCCGAGCGAAGGCGGGCGATGCCTTGGCGGACGCCAGGGCCTCGTCGCCCTCGGCGTTGAGGGTCGCCAGGAACAGCCAGTCGTTATCGATGCGCGACAGGTTCTCCAGACTCAGCGGATCGCTGTGCGGCCGCCCGGCCTTGACGATACCGCCGTCGTCGACCTCGAAACCGCTGGCCGCGAGCAGCGTGCTGGAGAAGATCCGCGGCGACATCACCAGCGCGCCCTGGGGCATCCAGCGCACCAGGCTGGCGCTGGCCCGTGTCGCCGGGTTCTCGCGCAATTCGGCGGCACGCGCCTCGACGGCGGCGATCGCCTCCTCGACCGGTGCTTCGCGGCCCAGCGCGCGGGCGAAGAAGCGCGCCTCCTGCTTCCAGCTGTCGGGGGTATAGGGCTCGACATCGGGTACCAGGGTCGGGGCGATCTGCGACAGCAGCTTGTATTGCGTTTCGGGCAGCCGCGACGAGGCGAGAATGAGGTCGGGACGCTGGGCGACCACGGCTTCGATGTTGGTCTCGCGGGCGGTGCCGACGATGGCGATGTCGCCGGCCCGATCCTGCAGGTAGCGGGCCACACCCTCGCCGCCGCGCGTGGCGACCGCCGCGAGCGGCGTCACACCGGCGGCCAGCGCGGTGTCCAGGGCGCCTTCGTAGAGCGTGACCACGCGTTGCGGCTGGCCGTCGACGCTGACCTCGCCGTAGGCGCTGTCGAGGGTGCGGGCGCTGGCCGGCAGCGCCGCCAGGATCAGGCTCAGGGCCAGGCCGGCGAACAGCGTGGCCGGGCCGCGCCGGTGATGAACAGCAGTGGGCATCAACTATCTCCTGTGGATGGGGCGGGGGGCGGCATGCTTGTTCCGTTGCGCTCAGAAGTCGACATTCAGGCCCAGCCAATAGCGGCGGCCGTCCTCGACATAGCCGTATTCGTCGTAGGTCACGTTCTCGTCGAACAGGTTGTAGACGCCCATGTTGACACGCGCCTGCCGGGTCAGCTGGTAGCCGAAACCGGTGTCGACGAAAGTGTACGAGGGGGCGACCAGCGAGTTCTGCGAAGGGCCCGTGGTGGGCTGGCTCTCCTCGCCGCGGTAGGTGACCCGCGCCCAGGGGGTGAGCCGCTCGCTGGCCTGCCAGTCGAGGCCGGCCGTCACCTGATGCTTGGGCAACTGGGTCAGCGGCTCACCTTCGTACTCACCGCTCTTCTGCTCGGAATCGGTGTAGGTGTAACTGGTCGAGAACTCCAGCGTCTCGGTGAGCGGCGCCGACAACGAGAGTTCGACGCCCCGGGTCACTGCCTCGTCGATATTGTATCGCGTATTCGTCAGCAGATTGCCGTCTTCGTCGGTATCGTACTGCGTCACCGGTGGGCAGCTCGTTGCCGACTGGCAGCGTACCCGGGTGATCTTGTCCTCGAAATCGTTATGGAACACGGTGATGCCGGCGTTCAGGCCGCCGCGGGTCGAGTAGAGCAGAGCCAGTTCCTTGTTGAGCGAGGTTTCCGGCTCAAGGTCGGGGTTTCCATAGGTCGTGCCGCCACGGCTGATGGCGCCCCAGTCGGCGGCGATCTCGCGCAGGTTGGGCGAGCGGTAACCGCTGGAGACGCCGCCCTTGAGCGTCCACCGCGGGGTCATGTTCCAGACGCTGTAGAGGCGCGGGCTGACATGGCTGCCGTAGTTCTCGTTGTCGTCGAGACGTACGCCACCGGTCAGCGACCAGTCCCGGGTGAGCATCCATTCGTCCTCGGCATACATCGCCCATTGCGACGTCTCGACCCGGGTGCGATCGGAGATCTGGTTGGAGGTGGTGTCGACGAGTTCCTCCTCCTCGTAGCTCACCCCCAGTGTCAGCATGTGGGCGTCGAGCGGCATCACCAGGCTGGATTTGGCGGTGGTGTTGGTGATTTCCATCTCGCGGCTCTTGTTCTCGCTGACCTCGCGCTGGACGTAGCTCTCGCTGGTGCCGATGTTCCAGCGACCGGTATGGGTGAGCGCAAAATGCTCGCGGGTGTACTCGTTGTAGCTGTCCTCGCAGCCGCCACGGCAACCTTCGCTGGGTGCCGAGCGGCCCACGTTGGAATCGCGGGTCTGTTCCGAGGTGCCGGCTTCGAGGGCGAAGTCGTGGTCGTCGCCGGGGGTCAGGGTCAATCGCGCGGTGAGACTCTGCAGGTCCTTGTCCTCGTAGCCGTTGACGATCTCGTCCTCCTCCCGCGAGCTGACCTGACCGTAGAGCTGCAGGCCGAGCAGGTCGGACTTTAGCGGGCCGCTGAGGTAGAGGTTGCTCTGCTGGCTGTTGCCGGAATCGCTGTCCTCCTGGATGACGCTCTGCACCTGCAGGCTGCCGTGCCACTGGTCGGCGACCTTGCGGGTGATGATGTTGATCACCCCGCCGATGGCGTCCGAGCCGTAGAGGGTCGACATCGGCCCGCGGATCACCTCGATGCGCTCGATCGCCTGCAACGGCGGCAGCCAGTCCTGCTCGAAACCGGCGCTGCCGTTGGGGCGGGTTTCGCGGGTCGTCTGCGGCCGGCCGTCGACGAGGATCAGCGTGTACTGAGAAGGCATGCCGCGAATGCTGATGTCGGCGCCGTTGTCGCCGGCCCCGCCACCGGTGACGATCACCCCGGGCACGTCGCGCAGGGCGTCGGTGACGTTCTGGTAGTAGCGATCCTCGAGGTCCTCGCGCTCGAGCACGCTGATCGAGGCCGGGGCGTTCTTGGTCAGCTGTTCATAGCCGGCGGCCGTCACCACGACCTCGTCGAGTTCACTGGCTTGCTGGGCCAGCACCGGCAGTGGTGTGGCCAGGCCGGCGCCCAGCAGCAATAGCGTGGTCCGGGAGAATTCCAACATGAGTTCACCTTGCTTAGTGGATGCGAGCCGTCGTCGAGACGCGGCTCGCTTTGTTAATAAGAATCTTTATCATTGAGATTCTTCCACAGAACTCGTTGGATTTCCCGGTACGCCATGTTGCGCATCGCGCAACGAAGCATTGGCTTGCGCAGTATTATACCAGGCGTAAACGCAAATTGTTTACAACCCGAGCGGTTGTTATGCGAGACTCCCTGCTCAATCCAATCCAGCCGCGCACGACGTCCATCGGCTGTGGTGCGGCACGACCAGATCGATTATCGCCATGCACGATCTCAACGAACTGCACGCTTTCGTCTCGGTGATGGAATCCGGCAACCTGGGGCAGAGTGCCCGCCAGCTGGGCCTGGCCAAGTCGACCCTGAGTCGGCGTATCAGCCAGCTCGAGGCGCGGCTCGGCCAGCCGTTGCTGCGCCGTCAGGCCAACCGACTGATGCCCACCGAGGCGGGCACGGTCTATCACAACTACTGCCGGCAGATCCTGCACCTGGCGGATCAGAGTCAGCAGGCGCTGGACGATCTCAAGGAGGCGGTCAGCGGCGAACTGACGGTGCACGTGCACAGCGTCTTCATGCGCGGCTGGTTCTCGCGTCGGGTCGAGGAGTTCCTGGATGACTATCCCGGCGTGCGACTGACGCTGTGCACTCAACTGCAGGCGCCTTGCGATCCCGGCGAGAACGCCATCTGTCTATGGTTGGGTAGCGTCGTCGAATGTGGCTTGCGTCAGGAACGGCTGGGGCAGTTGCAGCGTGGTTTCTATGCCAATCCGGACTACCTGGCCCGGCATGGCACGCCGGGCCACCCCCGCGAGCTGGCCGGCCACGCCTGGGTCGACCTGCTTGGCGAGACCGCGGACGGCCTGACCCTGCAGCACGCGCGCGAGGGCGCCTACGAGATGACGCCGCTGCTGTCGCGCCTCAAGGTCGATCAGTACGTGCTGCAGATCGACGCCATCACCCGCTGCCAGGGGCTCGGCATTCTGCCCCGCTGGATGGCGACGCAGTACGCCCGGGCGCATCCGGGCACGCTTGTCCCCTGCCTCGAGGCGTGGTACCCGCCGGCAGTGCCGGTCACCCTGCTTTATCCCTTCGGCCGGCTGCCGCGCAAGACCACCCGCTTGCTCGAGCATCTGCGTCAGGCGGTGCCGTCGGCCTGGCGCGAGCACGCGCCGTCAGCCGAGGGGGCCGCCGCGCTGACGATGGCCTGAGCCGTTCATGGCGCGCGGTCGGGCTCACTCGGCTGCGAGCAACCGTGCCTCGAGGGCGAAGACATGCGGGTCGTCGTGGCCGAGCTCCCGTAGCGCGGCGGCCAGGTTGAGCAGATAGTCGCGGTTGGCACCGCTGGGGCCGCGGGCGGTGGCGATGCGCCGGGCCAGCGCCTCTTCCGACTCGGGCCCGGCAAAGGCGGCGTTGTCCTCGCGGGCGATATAGACCAGCCCTTCGTGACGACCGCCGTCGTCGAAGTAGAGCTCGGTGACGACCCGCAGGTAGCCGTTCTTCTCGCGTTCGTCGAGGGGCTGGAGGGTTCGCGGTGTGATGCGGTAGGCCATGCCGTGGCAGGCCGCCCCCGGCGCTTGAACCAGGGTGGCCACCCGGCCGGGATCCTCGGGTGTGCCGCGATGATCGTGGGAGGCCTGCCAGAAGCGCCGGGCCCAGCCGACGATGTGCGCAGGGCGACGTTCCAGGTAGTCGAAGCCGGCCTTCCAGATCAGCGAGCCGTAGCCGAACAGCCACAGCGAGTCATGGCCGTCGAAGTGGGTCATCTGCTGGTTGAGCGTGGTGGTATCGAAAGACATGCGCTGCGCGGGATCCGGGAATCATGAACGAGTTCCCACTCTGCGGCAGCCTGCCGGGCGGGGCAAGCGAGCCGAGCGTTAAATCGGGCGTGACCGGGCGCCGTGTAATTGCGGCTTTGTTACATTAGGATATTTGGTTTCTGGCGTTTTAATCGATGTCGAGTCGTCCCGACGTCATGAAGATCGCCGTCACTCCTCCATGGACAGCTTGCATGGCCGCATCGATACTCGATCGACACAGCGTGACCGTCACCGGGCAGGGCGAGCGAACACTGCTGTTGCTGCATGGCTTCGGTTGCGATCAGCGAGTCTGGGCGCCGTTGGTCCGTGCCTTCGAAGCCGACTGGCGGGTGGTACGTTACGATCAGGCCGGCTGTGGCCGTGCCCTCAAGTCCGCCTACCGCCGGGACCGTTACGCCACCCTGCAGGGCTACGCCGGGGATCTGCTGGCGATCTGCGAGGCACTCGGGGATCGAGCGGTAACCGTGGTAGGCCATTCGATCAGCGGCATCATCGCCATGCTGGCGGCTATCGAGGCGCCGCAGCGTTTCCAGCAACTGGTGATGCTCTGCGCCTCCAGCCGCTATCTCGACGATCCGCCCGATTATCAGGGTGGCTTCGACGAGGCCCAACTGGGCGAACTGCTGACGATGATGGAGCAGAACTACTTCGCCTGGGCGGGCTCGATGGCGGCCGAGGTCATCGGGCCACAGTCCAGGAATGCCGCGGAGCGGCATCTGCGCAACCAGTTCCTGGCCAGCGATGCGCGTATTGCCCGTCAGTTCGCCGAGGTCACCTTCTACAGCGACACCCGTGCCGCGCTGCCGCAGCTGACGACCCCCACGCTGGTGATGCACACTGAAGAGGATGCCGTGGTACCGCAGCAGGCTGCCGAGTACCTGCACGCCAACATCCCTGACTCCCGCCTCGAATGGTTGCCGTGCCGCGGTCATTATCCGCACATGAGCGCCCCGGGACTGCTGGTCGAGCGGTTGCGGACTCTTCTATAGCAGGCCATCCACGGCGTGAAAGGAGTCGACGTGGCGTTGGCGCTCAGAGGATCGCCGGCAGCTCGATCTCGTCGCTGCGCCGGACGCCCTCGGTCATCTGCTGGCAAAGCCGCAGGAACTCGCGCATGCCGGTGCTCAGGTATTTATGGCGATGCCAGATGAAGGCGAACTGGCGCTTGAGGTCGAGTTGCGGGGTGGCGATGGGCACCAGGCTGCCGCGGCGGAAGGCGTCGCGCAGCGCCAGGTGCGAGACGCAGCCGATGCCCAGGCCGGATTCGACGGCACGCTTGATGCCCTCGGTATGTTCGAGCTCGAGCAGGATGTTGAAGCGCCCGCGCCGATGACGGGTGGCATGCTCCAGGGTCAGTCGGGTGCCCGAGCCCTGCTCGCGCATGATCCAGGCCTCGCGCAGCAGCTGCTCGAGCGAGACGTCGGCGGCACCGGCCAGGGGGTGACGCGGCGAACAGAACACCGTCAGCTCGTCCTCGACCCAGGGCTGCAGGACCACGTCCGCATGCTGGCAATCGCCCTCGATCAACCCCAGGTCGAGTTCGTGCTGGACGATGCGCTCGATGATCGAGGCCGTGTTGCGTACCTGCAGGCGCACCCGGCTGCCCGGGTGACGCTGCATGAAATCGCTGATCAGCAGGGTCGCCAGGTAGTTGCCGATGGTCAGCGTGGCGCCGACATCGAGCGAGCCGACGCCGCGCTGACCACGCAGCAGTTCCTCGATCTCTTCGCCGCGGTCGAGTAGTGCGACCGCCTTGGGCAGCAGTTGAAAGCCCAGCGCATTGAGCTTGAGGCGCTTGCCGATACGGTCGAGCAGCTGGCAGTCGAACTGGCGTTCGAGTTCGGCGAGGGCAGTGCTGGCGGCGGACTGCGAGAGCGCCAGTTCGCGGGCGGCGCGCGATACGCTCTGGTGCTGGGCGACGGCGACGAAGACTTCGAGCTGGCGCAGGGTGTAACGCATAAGGACCCCGAAACGTTGTCTATATCAATATTGCCGATAAGCGTTATCCAGACAACCCATTTAACAGATATTCATGGTCAGCTTAGAATGTACGTAACGAAATTACCTGGCTTTTATGCTTTTATGGAATATTCTTGGAGGCTTTGATGAGCAAGTTTGCCCTGGAAGAAGTGCTGAGTGTCCATCACTGGAACGATACTCTGTTCAGCTTCCGTACCACGCGCGAACGCAGCCTGCGCTTCAAGAACGGGCAATTCGTGATGATCGGCCTGGAAGTCGCCGGCAAGCCGCTGATGCGTGCCTACTCCATCGCCAGCCCCAACTACGAGGATCACCTCGAGTTCTTCAGCATCAAGGTGCCCGACGGCCCGCTGACCTCGCGCCTGCAGCACCTCGAGGTGGGCGATCAGATCATGGTCAGCCGCAAGCCGACCGGAACGCTGGTCACCGACGACCTGTTGCCGGGTCGCAACCTTTACCTGCTTTCCACCGGTACCGGCCTGGCGCCGTTCCTGAGCCTGATCCAGGACCCGGAGGCGTACGAGCGCTTTGACAAGATCGTGCTGGTCCATGGCGTGCGCACCGTCAGCGAGCTTGCCTACGCGGATTTCATCGGCCAGGAGCTGCCGGCGCATGAGTACCTGGGCGAGGAGATCAGCGAGAAGCTGGTCTACTACCCCACGGTGACGCGCGAGGAGTTCCACACCATGGGTCGCCTGACCGACCATATCCGCAGTGGCAAGCTCGCCGAGGACACCGGCCTGCCGCCGCTCGACCCCAAGCAGGACCGGGCGATGATCTGCGGCAGTCCGGCCATGCTCGACGAAAGCAGCGCGCTGCTCGACGACCTGGGGTTCAAGATCTCGCCGCGCATGGGCGAGCCGGGGGACTATGTGATCGAGCGAGCGTTCGTGGAAAAATAGCAGCTATAAGCTATAAGCTATAAGAAAGAGAACCCCATCGGCTTTACCGATGGGGTTCTCTTTTTCTGCTGGTTCAATAAGCTCTGCGCTTACGGCTTACGGCTTACGGCTTACGGCTTACGGCTTACGGCTTACGGCTTACGGCTTACGGCTTACGGCTTACGGCTTACGGCTTACGGCTTACGGCTTACGGCTTACGGCTCGCGGCTTACGGCTCAGACCGCGTCCTTGCCGGTTTCGCCGGTGCGGATACGGATCACCTGCTCGAGCGGCGAGACGAAGATCTTGCCGTCACCGATCTTGCCGGTATTGGAAACCTGGGTGATGGCTTCGATGACCTGCTCGGCCATGGCGTCGTCGACTGCGACTTCCAGCTTTACCTTGGGCAGGAAGTCGACCACGTACTCGGCACCGCGATACAGCTCGGTGTGGCCCTTCTGGCGACCAAAGCCCTTGACCTCGGTCACGGTGATGCCCTGAACGCCGATTTCGGACAGCGATTCTCGGACATCGTCCAGCTTGAACGGCTTGATGATGGCGGTCACCAGTTTCATGGTCTTGCTCCTCGCAGCTATGGTGCGGGTGTTGCCGCGAGCCTAGCGGGCGTCGCGGCCCCGGGTTGCGTCGGTTATGTTGCTATCAAGCATACACCGCTCGCTATAGGAATAAAAAAGACCCCCCGAAGGGGGCCAGGGGAGCACGCCAGCTCACTCGTTGCGCCAGGGCTACTTGTTGCTGCCGCCGGCGGTAAACTCGGGGTAGGCCTCGAGGCCACATTCGGCCAGGTCGACGCCTTCGTATTCTTCCTCTTCGGTCACCCGCACGCCCATGATCGCCTTGATGATCAGCCATACGATCAGGCTGGCGATGAAGACCCAGGCGAAGATGCCGATCACGCCGATCAGCTGCGCGCCGAAGGAGGCATCGCCGTTGCTGATGGGGACGACCATCACGCCCCAGATGCCGACCACGCCGTGGGCCGAGATGGCACCCACCGGATCGTCGATCTTGAGCTTGTCGAGGGTGACGATCGAGGCCACGACCAGCAGGCCGCCGATGGCGCCGATCACGGTGGCACCCAGGCCGGTCGGCGACAGCGGATCGGCGGTGATCGACACCAGGCCGGCGATCGCGCCGTTGAGCGCCATGGTCAGGTCGGCCTTGCGGAACCAGATCTTGGCCAGGATCAGCGCGGCGATGACGCCGCCGGCGGCGGCCGCATTGGTGTTGAGCAGTACCTGGGCCATGTTGTTGGCCGAGGCGACGTCGGAGACCTTCAGCTCGGAGCCGCCGTTGAAGCCGAACCAGCCCATCCACAGGATGAAGGTACCGAGCGCGGCCAGTGGCATGTTGGCGCCGGGAATCGCATAGATCGCCCCGTTCTTGCCGTACTTGCCCTTGCGCGGGCCGAGCACCAGCACGCCGGCCAGGGCGGCGGCGGCGCCGGCCAGGTGAACGATGCCGGAGCCGGCGTAATCGGAATAGCCCAGCTCGGAGAGCCAGCCGCCGCCCCAGGTCCAGTAACCTTCCACCGGATAGATGATCGCGGTCATCACCACGGCGAAGGCCAGGAAGGCCCACAGCTTCATGCGCTCGGCGACGGCGCCCGAGACGATGGACATGGCGGTCGCCACGAACACCACCTGGAAGAAGAAGTCGGCGCGCGCCGAATAGTAGGGTGCGTCATCGCCGCCGTTGAGGACCGCGTCGACGCTGTTTTCGCTGCCCAGCAGGAAGCCGAGGTTGGGCAAAAAGCCGCCGGCGCTGCTCGAGTACATGATGTAGTAACCGACCACCAGATACATGGTGCAGGCGATGGCGAACAGAACGACGTTCTTGGTCAGTATTTCCGCAGTGTTCTTCGAGCGTACCAGTCCTGCTTCCAGCATGGCGAAACCGGCGGCCATCCACATGACCAGCACGCCGCAGATGAGGAAGTAGAATGTGTCGAGCGCGTAATTGAGCTCTGTCATAGTTATAATCTCCTAAGTCCGCGCCTCAGACGGCGTCGGCCCCACGTTCGCCGGTGCGAATACGAATGACGTCTTCAAGCGGAGTGACGAAGAGTTTGCCGTCGCCGATCTTGCCGCTGTTGGCGGCCTGACTGACGGCCTCGAGTACGCCTTCGACGCGGCTGTCGTCGACCGCGATCTCGATTTTCACCTTGGGCAGAAAATCCACCACGTACTCGGCACCCCGGTAGAGTTCGGTATGACCCTTCTGGCGTCCGAAGCCCTTGACTTCGGTGACGGTAATGCCCTGGACACCGTTATCGGCCAGTGCCTCCCGGACGTCGTCGAGCTTGAATGGTTTTATAATGGCGGTGATGAGTTTCATCCCTTGTCTCCCGTTGTCGGCTTGCGCCTGACATTGCTAAGCGCGAGTCATGCCAGCTGAAATTTTCTTCATTGATTTCAATGGGGTGGGATGTTTCAGGGGGTGAGCCATGGCGGGCCGCCACGTCATGCCCCGGGGCGAGTCACCCTTTTGGTGCGCGGTGGTCGTGCCGATGCATCATAACGGGGCATGCGTTGTCGAATTGCCTTGCGTATGCTGAAGACCATCTCAACAAGGAGTGGGCCGATGATCACCAACGAACGGATCAGCCGCCTCGCCCAGCAACTGGGCGAGCGCCTTCAGGATGCTTCTCACGCGCCCGAGGAGATCCAGCGCAACGTGCACAACGTGATGCGTGGCGCCTTCGATCGCATGGAGCTGGTGACCCGCGAGGACTTCGATATCCTGATGGATGTTCTCCAGCGCACCCGGGCGCGGGTCGAGTCGCTGGAAAAGCAGGTCGCCGCGCTCGAGGCCAGCCTCGACGACGACGCCGGAGCGCCGGGCTCGCCGGCCATGCTTGCCGCCGACACGGCAGCACCCCCCGAGGATACGCCGCCTCGCGAAGATCGTGACGCCTCGTCGTCCAAGCCGACCTAGGCGTCCCTGGGGCGAGTCGAGGCTTGCAGTTCCCGCGCCGATCTGTATCACTGGGCCTGTATCGATAAACAGCCACGGGGCGAGGGTCGACGCCAGGTCCTTGAAGAATCGGTGGCATCCGACTTCGCTTGAGCAACCGTCGGGCAAGGAGCGGCCATGGCATTAGCCATCATCACCACGCGTGCGGGACTGGGGCTGGATGCGCCGGAAGTCCTGGTCGAGGTCCACCTGTCCAACGGCCTGCCGGGCATGACCCTGGTCGGCCTGCCGGAAACCGCGGTTCGCGAAAGCCGCGAGCGGGTGCGCAGCGCGCTGGTCAATGCCGGCTTCGAATTTCCTACCACCCGGCGTATCACCATCAACCTGGCACCGGCCGACCTGCCCAAGGAGGGCGGGCGCTTCGACCTGCCCATTGCACTGGGCATCCTGGTGGCCTCCGAGCAGATTCCGGCCGCCGCGCTCGAGGGACTGGAGTGTCTCGGCGAGCTGGCCCTCGACGGCCGGCTGCGCCCGGTTACCGGCGTGCTTCCGGCGGCACTGGCGGTCAAGGCGCAGGGGCGCGGCCTGCTGCTCGCGGCGGGCAACGCCGACGAAGCCGCGCTGGCCGGCGACCTGAAGGTCCTGCCCGCCGAGCACCTGTCCCGGGTCGTCGCCCACCTGCTGGGCCAGTCCCCCATCGAGCCGCACCGGGTCACGCCCCCCGCGCTTCCCGAACAACCGCTGGCCGACCTGGCCGACGTGCGTGGCCAGTATCAGGCGCGGCGTGCCCTTGAAGTCGCGGCGGCGGGAGGCCACAACCTGCTTTTTTCCGGCCCGCCGGGGACCGGCAAGACCATGCTCGCCAGCCGCCTGCCGGGGATCCTGCCGCCGCTGTCGTCCGACGAGGCGCTCCAGGTCGCGGCGATCCGCTCGGTGTGCGGGCTCGACCTGCTCGGCCACTGGGGCGAGCGGCCGTTTCGCTCGCCGCATCACACCGCCAGCGGCGTGGCGCTGGTCGGCGGCGGCTCGCGGCCGCGTCCCGGGGAGATCTCGCTGGCCCACCAGGGGGTGCTGTTTCTCGACGAGCTTCCGCAATTCGATCGCAGCGTGCTCGAGGTGATGCGCGAGCCGCTGGAGTCGGGGCAGATCCATATCGCCCGGGCCAGCCAGCAGCGCAGCTTTCCGGCCAGCTTCCAGCTGGTCGCGGCGATGAACCCTTGCCCGTGCGGTCACCTGGGCGATCCGCGCCAGACCTGCGTATGTACCCCGGCCCAGATACAGCGCTACCAGGGGCGACTTTCCGGCCCGCTGCTCGACCGTATCGACCTGCAGGTCGAAGTGCCGGCGATCCCGCCCGACCAGCTCACCGCCGATACCCGCGGCGAAAGCTCCTCGCGCGTCCGCGAGCGGGTACTGGCGGCCCGTGAGCGGCAACGCACGCGCGGCTTTCTCAATGCGCGCCTGCCGGGCCCCGAGCTCGAGGCGGCCTGTGCGCTGGACGGCGCGGAGCGCGCCTGGCTGGCCGACGTCCTGACCCGGCTCAAGCTATCGGCGCGGGCCTATCATCGCGTGCTGCGGGTGGCGCTGACGCTGGCCGACCTGGCCGGCGAGCCGCACCCGGGGCGCAGTCAACTGCTCGAGGCGATCGGCTACCGTCAGCTCGACCGCCTGCGTAGCGGACAGGATCGGCCCGCCACGGCGGGCAGCCCGTAACATCGGCGACGCGCCGACACGACACACGAGGGCCGATGCGGCCCTTCTGCCATTGCGGACTGTCGCCATTCCACTTCTGGAACGACAGCCACGGCCATGCCAAGGAGGCTTGATGCGCAAAGGATGCGGGACTCGATCAGCGGCGAACACGACGCCGGCCGACAGTGACGGGCGGGCCGGGTGATGATCGAACTGCTGGAATCGCTGCCGTTGGCGGCCAGTTGGGGGCTGTTCGGCGCCTGTACGCTGGTCATCGGCGTGCTGGGCACGCGACTGACCCATGTGGTCGACGACCTGGCCGATCGCACCGGCATCGGCGAGGCGATCGCCGGCGCCGTCCTGCTGGGCATGGCGACCTCGCTGTCGGGGATCGTGCTGTCGGTCTCCGCGGCGCTGTCCGACCGGCCCGAGCTGGCGATGAGCAACGCCCTGGGCGGCATCGCCGTACAGACCCTGTTCCTGACCATGGCCGATGTGGTGCATCGGCGTGCCAATCTCGAGCACGCCGCCGCTTCGCTCGGCAATCTGATGCAGGGCGGGCTGTTGCTGTGCCTGCTGTCGCTGCTGCTGGTGGGGCGCTTCTCGCCGGAGTGGACGCTGTGGCAGGTCCACCCCATCACGCCCTTGCTGTTCTGCGGTTACCTGTTCGGCCTGCATCTGGTGCGGCGTGCCGAGAGCAATCCCATGTGGAGCCCGTCACGCACCCACGAGACGCGCCTCGACGAGCCCGACGCGCAAGCCCTGCAGCGCTCGCTGGGCTCGCTGTGGCTGACCTTCGCGCTCATGGCGGCCGTGCTGGGCGTGACCGGCTGGCTGCTCGAGCGCAGCGCCACGGTGATCGCCGAGGAGACCGGGCTCAGCCAGGCGGCGGTGGGCGTGCTGATGACCTCGATCGCCACCTCGCTGCCCGAGCTGGTGACCTCGATCGCCGCCGTGCGGCGTGGCGCGCTGACCCTGGCGGTGGCCGGGATCATCGGCGGCAACGCCTTCGATACCCTGTTCGCGGCGGTCTCGGACATCGCCTACCGGGGCGGCTCGATCTATCATGCGGTGCCCGACCAGGTGTCGCTGTGGATCGCCCTGGCGTTGCTGATGACCGGGATCCTGATGACCGGGCTGATTCGCCGGCAGGAGCAGGGCCCCGGGCATATCGGCTTCGAGAGCGTGGCGATCATCGGCTGCTATGCCGCCGGCGTGGTCATGGTGATATTCGGCGGTCAGTCCGGCTAGGTCCCGGTGATGCAGCGCCGATCCTCAGCGCGGCGACGGGACGCCGTCGCGGATGCGCGCGGCGAAATCCGCGGCGTCATCGGCGGCCCGGGCACGTTCGTTGATATGGCCACGGGCCTTGAGCGCGGCGAACGGCAGGCGGTCGGCCAGGGCGCCGACATCGTAGACGTACTGCGGTAGATAGCCCGACAGCAGCAGCCGGTAGTCCATCGGCAACCCCGCCACGATCCGCGTCATCATGTCATAGACCAGCGTGGTGCAGTTGCTGGTCAGGGTGTTGTAGAAGCGCGGCGACTCGCGCAGCGACTCGGCTTCATCGAGATAGGCGAGCAGCAGCGCGCGCTGGACATCGGGCGGCATCGCCACCCGGTAGAGATACACGTCCTCGCCGCGCACGTTGCTGCGCAGGCGCACGATGTCGCGCTCGTCGGCGGCGATCACCGCAACCTCGTAGGACTTGAAGAAGCCGCCCAGGGTCGAGAAGGCCTCGCCGCGCTCCTTGCGAATCTCCACCGAGAAGCTCAGCTGGCGGCCGTCGGCGAAGCCGAAGCTGACCAGCGTGTGGGCGATCGCCGGACCCATCCAGTAGGACACCAGCAGGTCCACCGAGCGCAGCTGGGCGAGATCGTAGCTGCGGGTTTCCCAGCGCACGGTGTAGCGCTCGGGCGTCTGCCAGTCGAAGTTGCGCACGTCATGCAGCGTCAGCCGGTCGCCGTGGCGCTCGGCGGACACCAGCCGGGCCACCTCGGGGGCCCAGTCGCGCTCGCCGGAGGGGCGGATCGACAGCCACCACAGCCCCAGCGCCAGGAACAGCAGCAGGTAGCCGGCACCCGCCCGCCAGCGCAGCGGCGGCGGCAGGAACAGCGCCACGCAACAGCCCAGCGCGAGCAGGGCCCATAGCGCGGCGGCGGTCAGTCGCAGCCCCTCGGAGCCCGGCAGCCGAAACCACAGCGCCAGGCACGCCCAGGCCGCCGACAGTGCGACGACCAATGCCAGCGCCAGCCGCCCGGCAATCGACAGTAGACAGGGCATGGACATGGCGTTCAGTTGCCGAGCGCGTCGATCAGCGCGTCCAGTCGTCCCGGCTCGAGGGCCGCGGCGAGGGTGCTGATGCGCAGCACATGCCCGAGCGCCGGGTGCGCGGGACGATGGACGAGCGTGCCGTCGTCGAGCAGCCGCCGGTGAATGTCGGCGGCCTGGTCGGCGTCGGCGAGACGCACGGCGATGAAGTTGGTGTCGCTGGGCGGCACGTCGCTGCCCAGGTCGCGCAACCGTGCGGCGAGACGCTCGCGGCGGGCGATGACCATGCCGACGTGGTCGCGGGTCTCGTCGGGATGATCGAGCACGGTTTCGGCGGCGGCCAGCGCCAGCGACGAGACGGCGTAATGGATGCGCACCCGGTTCAGCATGGCCAGGGCCTCGGGCTCGGCGATCGCGTAGCCGATGCGCAGCCCGGCCAGCCCGTGGGCCTTGGAAAACGTGCGCAGGCGGATCACCCCGGGCCATACGGCCCCTGCCGCGGGTGACTCGGCATCGCGGCGAAAATCGTGATAGGCCTCGTCGAGCAGCAGCGTGCAGGTTTCGGGCAGGGCGTCGCGCAGGGCGAGTATCGCGGCATCGTCGTGCAGGTGGCCGCCGGGATTGTCGGGATTGGCCAGGTACACCAGCTGCGCGTTCTCGCGGCTTGCCCGCTCGGCAAGCGCCTGAAGGTCGGGGGCGAGCAGCCCGGGCGCGTCGCGGTAGGCGGTCTCGCTCAGCCGGCAGCCGTGACCCGCGGCGAAATAGCCGAAGGTCGGGTAGGTGCCGGCGCTGGCGATCACCGGATCGCCGGGCCCGCAGGTGGCGCGCAACACCAGTGCGAGCAGGCTATCGGCGCCGGCGTCGACCAGCAGCGATTCGAGTGGCGTGCCCAGCGCCTCGCTCAGGCGTCGGCGGACGCCGAGCGCTTCGGCGTCGCCGTAGGCACGCGCGAGTTCGGCGAATTCGTCGCCGAAGCGCGCCGCCAGCGCCCGGTGCGGCATGTCGAGGCCTTCGTTGGAACCCAGGCGATGCGGAATGTGGCGTCCCAGGCGGCGCTCGAGCGCCTTGAGGCCGGGGAAGGGGTTGGTCGGGCCCTGACGGTCCAGCAGGTGGCGGGCGTAGCGCGGCATGGCGGTTCCTCGATTCTGGCGAACGGATGCACGAACGTGGCGCGGACGAGCGGTCTAGCCGGGCCCATTGTGGCGCTCGGCGCGTGGCCTGACAAAGCGCCGCGGCTCGCTTACAGCGCCGAGGCGTCGAGCGCGCCGGTCAGGGTCTGTTGCCAGCGGGGCGCGGGGTTGCCGGGCCGGCGCAGCGCGAGTTCCAGCCGGTAAGGCAGCAGCCGCCGGTCGGAAAGCGTCAGCGGCGGGCCTTCGGCGACCAGGCGGCTTTCCAGCAACCACTGGTTGTCGGGCGCCTCGCGCGTGGTCCCGTCCGGCGTCCAGTCGAGCACCTGGGGACCCGAGTCGACGGCAAGCAGGGCCCGGGTCAGGGTCTCGCCGAACTGGTCGGGCTCGACGGCCAGCGTGGCGTCGATCTCGGGAGGGGCGAGCAACAGCACGCGATCGCCATCGGGCACCTGCCACACCGGCGCGGCGAGGGTGGCGTCGGCGGCGCGTTCGCCCAGCCCGTAGAGTGCCTGCCGGACGGTCTTGGGCGGGCCCGGGTTGCTCGCGCAGGCACCCAGGGCCAGTGCGATCAGCAGCGCGACCAGCCATTTCGCGGTGCGCATCGAGGGTACGTATCGAGGCATGTTCAGGGCGCCGTGGTGGGTTGACCGGCAGCGGCCGGGGCGTCGTGCAGGTCGGCGAGAAAGCCGTCGAGTTCGTCGAACAGCGGCTCGCGGATGAAGGACGACTCGTTGACCAGGTGGTGGCGCGCCTCGGGATGGCGAACCACCCGCGCCTGCGGGAACTTGCCGGTCAGTACCTCGAGGTTCCACGCCCAGTCGACGGTCAGGTCCTGCTCGCCCTGGAGGATCAGCACCGGCAGATCGCTGGCCGGCAAGGCCAGCATATGGCTCATCCAGCGACGCATCGCGGTGACCCAGGCCAGCGTCAGTCGGTCGGGTTGCAGCGGGTCTTGCTCACGCAGGAAGGCGGCGAAATCGGCGTCGTTGGAGTTGGCCTGGTAGGTACGCGGGATCGAGCGGATGAACGGGCTGGCCAGGCGATGCAGCCAGCTCGACTGCGGCCAGCCCCAGGGACGCACCAGCGGCGCGAGCAGCGCGAGCCCCTGCCAGGGCGATGCCGTGCCGCGGCCCAGTGCATCGGTGGCGAGGATCGCCGCTCCGGTACTCTGGCCGATGCCCACCCACGGATGCGGCGCCAGGCCCTCGTCGGCCAGCTGGCGCTGCAGTGCCTGCAGGCAGGCGCCATAGTCCTTGAAATCGTCGATGGTCGCGCGGGCGCCGCTGGACAGTCCATGGCCCGGCAGGTCCCAAAGCACCACGCGCCAGCCCTGGTCGAGCAGGCGTTCGAGCAGGTGGCGGTAGAGCCCCAGATGATCGAAATAACCGTGTACCACGAATGCCGTGCCGCACGCGTGCTCGGGCGTCCATACCTGCGCCCACAGCCGGTAGCGCTCGGTGTCGACGAAACCGGCGTAAAGGCCGACCCCATGGCTGAGCAGCGGCGCCAGACGGTAGTGCGCCAGGTAATCGCTCAGCGCATGAGGCGGCGAAGCGCTGATCCGTGACAGCGGTCCGAGGGCCTGTAGGGGTTCGAATTGGCTCATTGGACTCCTTGTTGTACGCCTCCATGCTAGTGCCAGCATCGATTGTGAACCAGCCCGGGCAGTGTGTCGCTAACCGATGACGCTGATGAGGGTAAGGCTTGCCCCCTGCGGGCTTTTCTGGACTAATATGTGGAATGAATTTCCACAATCCTTCCATGAGCGCGCTTCGCACCGCGATGGCGGTCATGCAGTGCAGCAGGAGGTAGCTTGCCATGACTCAACGTGTCACTCGCCACCGTCTCCAGGTGGCCGCCGAACTCGACCGCTTCCTCAACGAGGCTGCGCTGCCCGGTAGCGGGGTCGATCCCGAGGCCTTCTGGTCGGGCCTCGATGCGCTGGTTCACGATCTGACACCCAAAAACCGTGAACTGCTCGCCGAACGCGAGCGTCTGCAGGGCGAGCTGGATGCCTGGCACAAGGCGCATCCCGGGCCGGTTCGCGACCTGGCCGCCTACCGCGACTTCCTGGAGCGGATCGGCTACCTGGTCGAGTCGCCGGCCGACGTCGCGGCCACCACCCGCAACGTCGACGATGCCGTCGCCGTGCAGGCCGGCCCGCAGCTGGTGGTGCCGATGAGCAACGCCCGCTACGCCCTCAACGCCGCCAATGCGCGCTGGGGCAGTCTCTACGACGCGCTCTACGGCAGCGACGCGATCGGCGAGGAAGACGGCGCCGAGAAGGGCGGCGGCTACAACCCCAGGCGCGGCGAGAAGGTCATCGGCTACGCCCGTAACGTCCTCGACCAGGCCGCGCCGCTGGCCGAGGGCTCGCATCGCGATGCACAGCGCTACAGCGTCAGCGGCCGTCATCTCGTGGTGACGCTGAAAAACGGGCGCGATGTCGGCCTGAAACGCCCCGACCAGTTCCTCGGCTTTCAGGGCGAGGCCGCCGCGCCGACGGCGATTCTGCTCGCCAACCACGGCCTGCATCTGGAGATCCAGTTCGACGCCGAGCACGCCATCGGCAAGACCGACCCGGCGCATGTCAAGGACGTGGTGCTCGAGGCGGCGGTGACCACCATCATGGACTGCGAGGACTCGGTGGCGGCGGTCGACGCCGAGGACAAGGTCGGCGTCTACGCCAACTGGCTGGGGCTGATGCGCGGCGATCTTACCGAGACCATCGCCAAGGGCGACAAGTCCTTCACCCGCCGCCTCAATCCGGACCGCGAGTACCGCGCGGCCGACGGCAGCGCGCTGAGCCTGCCCGGGCGTTCGCTGCTGTTCGTGCGCAACGTCGGCCATCTGATGACCACCCCGGCGGTGCTCGACGGCGACGGCAACGAGATCCCCGAGGGCATCCTCGACGGCCTGGTGACCAGCCTGATCGCGCTGCACGATCTCAAGCGCGAAGGTGGCAACAGCCGTACCGGCTCGGTCTACATCGTCAAGCCCAAGATGCACGGCCCGCAGGAGGTGGCGTTCGCCAACGAGCTGTTCTCGCGCATCGAGGAGGTGCTGGGGATGGCCCGCGACACGCTGAAGATCGGCATCATGGACGAGGAGCGGCGCACCACCGTCAATCTCAAGGCCTGCATCGACGCGGCGCGCTCGCGGGTGGCCTTCATCAACACCGGCTTCCTCGATCGCACCGGCGACGAAATGCACACCGCCATGGAAGCCGGGCCGATGCTGCGCAAGGGCGACATGAAGGGTGCGGCATGGATCGCCGCCTACGAGAAGAACAACGTCCAGGTAGGGCTGGCCTGCGGCTTGCGCGGGCGCGCCCAGATCGGCAAGGGCATGTGGGCGATGCCCGACAAGATGGCGGCGATGCTCGAGCAGAAGGTCGGCCACCCCAGGGCCGGCGCCAACACCGCCTGGGTGCCGTCGCCGACCGCGGCGGTGCTGCATGCGCTGCATTACCACCAGATCGACGTCGCCGCCATCCAGCAGGAGCTCGAAAGCCGGGGCGAAAGCGACCTGCTCGACGACCTGCTGACGGTGCCGGTGGTCGAATCGGCCGACTGGGCGGCCGACGAGATCCAGCAGGAGCTCGACAACAACTGCCAGGGCATCCTCGGCTACGTGGTGCGCTGGGTCGAGCACGGCGTGGGCTGCTCCAAGGTGCCCGACATCCACGACGTCGGCCTGATGGAGGATCGCGCCACGCTGCGCATTTCCAGCCAGCACATCGCCAACTGGCTGTATCACGGCGTGGTCAGCGAGGCCCAGGTGCGCGAGACCCTGGAACGCATGGCCAGGGTGGTCGACGACCAGAACGCGGGCGACCCGGAGTACACGCCAATGACCGCGCACCTGGCCGACTCCAGCGCCTTCCAGGCTGCCTCGGACCTGATCTTCAAGGGGCGCGAGCAGCCGGCCGGTTACACCGAGCCGCTGCTGCATCACTGGCGCGCGGTGCACAAGGCGAAAGCCTGAGCTTCGGGCTTCGGGCTTCGGGCTTCGGGCTTCGGGCTTCGGGCTTCGGGCTTTGGGCTTCGGGTTTCGAGCCAAGAGCTATCCTGGCGCTCGCGGCTCGCGGCTCGCGGCTCGCGGCTCGCGGCTCGCGGCTCGCGGCTCGCGGTCTGTGCGTCGCGAGTCGCTTGCGCTATCTTGGGCGCAACCGCCGAGCGCCATCGAGCCCGCCAGGAGAGAGCCATGACCGTAATGACCGCCGCCGCCATCGAGGAGTTTCTCGACGAGGTGTTCCCCCACCGTCAGGGCACCATCGAAGGGGTCGACGAGATGCGTGCCACCATGAGCCTGGCGATCGAGGACGAGCATCTGCGTCCCGGCGCCTGCGTCTCGGGGCCGAGCATGATGGCGCTGGCGGATGTCTGCCTGTACGTGGCGATCCTCGCCCAGATCGGCCCCGAGGCGATGGCGGTGACCAGCGATCTGAACTGCCACTTCCTGCGCCGCGCGCGCGGCGATCGCGACCTGATCGCCAATGCCCGGCTGGTCAAGCTGGGCCAGCGCCTGGCGGTGGGCGAGGTCGAGCTGTTCTCGGCCGGCGACGACCAGCCGGTGGCGCTGGTCACGGCGACCTACGTGCTGCCCGACCAGGACGAGGACGATTGATCACGTCTCGGGGCGTGCCCGACCGGCGCAGACCGCCAGCGCCAGCCAGCCGGCCATCAGCAACAGCCCACCCAGCGGCGTGACCGGCCCCAGCCAGCGGGCGCCGGTCACCACCAGCAGGTACAGCGAGCCCGAGAACAGCGCGATCCCCGTGGCCCACAGCGCCAGTACCAGGCGCTGACCGCGCAGCGGCCGGGTCTCGCGCCAGACCAGCACGCCCAGCATTGCCAGGGTATGCCAGGCCTGGTAGCGCACGGCGGTCTCGAAGGCCTCGAGCAGACGTGGCGCGACATGTCCCTGCAGGCCGTGGGCACCGAAGGCGCCGGCGGCCACGCTGATGAATCCGCTCAGCGCGACGCCGATCCAGATGAACCGATGGGGCATGATGGAGTACTCCTGACTACGCTGTTCTAGTGAGACCTGGTGGACGAGGGGGCTGTTCGAAGCCACCGGTTGTCGTCGAGTGTGGGCCTGTTGAAACACGCCCGTGTACCGGCGGGCAGGGCTCGGTTTGGAACCGCACTCCAAGGCTTTCGTCGCTCGGCGTGGCTCGCTATGATGCCGCCGCGTCGGACTGCCTGACGAAGCCGTTCGCTCACCGGCCGACCGCGAAGAGACAACAACAGCCAAGGAGAAATACTGCCATGGAAGCCCTCATGTCGCTCGTCGCGCCGCTGCGCGACAGTATCGAAGCGGTGATGATGCCGGTCAGCGACTTCATCTGGAGCTACATACTGGTCTATCTGCTGCTCGGCGCGGGGCTGCTGTTCACCGTGCTCACCCGCGGCATGCAGTTTCGGCTGTTCGGCCACATGGCGCGGGTCACCGTCTCGGCGCGTGGCGCCGGCGAGGGGGTCAGCGGCTTCCAGGCGTTCGCCACCTCGCTGGCGGCGCGGATCGGCACCGGCAACCTGGCCGGGGTGGCGATCGCCCTGTGGGTCGGTGGCCCCGGGGCGATCTTCTGGATGTGGATGACCGCCCTGGTGGGCTTCGCCACGGCCTTCGTCGAGTCGACTCTGGCGCAGACCTACAAGCATCGCAACGAGGACGGCGTGTTTCGCGGCGGCCCGGCCTATTACATCGAGCGCTGCCTGGGCTGGCGCTGGCTGGGCGCGCTGTTCGCGATCTTCCTGCTGATCGCCTACGGCCTGGCCTTCAACGCCGCCCAGTCCAACACCATCGCCCAGGGCATGAGCGGCGCCTTCGGTATCCCCAACTGGCTGACCGGCATCGTGCTGGTCTGCGTGGTGGCGGTGGTGATCTTCGGCGGCCTCAAGTCGGTGGCGCGTACCGCTGAGATGATCGTGCCGGTGATGGCCATCGCCTACCTGCTGGTCGCGCTGTGGATCCTGTTCGCCAATATCGGCGAGGTGCCGGCGATGCTGGCGCTGATCGTCAAGAGTGCCTTCGGCTTCGGCCCGGCGGTGGGCGGCGCGGCCGGCTACGCGATCAAGGCGGCGATGGAGAACGGCATCAAGCGCGGGCTGTTCTCCAACGAGGCGGGCATGGGCTCGGCGCCCAACGCCGCGGCCCAGGCCACGGTCAAGCATCCCGCCGCGCAGGGGCTGGTGCAGTCGTTCGGGGTGTTCGTCGATACCCTGGTGATCTGCAGCTGCACGGCGGTGGCGATCCTGCTGTCCGGGGTCTACGAAACGCTGCTGAGCAATTCCCCCGGCGACTCGATCGAGGGCATCAAGCTGACCCAGGACGCGATGGCCGATCACCTGGGGACGTTCGGCGAGATCTTCATCGCCATCGCCATTCTGCTGTTCGCCTATACCTCGATCATCGCCAACTTCTCGTTCTCGGCGGTGAACATCGAGTACCTGTTCCGCGGCCACGCCAAGCGGGCGGTGAGCGTGCTGCGCTGGGCGGTCCTGGGGATGACCATGATCGGCGCCCTGGCCGAGCTCGAATTCGTCTGGCATTTCGCCGACCTGGCGATGGGGCTGATGGCGACCACCAACCTGTTCGCGATCCTTATCATGTCGCCGATCGCCATTCGCGTGCTCCAGGACTACGAGCGCCAGCGCCGCGAGGGCATCGCCGAGCCGGTGTTCGACCCCAAGGTGCTCAGAAAGCCCGAGCAGGTCGACAGCGACGTCTGGCCGCCGCGGGACGCCTGACGTCGAGGGTGTTCGCGACGCGGTTTGGCGTTAAAATGACGGTCCGTTCCCACGACGGGCCGTCATTGCTTTGATCATCAGAGGTAGAGGCGCCATGCAGATACAGCTCAATGGACAACGCCACGCTCTCGACGGCGAGCCGACCATCGACGACCTGGTCGCGACGCTGGGCCTGACGGGGCGGCGTATCGCGGTCGAGGTCAACGAAGCGATCGTGCCGCGTAGCCAGCACGCCGCGACCCGGCTGGCCGATGGCGACCGGGTCGAAGTGGTACATGCCATCGGCGGCGGTTGATGGCGGGCAGCGCGACAGCGGCGATGGTCGCAGTCACTATTCTCTCGGAGCCCTTATGAGCGATCTTCAACTCGACCGGCCGTGGCAGGTCGCCGGACGTGCTTTCCATTCCCGGCTGCTGGTCGGCACCGGCAAGTACCGCGATCTCGACGAGACCGCCGCGGCGGTCGCCGCCAGCGGCGCCGAGATCGTCACCTTCGCCGTGCGCCGCACCAACCTGGGGCAGAACGCCGACGAGCCCAACCTGCTCGACGCCGTCTCCCCCGAGCGTTACACGCTGCTGCCCAACACCGCCGGCTGCTACACCGCCAGGGACGCCGTGCGGACCTGCAAATTGGCGCGCGAGCTGCTCGACGGTCACAACCTGGTCAAGCTCGAGGTGCTGGGCGACGACAAGACGCTTTACCCCAACGTGGTCGAGACGCTCAAGGCCGCCGACGAGCTGGTCCGCGACGGCTTCGAGGTGATGGTCTACACCAGCGACGACCCGATCGTCGCCCGCGAACTCGAGGCGCTCGGCTGCAGCGCGGTGATGCCGCTGGGTTCGTTGATCGGCTCGGGGCACGGCCTGCTCAACCCGGCGAACCTGGCGCTGATCGTCGAAAATGCCGGCGTGCCGGTACTGGTCGACGCCGGCATCGGCACCGCCTCCGACGCGGCGCTGGCGATGGAGATGGGCTGTGCCGGGGTGCTGATGAATTCGGCGATCGCTCACGCCCGCCATCCTGTGGTCATGGCCGGGGCCATGAAGAAGGCCATCGAGGCGGGTCGCGAAGCCTTTCTTGCCGAGCGCATGCCGCGGCGCGAGCGCGCCGAGGCCTCGTCTCCCGCCAGCGGGCGGATCAATGCCTGAGCGCACGGCACGTCGCGTCAGAGCGTCCACGTTCGAAGCTTCCCATTCCAACCAACCCAAGTGCGAGTGGCATGACCGATAACCGTTCGAGCGTCGACCCCGGGATTCCAGCATCCGACGAGCCGCGCCCTCAGCGCGGCATCAAGAGCTATGTGCTGCGCGCCGGGCGCATGACCGCTGCCCAGAACCGCGGCCTCGAGGAGGTCTGGCCGCGCCTCGGGCTGCGTGTCGCCGATGGCCCGCTGGATCTCGATGCGCTGTTCGGGCGCCGCGCGCCGCGGGTGGTGGAGATCGGCTTCGGCATGGGCGCCTCGCTGATCGAGCAGGCCGAGACCCACCCGGAAACCGATTTCATCGGTATCGAGGTTCACGCCCCGGGGGTGGGCAAGCTGCTCGACGAGGCCGACAAGCGCGAACTGGCCAACCTTCGGGTGTACCGCGAGGACGCCCTGGAGGTGCTGTCGCAGTGCATTCCCGAGGCCAGCCTCGATGGCCTGCAACTGTTCTTCCCCGACCCCTGGCCGAAGAAGAAACACCACAAGCGGCGCATCGTCCGGCCGGGGTTCGTCGAGCTGGTGCGCACCCGGCTCAAGCCCGGCGGCACGCTGCACATGGCCACCGACTGGCAGGCCTACGCCGAGCATATGGCCGAGGTGATGGCCGCAGCGCCGGGCTATCGCAACACCGCGACCGAGGGCGATTACGTGGTGCGCCCCGGGTTCCGCCCGCTCACCAAGTTCGAGCGGCGCGGCGCGAAGCTCGGTCATGGGGTGTGGGACCTGATCTTCGCCCGCGACTGAGCGACGGCGCGGCTGGCGAGTGTTCAGCAGGCACGCCGGCTGCCGGCGACCGGCGATCGCGTGACGGCTCCCATCAACGCCACGCCGACGCCGGCCGAGGCCAGCAGCATGCCCAGTATCCCCAGCGTTCCCGGCGTGTCGCCGAACATCGCCGCCGCCCAGACCATCGTCACCGGCGGGGTCAGATAAATCAGTGTCGAGGTCAGGTTGACCCCGAAGCGGCGCAGGCAGGCGACGAAGAAGCCGTAACCGCCGAGGCTGGAGAAGAACACCAGCCAGCCGATGGCCGCCAGGGTGGACGTATCCAGCGCCGGAAGCGGCACCCGGCCGTGGCCCTCGATCAGCGCGGCGACCGCGAACACGCCGGTCGCCGCCGCCAACTGGGCGGTCAGGGTGGCATCCATGGCCAGGGCCGTGGGGTAGCGCGCGGCGAGTACGCTGCCCAGCGTCACCGACACGACGGACAGCAGCGGCAGTCCATAGGCCCACAACGCCGCGCCGCCCTGGGCGTTGAAATCGTCGGCGACGCACAGGGCGACCCCCGCGCTGGCGATGGCCATGCCCAGCCAGCGCAGCCCGCCCGAGCGTTCTTTCAGCAGCCGGCTGGCCAGGCACGCCGCAAGTAGCGGCTGCAGCGCGGTGATCAAGGCGGTGACACTGGTGCCTACGCCGGCCTCGATCGCCAGCATCACGCCGAGCAGATACCCGCCCATGGTCAGGCTACCGATCCCCGCCTCGATGAGCAGGTCGCGGCGCGGGGCCGAGCGGGTCCCCGCTATCCGCCACCAGGCGGCAGTCAACAGCGCGGCCGACGCGAAGCGCCAGGCAAACAGCGCCATCGGCGGCAGGGCGGCCTCGGCTGCCAGCCGGCCGCCGATGAATCCCGAGCTCCAGCACACCACGAAGCCCAACGCGACCAGCAAGGACACCAGCGATGTCGCCATGCGCTTTTCCCTGTGTAGGCGAATTCAGGGCTTGAGCGTGGCGCAGCATCGGGCTTCAATAAATCGAATAATATTTCATCCAGGGTTCAGCATGAGTGAAGTCTCCACCGCCGCCCTCGATCTCGAGCTGTTGCGTACCTTTCAGGCAGCGGCGCACCTGGGCTCGTTGGCTGGCGCCGCCGAGCAGCGTCACCGCACCGTCAGCGCGATCAGCATGCAGCTCAAGCGGCTCGAGGACGTGCTGGGGACCCGGCTGCTCGAGCGCGGCCCGCGCGGCGTCATACCGACCGCGGCGGGCGAGTCGCTGCTGCGTGAATCGCGCGAATTGCTGCGCTTGCATGATGGCATGCTGGCGCGCTTCACCGGCCGCGGGCTGGGTGGCAGGGTGCGTTTCGGCTTGCCCGAGGATTACGCGCGTGAATTGCTGGGCGATGTACTTCCCGATTTCATGGCGCGCCATCCCGACGTCCTGCTCGAGGCGTTCACCGCGACCAGCGGCGAGCTGGCCCGTCAGTTGAGCCAATCCAGGCTGGCCCTGGCGGTGCTGCTGGATCGACCGCGGCGCCTGCCCGGTGGCGAAGCGTTGTGGCAGACCTCACCGGTGTGGGCTGGCCCCCGCCTGGGGCAGCTCACCGAGCGCTTCAGTCTGCCGCTGGCGCTGCATCCCATCGATTGCCCCTATAGGGACCTGGCGGTGGAATCGCTGGAGGCCATCGGCAGGCCCTGGCATGCGGTGTTTACCAGTACCAGCATCCAGGCGGTGGAGAAAGCGATCGAGGCGGGACTGGCGATCGGCGTGATCGACCGCCAGCGCCTGACGCCGTCGATGCGCGAGCTGGGCGAGGCGCAAGGGCTGCCGACACTTGCCCCCTGCGAGGCACGCTTGCACTGCGCCACGCAGATCGAACGAGCCTCGCGCCCCGCCGTCGAGGCGCTGGCCGGCCTGCTGCGCGAACGGCTTTTCGCACGCGGGCCATGGCGCGCGGAGACGCTGCGCTGAGTGGCCGCCGATGACGGCGGACACGATGCAGGGGGCCGGTGAGCAAAACGACGCGTCGGGATGGCGTCACAAAAAAAGCCGCCCGTGAGGGCGGCTGTAAGACCGTGACTAGCTTGATGAGGAGATAACCATGGCAGGAACCTGACATTCGCTGCGATGGTCCGTGGCGCTTTGGCGAACGCCACAATCAAAAGGTAATGGTTCTCATTTTGGTTGTCAAATCTAAAAGAGAAATATTTTCAATAAAGCCCGGGATGGGTCCGCGGCTACCCGGACAGCGCCAGCCAGGCCGGCAGGCTGAGCATGGCGAGCAGCGTCTGACCGGTGATCAGCGCCGCCATCAGTTCGGCATCGCCCCCCAGCTGACGCGCCAGGATATAGGCCGAGGTGGCGGTGGGCAGGGCGGCGAAGAGCAGCGCGACATCGCGGCTGACCGGGTCGAGCCCGGTCAGCCGGGCCAGCGCCAGCACCGTGGCCGGCATCAGCAACAGCTTGACCAGATGGGTGACCCACACGCCCCGGTCGAGGCGGACCAGCGCGCGCGGACGCAGCGCCACGCCCACCGCGACCAGGCCCAGGGGCAGGGCGGCACGACCCAGCAGGCCGACGGCGTGCTCGCTCCAGCCCGGCAGGCCGATGCCCGATAGATTGAGCCCGATGCCGATGAGGCAGGCAAGGATCAGCGGGTTGCGGGTCAGCGCCGCCAGGCTCCTGGCGAGGCTCGACGGGCCCAGGGTGCCGGCGGCGATGAAACAGGCCACGCACAGCACGTTGACGATCGGCACCATCAGCGCCACCGCCACCGCGGCGACCGTCGCCCCGGCGGCGCCGTGCAGGGCGGCCGCGCCGGCGACACCGACGTAGGTATTGAAGCGCAGAGCCCCCTGGAACACCGAGGTGAACGCCGCGGCGTCGAGTCCCAGCGCGGGGCGGGCCCACCACAGCACGGCCGCGAAACCGGCGATGGCGCCCAGCAGCACGATGGCCACGCGCCCCACCGGGACCTGGGAAACATCGGCGGTGGCCAGCGTCGATACCAGCATGGCGGGAAACAGCAGGAAATAGACCAGGCGCTCCAGCTGCGCCCAGAAGTCGCCGCCGGGCAGGCGCCGCCAGCCGAGCAGGGCTCCCAGCAGGATCAACAGGAACAGCGGGCCCAGGGCACCCTGAACGCTACTCATCGGCTCTCCTTCGTCATCGAGTTCGACCGAAGCGGCCGGCGGATGCGACATCCTGCCCGGGTCGCCGGCGCTGACGAGCTGCTAGGCTTATCGCGATCTTGCCGGCCAGGATGGACTTGCCACAACGCCCATCGTATCGCCCGGACGACGACAATGCGCGACCGCCACCTCTCGCTGACTGTCGCCCTCACGTAGGCACGGCTCTACGACCCGCCGCTTGCAGTTCCCGTCGTATCTTGCCATCGAAAACACCCCGAAGGTCGGACGGGTGTCCAACTTTCGGGGTGCAGTTCATTGGCGTGCAGGGTCGAGCGTCACTCGCGTGGCGAGTCTTGCTCGAGAGCCTTGGAGCGCATCAGGAACACGTCTGTATACCGGCGCCAGGGCTCGGTCCTGCAACGCGCACTCTCAGCCGTTCTGGTCGTTATCGCTCTGATCGCCTTCCGCGTTTTCCGCCTGGCCCGAGTCCTGGGCGTCGGCCTTGGTCACGTCGAGCAGTTCGACCTTGAAGGTCAGTGCCTGGTTGGGGCCGATCGGACCGCCGGTGCCGGCGGGGCCGTAGGCCAGGTCGGAAGGCAGATAGACCATCCAGGTATCGCCGACGCTCATCATCTGCAGTGCTTCCTGCCAACCGGGAATGACCTGATCGACGCGGAACTCGACCGGTTCGCCGCGCTCGTAGGAGCTGTCGAAGACGGTGCCGTCGATCAGCTTGCCTTCATAGTCGACCTTGACGGTGTCGTTGGCATCCGGCGAGGCGCCGTCGCCCGATTCGAGCACCTTGTACTGCAGCCCCGAATCGGTGACCTCGACGCCTTCCTTCTCGGCATTCTCGGCGAGGAACTCCTCGCTCTTGGCCTTGTTCTGCTCGGCGGCCTGTTTGGCCTGCTTCTGGCGCTCGGCGTTCTGCTGCTGCTGGAACTGGGTCAGCGCCTGGGTCATCTCTTCCTTGCTCATCTGCAGGTCGTTGTCGGCGTAAACGTCCTCGATGGCCTGGTTGAAGCTGTCGATATCCAGATCCTGGATATCCTGGGAGAGGCTCTGGCCGAGCGTGACGCCGATGCTGTAGCTGAGCTTTTCCTGATCGCTCTGGGGGGCGGCGAGGGCCCACGGCGCGCTTGCCAGTAGCGTTAAGGCAACGGCGGTCACCCGAGTTTTCATGAAACCTCCTTGGTTGCGTGATTCGGCACAATGATGGGGCGCCAAACGTGTCATGGGACTCTAACAGGGCTGATTTTGTTCCGCACCCATGCGACGCCCGGGCCCCGACTTGACATTGCTGTGGCTTTGCTCTTTTCTGAATCAACATCGACAATAAAGGGGACAAGTATGCAAATGCGCAATATCGTTATCGGTGTGACCGCTTTGGGTATGGTGGGTGTCGCTTCATCGGCATTCGCCGAAACTTGGCGCTTCGGCCTCGAGGAGACCGAAGGCAGTGTTCAGTATGGCTACGCCGAAGAATTCAAGAAAATGATCGAGGAGAAGAGCAACGGTGATATCACCGTGCAACTTCTCCCCTACGGGTCCTGGGGCTCGAGCTACTCGGCGCTCTACGATGCAATTCAGAACGGTTCGATCCAGATGGGTTTCGGCTCTGGCTTTCTCGGCGGCACGGTGCCGGAAAGTCAGCTGATGAGTCTCAACTTCGTGATGCCGAACGATCAGCTCGAAACGGCGAAGATACTCAACTCCGATGCCTTCCTGCAGAGCGATCCCTGGCAGCAGGCGTATCGCGAGCGCGATCTGGTACCGCTGGGCGCGCTGCCCGAGGGCTATCAGGTCTGGACCGCCAACCAGGAGATCCGTACCCCGGAAGACATGCAGGGGCTGCAGATCCGCGTCATGGATAACAGCCTGCTGCGCAGCACCTATCAGGCTTACGGCGCGGCCCCGATCACCATCGCCTATGGTGAGCTATACAGCGCTTTGCAGCAGGGCCAGGCCGAAGGCAACATCCAGCCTGTCTTCGCCCACGAGAACATGGGCTTCTACGAAGTTCAGGACTACATGATCTTCGCCGATCAGTCGCAGTTCATCGCCAACCTGATCGGTAACCTCGATTGGTACGAAGGGCTGTCCGACGAGCAGCGTCAGATGGTCGGTTCCACGCTGGATGAAATGGTCCAGAAGGGCCACGATATTCAGACGCAGTTCAATTCCGAGCGTCTCGACATCATCAAGGAAAAGAGTGACATCAACGTCATTTACTTGAATGACGAGGAACGTGCCAAGTTCCGTGAACTCGCCAAGCCGGTTCGCCAGACCTATGTCGACATGGCCGGCGAGCGCGGCAAGCAGTCGCTCGACATCCTGCTCGAGGAGATCGACAAGGCAGGGGCCGGCAATCAGGGTTCCTGATGTCGTAGCCTGGCAGGCCGGTTAGCCGGCCCGCCGCGTCACCATCGCCCGGAAGCCTTGCTTCCGGGCGATTTCGTTTTCGTCCGGGGTTCCGGTGCGCGGCAGGGGCTTTCTCGTGCGGGGCCTGGCGTGCTGCCGCGGCAGCGCCGGCCGATTCCGTGGCATGGACATGCCCGGCCCGCTCGATGCGGCAGGCCGGGCATGTCCCTTGTGGCGTGGCCACGCGGGCCAATCGCCCGGCGCGTAGCCGGGCCGCAGCGATCAATCGCCGCCCAGGGAGGGCAGCAGCAGGGATATCTGGGGGAACAGGATGAGCACCAGGGTCGCCAGCAGCAGGATGGCGATGAACGGTGGCGTGCCGCGGATCACGTCCATGTAGGGGCGGCGGAACACGGCGATGGCCGTGAAGATGTCGCAGCCGAACGGCGGCGTGGCCGAGCCGATGGCGGCCTGCAGCGTGACGATGACGCCGACATGCACCGGATCGAGTCCGGTGGACTGGACCAGCGGCTTGAAGATCGGCACCAGAATCAGGATGACCACGATCGGATCGACGAACATGCAGCCGACAAAGAAGGCGGCGGCGATCAGCAGCAAGGCCAGGAACTGATTGTCGCCGATGCCATCGATGATGGGGCCGAGGATCTTTTCCGGGATGCCGGCCGTTCCCAGGGTCTGGGAGAAGGCGGCGCCAATGGCGACGAGGATGAACACCACGGCGGTGATCATGCCGGTGGACAGGGCGAGGCTGCCGAGGTCGCGGATCGAGACCTGACGGTAGATGACCACCTCCAGGATCAGGGCATAGGCCACGGCCACCGCGGAAGCCTCGACGGCGCTGAAGAAACCGCCATAGATGCCGCCGACGACAAGCACCGGAAAGCCCATCGGCAGGATCACCCGGCGAATGGCGCGGAAGCGCTCGCTCCAGGTCGCCTTGGGTTCGGGCTCGATGCCCTTCAGGCGTGCGTCGATGTAGCAGTAGACCGCGAACATCCCGAGAATCAGCACCCCCGGCAGGATGCCGGCCAGGAACAGGTCGCCGATCGAGGTCTTCATCACCACGCCATAGACGATGAAGCCGATGCTGGGGGGAATCAGCAACGCTATATCGCTGGCATTGATGATCAGCGCCAACGTGAAGCTGTCGGAGTAGCCGCGGGCCAGCAGGCGCGGTCGCATCGGCCCGCCCATCGCCACTACCGTTGCCTGGGTGGAGCCCGATACGGCACCGAACAGGGCGCAGGATGCGGCGGTGGTGATGGGCAGGCCACCACGCACCTGGCGGGTGAAGACGTCCACGACGTCGAGCAGCCGGTTGGCGGTGTGACCCTTGGTGAGAATGTCGGCGGCGAAGATGAACATCGGTACCGCGGCCAGCACCCAACTGCCCACACCGTTGATCATCCAGCTGACCGCCTGGTCCGGGCCGAAGAAGGTCATGCCGGTAAACATCATGTAAAGCGTGCCCGCCGCCAGGGGGACCATCATCGGAAACCCGAGCAGGAGCAGCACGAGCATGATTACGCCTAGCCAGATGAGCATGAGATAATCCCCGTGTCTACCATGGTTTTTGGTCTTGTCGCGTGGTTATACATCGCGCTTTGACTCGTCGCGGCCAGGCGCATCGTTGTTGTCGTTGTCGTCGTCGGGTATCTCGGAATAGGTTTCCTTCTCCGTGAATGAGCGATAGATGTCGTCGCTTGCGAAGTTGCGTGCGGCGGTCAGCAGGTACTGGACCCCAGCCAGGATGAAACCGACGGGGAGCGCGAGATAGACGATCCATAGCGGGATCCCCAGCGAGGCACTGGCCCGCCCCCGGCCGTAGATGGTGATGACGTACTCGGCCGACTTGTAGGCGAAATAGAACATCAGCACGGCCGTGCCGAGACAGATGACAATCATCAGCGCCTTGCGCAGGCGACCGCCGAGCTGATCGTAAATGGCCGACATGCTGATGTGACGGGCGTGTCGCGCGGCGTAGCCTACGCCGACGAAGGTGATCACCACGATGAGCATCTCGGTGACTTCGTAGGTGCCGGCGATACCGCTGCCGAAGAGGATGTTGCCGACCACGTGAGCGCTCATCAGGGCGGCCATGATGAGTACGCTGCCCGCTACGATGGTTCGCTCGACCACCCCAAGCCCCCGATCGAGGATGCTCAGTATGCGCAGCAGACCGCCGTATCGTTTCTGGCTATCGCCGGGGGGCGAGGATGGTTGGGTCATGTCGCAAGCTTTCCTTGTTGTGTCAGGATTGGCGTGCCGTTGATGGCGGACATCCGGCCTGAGGGCCACCGGCAGCGTGGCCCATGGACGCAGGCGAAGCACTCGTTTTGAAGTTACAGCCTTTGCGGCATCAGTGCCACACGTCGCCCGGGGCTTGCGTCGCCTGCAGGCCGACGGCCAGTGTGGCCAGCGGGCCGGCGAAGGTGGCGTCGAACCGGCGCTCCATGTGCCGGGCCAGGCGGATGTACAGGTCATCGTCGGTTGCGCGCCAGGGGCGAACCCCCTCGCCGCGTCGTGTCAGGGCCTGCAGTTGTGCCAGGGCCTCGCGTTCGGCTGCCAGCTCGGCATGCTTGAGCCGTTCGCGCCAATCGGCGAGTGGCGAGCCGGGCCGGGCCAGGGGCTTGAGGGCGCGGCGACGGGCGCGCAGGGGATAGGTCTGGCGGGCCTGATGCTCGCGAACCGGCGCCAGGGCCTCCGAGACCCCCGGGGTCGTCACCAGGCCGAGGTGATCGAGCCAGCCCAGCCACAGCAGTTCACAGACGTCGGCATCGGCCCGGTCCTGCAGGTCGAGGCAGGCGCCGGCGATCGCTGGATCGGCGTACATGGCCAGGGCGTAGCGCCAGAGTGCATCGGGGGCGGCCAAGGCGAAGGGGGATTGGGTACAATGGTCGGTCATTAGCGACGACGAACAGTGCGTCCTTGAAGCCTTTGGAGTCGACGGGAGAACGGCATGATCGCATTACGCCAGCTGGCCCTGCAACGCGGCACTCAGCCGCTGTTCGAGGACGCCGAGCTGACTCTGCACCACGGTCACAAGGCCGGTATCGTCGGTGCCAACGGCAGCGGCAAGTCGAGCCTGTTCAAGCTGCTGCTCGGTGAGCTGGCCCCCGACCGCGGCGAGGTGAGCCTGTCCGGTGGTCAGCGTATCGCCCACATGGCCCAGGAGGTCGAGTCGCTCGAGCGCTCGATTCTCGACTACGTGCTCGACGGCGACCGCGAACTGCGCCGCACCCAGGCCGCGCTCGATGCCGCCAGCGCCAGCGGCGAGGCGCATCGCGAGGCCGAGTTGCACGGTCGGCTCGAGGCGCTCGACGGCTACAGCGCGCCGGCCCGGGCCGCTCGGCTGCTGGTCGGCCTGGGTTTCACCCAGGCCGATCTCGAGCGTCCGCTGGCGGCGTTCTCGGGTGGCTGGCGGATGCGCGTGAACCTCGCCCAGACGCTGTTCATGCCCTCCGACCTGCTGCTGCTCGACGAACCCACCAACCACCTCGACCTGGACGCGCTGCTGTGGCTCGAGCAGTGGCTGACGCGCTACCCCGGCACCCTGCTGCTGATCTCCCACGACCGCGATTTCCTCGACGCGGTGTGTGAACACATCGTGCATGTCGAGCGGCGCCAGTTGACGCTCTACAGCGGCAACTACACCACCTTCGAGCGCACCCGTGCCGACAAGCTTGCCCAGCAGCAGGCCGAGGCCGCCAAGCAGCAGGCGCGACGCGAGGAGATCGAGCGCTTCGTGGCGCGCTTCCGCGCCCAGGCAACCAAGGCCCGTCAGGCGCAGAGCCGGCTGAAGATGCTCGAGCGCATGCAGACCATCGCCGTGGCCCACGTCGATTCGCCGTTCCACTTCACGCTGCCGTCCGCCGACAAGACCTCGCATCCGCTGCTGGTGCTCGACGAGGCGCGGCTGGGCTATGCGGAGGACTCGGCGCTGCTCGACGGCGTCAAGCTGACGCTGCTGCCGGGGCAGCGTATCGGCCTGCTGGGGCCCAATGGCGCCGGCAAGTCGACGCTGATCAAGTCGCTGACCGGCGACCTGCCGCTGCTGGCCGGCAAGCGGGTGCCCGGCGAGCATCTCAAGGTCGGCTACTTCGCCCAGCATCAGCTCGATGGGCTCGACCTGACCGCCACGCCGTTCATGCACGTGCAGCGGCTGTCGCCGACGGCCAGCGACCAGGCGATCC
Source organism: Modicisalibacter radicis (assembly GCF_900961225.1). GTDB lineage: Bacteria > Pseudomonadota > Gammaproteobacteria > Pseudomonadales > Halomonadaceae > Modicisalibacter. The sequence goes on from NZ_CAAHFN010000087.1 coordinate 100,853, forward strand.
GCAATTTCCTGGGGGGCTTCGGCTTTCGCGGCGACGATGCGTTCGGCGAGGTGGGACGCTTTTCCGGCGGCGAGAAGGCGCGCCTGGCGCTGGCCCTGGTGGCCTGGCAGAAGCCCAATCTGCTGCTGCTCGACGAGCCCACCAACCATCTCGACCTGGAGATGCGCGAGGCACTCACCGAGGCACTGGCCGCCTTCGAGGGCACGGTGATCATCGTCTCGCACGACCGTCACCTGCTGCGCGCCACGGTCGATGAGTTCTGGCGGGTCGCCGATGGCAAGGTGACGCCGTTCGACGGCGATCTCGACGACTACCGGGCCTGGCTAAAGGCGCGTCTCGAGGGAGCGCGGCGCGAGGCGCGTGCCGAGAAGGCCGGCGACGCAACGGCCGAGGCGCCGGCGCCCGACCGCAAGGCCTCGCGGCGTGCCGCTGCCGAGCTGCGCGAGAAGCTGCGTCCGCTCAAGCGCGAGCGCGACAAGGTCGAGCGGCGCATGAGCGAGGCCCAGGGCAGGCTCGAGACACTCGAGGCGGCGCTGGGCGAGCCCGAGCTCTACACCGATGCGGCGCGCAAGGCCGAGCTGACCGATCTGCTGACCCGCCAGGGCGAACTCAAGGCCGAGGTGGATGCACTCGAGCAGGCCTGGCTCGAGGCCGAGGAGAAACTGGAAAAACTGCAAGCCGAACTGGTCGGCGAAAGCTGATCCGGAGCACTCGATCGGAGGTGTGATTCAGGTTTCCAGCAGGAAGGTCACCGGTCCGTCGTTGACCAGCGCGACCTGCATGTCGGCGCCGAATTCGCCACTGGCGACGCGCGGCCAGGCCCGGTGCGCCTGGGTGAGCAGGTGGTCGAAAAGCCGCCGGCCCTCATCGGGCGGGGCCGCACTGGAGAAGCCCGGCCGCAGGCCCTTGCCGGTATCGGCGGCCAGGGTGAACTGCGAGACCAGCAACAGCCCGCCGTCGACCTGTCGCAGGTCGCGGTTCATCTTGCCCGCCGCGTCGCCGAACATCCGATAGTGCAGCAGCTTGTGCAACAGTCTGTCGGCGCACGCCGCATCGTCGCCTTTCTGCACGCCGATCAGCGCCAGCAGGCCGTGATCGATCGCACCGACGGTCCGGCCGTCGACCGCGACGCTGGCGTGGCTGACGCGTTGAATCAATGCTCGCATGGGCACCCCCGTCGCCAAGAACCTTGTCCGCCGGACGAGCGTAGCATGTCGCCACCAGGGGCGGCTGGATTTCCGGCCAGCCCTCGCTCAAGCTGTCCTGAACAGGTCACCATCGAAAAGGGGATAACCCGATGCGCAGGAAAATCGCCCTGGCCACCGCTGTCGCCATCGCGGGGCTCCCGTTGATGGGCCTGGCTCACGCGGAAACCTGGCGTTTCGCCCTCGAAGAAGCCGATGGCGGCGTGCAGGACGCCTATGCCGAAGCGTTCAAGGAGCGTATCGAGGAACAGTCCAACGGCGATATCACGGTCGAGATCTATCCGTATGGCTCGCTGGGGACTTCCTCGCAGCTGACCGAGCTGGTCCAGCAGGATGCCGTCCAGCTGGCTTTCGCCTCGCCGGGCCATCTGGCCTCGGTGATACCGGAGACCGGGGTCTTCACCCTGCACTTCCTGTTCTCGGACGATAACGCGATCAACGAGGAGGTGCTGAGCGGTTCCGAGGCCGTCGGCATGCTTGAAGAAGCCTATAACGAGCAGAACCTCGAGCTGCTCGGGGTGATTCCCGAAGGCTGGATGGCCTGGACCGCCGATCGCCCGATCCGCATGCCCGTCGATATGCAAGGCTTCAGGATTCGCACCATGACCTCGCCGATCCTGGTCGAGTCCTACCGTGCCTATGGTGCCAATCCGGTACCGATGCCCTATTCCGAGGTCTATTCAGGGCTGCAGCTCGATCGGATCGATGGTCAGGCCAACCCGCTCTTCGCCATCGCGGAGATGGGCTTCCACGAAGTCCAGGATTACCTGATCCAGGCCAAGCCGGCGCAGTTCATGACCACGCTGGTGGTCGCCAACGACTTTTACGAGGGCTTGCCGGACGCGCGGCGGCGGATGATCGACGAGGTCACCGGGGACCTGCGCCGCTACATCTTCGCCACGCAGGCGCAGTTCAACGACGCACGTCTCGAGGCCATCGAGGAGAGCAGCGACATTCAGGTTTCCACACTCGACGAGGAACAGCGTGCCGCCTTCCGCGAGCTGAGCATGCCGGTCCGCGACACTTACGTCGAACGGGCCGGCGAGCGCGGCAAGAGGATTCTCGAGACGCTGGAAAGGGATATCGCGGCCGCCGAGCAGGAGGGTGGCCGAGGCGGCAACTGATCCGCGCGGCCGACAAGCAGCGGGCCCGGCATTGCGCCGGGCCTGTTTGATGGCGGTGGCCGCCTGATCGGGTCCGCCCGGGCGTCGTGCCGGCTGCTACCAGGCGCGGCAGACCATCAGGTCGCAGCGGGGCTCGGCGAGCAGCTGCTCGCATGGCGGGCTGGGGCGGCCTCGGCGGTACTGGTTGCCCAAAGCCAGGAGATCGGGGGGCAGGCGCCGCAGGCGGCTCATCAGTACCTCGCTGGGGTCGCCCTGTTCGAGGACCAGCTCGAGCTCGGGCACGTCGCCCAGTTCGTCGAGCAGTTGGTCGATCTCGCGCTCGAGCTGGCTGCGCAGGCGCCCGACCTCGCTATCGCGCCAGCGGGCGTAGTCGCTGTTCGAGGCGAGTTCATGCTCACCGGGAATGTCCCAGGCGTGGAGCAGCGTCAAGCGCGCCTCGGGGAAGCGGGTAAGCGCCTGGCGCAGGACCTGCCTGCCGGCCAGGGAAAAGTCGATGGGCACCAGGATGTCGCGCCACTGCTGGTCGGGCGAATGGCTGACCGAGAACACCGGGCAGGGGGCGCTGCGCATCACCCGGGCCAGGGTGGTGCCGCCCGCCAGGTCGGGCTGGCCGCGCTTGCGGTGGGCGCCGAGCATGATCAGCGATGCCCCGCGTTCGTGCGCCTCGCGCACGATCTCGGCGTAGGGGTCGCCGGTCATGGTCTGGATCAGCACCTCGGGCTCGGGGAGCGCATAGTCCTCGCGCAGGTCCTGCAGGGTGCGTTCCATGTCGGCGACCACGGCGCCTTCCAGATCGTGCAACGCCTGGCGCGGCAAATGCGGATCGAGCACATGCAGCACGTCGAGGCGCGCGCCGTTGTCCACGGCCAGGCGCACCGCCCGGGCGAAGGCGGCGCGATTCTCGGCGGAAAGGTCACAGGCGAACAGCAGGGTCTGAGGCATGACGGCATCCTCCCACGGTTGGTCGCTCGGCGCTGACGTCTCGAGCGTGACTGGAAGCATGGTGCGGCCCATCGGGGTCTGCAAGTCTCGCCGGCCGGCTACCACCAGGCATGGAAGTGATGCACCGGACCGCGACCCCGGCCGACGTCGAGTCGGTGGCTCTCGTGCAGCGCCTGGCTGAGCCATACCTTGGCGTGCTGGACGGCGCTGACCAGCGGTTCGCCGCGCGCCAGGTGGGCGGCGATCGCCGAGGACAGCGTGCAGCCGGCGCCGTGCAGGTTTTGCGTGGCGATGCGCTCGGCCTCGAGCCAGCTGTAGCCCTCGGTGGAGCCCAGCAGGTCTGGGCAGCGTTCGCCGTCGAGGTGGCCGCCCTTGAGCAGCACGTTCGGTGCGCCCAGGTCGAGCAGGCGCGGGAGCAGTGCCTGCATGGCATCGGCGTCGCGCGGCGTGTCGGCGCCGAGCAGTACCGCCGCCTCGGGCAGGTTGGGGGTGATCAGGTCGGCGCAGGGCACCAGGATCTCGCGTACTGCGGCAATGCCCTCGTCGTCGACCAGGATGTCGCCGCTCTTGGCGACCATCACCGGGTCGAGCACGACCCAGCGCGGCCGGTAGCGTTGCAGGGCGTCGCGTACCGTTCTCGCGAGGTCGATGTCGCCGATCATGCCGATCTTGACCGCATCGATGGCGATGTCTTCGCATACGGCATCGATCTGCGCGCGCACCATCTCGGCGGCCACGGGGGTGACCGCGCGCACGCCACAGGTGTTCTGCGCGATGACGGCGGTGATCACGCTGGTAGCATAGGTGCCCAGCGCCGAGAAGGTCTTGATGTCGGCCTGAATGCCGGCGCCGCCGGAAGGGTCGGTGCCGGCGATGGTCAGGACGTTGGCGATACGAGGAGTCGCGGACATTATCGAAGACGGCTTACTGTGTCGGGAAAGCTATAGCCTAGTGCATCGGCCCGGGTGTCGGCCATGCTGAGCCTGTTTCTGGTGGCACTGGCCAGCGCCACCGTGTTGCCCGGCGGCTCGGAAGTGTGGCTGGCGCGCCAGTGGTGTCTCGGCGAGCCGCCGCTGGCGCTGTGGGGGGTGGCGACGCTGGGCAACACGCTCGGAAGCCTGGTCAACGTTGCCCTGGGGCGCTATGCCCGCCGTTTTCAGGGGCGGCGCTGGTTCCCTGTCTCGCCGGACGTCCTGGCGCGCGGTGAGCGCTGGTACGCCCGGCTGGGCGCGTGGAGCCTGCTGTTGAGCTGGGCGCCGCTGGTGGGCGATGCGCTGACCGTGGTGGCCGGTGTGATGCGCCTGCCCTGGTGGCGCGCGAGCCTGCTGATCGCGTTCGCCAAGGGGGCACGCTACGCGGTGCTGTTATGGCTGGCCGGGCGCTGGCTCGCGCCGCTGTGCTGACACGTTGCCCGGATTCAAGGACGAGCCATGCCGGCCGATGGGGTGGGTAGGGTGAACGGCGCGGGATGTCGATGACTACGAATGTTTCTCAGTTCGCGAGGGTGCACCGAAAGTACAGCTTGCCTCTGACAATTCTCTAATGATCTCCTATGCTTAACCCGTACGGGCAAATGACAGGTAATAACCACTATACAAACACTGGTCGCTTGACGATTGGGCCTGCCTGCCGTTCATGGTTTGAACGAGGGAATGCATGAACCAGAACGCTACCGCGATCATCGCGCAATACTGGGCTGTCGGCCTGTTCGTCGTTGCCGTCATGGCCCTGTGCGCCTTCATGGTCGGTGCTTCCAGCCTGCTGGGTGGACGCAGCAAGGGACGCAGCAAATCCCTGCCTTTCGAGTCCGGCGTGGTGGGTACGGGCAGTGCTCGCCAGCGCTTTTCCGTCAAGTTCTATCTGGTCGCGATGCTTTTCGTGATCTTCGATATCGAGGCCGTGTTCCTGTTCGCCTGGGCCGTGTCGGTGCGTGAAGTGGGTTGGGTCGGCTTCGCTGGCGCAGCGGTTTTCATCTTCATTCTGCTCGCCGGCCTGGTTTACGACAGCCGTGTCGGTGCCCTCGACTGGGCCCCGAAACGCAAGATGCGCGACCCCGGTTCCTGACCCGGGCGCTCCGGCCTCGACCGTGGCCGGGCCCGTTCCGGCATCGGTCCGGATGCTCAACAACGACGTGGCAGCTAGCCGCTAGCTGGAGGAGATGCATGGCTTATACCCTCACGCGTGCCGAAGACGCCGTGTCAGCGGATGCGCGCTATCCGCTGGGCGAGCGCCAGCGGGTCGAGGACGACCCGATGAAGCAGCAGATCCATCGCAACGTCTTTACCGGCAAGCTGGAAGAAGTGCTCAACTCGGCCGTCAACTGGGGTCGCAAGAACTCCCTGTGGCCCTATAATTTCGGCCTGTCGTGCTGTTATGTGGAGATGACCACGGCGTTCACCGCACCGCACGATGTCGCCCGCTTCGGTTCCGAGGTGATTCGTGCCTCCCCGCGCCAGGCGGACTTCATGGTCATCGCCGGGACCTGCTTCATCAAGATGGCGCCGGTCATCCAGCAGCTCTACGATCAGATGCTCGAGCCCAAGTGGGTGATCTCGATGGGCTCCTGCGCCAACTCCGGGGGCATGTACGATATCTATTCGGTCGTGCAGGGCGTCGACAAGTTCCTGCCGGTGGATGTGTATGTACCCGGTTGCCCGCCGCGGCCCGAGGCGTTCCTGCAGGGGCTGCAGCTGCTCCAGGACTCGATCCAGGAGGAGCGGCGGCCCTTGTCGTGGGTCGTCGGCGACCAGGGGGTCTACCGCGCCGAGATGCCTTCGCAGCGCGAGAAGCACCGCGAGCGGCGCATCCAGGCCACCGAGTTGCGTACGCCCGATAGTGTCTGAGCAGTACCTGAACCCGTCTCCACCTTCTGTTGCAGGAGCTAGTTCACGTCCATGAGCGTTGCCACACCGACCATCGATTCGACGGCCGCCGACGATCCTGTCGTCGGCGCGCTCAAGCAGCGCTTCGGCGATCAAGCCATCCTCGAGCAGGCGACGCTGACCGGCATGCCGGTGCTGTGGGTGGCCCGTGACATAGTCATCGAGGTACTGAGCTTCCTGCGCGACATGCCCGAGCCCTTCGAGATGCTCTACGACCTGTCGGCGATCGACGAGCGTCTGCGCGGCAATCGGCGCGGCCTGCCGGCGTCGGATTTCACGGTCTTCTACCAGTTGCTGTCGATAGCGCGAAACCGCGATGTGATGCTCAAGGTGGCATTGCACGAGGACGACCTGGCGCTGCCCACCAGCGTGTCGATCTACCCCAACGCCAACTGGTACGAGCGCGAAGTGTGGGACATGTTCGGCATCGATTTCCGGGGGCATCCGCATCTCACCCGGATCCTCATGCCGCCGACCTGGAACGGCCACCCGCTGCGCAAGGACCATGGCGCGCGGGCCACCGAGTTCGACCCCTACACCCTGACCGTCGAGGGCCAGGACGTCGAACAGGAGGCGCTGAAGTTCAAGCCCGAGGATTGGGGCATGCGGCGCGAGAACGCCGACACCGAGTTCATGTTCCTCAACCTGGGACCCAACCACCCCTCGGCCCACGGTGCCTTCCGCATCATCCTGCAACTCGACGGCGAAGAGGTCGTCGACTGCGTGCCGGATATCGGCTATCACCATCGCGGCGCCGAGAAGATGGGCGAGCGTCAATCCTGGCACAGCTACATTCCCTACACCGACCGGGTCGATTATACCGGCGGGGTGATGAACAACTTTCCCTACATCCTGGCGGTGGAGAAGCTCGCCGGGATCCAGGTGCCCGAGCGGGCGCAGACCATTCGCATCATGATGGCCGAGATGTTCCGCATCACCAGCCACCTGCTGTTCCTGGGGACCTACCTGCAGGACCTGGGGGCCATGACGCCGGTGTTCTTCACCTTTACCGATCGCCAGAAGGGCTACGAGGTGATCGAGGCGATCACCGGTTTTCGCATGCACCCGGCGTCGTTCCGCATCGGTGGGGTGACGATGGATCTGCCGCGCGGCTGGGAGACGCTGGTGCAGGGCTTTCTCGACTGGATGCCCAAGCGGCTGCGCGAGTACGAGCGGGCGATGATGGAGAATGCCATTGTCCGCGAACGGACCCGCCACGTCGCCGCCTTCACCACCCGCGAGGCGCTCGCCTGGGGGGTGACCGGGCCCAACCTGCGCGCCACCGGCTGTGACTTCGACCTGCGCAAGAAGCGCCCCTACGGCGGCTACGAGAATTTCGATTTCGAGGTTCCGCTGGGCAGCAATGGCGACGTCTTCGATCGCGGCCAGCTGCGCATCGAGGAGATGCGCCAGAGCCTGCGGATCATCCAGCAGTGCGTGGATCACATGCCGGCCGGCGACTACAAGGCCGACCATCCGCTGACCACGCCGCCGCCGCGCGACAAGATGCTGCAGCACATCGAGACGCTGATCACCCACTTCCTGCAGGTGTCGTGGGGGCCGGTGCTCAAGCCCAACGAGTCGCAGCAGATGATCGAGGCGACCAAGGGCATCAACAGCTACTACCTGACCAGTGACGGCAATACCATGAGCTACCGTACACGTATCCGCACGCCGAGCTTTCCGCACCTTCAGCAGATTCCGGCGGTGATGCGCGGTGGCTTCGTGCCCGACCTGATTGCCCACCTGGGCAGTATCGATTTCGTGATGGCCGACGTGGATCGCTGACATGACCGAGACCGCACGACAGATCGCCAGCGATGGCGAAGGCTTTACCCTCGCCGACGAGGACCGCCATGCCATCGCGCACGAGCGCGACCATTACGAGCAGCCCCAGGCCGCCTGCATCGAAGCGCTGAAGATCGTCCAGCGCCGCCACGGCTGGGTGCCCGACGCGGCGATCCCCGCCATCGCCGAGGTGCTGGGCATCGGCCCGGCCTCCGTCGAGGGCGTGGCGACCTTCTACAGCCTGATCTTCCGCCAGCCGGTAGGGCGCCATGTGATCCTGGTCTGCGACAGCAGTTCGTGCTTTCTCAACGATTACGATGAGCTGCTCGAGGCGCTGTCGGCACGGCTCGGCATCGGCCTGGGCCAGACCACCGAGGACGGCCGCTTCACGCTGCTGCCGGTGTGCTGCCTGGGCGCCTGCGACCGCGGCCCGGCGCTGATGGTCGACGACGACACCTACGGTCCCGTCGCGCCCGACGACGTGGCCGATCTGCTGGAGGGCTATGCATGAGCGTGAGTCGTTATCACTGCCAGCTGCGCCAGAGCGCCGCCGAGCGCCGCGCCGAGACCCACCCGCTGACCTGGCGGCTGCGCGAGGACGGCGCCGTGGTCGGGCTCGACGAGTACCTCGACAAGGACGGCTACGCCGCCGCGCGCGAGGTGCTCGACCACCAGTCGTCCGACGACGTGATCGCCACCATGAAGGAGGCCAACGTGCGCGGGCGCGGTGGCGCCGGCTTCTCGGCGGGCATGAAGTGGAGCCTGACCATGAAGGGCGAGGGCATCCCGCGCGGCTATCTGGTGTGCAACGCCGACGAGATGGAGCCGGGCACCTTCAAGGATCGCCTGCTGCTCGAACAGCTGCCGCACCTGCTGATCGAAGGCATGATCATCGGCGGCTACGCCAACCACTCGCGCTTCGGCTACATCTTCCTGCGCGGCGAGTACGTCGAGGCCGCCCGGGCCCTGACCCGCGCGATCGAAGAGGCGCGTGCCGCCGGCTGGCTGGGCAACGACATCGCCGGCAGCGGTTACGATTTCGACATTGCCCTGCACACCGGCGCCGGGCGCTACATCTGCGGCGAGGAGACGGCGCTGATCAGCTCGCTGGAGGGCAACCGCGCCAACCCGCGTGCCAAGCCGCCGTTTCCGGGCCAGTCGGGCGCCTGGGGCAAGCCCACCGTGGTCAACAACGTCGAGACCTTCTGCAACGCTCCGGCGGTGATGCGCCACGGCGCCGCGTGGTATCAGGCGCTGTCCGGCGAACTCAGCAACGATGGCGGCACCAAGCTCTACGGCGTCTCGGGCAAGGTCGCCAAGCCGGGGCTGTGGGAATTGCCGATCGGCACCCGCGGCAGCGAACTGCTCGAGCGCGCCGGCGGCATGCGCGACGGCCGTGCGCTCAAGACCTGGCTGCCCGGCGGCGGCAGTACCGGCTTCCTGTTGCCCGAGCACCTCGACGAAGCGCTCGACTTCGACACCATCGGCAAGCTGGGCAGTCGCATGGGCACCGGGCTTTTGACGGTGATCAACGAGGACCAGAGCGTGCTGTCGCTGGTGCGCAACCTCGAGCAGTTCTTCGCCCGGGAGTCGTGCGGCTGGTGCACGCCGTGCCGCGATGGCCTGCCGTGGACCGTCAAGATCCTGCAGTCGCTCGAGCGCGGCGAGGGCGAGCGCGGCGACCTGGAGATGCTCGACAAGCTGGGTAGCGACCTGGGGCCGGGCAAGACCTTCTGCGCTCATGCCCCGGGCGCGGCGATGCCGCTGCAGTCGGCGCTCAAGTACTTCCGCGACGAGTTCGAGCGCGGCGTCGCGCATCCGCCGAGCAACGCCCACGCCGATCCCATCCCGGTGGGCGCGGTATGAGCGCAACCATCAACCTGAAGGCGAGGTAACGGCATGGCGACGATTCACGTGGACGGGCACAGCTACGACGTCGACGGGGCGGACAACCTCCTCAGTGCCTGCCTGTCGCTGGGCCTCGATGTGCCCTATTTCTGCTGGCACCCGGCGATGGGCAGCGTCGGTGCCTGTCGCCAGTGCGCGGTCAAGAAGTACAAGGACGCCGACGATACCCAGGGCATGCTGGTGATGTCGTGCATGACGCCGGCGACCGACGATAGCTGGATCTCGATCGACGACGACGAGGCGCGCGAGTTCCGCGCCAGCGTCATCGAGTGGCTGATGATCAACCACCCGCACGATTGCCCGGTATGCGAGGAGGGTGGTCATTGCCACCTCCAGGACATGACCGTGATGACCGGCCACGACCGGCGTCGCTATCGCTTTCGCAAGCGCACCCACCGCAACCAGTACCTGGGCCCGTTCGTCGCCCACGAGATGAACCGCTGCATCACCTGCTATCGCTGCGTGCGCTTCTATCGCGACTACGCCGGCGGTACCGACCTCGGCGCCTTCGGCGCCAACAGCAACATCTATTTCGGCCGTCACCAGGACGGCGTGCTCGAGAGCCCGTTCTCCGGCAACCTCACCGAGGTCTGCCCCACCGGGGTATTCACCGACCAGACCCACTCCGAGCGTTACACCCGCAAGTGGGACCTGCAGTTCGCGCCGAGCATCTGCCATCAGTGTGCCTCGGGCTGCAACATCAGCCCGGGCGAACGCTACGGCGACATCCGGCGCATCGAGAACCGCTACCACGGCGAGGTCAACCGCTACTTCCTGTGCGACCGGGGGCGCTTCGGCTACGGCTACGTCAATCGCAGCGACCGCCCGTTGCGCCCCGAGTGGCGCAGCGACCGCGGCGACGCCCCGGTTACCCTGGAGGTCGATGCGGCGCTCGACCGCGGCGCCGACCTGTTGCGCACCGCGCGCCGGGTGATCGGCATCGGCTCGCCGCGGGCCAGTCTCGAGAGCAACCACCAGCTGCGCGAACTGGTCGGCGAGGGCAACTTCTCGACCGGAATCGCCGCCGCCGAGCAGGCCTGCCTGACGGCGATGCAGACGCTCAACCAGAGCTGCGGATTGCCCACCCCGACGCTGCGCGACGTCGAGGATCATGACGCCGTGCTGGTGCTCGGCGAGGACCTGATCGCCAGCGCCGCCCGGGTCGGCCTGGCGGTGCGCCAGGCGGCCACCGCGCGGCGCACCGAACTGGCCGCCGAGCGCGGCATCCCGGCCTGGAACGACGAGGCGGTCAGGACCCTCGGCCAGGACAGCTACCACCCGCTGTACATCGCCTACCCCACCGCCACCGGGCTCGACGAAGTCAGTGCCGCGAGCTGGGCGCTGGCGCCGGACGACATCGCGCGGCTCGGCTTCGCCGTGGCGCACGCCATCGATTCGACGGCCCCGGCGGTGGAAGGGCTCGACGAGGCCACCCGGCGCGAGGCCGAGACGATCGCCGAGCGATTGCTGGCGGCACGCCGCCCGCTGGTGATCGGCGGCGGCTCGCTGGGCTCGCCGGCGGTGATCGAGGCGGCCGGCAGCGTGGCCCGGGCACTGTCGCGCTCGGCCCGGGAGGGCAGCCTGCTGCTGGTGCGCGGCGAGGCCAACAGCACCGGGCTGACGATGCTCGGCGGCGAGTCGCTCGAGTGGGCCCTCGATGAACTCGATGGCGCGCGTGCCGATGCGGTGGTGATCCTCGAGAACGATCTCTATCGGCGTGCCCCCCGGACGCGGGTCGATGCCGCGCTGGAGCGCGCCGAAACGGTCATCACGCTCGACCATCAGCGCACCGCCACCTGGCAGCACGCCCACCTGGGGCTGCCGGCGGCGGCCTTCACCGAGGGCGACGGCACCCTGGTCAGCCTGGAGGGGCGCGCCCAGCGTTTCTTCCAGGTCTTCGACCCGCGCTACATTCGCCCCGAGACGCGCATCCACGAGAGCTGGCGCTGGCTTCACGCGCTGCGCGCCGACATGCTGCGTCACGACGTCGGCGAGATCACCCTCGACGCGGTGACCCAGGCCTGTGCCGAACGTCATCCCGCGTTGCACGGCATCCTCGGTGCCGCGCCGGGCGCCGACTACCGGGTGCGCGGGCTCAAGCTGGCCCGCGAGCCGCACCGCTACAGCGGGCGCACCGCCATGCGGGCGCATCTCGACGTCAGCGAGCCACGGGCGCCCCAGGACCCCGATTCGCCGTTCACCTTCTCGATGGAGGGCTACAACGGCTTCGACCGGCCTCGCGAGGAGGTCGCCTTCGCCTGGGCGCCGGGCTGGAACTCGCCACAGGCCTGGAACAAGTTCACCGACGAGGTCGGCGGCCACCTCAGCGCCGGCGATCCCGGGGTGCGCCTGCTGCATCCCCGGCCGGGCGACTACGCTTATTTCGACGCGCTGCCCGCCGGTTTCGCCCCGCGCGAGTCGAGCTGGCAGGTAGTGGTGCTGCCGCGGCTGTTCGGCGGCGAGGAGACCTCGTCGCGGGCCGCGCCGATCGTCGAACGCGCCGCGCCGGCGACGCTGAGGCTCTCGGCCGACGACGCCCAGCGACTGGGATGCAGCGACGGCGATCTGCTCGGCGTGGCCACCGCCAGCGGCCGGGTCAGCCTGCCGGTACAACTCGACGCCGCGTTGCCCGCCGGGTTGATCGGCGTACCGGCGGGCGTCGAGCCGGGGCTGGTCAGCGGTGACTGGGCCGAGTTGAGCCCGGGCGCGACGAACTATCACGATGCCGGCGCCATGGCACGGCGTGGCGACGAGACAGGAGATCGCCCATGAGCTGGTTGTCGCCGACGATCGTCGCCAGTCTGATCGCCATGCTCCAGGCCGTGGTGATCCTGCTCGGCGCGGTGCTGCTGGGGGCGGTGATGACGGTGGTCGAACGGCGCCTGCTGGGGCTGTGGCAGGATCGTTATGGCCCCAACCGGGTGGGGCCGTTCGGCTCGCTGCAGCTGATCGCCGACATGATCAAGATCTTCTTCAAGGAGGACTGGATCCCGCCGTTCGCCGATCGCACCCTGTTCGTGCTGGCCCCGGTGATCGCCATGGCCTCGCTGCTGCTGTCGTTCATGATCATCCCCATCACCCCCGGCTGGGGGGTGGCGGACCTCAACATCGGGCTGCTGTTCTTCCTCGCCATGGCCGGCATCAACGTCTATGCGGTGCTGTTCGGCGGCTGGTCGAGCAGCAACAAGTACGCCCTGATCGGCGCCATGCGTGCCTCGGCGCAGACGCTCTCCTACGAGGTGTTCATGGGGCTGGCGCTGATGGGCGTGGTGGCGATGACCGGCTCGTTCAACATGCGCGAGATCGTCAACGCCCAGGAGGGGCTGTGGTTCGTCATTCCCCAGTTCTTCGGCTTCTGCACCTTCCTGATCGCCGGGATCGCGGTGACCCACCGTCACCCTTTCGACCAGCCCGAGGCCGAACAGGAGCTCGCCGACGGCTATCACATCGAATACTCGAGCATGAAGTTCGGCATGTTCTTCATCGGCGAGTATGTCGGCATGGTGCTGGTCTCGGCGCTGATCGTGACGCTGTTCTTCGGCGGCTGGCACGGTCCGCTGCTGCCGCCGATCGTCTGGTTCGCGCTCAAGACAGGCGCCTTCCTGGTGTTCTTCGTGCTGTTGCGCGCTTCGCTGCCGCGGCCACGCTACGACCGGGTGATGAGTTTCGGCTGGAAGTTCTGCCTGCCGCTGACCCTGATCAATCTGCTGGTGACCGGGGCGGTGATTCTGATTGCCGACCCGCTGTGATCACGCCACTGTAACCGAGGAGATACGGCCATGTTCATGAAAGTGATCAAGGGCAGCGTCTCCCAGCTGCGTACGCTGGGCATGGTCTTCATGCACAGCTTCCGCAAGCGCGAGACGCTCAACTACCCCGAAGAGCCGGTCTACCTGGCGCCGCGTTACCGGGGGCGCATCGTGCTGACCCGCGACCCCGACGGCGAGGAGCGCTGCGTGGCCTGCAACCTGTGCGCGGTGGCCTGTCCGGTGGCCTGTATCTCGCTGCAGAAGGGCGAGCAGGAGGATGGTCGCTGGTACCCCGAGTTCTTTCGCATCAACTTTTCGCGCTGCATCTTCTGCGGCATGTGCGAGGAGGCCTGTCCGACTTCGGCGATCCAGCTCACCCCGGACTTCGAGATGAGCGAGTATCGGCGTCAGGAGCTCGTCTACGAGAAACAGGACCTGTTGATCGACGGGCCCGGCAAGGATCACGACTACCACTTCTACAAGGTGGCGGGCCTGTCGATCGCCGGCAAGGACAAGGGGCGGGCGCAGAACGAGGAACAACCGATCGACGTCAAGACGCTGCTGCCGTAAGTCAGCATTTACTAGCAGGACGCAACCATGGAAATCGCCTTCTACCTGAGTGGCCTGATCGCCGTACTGGCGACGCTGGGGGTCATCACCAACACCAATCCGGTGCATGCGCTGCTCTACCTGATCGTCTCGCTGATCTCGGTGGCGCTGGTGTTCTTCGCGCTGGGCGCACCGTTCGCCGGGGCGCTGGAGGTGATCGTCTATGCCGGGGCGATCATGGTGCTGTTCGTGTTCGTGGTGATGATGCTCAACCTGGGCGATCAGGGCGCCGCCCAGGAGAAGGCCTGGCTCAGGCCGCGGATCTGGCTGGGCCCGTCGCTGCTCGCCGCGGTGCTGCTGGTGACCCTGATCGCCACGCTGTGGTCGGGGGACGCCGGGCGCATGATCAGCGGCGAGGTGCTGACCGCCAAGGCGGTGGGCTCGCTGCTGTTCGGCCCCTGGCTGATGGTCGTCGAGCTGGGCGCCATGCTGCTGCTGGCGGCGCTGGTCACGGCGTCGCATGTCGGTCGCGTGGCCTCGCCCGACAAGCCCGAGGTGAATGCCGAATCGGGCGCCCGCAAGGAGGCCTCATGAACGGAATACCCATGGAACATGGCCTGGTACTGGCCGCGATCCTGTTCACGCTGGGTTTCGCCGGGCTGATCTGCCGGCGCAACATGGTGTTCGTGCTGATGAGCCTGGAAGTCATGCTCAATGCCGCGGCGTTGGCGTTCATCGTCGGCGGTACGGCCTGGGGCCAGCCGGAGGGCCAGGCGATGTTCCTGCTGGTGATCACCCTGGCCGCGGCCGAAGCGAGCGTGGGCCTGGCGCTGCTGATCCAGCTCCACCATCGCTTCAAGTCGCTTGATGTGGATGCCGCCAACCGTATGCGCGGCTAAGGGAGCTGTCGATGTCGTTGTTGCCACTGACGTTTTTGCTGCCGCTGGTCGGCACTCTGATCCTGGCGCTGTCGCGGGGCACGCTCAACGCGCGCGCCAGTGCGGTGGTCGGCGTGGCCAGCGTCGGGCTGGCGGCCCTGGTCACCGCCTGGGTCGGCTGGACCTTCCGGGCCGACGGCGGTACCGGTGTCGACATGACGCTGTGGACCTGGCTGTCGGTGGGCGATTTCCAGCCGGCCATCGGGTTGCGCCTCGACGGCCTGTCGCTGACCATGCTGTCGATCATCACCGGCGTCGGCTTCCTGATCCACCTGTTCGCCGCCTGGTACATGCGTGGCGAGAGCGGCGTGACCCGCTTCTACGCCTACATGAACCTGTTCGTGTTCAGCATGATCCTGCTGGTGCTCGGCGACAACGTCCTGCTGCTGTACCTGGGCTGGGAGGGGGTCGGCCTGTGCAGCTACCTGCTGATCGGCTATTACTATCAGACCTCGGCCAACGGCTGGGCGGCCTTCAAGGCGTTCATCGTCACCCGGCTGGGTGACGTGTTCCTGGCCATCGGGTTGTTTCTGCTGTTCCGCGCGCTGGGCACGCTCAACATTGCCGAGATCCTCGCGCGCGCGCCCGAGGTGTGGAACGAGGGCTCCCTCGAGGTCCAGCTGGCGGCGTTGCTGATCCTCGGCGGGGCGCTGGGCAAGTCGGCCCAGCTGCCGCTGCACACCTGGCTGGCCGATGCCATGGCCGGCCCCACGCCGGTGTCGGCGCTGATTCACGCGGCGACCATGGTCACCGCGGGCGTCTACCTGATCGCCCGGATGCACGGGATCTTCGAGCTGGCGCCGACGGTGCTCTACCTGGTGGGGCTGATCGGCGCGCTGACGCTGCTGATGGCCGGCTTCGCGGCGCTGGCGCAGACCGACATCAAGCGGGTACTGGCCTATTCGACGATGAGCCAGATCGGCTACATGTTTCTGGCGCTGGGGGTGGGGGCCTACGACGCGGCGATCTTCCACCTGATGACCCACGCCTTCTTCAAGGCGCTGCTGTTCCTCTCCGCCGGGGCGGTGATCGTCAGTTGCCACCACGAACAGGACATGCGCCGGCTGGGCGGGCTGTGGCGTCGTCTGCCGCTGGCGTATGCCGGTTTCGTGGTCGGCGGGGCGGCCCTGGCGGCACTGCCGCTGGTCACCGCCGGTTTCTACAGCAAGGACGAGATTCTCTGGGAGGCCTGGGCCGCCGGCAACGGCGGGTTGATGCTCGCCGGCCTGGTCGGCGCCTTCCTGACCTCGCTGTACACCCTGCGGCTGATCATCGGCACCTTCCATGGCGAAATGAAAAGCGACAACGCCCGTCACGCCGAGCCCGGCCGCGGGCTGGTGCATGGCCTGCCACTGGTGGTGCTGGCGCTCCTGTCGACCTTCATCGGCGCGGGGATCCACCCGCCGCTGGAGGGCGTGCTGCCGTCGGGTCCCGGTGCCGATGCGCACGGTGTCGGCCACACCGTGCTGGGGATCTTCGCCGCGGCGGCCTCGCTGGGTGGCCTGGGGCTGGCCGCCTGGCTGTTCCTCAAGCGGCGGCGCTGGCTCGCCGAGCGCGTCGCCGGTGGCTGGGAGGCGCGATTGTGGCGGCTCTGGAATCAGGCCTGGGGCTTCGACATCGCCTACGATCGGCTGCTGGTGCGCCCCTATCGCGGCCTGGTACATGTGCTGCGCAACGACATCATCGACCGTCTCGTGCTGGTGGCGGGGTGGATGGCCTGGCTGTCGCACCGCGGCCTGAGCTACACCCAGTCGGGCAAGCTGCGGCTGTATGCCACCAGCATGGCACTGGGGGTCACGGTGATCCTGCTGGTGCTGGTACTGGGCGGCTGAACGACGTGACCGGCACACTATGACTCGGACTTGCATAAGGAGAGGCGGGGGGATGCCACCAATGTATCGACAACCACAGGGAACGCACCGCTTATGACGCTGCTCTGGCTGATCCTGATTCCCTTCGTCGGCGGCCTGCTGTGCTGGCAGGGCGAGCGCTTCGGCGATCAGGCGCCGCGCTGGATCGCGCTGGCGACGATGCTGATCGAGCTGTTGATCACGCTGGGGCTGTGGTTCCACGGCGATTACCACTTGCCGCAGATGGGTACCGCCAGCGAGGCGACCCGCTGGTCCATGGAGTGGCAGGTGGCGTGGATCCCGCGCTTCGGCATCGATGTCCACCTGGCGCTGGACGGCCTGTCGCTGGTGCTGATCGCGCTGACCGGCTTTCTGGGCATGCTGGCGGTGCTCTGCTCCTGGAACGAGATCGTGCGCCGGGTCGGCTTCTTTCATCTCAACCTGCTGTGGATACTCGGCGGCGTGGTCGGTGTTTTCCTGGCGATCGACCTGTTCCTGTTCTTCTTCTTCTGGGAAATGATGCTGGTGCCGATGTACTTCCTGATCGCGCTGTGGGGGCACAGCGGCTCGGAAGGGCGGACCCGCATCCGCGCGGCGACCAAGTTCTTCATCTATACCCAGGCCAGCGGCCTGTTGATGCTGGTATCGATCCTGGGGCTGGTGTTCGCTCACCACGCCAACACCGGCGAGTACTCGTTCGCGTATGCCACGTTGCTGGAGACGCCGTTGTCGGAGGGCACGGCGATGCTGCTGATGCTCGGCTTCTTCGTCGCCTTCGCGGTCAAGCTTCCGGTGGTGCCGCTGCACGGCTGGCTGCCCGATGCCCATGCCCAGGCGCCGACCGCGGGTAGCGTCGATCTCGCCGGGATCCTGCTCAAGACCGCCGCCTACGGCATGCTGCGCTTCGCCCTGCCGCTTTTCCCCGAGGCATCCCAGGCATTCGCCCCGGTGGCCATGACGCTGGGCCTGGTGGGCATCTTCTACGGGGCGTTGCTGGCCTGCGGGCAGCAGGACGTCAAGCGGCTGATCGCCTACACCAGTATCTCGCACATGGGCTTCGTGCTGATCGGCATCTACGCAGGCACCGAACTCGCCCTGCAGGGGGTGGTGATGCTGATGGTCGCCCACGCCTTCTCGGCGGCCGGACTTTTCATCCTCAGCGGTCAGCTCTACGAGCGGCTGCATACCCGCGACATGCGCGAGATGGGCGGTCTCTGGGGGCGCATGGGTAGCCTGCCGGGGTTCTCGCTGTGTTTCGTCGCCGCCTCGCTGGGCATGCCCGGCACCGCCAATTTCCTCGGCGAGTTCATGGTCCTGTTCGGCAGCTTCCCGGCGGCCCCCTGGACGGTGGTCATCGCCAGCGGCGGGCTGGTGCTGGCGGCCGTCTATTCGCTGCTGCTGATGCAGCGGGTCCACTTCGGTCCCGCCAAGGGCGAGGGGCGCTTTGCCGACCTCGACGGCCGCGAATACCTGATGATGCTGTCGATCCTCGCCCTGGTACTGCTGTTCGGGCTCTACCCGCAGCCGCTGCTTGATACCACCGGCGCGGCGATGCTCGAGGTGCAGCAACTGTTCGGGGCCGTTGCACAGTCGTCCACTCTGATGACGGGGGCTCCATGACCTTGACCGCGACGCACCTGCTGGCGTTGACGCCGCTGATCCTGGTCTGTGCCACGGCCATCGTGGTGATGCTGGGGATCGCCTGGCGCCGCCATCATACCGGCATCGCCGTGGCCACGGCGGTGGGGCTCAATCTGGCGCTGGTCTCGCTGATCGGCGTGTGGTTCATGGCGCCGCTGGCCACGCCGATGCTGGCCGTCGATGGCCTGTCGATCTTCGCCGCGGTACTGATCCTGGTCGCGGCCCTGGCCTGCGCCACGCTGGGTCATGCCTATCTCGAGCACTACCGGGGGCCGCGCGAGGAGTTCTACCTGCTGCTGCTGTGCGCCACGGCGGGCGGCCTGGTACTGGCCGCCAGCACCCACCTGGCGACGCTGTTCTTCGGTCTCGAGCTGTTGTCGATGCCGCTGTATGGGATGCTCGCCTACACCTACCATGA
Organism: Modicisalibacter radicis; assembly: GCF_900961225.1. GTDB lineage: Bacteria > Pseudomonadota > Gammaproteobacteria > Pseudomonadales > Halomonadaceae > Modicisalibacter. Next base: position 119,847 of record NZ_CAAHFN010000087.1, read on the forward strand.
GCGGCGTTCGCTCGAGGCCGGCATCAAGTATCTGGTGCTGTCCGCGGCGGCCACCGCCATCCTGCTGTTCGGCATGGCGCTGCTCTACGCCGAAACCGGCCGTCTCGATTTCGCCGGCCTGGCCGCACAGCTGAGCGGCGGACCCGGCGCCTGGGGCTTGGCGGGGGCCGCGCTGATGCTGATGGGGATGGGCTTCAAGCTGTCGATCGTGCCGTTTCACCTGTGGACGCCGGACGTCTACGAGGGCGGCCCGGGCCCAGCCTCGACCTTTCTCGCCTCGGCCAGCAAGGTCGCGGTGTTCGTGGTGCTGCTGCGCCTGGTCATGGCGGCCCCGGCCTTCCAGGATGCCTGGCTGCATGGCGTGCTGGCGGTATTGGCGGTCCTCACCATGCTGGTCGGCAACCTGCTGGCGCTGACCCAGTCCAACCTCAAGCGGCTGCTGGGCTACTCGTCGATCGCCCACTTCGGTTACCTGCTGACGGCACTGGTCATCGGCGAGGGGCTCTCGGTCGAGGCGACCGGGGTCTACCTGGTGGTCTACATGCTGACCACGCTGGGCGCGTTCGGCGTGGTGACGCTGATCTCCTCCCCCTATCGTGGCGAGGATGCGGCGGCGCTGCACCATTATCGCGGGCTGTTCTGGCGTCGCCCCTACCTGACCGCGGTGCTCACCGTGACCATGCTTTCACTGGCCGGCATCCCCTTCACCGCCGGCTTCATCGGCAAGTTCTACATCATCGCGCTGGGCGTCGAGGCCGGGCGCTGGTGGCTGGTCGGCGCGGTGATCGTGGGCAGTGCCATCGGGCTCTACTATTACCTGCGCGTGATGGTCACGCTCTACCTGGCCGAAGCGGGCATGCAGAAGCGCGATGCCCCCGAGGACTGGGGCGTGCGCGCCGGTGGCGTGGTGGTGCTGGGCGTGGCGCTGCTGATCATCCTGCTGGGGATCTACCCCACGCCGATGATCGAGTGGGTAAGGATCATGGGCGGGGCCATGCTCGAGACGGCGGGTTGACGTTCGGTCCTCCGCGAGCGATAAGCCCGGTGCAATCACCGGCACAATAAAAAGCCCCGCGCCGATGGCGCGGGGCATGACTACTTATCCCATCTTATCCCATCGAGCCTGTTCACTCGGTGGTGGTGTCGCCCTCGGGATTACGGGCGTTGTAGAAGGCCTGCTCTGAAATCGCGTGGTAGCTCTCCACCTTGTCCTGGAAGGCGCGATAGGAGTCGTAGATCTTCCTGGCCATGGGGTCGGAGGCGGCGAGTTCGCTGACCACGTCCTCGGAGAGTGCCTGGGCTTCGGCGAGCACGTCGTCGGGGAAGCGCTTGAGCTGGACGTCATGCTCGTTGATCAGCGTCTGCAGGGCGTCGTTGTTGCGCGCGGTGTACTCGTCGAGCACCGACTGGTTGACGTCGGCCACCGCGGTGCGCAGGATCGCCTGCAGGTCGTCCGGCAGTGACGCCATGGCTTCATCGTTGACGATCGCCTCGAACATCACGGTCGGCTCGTGCCAGCCGGGGTAGTAGTAGTAATCGGCGGCCTGGTAGAGACCGAAGGCCAGGTCGTTGTAGGGGCCGATCCATTCGGTGGCGTCGATCGCCCCGGACTGCAGCGAGGTGAAGATCTCGCCGCCCGGCATGTTGACGATCGCCACGCCCATGCGATCCATCACTTCGCCGCCAAGCCCCGGCATGCGCATCTTCAGACCATCGAGATCGGCGACCGAGTTGATCTCCTTGTTGTACCAGCCGCCCATCTGCACACCCGAGGCGCCGGCGACCATGACCTCGACGCCGAACTGGTCGTACAGCTCGTTCCACAGCTCCATGCCGCCGCCATACTGCAGCCAGGCGTTCATCTCCTGGGCGTTCATGCCGAACGGCACGGCGGCGAAGAACTGGGCGGCCGGCGCCTTGCCCTTCCAGTAGTAGGATGCGGAGTGGCCCATCTCGGCGGTACCCTCGGCAACCGCGTCGAAGACCTCGAAGCCGGGAACCAGCTGGCCGGCACCGTAGACCTCGATGGTCAGCCGGCCGTCGGACATCTTGTCGACCAGCTCGGCGAGGCGCTCGGGCCCCTGGCCGACCCCGGGAAAGTTCTTCGGCCACGAGGTGACCATCTTCCACTCGAAAGTCTCTTGCGCCTGGGCCGTCGCGGCCAGGGTCATCAGCCCGGCCGCGCCGGTTGCCATCGCGACTGCTGAAGCCAACCTCTTGATTTGCATGGTGCGTTCCCCTTTGTTGTGTCGTACGCGCCTGGCTGACGCGCTGCTTGGTAGTGGGCGGGTCGTTGCCCCGCCCTCCTTACACCTTGAAAACGGCTACACCCTGGAAAACCTCGCTCGGGCTATTTGAACTGGGCCGGCAACCAGGTCGCCAGCTCGGGCACGAAGGCCAGCGCCACCAGCATGCAGAGCTGCAGCACGATGAACGGGATCACGCCGCGGTAGATCGCCGTGGTGGGCACCGACTCGGGGGCCACGCCGCGCAGGTAGAACAGCGCGAAGCCGAACGGCGGGGTGAGAAACGAAGTCTGCAGGTTGATGGCGATCATGATCCCCAGCCAGACCGGGTCGAGGCCCATGGCCAGCAGTACCGGGCCGACGATCGGCACCACCACGAAGGTGATCTCGATGAAGTCGAGGATGAAGCCGAGCAGGAAGATCACCAGCATGACGATGATCGTTGCGCCGACCACCCCGCCGGGCATGTTGGCGAACAGCTCCTCGACCAGTTCCTCGCCGCCGTAGGCGCGGAACACCAGCGAGAACAGTGCCGCGCCGATCAGGATCAGGAACACCATGGTGGTGACGTGAGTGGTCGAGCGCACCACATCGCGCAGGGTGGCGAAGTCCAGCTTGCGATAGGCGAGCGCCAGCATCAGCGCGCCGAAGGCCCCCACCGCCGAGGCTTCGGTGGGGGTGGCGAAGCCGCCGAGGATCGAGCCCAGCACGGCGACGATCAGCGCCAGCGGCGGCACCAGGCCCTTGAGCAGCAGGGTGAGCAGGCTGCCCCGGTGATTGAGCTCGGCCATCAGCTCCTGACGGTCGGCCGGGGGAGCCGACTCCGGCTTGAGCCAGGCGATGAACGCCACGTAGGCGATGTACATCACCACCAGGATCAGCCCGGGGACCAGCGCGCCGACGAACAGATCGCCCACCGAGACGGTCTTGGGGCTCCAGATGCCCATCGTCAACTGCGCCTGCTGGTAGGCCGACGAGAGCACGTCGCCGAGCAGCACCAGGGCGATGGACGGCGGGATGATCTGGCCCAGCGTGCCGGTGGCGCAGATGGTGCCGGTGGCCAGCGACTGGCTGTAGCCGCGCTTGAGCATGGTCGGCAGCGACAGCAGGCCCATGGTCACCACGGTGGCGCCGACGATCCCGGTGGAAGCGGCCAGCAGCATGCCGACGATGGTCACCGAGATTCCCAGCCCGCCGCGCAGCGAGCCGAACAGCAGCGCCATGGCGTCGAGCAGGGTCTCGGCGACCTTGGATTTTTCCAGCAGCACGCCCATCAGCACGAACAGCGGCACGGCGAGCAGCGTCTGGTTGGTCATGGTGCCGTAGAGACGGTTGGGCAGCGCGGACAGGAAGCTGGCGTCGAAATTGGCATCGATGCCCAGCGACTCGAGCCCCATGCCCAGCCCGGCGAAGGCCAGCGAGGTGCCCGCCAGCGTCAGCGCCACCGGGAAGCCGAGCATCAGCACGGCACAGATCAGTGCGAATAGCACCAGCGGCATGAACTCCAGCATCAGATCGGCTCCTCGCTGTGATCATGCTCCGTGGCGGGCGGCAGTCGACCGGAAATGATCAGCGCCTTGCGGATGATCTCGGCGATGCCCTGGACGATCATCAACACCGCGAAGGCCGGGATCAGCGTCTTGAGCAGGAACACGCCGGGGATGCCGCCGTTGTCCGGCGAGCCTTCGAGGATCGCCCAGGACTTGCCGACATAGCCCAGGCTGGAGAAAACCACGAAGGCCATGAACGGCAGCAGCAGGAACAGCGTGCCCAGCAGGTCGACCCAGGCCTGGGTGCGCGGCGAGAAGCCCCGATAGAAGATGTCCACGCGCACGTGGCCGTCGTGCTTGAGGGTGTAGGAGGCGGCCAGCAGGAACAGCACGGCGTGCATGTACATCACCGATTCCTGCATGGGGATGCTGTTGAAGTTGAAGAGGTAGCGCAGCACTACGACCAGGAACTGGACCAGCATCATTACCAGGACCAGCCAGGCGAGTGCCTTGCCCAGCCGTTCGGTAAGGGTGTCGATCCAGACCAGAAGCGCCGGTTCGGATGCAGCTCGATTCATGGATCCCTCGCTATCGTGGCAGCGGTTGCCGTTTTTCTGGGGGAGTTGTATGCAACGGCCAGGCCACGCCTGAAGTAGCGTCAGAGTGCCGTGTGCCGGCAGGGCCGGCAATGGATCATTGGTCTGACGATCTGGCCAGGGCGTGCTGGCAGCCAGCGGGGAGGTGAATATCCACGGCGATCGGCAGGTGGTCCGAGTAGAGCTGGTCGAGCACCTGCAGATTGTCCGCCTCCAGCGACGAGGAAAGCAGGATATGATCCAGCGCCCGGCTTGGCTGCCAGGAAGGATAACTCAACAGGGGGCGCGCCGGCTTTAACGGCAGCGCGGTGCAGAAGCCCGAATGGCGGCTGTGCAACTGATCCGGAGTACAGTTGAGATCGCCCATCACCACCACATGCTTGAGCGGCTTGATGATCTCGCCGAGGTAGTCGAACTGGCGGGACCGCGAGCGATGGCTCAGCGCCAGATGGACGACGAACACGTGGAGCGCGTCGGGGCCCGAGCCGAAACGCGCGTGGATGGCGCCGCGGCCGGGCAGGGTGCCGGGAAGACGGTGCTCCTCGATACGCTCGGGCACCAGGCGCGACAACAGGCCGTTGCTGTGCTGGGCGACCCGGCCCAGGTTGCGATTGAGCTGCTTGTAGTGATGGGGCAGCCCGGCCCGCTGGGCCAGGTACTCCACCTGATTGACGTTACCCGAGCGGAAGCTGCCGCCGTCGACTTCCTGCAGGCCGACGATGTCGAACGCCTTGAGCACCTCGCCCATGGCATCCAGACGGCGCTGGCGCGTCGGATGGGGGAGCAGGTGCTGCCAGCTGCGGGTCAGGTAATGATGGTAGGCCGAGGTCTGGATGCCGACCTGCAGGTTGAAGGTCATCAGCCGCAGTGTCTCGGCATGGGCCCCGGCCGGTGTGGCGCGCGCGCTGCTCATGGCGTCACTCGCTGCGTTCTTGGCGAACCTTGTCGATCAGCGCACCGGCGATCCGGGGCATGTTTTCCAGGCTGCCGGCGGTACGCGCGGTCACCACATAGTGGCCGTCGACCACCAGCGCCGGCACGCCCATCAGCTCGTAGGCGCGCATCTTGGCGTGGGCCTGGTTGATCTGGCTCTTCACGCCGAACGAGCTCAACGCTTCCTTGGCATCCGCCTCGCTGACACCGTAGTCGCTGAAGAAGGCAGCGATGTCGTCGGGGGCGGTCAGGCGCTGGCCCTGTTCGTGGATGGCATCGAAGAAATCGCCGTGGACCTTGTCGAGGATGCCGAGTTGCTGGGCGGCGTAGAAGGCGCGCGCGTGGGCCGTCCAGGTGTCGCCCATGGTCGCCGGGACGCGTTGGAAGGTGACGTCGTCGGGTAACTCTTCGACCCAGGCATTGAGCGGCTCTTCCAGCTTGTAGCAGTGCGGGCAGCCGTACCAGAACACTTCGGTGACCTCGATCTGGCCCTCAGCCACGCTGGTTTCGACCGGGGTATCGAGAACCTTGTAGTCCTCGCCGGCGACCGGCGGTGCGGCCATGACCAATGACGACAGACCCAGGCCGGCGACCGCGGCGATCCACTGTTTCAACATGCGTCCTTTCTCCTCGTGAAAAACCGACTATACGGCAAAGGTAACAGATATCCGGGTCGCATGAGACGGCGACCGGCCCCACTTGGAGCCTCGAATGGCGAGGGGGTTCCCCGGGAGGCGAGAGGTCGGTGTTCTTCGGTACCGCGGCGAGCGACGTTCGCCGCCCGTGAGCGCGTGATGGTACAATCCGGCCCGCGCCGGGCGGCTGCCCGGGCCATCATCGAGGCCCTGGCGAGTGACGCCAAAGCGTGCCATGGCCACTCGTCGAGCCATTCGTCAGTACCGCAACGCCAGGAAGCCAGCCGCCGTGAGCCGCCTCAATTTCCATACCGCCCAGTTCATGACCAGTGCCCCGACACTGGCGGCCTGCCCGCCGGATGACGGCCGCGAGGTCGCCTTCGCCGGGCGCTCCAACGCCGGCAAGTCGAGCGCCATCAACGCCCTGGTCCAGCAGAAGGCGCTGGCGCGGACCTCGAAGACCCCGGGGCGCACCCAGCTGATCAACTTCTTCGGCATCGCCAACGATACTTGCCAGCGGCTGGTCGACCTGCCCGGATACGGCTTCGCCAAGGTCCCCGAATCGGTCAAGCGCGAATGGCAGCGGCACCTTTCCGACTACCTGCAGAAACGCCAGTCGCTGCAGGGCCTGGTGCTGATGATGGACGTGCGCCATCCGCTCACCGACTTCGACGAGATGATGCTGGGCTGGGCCGACGACCAGGACATGCCCGTGCACATCCTGCTGACCAAGGCCGACAAGCTCAAGCCCGGGGCCGCCAAGAACAGTCTGCTGAAGGTGCGCCGACAGCTCGCCGAGTGGGAGGATCTGGTCAGCATCCAGCTGTTCTCCGCGCTCAAGCGCCAGGGCGTCGACGAACTCGCGGCGCGTCTCGATGCGTGGCTGCTCGACGAGGCCGATGGCGATTGAGAGTTCCTCGGTAGACGAGAGGCGGGCTTTGCCGGCGGCAAGCCTTCGCAAGGGCGCTGTTAACCCGTCCTTGGGCGCTACCTTTGCCCTCCATGGCAAAGGACCCTTGCTTCGCCTTGTCTCCGGCGCCGATATTGCTGGGAGTTGGGAAACGAGTTCTGAGTGACGTGCCGTGCCGAGCGGCCTCACCGATCGATGACCGGCCTTCAGCGCTCGCCATCCAGGCGCTCGAGCAGGGCCGTCAACTCGCGTATATGAGCCAGGCGGTGTACGCCGGGCGGCAGGTCCGTGCGGCGCTCGTCGTGCTTGTCGATCCAGGCCACCCGCATGCCCAGCCGCCATGCCGGCAGTACATCCTCTTTCCAGGAATCGCCGACATGCAGTGCCCGTGCCGGGCGACTGCCGAGTCGCGCCAGGGCGGCGAGGAAGGGGCGGGCGTCGGGCTTGGGCGCGAGCAGCTCGCCGGCGGCGATCACCACCGGGAAATGCTGCGCCAGCTCCAGGCGCTGGAGATCGGCATTGCCGTTGGTGATCGCCGCCAGCGCGTAATCCTGGCGCAGTGCATCGAGCAGCGGTATCGCCTCCGGATAGGGCGTGAGCGTGTGGCGCAGCGTCAGGAAGTGGCCGATGGCCGCCGCAGCCCATAGATGGGCGGCGCTGCGTGGCAGGCCGTACTCCTCGAGCAGCTCGATCAGCGCGCGTTCGCGCAGCCAGGTGAAGTCGCCGCGCCGCAGCGGATGGCGTCGCGCCAGGGCCAGGCGGCGCTCGATGTAGGCGGCCAGCGGAAAGCGCTGGGCATAGCGCTCATGCCCGGCGAACAGCTCACCGAGCGGCGAGGCGGCCAGCCAGTCGGCCAGCTCGGTGTCGAGCCAGGCATAGTGCGTCGGCTCGGCATGCTCCATCACCGGCCGGTTGTCCCACAGCGTGTCGTCGAGGTCGAAGGTCAGCGCCTCGATGCGGGCGTGGCGTGTCGTTGCAGTCATGGGCGCTCCGCAAGGCCGTCGTGCCGGTGCCTGGCAATGTGCCATAGATCGTCCCGTCGATCACGCCTCGCGGGTCATGGCGAAATGACCGGTAGCCAGAGCGCCAGCGCGACCAGCGTGGCCAGCAGCACCGGCGGAGTGATGATCAGCCCGACCTTCATGTACTGCCCCCAGCCGATGCGATACCCCTTGCCGGCCAGCACGTGCAGCCAGAGCAGCGTGGCGAGGCTGCCGATGGGTGTGAACTTGGGCCCCAGGTCGTTGCCGATGACATTGGCGTAGATCATCAGCTGCTGTGTCTGATTCGATACCTGCGCCTGGTCGATGGCCAGGGCGCCGACCAGGGTCGACGGCATGTTGTTCATCAGCGAGGCCAGCAGCGCCGAGGCGAAGCCCGTGCCGATGGTCGCCGCGAAATCCCCTTGCCGGCTCAGCCACACCAGCACGTCCGCTGCCCAGGCCGTGAGCCAGGCATTGCCCAGGCCATACACCACCAGGTACATGCCCAGCGAGAACAGCACGATCTGCCAGGGCGCGTTCTTCACGACCTTGCTGAGCGAGACGACATGCACGTGCCCCGGCGAGAACCAGCGTCCGGCGATGGCCGTCAGGAGCAGCGCCGCGGTGCCCATGAGGATGGCGAACGGAACTTGCCACCGGGCGGTCAGGAACAGGGCGACCAGCAGCGCGATCAGCAGCGGAAAGGCCGCGCGAAAGACCTGACGGTCGCGAATCGCCGTCGCCGGTGCCTCCAGCCGTGCGACGTCATAGCGCGGCGGTATCCGCTTGCGGAAGTACACGCCCAGCACCAGCAGCGTGGCGGCCAGCGAGACCAGGTCGACCGGCACCATCACCTGGGCGTAGCGATCGAAGCCGATCTCGAAATAGTTGGCGCTGACGATGTTGACCAGGTTCGAGATCACCAGCGGCAGGCTGGTCGAGTCGGCCACGAACCCCGTGGCGATGATGAACGCCAGTGCCGCCGCGGGGCTGAACTCCAGCCGGGCGAGGATGGCCACCACGATCGGCGTCAACAGCAGCGCCGCGCCATCGTTGGCGAACACCGCGGCAATCAACGCGCCCAGCACCACGATCAGCGGAAACAGCACCCGGCCCCGTCCGTTGCCCCAGCGGGCGATGTGCAGGGCGGCCCAGGCGAAGAAGCCGGCCTCGTCGAGGATCAACGAGATGATGATCAGCGCCACGAAGGTGAAGGTGGCATCCCAGACGATATGCCAGACGACGCCGACGTCGTGCCAGTCGACGACGCCGGTTGCCAGGGCCGCCGCGGCGCCGCCCAGGGCGCTCCAACCGATGCCCAGCCCCCGCGGCTGCCAGATGACCAGCACCAGCGTGACCAGAAAGATCGCAAAGGCCAGCATTGAACGTTTTCCTCAGTGCGTTGATTGGTTGACGCGCCTGGAGACCGCTTCCGCACTCTCGACACGCTCCGAGTAGCGATCGGTCAGATACGCCGAGCAGCCACGCGTCAGCCAGGTGAACTTCACCAGCTCCTCGCAGACATCGACGATGCGCAGATAGAGCGGCGACGGTCGCATCCGCCCGGCGTCGTCGAACTCGTTGAAGGCCTTGGGCACCGAGGACTGGTTGGGGATGGTCAGCATGCGCATCCAGCGCCCGAGAGTGCGCAGCTGGTTGACGGCGTTGAAGCTCTGGCTGCCGCCGGAGACCTGCATGACCGCCAGCGTCTTGCCCTGGGTGGGGCGCACGCCGCCCAGCGCCAGGGGGATCCAGTCGATCTGAGCCTTCATGATCCCGGTCATGGCCCCATGCCGCTCGGGGCTGACCCATGCCATGCCCTCGCTCCACTCGGCCAGCTCGCGCAATTCCCGCACCTTGGGGTGGCTGGCGTCGGCGTCGTCGGGCAGCGGCAACCCCGAGGGGTTGAAGGTGCGCACCTCGCAGCCGAACCAGCGCAGCAGGCGGCCGGCTTCCTCCGCCACCAGCCGCGAGTAGGAGCGTTCCCGCAGCGAGCCGTAGAGCACCAGGATGCGTGGTGGATGCCGGGGCTGGCCGGGGCCGGCCAGCGCATCGACGTCGATGGGGCGCAAGCGCTCGGGATCGATGTTGGGCAGTTGATCCAGCGTCATGACGCAGTTCCTCCATGGCGTACGATCTCGCCATCTTCCTTGGTGAACTCGGCCACCGGATGTGCTAGCAGGGCCAGCACCGCCTCCGAGGGCCGGCACAGACGCGCGCCCTTGTCGGTCACCACGATGGGGCGGTTGATCAGGATGGGGTGCGCCAGCATGGCATCGATCAGTTGCTCGTCGCCGAGCCCGGGGTCGTCCAGGCCCAGTTCATCGTAGGGGGTTCCCTTGCGGCGCAGGAGCTGCCGGGGCGTCATGTCCATGGCGGACAGCAACTCGACCAGCCTTGCCCGCGTGGGCGGTGTCTTCAGATACTCGATGACATGCGGCTCCTCCCCGGACCGGCGCATCATCGCCAGGGTGTTGCGGGACGTGCCGCACTGCGGATTGTGATAGATCACGCTGGTCATGCAGGAGCTCCCTCGTCGGTTGGGCAGCAGGGTTGCAGTTCGCGGAGCAGGGGCTCGCACAGTTCGGGACGCCCTGCGCAACAGTCGCGCACCAGAAAGCTCAGCGTTTCCTGCATGCGCTCCAGGCTGGCGCGATAGATCACCGAGCGGCTGTGCCGGCGCGAGACGACCAGGCCGGCCCGCGACAGGACCCCCAGGTGGGCCGACAGGGTGTTGTGGGGCACCTCCAGCAGCCGCGCGATCTCGCCGGCGGGCAGCCCCGCCGGCTCGTGGCGGACCAGCAACCGGAAGGTTTCCAGGCGGGTCGCCTGGGATAGTGCCGCGAAGGCGTCGATAGCCGTTGTATTGTCCATATGTCCAGAATTACAGACATGAAGCGAAGGCGCAACAACGTATCGCCAAGGCTTGTCCGAAACATCGACGAGCGCAGTCCGGTCAAACCCTCATGCCAGACAGCGATTACACTGAACGTTCCATTTCATGGATTCGACAGGAGGCCGCATGAGCGACTTTGACAGACTGATCAGGAACCTTGCCCGGGCGGGGTCGCTTGCCGCGCGAGCGCGTCAGGGGGACAGGCAGGTCATCGATGAGCTCATCGACTCCCTGCGGGCCTATGCCGGCGAGAGCGCCACGACCTACGAAGGCGAGGCCGCCTCTGCGCAGGAGCCAGGCCCGCAGCCAGAGCCGGAACGCCCCGAGCGGACCCAAGACGCCGGGCTCGACAAGACCATTGCCGACTATCGCGCCACCCGGGAAGCCATGGCGAAAATCATCGACACGCACATGCAGGCGGCATTTGCGGAGATCGCGGCCCGCTACGGCGCGACCCCGACCGACGTGACGCTCGAGATCAGCGAGCACCAGCCCGCGAATGGCCGTTATCCGAGCGGGCGGTACGCGGGGAGCGAGGTGCGGCTCGGCGGAGAGTGACCGATCACCCGCGGTTCCAAGGGCCGGCGTTCGCTCAGTCGCGGCGTCGCGCCCGCGGGTGGGCAGCATCGTAGACCCCGGCCAGCTGTTGCCAGTCCAGGTGGGTATAGACCTGGGTGGTCGACAGGTGCGCATGGCCGAGCAGCTCCTGCACGGCGCGCAGGTCCTGGCTGGATTCCAGCAGATGGCTGGCGAAGGAGTGGCGCAGGCGATGCGGATGCAGGTGCTCGGGCAGGCCGCGCTCCACGGCGAGCCGGGCCAGGCGCTTCTGGATGGCGCGGTGACCGAGCCGCGCGCCGCGGCTTCCGACGAACAGCGCCGGCTCGTCGCCGCCGACCAGGCTCCGGCGGGCCATCAGCCAGGCATCCAGCGCCTGGCGAGCGCGGCGGCCGACGGGCACCTGGCGCGGCTTGCCGCCCTTGCCGATTACCCGTGCGCGCTGGCCGTCGAGATTCGAAAGGTCCAGCGCGGCGAGCTCGGCCAGGCGCAGGCCGCAGGAGTAGAGCAGCTCGCACATCGCCTGGTCGCGCAGCGCCAGCGGCGAGCCGTCGTGGGGCGTATCCAGGAAGCGCGCCAACTGGTCGACGTCGACGGGACGGGGCAGGTGCCGAGGGGCGCGCGGCGAGGGCGCCAGGCGCACCGGGTTATGGGCGAGCACGCCGTGCCGGACCAAGTGCTCGGCGAAGCTCGACAGCGCCGCGCGTCGCCGCGCCAAGCTGCGAGGGGCCAGGCCGCGGCTGCGCTCGCCCCCTAGGAAGCGGCGCACCTCGGCGACATCGAGCGCGCTCCAGTCGCGCAGGTCGCGATCGCGGGCGAAGCGCAGCAGGGCCGCGGTGTCACGGCGATAGGCATCGACGGTGGCCGGGCTGGCGTGCTGCGCCAAGCCGGCGAGGAATGCCTCGATTTCGGCCGTCAGGCGATCACAGGCGTCCGGCATGGCGCATCATCAGGCGGGCGACGACTTCACCGAGGTATTCGGTGAAGAGTGTGTCGAGGCTGGCACGGAAGTAGTCGCCGTCGTGGCTGGCGAGGATCAAGTAACCCAGGGGCTCGCCCAGGGTCAGCCGGGTCAGCGCGCAGGAGCCGGCCTGCTTGGGCGGCTCGCTGTGCGGCAGCAGACGCTGCCAGTCCTTGCGCGACAGGCGCCGGCAACGGCTGGCGCGGCCATCGAGCAACGCGCCCAGGCGGGTGCCGCTGTTCTCGTCGAGCACGAAGCGCGGCGGCTGCGGCGGCCGGGGTTCGATATCGGTGAGCTCGGGGGCGCACCACAGCGCCACCGCCTGGGTCTGGAAGCGCTCGGCGAGCTGGGTGGCCAGCGCCTCGCCGAGGGCGTCGCTGTCTTCGGCCTCGAGCAGCGCCAGCACCAGTTCGCGGGTGCGGCGATACTGCGATTCGTTGTAGCGCGCCGACTCGAGCAGCTGTTCGAGTCGCCATTCGGCGCCTTCGGCGCGCTCGCGGAGATCGATGACCAGTCGTTCGAGTAGCGAAATGGCGCCGTGAGATTCGGGATGCGGCACCTTGAGTTGCTGGAGCAGGCCCTCGCGACCGATGAAGAAGTCGGGATGGCGGGCCAGCCAGCGGGCCACGCTTTCAGCGTCGAGCGTCTGGCGGGATTCGGGCGCTTTCGCAGGGGGCATGGCGTCCTCTTGTCGTTCGGCTCGCTGAGATCAGCGAGCTAACAAAACTCAGTGACTCAACAAAGTTGTACACGACCGTCGAAGACCCGCTCGGCGGGGCCGGTCATGATCAACGGCGCATCGCCGCCCGGCCATTCGATGGTCAGCCGGCCGCCGCGCAGATGGACCTCGACCGGGCTGTCGAGCAGTCCCTGACGAATGCCGCTGGCCACCGCGGCGCAGGCACCGGTGCCGCAGGCCAGCGTCTCGCCGGCACCGCGCTCGAAGACCCGCAGGCGGATCTCGTGACGCGACACGACCTGCATGAAGCCGGCGTTGACCTGGCGCGGGAAGCGCGGGTGGCGCTCGATGGCCGGCCCCAGCCGGGTCACCGGCGCGTCATCGATGTCGTCGACCCGCAGCACCGCATGGGGGTTGCCCATCGATACCACGCCGACCTCGAGCCGTTCGCCATCGACCTCCAGGGCATGACGGGCCAGGTCGGCCTCGGCCGCGAAGGGCACCGTCGCCGGAGCGAAGCGCGGCGTGCCCATGTCGACGCGGACGCGCTCGTCATCGTCCACGCGCAGGGTCAGTGGCCCGCCCAGCGTCTCGACGCGAATCTCGCGCTTGTGGGTCAGTTGCTGGTCACGCACGAAGCGGGCGAAACAGCGCGCGCCGTTGCCGCAGTTCTCGACCTCGCCGCCGTCGGCGTTGTAGATGCGATAGCGAAAGTCCAGCTCGGGGTCGCGCGGCGGTTCGACCAGCAGCAGCTGATCGAAGCCGATGCCGAAATGCCGATCGGCCAGCCGGCGTATCTGCTCGGGCTCGAAACGTACGCGCTGGGTGACCAGGTCGACCACCATGAAGTCGTTGCCCAGGCCATGCATCTTGGTGAAGTGCACCCGCATCAACGACGCTCCACGGCGGGGGCCGGCAATAGCGCCTCGCCCGCCCACAGCGACTCGACGCTCTCGCGCTGGCGGACCAGATGCATGCGATCGCCGTCGACCATCACCTCCGCGGGCCGCGGCCGGCTGTTGTAGTTCGAGGCCATGACGAAACCGTAGGCGCCGGCCGAGCGGACCGCCAGCAGGTCGCCGGCGCCGATCGCCAGGTCGCGATCCTTGCCCAGGAAGTCGCCGGTCTCGCAGACCGGGCCGACCACGTCGTAGCGTGCCGAATCGCGCGGCTGGCGCGCATCCACCGGGAGGATCGCCTGCCAGGCCTGGTACAGCGACGGGCGGATCAGATCGTTCATGCCGGCGTCGATCACCGCGAAGTTCTTCTCCTCGCCGGGCTTGAGATATTCCACGCGGGTCAGCAGTACCCCGGCATTGGCGGCAATCGAGCGCCCGGGCTCGAACAGCAGGGTCAGCTTGCGCTGGCTGTCCCACTGCGCGAGCCGTTCGAGCAGCGCGCGGGCGTAGTCGTACGGTGCCGGCGGGGTCTCGTCGTGGTAGGGCACGCCGAGACCGCCGCCGAGATCCAGGTGCTCGATGGCGATGCCGCGCTCGGCGAGCCGGTCGAGCAGCACCAGCAGGCGGTCCAGGGCATCGAGGAACGGCGCCAGCTCGGTGAGCTGCGAGCCGATATGGCAGTCGATGCCGACCACCTCGAGGTGCGCGAACTCGGCGGCCCGGGCGTAGATGTCGAAGGCCTGGTCGGCGGGGATGCCGAACTTGTTGGCCTTGAGTCCGGTGGAGATGTAGGGATGCGTGCGCGCGTCGACGTCGGGGTTGACGCGCAGCGAGACCCGCGCGATCTCGCGGCACTCGCCGGCCACCTCGTCGAGGCGCTCGAGTTCGGCCAGCGATTCGACGTTGAAACACTTGATGCCCACCTCGAGCGCCCGGGCCATCTCGTGGCGCTGCTTGGCGACCCCCGAGAAGACCACCTTGGCGGGGTCGCCGCCGGCGGCCAGCACGCGCTCGAGCTCGCCCACCGAGACGATGTCGAAGCCGGCGCCGAGACGCGCCAGCAGATTGAGCACCGCGAGGTTGGAGTTGGCCTTGACCGCGTAGCAGATCAGGTGCGGATGACCGGACAGCGCCTCGCTGTAGGCTCGGTAATGGCGTTCCAGAGTGGCGCGCGAATAGACGTAGCAGGGCGTGCCGAAGCGCCCGGCGACCTGGGGCAGCGGTACGTCTTCACCATAGAGTACGCCGTCACGATAGTCGAAATGATCCATGCTTACTCTCCGCTCTGCTCGCTCGGCCGGGTATTCTGCGCTTCCTCGCCCTCGGCGCCCGGCTCGGCATCCGCCGCGGTGCTGTCGCCATTCTCGTAGGCGTCGGCCGGATCGTACTGTTCGGCGGCCTGCTCGTCGCCGGGCATGTACAACGGGCCCTTCTGACCGCAGCCGGCGAGCAGCACGCAGGTGGCCAGCACGCTGCCGAGTACAATGCGGGGGGCGATCATCGGGCGTCTCCCTGCGTGGCCAGGGCGTCGCGGGCGCGCTGGGCAGCGGCGCGAACCTGGTCCGGTGCGGTGCCGCCGATATGGTTGCGCGCGGCGACCGAGCCCTCGAGCGTCAGGACCTCGAAGACATCCTCGCCGATGGCTTCCGAGAACTGACGGAGCTCGTCGAGGGTCATCTCGGAGAGATCCTTGCCCTGCGCGAGCCCGTAGGCCACCGACTGGCCGACGATCTCGTGGGCGTCGCGGAAGGCCACGCCCCTGCGTACCAGGTAGTCGGCCAGGTCGGTGGCGGTGGAAAAGCCGCGCCGTGCCGCTTCATGCATGTTGTCGGCCTTGGCCTCGAGCGCCGGGATCATGTCGGCGAAGGCGCGCAGGCAGCCCTTGACCGTGTCGAGGGTGTCGAACAGCGGCTCCTTGTCCTCCTGATTGTCCTTGTTGTAGGCCAGCGGCTGGGACTTCATCAGCGTCAGCAGGCTCATCAGGTGGCCATAGACGCGCCCGGTCTTGCCGCGCACCAGCTCCGGCACGTCGGGGTTCTTCTTCTGCGGCATGATCGACGAGCCGGTGCAGAAACGGTCGGGCAGATCGACGAAATCGAACTGGGCGCTGGCCCACAGCACCATCTCCTCGCTCATGCGCGACAGGTGCATCAGCAGGATGCTGGCGAAGGCGGTGAATTCGATGGCGAAGTCGCGATCGCTGACCGCGTCCAGCGAGTTTTCCGCCGGGCGTTCGAAACCCAGCAGCTCGGCGGTGACGTGACGGTCGATGGGATAGGTGGTGCCGGCCAGCGCGGCGGCGCCCAGCGGCAGCACGTTGACCCGCTTGCGACAGTCGAGCAGTCGCTCGTGATCGCGGGCGACCATCTCCTGCCACGCCAGCAGGTGGTGACCGAAGGTGACCGGCTGCGCCGTCTGCAGGTGGGTGAAGCCGGGCATGATGGTATCCGCCTCGCGATCGGCCAGCTCGATCAGGCCGCCGCGCAGGCGTGAGAGCTCGGCAGCCACGGCATCGATCTCGTCACGCAGGTAGAGACGGATGTCGGTGGCGATCTGGTCGTTGCGCGAGCGTCCGGTATGCAGCTTCTTGCCGGTGACCCCGATCCTGTCGGTCAGGCGCGCTTCGATGTTCATGTGGATGTCTTCGAGCGCGATCGACCATTCGACCTCGCCGCGCTCGATCTCCGCCTCGATGGCTTTCAGGCCGTCGATGATGCTGTCGCGCTCGTCGTCGGTCAGCACGCCGACTTGCGCCAGCATGGTGGCATGGGCGATCGAGCCGCGGATATCGTGGTGATAGAGACGCTTGTCGAACGGGATCGACGCGGTAAAGGCGGCGACGAAGGCATCGGTGGGTTCGCTGAAGCGGCCACCCCAGGACTGGTTGGTGTGCTGGCTCATCGGGGTTGCGGATCCTGCATGGTCACGAGAACGTTGTGTTCCGAGTGTACCAGAGTCAGCGCGGCAGGCGAGCGGGCGGCCCGCCCGGCGGCGTCCGGACGAGCGATTTTCCTTGTCTGACGACTGCTTTATGATGACGGCATACATGCCGCAGACGCTGGTGATCGATTCGCCGCCTTTTGCGCGGCCTTCATCGATGAGCCGCTCATCGCGCCTAATTTCACCGAGCCCGTGCCGGGCTCGCGCCGGGAGAGCCCAGTGCCGACCATGACGACCCTTCGAATCGCCACCCGCAAGAGCCGCCTGGCCATGTGGCAGGCCGAACATGTGCGCGACCGGCTGATGGCCCTCCATCCGGAACTGAACGTGGAACTGGTGGCGATGGCCACCAAGGGTGACAAGATTCTCGATACGCCGCTGGCCAAGGTCGGCGGCAAGGGCTTGTTCGTCAAGGAGCTCGAGGACGCCATGCTCGACGGGCGCGCCGACATCGCCGTGCACTCGATGAAGGATGTGCCGATGCACTTTCCCGAGGGGCTCGGCCTGTCGGTGATCCTCGAGGGCGCCGAGCCCACCGACGCCTTCGTCTCCAATCACTACGCCGGCCCCGAAGCGCTGCCCGAGGGCGCCCGGGTGGGCACCTCGAGCCTGCGCCGGGGCCTGCAGATCAGCGAGGCGCGCCCCGATCTCGAGGTGCTCAGCCTGCGCGGCAATGTCCAGACCCGGCTGGGCAAGCTCGATGCCGGCGATTTCGACGCGATCATCCTCGCCACCTCCGGGCTGCGCCGGCTGGGACTGGACGCGCGGATCACCTACGAACTGCCGCCGGAAGTCAGCCTGCCGGCCTGTGGCCAGGGGGCGCTGGGCATCGAGTGCCGGACCAACGATCCCGAACTGCTGGCGCTGCTGGCACCGCTCGATCACGCCGAGACCGCCACCCGGGTGCGTGCCGAGCGTGCCATGAACACCCGGCTCGAGGGGGGCTGCCAGGTCCCCATCGGCGGTCACGCGGTGCTCGAGGAGGGGGGCCGCACGTTGTGGCTGCGCGCGCTGGTGGGGACGCCCGATGGCTCGCGGGTGCTGCGGGCCGAAGGTCGCGGCTCGGTCTACGAGCCCGAAACCCTCGGCGTGCGGGTCGCCGAGGATCTGCTCGAGCAGGGCGCCGGGGAGATCCTCGCCCAGGTCTACGGCGAGGCGTGATGCAGCCGCGCCCGCGGGTAGTGATTACCCGGCCCGGCGAGCGCGCCCCGCCGCTGCGCCGGGCGCTGGAGGCGCGTGGCGCCGAGGTAGAAACGCTCGGCGTGATGCGCCTCGAGACGCTCGACGAGACGCCGGCGGTGCGCCAGGCATGGCTCGACTTCGACAATTTTCAGCGGGTAGTGGTGGCCAGCCCCTTCGCCGCGGGGTGCCTGGCCGAGGGGCTCGATCGCTACTGGCCGCAGCTGCCGCTGGGTCCGTGCTTCTATGCGCTGGGCACGGGCAGTGCCCAGGTTCTCAACGAGCGGCTGGGTGTCCGCGTGCATCTGCCGTCCAGCGAACAGGGCAGCACCAGCGAGGCGCTATTGGCGCTACCCTCGCTTAAGTGTCTCGCCGAGCAGCGGGTGCTGCTGGCGGCCGGCGAGGGCGGCCGCGAGCGGCTCGCCGAGGAATTGACCCGGCGCGGCGCGCGGCTGACCCGGCTGGCGCTCTACCGGCGGCTGATGCGTCCCCCCGAAGGGGCGGGCGAGCGGCTCCTGGCCGGCGGCGATTACGCCGCGCTGGTGGTCACCAGCGGCGAACTGCTCGAACATCTGGCAGGATGGTGTGGTGCGGGTGCGTTGAACCAACCGCTAATCGTTTCCAGTCGGCGTTTGGCTACACTGGCCGACACGCTGGGCTTTCTGCGCCCCCGGGTGGCGCGAGGCGCCTCCCCGGCCGCGCTGGCGACAGCGGTGGCCGATGCCTGCGACCTGGACGGCGCCGATCATGACGATCTTGAAAAGGGCTAGCGACAGATGAGTAAGCAAGAGCACGATCAGGACGGACAGCGTGCGTCTTCAGGCGCGGGCAAGGACAAGGGCAAGGCGGACGAGGCGTCCCGGCGCCCGGCCGACGCCCCGGCGAGCGCCGATCAGGACGCGTCGACGTCGTCGGGCGGCGAGCAGCCCACCGCGGCGTCGAAGTCCGGCGAAGACAAGCCGGAGCAGGGCACGTCGGCCGCCAGGGCCCCGTCCGGCAGTTCCGCTGGCCCGGACAGCGCGAACATCTCGAGCAAGCGACCGGCCGCCGAGACGACGAAGAGCGCCGATGCTGGCAGGGGCAAGAGCGATTCGGGCAAGGACAAGGGCAGCAACAAGTCGCCGTCCGGCGGCGATGCCAAGTCTGGCTCGGCATCCGCCCCGTCCTCGACGCCAGCCGACAAGCCCGCCGGCTCGCGCGATAGCGCTACATCCACTGCGGCGGGCGCGGCCGCCAAGCCTGGCGGCGGCAGCGGTTCCGGTGGCAAGCCGCCGGGTGGCAGGTCCGGCAATGGCGGCAAGGCCGGAGGCATCGCGTTGGCACTGGTGATCATCCTGGCGCTGGTCGTGCTGCTGGGCGGCTGGTGGGGCTGGCAGAAACTCCAGACCCAGCAGCAGCGCCTGACGCAGATCGAAGGCAATGCCCAGGCGATCTCCCGGCTCGAGTCGCAGCTCGGCGATGGCGACCAGCAACGCCAGCAGGCGATGCAGACGCTGCGCGACGATTTCCAGCAGTACCGCGAGGAGATGAACGCCACCCTGGACAAGGTGCTCGAGCAGCTCGCCAGCAAGCAGCAGACCGACACCAGCGAATGGCGCCTCGCCGAGGTCGAGTACCTGCTGCGTCTCGCCAACCAGCGGCTGCAGCTCGAGCGCGACGTCAAGGGCGCGATGTCGCTGCTCGAGACCGCCGACGAGCGTCTGGCGCAGATCGACAATCCGGCGCTGACGCCGGTGCGGCGGGCCATCCAGTCGGAGATCGGCGCGCTCGATTCGGTCGCTCAGGTCGACCGCACCGGGCTCTATCTGGAGCTGATGGCCCAGCAGGAGCAGCTCGCCCGGTTGCCGCTGGAGCAGGACGTCCAGCAGCAGGCCGCCGAGGCCGGCGATACCTCGCCGATGGAAGGTGGCTGGCGGCAGCAGCTGTCGCGCTTCGGTCAGGAACTCAAGGATCTGGTGGTGGTGCGCAAGCACGACCAGGCGCTCGAGGCGCTGATGACCCCGGAGCAGGAATCCTACCTGCGCCAGAACGTGCGATTGCAGCTCGAGCAGGCCCAGCTGGCGCTGTTGCAGAGCAACGCCGAGCTTTACGCGGCGAGCCTCGACAAGGCGCGCAAGCTGATCGAGCGTTACTACGATACCGGCAATCAGGGCGTCGCCAATTCGCTCGAGCGGCTGGCCACCCTGGCCGACAGGAACGTGCACCCCGAGCTGCCGGATATCAGCGCGTCGCTGCAGCAGCTGCGCGAGATCATGGAGCGTCGCCATGACGCCGGGAGCGACGCGGCATGAGAAAGTTCGTCCTGATCGTCGTCTTCGGCCTGGCCATCGGCGCGCTGTTCGGCCAGCTGATGAAGTCGCTGCCCGGCTACTGGCTGATCCGGGTCGGCGACACCTCCTTCCAGACCTCGTTCTGGTTCGGGCTGATCCTGTTGCTGGCCGCGTTCCTGGTCCTGCACTTCCTGCTGCGGCTGCTGACGCGACTGCGGCGCCCGGTCAGCCGGCTCAAGGTATGGAACAGCCGCACCCGCAACCGCAACGCCATGCGGCGCACCGTGCGCGGACTGGTGGCGCTCGCCGAGGGCCGCTGGAAGCGCGCCGAGAAGTCGCTGACCAAGGCCGCCGACGACTCCAGCACGCCGCTGGTGAACTATCTGTCGGCGGCGCTGGCGGCGCATTACCAGGGGCGCTACGAGCAGGCGGACAGCCTGCTCAAGCGGGCCCATTTCAGCACCGAGGGCGCCGAGACCGCGGTCGGGCTGGTGCAGGCGCAACTGATGCTCGATCGTCAGCAGTTCGAGGAGGCGTTGGCGACCCTGACGCGTCTCGAGAAGCAGCTGCCCGAGCATCCCCAGGTGCTCAAGCTGCTCAAGCAGGCCTACCTCAGCGTCAACGACTGGGAAGGGCTGCGTCGCCTGATGCCGCGGCTGGCCCGCCAGCAGTTGGTCAGCGACGACGAGCGTCGCGAGCTCGAGCAGCGCGCCTATCGCGAACTGATCCTGCAGGCGGCCCGGCCGCCCGGCGACCTGGAGCGGGTGCGCAATCTCTGGGCGGACATGCCCGATCATCTGCGCAACGAGGTCGAGCTGGTCGCCCTGTATACCGAGGCATTGGTGCGCGGCAAGGAGGAGGCCCTGGCCGAACGTCTGCTGCGGCAGACCCTCAAGGAGCGCTGGGACAACCGCCTGGTGCTGCGCTACGGGCTGCTCAACGTCGATGCCGGCCGCCAGCTGGCCTATGCCGAGAAGTGGCTGCAGGAGCGTCCCAACGACCCCGACCTGCTGCTGACCCTGGGGCGCCTGTCGTTGCGCAACGCCTACTGGGGCAAGGCGCAGGAGTACTTCGAGGCCAGTCAGCGCCAGCGCCCCAGCGGTGTGGTGTGCGCCGAGCTGGCGCGGCTGTTCGCCAATCTCGGCGAGCACAACAAGAGCCAGCTGTATTACCGGCAGAGCGTCGAGTTGCTCGACAAGTCGCTACCGGCACTGCCCCAGCCGAGCGATCAGAATCCCTGATCGCTACGAATGCTCTCCTGGGCGCCCGAGGGCGCCCTTTTTTTATGACGGGCGTATGTGCGGGGCTACTTACGAGGGCCGATCGATCAGTTGATATCGGCCAGCGCCGCGAAGGCCAGGGCGACCGCCTCGGCGCCCGGGTCGGTGACGCCGTCGAGGGCGTCCTCGGGAACGTAGGCCGAACGACCGGCACCGGCCTGTTTCATGCCGGCGGTCGCCTCGGCGCCCTGGCGTGCGGCCCTGGCGGCATCGGCCATTGCCTGCCCCGCCTCGAGCGCGTCGCTGGCCGGTATCAGCGCATCGATCATGGTCCGGTCCCCCGGGCGCGCACCGCCGTAGTGCTGCATGCGCTCGACGGCGTCGCCCAGGGCCTCGCCCCAGGCTCTGCCCTGGCCCAGGGCGGCACCCGACGCGGTGGCCAGGATCGACAGCAGTACGCCGCTGGACCCGCCCATGTCGCGGGCCAGCAGTTCGCCGATCCCGTTGAGCATGGCGGCGGGATCCTGCGTGTCGAGGCGGCCGGCCCGCAGGGCCTTGCCGATGGACCCGGCGCCGCTGGCCAGGCTGCTGCCGGCGTCGCCGTCGCCGCTGCGCGCATCCAGGGCGTCCAGCGTCTCGCGGGCCTCGCTCAGCGCATCGAGGACCCGCTGGAGCGCACGAGCGGTGGCGGCGTCCTGCGGGGCGCCGTCGGCCAGTGCGCTGGCCTGCTGGACGCTGCGGGGCTCGAAGCGCTGCGGCGTGCGCACCTGGCGTACCCCGGGCCAGCCGGGCGCCGTGGTTGGCGCGCTCAGCGCCGTGGCCAGCGCCTCGCCATGCGGCATCAGGGTGATGGAGAAGCCATGCATGTCGAGCGAGGTCATCAGCGGTGCGGGACCGATCAGCATCGGCAGGCGCTCGGGGCCGAGCTCGGCGAGCAGACCCTGGGCCAGCACCGCCATCTCCTGGGTGGCACAGCCGCCGAGGTTGTTGAGCAGGGCGATCATTGGCGGTTGTGACCCATGACGCTCACGGAGCGTCGCCAGCAGCGGCCTCAGCACGCTGGCCAGTGCCTCGCCGGCGGTGCCCGGCGAGACGCGCTGGGCGCCGGCCTCGTTGTGGATGCCCAGGCCGAGTTCCGGCGCGCGCTCGTCGGTCGCCTGGCCCGGCAGGCTCGCACCGCGCAGCGCCATGCCCAGCGAGGCCATTCCCCCGGCGGCCTCGCTGGCCAGGCGGGCGATCTCGGCCAGCGGTTCGCCCTGGGCGGCATGATAGCCCGCGACCTTGTGCACGACGACGGTGCCGGCGATGCCGCGGGGCTGCGGCGTATCGGGCAGAGCGATATCGTCGGCGACGATGACCATCTCGACAGCGAGCCCTTCGCCACGCGCCCGCTCGGCGGCCAGGCCGAAATTGAGCCGGTCGCCGGTGTAGTTCTTGACGATCAGCAGGCAGCCGGCCCGGCCGCAGACTTCGCGGATACCGCTGAGCACGGCCTCGACGCTGGGCGAGGCGAACAGGCTGCCGGCGATGGCGCCGGTCAGCATGCCCTCGCCGACGAAGCCGGCATGGGCGGGCTCGTGTCCCGAACCACCACCCGAGAGCACGGCCACCTGGCTGTCGCCTTGGCGC
This sequence comes from Modicisalibacter radicis, assembly GCF_900961225.1. Lineage (GTDB taxonomy): Bacteria > Pseudomonadota > Gammaproteobacteria > Pseudomonadales > Halomonadaceae > Modicisalibacter. Next base: position 142,868 of record NZ_CAAHFN010000087.1, read on the forward strand.
TGCCTGTCCCAGTCGGCGCGCAGCACGAGGCGCATGCCGCTCGCCGCGGAGGAAAGGCGCACGGGTCCCAGGTACGCCTCGGCTTCGAGGATTTCCGCGACGAGATCGTCCGGGGCATTGTAGAAATGCTTCATGAAGGCTCCTGGTCCATAGCAAGGGGCGCCTAAAAGGGTAGTGCCTTCCGTTCTCGTATGGCACCACAAACGCGAATCCCGCCTCGAGGCGGGATTCGCGGTACTGCCAGGACCGTCGCGAAGCGGGCGGCCGACGAGGCGCTGCCGAGCGTCAGCGCTCCTGAGGATCGTCGACGTCGTCGCTGTCGGGCTTGCGGTGAGACGGATCGCTGACCCGGTAGACCGGTGGCGCCGCAGCGCCGCTGGAGGCGTCCGCTTCCTGGCGGGTATCCACGGCCTGGTGACGTTCCTCGACCAGCCGGATGTTGGCCGGCGGCGCGCCGCCATCCTTGTCCTCGCCGAAGTACAGCGTGGTATGCGGGAAGGGGATCTCGATGCCCGCGGCGTCGAAGCGCAGCTTGACCAGGCGGTTGTAGGCGCGGCCCACGCCCCACTGGTCGCCCGGCGTGGTCTTGATCACCACGCGGATGTTGACCGAGCTGTCGGCCAGGGCCACCACACCGGCCACGGTCAATGGTGCCAGCAGCTTGTGACCGTGCTCCTCGCTGGCCTTGAGATCCTCGAAGGCGAGCTCCAGCTGGGCGATGGCGTCGTCGATGCTCTCGCGATAGGCGATGCCGTACTCGCCGACATGGTTGCCGAACTCGCGCATGTAGTTGGAGACGGTGTCGACGCTGGAGAACGGCACGATGTGGTAGGTGCCGGCCAGGTCGCGGATGCCCACCGAGCGAATGCTCAGCCGCTCGGCGGTGCCGGTGACGCCGCCGACGGTGACCACGTCGCCGGTATTCATGGCGTTTTCCACCTGGATGAACACCCCGGTGATGATGTCCTGAACCAGCTTCTGGGCGCCAAAGCCGATCGCCAGGCCCAGCACCCCGGCGCCGGCGATCAGCGGTCCGATGTTGATGCCGATCTCGGCCAGCACGATCATCGCGGTCAACGTGATCAGGGCGATCGCCAGGGCGTTGCGGAACAGGCTGAGCAGCGTCTTGGCGCGAGCCGTGGGTTCGCCGGTGCCGGTCTCCGGATTGAGGCGATGCTCGATGAGACTGGCCAGGGCGATCCACAGCGTGCAGGCGACCACCAGGATGATGATCACGTCGATCAGCTTGCCGATCGTGCCGCGGCCGGCGTCGGTGGCATACCAGGCGACCAGGTCGAATACGCCCCAGGCGTTGAGGACCAGCATGATCACCGCGATCAGGATGATCGCGCGGATCACCTTGAGGAAGGTGGGGATATAGGCGTTGAGCCGCGTCTCCAGCTTGGGCAGCTTGCGCCGCAGGTCGTCGGAGAGCGTGATGCGCCGACCGATCAGCTGGGTGAGCACCCCCGAAAGCAGCAGGCCCAGCCCGGCGATGATCAGCGTCTGCAGGGTCGCCGCGGCGACGCTCGGCAGGGCGTCCTCGGGGCGAACGATGCTGACCAGCAGGACCACCAGGAAGTAGGCGATGGCCAGCAGGTGCCAGAGCTTGCCCAGCAGCCGCAGGGCCACTCGGCTGGGGCTCATGGTGGCCTGCTCGGCCTTGGCCTCGAGGGCGGCGCGCACCTTGGCGCGATTCTTGAGCACCATCAGGGTGGCGTAGACGAATGCCAGCAGCATGATGACCAGGCCGATGCCCTGGCCCAGCGCCGGCGACAGGTTGAAGTTGACGATCGGCACCAGCACCAGCATGCCGTAGCCGACGAAGCCGGTGAGCGTGGCCAGCCAGCGGTTCCAGTGTTTCGCCTCGTCGGCGGTGGTCGGCAATAGCCGCAGGCCATCGTAGTGCGATGAGAACAGCATGCGGATCGCTGCCTTGACCAGCTCGATGATCAAGAAGGCATTGAGAAACAGCGAGGCCTGGGTCGACAGGCTGCCGCTGTCGCCGATGGCGAAGGTGGCGATCAGGTTGCCGCCGACATAGGCCAGCGCGACGACGATGATGTCGATCAGCGCGGCGATGGCCACGGCGCCGACCAGGCGTAGCAGAGCGCTGCGCTCATTGCTTGCCTGCGACCACTGGCTGATGCGCGAGAACAGGGGGTGGCCCAGGCGACGCAGAATGAAGAACACCACGAAGGTGGCGACGATGACCAGCCCCAGGTTGACGGCCGCGGAGAGCGCGGCGGCGGTATCGATACCGGGGCCGGCATCGGCCTGGGGCGCGAAGAGCCCGCCCAGTGCGCCGGCCAGGGCACTGAACTGGCCGCCGATATCGCCGGCGATGCTGCTGGTCATGACGGCCAGCCGGCGCGCCAGCGAAACCTGCTCGGGACGCTGGTTGCTGGGAGCCTGGTCGGCCACGGCCTCGGCGCTGGGAGCCTCGGCGGGCAGCGCCTGTTCGCCCGGCGTGGTCGTCTCGGCCAGCGAGCGCAACTCCTCGATCAGGCGCTGCCGCGACGTCTCATTCTCGAGCAGATCGGCGAGCGTGGCGTAGGCCGGCACCGACTGTTCCGGTTGCGACGGCTCCACGGCGCTGGAGGATTGCTGAGCGAATGCCGGCAGGGCGCAGAACAGCATCAGGGCCAGGGCCAGCCAGCAGCCTGACCAAGGGATATTGCGCGATTTCAGCACGTTGAACCTCCATGTAACGGCGGCACTGGTCTGCCGGCTGGTTGTCGGGTGTCGCTGAAGAACCTTTACCAGGCGTGGCCAGCTCGGTGAAGGGGCAGGCAAGATTCTCTGTCATTCGCTACCCTGTCTAGGACCCGGCATCTGGCGTCCCGCAGCCAATCGGTCGCGAACGGTCGGCTTCAAAGTGGGCCAGCACGGCTTCGGGGCGCATTGTCTGGCAGAGTCGGTGAAATTATTATACGCATGTTGTACATGAGCCGATAGACACACAAGGCCTTCACGATCGGCCGATAACTGGTGTGCGGCTGCAAGGGGCAAGGCACCGGCAGGGGCGTGTCGGCCCGGCGAGGGCCGCCGAACCGGGCCGAATGCAATGGCGACAGTCGAAAAAGGGAAGGGATCACCCATGTTGAAAGTCACGCTGGAATTGCGTTGTAACGTCTGTAACGGCGAGCGCTTCATGCTGCCGACGCTCGAAGAGACCGATCAGACCATTCGCTGCGCCGAGTGCGGGGCGTTCAAGTGCCACGGCGACGACCTCGAAAGAGTGCTGGCGCGCGACAGCGTCACGCAGCGCCCGGCCCGCCTGGCTTCCTGACCGTTGGCCGGGCGGCGGCTGCAGTGACCGACCGGCGTTCTCAGCTGTCGGCCGGGTCGGCATCCTTCTTGCGATGTTGCTTCTCGAGGCCTTCCACGTCCGAACGGTTCATGCGGGCGACTTCATCCTCGGCGGCCTCGCGGTCATCGAACACGCCGATGGTGGCGCCGGTGTCACTGTCGTAGACCTCGTACTTCGGCGCCTCGACATTGTGAGGATCCGGAAGTTTGCGCCAGGTGATGGTTTTCTTGAGCATCGCTGATTTGCCTCCTTGGCAGGATGTAGTCCGAGTGTGGCACAGGGGCGGCCGTGTATCGAAGCGCAACGGCCAGTGGCCATGAGCGCCGATTAGCCCGGCATGACACATAAAGCATGGCTTTCCTGGTCACGCCGTGCAGGAGCCGAACACGCTGCGAGTGTGGCTTGAACTCTCGCTCATATAGCGGGCATTTTCCATCTCGACGAGTCTCGGCGGGCGCTGCCACACTGCAACTGGCACTGGTGCCATTGCCGGGACGAACGAGGAAGCGAAGATGGAAGGGGATCGGTCATTACATGTCTGTCGATATTGCTGGACGCTCGTCTATATCCAGCATGCTCGCCATGCCATGCCCCCTGCCTGCCCGCAGTGCCGTCACCATGAGTACGAGCCCGTCGCCAGCTCCGCGACAGGCCATGCCGCGGAGGCCATCGGCCAGCTGCTGGCCGCCAGCGCACGGTAAGGCTTGTTGGCGTCGGGGTGGCTGGGTATGTTGTGAAGGTATTTGACGACTCAATCCAGCGATCCCGGGAGTGGCAGCATCGAAACCCTCAGCAAGGCCGCACTGGTTACCGGTGGGGCAACCCGAATCGGCCGCTTTTTTGCGATACACCTGGCGCGGCAGGGCTACGATATCGCCTTGCATTACCATCATTCCGACAAGCAGGCGAGCGAGGTGGCCGCGCTCGTTCGTGACATGGGGCGAGCCTGCGAGTGCCTGCCCTGCGACTTTCGCGAAGGCGACGTCGAGGCGCTCATCCCTCGCGCCAAGGCGCACTTCCCGGCGCTTTGCCTCGTGGTCAACAGCGCCTCGGCTTACGCGGCAGCCGCTATTGTCGAGACCTCGGGGCCGCTTCTCGAGGAGCAGTTCGCCGTCAATCTGTTTGCGCCGTTCCGACTGACGCGCAGCTTCGCCAACGAGATCGGCGAGGGGAGCATCGTCAATATCCTGGATAACAAGATCGCGTTCAACCAGCCGGCCTACGCAGCCTACCTGCTCGCCAAGAAGAGCCTCGGTGAACTGACCCGCATGGCGGCCCTGGAGCTCGCTCCAGGCATTCGCGTCAACGCCATTGCGCCAGGCGTGGTGCTGCCGGCCTTGGTGCGCGGCGACGACTATCTGGCCTGGCGGCGCGACGGCATTCCGCTGGCACGCCAGGGTGAGCTGGCCGAACTGGGACAGGCGCTCGACTATCTGCTGAACAATCGCTTTGTCACCGGGCAGACGCTGTTCGTCGACGGGGGAGAGACGCTCAAGCGGGAGGGGCGGCATTCCGAGAATTTCCCCGGCGGCCATTGAGGTCGGACGGCCAGATGGCGTGGCCTTGCGGAACCGGTGGGCCGGCAGGCATCGGACATGCGGAAGCCGCCGGCGATGACCATCGCCGGCGGCTGGGTCAACCGATCAGGCCTTCTTGCTGCCGTCCTGACGAGTGACCTTGGAACCCTTGGGTCGCACGTAAAGCACCAGTGCATGATCGACGAGCTCGAAGCCATGCTCTTCGGCGATCTCGTGCTGGAGCCTTTCGATGGCCTCGTCGTAGAATTCGACGATCTTGCCGCTTTCCAGGCAGACCATGTGGTCGTGATGTTCTTCCTGGGAAACCTCGAACAGGGCATGGCCACCATCGAAGTGATGGCGGATGACCAGGCCAGCGGCTTCGAATTGAGTCAGTACGCGGTACACGGTTGCCAAACCGACATCTTCACCGGCGTCCAGCAACGCCTTGTAGACGTCCTCGGCGCTGAGATGAGTCTCCATGTCCCGGGACTTTTCGAGGATTTGCAGGATCTTGACGCGGGGAAGCGTGACTTTAAGTCCTGCCCGGCGCAATTCATGGTTCTGGTCGGCCATGGTTACTCTTCGCAGTATCGTGGTGGGTCGGTTATGATCGACCAAAGCAACGATAGTGAAGAACGGGACCAAATGCAAAACCTGATCAAAACAGTCATCTTTTCCCTCGCGCTGGTGCTCGTCAGTGGCTGTAGCTACCTCGGCGTCTACAAGCGCGACCTGCCCCAGGGCAACCTGATCACCGAGGACATGCTGGAGCAGCTCGAACCCGGCATGAGCCGTGAGCAGGTCCAGTATGTCATGGGGAGTCCGTTGCTCGAGACGCCATTCGACGATGACCAGTGGGACTACGTGTTTCGCCTCGACGAGGCCTACGGCGACGTCATCTACAAGCGTCTGACGCTCACTTTCGACAATGATCGCCTGGTCGACATGCGGACCTTTGGCGAGATCGATACCGACGTCGATCTCGAGCCGGAGAGCGGGCCGGGTCCGGCGATGCAGGAGGACGCGCCGCCGGGCAACGTCATCGACACGACGCCCGGGCGTACTTCGTTGGGAGCTGGAGCGGCCGAGTAGCCGCCACCTGCCTGCCCGGGCGAGAAGCTGCCCCGGGCCGGTTATCGGTCGGAAGAGCGGTCGGCGCGCTGACGACGGGCCTGCTTGGGGTCGATGAGCAGCGGTCGATAGACCTCGATCCGATCGCCGGGTTGCAGTACATGCTTGTGAGGCTCGCGCAGAACCTTGCCGAAGATGCCCAGTTCGGCTTCGAGAAAGGTCGATGCCGGCAGTTCGGGGAAATGGCGGCCGAGTTCCGCGCACCGCACCGCCTCGCGGGCCGTTGTCCCGGCGGCCAGCGTCAGGGCGACGATGCGCTGGCGCTGGGGCAGCGCGAAGGCTACCTCGACATTGATTGCTGCAGGCTCGTCGTGGGGTTCAGTAGCGACCATAGACATCATCGGCGCGCCGCGTGAAGGCATCCACCAGCTGGCTGGCCACCTGGCTGAACAGCTTGCCGAACGCCATGCCGAGTATGCGGTTGGAAAACTCGAAGCTCATCTCCAGCGACACCTTGCAGGTGTCCTCGCCCATCGGCGTGAACAGCCACTGGCCTTGCAGGCGCTTGAACGGACCACTGACCAGCGACAGCTCGATGCGCTCGGGCGGGTAGAGGTCGTTGCGCGTGGTGAAGCTCTGTTCGACACCGGCCTTGGCCAGCGTCAGCTCACCGACCAGGTGCTCTGCGTCGCGTTCGATCAGTCGGGTACGCCGACAGCCCGGTAGAAATTCCGGGTAGCGCTCGAAATCGTTGACCAGATCGAACATGGCCTGGGCGGAATGTCGCACCAATGCGGACCGATTGACCGTGGGCATGTACCTCTCCGCTGACTTCCCTGAAACTGGAGCGTATCATGGCGATTTATCTCGCCAAGCCCTTGAAGGATATCATGCCTCACCCCATGTGGGGCCTATTGGGCGTCACCGCATAGCGACATACGAGGATCCATGGGCAAGAAAAAAGCCAACAAGGCGGGCAGCAGTGCCATCGCTCTCAACAAGAAGGCGCGCTTCGAATACCACATCGAAGAAACCTTCGAGGCGGGCCTGGCTCTGGCGGGCTGGGAGGTAAAGAGCCTGCGCGCCGGCAAGGCCCAGCTGACCGACACCTATATTCTGGTCAAGAACGGTGAGGCCTGGCTGCTGGGCAGTCACTTCATGCCGCTCAATACCACCAGTACCCATGTGCTGGCCGATCCGACGCGCACGCGCAAGCTGCTGCTGCATCGCAAGGAGATCGCCAAGATCTTCTCGCGGACGCAGGACAAGGGCCATACCTGTGTGCCGCTGAAGCTGTACTGGAAGAAGAACCTGGTGAAGTGCGAGCTGGCGCTGGTCACGGGCAAGAAGCAGCACGACAAGCGCGCCACGGAAAAGGAGCGCGACTGGAACCGTCAGAAGGCGCGCATCATGCGCGACAACAAGTGAGAGAGACGGCCGATGCAGGTTGTACCTGAGCAAAATACTCTGGTATGATCTGCGCGTTATGGGGGCGACATGGCTTCGACGCCGGTGACAACCCCTGAGGTGCATGCCGAGAGCGTGATGTATCTCGTAAATCCAACATCACGATTAAATAGTCGCAAACGACGAAAACTACGCTCAGGGCGCGCTGGCAGCTTAAAACCTGCTAGTGTTAGCCTGGCCCCGAAGCGATGTGCCCATTCATCGTGGACGGGAGACGAGCGCAAAGTAATGGGATCGCGGTTGGCGGCGCCTTCGCGTCAATCGTCAAACTTAAGAAGGCTCGCGTTGCTGGATCCTGCCCGTCGGAGCCAGTAACGCTAAAACAAAAGACGGAACTAAGCATGTAGAGCCAATGGGCGAGTGCCGGCGGACGGGGGTTCAATTCCCCCCGCCTCCACCACTCAAGCATACGAATCAAGCACCTGCGGGTGCTTTTTTCGTTTCCGGGCATGGTTCGGGCGTGCCGTGGTCAGCTTTTCGGGCGTTTCGCCTGCCTCCCGCCGTATGGATGGGCAAGGCCAGCCTGGTGCCTTCCACGTTCATGGCGGCGCGTCGACGGCGGTGCAAAAAAATGAGCCCGACCGTATTGGCCGGGCTCATGGCGCCGTGCATTCCTTGCTGCCTCCGCGGGCCTCCTGCCCGCGCATCCCTGGTCGAGCCATCCGTAGCTCGTTCGTCCCTGTAGTGAGTGTGTCCTTGCTCACCACGCATAGTCTGGAAGCCCTGCGCTTCCGGGCAATTAACCTGCGTTGCGTTTGCGTGTAAGAGATCACGGACATCGCTTGCGCGAGATCTGCCATGGGTCGGGGGCCGCTGGCCCTCAAGGCGCCCCGCTGGCGGCGCGGGGCGCAGGGGAGAGCAGGCGCGCATCGGGGCGTCAGGATGCGCTGCCGTCGCGAAGCGGGTCGGTCAGGGTATCGGCGGGGCCGGGGTTCCCGGTGACCGCGTCATCGTTGTCGGCAGCCTGGGGGTAGCCGGAGGTATCGTCGGGGTGCTCGATGCGGGCTCTCGACTCGCCGAGCTCGTTGACGCCACAGAGCGTGAAGCGCGCCAGATGCTTGCGTGCCGCGCCGAGCAGCTGATGCCGGGCCCGTTCGGGTAACGAGACGGTCTCGTCGACGTCGATGTGGCATACCCCACCGGTGGAATCGTAGCGGACCCGCGCGATGTACGGTGCGGCGCCAAAGGCGGCGGCGTCCTGCAGGAAACGCAGCATCTCGCCGATTTCCTTGGCGCGGGCATTCGAGCTGAGGATCGGCACATCGAAGGCGACCAGCTCGCCGGGCTCCACCTGGCGTGCGTCGTCTGCAAGGTAATCGTTCTGCTCGGTCATGGTGACCTCCTTATCGGTAATCTTGCTCCTTGTTCCCCGGTAGTCGGAGCGCCCGGCCGCCGGGAACCCTTGAAAGTAACCCGGCATGGCCCCCCTGTACCTGATCATGGGTTAACCTTTGCGAGTTTTGTGCCTTCGACCGAGCCGAAAAGCCTCTCCACTCATGGGCGGTAGGCGCCAGGCGCCAGGCCCCGGACGCCGGGGCGTATGCCGAACAGGGCGCCGGCCTGGCTTTGTGCCTCACAGCCCTCGGCTGCGGTGGTAATATACAGTGTGGCGAGATCGTCGCCGCCGAAGGCGCAACAGGTGACGCGCGAAGCCGGTAGTCGAATCTCCCGGTCGCGGCGACCGTCGGCGAGAAAGCGGCTCACCCGGGCGCCCTCCCAGTGGGCGACCCACAGGCCGCCTTCGGCGTCCAGCGTCATGCCGTCGGGAAAGCCGTCCTCCTCGCTGAACCGGAGGTGCCGGCGCTTGTTGCTGAGCGTGCCGTCGTCGGCAAGGTCGAAGGCGTAGATCGTGCGCGCCGGGCTGTCGGTGTGGTAGAGCGTTCCGCCATCGGCGCTGATCGCCGGACCGTTGGTCACCGTATAGGGGCGGTCCATCTCGTGCAGGCCGCGTTGGTCGAAGCGTAGCAGCCGGCCACTGGCCGCCTGCTCCTGGCTGTCCATGCTGCCGAACCAGAGTCGACCCCGGAGATCGGCCTTGCCGTCGTTGAGGCGGTGGCCGGGGGCTTCGGCGACCGGCTCGGCGAGGGTTGCCAGGATACGTGGCGAGCCGTCGTCCAGGGTCAGGTGGACGAGCCGCGAGCGCAGCCCGGCGACGAAGCCGCCCCCGGCATGCGGCACCAGCCAGCAGCAGGCCTCTTCGAGCGGCCAGCTGCGCGTCTCGCCGCTGTCGGGGGCGTAGCTCAGCAGGCGGCTGCCAAGGATGTCGACGAACAGCAGGCAGCGATACTCGCTGGACCACAACGGTCCTTCGCCGAGTCGGGTGCGGGCGTTCCAGAGGTTTTGCGGTTGTGCGGTCATGGGCTCCTCGTCGAGACGGTGCAAGCGCGTTGCACTAGAGTGCCGCAAGCGAGCCCTGATGAGAACGCACGCGGATGACAGCTTTTGGCGGAAGTGCTAAGTATGGACACCGTTTGCCGAGCCGAATCGCGCTGCATGCCGCGCCGCGGAACGCGAAGGCGATTTGTCGCGAAGCCAATTTTATAAGGGAAGCGCCGTGAAGTTGTTGATCCTGGACGCCCCCCACTGCTTGAGTCTGGCGCTGGCGCGCGAGGCCAACCGGCGGGGGGACACCGAGCTGGTCATTGAGGAGGGGATGCTGCTCGACCCGGACCGGCTCGCCGAAATGGCGCCGGATGCCGTCTTGATCCCGCCGCTGGTGCAGCCCAGCGATGCCGACCCCTCCGCGGTCATGGCGCATGCCGAAGCCGTGGAGGGGTGTCTTGAGTGTTGCCAGCGCCACGATGTGCCGCTGGTCTGGTGCGTTTCCGACCAGCTCTACGAAGACGGTGCCGATACGCCGATCGACGAGCACGTGATCCCGTCGCCACGCGACGAGAACCTGAGGCGGCTGATCGTGACCGGCAACCGGGTACGCGAACGGTGCGCCCGGCATCTGATCGTGCGCCTGGGGCCGCTGTTCGCCCTCGAGGGCGCCGGGGCCTGGCTGACCGAGTTGATCGATACGCTGATGGCCGGCCGCCAGGTAAGGGTCGCCGAAGACATCATCTTCTGCCCCACCTCGGCGGATTCCGTGGCGCTGGCCCTGATCGGCATGCTCCAGCAGCAAGGCTGTGGTGCCGATGCCTGGGGCGCCTACCACCTGGCCGGCACCGAGCCGGTCAGCGGCTATACCTTTGCCTCGGTAGTCCGCACCCAGCTGGCGACGCGTCTCGAGGGGCTCGGCAGGCAGGCGGCGCTGGGCGAGCTCAAGGCGCTCAATCACCACCACGATCAGCCCCTGCGCCGGGTGCTCAATTGCCGGCGGGTGCTGGATGCCTTCGGCGTCCACCAGAAACCCTGGCGGCTCGAACTGGGACGCATGCTGGACACCTGGTGCCAGGCCTACCAGGCCCAGGAGGCGCCATGAAGACGATTCGTAGCGCTATCTTCTATCTCGGCTATTTCCTGGCCATCCTGGTATTCGGCCTGCTGTGCCTGCCGATCACCCCGCTGTTGCCGCTGGCCGGGCGCTACCGGCTGCTCAACCTCTACAATCACTTCATCGTCGGCTGGTTCGCCCGGATCTGTGGCGTACGCTATACGGTGCGCGGGCGCGACAACGTGCCGGCGGGGCCGGTGGTGATACTCGCCAACCATCAGTGCGAGTGGGAAACGCTGTTCCTGCAGATTCTCAAGCCGCCGGTATGCACGGTGCTCAAGCAGGAACTGCTCAACCTGCCGCTGTTCGGCTGGGCGCTGCGGTTATTGCATCCTATCGCGCTGGATCGCTCGCGCCCGGCAAGGGCCATGAAACAGGTGCTCTCGCAGGGGCCGCAGCGTCTGCGCGAAGGCTTGTCGGTGCTGATCTTTCCCGAGGGCACGCGGGTCGAGCCGGGCCATCGACGGCGTTACAACAAGAGTGGGGCGGTGATCGCCTGCCGGGCCGGCGTGCCGGTGCTGCCGGTGGCGCACAATGCCGGCGAGCGCTGGCCGGGACATCATTGGGTCAAGAACCCCGGGCCGCTGAATGTCGTGGTCGGCCCGCCGATCGCTACCGAAGGGCGCACGCCGGAAGCGGTGCTTGTCGAGGTCGAGGCCTGGATCGAGGAGCAGCTGGCATCGATTTCCGAGGTGCCGCGGCCGGCGGCAGCCAGCGAAACGGCGGCCAGCAAGCTGCCGGTCTGACCGGGGCCGCCCGGACATTCCCGGCAACAAGAAAGGCACCCTGAATCGGGTGCCCTTGCTTGTGCGAGCCACTGTCCTGCTTCCGCCGGGGGTCAGTCCCTGTGGCGCTGCAGCACCAGGCAGGCATTGGTGCCGCCGAAGCCGAAGCTGTTGGACAGCACGCGCTCGAGGGCCACGTTGTCGCGGCGCTGGGTGACGATATCGAAGCCTTCGGCCTGGTCGTCGAGGGTCTCGACGTTGGCCGAGGCGGCAACGAAATCGTGCTCCATCATCAGCAGCGAGTAGATTGCTTCCTGAACGCCGGTCGCACCCAGCGAGTGGCCGGTCAGCGACTTGGTCGAACTCATCGCCGGGGTGCGGTCGCCGAATACTTCGCGGACCGCCTTGAGCTCGGCGACATCGCCGACCGGCGTCGAGGTGCCGTGGGTATTGATGTAATCGATGCGGCCGTCGACTGTCGCCATGGCCTGGCGCATGCAGCGCGCGGCGCCTTCACCGGAAGGCGCGACCATGTCGTAGCCATCCGAGGTCGCACCGTAGCCGACCACCTCGGCGTAGATCCTGGCACCGCGGGCCCTGGCGTGTTCGAGTTCCTCGAGCACCACCATGCCGCCCCCGCCGGCAATGACGAAACCGTCACGGCCCTTGTCGTAGGGTCGCGAGGCCTGCTCGGGACGATCGTTGTAGCCAGTGGACAGTGCGCCCATGGCGTCGAACAGGCACGAGAGCGTCCAGTGTTCCTCTTCGCCGCCGCCGGCGAACACCACGTCCTGCTTGCCGAGCTGGATCTGCTCGACGGCGTTGCCGATGCAGTGGGCGGAGGTCGCGCAGGCCGAGGAGATCGAGTAATTGACCCCCTTGATCTGGAAGGGCGTGGCCAGGCAGGCCGACACGGTGCTGCCCATGGTGCGCGTGACCCGGTAGGGGCCGACACGCCGCAGACCCTTTTCACGCAACACGTCGGCGGCCTCGACCTGATTGGCGCTGGAGGCGCCGCCGGAGCCGGCGATCAGCCCGGTACGCTCGTTGGACACCTGGTCGGGGCTCAGCCCGGCGTCCTCGATGGCCTGGGCCATGGACACGTAGGCATAGGCGGCCGCGTCGCCCATGAAACGGCGCTGCTTGCGATCGACCAGCGCATCGAGGTCGATGTCGACCACGCCGGCGACATGGCTGCGGAATCCGCGCTCAGCATACTCGTCCTTGAAGCGGATGCCGGAACGGCCGCTTTTCAGGGAATCCAGAACCTGATGCTGGTCATTGCCGAGGCAGGAAACGATACCCAGGCCGGTGACTACCACTCGTCTCATGGAAGCCTCCTGATCAGAAATTCGCGGTGGAGGTGAACAGGCCGACACGCAGGTCATTGGCCTGGTAGATGTCACGACCGTCGACCGAGACGGTGCCGTCGGCGATGCCCAGTATCAACCGCCGGGTGATGATCCGCTTGAGGTTGATCCGGTAGGTGACTTTCTCTGCATCCGGCATGATCTGGCCCGAAAACTTGACTTCGCCGCAGCCCAGCGCCCGCCCGCGGCCCGGGTGGCCCAGCCAGCCCAGGTAGAAGCCGACCAGTTGCCACATGGCGTCCAGCCCCAGACAGCCGGGCATCACCGGGTCGCCCGGGAAGTGGCAGTCGAAGAACCACAGGTCGGGATGGATATCCAGTTCGGCGATCAGCTCGCCCTTGTCGTATTCGCCGCCGGCCTCATGGATCTGCGTGATGCGGTCGAGCATCAGCATGTTGGGGGCCGGCAACTGGGCGTTGCCCGGGCCGAACAGTTCGCCGCGGCTGCATGCCAGCAGTTCTTCGTAGCTGAAAGAGTGTTGCTTGGTCACTGAGTCATTCCGAGAGTCCGAATTGTTGTGCCACGCACCCGGCGCAGACGGGCCTAGTCTACTGGCACCGCGAGGTGAATGCACGCCGGCCCCAGGCTAGCCGGGGTGAGAACGTCGCGCAATGCCGACATTGGTGGCGGTGCAGCTTGCGCCAGACTTGGCGCGCGGGGCATGATGCCACTATTTGTCGCGCCAACCCCACACAAGACGAGCAGCCATGTGGCCCACCTTTACCCTTAATCGCCCGATGACCTGGATGGGCCTGGCCGCCCTGGCGGCGATGAGCTGGCTGCCGCTGGTGTCGCTGCGTCTGGCCGCGCTGGCCATGGTGCTGTTCGCCCTGGTCGATGGCTGGCGTCAGGTCAAGCGCGAGCATCGCCGTCGTCTGCTCAGCGAAGAGGCGCTCAAGCTGTCCGGCGACGGCGTGATCATCTCCGACAAGCACAACCGGATCATCAGCGTGAACCCGGCTTTCACCCAGATTACCGGCTATACCCGCGAGGAGGTGCTGGGCCTGGACGCCTCGACGCTGTCGTCCGGACGCCACGACAAGGCCTTCTACGAGCGCTACTGGCAGACGCTGGACGCCACCGGACGCTGGGAGGGCGAAATCTGGAATCAGCGCAAGCACGGCGACCAGTATCCCGAATGGCTGCGGATGCAGGCATGTCCCGACGCCAAGGGCCGCATCAGCCATTACGTCGGCCTGTTCACGGATATCTCGCGGCACAAGGCGCGCGAGCAGGATCTGCGGCGGATCGGCTTCGAGGATCCGTTGACCGGGCTGCCCAATCGCCGCCGGCTGCACGACCTGCTGACATCGCGCCTGCGTCGGCTGCGCGCCGGCGAAGGGCTCGACATGGCGCTGATCGACATCGACGGCTTCAAGGCGATCAACGACGGCCTGGGGGTCGACTGCGGCGATCGCCTGCTGGCGCGCTTCGGCCAGCGGCTGGCGGCCTTCGTCGCCGGGGGCGTCGTCGGCCGGCTGGGCGGCGACGAGTTCATGGTGATCCGCACCACCACCTTCGACGACCACGAAAAGTGGGTCGCCGGGCTGCGCGAGCATCTCAGCGAGCCGTTCGAGATCGACAGCAGTTCGCTGCGCCTGGGGCTGACCATCGGCAGCTGCCGGGCACCCGACGACGGCAACGACTCAGGGGTGCTGTTCCAGCGCCTGGAGTCGGCGCTGTACTCGGCCAAGCGCCACGGTCGCAACCACGATCGACGCTTTCGACCCTCGCTGGAGGTCGCCGGCGACCGCCAGCTGGCGATGGTCAACGACCTGCGACGCGCCCTGGCCCAGGGCGATCAACTGGAACTCTACTACCAGACCCAGCATCGCCTGAGCGATGGCGGCATGGTCGGCCTGGAGGCGCTGTTGCGCTGGCGCCACCCCGAACTGGGCATGGTCTCGCCGGGCGATTTCATCCCGCTGGCCGAGCGCCACGGCCTGATGACGGCGCTGGGCAACTGGGTCATCGAGCAGGCCGTCGCCCAGCTGGCCAGCTGGTACGCCAGCGGCATGCCGCGGGTGCCGATCTGGGTCAACATCTCGGCGCTGCAACTGATCCAGGGCGATCTGGAATCGCGGCTTGCCGCGGCCTTGGCCCAGCACCGCATGCCGGCGCGCATGCTCGGCCTGGAGCTCACCGAATCGGTGTTGCTCGACGAGCGTGCCGGGGATATCTCGCCGCGCCTCGAAGCGTTGCGGGCCAAGGGCCACCCGATCGCCATCGACGACTTCGGCACCGGCTATTCCTCGATGGCCTATCTGAAGCGACTGCCGATCGACAAGCTCAAGCTCGACCGCGCCTTCATCCGGGCGTTGCCCGAGGACGTCGCCGACGCCGCCATCGTTTCGGCGGTGCTGGCGATGGCCGAGGGGCTGGGCCTCGAAGTGGTCGCGGAGGGCGTGGAGACCCAGGCCCAGCGCGATTTCCTGATCGCCCATGGCTGCCCGATCACCCAGGGCTTCCTGTTTGCCCGGCCGGAGCCGGCCGAGACCATCGAGGCGCGCTATCTCAAGACGGCGGCGAATGCCTCGCTCAAGCCCTCGTCGGCGACCTGAGCGAGCGCCGGCGTGAGCCAGCCGTACGGGCAAGCGCCCGTCCGTGCGGGTTCATGGTTCACCGGTAAGCGGCCTGCGGCGGGCTCCGGGCTTGGCCAGCAGCAGCTGGCAGGTGCCGATCGAGCGTTCGAGGAAGCCCCCTTCGCAGTAGCACAGGTAGTAGCGCCATAGTCGGATGAAGCGCTCCTCGTAGCCGAGCCGGCGTACGCTTTCCAGGTTGTCCTCGAAGCGCTCGCGCCACTCGCGCAGGGTCCGTGCGTAGTGCGGGCCGATCTCCTCGAGATCGAGCAGGTTGAGCGTGGTGTGCCGGGCAAGCCCCGTCAGGATCGCGCTGTGCGACGGCAGGAAGCCGCCCGGGAACACGTGGCGCTTGATGAAGTCGACGTCGCGCTTGGCGGCCTCGAAGCGCTGATCGCGGATAGTGATCGCCTGGAGTGCGGCGAGTCCATCGTCGCTGAGCAGGCGATCCAGCGTCGCCAGGTAGTCGCCCAGGTACTGATGGCCGACGGCCTCGATCATTTCCACCGAGACGAGCCGATCGAAACGTCCTTCGAGTTCGCGATAATCCTGCTGAAGCAGGGTGATGCGATCCTCTAGCCCCGCCTCGGCAATGCGGCGGGCGACATGGGCATGCTGCTCGGCGGAAAGGGTGGTGGTGGTGACGCGACAGCCGCGGGTCCGGGCGGCGTGGATCGCCAGACCGCCCCAGCCGGTGCCGATCTCCAGCAGGTGGTTGTCGGCGCCGACATCGAGTGTGTCGAGCAGGCGTTCCAGCTTGCAGGTCGAAGCCTCCTCGAGGCTCGCCCCGGGGTGGGGGAAGATCGCGCTGGAATACATGCGGTGGCGTCGGTCGAGGAACAACTCGAACAGCTCGTTGCCGATGTCGTAGTGGGCGCTGATGTTGCGGCGGGAGCCGCGCCGCGTGTTGCGCTTGAGCACATTGAGCGCACCGGACAGCCAGCGGGCCAGCCGTGCACTGCCGTTCTCGACCTCTCCATTGACGCGTTCCAGGTTGGCCGCGAACAGCCGCACCAGCGCGACCAGGTCGTCGGCGTCCCAGTCGCCGTCCATGTAGGCTTCGCCGGCGCCCACGGTGCCGCCCAGCGCCAGGCGTCGCCAGGCACGCTCGCGGTGCAGCGTGACGCATGCCGAGAGCGGGCCGCCACGGCCGAGCCGACGGCATTCGCCGTCGGGCTCGATCAGCGTGATATAGCCGCCCCCGAGCCGGTCGAGCTGGGCCAGCAGGCGTGGCTTGAGCCAGCGCGTCACTCTATCGAGGCCCGATGCGCCGGGCCCGGCGGGACGTGCGGCGGGTGGGCGAAGCGAGGTCATGGCGAGTCCTCCCGATGGTCTGGGTCGCGCCGCGGGTGGGCGTGAATCGGCGCCCGCTTGGCCCACAGGCGAAACGCCTCGAAGTGAATCGCGGTGACGGTCTTGAGACTCATCCATGGCTGACGGAAAAGCGTCTCGACCAGCACGCGCCGGGTGGCCGGCCGTGCCGTCAGCGTCAAGGTGGCATCGAAATGGCGCGTCCCCTCCCGCCAGTTCTCCATGTGCAGGTACAGGTGTTCGCCGGGGTTGTTGAAGCGCCAGCGGTAGTCCATGTCCATGGGATTGAACGGCGATACGTGCAGCGCCTTGGCGAACGTCGCGCCGTGCAGGTGACGAACTGGGTCGACGGCGCAGGCATAGACCTGGCGCTCGCCCCAGGGCGTGTTGGTGACCTCGCCGAGGACCGCGCGCAGTCGCTCATGGCGATCATAGACGTAGTAGAGGGTGAGCGGGTTGAACGTCACGCCGCACACCCGCAACTGGGCGAGCATGCACACCCGGCCGTCCGCCGCCGCGGCCAGTTCGCCGCCCAGTTCGCTGGCCAGGCGTTCGCGCACCGCCTGCGCGAGGGGGCGATCGTGAGGGGCCAGGTAGTCTTCCCGGCAAAAGCGCGCCAGGGCGCCGCGCCTCGCGCTGAAGCCGGGCACGCCGGCGAACAGGCGGGGCAGTTCGTCGAGGTCCAGCCAGGCCATCCACAGCTGGTAGCTGAAGGCATGCGCGCGGGGCACGAAGCGCCGATGGCGGAGTCGCCCGCGATAGATGCAGCTGCGCGGTGTATCGATCATGGCGTCGTTTCCCCGCGGGTCCGCTGGGCGACGCCTTCGCCGGCCCCGGGCGGTTGCAGGGCGCGAGCCACGCGCAGGGCGCTCCAGACGCCATCCTCGTGGAAGCCATTGCGCCAGTAGGCGCCGCAATAGTGGGTATGCAGGCGCGGTTGCGAAATCTCGCCATGGCGCGCCCGGGCCACCTCGCCGTCGCGGGTGAAGGTGGGGTGGGCGTAGCGATAGCGCCCCAGGACCCGGGCGGGGTCGATGGCCGCGGTGTCGTTGAGCGTCACGCAGAAGGTCTCTGGCGCCGTCAGGCGCTGAAGCATGTTCATGTTGTAGGTCACCGCGACCCGTGCCTCGTCGGTTCGCCCGTCGAGGCGGTAGTTCCAGCTTGCCCAGGCACGGCGGCGACGTGGCAGCAGTGTGCTGTCGGTATGCAGCACGACCTCGTTGTCCCGGTAGGGAATGGCGGCGAGGATGTCCCGTTCGGCCGGGCTGGGGTCGCCGAGTAGCCCCAGTGCCTGGTCGGCGTGGCAGGCGAGCACCACCTGGTCGAAACGCGCCGTGCCCAGCGTCGTGTCGACATCGACGCCGCCGGCATCGCGGCGAATGCAGGAAACCGTGCAATGGCGATGGATCCGCTCGGCGTAGCGCTGTGTGAGCGCCGGGATGTAGCTGCGTGAACCGCCGACCAGGGTCCGCCATTGTGGCCGGTCGGCGAGCGACAGCAGGCCATGATGGTGGAAGAAGCGCACGAAGAACGCCACCGGGAAACGCCTCAGGTCGGCGATGCTTGCCGACCAGATGGCGGCGCCCATGGGCAGCAGGTAGTGGCGGCGGAAGTCCTCGTCGTAGCCGGCGGCATCGAGATACTCGCCCAGCGTGGTCGTCGGGTCGAGTCGTCCGGCCTCGAGGTCGGCGCTGGCCGCGCGATTGAAGCGCAGGATATCGCCGAGCAGGCGATAGAAGCAGGGGCGGAAGAGGTTGCGGCGCTGGGCGAACAGCGAACCCAGAGTGTGGCCGTTGTACTCGAAATCGCGCTGGGTGTCGTGCACCGAGAAGCTCATCTCGGCGGCCTGCCAGGCGACACCGAGCTCTTCCATCAGGTGCTCGAAGTGGGGGTAAGTACGGTCGTTGAAGACGATGAAGCCGGTGTCGATTGCGTAGTCGCGGCCGGCAAGCGTCACATCGACGGTGGCGGTGTGTCCCCCCAGGCGCGGTTCGGCCTCGAACAGCGACACCCGATGGTGCGCCGACAGGTAATGGGCGGCGCTCAGGCCGCTGATTCCGCTGCCGATCACGGCGATGCGCTGCCCGTCGGTCATCGCGCCCCCGCCTGCGTCGCGCGCCTGCGTCCGGCGATACGACGCCCCAGGCGTAGACGCACCGCCGGGGGCAGGATGCCCAGCAGCTTGATCAGGTACGTGAAGCGGCGCGGAAAGTGCACGTCCAGGCTGCGCCGCTCGAGGCCGGCGAGAATCGCGTCGGCGGCGCTTTCGGCATCCATGCGCATGGGCATGGCAAAATCGTTGCGCGCGGTGAGCGGCGTTTCGACGAAGCCGGGGTGGATCACGCTGACGTCGATCGCTTCGCCGGCCAGGTCGATGCGCAGCGATTCGAGGAAATGGCTGAGCGCAGCCTTGGAGGCGCCGTAGGCCTCGGCCCGCGGCAGCGGCAGGTAGGCCGCGGCGCTGGACACCGCGGCCAGCAGCGGCCGGGTACCGCCAGCGTCCCGGGCGCGGCGCAGCAGCGGCAGGCCGGCGTCGACGACCTTCAGTGCGCCGTGAAGGTTGACTTCCATCACGCGCTCGACCAGTGCCAGGTCGAAATCGCGGGCGTCGAGATATTCGCACGTTCCCGCGTCGTGCAGCAGCAGGTCGAGGCCGGCGAACGCCGCGTCGATGTCGCGGGCGGCCTCGGCGACCGCCTCGCGATCGGTGATGTCGCAGGGCACGACCAGCGCGTTCGGGTAACCGCGGGCCAGTGTCTCGAGCGCCTCGCGGCGGCGCGCGCTGAGGGCCACGCGGTGGCCCTGGGCAAGCAATCGCCGGGCGAGCGCCATGCCGATGCCCGAGGTGGCGCCGGTCAGCCAGATGCGTCGTTGTCCGCTCAACACCGTCATCGCGGTTCCCCCTCAGTGGGCGCCCCTTCGATCGGGCCGTGGGTTCAGGCGAGGCGCCGCTTGAGCCAGCGAATCGCCGTGCCGAACAGGGGCAGGTGCTCGTAGAGCAGGGCGCCGGCATCGAAGTAGTCGCGATGCTCGCAGACCCGGTCGCCACGAAAGCGCAGTCGCGAGCAGCCTTCCACGGCTACCTCGCGGCCACCGGCCAGCCTTGGATGCACCAGCGTCAGCGTCCAGCAGACGAACGCCTGGTCGTCTTGTCGCTGGCGCTGCGCGAACTCGAAGCGCGCACTTTCGAGGTTGGCGTAGAGCGACTCGAAATAGCCGGTGAGCGCCGCGATACCCTCGATCCGCTGAAACGGGTCGGCGAATTCAATATCCGCAGTGTAAATCTCGTATAGAACTTCTGTACAGTTTTTGTCTAGTTTTTTGTAGAGGGCGCAGAAGGTCTCCAGTGTCGGGTCGACGGCCATCGCGAGCTCCTTTCGTGGGGTGCGGTAATCCGAGCGGCGGCGGTGGGTCAGTCGCGGGAAAGCGCCTTGAAGGCATCGAGCGCCCGGACGCGGGCGGCCTTGTGGTCGACGATCGGGGCCGGGTAGCGGCTGGCGCCGAGGGCATCGCCGGGCGGGGCGTGCCGCGCCCTGGGCGGCAATTCGGCGAGCTCGGGCAGGTAGTGGGCGATGAAGTGGCCCTCGGGATCGAAGCGGCTGGCCTGGGTGGTGGGGTTGAAGATGCGGAAATAGGGGGCCGCGTCGGTGCCCGTCGAAGCCGCCCATTGCCAGCCACCGTTGTTGGCGGCGAACTCGCCATCGACCAGGTGGCGCAGGAAGAACGCCTCGCCGCGCCGCCAGTCGATCAGTAGATGCTTGGCGAGGAACATGGCCGTCACCATGCGCAGGCGGTTGTGCATCCAGCCGGTCCGGACCAGTTGGCGCATTGCGGCATCGACCAGCGGATAGCCGGTACGGCCCTCGCACCAGGCTGCGAAATGCGCGTCGTCGTAACGCCAGGCGAGTTTGTCGGTATGTGCCTGGAAGGGGCGGTGACGGCACACGTCGGGAAAGCCGACGACGATGTGCTGGTAGAATTCACGCCACACCAGCTCATTGATCCAACTGGTCAGCCCCTTGTCGCCGTCGCCGAGATGGCCGCCATTTTCGTTCATCGCGGCCTGCAGGCACTGGCGCGGCGAGATCATGCCCAGCGCCAGGTAGGGCGACAGTTCGCTGGTCCCGGCCAGCGCCGGCAGGTCACGCTGCTCGGCGTAGTGGCGGGCGCGGAATCGCAGAAAGCGTGCCAGGCGGTCGGCGGCGGCCTCCTGGCCGGCGGGCCACAGCACGGCATCGACGGGGCGGTCCGCGTATCCGGGCGCCTCGGGCAGGGCATCGCTGGCGATCGGCTGGCGTGGCTGGGGCTCGGGGGTGTCGCGCAGCGTCAGCCGAGCGGCGTCGATCCGGCGGTGCCAGGCCTTGGCGAACGGGGTGAAGACCCGGTAGTAATCGTCCTGACCGGTAACCAGCTCCCCCGGTTCGAAGGCCACCGCGTCGGTGTAGCCATGCACGCTGAGGCCGGCTGTCTCGCAGGCGTCGCGTACCGCGGCGTCGCGGCGACGCTCGTCGAGCGGGTATTCGCGATTGAAGTGCAGTGCCTCGGCGTCGTAGTCGTGGGCCAGCGCGGCGAGCACCCGCGGGGCGGCCTCGAAGTATCCGATATCGCGCTGGACGAGCGGAATGTTGAGCCCGGTCAGGGCCTCGCGCAGGGCCTCGACGCCGCGGCGCAGGAAGTCGATCTTGTTGGCGCCGTGGCCATGGTCGCGCCATTGCCCCGGGCTGTGCAGAAACACCGCGATCACCGGGCCGCGTCGAGCCGCGGCAGCCAGCGCGGTGTTGTCGAGGGTGCGCAGGTCACTGCGGAACCACATCAATTGGCGGGCCATGAGCGTCTCCCGTCGCTGGCTGGGTTGCTGCGTCAGCCGAGCAGGCCGCGCAGACGTTCGATTGCCGCGACCGGCGTATCGCCGAGCGGCTGGATGGCGCTGGCCTCGAGGTCGGCGGCGCGTATATGGACGACCGGGCCGGCCAGGCATAGTGGCGCCTTGAGTTGCGTGGCGAGCCGCGGCAAGTGGTGGCGAATCAGCTCGTTGCCTTCGGCGCGGTCGCTTGACAGCAGTAGCGCGGCGGCGTCCAGCCGCTCCATGGCCAGCGCCCATTCACCGAGCGGCAGCGGGGCGTCGAACAGCTGGATGCGGTAGCCGGCGTCGCTGGCGGCCAGCGCCAGCAACAGCGCGCCCAGCCGGCCGGCGTCATCGGACAGCCGCGAGAGCAGCAGGGGCGGTCCCTGGCGGTACTGGTTGGCATGATACAGACGGGTTCCGATCCGTGTGCGCAGGAAGCTCTCCAGCAGTTGGCGCTGCGCGGCGGCGCCCAGGCGATCATGCCAGCGCTCCTCGAGTTCCTCGACCACCGGCTGCCAGATTTCCAGCAGGCAGACCGCGACGGGGTAGAGCGCCAGGGTCTGGTTGAACAGTGTCTCGAGACCCTGCACGTCGAGCGCTTCGACGGCCGCGATCCACTGTCGACGCTGGCCGGCCCAGTCGCCCTCGTCGATCGTCATCGTCTCGGCCCTGCCGGGGCGATCGAGCAGTTCGCGCACCTGACTGACCGACACGCCGCGATCGAGCCAATGGAGAATGTTCTCGACGCGCCGGATGTCCTCGCCGGCGTAGAGCCGGTGACCCTTGGGGGTGCGTTGCGGACGAAGCAAGCCATAGCGGCGTTCCCAGGCGCGCAGCGTCACCGAATTCACGCCGGTCAACCGGGAGACTTCGCGAATCGGGTACAGTGCCGAGCCGGTGGTGTCCATGGGCTTATCGTTGGTCATGCGCACTCGTGCCTCTGGCTGTCTGGCGGTACCGCCGGGGATCCGGGGCGGCGGCCGGTGTCCTGCGCATAGCCTCGAGTGCCGTGATGCGGGCAGGATGGAGTAAAGAGTTATACAGGATAATGCCTTTGTACAACTGTTCCAGTCGTTTATTCGCCTGGCGCGGTTCCGGCACGGCTTTCCAGGGCTTTTGATGACAATCGGTACGTCGAAGCCAGCCGGATGCTCGACAGCCGGGCTGGGTGAGCGTATGGCTGGGCAAGCGCGACAGCCACTGACTAGACTATCAGATGCGTACAATAACCGTATAACCCGGCAAACGCCGAACCAGGGCCGCGAGCGCTTCAGCCAGCATCTGGCATGAAACCGTTCGGTGCCTGCCGCTGTGTTCGCCCGGGACGACGCTCACCGCGTCGCGACACTTACAATGACAGGGAGGCGCCATGCGTATACTGGTCACGGGAGGTAGCGGCTTCGTCGGGCGTTTGCTCTGCCAGCGACTGGCCCGCGACGGCCACCAGCTGATGGTCGTGTCACGCTCGCCTGACTCGGCCAGGCGAGTGCTGCCCGAAGGCTGTGACATCGGTGACGAGGTGGCCGCGTTCGCCGCGCGCGAGCCCGAAGCGATCGTCAACCTGGCCGGCGAGCCGATCGCCGGCAAGCGTTGGAGCGACGCCCAGAAGCGACGCTTGTTCGATTCGCGGCTGAGCGTCACCCAGCAACTGGTGGATCTGTGCCGGCAGTTGCCCACCCCGCCACGGGTGATGGTGTCGGGGTCGGCGATGGGGTATTACGGCGATCAGGGCCAGCGCGCCGTGGACGAGGAGACCTCGCCCAACGAGGAGTTCGCGCATCGGCTGTGCGCGCAGTGGGAAGCCAAGGCCCACGAGGCCGAACGCCACGGAGTGCGCGTCGTGCTGCTGCGCACCGGCCTGGTGCTCGACGCGGGCGGCGGCACGTTGGCCAAGCTGCTGCCGGCGTTCAGGATGGGTCTGGGCGGGCGCTTCGGCAACGGTCGCCAGTTCATGCCGTGGATCCACCGCGAGGATCACGTGCGCAGCATCGAGTTCCTGCTCGAACACGACACCCTGAACGGGGCGTTCAATGCCTCGGCGCCGCACCCGGTGCGCAACGCCGAATTCGCCGCCACCCTGGCCCGGCAGCTGCATCGCCCGGCATTGATGCCGGTACCGGCGCCACTGCTCGAACTGGGGCTGGGCGAGATGGCGCACCTGTTGCTGACCGGCGCCGACATGCGCCCACGGCGGTTGCTCGATGCCGGTTTTCGTTTCAATTTCGAGACCCTCGACGCGGCGCTGGCCGACATTCTCCAGCGCAAGGCCTAGCCATTGGCGCCGTCCGTCGCGGCCGTCAGCGGCGCGTCTCGCGGTCGACGGTGACGATCACCCGCACCGCATCGAGGCGCAGGCGCGCGCTCTCGATCGCCGCATCGAGTGCCTGGCGCTCGTGGCGCAGGGCATCGAGTTCGTCCTGACGCACCGCGGGGTTGTGGCGCGCCAGGGCCTGCAGCCGCGACAGCTCGTCGTCTAGCACGCCGCACATGCGTTGCTGGGCGGCCTCGACGATCGTCGGCAGCTCGCGCTCGGCTTCCCGCTCGCCCTGCTCCAGCAGCTCGCGCAGTTGATCGTGGCGCGACTTGATCAGGTCGCGGGCGACCGCCTTCTTGACCTTCTGCAGGTTCTTGGCCAGGCCGCTGAAGGAGACCTTGGCGGACAGGTTGGCGCCGGACTCGTCGAGCAGCACGCGCACCGCGGTGGGCGGCAGGAAGCGGTCGACATGCAGGCGCCTGGGCGCCGGACAGTCGGTGACGAAGACCAGTTCGGCCATCAGTCGCCCGGCGGGGATCGACGGGTGATCGAGCAGCGCCAGGGCGGTGTTGCCCAGCGTGCCGCTGAGAATCCGGCCCATCATTTCGCGGACCAGCGGATGTTCCCACGACAGGTGCTGGACATCGTCGCGGGCCAGCGCCCGCTCGCGGGAGCGGGTCGCGGTGAAGCCCTCCTCGCCTTTCGCCAGGCCGGGCAGGCCGTCGAGCATGTGCGCCCCGGCGCGCAGGTGGACGAGCTGGTTGCCGAGGTCCTGGCTGTCGACACCGAAGATATCCAGCGCCTGATCCAGGTAGCGCGGCAATGCGCGGTCCTCGTCGAGTGCGCGGATCGCCTCGGCGACCGTCGCGGCGCGCTCGCCGCGGCAGGCATTGAGCTCGAGCAAGCGGTTGCGTCCCGCATCGCGCTCGGCCAGGCGAGCCTCGAACAGCGCGCGGGTTTCGCCGATCACCGCCTCGAGCGCGTCGTCGTCGAGCATCGCCTCGGCCAGTTCGTCACCGAAGGCCGCGTACAGCTCGCTGCCCACCCCGTGGGGTGCGTCGAAGGCGTCCATACCCTCCTGATACCAGCGCAACAGCCGCTCGCCGGGGCTGCCTGCGAACACCGGCACGTGGATCTCGATGGCATGGCGCTGGCCGATGCGATCGAGGCGGCCGATGCGCTGTTCGAGCTGATCGGGCAGCTGGGGCAGGTCGAACATCACCAGATGGCGGCAGAACTGGAAGTTGCGCCCCTCCGAGCCGATCTCCGAGCACACCATGACCTGGCTGCCGTCCTCCTCGTCGGCGAAGGACGCCGCGGCGCGGTCGCGCTCGACCAGCGTCAGCCCCTCGTGGAACACCGGCGCATGGATGCCGCCGAGCACGCGCAGCGCCTCGGCCAGATCGACGGCGGTGGCCCGGTCGTGGGCGATCACCAGGGTCTTGTCGCGGCCGACCCCGGTGAGGTGCTCGAGCAGCCAGGTGACGCGCGGGTCGATCTGCCACCAGGGCTCGGCGTTAAGAGGATCGTCGCTCAATGCGCGGTAGGTGGTGTCGAGATAGAGCATGACATCGGGGTGGTCGAGGCCGGTCTCGATCAGCAGTTCGTCGAGGTAGTCCTCGTCGCGCTCGAGCTTGCGCAGCACCCGGCGATAGGCCGAGGGCGCCTCGAGCCGGGCGACGTGCAGGTGCCGCTCGGGGAAGCCACCGACGTGGCGCCGGCTGTTGCGGAACATCACCCGGCCGGTGCCATGGCGGTCGAGCAACTGCTCGCGCAGCTGGTCGCGGGCCGATCGCTGCTGGGCGCTGTCGCTCTGGGGGTCGGCCAGGGTCTCGAGCAGCGCCGCGCTGTCGGCGTCGTCGATCGCCGCGCCGACGCAGGCCAGCGCGGCGGCGTCGCCGGGCAACCGCTCGAGCGCATCGATCGCCTCGGCGACCTGCACGTAGCCGGCCTCTTCGGCGCGGAACCGCGCCAGGTCGTGGTAGCGGTCGGGGTCGAGCAGGCGCAGCCGGGCGAAATGGCTCTGCACGCCCATCTGCTCGGGGGTGGCGGTGAGCAGCAGCAGTCCGGGGACGGCGCGCGCCAGGCGCTCGACACAGTCGTAGCCGGGCCCGCTGGCCGCCGGCGACCAGTCGAGATGGTGGGCCTCGTCGACGATCAGCAGATCCCAGGCGCAGGCCTCGGCCTGGCGCTGGCGATGCGGGTTGGCGAACAGCCATTGCTGGCTGGCCAGGATGAGCTGGCCGGCCTCGAACGGATTGGCCTCGCCGTGGGCCTGGCTCTGCTGCTCGTCGAGCAGCGTGACATCGAGGGCGAAACGCCGCAGCAGCTCGACCAGCCACTGGTGGGTGAGGCTGTCGGGAACCAGGATCAGCGCCCGCTCGGCACGCCCGTTGAGCAGCAGGCGGTGCAGGATCAGCCCGGCTTCGATGGTCTTGCCCAGGCCGACCTCGTCGGCGAGCAGCACCCGCGGGGCATGGCGCCGCGAGACCTCGTCGGCGATGTAGAGCTGATGGGGAATCAGGTCGATCTTGGGCCCGGCCAGGCCGAGTGCCGGGTTCTGGCTGATGCGATGATGGTGGTGCAGGGTGCGAAAGCGCAGGTCGAACCAGTCGTTGCGGTCGACCTGACCGGTCAGCAGCCGATCGCGGGCCTGGTTGAACTGCATGCGATCGGACAGCTTGGCCTCGGAAAGCTCGTGCCATTCGCCGGCGTCGTCCTCGCCGATGTAGACCACCAGGCCGTCGTGCTCCTTGGTGTCGTCGACGGTCAGCTGGCTGCCGTCGGCGGACTCGATACGATCGCCGCTGCCGAACATCACGCGGGTCAGCGGTGCCTGGCGCACGCTGTAGGTGCGCGTCTCCTGGCTGGCCGCGAAGAGCACGGTGACGCTGCGCGCATCGACGTTGAGGATGGTGCCCAGGCCCAGGTCGGCCTCGCCGTCGCTGATCCAGCGCTGACCGGGAATGAATTCGCTCATGGTGCCTCGGATGCTCAGGAATACGGTGCGTTGCGCCCAGGTCGGCGGCGGCGGCAAGGCGCCCGGCCGGCGACGGGCGCGTATGGTACAGCAATCGCCGGCAGCAATTAAGCGCTCAACGGTCGAGCCAGGTCTCGAGCCGGGCGCGGCCGACTGCGCCGACATGGCGGGTCAGCAGCGTGCCGTCGGCATCGAAATACAGCGTCGTCGGCAGTCCGGGCGCGTGGCTCAGCGCCATCAGACTCTGGTGCGGATCGAGCAGCGTCAATGGCCGATCCAGGCCCCGCCGGTCCAGGAAGCGAGCGACCTCGAGCAGGCTCTCGCCCTGGTTGACCGCCACCACCCGCACGTCGTCGCGCCGCGCCGCCTCGGCGAGCAGTGGCAGCTCGCGCCGGCACGCCGGGCACCCACTGGCCCAGAGGTTGATCAGCAGCGGCTTGCCATCGAGCGCGGCCAGCGTCACCGGGTTGCCGTCCAGGTCGTCGAGGGTGATGGCGGGCAGGCGTTGCGGGGCGGCTTCATGGCCGAGCGGTTGCCAGGCCATCAACCCCAGCCACAACCCGGCGGCGGCGATCAGCAGGCCCTGGGCGACGAATGCCTGGCGGGGCTGCCGGCGCAGCGACCACAGCGTCCAGGCCGCGCCGGCCAACAAGCCGGCGAGCGGCAGGTAGCCGGGCTGCCACAGCCTGAGCGCATCGAGCGGCGCGGCGCGATAGCTGTCGGCGTGAAGCAGCACGTAGCCCAGGCGCGCGCCCAGCAGGGATGCGACCAACAGGCCGTTGAACCAGCGGCTATGTTGCGTGGCGGTCAGGCGCAGCAGCAGCGCGCCGGCGACAAGGAGCGCCAGGGCGGTGACGAAGACATAGAGGTGCGGCAGGGCGATGAGCAGCGGGCCGAGGGCGATGGCATCCATGAGCGGCGGGCGTTCCGTAGGGTGGCGCGGTGCGTCGTCAGCGCGGCGCTGGCAGGCTACAATGGCCAGCCTACGGGGCCGCGGTCCCGCTGTCATCCGTCCTGTACCACCATCGAGCCGACGCGTCGCGTCGCCGGAGCCGCCGCCATGGCCAAGCGCTACGATGCCCTGCGCGCACTGGCGATCGCCAGTCAGGCGCTGGGCTTCATCCTGATCATTACCCTGGAAACCGTGCTCGGCGACGCCGCCAGGCCCTGGCAGGGCGCGACGCTGGCGGCGATGCTATTCGCCGCACTGAGCATCGCCCTGGTGCGTCAGTATCGCTACAACCGCGCGCGCAAGGCGAGGGCCGAACGCGAGCGCGAGTCGGCGGACTGAGCGCCCACCCAGCCGACGATCAATCCGCGGGCTGCAGGCGCCATACGCCGCCATCCTGGTGGTCGGTCAGCACGTAAACGCGACCCTGCGGACCCTGCTCGATGTCGCGGATCCGCGCGCCCAAGTCGATGCGTTCTTCATCGGTCACCGTCTGCCCATCGAGTTCCAGGCGTACCAGGCCTTCGCTGGTCAGCCCGCCGATCAGCAGGCTGCCCTGCCATTGGGGAAACGCCTCGCCGGTGTAGAAGGCCATGCCCGACGGCGAGATCACCGGCGTCCAGTGCCTGATCGATCGGGCGAACTCCGGGTGGCTCGGCGGGTCGGGGATGTCGCTGCCGTCGTAGTGTTCGCCCCAGCTCACCACCGGCCAGCCGTAATTGCCGCCCGGCTCGGGCAGGTTGAGTTCGTCGCCGCCGCGCGGGCCCATCTCGGCGACCCACAGCTGGCCCGTGTCGGGGTGCAGCGCCGCGCTTTCGATATTGCGATGGCCGTAGGACCAGATTTCGTCGCGGGCCTGGTCGTCGCCGACGAAGGGGTTGTCCGCTGCCGCGCTGCCGTCATGCTTGAGGCGCACGACGGTGCCCAGATGGTTACCGGTGTCCTGGGCCGGTTCGAACTTGAAGCGTTCGGCCAGGGTCAGAAACAGCGTGCCCTGGTCGGTGAACACGATCCGCCCGCCGAAATGGTTGCCGCCGCCGACCTTGGGCTGCTGGCGGAAGATCACCCGGAAATCCTCGATCCGGCCGTCGTCCAGCCGGCCGCGACCGAGCGCGGTGGAAGCCCCGCCGTCGCCGGGTTCGGCGAACGACAGGTAGACCTGGCGATTGTTCGCGAAATCGGGATCGAGGGCGACGTCCAGCAGGCCGCCCTGGCGCTGGGCAAAGACCTCGGGAACGCCGGCCAGCGGCTCGGACAGGGTATTGTCGGTGGCGAGGATCCGCAGCCGCCCGGGGCGTTCGGTGATCAGCGCCCGACCATCGGGCAGGAAGGCCATCCCCCAGGGGTGGACGAGGCCCCGGGCCAGCGCTTCGACCCGAATGCTGCCGGCCTGCGTCTCGACGCTGGCCGGAGGTTGCTGTGCCGGGCTCGCCGAGGCATGTGTCATCAGCGCGGCGGCGAGCATGCCGGCCGGCAATGGGACGGTGCGCGACATCTCCGATCCTCCTCTCAGGCTGTCATTGCTTTCCTGCAAGGTAATCGGCATTCGGCAATTGGCAAGCGACGGCGCGAAGCGCGGTGCTTGGGTTCAAGGGTTGGCCGCCGCCGAAGGGAACGCCGAGGCCGGTGCGCAGCGCCCGGGATCGATGCTCACCACCTGCAGGCGATGGCCCTCCGGTGCCTGGCAGGCGAGGATGCGCCAGGCGCAGCCCGGCGCGCTGCTGTTGTCGCTTTCGAACAGCGCCGCGCCCTGCGCGCGGAGATGCTCGCAGGTGGCGGGGAACTGGTCGTCGCTGACCTCGAGCGTCAGGTGCTGGGGTGCATCGGCGCCATCGCCGCTGATCAGCATCAGCACCTGGGTATGGCCGCGGATGTCGGTGCCCAGTTCGAAGACCGCCGTGGTCGTCGACTGCAGCAGCATCGGCAGGCGCAGCACGTGGGTGAAGAATTCCCGCATGGCGGCAAGGTCCTTGACGCGCAGGACCGACTTGCCCAGTGACAGGCGTTGCATGACGCACTCCTCGAGTCTTGTTATGTCCCTTCAGTCTGGTTTAAACCCCTCGTGGATGCCGTTTGAATCGTTGCAAGCCGTCGATCGGTTTTGGCTATCGGCTTGTTGCGTCGCCACATGAGCGCCGGTCGTAGCGGGCGAATAGCTGCCCGGCCCCCCCGTCGACGGCCTCCTGGTAGTAGAGGCTGGCCAGCGAGAAGCCGACGGGGGAGGCGAGCGAAGGGCCTTCGAGCAGGCCCTGATAGCGCTCGCCGCCGATCAGCGACAGGCGCTGGGTTACGAACAGGGTGTCCACCACGCCATGGCGCAGCAGCGAGTGCAGCGAGTAGGGGCCGGCGACCGAATAGATCCGCCGATAGCCGCGCTCGCCGAGCCGCCGCACGACCTGGCGCACGTCGAGTTCGTGGGTGACGCTGGCGGCGTCCGGCTCGCTATCCAGGCCGATCACCTCGGCCCCCTGGGCGACCAGGCGGTCACGGCGCTCGGCGGTGATCAACGAGCGGGCGACGAAGATCAGCACCCGCCGGCCCTGCTCGATCAGCGACCCGGGCAGCGGAAAGTCGAGCGTGTTGCTGAGCACCACCACGTCGGGTTGGGGCCTCGAGCCCCGGTCGCGGCGCCACTCCAGCAGGTCGCCGAAGGCGGGCTCGTCGGCCACCGGCAGTGCGGCCTGGGCGTGCCCTTTCGCCAGCTGACGGAAGTAGCGTCCGCCGATCAGCAGGGCGTCGGCGCGTGCCGCGAGTTCCTGGTAAAGCCGCCAGTCGTGGCGATTGGCCACGCTCGCGGGTACCTCGTCGTGGCCCTCGTGGTTCTCGACGGCGACCCGGCCGTCGAGGCTGGTGACGAAATTGCTGTAGACGACGGGGGCGTCGGGCGTGGCATGGGCGAGCGGCGTGTCGAGATAGAGTCCTTCCAGCGAACACGCCTGTGCCGGTGGGGGGTAGAGCCTGAGTAGTGTCATGGCCTGCTTTCCAGATCGGTTCATGCGATGACGGCACGATAGCACGCGCATCGTCGCCGCACTTGCCCGCCGGGAGCATGACGATTTTCATGCTTTTGCCTCGCTGCCAGCGGCTATCTTGAGCATAACGCTGCTGGTACGGATGTCGCAGGCGACGGGCCGGCGAAGGGAGGAGCGGCCGCTTGGCGAGCGTGGCCGCGAGGCGGTGTTCCGTTCTCGCACGAGATCATTCAGGCACCACTACAGGCGACCCGTTCGGGATGCCGAGGAGGCAGCGATGGATCCGCGCAACGTCTTCGTCGTCGGGCTCAATGCGTTCAATCGCGAGCGTCTCGAGCATCTTCGCGGCGCCAGCGAATATCGTTTTCACGGCGTGATCGAACCGGAAGCGGTCTACGACACCGAGATATTTCCCATCGAGGAGATGCTGAACCAGGCCGCGGCGCAACTGGATGCCTTCGATGGCCGCGTCGATGCCATCGTCGGCTACATGGACTTTCCCGTCTCGACCATGCTGCCGCTGCTCTGCGAGCGCTATGGCACCCGCACCACCAGCCTGGAGAGCCTGCTCAAGTGCGAGCACAAGTACTGGAGCCGACTGAGCCAGCGCGAGGTGATCGGCAACTACATCCCTCGCTTCACCGCCTTCGACCCGTTCGACGACGGCGCCCTGTCGCGTATCGGCGAGGCGGCGCTGTACTTCCCGTTCTTCGTCAAGCCGATCAAGTCGTCGGGCTCGCGGCTGGGTTTTCGCATCGACAGCCCCGAAGACTTCAGTGCCGCGATCGCCCGGCTGCGCGAGGATATCGGGCTGATTTCCGAGCCGTTCAACTTCATTCTCGAACAGGCCAACCTGCCCGACGCGGTGCGCGCGGTGGACGGCGGCTTCTGCATGGCCGAGGAGATCATCGGCGGCTGGCAGTGCACGGTCGAAGGCTACGTCTTCCAGGGCGAGGTGGTGTCCTACGGCATCGTCGACTCGATTCGCTACCCGCAGGTGCTGAGCTTCTTCTACTACCGCTACCCCTCGCACCTGCCGGCTCATATCCAGGCCAAGATGCGCGAGTTGACCACCACCATCATGACCCATATCGGCTACGACAACGCCGCGTTCAACGTCGAGTTCTACTGGGACGAAGTGCAGAACCGCATCTGGCTGCTCGAGATCAACACGCGCATTTCCCAGTCGCACTGCGACCTGTTCGAGAAGGTCGACGGGGTCAGCCATCAGCAGGTCAGCGTCGACCTGGCGCTGGGCCAGCGTCCCGACATGCCCTCGGCGCAGGGCGCTTACAGGGTGGCGGGAAAATTCTTCTACCGGGTGTTCTTCGTCGATGCCATGGTTACCCGGGTACCCGGCATGGAGGAACTCGAGGCGTTGCGGCAGCGCTTTCCGGATTGCGTGATCGCCCTGCAGGTCGCCCCTGGCACCCGGCTTTCCACGCTGCCCGAGCAGGACAGCTACAGCTTCGCGCTGGCGCACATCTGGATGGGCGCCGACAGCGACGAGGCGCTGCTCGCCGACTACACCGCGCTTGCCGAATCACTGACGTTCGAATTCGAGGAGATCATCGGCTGAACGCCGCGCGGCTCTTCGCCTACCCTGAAAGAACAACGACACGATTAAGGGGCCGCCATGCGCATCGTCAGCGACTTTCCACGCCGGGTTCACGAAGAGGAGACCTGGATCACGCTCGCCGACGGTTGTCGGCTGGCGGTACGCATCTGGCGGCCGGTGGATGCCGAGCGGGACCCGGTGCCGGCGATCCTCGAATACCTGCCCTACCGCAAGCGTGACCTGACCGCGCTGCGCGACGCCCAGACCCACCCCTACTGGGCGGGTCATGGCTATGCCGGGGTGCGGGTCGACATTCGCGGCAGTGGCGAATCGGACGGCGTGCTGACCGACGAATACCTGCAGCAGGAACTCGACGACGGCGTCGCGATTCTCGACTGGCTGGAGCGCCAGCCCTGGTGCGACGGCAATGTGGGGATGATCGGCATCTCCTGGGGCGGCTTCAACGGCCTGCAGATCGCCGCCCTCCAGCCGCCCCAGCTCAAGGCGGTGATCACGTTGTGCTCCACCGACGACCGCTACGCCGACGATGTCCACCACATGGGCGGCTGCCTGCTCGGCGATAACCTGTCGTGGGCCTCGACGATGTTCGATGCCAACGCCAGCCCGCCCGACCCGGCGCTGGTCGGCGAGCGCTGGCGCGAGATGTGGCAGCAGCGCCTGGAGGGCAGCGGCCTGTGGCTGGCGACCTGGCTGGAACATCAGCGCCGCGACGCCTACTGGAAGCACGGCTCGGTGGGCGAGGACTTCACGCGGATCCGCTGCCCGGTCTACGCCGTCAGCGGCTGGGCCGACGGCTACTGCAACGCCGTGTTCCGCCTGCTGGAGGGGCTCAGCGTGCCACGCAAGGGGCTTGTCGGGCCCTGGGCGCACAAGTATCCGCACCTCGGCGTGCCGGGCCCGGCGATCGGCTTTCTGCAGGAAACGCTGCGCTGGTGGGATCATTGGCTCAAGGGCCGGGAAACCGGGATCATGGACGAGCCGATGCTGCGGGTCTGGATGCAGGATTCCGTGCCGCCCTCGGCGCGCTACGAGGTACGTCCCGGGCGCTGGGTCAGCGAGCCGAGCTGGCCGTCGCCGACGATCGAGCCGCGACCCTTTCGCCTGACCAGCGGCCACGACCTGGTCCCGGAGGTCGCCCGGGTCGCTGCCGTGCCGGGCGCCGCCGTGCTGCTGACGATCCGTTCGCCGCTGTTCGTCGGCCTCTACGCCGGCAAGTGGTGTTCCTACAATGCGCCCCCCGACCTGCCCCACGACCAGCGCGACGAGGATGGCGGCGCGCTGATCTTCCAGACCCAGCCGCTCGGCGAGACGCTCGAGATCTGCGGCCAGCCGGTGGCCGAACTCGAGCTCGAGGCCGACCAGCCGGTGGCGATGATCGCCCTGCGGCTGAACGACATCGCCGTCGACGACAAGGCCACCCGGGTCTCCTATGGCCTGCTCAACCTCACCCATCGCGACAGCGACGAGCACCCCGAGCCGCTCGAGCCGGGCAAGCGCTACCGGGTGCGCATCCCGCTCAAGCATATCGCCCAGCAGTTTCCGGTGGGGCATGCCCTGCGGCTGTCGCTGTCGACCAGCTACTGGCCGCTGGCCTGGCCCTCGCCGAGGCCGGTACGGCTGACCCTGCATCCGGCTTCCAGCCGGCTGATCCTGCCGTGCCGCACGCCGGATCCGAGCGAGGAGGCGGCGTTGCCGCCATTCGGCATGCCGGAAGGCGCGCCGCCGCTGGCGCGTACGCTGATCCAGCCGAGCCAGGAGGCCTGGTGCGTGATCCGCGACCTGGCCAACGATCGCACGACCCTCGAAGTGGTCAACGACGAGGGCGTCTATCGCCTCGACGACATCGATCTCGAACTCGCCGTGCGCGTCACCGAGCGTTACAGCTATGCCTACGGCAACTACGACAGCCTCAGTGGCTGGACCGAGTGGGAGCGCCATTTCCGGCGCGGCGACTGGCAGGTGCGCACCGTGACTCGTACGCTGATGACCTCGGACGCCGACAACTTCCGGCTGCGTGCCACGCTCGATGCCTACGAGGGCGACAGCCGGGTGTTCGCCAAGAGCTGGGACGAGGAAATACCCCGCGATCTGGTGTAGTCGCGCCTCATCGGGCCGCGGGGCATGCCTATCGCGCCGGACCGGCTAGTGCAGCAGGCGTTCGACTTCCCGGTTGGCCTGGACCGCCTCGGGGTAGGTCGGGTAGCGATCGACCTCCCTGACCTTGCCGCCGGTGGTTTCCAGCAGCAGCCAGTAGTCCGGCTGCTGCAGGCGACCGCGGGGGCCGAGCGTGGCGGGAGTGATCTTGAAGCTTCGCTTGGCCATGACAGCCTCCATCTCGATTACATAAGTACACAATCAGAATGGAAGAGTTACGTTTCTTGGGAAACATGGTTTTTACCCTGAAAAATAGGGGGCTGCCGATCAGGAGAATGGGCCGCAAAGCATCGGTTTTCTGATCCTGCACGACATCTGCAAGCGGGCGATCGTCGGCGCCGGTCGGGCGTGGAGCCGGACGTTTTCCTGCAGCCGCCCGCTGGCGGTGCACCAGGGGGCCAGGCCATGGCCGCGCAGAGATTGTCGGGTGCGCCAGGAAGGCGTGCACGAGCCCTGTCATTCGAAGGACACGCATGGACGCACAGATCCTCATCATGGGAAGTTTCGGGCTGCTGATTCTGCTGGTGGCGTGGTTCCCGATCTTCATATCGCGCTTGCCGCTGACCCTGCCGATGCTTTGCGTGGCGATCGGCTTCGGCGGATTCATGTTACTGGGCGAGGACGGGCTGAGCCCGCGCGAGTACCCGGCCACGCTGTCGGTGCTGACCGAGCTGACCATCATCGTCTCGCTGGCCGGGGCGGGGCTGAGTATCGACAAGTCCTGGGCCTGGCGGCGATGGACGAATACCTGGCGTTTGCTGGGCATCGCCATGCCGCTGACCATTGCCGCTTGCGCCATGCTGGCGGCGGTCTATCTCGGTCTGCCCTGGGCGACAGCCGTGCTGATCGGGGCCGTCATCGCGCCCACCGACCCGGTGCTGGCCGCCGACGTGCGCGTGGGGCCACCCCGCGAGGCTACCGAAGACGAGGTGCGTTTCAGCCTGACCTCCGAAGCCGGCCTCAACGATGGCTTGGGATTCCCGTTCACCATGCTGGCGCTCGGTCTCGCCGCGCACGGCGCGCTGGGCGACTGGACCTGGCATTGGCTGGCCGTCGACGGACTGTGGCGCTGCGGTGCGGGCCTGGCGGCCGGTTGGCTGATGGGGCGCCTGCTGGGGGCGGTGGTGTTCCGTATCGGCAAGCGCACGATCGCGCGGACCGGGCAGGGCTTCGCTTCGCTGGGGATTATCTTCGTGGTCTACGCCGTGGCGGAACTCATCCATGGCTACGGGTTCATCGCTGTCTTCGTGGCGGCGATGGTGTTGCGCCGCCACGACGACCGGCATGGCTACCACTTGCGGCTACACGGCTTTATCGAACAGGCCGAGCACTTGCTGATGATGACACTGCTGGTGTTGTTCGGCGGCAGTCTCGCCGGACCGCTGCTCGAGGAGTTGACCTGGCCGATGGTCATCGCGACGCTCGTCGTGCTGTTCATCATTCGCCCCTTGGCCGGCCTGCTCAGCCTGCTCGGTACCCGCCTGCGCAGCTGCGAACGGATCATCGTCAGCCTGTTCGGTATCCGCGGGGTCGGTTCGTTCTTCTATCTCGCCTACGCGACCAATGCCGGCAACTTCGCCCAGATCGATACGGCCTGGGCCCTGGTCAGTTTTATCGTCCTGATGTCGGTCTTTTCCTACGGGATACTGTCGGCGGCGCTGATGAACTGGCTGGATCGCCGGCAGGCGGCGCTGGCCGAAGCCGAGGAGAACAAGCCAGGGCGGTGAGCTGCCATCCCGATACGCCGGGCCGAATGACGACCGGCTCGGCATTGGCAATGCGCGGCCCGTCCGGTCGTCCAAAGAGGTGTCGGCAGATGACCCGGTAGACGCCGGAATGCGCCACGACGAGGGGCGTATCCCACTCGTCCAGGATATCGTTCAAGGCCTTGGTGACTCGCCGCTCGAACGGGGCCCATGGCTCCCCGCCGGGAGGCGTGTCCGTGTAGGAAACGAGTCGCGCAAGAGGCCGGCCCTCGAGCTCGCCCCAGTCTCGTTCGTTCAGCCCGGGCGTGACCAAGGGCTCGGACCCGGGTACGGCCAACATGGCGGTGTCCAGGGTCCGCGACAGTGAGCCGCAGACGACTCGGCCCCATGTCTGGTGTCGCAACCGCTCTGCCGCCATGCGGGCCTGGTTCCGGCCGGTCTCGGTCAACGGGCTGTCCGTTCGGCCGGCGATGACCCCGCGCGCATTGCACTCGGTCTCACCGTGGCGCAGAAAGATGAAAGGGCTTCGTCTCAACGGCATCGTTCAATTCCAGGACCGAGTCGGTGTGCAACTGGGGGCCGAGCCGGTCACGCCAGGCCGCCGTCTGTGTCAGCGATGTAAACAGGGGCACCAGTCGTCGGGCGCCCAGCGTGTCGCGCAACCGGACCAGGTCACCGGCACGCAGATGGACATTCCAGCGTTGCCAATGCTCCAGTCCGGCGGCGACCCGCTCTCGCCGGTCTGGCGTCAGGTAGCCGGTGTGCAGCAAGCGGCGTCCGGGCCAATCCCAATGGCCATCGTTCCGGTCGGCGACCAGCATGGTCGGGGCGTGCTCGGGCCATCTGCGGTCTGCCAATCGCTGCAGCGCGTCAGGGAGCCCGGGCCGAAAAGCATCCGGGTCGCATTGGGTCCAGCGGCATACCATCTGGTGGCAATGGCGATCCATCGTCCAGTCGATGGGCTGGGTCTTTTCCATCCGCAACAGCCACAAGGCCAGCTCGATCGCCCGGCCCGAAAGCGGCAACGGCAGTACCGTCGGGCGTGTCAGCTGTTGCCATAGGGCCTGCTGGCATTGGCGCTGGCCGGTGTCGTACAAGCCATAGGAGGCATCGAGCAGCAGCGTGCCGGCCGGCGGCGGCGGATCGAAAGGAAACAGCAGGGATTCGAACGATGCGTCGCCGGAATAGAACAGGCCGTCGCCCACGTCCAGATGCAACCAGAGCCCGCCATGGGAGTGTCCCGCCCTGCCCGTTGTCACCTCGATGCCCAGGATAGAGCGGGAACCCTGCCTCGGCAGCGGCCGCCAGCTTCTGCCGGGTGGCAGGGCGGTGGCCACTTCGGGGGTACAGTACAGGGGGATCCCCCAGGGAAGCCTGGCCACGGAGCCGATATGGTCCGGGTGGTCGTGGCTGATCAGTATGGCATCGAGCGGCCCCGTCTCTCGGACCCAGTCGCAACGCTCCTGCGGGTGAAGCGGACCGCCGGCATCCATCAACAATGAGCGCCCTTGGTGCCGCACACGAATCGCCGCGCTGGACTTGCCCCCCAGTCCGCTGAGGATATCCACCTGACTCATCAGGCGGCCCTCTGCAAGGACCAGCCCTTGTCGAACCGGACCCGGACCGATTGCCCCGTCGCCAGCGCCGAATGATGCCAGGCCCTCAAGGGCTGGCCATCCAGCAGGCTGAGCGTCAGTTCATAGCGTTCCCCCCGGTAGACGCACTGCCTTACCTCGGCGCTCAAGCCATCGGCGCCTATCCGGATGTGCTCGGGACGCAGCAGGACGGGCCTGATCTTGGGCAAGCTCGTCTCCATGGCTTGCATGATGACGTGGCCATCCAGCCAGCCCGAGGGTTCCGCATCGGCAATGTGCACTACGGCGCCCTGGCCGATGAACCGGGCTACCCAGTCGTCCACCGGCTGCTGGTACAGCTGTTCCGGTGTCGCCCACTGCGCCAGCCGGCCATCGCGCATCACGGCGATGTAGTCCGCCATCGACATGGCTTCGCTCTGGTCATGCGTGACATAGACCAGGGTCGCACCGGTCTGGCGATGAAATTCCCGGAAGGTGCCTTCCATCGTGTCGCGAAGGTTCCGGTCCAGGTTGGCCAGGGGTTCGTCCAGCAGTACCACCCGGGGCTTTGCCACCAGACAGCGAGCCAGCGCCACGCGCTGACGCTGGCCGCCGCTGAGCTCCGCCGGCCGGCGCTGGGCCATGCGTTCCATTTCCACCTGCGCCAGGGCGGCGCGCACCGCCCCAGCCGCTTCGTTGCCGGATGTGCCCCGTACTTTCAACGGGTAACCCACGTTCTCGGCCACGCTCATGTGCGGCCAGAGCGCGTAAGACTGGAACACCATCGCCATGTTGCGTTGCTCCGGCGGGCATTGCGTTCGCGCGTCGGCGAGCCGCCGATCGCCCAGGTGAATCGAGCCGGAGGTCGGCTTTTCGAAGCCGGCCAGCAGACGGAGTATCGTCGTCTTGCCGCACCCGCTCGGCCCCAGCAGGGCGACAAAGGCCGCCTCGGGAATGGTCAGCGATAGGCCGTCGACGGCGGTTTCATTGCCGAATCGCTTCACTAGACGATCCAGGGTCAGGTTCTCCACGGAATCACCCCTCTTGGCAGTCTGGGTGCGAGCAGGTTCAGCAGCGCCATCAACAGGGCCACGAACACCACCACCAGTACCGATATGGCCGACGCCAGCACGCTTTCGCCGCCTTCATCCAGGTTGAAGATCAGCACGCCCAGGGTTTCATTGCCGGCGCTCCATAGCAGTGCCGAGACGGTGATCTCGTTCAGGGCGACCAGGAAAACCAGCAATCCGCCGGCAAATACCGCGGGTGCCAGCAAGGGCAGGAGAATATCGACCAGACGACGTAGCGTGCCGGCTCCTGCCAGCTGGGCCGCTTCTTCCAGAGCGCCATCGAACTGCCCGAGGCTTGCCATCACGGGCCGGAGACCCAGCACCAAAAAGCGCACCAGATAGGCGAGAAAAATGATCCACAATGAGCCATAGACGACCACATTGATGACCGGCAGCGGCCGGGCGAACAACAGGATGCAGGCTATGGCCAGCACTACGCCGGGCAGGGCGTAGGGGATTTCGATCAGCGTCACCACCAGCGTCTGGATGCGCTCGGGCAACCGCTTCAGCCGGTAGGCCAACGGCAGCGCGCAGGCCATGATGACCAGGGCGGCGCCACCGGCCAGCATCAGGCTGTTTCGAGCGGCTCTCGGGGTGGCGCCCTGATGGTTGATCATCTCATCGAAGGCCGCGGATGTGACGCTGCCAGGCGTCAACGGCACACCGACCGCGGGTACCAGGGAACTGACGACCAGGGCCAGAAAGGGGCACACCAGTATGATCAACAGGACCGTCGCCAACGCGGCCTCCACCAGCGGACGCCATTGTCGAAGGTCGAGATCGTGCGCCTTGCCGCCGTGCCCGGTTAACGAATAGCGGCTGTGTCTTTGCATGCGCTGTTGCAGCGCGACACCCAGCAAAGCCAGCGCGCCAATCAGCACCGAGAGGCTGGCGACTTCCTGCAGGACCGAATGGCCAAAGCCGGCCATGCGCTGATAGATCAGTGTCGGCAACACGTAGTAGGCGTCCGGAATGCCGAGCATCGCCGGGATGCCGAAGTTGCCCAGGTTCGACACGAAAGCCATGAACACGCCGGCAAGCATGCCGCCCCGGCTCAACGGCAGCACGATGTCACGCCACACGCGGCGGCTGGAGGCGCCGCTGATCCGTGCGGCTTCGATCAGTTCGGCCGGCAGGTTGATCAGGCTGGTGCGCATTGCCAGGAATACCAGCGGTGCGCTCTGGATCCCGAGCAGCACGATAATGCCTTCCGGCGAATACAGCGGCTGCGGGCTTCCCAGCGGTGGGGCGATGCCCAGCGTGTTCAGCAGCGGGCTCGCCGGCCCCATCAGTTGCAACCAGCTCAGCGCGGTGACCTGGGGCGGGATCATCATCGGCAACATGAAACAGAACACCAGCCACTGCTTGCCGCGCACGTTGGTGAGCGTAATGCCGTAGGCGAATATCGCGCCCAGAAGCAGCGACACCATCGCGCCCAGCGTGGCGGTGTACAGGCTGTTGCCCAGCGCGCGCCAGGTCGAGGCGGCGCTCATCACTTGCCAAAAGGGCGACTGCTCTCCCAGACCGAGTTGCGACATCGCCGACACCGCCAGGCGCAGGCTGGGCGTCAGGCTCAGCAGGGTGATCGTCACCAGCAACAGTGAAAGCAGCCAGTTCGGCTGGCTGCCTCTGGATAGCGCAATTCGCATGATCAGTTGCCGTAGAGTTCACTGAACCGGGCCTTGTTGGCTTCCGCCTCTTCCAGGGCGGTTTCGGCGTCCAGCGGCATCAGCTTGATGCTGTCGCGCGGCGGAAACCCCGCGGGAGGCGCCACCCGGTCGCTTGCCGGCAGGTAGCCCTGGACTTGCACCAGCGTCTGGCCTTGCTCGGACAGCAGGAAGTCGACAAAGACCTGGGCGGCGGTCGGGTTCGAC
This sequence comes from Modicisalibacter radicis, assembly GCF_900961225.1. GTDB lineage: Bacteria > Pseudomonadota > Gammaproteobacteria > Pseudomonadales > Halomonadaceae > Modicisalibacter. Next base: position 183,621 of record NZ_CAAHFN010000087.1, read on the forward strand.
GCCCCCTTCATGATCGCCACCGGCTCGGTTACCGCGCTGACGCCCTCTTCCGGGAAGACGAACTCCACCGGCGAGCCCTTGGCGGCTTCACGGATGGGCAGGAAGTCGACCACGACGCCGTAGGGTTTGCTGCCGTTGGCAACGGCCTTGAAGACACCGCCGTTGCCGCCCTGGGCTTCGGCACCGTTTTCCTCGAGCCGCTCGATGTAGGACCAGCCCAGATCCGGGTTCTCCATCAGGGTCGCCATGTGCACCAGGGCCGCGCCGGAATACAGCGGACTCGGCATGGTGACCTGACCTTCGAGCTCGGGGCGGACCAGGTCTGTCCAGCGGGTCGGCTGGAACTCGGCGCCGGTGTTGTAAACGATGCCCGTGGTGATCAGCTTGGTGCTGTAGTAGTACCCTTCGGCATCGTAGAGCGAAGGGTCATAGCTTTCCCGTTCGGGGCTCAGATACGCCTGGAGGTAGCCGTCCTGCTTCAGCGATTCCATGGTGACCGTGTCGGCGATCAGCAGCACATCCGGCTTGACCAGGCCGGCGGCCAGTTCCGAGCGCAGGCGCGCAATCAGGCGGGTGGTGCCATCACGGACCCATTCGACGTCGATGTCCGGATGGGCTCGCTCGAATGCGTCCACGGTCTGCTGGGCATCGCTGTTGGGCTGGCTGGTATAGAGCACCAGCGTTTCATCGGCCTGGGCAATCAGTGGCAATGCCAGCGCGGCGGCCATCATCGCCTTGGCTGTGGAAAACGTCATTGCAGCGTTCCTCTTGGCTGGGTTCACAACCAAGGTACGGTCACAAGACTACAACACCGAGACAGTAAGCTTTCGACACGCAGCGGATTGATTGCGACGGTGCGTCAGACGTTATCGCCTGCCCGGAGCTTCGAGATGAATCTGCCTCGGAGAAGGCGGCCGCCGCTTCTGATGACTTTCCCCAGAAACCGGCTGGCCTCCAAGGTGAGTTTTCGCTACGTTGATTCTGACCATCATCAATTCAATGAGCGTGATGCACTCAGGAACAGCATTCAGCTCTATTGACGCTTCCACGCCTCAAGCCATCCAAGCCCCGCTTGTGTCCCGGCACGTGGCTTATACTCGCAGCCGACCCAGCCATCAAAACCCTCTGCATCCAGCTGCGCGAAAATCCAGGGATAATTAACCTCGCCGGTATCGGGTTCGTGGCGCTCGGGGACGCTGGCAATCTGAATATGTCCCACGTCCGCGTGATGGCGCTGGTAGGTTGTCCAGATATCTCCGTCCATAATCTGGGCGTGGTAGAAGTCCATCTGCACCTTGACGTTGGGCTCGTTTAGCTCGGCAAGAATAGCGCGGCCCTCGGCTTGGTGGTTGAGGACATACCCTGGCATGTCGCCGGTGTTGATGGGCTCGATCAGCAGCTCGATGCCGTATTCGGCGAAGCGGCGAGCCGCATGATGTAGGTTGTCGAGGTAGACGGTGCGTAGCGTCTCCGGCGGGACATCTTCCGGCGCAAGCCCGGCCATGGCATGCACGCGAGGACAGCCGAGCGCGGTCGCATAGTGCAGTGCAGTCTCGACGCTGTCGCGAAATTCGATCTCACGTCCGGGCAAGGCCGCGATCCCGCGCTCGCCAGCCTTCCAGTCTCCCGGCGAAAGATTGAACAAGACCTGCTGAAGACTATGATATTTCAGCTCGTGGGCGATTGCTTCGGGTGCGAAATCGTACGGCAACAGGAACCCGGTTCCTTCGAAGCCGCTCGCGCAGCTGCTGCGAAGCGCCCCATGAAGGGCACCTCGTTGAACATCATCGACAGATTGGCGGCAAAGCGGGGCATGCGTAACTCTCCTTCAGGCAAGGCTTACCAGCGGGGTGTCGAAGGTTTGTCATCGTTCATCGATTTCCACCTCGCCAACGCCTCCACTAGCGTGTCGGTTACCGGGAAGATGTTATCTTGGGCATGGAATCGAAGGTCGAGCAGTACTTGAAGTAGAATTTGCCCTGTCGTCGGTGGACAGGGTGCGAATGCCGGCACTGATCGGCATTTTCCCCCTTGTCCGGAACGCCGGTGAAGTCTTCGATAATGCATCCGAAGATTGGCATCGTCATTCCTCCTATGCCAAGCTCCCATCGTTGACCATGCGAGGCGGTAACTTCCCGGGACCACACACGTAACGGTGATGTCGATCGATTTAGAACGCGTTTCACAACCGCGTGCTGCTGCCGGGGCAGGTTTTCGCAAGGGCGCTGTAAACCCTTCCTTGGGCGCTACTTTCTCCATCTGACTGCCAGGGATGGCGGAAATGCCGGAATGGACAGGATTACTTCCCGGCCTTGGCGAAAGACCCTTGCTTCAACCTCCCCGGCATCCGCACTATTAGTGTTTTGAAATGTGCTCTTAAGCCATTTGCCAACCTCTCGCTCAGGGTCCATGGTTTGGGTGTGGAGCCACCACCCGGCGCTGCAACGCCTCGGGCATCCACCTACATTGCAACCCGCAGTCCACGGAACGGAGATCCCATGGTAACGGCCCCTCATGAAGTCTGCGTCTCAGACAACCTCATGCACTTCCTGGCGCTTTCAGATAACGACAAGCACCTGTTGGCCGAACTGGAACAGTCAACCCAACGGGTCGCCCAGGGTCAAATGCTCTGGCGAGCTACGGAACAGCCTCGCACCCTGTACACCTTGCGCTGCGGTTGGGCCTATAGCATGCACCAGTCCGAGAGTGGCGAGGCCCAAGTGCTGGACGTCTTCCTACCCGGGGACCTGTTAGGCATTCGCGAGCTCACCTTCCCGGCTCATTCGACCGATGTCGTCATGCTGACCAGCGGGGTCGTCTGTCCCTTCCCCACCGAGCGCCTGCTCGACATCTTCCAGCAATCCCCCTCGCTCACCTTGGCCATACATGCCGCCGCCGCCCGGCAACAAGCCATCATCAGCGAACGTCTGGTCAATATCCTGCGCCATGACGCCCGAGCACGAATCGCTCACTTCGTACTCGAGCTGTTTTTCCGCCTCAAGCGCGTGGACGATTCCGTCTCCCGGGATTTCTCGGTACCGTTGCTACAGCGGGATTTCAGCAAGCTACTCGGAATGACCACCGTGCACGTCAGTCGCACCCTTCGTGAAATGGAAGCCCAAGGCCTCTTGCGCAAGACACGCCAGGCCATTCAGATCCAGGACCTCGACCGGCTGCTTGAGATATCCGCCTTCGACCCCATGAAGCTGACGGACCAACTCAACCCCTCACTGACGGAGGCTCTACCCAGCCTCGAGCCGGCCTGACCGATCACCAGGCAAAACAAAACCCGCCCATGAGGCCGAGTTAATGGTTTACGTTCCTGAACAACTTCCACCGACACCCTCGCCGGTGCATCCCCTAGTCAACGTTCCCTGGATGCCTCATCCGTGGGTACCATGCCTAGTAACAGATTAGCGCACCAAGGCGCGGTGACCTTGATCCAACTCAACGCCGCGGGTGCCAAGTCCGAGATGAGCGGCGGGCTTGAGCGATGAGATGAAGCGCCCCGTGTTTCGTAGACACTTCCAGGCATTATACTGAAGGCGCTAGGAGGTTTTATGAGCCGTCAACGATACACCGAGAATTCAAGATAGAGGCCGTCAGAACAGCTGACGGAGCGAGGGCATCCCGTCGCCGAAGTTGCCGCCCGGTTGGGCGTTTCGGGCTACAGCCTGTATTAGTGAATAAAGCGCTACGCCAAGCCGGAAGAGCATCAGCAGCAGAACACTGACCTTCAAATTGAGAGCCGGTGCTTGAAGGTTGATTTGAAGCGTGTATCAGAAGAACGGGACCACACGCGTAGTATATGAAATCAAGATGCATTATGGTTGCTGATGAGCCTCGAGTGAGCATGTGACGGTGGCGGCGTGAAATGTGGAAAATAAATAATGTTGGTTGAGTTGGGGCGTTTTAGATTGTTTCAAAAGCTCATTGGCTGTTGTGTGGTCGTTAAGAAGTATTTGTTGAATGGCGGGATGGTGATAAGTGTTTTTGTCTCTAGATTGTTTTTAGATATGGGGAAGGCGCATGGTGTATGAAAATGGTGGAGTGTTGGAAAGCCTGTTTAAGGGGGCTACCTCCCATGCGTTAATGATACTTGATGATCGAGGTGTCATTTGCTTAGGGACGCAAGGTGTCTGGGAGTTGCTGGGGGTGTCCGAAGGCTACGCGGTAGGTAGGAGTTTCTATGATGTCGTGACCAACCCCGCCAGTCTAGAAGGGGGGGAGAGTCGTGAAATTCTCGAGATCGCTCGTAAAAAAGGCATGGCCGTCGAGGGGGAGATTCTTTGGAGCAGTTTCGAGGAAGAAGGTTTTTGTATAAGTGTTAATGTTGAGTATGTAAATGTTGCTGGGGAAGGCGGTAAGGGGTTTATAGTTTCGCTGGCGCCAATGAAAAATTTTCCACACATAGAAGACCAGCTCAAAGAAAGTCTCAGGATGTTGAATGAGGCTGAGCAGAAAGCTGGGCTAGGTCATTGGCGGCTTTCACTTGAGACTCAGGAAATCCAATGGTCACGTGGTGTTTACCACATTCATGGTTTTGAAGAAGGTGCTTACGTTACGCTGGACGATGCTATAAATTCCTATATTCCTGAAGATAGAGAGCGGATTGAAAGAGTAATGGCTGAGGCATTGGCCAATAAAGAAGGTTTTTATTTTAAGGCATCATTGAAGCATCCAGATGGTGACTTGTGCACTGTTGATGTCAGGGGTGATGTCGAGCTAAACGAAGAGGGAGTGCCTGTATCACTGTTTGGCGTTATACATGACTGCACTGCTGAAAATGAGATAGCGAGGCAGCTTATCGTTGCTCGTGACGATGCCGTTGCAGAATCGGAAGCCAATAGAATGCTATTGGCAACCATGAGCCACGAGATCCGTACGCCGCTCAGTGGTGTAATAAGCATGTTGGACGAAATGTTGGTGGAGGAAAAAGCTAAAAACCAACGGATCGACGCTCGTCCGAACGTGTCGGTGCTCAACACTATTCGAACCGCCTCGCAGGCCCTTATGTCAACGCTCAACGATGTGCTTGACCATACTCGGATAGAGAGTGGAAACCTTCATCTTGATCCGTGCAGATTCGATCTGAGTGAAATCGTTATAGGCACGACCGATCTCTTTCAGTCGGCTGCTAGGGATAAGGGTATTGGTCTAAAGCGCATTGTGGCGGGACCTCTATGGGTTAAAGGTGATCCCGTTCGGATACAGCAGATAGTGTCCAATTTTGTAAGCAATGCAATCAAGTTTACCGTACGTGGAGGCGTCGAAGTCTCACTCAGTTCAGAGTGTCAAGACCTGTTGATAGAGGTTTCTGACACCGGTATAGGTATCGCCGTAGAGGATCAGGAAAAACTGTTCAAGCCTTTCCAGCAAGCTGAAAAATCAATAGCCAGCCGCTTTGGGGGGACAGGATTGGGTCTGTCCATTTGCAGTCGCCTTGCCGAAGCCATGGGCGGAAAAATAGGTGTTATCAGTGAGCCCGGCGTGGGCAGCCGCTTCTGGTTCAGCGTTTCATTGCCACGGGTCGATGATAAAGAGGATAGAGATAAGGGGGGTGGGGTAGTTGATACCCTTCCCCGTATAAAAGAGAGAGAGCCTCATGTTCTCATCGTTGACGACACGAAAACCAATGTGCTGATTGCCGAGGGGCAGTTGCGTTTGCTAGGAGCCGCTTGTGTCGAGGCGGGAAACGGATTTGAAGCCTTGCAAGAGTTACTGGCTTCGACCTTTGATGCCATACTCATGGATGGCAAAATGCCGATCTTGAATGGCTTGAATTGTGTCCGCCTTATTCGCTTGTTACCCCCGCCGCTTTGCAATGTGCCCGTCATCGCTTACACGGCAGAGCGCAGAGTCGACGTACAGGTCGAGTTCGATTCGGTGGGGTTCGATGACATAATCGAGAAGCCACTCGATCGTGAAACCCTGTTCACCACGCTGGAGAGAGTCCTCGATGAGCGGCGGGGTGATGGGGAGGTCAAGTCGTCTAATTTTGAATTCCTGCTGTCTATCGGTATGGTTTTTGAGCGTCTGGAAGATAGGATGCTCACCGGCGACAGGAAAGCGGTCGAGAGGATCTTGGAGACTCTTTATGCGAAGGCAGAGGCGGAAGATAATGGAACTTTGCACGCTATTTGTATTTTCCTTCGAGAAAGTCTTGCTTTGCTGAGTATGACGCATGTCCATTCATTGCTGTGTGCATTGAGCCAGCAAGAGACGTCACGACAGTCATCGCACTCCGATAGCTTACAGGGGCCAAAATCATGAGCCGGTCATCTGAAGACCAGAACGCTCAACAGACTATCGAGCGTCTGCGTCGTCGTCTAAAGCGTGCGGAACTGGCGCGGGAGGAAGCCGAACAAATACTGGAGCGTCGCGGGCGAGAGCTGATCAAGGCCAATGAGCAACTCATGGAGCGTGAGTCGCAGTTGCGAGAGCGCCTCGACCGGGAAAGCCTGTATTTGCTCAGAGCGCAGCGTACTGCTCGTATTGCCAGCTTTCATCGTGACCGCGGAAAGGCCCTTTCGACCTCGCCGGAGTTTTATCGACTGCTGGGCCTTGCTCCGGGGGTCAAGGTCGACGAAAGCGCCATGCTAGAGAGGATCCATCCTCTCGATCGCGACCGAGTCAAAAAGTTGGAAGCGGCATTTTACGAGACCGGGGAGCCGGGGAAGGATCTCACCTATGAGTTTCGTATCAGGCGCGATGGCGACGTGCGTTGGCTGCGCTGGGTCATCAGGCGTGAAAATGATGAACACGAGGGCTTTCAGTCCTTGTTGGGGACGGTACAGGATATCACCGAGCAGCGTGCCGCGGACCGCAAGGCTAGGGCGTTAGCCCTGATTGCCGATCGCCGTGTCAAACAACTGGTTCGGTTGAGCGAGGAGCTGGAAGTGAGTCGGTATGCAGCGGAGGAAGCGTACCTTGCCAGGACCCGGTTTCTGTCTGCCATGAGTCATGACGTTCGAACGCCCATGAATGGCCTTATGGGCATGCTCGACCTGCTTTCACTGGAAGAGGTTGACCATGAACAGGCTGACCGATTGAGAATTGCCAAGCGATCGGCCGAAGAGCTTCAGCGACATATCGAAGATATCGTGGAGATGGCCAATGCCGAAGACGAAGGCGAAGGCCTGGAATCATCGGCACAAAGCGTGGATATCGAACGTTTCTTCAGTACATTGTTCAGTTTCTGGGGGCATTTCGCAGGACGAGCCGATAGTCGCCCAGTATTGACAATCGATGCCGATGTGCCTTCTCGTCTTTATCTGTATCCCGTCAGGCTAAAGCAGATACTGGATGCCCAGATCGGTCGCCTCTCGCAAGGGCATGCGCGTGTCGATGCACAGGTATTCAGGGATGGCGGGGCATTGGTGACCCGGTTGTCGTGCGATATCGACGCAGGACCGCTCACTGCCTTGGGATATTATAGGGACCGGTGGCTGAGGCGTATCGCGGATTCAATCGAGGCAGTGATCGAACCTTGGCAGGATTCGACCAACTCGGGCATCGAGCTGAGGATTCCTCTGGAGGAGCCTCGGGGGGACGTGCAAGGCGCACGCTCGAAAGATGGCGTCGCCGAGGAGGGGGCAGAGCGGCAGGCTTGTCGTGTTCATGAAGGGTATCCTCCGAGCGTTCTGGTCGTGGACGATATCGAGACAAATCGTATCGTGCTGTTGAAGATGCTCGAATACCTGGGGTGTCGGGTCGATCTCGCCAGTGACGGCGATGAGGCAATCGAGCGCGTCACACAGGCGAACCATGACTTGGTATTCATGGATATTCAGATGGCCCGGATGTCAGGCCTCGAGGCGACTCGCCAGATTCGTCAGTTTCGCCGCTTCGCGGGACTGCCTATCATTGCCGTCACGGCCTATGCCAATCGCAAAGAGCTTGCCAGTTTCATGGAGCAGGGGTTTACCGGTGCCCTGACCAAGCCATTGAAGCGTCAGGTCCTGGTCGAAATGCTTGAAAGACACATTCCCAGGTTCCTGTCATCGACACCAAGTGCTGACGCATCCATCGAGACTTCCAGTGCCGGTGATCGTGAAGCTTCGGATAGGACGGCACTGGATGCCGATCAGAAAGGCGGGCCGGTTTCCGGGCATGCCATGGCCAGCGAAGTTGATGATCAGGAATCCACATTGTTGGATGAAGGCCATTTCAGGGCCATTTTCGAGTCGTTGCCACTAAATCGTCGGAAGATGCTATTGGATGCGGCGGTAGATGATATTGAAAGACTGACTTGTCAGCTCACGAGTGCCTACTGGGCCGATGACGACGAGACCGTGCGCCAGGTCACGCATAGCCTGAAAGGTGTGGCAGGCAATCTGGGATCCGGCTCGCTACTGGCGTGTATCGAGCGATTCCGTGAATCCCGTCCTCCCCAGGCCGATATCTTTCTGGAGCAGATAAGCCATCAGGGCGCGAGAGTGATCGCTCGCTCTCGCGCCCTGTTCGAGGGAATCAACACCGGTATCTAGAGATCGCAGGTTTCAGTAGGCGCCCCTTCCCGTGAGAACCGCCGGCACGGTCTTCAGGATAAGGCGCAGATCATGCCAGACAGTGGGGTTGTTCAAGTACTCGATGTCCATCTCCACCTGGCGGTTGAAAGGGATGTTGGCCCGCCCGGAAACTTGCCAGATGCAGGTGATGCCCGGCTTGCCCATCAGGCGCTGCCAGCTCTGTCCGCTGTAGGTCATGACTTCGTCCGGCAGTGCCGGGCGAGGCCCGACGATGGACATGTCGCCGCGCAGGACATTCAGCAACTGGGGAAGCTCATCAAGCGACGTACGCCGAAGCCAGCTGCCCACCCGCGTGATTCGGGGGTCCTTTTTCATCTTGAAACAAGCACCGCTTCTTTCACTCTGGGCCAGCAGTTCGGCGCGTTTTGCTTCCGCGTTCTGTATCATCGAGCGAAACTTCAGCATCATGAAGGGCCTTCCCTGAGCGCCGATGCGGCGCTGAGCGAATAGCACGGGGCCGTTGTCCTCGAGCCGAATCGCCGCCACGATGATGGCGATGAATGGCGCGAACAGAAGCAGGGCGCTGCCCGCGATGGCGATGTCCAGGATGCGCTTGAGCATCGCCTGCAGGGCATCCATCGGGTGGTGGACGGCCAGGGCGTGTATCAGCGCATACATCAGGAACACGACATTGCCGATGAGGTAGCGGCTGGCCAGCCGCCGTGGTTCCTGTATCAAGCGCCAGATCCACTCGCATCCCACCCGGCGCATCAGGCGCGGTGCACGTGGCACGTTACCCGCGTAGTAGTCGAACAACCCACCGACGCCGAGAACGACGGGGGCGTTCATGGCCTCACGATGTTCGCTGATCCACTGTTCCTGACGCGGCGCGCCGAAGCCGACGAAGACGAGCGCGGGTTCGGCTTTATTGATCTGCTCGATGACAGCGGCGCTTTCGCTGGCATCGAAATAGCCATGGTGGGTACCCACGATCCGCAGCGAGGGATAGCGTTCGCGCATGCAGGCCGCCGCGCGATCGGCCGTCTCGGGGCTGCCACCCAGCAGGAAGATGGATAGCCCGCGGTGGGCGGCCTGTTCGCAGATGGCCGGGAACAGGTCGGTTCCGTTGAGGTTGTCGCCCAGCGAAGCGCCCGCCAGCAGTGAGGCGATACGGATGCCGGAGCCGTCGGGCAGCAGCCGGTCCGACTCGCCTAGGATGCGATGGAACTCGGGATTGCGTTTTGCAATGTTGATGGAGTGGGCGTTGACGAAGTTGACGGTCGACTTATTGCGCAGCCGGGTCAAGTTGAGGATATCCCTGATTGCCTCGATGCGAGTGGCCGATACCAGCGGCAAATCGAAGAGTCGCGTGGTGAGAGGAGCATGCAGGGCGTGGTTGATAGCGTTCATGGTTAATGTCCTCGGTATTGGTCGTGAGTCGACCTCTTGCCCAAGGCACTACAAAAACCGTGCCATTAATTTTTAATAAATAAAAATCAATGACTTGTGGTGGATTGTGGATGGCATGCTTCCCAGGAGACGGTTTTGTCTCGGCGTATTCGATGCGTAATGCAAAACGACTTTTGCAAAAAGCGACGATATTCTGAGTCGTGATGCGCGATATTCGCTTATATTTTTGAAAAATAATAGATTTTAGGAGGTTGGCCCGACTATCGCTTGTCAGGTGTTAGCTAATGACAATCCACGGTCCGGAGTCGACTATGCGAGTGGCCAACCTGTTTTCACGTGTTCTCGGAGGCGAGACCCATCAGCTCATCAGGGGGCTGGCCTACTTCGGCAGCGCCGAAGCGTTGACCCGTATCGTGCGAATCGCCGTCATCGTGGTCATCGCGCGTCAGGTCTCTCCACAGATCATGGGGCTTGCCGCCCTGGTATTGAGCATCTTTGAAATGGTCCGGGTGCTGGCGAATGCCGGCATCGGGCAACGCATCATTGCCGAATCCGACGAGGCGCTACAGGCGACATGCAATACGGCCCATCGGCTCTTCTGGGGCTGGTGTCTGGTCGTGGCGGCAATCCAGGCCAGCGTGGCCGGGGTCCTGCTGCTGTGCGGGATGGCCGACATCGCCGCCATGTTGTTGGTGCTTTCCGGTGTCTACTGTTTCATGCCCGGCGGTCTGGTGCAGGTATTCCTACTGATGCGGGAGCGCCGATTCGCGGTCATCGCAACCATCGGGGCCGCCCAGACCATCTGTGATCACCTGCTGACGCTGGTGCTGGTATTGGTCTGGCCGAGCGCCTGGGCGATCGTGTTGCCCAAGCTTATCACCGCGCCGTTGTGGCTGATTCTCGTTCGGCGGGCGCGTTTCTGGAAACCTGATGAATCGGCGGGATATACGCCTTGGCGTGACTTTACCGGCTTCGCCTTCGGTGTGCTGGCTTCGGAAATGGTCGCCGTGGCCAGAGCCCAGCTCGACAAGGTCGTGGTCGGCTGGCTGTTCGGCGTTCAGGCACTGGGGATCTACTATTTTGCCTTCAACGCCGGGCTGGGCATTACCACGTCCTTCATCATGGCGCTGGGCCAGGTGTTGTTTCCCTACCTGTGTGCCGTCAAGCAGCCCCGCGAGCGGCTGCGCCGGTGCTGGCTGGGCCTGCTCGCGGGCATTCTGATCTTTTTGCCCTTGCTTGCCTTCCAGGTGGGAATGGCTTCCTGGTACGTCCCCCTGGTGTTCGGTGAGCAATGGGTGGAAGCGGCGCCGTTGGTGGCCATTCTGGCCCTGGGTGGCATCCCCATGATCTTTGCGGCTTGTGCCAGTGCCTGGTGGCGAGCCGATAACCGCCCGGTTTCGGAAGCGGTGTGCAATTCCATCGCCACCGGGCTGGCCCTGGGAGCGCTCGTCGTGTTCTCGCCGTTCGGACTGGAGGCCTCGGCACTCGGCTATGTCGGGGGGATGGCTCTGGTATTCATTCCCGTGGTGCTTTGGTGTCTGCTGACGGCGGGAAAGGCGGTGGACACGGTCCTGGCTCGGGAGGTGCTGGCATGAACGATCCCTTGTTCTCGGTCGTGATTCCGGTTTACAACGCGCAGGCGACGATCGAAGCGACGCTAGAGTCGGTACTCTTGCAACGCTTGCAGAATTTCGAGGTGGTGCTGGTCGACGATGGTTCGACGGATGGCAGCCTTTCCCTGCTGCGCAGCTGGCAGCGGCGGGACCGGCGCCTCGTTGTCATCGACCAGGCGAATGCCGGGGTCTCCGCGGCACGCAATGCCGGTGCGGCCAGGGCCAGCGGTGAATGGATTGCCTTCCTGGATGCCGACGATCTCTGGCACCCCGATAAGCTCCAGGAACACCAGGCTTTTCATGAGCGGCACCCAGATGTGGATATCAGCTTCGCGAAAGTGGCGTTTATTCCTTCGTCGGGGTCGGAGAAGGCCAAGACGTTCTCACGCGTGCCGAAAGGCGTGGTCGATCTCGAATGTGTCCTGGGCGAGAATCCGGTCTGCACCAGCTCCAATATCGTGGTCAGGAAGCGCTCCTGGCTTGCCAGCGGGGGGTTCGTCGAGGGCATGAACCATGCCGAGGACCAAGAGTGGCTTGCCCGGTGTGTCGCTCGGGGCATGGTACTGCGTGGGCTTTCGTCGGCGCTGGTGGGTTACCGCATGTCGGGAGGGGGCCTGTCGGTCAATCTGGAGGCAATGTTTGCCGGCTGGTGGGATCTGGCAAGGCACCACGAAGCGAATTGCGATCTTCCGCGAGCGAAGGCCATTTATTGCCGTTATCTCGCGAGACGCGCGCTCCGGGCTGGGCTCGATCCAGCCTGCGCCAGATATTATGCGCTGGCAGGGCTGAGGAGTTCGCCCCGCGGCTTTCTCGACGATCATCGGCGAGGTATTCTGACGCTTGTGGGGGTCTTGGTTAGCCCGTTGCTGTCTCGCCAGTGGCGCTGTCGTCTGTTCTCCTGAGCCATCGATCCAGCCTTCTCGTGCCGGAGTGGCGCTTCGGTTCCTCCCCGTGGTATCCGGTTATTTTCCAAAATGCTTTCCCTGTCGTTCGGCAGGGAAAGTGCTGCTGTCTGCCCACCGGAAGGGGCGCTTCGCGGGATTCGCGAAATGCAAATGCGCGTTGGTGCAAAGGATTGCAGGATGCGATGGCGGGTGTTTCAGGATTGCTTCGGGTTTCTATTTTAATGCCTATCTTATTGTTTTTTAATAAATTAAATTAGTTGGCACGATGCGTGCTTAGTATTGGTGAGCTGTTCATCCACCAAGAGGAAACCTCATGAATACGCCCGTCTTTTCCGTCGTGATGCCCGTTTACAATGTCGAAACCTATGTCGCCGAAGCGATCGATACGGTGCTGGCTCAGACGTTCACCGATTTCGAACTGATCATTGTCGATGATGGGGGCCTGGATGGCAGCATGGCTATTTGCCGGTCCTATACGGATCCCCGGATCCGGATCGTCACCCAGGAAAACCGTGGACTCGCCGGGGCCAGGAATACCGGGATCGCGGCGGCGCGGGGTGAATTCGTGGCGCTTCTCGATTCGGACGATCGCTGGCATCCGACCAAGCTGGCCCTGCATTACATTCACTTGATGGCCAGTTCGCGCGTCGATGTCAGCTACAGCGGCTCGCGTCTGATCGACGAGCGGGGTGAGGCGATGGGAGTGACGCAGTCACCGCGCCTGGCGGATGTCGCCCCCCGACACATTCTGTTGCGTAACCCGGTCGGCAATGGGTCCGCGGCCGTCATTCGTCGTCGCGCGCTGGATAGGGTCGCCTGCGTTCATCCGCAGGAAGACGACCGTATCTGCTGGTTCGATGAAAGCTTTCGTCAATCCGAGGATATCGAGCTCTGGTTGAGAATGAGTGCCGAATTCGGGTGCGTCTTCGAGGGGATCGAGGGGTTGCTGACCGAGTATCGCATCGTGGGTGGGGGGTTGTCGGCGAACATGGTCCGGCAGTTCGAGAGCTGGGAGCGGGTGATCGACAAGGCGCGTGGTTATGCCCCCGAGCTGATCCGGCGCCACGGGGCCGTGGCCCGTGCCTACCAACTGCGCTACCTTGCCAGGCGTGCGGTTCAGGTGGGGGACGGGGGCTTTGCCGTGTCGCTGTTCAGGGAGGCCATATCGACCAGCGTAACCATCTTGCTTCAAGAGCCATTGAAGACTCTGGAGACGGGGTTGGCAGCGTTGGCGGCCCGCTTCATGGGCCGGCGTGTCCTGAACCAACTGGCCGCCTGGCGTCTTGGCACGGGGCTGCCGGCATGACCCGGCTGTCCATGGTTCACTTGCTGGACGATGTCGCCCAAGGGGGCGTAACTCAGGCCTTGGCCGTGTTCACGCTGCCTGGCCTGGCAGAAAACCTGGAGACTCGTACTCTGCAGGTCGATCCCGACCGCGACCGGGCGCCTGCCCTCGACGCCGATATCATCGTGACGCATTTCCCGCCGCGGTGGCGGGCCTTGCCTTACCTGCAAGCCCTGAAGTCGCGTAATCCTCGGGCGCGTCTGGTCCATATCGAGCACAGCTATACCGGTTGCTGGGAGGCGCTGTATGTCCCGAGGCGTTTACGCTTTCGTTGCATGCTCAGGCTGGTCTACCGGCTCTTCGATCGGGTGGTCGCCGTGTCGCACGGACAGGCGGAGTGGCTCGATCGGGTGGCACGGCCCGGTGCCCGGCGGCTGACGGTGATCCCGCCGTTGAGCGTGGTGCCCGGTATCGACTCGCTGGCCGCTCCCGGCTGGAGTGGCCAGCGGCCTCTTGTCGTGGGCAGTTATGGGCGTTTCTCGGAACAGAAGGGCTTCGACCGACTCGTGACGTTGTTCCGGGGCCTGCCGCCAACCCGTTACCAGCTGTTGCTGGGCGGCTTCGGTGAGCAGGAGGAGTGGTTGCATGCGTTGGCGGAAGGCGTGCCGCAGGTGAATTTCTGTGGCGAGGTGACCGACCGGCTCGATTTTCTCGCTCGCTGCGATGTCATCGTGGTGCCCTCCCGTTACGAAGCCTATGGACTGGTGGCGACGGAGGCGCGTCAGGCGGGCAGGCCGATCATGGTCGCGGATGTGGATGGGCTTCCCGAACAGACCTGCGCGGGGCGAGCCGGCATGATCGTCGATTTTCAGTCACCGGATGGCCTGCGCGATGCGCTCGAAGCGCTGACGCCAGCCTTGCTGCACTCGCTTCGTATGGGCGCTCGGCATTCGGTTCAGGGGTTGCAACAGGAACGAGTGCTCGCCTGGCGGCGATTCTTGGGCATGGAGAAGACCATGGCGTGTCGGTTATGAGCGTCGCTCGGCATGCTTGAGACGGCGTTGGGTGGCGGTGCGGCAGGCGATCCCCACGAGTACCAGTGCCGGCCAATAAAGATAGCTCAGGATCTCGAGATTCTCGCCGAAGGTATACAACGTCAGCAGGAGAAGCAGCGAAAACGCGACCCGGCCGATCGGCTCGTACAGGGACAGGCGTGCCACGACCAGGATCGTGGCGAATAGAGGAACAGCGAGTGCGAAGGCACCGGTGATCCCCTTCACGAATAACAGCCCGTACCAACTGTGATGACTGCCGATTGGCATGTATTCCACCAGGTGCGGCCCCCTTTCCACGACGCCGTGACCGAACCACGGTGCTTCATTCTTCCAGCGCTCGACGGCGATCCTGCCGAGTGCCGCGCGGACGCGGCTCGAATCGGCACGCGCGCCAGTGAAGCGGTCGATCGCGTGGTCCATCAGCGCCATTAACTGGGGCATGAGCAAGCCGGCAACCAGTACCGGGATGGCGGCACTGAACCAGATCCAGGATTTGCGAAGCTGACTGATGCCAAAGGCCGTTGGCCAGACGATCGCCAGGGCTACCAAGGCCAGGCGGGACTGGCACAAGAGGGCAACCAGCAAGGCGGCGCTAACGCCGATGATCTTCCATTTCCACTGTTTTTCTTCCAGCGCACAGAGAACATGGATGATGGCGATCATACCCGCGGCGGGTGACCAGGGAGCAAAGAACTGCCAGCGTGGAATGCCGGATCCCGGCTCGAGCGTGTAGAGAATCACCGCGAAGTACTCCGGCCCCGAGCCTCCCACGACCTTCAAGGGCGACACATAGAGCAGGCCGGGCAGCCCGATGAAGGGCGCGACCAGAAACAGGGGAAGCAGCAGCAGCGTCTGCAGGCCAAGCCGGCATACCGCTCGGTAGATGATTTCCGGCCGGATGGAGAGCACGGCGCCGGCGAAGGGAAACAACGCGATGAGTGCCCAACCCTTGGCCCAGCCGATCGAGGACTTGATGGTCCTGGCGATGCCGAGATCGTTGAGAAGGTGGCCGGCGATGAGGATCAAGAGCATGGCCAGCATGCCGGCCAACCACAGCAGAATGCAGGGATGCAGAGGAGGTGGGCGTTGATGCGCGGGAAGGGCCGGCGCCACGTACAGCGTCACGGCTGCCATCAGCGCCAGTATCCAGGCCAGGGCCGGGCCGGCGATGTAGAGACCTCCAACCATCCAGAGCAGCCAGGTGCTCTGGATGGCGACGGAGATCAGTTTTTCGGCAGCATTAGCTGGATGATGGGTTGGCGCAGCCATAGCAGCAAGAAGCCCATGATGACGAGTAGGGTACTGACGATGCCCCCGGCGATGGCCAGAAGCGTTGACGGTGATGATGGCGCGTCGGGGCGCGAGGGGGATTCGAACGTCTGGACCAGGGGGTATGAGGCGAACGGGTCCGACTTGTTGGTATCGAGCCGGGCCAGGGCCGACGAGAAGACCGCCTGGGCCACGCGCTGCTCCCTCAGGAGGTCGGAAAGGGTCGCGGCCGTCTGCACTAGGCCCGTCATTTCCTTGGTGTGTTTGGCGATCTGCTCACGGATTTGTGCCAGCGTGGATTGCATGCCTCTGACGGCGGATGTCGAAAACAGGAAAGCGTCCAGCATCCGCTCGCGGCTGTCGCTGACCGACAGATCGACGAAGTCGGCCAGTTCCTGGGTGGATAGCGAGGTCAGTTGGTGGCCGCGTTGCAAGGTCGCTTGTCGCAGACTCGAGAGTCGCGCGTCCAGTTCGGCCATTTTCATGTGATTGTCACCAAGTGTCGCCCGGGACTCCGTCCAGTCGGATAGCGTGAGCGCATAGCGTGCCAGCAGCGATTGAAACAAGGGATCGGCCTTGAGCCGTTGCGCGGCACTTGCCTGATCGGCATCCAGGCCGAGGAGTTCGCCCTGAGCGGCTGCCGTCGCCTGGCTTTCGGTCAACTGCTGTTGAAGCTCTCTTGCCTTGGCGCGCAAGTCGTCGACGATGCGGATGCGCTGATTGAACTGATCCAGGGTAGCCAGCCCCGTGTCCCCCTGAAACTCGATGACTCTGAGCTGGGCCTGCTGGAGCTTTTGTTGCAGCCCGTCGAGCCGCTGCAAGTCCTCCGATTCGCGCCGGGCGGCCTCGCCTTTGCGCAAGTGTTCGAGTATCGACAGGAAGGCCCGTTGCAGGGCCTCGAGCCGGGACTGGGCCTGCTCGGGCGTGCTTCCCGACATCGAAACCATGATCAGATTGGTCTGATCGACGAGCTTGACGGACGGTCCGGGCAGTCTGTCGCTGCCATCGTTCAGGCGTTCGGCCCCCCGGCGCAGGGTCAAGTCGGCAGAGAGTAGTCGCTTGTAATTTTCCGTTGGGCTGAGACGGGGGCTCGAAAATGCCGAGGACGTCTGCGAGGTCGCCTGGCCGATCGATTCAAGATTGATGGAACCGCCGACGCCCGAACCCGGGAGTATCAGGGTCATGGTACTCTGGTAGGTCACTGGCGCGAGAGCCAGATAAACGGCTACCAACCCCCAGATCCCCACCAGGAAAGGGGCCATGGAGAGGGCGTAGCGAAAGTAACGCCCTTCCGATGGCAGCCCATCGCGGATGAAATACCACAGGCGCCG
The DNA here is from genome assembly GCF_900961225.1 of Modicisalibacter radicis. Lineage (GTDB taxonomy): Bacteria > Pseudomonadota > Gammaproteobacteria > Pseudomonadales > Halomonadaceae > Modicisalibacter. The sequence goes on from NZ_CAAHFN010000087.1 coordinate 200,960, forward strand.
CAGGCGCCTGGGGGCGGCTGTCGCGGATTCTCTCATTTGGCCACATCATCTATCAGGATGACTGTCGCGGCGGTCCCCAATGCTTCTCCGAACAGAGAAATGGCGTCGCGGAAGTTCATGGTTCGGCTGTCATAGCAGGCGATGGCATCATCCGGCATGAGGTAGGGATTGATGCTGTCACGCCGGGCATTGGTCAGCATGCCCTCTATATCACGCTTGATGACCACGCTCGTCTGGTTGACCGGATTGGTGGAGATCAGAATGGCCTGGCGGCGGGCGTTCATGGCCGCTCCCCCCACGCAGTTGGCGGACACCAGGGCCTGCAACAGACGAGTTCCATAGGGCAGGCTTGTGGCGTCCTTGTTGATGGCCGCGTTGGAATTGCTCGCGGCGGGACGTGACAGGTTCGACATGTAGACCCTGACACCCGGCGGGGTCAGGGCGCTGGGCCTCACCAGGCGGGGGTCGAAGCAACCCGTGCTGGGCACGGTTATGCGGTCTCCCGGGGACAGGTGTATATCCGTGAAACGGGTGCCGTCGAGCAGCCCGGACATGTCCACCTGGGTCCAGCGCTCGCCGCGGACTAGCAGAATCGCGTCGATGGCGGCATCCGGCCGGACCCCGGAGGCTGCGCGAAGTGCCGCACTCAGGCTGCGTTCGGTATTGGCATCACCGCCCGCGTTCCCTTCGATCTGTCCGACCCTTGCCTCGACGGCCCGCTCCCCAACTCTGACCGTGCCCGGATTGAAGACGGCGCCAGTGACCGGTATCGACACGCCGGCGCTCTCGAGCAGGCTGATGTCCACCACTCGCGGCAGATCCCTGACCAGGCCTTGGTCGATCAGCAAGCCGCGTAACTGCTGCCTCGCTTCATCCCGTGTCTTGCCCTTGGTGTCGATGGCGGGCAGACCCGGCAATGCCAGTTCGCCGAGGTTGTCCACGATATAAGTGCCGGACAGGGTTTCGTCATCTCCGATGACTGCGATGCGGACTCTATCGCCCGGTGCGAGATGGGCCTTTTCAGCCTGCATTAGCGCCATGGGGACGAAATTGGCCTGAGGGAATGCGGGAGCCTCCGTTTCGGGCAGGCACGCCTGCTGATGAGTGGTCAAACTGCCCTGCTGCGGCATCCAGATGGCGCCGGCAAGGTTTTCAGGCTCGGGGGCGGAGGCGCAGGCCGTAAGCACTATCGCCAGTGTGAGCTGGGAGAGTTGTCTGGTGAGGTGGCTAACGTATCGACCCATGAATCTGCCTCCTCCTGATATCAGCAGGCTAGTGTAGCGGAGCTAATACAAGAATTGGGCCAAAAGCATGACGTGCTTTCAACGTCTAGTACTGGAGACAATAGGAACTCTCGTCGGTCGGCTGTGGCGTGTACGCCGTTTGGCCTCCTCTCATCGAAGGACGCGAGAGAAGGTGGGTGTTCGTCTCGGGGTCAAAAGCCTGCTGCCCGGTGGTTATTTCGCAAAATGCAAAGGAATTTTTGCATTTTGCGAGGATCTTTGCATTTTGCGAAGCTGCGGCTGCCCAATGGCGCTATTCTCGGCCTAAAAACCTGGCATGTTTATTGCTTTCCATAATGGCAGGGGAATGGCGGATTTATCTGGCCATTGCCTGGGGCAGGTCACTCGTACGGTATCCAGTGATCTTCGTTCTCGGAGCGCCCCTTTATCGATTCCGCAAGCCGTTTGGAGAGCGACCGACGATGAAAGGCCTGATCTTTGTCGAACTGATGAGTTTCATGGATGACACCTTTGGTGGAGACTTCACGGAACGGCTTATCGACGAGGCTGAATTGCCCAACGGCGCGGTCTTCACCGCCATTGGAACGTACCCGAGTGAATATGCCGGTCGATTGGTGGAAGTGGCGTCGCGAATGGCTTCAGCGGATGCGAGCGATGTCTGCGAGGCGTTCGGCCGTTACCTGTTCCAGCGCTTCGAAATCCGTTTTCCCGATCTGTTAAGCCGCTACCCGTCGGCCCGTGAGTTGCTCGATCATGTACAGAGCCATATCCATGAAGAAGTCCGGGTGATCTACCCGGGAGCGACCCCGCCCAGTGTCGTCACGGAGGATTGCGCGCAAGGCTATCGGGTCGTATACCGCTCCCACCGGGCGTTTGCACACATCGCCTTCGGGTTGGTGCAGCAGTGCATCGTTTTCTATGGTGAGGACAGTGAAGTCACCTGGTGCGAGAATGAGGGGGGCAGCGAAGCCCGGTTCCTAATCACCCCCGCACAGGAAGCGCTGCATGAATGACAAGCTTCGGGTTCTGATCGTCGAAGACACCGTTTCTCTTGCATTGACCTATGCCGGCCAGCTGGAGAAGGCGGGGTGCACTGCGGAGATCGCTGGCAGCGGAGAAGAGGCACGGCAATATTTCTTTGCCGATCCGCACGCTTCTTTCGATGTGATTCTTCTGGATCTCAATCTACCCGATGGCGATGGCCTCGAGTTACTGCAGAACACCCCCGAGTTTACAGCCAACACCAGCGTCGTCGTGATCACGGCGGATGGCTCCATCAATCGGGCCATCCAGGCCATGCGGTCCGGCGCCTATGACTTTCTGGTCAAGCCGGTGTCTCCCGAGCGCCTCACTACCACGGTTCAGCGTGCCGGTGAGCGACGCATACTGGAACGGGAAGTCCAGGTCGCCCGCAAGCTGAAAAAGCGCGGGAAGTTCGAAGGGTTCATTGGTAGTTCGGATGCTATGCAGGTGGTTTACCGAGCCATAGAGAACGTCGCCAGTTCCAGAGCTACCGTGTTCGTTACCGGAGAGAGCGGGACGGGCAAGGAAGTGACTGCGGAAGCGATCCACCTGACCAGTGATCGGAGAAACGGTCGCTTTGTGGCAATAAACTGTGGTGCGATTCCCGAGAACCTTCTCGAGTCCGAGCTTTTTGGGCATGTAAAAGGGGCCTTCACAGGAGCGCTTGAAAACCGTACGGGTGCTGCCAGGGAAGCGGATGGCGGCACGCTTTTCCTCGATGAAATCTGTGAGATGGAGTTAAAGCTCCAGGTCAAGTTGCTACGCTTTCTGCAGACGGGGACGATTCAGCGTGTGGGTAGCAGTCGGCCCGAGGCGGTTGATGTTCGCGTGATTTGTGCGACCAACCGTGATCCAGCAAAGGAGGTTCAGGAAGGGCGTTTTCGGGAGGATCTCTTCTACCGCCTTTCCGTGCTCCCCATCGAACTTCCGCCTCTGCGCGAACGAGGTGACGACGTCATTATGCTGGCCGAAGAGTTCCTCGACCGTTTCGCCGAGGAGGAGGGCAAGTCTTTTGCGCCTCTAAACGCCGTGACCGTCACTCAACTGAGAGGCCATAGTTGGCCGGGAAACGTTCGAGAGCTTCAGAACACTATTCGGCGTGCCGTTGTGATGAGCGCTGGGCCCGAGCTTTCTCTTCCTCTTCCCGGGGGGCGCGAGAAAGTGGCGTCAAAACCTTCCATGCAAGGTACCGGTGGTGCGGGTACTACCTCCTCGAGCTTGGAAGCATCAACGGATATATCGACTGTTGCATGGAGCGGTATAAGTCATGGCTCATCGATGTTAACGAGCCAGCAGGCTTGCGAAGAGTTCATTGACGGCATGACGCTGGCGGAGATCGAGCGCTGGGTGGTGGAGCGGGCAATATCCCGCAATGGCGGTAGCGTGCCAGGAGCCGCAAGAAGTCTGGAAGTCAGCCCCTCGACCTTGTATCGCAAGCTCGAGCGCTGGTCGTCATGACTTGCATGAAGGTTTTCCGTCCCGTGGCGGAGGATTCGTTGGAATTTATACTCTTTGGGCCTGCAGGGGAGCGTAACGATGGCGATTGATCCTTCCGTTCGTATTCTCGTGGTGGGTGGGGCCGGCTTCATCGGCTCTCACATGGTCAAGTACTTGAAGCGCCTGGGCTATGAGGTGACTGTGCTGGACAATCTGTCGAATGGTCACCGAGATGCGGTGCGAGATGTTCATTTTGTCGAAGGCTCGGTCGGCGATTCGGTGTTGCTCGACCAGCTATTCGGGAAGGCTTCTTTTGGCGCCGTCATGCATTTCGCGGCGCTGATCGAGGTCGGGCCATCGGTCAGCGATCCGGCGACATTTTACCAGAACAATCTTGTACAGACACTGACGTTACTGAATGCAATGCGCAAGCACTGCGTGGACAAGCTGGTGTTTTCCTCGACGGCTGCGGTATATGGCGTTCCCGAAGGAGCAGGGATTCGTGAGGACTCTCCCTGTGTGCCGGTTAACCCCTACGGCAATACAAAATATATGGTGGAGCGCATATTAAGGGATTATGGCTCTGCCTACGGCCTCAAATCGATTTGCCTTCGTTACTTCAATGCGGCGGGCGCGGATCCAGAGGGAGAGCTCGGCGAGCGACACGACCCCGAGTCTCATTTGTTGCCTCTGGTTCTGCAGGTCGCCTCTGGGCGAAGGGAGTCGATCAAGGTTTTCGGGGCGGACTACGCTACACCCGATGGAACCTGTATTCGTGATTTCGTACATGTCCAAGATCTTGCCATTGCTCATGAGAAAGCGCTTAGGCGACTTCTCGAGGGTGGTGAAAGCGATATTTTCAACTTGGGCTGTGGAACAGGGTATAGCGTGATGGAAGTCATCGAAAAGGCCAGACAGGTGACCGGGCAAGATATTGCCTATGACGAATGTGAGCGGCGCCCCGGAGATCCCGACATTTTGGTGGCTGATATAAGTAAGGCGTGTAAGCATCTTGAATGGCAGCCTCGGCTATCGTTGTCGGATATGGTTAAGGACGCATGGGAGTTTGAGAAGAGCCAGCTGTGTGTAATGTGATTGGGTTTTAGGCTTCTGCAAGGCATCTGTGTCTTGATGAGACTTTTGTTTTTATAGGTGTTGAAATTCCGGTGGTCATGAGTTTAACCGCTCTACGCTATAAGTGCATGCGCGCGTAATTATTCATTGTCTGGAATCCGCTTCGTCAAGTTTGGTCTGCGCTGCAGATTGTCAAACTTTGCAACGGCTCTGTTTTTTAGCAAAAGGGAGCGTAAGATCTAGGTAAATAGCTGGTGGCCCTGAGCTGGAGGTGATGTGTGTCGGAGCGAATGTGGTTGGGAAAAGTCATGCATGACTCGGATGATGCATATCTTTTGATTTCTAGCGGCAATGTCATAGAGGATGTTGTGGGCTCTGCCAGTGAGCTATTAAAGATACCGGTGCAGGACCTTTTGGGTGCCAATATTAATGATTATGACATTTTAAGATCAGACTTCTTGAGATGCCACAGGTCGATGGAAGGGGGGCTCCCCTATGCTCGTCGCCAGAGTGGCGTCTATCCGGATCAATTGGAAAAGCTCAAGTGGAAGTACTATGAGGTAGAAAACGATCGCCTGGTGGCGAAGGTGTCAAGGCTAGAAGCTACTCTTGATGCAGAAGAAATGATAGTGGACCAGCTGGCTGATGCCCTGCCAATGATGATCGCCTATGTGGATAGAGGCTGGCGTTTTCTATTCAATAACAAAGCCTATGAGGCTTTTATCGGGCTGAGCCGAGAGCAGCTTTATAAAAAACCGATTTCTTCGGTAATCACGGGTGAGTCTTTTAAAAAACTGATTCCAAGAGTCAAAAAAGCTTTGGCTGGCGAGAGAGTTGACTATGAAGACAAGTTGACGCTTGTCGACGGTCGTGCTGCTTATTTCAACGTTAGCTATATACCCGACCTGGTTGGTGATGAGGTGGCGGGGTTTTATGCGATCATTAATGATGTTTCGGAATATGGGGCGATGATAAACATCCTCAAGGATGTTCATACTGAAGTCAACCGCACGGACCTTACGACACAGGAGGTTATTGGTAATCTGTTGAGAGACTCTCTGACGTACCTGGTGCAGGATATTGCCATTATCAGTCGGGTCGAAGAAGAAAAATACACTGTGGTCTGGTGCGAATCAAAAGACAATGCTCTGGAGCAAGGTACGGTTTTTACACTGGGGGATACTTATTGCCGGTTGACGCTGGATCATGAGGATGTTTTTCATACAATCGACGCAGGCAGTGATCCTCGCTTTTGGGGTCATCCTTGCTATGAAAAATTTGGCTTGGAAACATACATTGGGGCGCCAATACGAATTCATGGACAGGTTTGGGGAACAGTCAATTTCTCGAGTCATCTGTCGAGGGTGAAGCCATTTGGTAGAGTCGAGATCGAATTGCTTCGTTTGATAGTGAGTGCCGTGGAAAAAGTTATAACCCAAGCCCTGTATTTGGAGAAAATAAAGAAAGAGCGGGATGAGATGACCGCGCAAGCAAGGCGGGACCAGTTGACCGGTCTGCCAAACCGTGCTTATCTGAATGAATATGTTGGCACCCTGATCGACAATCCGGACGTCAAGCATAAGGGTATCTGTCTTGCTGTCGTCGATATTGACCATTTTAAACCAATTAATGATACCTATGGCCATGATGTGGGAGATCAGGTTATCGTCTGGCTTTCAGATACAGTGAGTAAGGTTCTTCGTGCCCGAGATGGGGACTTTGCCGCGAGGATCGGTGGTGAAGAATTCGTTGTCATGATAAACAACGCTTCACTTGATGTCGCCAGGAATGTGATGGAGCGTGTACGTCAGACAGTCGCATCAACGCCCATCCCCATTAATAGTCAGGTTGATTTGTATATAACGATCAGTGGTGGTATTACTCGATGGCAGACGGCTGATGTATACTCACAAGTTTTTAAGCGTGCCGATCAGGCGCTATATAATGCCAAGAAAAACGGTCGCAATCAGGTCTTGGTTCATATTTAGTTGTTGGTGAGGGGTGAGCTCTATTTCTTGTGCGGATGGTTTTTTGCTAAGCAATTAAATTGCATACCTTGGCAGGCTTGAGTCCTGAAAGAGGGGGCGTTCAATGGTCGTTGAGCGGTTTATGATTCAATGAGTCGTGAGTGCCTGCCGGGCGGATGACTGCAATTCCCTGAAACGTATCGATGGCTCATCTTATGCCATCTGCTGACTGCTACCTAAACTCACAGCAGAAAAACGGCCGCCGTTCAGCTAGGTGGCCATTTTTATGGAATATTGGTCGGAGTAGCAGGATTCGAACCTACGACCTCTGCCTCCCGAAGGCAGCGCTCTACCAAGCTGAGCTATACTCCGACGCGGTTGGGCGTGTGCCTCAACGGAGGTGCATTATACGCATTGCAAGGCGCTTGGCAACCCCCGCGGGGCCGCTCATGACTGGCGGTCGACGGCCAGCCGGGCAAGCTCCGCCATGGTGTCGCGGTAGCGACTCGGCGCCAGCATGTCGAGCTGCTCCAGTGCCCGCTCGGCCATCTCCTCGGCCCGCGCGCGGGTGTATTCGAGCGCCCCGGTGGCGTGGACGATGGCCAGCACCTCATCGAGCCTGTCGAGGCCGCCCTGGCGGATCGCGCGGCGGATCAATTGGGCCTGCTCGGGGCTGCCTTCGCGCATGGCGTGGATCAGCGGCAGGGTGGGCTTGCCTTCGGCCAGGTCGTCGCCGACGTTCTTGCCCATGGTGTCGGCATTGCCCTGATAGTCGAGCAGGTCGTCGATCAGCTGGAAGGCGAGCCCCAGGTAGCGGCCGTAGAGGCGCAGCGCTTCTTGCTGCTCGGCGCTGCCGCCGGCGAGGATCGCGCCGCTGTGGGAGGCCGCCTCGAACAGCATCGCCGTCTTGCCGTGGATGGTATCGAAGTAGGCCGCCTCGTCGATGTCCGGGTTGCCGACATTGGTCAGTTGCAGCACCTCGCCCTCGGCAATGGTGCAGGTGGCCGCCGACAGCACTTCCATGACGTGCATCGAGCCGACCTCGACCATCATCTGAAACGAGCGCGAATAGAGGAAGTCGCCGACCAGCACCGACGGCGCATTGCCCCAGTTCTCGTTGGCGGTGGTGCGTCCGCGCCGCAGGCTGGACTCGTCGACTACGTCGTCGTGCAGCAGCGTCGAGGTGTGCATGAACTCGATCAGCGTGGCGAGCGTTATATGCTTGTCGCCGGCATAGTCGAGCGCGCGCGCCGAGAGCAGGACCAGCAGAGGGCGCAGGCGCTTGCCGCCGCTCTCGATGATGTAGTGGCCGATGGTCTCGACGAGCGGAACCCGCGAGTTCAACTGGGCGAGAACGGTTCGGTCGACGGCGGCGAAATCCTCGGCCACCGCTGCATGGATAGGCGATGCGTTGGGTTGCATGTAGTGGCTGTCTGTCAGGGAGTTGGCGAAACCCGGGCAATCCGTGCGAACCGGCTACATGCCCGGGGTGCCTGCGGCTGGCTGGGTGCCTGGCCGTGGCCGCTGGGAATGCTTGCGTGCCCGCGCGTCGATCATCCGGTGTTTCTTCGAGGCGCCGAATGACTCGTTGCTACGCCCGGCGCCGGCCATGGCTTGCCCGCTATGCTATGAGGGGGGGTGGGGGGCGTCAAGGCGAGGCGTCACGCGGTGTGTACATGCGCGATCCCCTTGTGAACTCCGGCGCCGGTGGTTATAATCCGCGACCCTGACTCATCATGCTCCCTGTCAGATGGCTGCCGGAAGGGGCGCCACTCGCCGCAGGCCGATGAAGAGCCAATCCCCGATGAGTGTCCGGAGACGAAGTATGTACGCTGTTATCAAGAGTGGCGGTAAGCAATACCGCGTCCAGGAAGGCCAGACCCTGAAGCTCGAGAAGCTTGAAGTGGCCACCGGCGACAGCCTGGATTTCGACCAGGTGCTGCTGGTCGCCGACGGCGACGACGTCAAGGTCGGCGCGCCGCTGGTCGATGGTGCCAAGGTCTCCGCCGAGGTCGTTTCCCACGGCCGTGGCGAGAAGGTTCGCATCATCAAGTTTCGTCGTCGCAAGCACTCCATGCGTCGCCAGGGCCACCGCCAGTGGTTCACCGAAGTCAAGATCACCGGGATTTCCGCCTGAGCGGTAGCACTCCCCTGAACCTGCGAGGTATTTGCAATGGCTCACAAGAAGGCAGCCGGTAGTACACGTAACGGTCGCGATTCCGAATCCAAGCGCTTGGGCGTCAAGTTGTTCGGCGGCCAGGCCGTGGCCCCGGGCAACATCATCGTCCGTCAGCGTGGCACGCGTTTTCACGCCGGCACCGGCGTGGGTATCGGCAAGGATCACACCCTGTTCGCACTGGACGAAGGCGTGATCAAGTTCGAGACCAAGGGTCCGAAGAACCGCAAGTTCGTGAGCGTCGTCTCCGCCTGAGACCTCTCTCGAACGAGCACTGAAAAGGCCCCGCCAGCGCGGGGCCTTTTCGTATATGGCGGCCGTCGCCGCCAGGAGAATGCCAGATGCAGTTCGTCGACGAAGCCTCGATCATCGTGGAAGCCGGCAACGGCGGTAACGGTTGCCTGAGTTTCCGCCGCGAGAAGTACGTGCCCAAGGGCGGCCCCGATGGCGGCGATGGCGGTCATGGTGGCAGCGTCTACCTGATCGGTGACGACGCGCTGAACACCCTGATCGATTTCAAGTACCAGCGCTTCTACAAGGCCCAGAACGGCCAGCCGGGCCAGGGCCGCCAGATGAGCGGCAAGGCCGGTGACGAGCTGCATGTCAAGGTGCCGGTGGGCACCACGGTGATCGACGAGGACACCCTCGAGGTGATCGCCGACGTCACCGAGATCGGCCAGGTGGTCCTGGTCGCCCAGGGCGGGCGACGCGGGCTGGGCAATATCCATTTCAAGTCGTCGACCAACCGCGCGCCGCGACGCACCACCCCGGGAACGCCGGGCGAGCGCCGCAACCTGCGTCTGGAGATGAAGGTGATGGCCGATGTCGGCCTGCTGGGCATGCCCAACGCCGGCAAGTCGACGCTGATTCGCGCCGTTTCGGCCGCCAAGCCCAAGGTCGCCAACTACCCGTTCACCACGCTGGTGCCCAACCTGGGGGTAGTCAAGCTGGGCACCCACGAGCACTTCGTGATGGCCGACGTGCCGGGCCTGATCGAGGGGGCCTCGGACGGTGCCGGGCTGGGGCTGCGCTTCCTCAAGCACCTGACCCGCACGCGGTTGCTGCTGCACGTGGTCGATGTCGCACCGTTCGACGAATCGGACCCGGTGGAGTCCGCCCGCGCCATCGCCCGGGAGCTCGAGCAGTTCTCCCCGGCGCTGGCCGAGCGGCCCCGCTGGCTGGTGCTCAACAAGCTCGACCTGCTGCATGAGGAAGAGCGCGAGTCGCGCGCCCGGGGGATCGTCGATGCGCTGGACTGGCAGGGGCCGGTGTTTCGTACCTCGGCGATCGCCGGCGAGGGCACCGCGCCGCTGGTCCAGGCGGTCTATCGCTGGCTGACCGAGCAGCGCCGGCTCGAGGCCGAGGACGAGGTGGTCGCCGAGCACGAGCGCGAGATGCGCGCGCGGATGGAAGCCGAGGCGGTGGCGCGTGCCGAGGCGCGGCTGAGCCGCAAGCGCAAGCCGGTCGAGGCAGACCAGGACGATGACGACGACTTCGACGACGACGATTACGACGTCGAGGTCGAGTACGCCCCCTGAGCGGAGGGTAGGATGGAAAGCAACGAGCAGGCGCCGGGACGCGAGGCGCTGACCGGCGCGCGCCGTGTGGTGGTCAAGATCGGCAGCGCGCTGTTGACCAACGACGGCCGCGGCCTCGACGAAACCGCCATCGGCGGCTGGGTCGATCAGCTCGCCGCGTTGCACGCGCGTGGCATCGAGGTGGTGCTGGTGTCGTCCGGCGCGGTGGCGGCGGGCATGGCCCGGCTGGGCTGGAGCGTGCGGCCGTCGGCGGTGCACGAGTTGCAGGCGGCGGCGGCGGTGGGCCAGACCGGCCTGGCGCAATGCTACGAGGGTCATTTAGCGCGCCACGGGTTGCGCAGCGCCCAGGTGCTGCTGACCCACGACGACCTGTCCAATCGCAAGCGCTACCTGAACGCCCGCTCGGCGCTGCGCACGCTGGTCGACCTGCGCGTGGTGCCGGTGATCAACGAGAACGACACCGTGGTCACCGACGAGATCCGCTTCGGCGACAACGATACCCTGGGCGCGCTGGTCGCCAACCTGCTCGAGGCCGAGGCGCTGATCATCCTCACCGACCAGGAGGGCCTGTTCGACGCCGATCCGCGCCACGATCCGTCGGCGCGGCTGATCCGCGAAGGCCGTGCCGGCGATCCGCAGCTGGCCGCGGTCGCCGGCGGCGGCGGCGCACTGGGACGCGGCGGCATGGCCACCAAGATCCGCGCGGCGCGGCTGGCGGCGCGTTCAGGGGCGGTCACGGCGATCGCCAGTGGTCGCCAGGATGCGGTGCTGACCCGGTTGATCGACGGCGAGCGCCTGGGCACCCTGTTGCGCCCGGAGCGTGCGCCGCTGGCGGCGCGCAAGCGCTGGCTGGCCGGGCAGTTGCAGGTGCGCGGCAGCCTGACGCTGGATGCCGGCGCGGTCAGCGTATTGCGCGATCGCGGCTCGAGCCTGCTGCCGGTGGGCGTCAAGGCGGTCAGCGGTGCCTTCGTGCGTGGCGACATGGTGGTCTGTATCGACGAGCAGGGCGAGCGGGTCGCCAAGGGGCTGGTCAACTACGGCAGCGAAGAGGCGGCGCGCATCGTCGGTCAGCCGAGCCACCAGATCGAGGCGATCCTCGGTTACATGGAGGCGCCGGAGCTGATTCACCGCGACAACCTGGTGGTCCTCTAGCCTCCGCAGGCCAGCCGTCACGCGCCCTGTGGCAAGCCCCGGCAGCGCGTGCTAGAATATCGCATCCTCTCAGACATGGCCCGTGACCAACGCGTTCGTTGCTGCATGGCCAGACCGGTTTGGAAGCATCTGATTACCGAATCGGATCAAACACTTACACCGCATTTTATGGTTCTCCAAGGAGATTACGGTGGCGAATACCAAGCAAGCACAGAAGCGTGCCCGTCAGGCCGAACAGCGTCGCAAGCACAACGCCAGTCAGCGTTCGATGGTGCGTACCTACATCAAGCGCGTGATCAAGGCGGTGCAGGGCGGCGATCATGCCCAGGCCATGGACGCCTTCAAGGCGGCGCAGCCGGTCATCGACCGCATCGCCGACAAGGACGCGATTTCCAAGAAGAAGGCCGCGCGCCTGAAGAGCCGCCTCAACAAGCGGGTCAAGGCGCTGGCTGCGTAAGCCGGACGTCGCTGAGGTGCCCCGCCCGGCCCGAACGGGCGGCGGGGACCGAGAAAAACCGGCTGCGGCCGGTTTTTTTGTGCATGCCGTTTACCGAACAAGCGTGATGGGGCCAGCACATGGCGAGCCAGGACACGGGAAGGGATAGCGCGGTGCAGCCCGACGACGAGCCCGGCGCCGATAGAGCGGCGCAGGATGCGCAGGACGATCATGCCTCGCTGGACGCCCCGGCGGGTGGCGATGCCGCGCCCGGCGACGCGGCGCCGGGCGTCGTTGCGGGTCGCGCGACGCCGGCGAGCGGCGGTCTGCTGCGCTCGGGGATGGTGGTCAGTGCGATGACCATGCTGTCGCGGGTGCTGGGCCTGGCGCGGGACGTGACGATCGCCGCGCTGTTCGGCGCCGGCAGTGGCGCGGATGCGTTCTTCGTCGCCTTCAAGATCCCCAACTTCCTGCGCCGGCTGTTCGCCGAGGGCGCGTTCAATCAGGCCTTCGTGCCGGTGCTCTCGGAGTACGCCTCCCAGCGCACCCGCGCCGAGGTTCGCGAACTGCTCGACGCCGTGGCCGGCAGCCTGGCGGTGGTGCTGGCGTTGATGACCTCGCTGGCGATCGTGCTGGCGCCCTGGCTGGCGCTGGTCTTCGCCCCGGGTTTCGCCCGCGACCCCGACAAGCTGGCGCTGACCGCCGAGATGCTGCGGCTGACCTTTCCCTACTTGCTGCTGATTTCGCTGACGGCGTTCTCGGGCAGCGTGCTCAATACCTGGAATCGCTTCGCCGTGCCGGCGTTCACCCCGGTGCTGCTCAATCTCGCGCTGATCGGTGCGGCGGTGGCGCTGACGCCCTGGATGAGCGTGCCGTCGATGGCGCTGGCCTGGGGCGTGCTGATCGCCGGCGCCGCCCAGCTGGCGTTCCAGGTGCCGTTCCTGGCCCGGCTGGGGCTGCTGCCGCGGCCCTGGCCGAACTTCCGCCACCCCGGCGTCAAGCGCATCCTGTGGCTGATGGCGCCGGCGCTGTTCGGCGTCTCGGTATCGCAGATCAACCTGCTGCTGGACACCGTGCTGGCCTCGCTGCTTGCCGACGGCAGCGTGTCGTGGCTCTACTATTCGGATCGCCTGGTGGAGCTGCCGCTGGGGGTGTTCGGCGTGGCGCTGGGCACGGTGATCCTGCCGGCGTTGTCCAAGCGTCACGCCGAACGCTCGCCCGAGCACTTCGCGCAGATGCTCGACTGGGCGTTGCGCGCGGTGCTGCTGCTGGGGCTGCCGGCGGCGCTGGCGCTGGAGGTGCTCGCCGAACCGCTGCTGGTCAGCCTGTTCCACTACGGCGCGATGACCGATCGCGATATCGCCATGGCGGCGATGAGCCTGCGTGCCTATGCCCTGGGGCTGGTCGCCTTCATGCTGATCAAGGTGCTGGCGCCGGGTTACTTCGCTCGCCAGGACACTGCCACGCCGGTCAAGATCGGGGTGGTCGCGATGGTCGCCAACATGGTCTTCAACCTGGCGCTGATCCTGCCGCTGGCCCACGCCGGGCTGGCGCTGGCCACCGCGCTGTCGGCGTTTCTCAATGCCGGACTGCTGGCGCGCGGGCTGCGCCGCCGCGGGGTGCTGGTGTTTCAGCCCGGCTGGGGGCGCTATGCGCTGCAGCTGCTGGGGGGCTGTGCGCTGATGACCCTGGCGCTGTGGTGGTTCGCGCCGGACTGGCAGGTCTGGCTGGAATGGGACGTGTGGCGTCGCGCCGGTACGCTGGCCGCGCTGGTGGCGGGCGGAGCCGCGGTGTACTTCGCCTGGCTGGCGGCTACCGGCGTGCGCCTGCGCCACTTCCGGCTGCGCGGATGATGCGCGGCATTGACCGTGCAGTCGATCTGCGGCGCGGCGGCTGTCAAGGCCACCCCCCTTCGTTATAATCGAAGGCTTTCCCGGTGCGTGACGGACCTCTCTCGGAATATTGAAGGACCTATGGAACTGATTCGCGGCTTGCACAACCTGACGGCGGAGCACCGGGGCAGCGTGGCGACCATCGGCAACTTCGATGGCGTGCACCGCGGGCATCAGGCGATCCTCGATCAGCTGCGCGATCGCGCCGCCGCGCTGGGGCGGCCGGTGACGGTGGTGATATTCGAGCCGCAGCCCCGCGAATATTTCGCCGGCGATCAGGCGCCGCCGCGCCTCACCCGGTTGCGCGACAAGGTGCGGCTGCTCGCCGAGTACGGTGCCGAGCGGGTGGTCTGCCTGCCGTTCAACGAGGCGTTGAGGAGTCTCACCGCGCATCAGTTCATCGATCGCGTGCTGATCGGCGGGCTGGGCGTCCGTCATCTGGTGGTGGGCGACGATTTTCGATTCGGTTGCGACCGGGTCGGCGATTTCGCGCTGCTGCGCGAGGTTGGCGAGGCACGCGGCTTCGCCGTCGAGCATACCCGCACCTTCGCGCTCGACGACGAGCGGGTATCGAGCTCGCGGGTACGCACGCTGCTGGCCAGCGGCAACTTCGCCCAGGCCCGGCGCATGCTGGGGCGGCCCTATCGGCTGGCGGGGCGCGTGGTGCGCGACCGGCAACTGGGTCGCACGATCGGCGTGCCCACCGCCAACCTGCCGCTGCTGCCCGGGCCGATGGCGCTGCGCGGCGTGTATGCCGTGCTCACCCGGCTCGCCGATGGTCGCGAGTTCACGGGCGTCGCCAATATCGGCTGGCGGCCGACGGTGGGCACGCCGCGCCCGGTGCTCGAAGTCCATCTGTTCGACTTCGATGGCGATCTCTACGGCCAGCGCATCTCGGTGGTGCCCTGCGCGCGACTGCGCGGCGAACTGACCTTCGATGGGCTCGAGGCGCTCAAGCGCCAGATTCATCGCGACCAGGCGCGGGCGCGGGACTATTTCCGCGACATCGCGCTGCCGGGCGACGCCTCGCCGGGCGCGGCGGACGACGCGACGTGGCACTCCTTTCTGGCATCGGCGCCGCTGGCGGCGATGCCGGCGAATTCCGAATCCCCGGCGGCCGGAGCCGCCGACAACGACGACGGCTGACTCCAAGGCTATGAGCGACTACAAGCACACCCTCAACCTGCCAGAAACCGATTTCCCGATGCGCGGCAATCTGCCCAAGCGGGAACCGGCGCGCCTCGCGCGCTGGCAGGAGCTCGATCTCTACCAGCGGCTGCGCGAGGCCGGCCGGGGGCGCGAATCCTTCGTGCTCCACGACGGCCCTCCCTACGCCAACGGCAGCATTCATCTGGGGCATGCGCTCAACAAGATTCTCAAGGATATCATCGTCAAGTCGAAGAACCTGGCCGGCTTCGATGCACCCTATGTGCCGGGCTGGGACTGCCACGGCCTGCCCATCGAGCACAAGGTCGAGACTACCCACGGCAAACATCTCGAGCCCGAGCAGGCCCGCGCGCTGTGCCGCGAGTATGCCGCCGCGCAGATCGAGGATCAGCGCCAGGGTTTCATCCGGCTGGGTGTGATCGGCGACTGGGACAACCCCTACCGCTCCATGGACTTCGTCAACGAGGCGGGTGAGATCCGCGCGCTGGCCGACATGGTCGAGGCGGGCTACGTCTTCAAGGGCCTCAAGCCGGTCAACTGGTGCTTCGATTGTGGCTCGGCGCTGGCCGAGGCCGAGGTCGAGTACGCCGACAAGCAATCCGACGCCATCGACGTGGCTTTTGCCAGTGCCGACGACGCCAAGCTGGCCGCGGCGTTCGGGCTGAGCGCGCTGGCCAAGCCCGCCGCGGCGGTGATCTGGACCACCACGCCGTGGACCATCCCCGCCAACCAGGCGCTCAACGTGCATCCGGAGTTCAGCTACGCGCTGGTCGATGTCGGCGATCGCCTGCTGTTGCTGGCCGAGGATCTGGTCGAGAGCTGCCTGGAGCGCTTCGGTCTGCATGGCGAAGTGATCGCCACTGCCCAGGGCGAGGCGCTGGACCTGATCGAGTTCCGCCACCCCTTCTACGATCGCCGCTCGCCGGTCTACCTGGCCGATTACGTGGGCGCCGACGAGGGCAGCACCGGTATCGTCCATTCGGCACCGGCCTACGGCATGGACGATTTCGTGACCTGCCGTGCCCACGGCATGAGCTTCGATGAGATCGAGAGCCCGGTACAGAGCAACGGCGTCTATGTCGATGATCTGCCGTTCTTCGGCGGCCAGATGATCTGGAAGGCCAATCCGCAGATCGTCGCCAAGCTCGAGGAGGCCGGTGCGCTGCTGGCCCACCACAAGATCACCCACAGCTACATGCATTGCTGGCGGCACAAGACGCCGGTGATCTACCGCGCCACCGCCCAGTGGTTCGTGGGCATGGACGTGGCGGGCAAGGACGGCCGCACGCTGCGCGATAAGGCCTTGGAGGGCGTCGAGGCAACCGCTTTTACCCCGGCCTGGGGCAAGGCGCGCCTGCACAGCATGATCGCCAACCGCCCGGATTGGTGTATCTCGCGCCAGCGGAACTGGGGCGTGCCGATTCCCTTCTTCCTGCATAAGGTTACCGGCGAGCTGCACCCGCGTACTCTCGAGTTGATGGAGGAAGCCGCCAAGCGCGTAGAACAGGAGGGCATCGACGCCTGGTTCCGTCTCGACCCCGTCGAGCTGCTGGGCGCCGAGGCCGGCGACTACGAGAAGGTCACCGATACCCTCGACGTGTGGTTCGATTCCGGCACCACCCATCGCCACGTGCTGCGCGGCTCGCACCCTCACGGCCACGCCGAAGGACCGATCGCCGACCTGTACCTGGAAGGCTCCGACCAGCACCGCGGCTGGTTCCACTCCTCGCTGCTCACCGGTGCCGCTATCGACGGTCATGCGCCCTACAAGGAACTGCTGACCCACGGCTTCACCGTGGACGAGAAGGGCCGCAAGCAGTCCAAGTCGCTGGGCAACGTGATCGCCCCGCAGGAAGTGATGGACAAGCTCGGCGCCGACATCCTGCGGCTGTGGGTCGCCTCCACCGATTACTCCGGCGAGATGGCGGTCTCCGACGAGATCCTCAAGCGCACCGCCGACGTCTACCGACGCATCCGCAACACCTCGCGGTTCCTGCTCGCCAATCTCAACGGCTTCGACCCGGCGCGCGACGCCATCGCCTTCGGCGACATGCTGGCGCTGGATCAGTGGGTGGTCGATCGGGCCGCCCAGTTGCAGGTGCGTATCGAGCAGGCGTACGAGGAATACCGCTTCCTCGATGTCTATCAGCAGGTGCACACCTTCTGTGCGCGGGAGCTGGGCGGTTTCTACCTCGACGTGATCAAGGATCGCCAGTACACCACCCAGGCCGATTCCCTGGCCCGGCGCAGCTGCCAGACCGCGCTCTATCACGTGGTCGAGGCGCTGGCCCGCTGGATCGCGCCGATCCTGAGTTTCACCGGCGAGGAGGTCTACGAGCACATCCCCGGCGAGCGCCGCGACAGCGTGCTGCTGGAGCGCTTCTACACCGGGCTGGCCACGCTCGACGAGGGCGCCGAGTTCGGCCGCGACTTCTGGGAGCGGGTGCTGCAGGTCAAGCAGGCGGTCAACAAGTGCCTGGAGGACGCGCGCAACGCCAAGCAGATCAAGAACGGCCTGGCCGCCGAGGTCACCCTCTACGCCAGCGACGAGCTGCGAGAGACGCTGGGCCGGCTGGGCGACGAACTGCGCTTCGTGCTGCTGACCAGCGAGGTGCATCTGGCCTCCCGGGACGCTGGCGGCGCGGCGCAGGCCGAGACCAGCGAACTCGAGGGGTTGCGGGTCGCGGTCGCGCCCAGCGCCCACGCCAAGTGCGAGCGTTGCTGGCAGCATCGCCCGGATGTCGGCAGCCACGCCGAGCACCCGGACCTGTGCGGTCGCTGCATCAGCAACCTGCCGGACGGCCCCGGGGAGGCGCGGCATTATGCCTGACATGCGGCCTGAGCCGGATACGGCCGAGGGCGACCAGCAGGCGGCGCCGATGCGCCGGCCGTTGCGCTGGCTGTGGCTGTCGCTGCTGGTCGTGGTGCTCGACCTGGGCAGCAAGGCGCTCGCCAGCAGCCTGCTGAGCTACGGCCAGCCGGTGGAGGTGCTGCCGGTCTTCAACCTGACGCTGCTGCACAACATGGGCGCGGCGTTCAGCTTTCTGGCCACCCACGATGGCTGGCAACGCTGGCTGTTCGCGCTGCTCGCGGTGGGCGCCAGCGTCGGCCTGAGCATCTGGCTGACCCGGCTGAAAAGCGGCGAGGTGCTGCTGGCCGGCTCGCTGGCGCTGATCATCGGCGGCGCGCTGGGCAATCTCTACGATCGCCTGGTGCATGGTTACGTGGTGGATTTTCTCTCCTTCCACTGGGGAAACAACTACTTCCCCGCCTTCAACCTGGCCGACACGGCCATCACCCTGGGGGCGATCGGGCTGATTCTCGAAACCCTGCGTGATGCCCGGCGTCAAAAGGCCTGATACTCCCCAATGTGGCCGAATATGCAAAGCGGAGCGCGATGAGATGAGTGAATACCGGATCGGCGAGGGCATGGAAGTCACCCTGCACTTCACCCTAAAGCTCGAGGACGGCACGGTGGTCGATTCCACCCGCGACAAGCAGCCGGCAACGTTTCAGGTCGGCGACGGCAACCTGCCGCCGGGTTTCGAGGCGCCGCTGACGGGCCTGACCGACGGCGAGACCGGCAGCTACACGATCTCCCCTGAGCACGCCTTCGGCCAGCACAACCCGCAGAACATCCAGTCGTTGCCGCGCGACAGTTTCGAAGGCACCGACGAGCTGGAGGAGGGCCTGGTGATGTCGTTCGCCGACCCGGCGGGCGGCGAGTTGCCGGGGGTGATCGCCGAGATCGGCGACAAGCGCGTCGAGGTGGACTTCAATCACCCGCTGGCGGGGCGTACCCTGACCTTTGACGTCGAGGTGATCGAGGTGCGGCCGGCGACGACCCACTGAACCGTCGCGTAGCGCTTTTCATAGACATACACCGCCATTGATACCGCGCGTATCGAGCGAGGCAGACATGCAGATCAAGTTGGCCAATCCCCGCGGCTTCTGCGCGGGCGTCGATCGGGCGATCGATATCGTCAACCGGGCGCTCGACGTGCTGGGCCCGCCCATCTACGTGCGCCACGAAGTCGTGCACAATCGCTTCGTGGTCGATTCGCTGCGCGAGCGCGGGGCGATCTTCGTCGACGAACTCGACGAGGTGCCCGACGACGTCACGGTGATCTTCTCGGCTCACGGGGTGTCGCGCGCCGTCCAGCAGGAAGCGGAGCGCCGCGGGCTGAAGATCTTCGACGCCACCTGTCCGCTGGTCACCAAGGTGCACATGGAAGTCCTGCGCTACGCCAAGCGCGGCCAGGAGTGCATTCTGATCGGCCATGCCGGCCACCCCGAGGTGGAGGGCACCATGGGCCGCTACGACACCTCGCACGGCGGCGCCGTCTACCTGGTCGAGGACGAGGCCGATGTCGCCGCCCTCGAGGTCAAGGACCCCGAGCGGCTGGCCTTCGTCACCCAGACGACACTGTCGATGGACGATACCGCGCGGGTGATCGATGCCCTGCGCGACAAGTTCCCGGCCATCCAGGGACCGCGCAAGGACGACATCTGCTACGCCACCCAGAACCGTCAGGACGCGGTGCGCGAGCTGGCCGCCGACTCGGATCTGGTGCTGGTGGTGGGCAGCGTCAACAGCTCCAACTCCAACCGCCTGCGCGAACTCGCCGAGCGCATGGGCACGCCGGCCAGGCTGATCGACGACGCCAGCCTGATCGAGCCGGCGTGGCTGGAGGGTGTCGCGCGCATCGGCATCACCGCCGGCGCCAGCGCCCCCGAGGTGCTGGTCAAGGGCGTGATCGAGCGGCTGCGCGCGCTGGGCGCCGAAGTCCCGGAAGAACTCGAGGGCCGCGAGGAGAACATTACCTTCTCCATGCCGAAGGAGCTGAGAGAGCAGGTCATCGTCAGCGGCTGAGTTATC
Source organism: Modicisalibacter radicis (assembly GCF_900961225.1). Lineage (GTDB taxonomy): Bacteria > Pseudomonadota > Gammaproteobacteria > Pseudomonadales > Halomonadaceae > Modicisalibacter. The sequence continues at coordinate 220,945 of NZ_CAAHFN010000087.1, forward strand.
TCCCTCTTCGAACGTTGAAAAGTCGGGCATATGCTCTAATGCCAGTCAGTTAAGCCTACCTTCAATAAGCTGATCATGAGACCTTTCCCTGTCAGGTACACTGACAGGGAAAGGTCCATGCATTTCAGCAATGCCATCGATGCCATTGCCAAGGTGGTGCCCG